>NZ_JBFRDC010000005.1:0-208204 GCF_052113385.1 Arthrobacter sp. YAF16
CGGCATCTGCCGTTCCCCCGGGCGATACAGGAACCCTTAGCCAACCGGTGCGAAAACCGTCCCGCGAGCCCGAGACCCACAACAACGTTCCGTGAACCTGGGGCCACTTTCAATCGCCCCTCTGGGGCCAAAAATACTTGACACAATCAGTCCAAGGCGCAATGGCAACCCGAACGACCATAGCGACCGCGGCCGGTATCCTCATGGGCCGCCTCCGTATCAGTTCCGATGAGGCATTCAAACTCCTGATGACTTACAGCAATAACAGAAACGTCAAACTGGCCGGAGTGGCAGACCGACTGCTGGAACTGGGCGATGACAAAGCCGATGATCGGGCACTGGACAGCTACATCCACGAGATTCTCAACGGCCGCCTGTCCCGGGAGTGACAGCACACCAACAGTTGCGTGCCCTGACCCATCCGATCCCGTTCCCGGTTCCGAATCCCTCCTGAACAAGGAGCTACCCGGGGTTTCGAGGGACGGTCATGCACGAACATGCACAGCAGGAGCTGACAGCCAAGGTTATCCACGAACTGGCGATTGACCCCGTCCGGCTCTGGGTGCACTATCTGGGCGTCGGAGGCAACGACGCGCTGGACCTCGTGCTTGCCTATATCGAGGGGAGCGGAACTCTGCCGTCCAGGGAACGCGACATGCTCTCCTGCGCCGTGAATGACCTCACTGTGGAACCTCCGGGGCAACCCCGGGCGCCGTTTTCATACTCGGACACAGAGTCCGGTTGATCCCGGGCCCGGTCGGCAAAATGCTGGGTCACCCGAGTCGCATCAACCCCGTGACTCCGCCGCGGCCGCGTGAGTCAACGGCAACGACGTCGGCGTACCCCGAGGCGGGGAATTCCGCGGGCATGGTGTACGTTGCACATGCGTCAGACCAGCGCGCGAGAAAAGAGAATAGACAAAGTGGCAACCGATTACGACGAAGTACGTTCCGACGTCAAGGAATCCCAGGACCGCTCCTTGGAAGCGCTGAAGTCCGCCAATGCCCAGGATGCCCGCAGTGTCGTCCGGGAGTTGGATGAGTCAGACGCTCTGGATGATGCCATCACCCCCGGCGGGGAGTTCGTCGCCGAGGAACTCATCGTCGAAGTCATCCCCCAGGCTGAGGACGAGTTCACCTGTTACTCCTGTTTCCTGGTGCGGCATCGCTCCCAGCTTGCGCGCGAGAAGAACGGCCACTCGTACTGCGTCGAGTGTGAAGGGTAGGACAGCCAGGATCAGCACGGTCCTTCGTGGTTGGTATCGCGGGGTGACCGTGCTTCGCCCGGTGCGCCCCGCGGCCGCGGGGACCGACGCTGCAGGTGGTTGCGCTGCCAGGGCGCTTCGGTTCTACAATCGCGCATGGAGAATCTTCGATTCAGCGTCGAGGTCGCCGCTCCCGCGCAGCACGTCTGGAACGTCATGCTCGACCTCGACACCTACCGCGAATGGACGGGAGCCTTTCACGACGGATCGACCTATGAGGGCGGCTGGAACGAGGGCGACGAGATCCGCTTCGTCGGCCCGAACGACGACGGCACGGCGAGCGGTCTCATCGGTACCATCGTGGAGAATCGGCCCCACGAGTTCGTGTCGATCCGCTATATCGGCGATGTCCAGAACGACGTCGAAAGCCACGAAGGCCCCGCTGTCGGGCTGCACGAGAACTACTCGTTCAGCGAGACGGGCGGGGTGACAACTCTCGTCGTCGAACTCGAGGTGCCCGACGAGTGGGCCGACGACATGCGGGGCATGTGGTCGGAGGCGATCGGCTCGATCAAACGGCTGGCGGAGCGCGCCTAGGTCGACGAAATCCCGACCCGGTCAGGGATGGCGGCAGCCCCGACGGCAGCCTTCCAATGGGGCCCGGATGGGCCGCGCTGCAGGAGTCGCCGCGTTCCGTTGACACCGGTCCGGGCCGCGAGGAGACTTTCTTGTGGGGGTGCCTCTTCGAAAGGAGCCCCAAATGCCGTGGCATGTCGAGGGCACGTATTTTGAGAATTGCAACTGCGATATGGCCTGCCCCTGCACCACTTCGGGGCTGACCGCACCGGCGGACAACGAACGCTGCAATGTGGCACTGGCCTTCCACATCGAAACGGGCGACGTGAACGGCGTCGACGTCGGCGGCCTGACCGTCTGCGTCGTAGCCGATACTCCCGCCCTGATGAGTGAGGGCGGCTGGAAACTCGGAGTCCTGATGGATGCCGCCGCCTCGACCGAGCAGGCCGAAGCGCTCGGCGCAGTCTTCGGCGGCCAGCTCGGGGGACCGATGGCGGGCCTCGCCCCCTTGATCGGTGAAATGGCAGGCATGGAGTCCCTCACCATGGCCTACGCCGACGACGGGCGTGTCCACCGCGTCGGGATCGGCAGTGCCGTTGACATGGTGGTCGAGGACTTCGTGTCTCCCTTGGATCCCTCAGGCCTGGGAGTCAAAATCAGCGGGGTCGGATTCCCGGCAGATACCCTGGCAGTCGGTAGGTCGAGCACCGCCCGCGTTGACGTGTTTGGGATGACCTGGGATAACGCCGGCAAGAACTCCTACTCCGCCCCCTTCGCCTGGTCCGCGTAGTGCCGGGCAGGAGCGGCCTGGCTGCCACGCACCATGCCGCAGAGTTGGCCTTGATCGGGGGCGCCGGGCTGGCGTGGTACGTCACGGTCTCAGGCCTGGCCGACATGTCCGCAGGCCCGGGGACCATGGGACTGGGGCTCTGGGGTTTCCTGGGCGTGTGGACACTGATGATGGCTGCCATGATGTTGCCGGCGTTGGCGCCCCTCACTTCGACGTACCTCAGGTCCATCCGTGCCGTCCGCAGCCGCGGGGTCCGGGCCGTCCGGACAACTGCCCTGATTGGCGGTTATCTCTTGACGTGGATCGGATTCGGAATCGTTGCCTACGAGGCCGCGGAGCTCTCCGCGCTGCTGGCTGAGAACGCCGCGGACGTCGCACCCTGGGTGGGGGCTGGAGTGCTCGCGGCGGCCGGCGCCTACCAGCTGACCCCGCTGAAGGATTTCTGTCTCAGGCACTGCCGGTCGCCCATAGCATTCCTATTGCACGTCTCCGGGTATCGGGGCCGGTTGCGTGACGTCCGCGTCGGCATGTACCACGGGGTCTATTGCGTGGGCTGCTGTTGGGGCCTCATGGTGGTGCTGATTGCAGTTGGCGTGATGAACCTGGCATGGATGGCGGTGCTCACGGTCGTTATCTTCCTAGAGAAGACGTCGAAATACGGCCCCGCCCTCAGCCGGATCATTGGAGTCTCACTGATCGTGTTCGCGCTCTTCGTCCCGGCCCACCCGGAGCTGCTGCCCGGGCTCCACATGAATGCGGCCATGTGAAGGAAGGCAATCACGGAGCTGGATGGTTTGATTAGTCCGTGCTCCGTCTAAAACGCCTTTTGGTTTTCAGCCTGCTCGCGGTGTGCGCCATCGCCGCATTCTCGTTCTGGGCAGTCCGGCAGCCCGGCGTCGACGCCCGTGGGGTCCTTGCTCCGCCGCCGCGGGCGGTTGCGAAGCTCGATCCGTTCCCCGCCGGCATCACTACCGCTGTGAACGTAACCAGGAACCCGGATGCACAGTGGCTCCTCCGGGCCGCCGCGCAGACCGGGATCCCTGCCCGCGCTCTTCGGGCCTACGTCGCTGCGGCAACCACGGCCAACGCTGCCGATCCGGCGTGCGGGATCGGCTGGAACACCGTAGCCGCTGTCGGTTTCGTCGAATCCGCGCACGGAACCTACGGCGGCGGCAGCCTTAACTCCGCAGGGGAGGCGAGCGGCCCAATTGTGGGCCCGAGCCTCAACGGATCCGGATTCGCCGCCATCGCCGACACCGACGCCGGTGAACTGGACGGTGACTCCCGCTGGGACCACGCCGTCGGACCCATGCAGTTCATTCCCTCAACCTGGGAGCTGGTTGGGCGGGACGGGAACGGGGACGGAACAGCGGACCCGTTCAATATCGACGACGCCGCCCTCAGCGCGGCGAGCTATCTGTGCGCCCACGGCCGTGACCTCTCAACCGCGCAGGGGTGGACCGACGCCATCTACTCCTACAACCAGTCCGATCCCTACCTGCGCCAGGTGCGGGCCGAAGCCACCGCCTATGCCGCGAAGACGGGCATCTCTTGAGTCGTTGGGTTCGATCACCATAAGGTGACTGCAAACGACAAGCACCTCAGGAGATGACATGTCCCTAGTCCGCGTGCATAACTTCTCGGTCTCACTCGACGGCTTCGGCACCGGCGAGGGGCAGCGACTCGACGCTCCTTTCGGTCACGCTGGCTCACGGCTGATGGAGTGGGCCTTCGAGACGCGCACGTTCCGTGAGATGGGCTTCCACGGGGAATCGGAGGGGTCGTTCGGCGTGGACGAGGCGTTCGCCAGCGCGTGGAAGCCCGGGATCGGCGCGGAGATCATGGGGCGCAACAAGTTCGGCCCGCAACGGGGTCCCTGGCAGGATGAGGAATGGAAGGGGTGGTGGGGTGATAACCCTGTCTTCCACACCCCCGTCGTTGTACTAACACACCATCCCCGGCCGGTACTCGAGATGGAAGGCGGGACAACCTTCCATTTCGTCGACGCCGACCCCGTCTCCGCGCTCAAGCAGGCCCGCGCCTTGGCCGGCGACCTCGACGTCCGGATCGGTGGCGGCGTCAGCACGGTCCGACAGTTCCTCGAGGCCGATCTGATCGACCACATGCACATCGTCCTCGTGCCGATCGTGCTGGGACGTGGCGAGCGGCTCTGGGACGGACTCGAAGACCTTGAGCAACGCTTCGACATCGAAGCGACCCCTTCTCCAGCCGGAGTTGTCCACATGATCTTCACGCGCCGCGCGGCCCGGTAATTCCGGGCGGCCTCCGGCGCGGGGAGGTGGCCCCGGAAGTCCCGGGCAGCGAAGGCCTGCCGTCCTGTCAGCCCGACGGCGGTGTCCTCACCATCCGGCGGTGCCCGGGCCACCCTTGAACGGGCCAACGATCTGCTTGGTGATCCACCCTCCGTAGAAGTCGCCGTCCTGGGAGGTCACCTGTTCGCCGTCGACCTCGCAGGAGTCCATCTGAGCCGGGTAGAGGGCCACCCGGGTGGCGAGCGCCTCGAACCCCGGGGTGGGTTCCGGATAGGTCCACCCGCCACGGCGAACGACGACGCCGCCGGCGACGACATCGAAGTAGTGCGCTTCGCCCTTGAACTCGCAAAAGCTGGTGCCTTCTACCGGGACGAGTACCCCGGCAGGGAAGGAGTTCAATGGCAAGTAGTAGACAGGCGGATGACTCGTCTCCAGGACGCGCACTGCATCGGTGGTATCGGCAATGACCTGGCCCCCAAGACGAACGATGACCCGTTCCGATCGCGGCTCGACCCGTGGCGGCCGCGGGTAATCCCACACCGATTCCTCGCCGTCCTGGGGTTTGATGGGCTGGGGACGCCGGAAGAAGCCGGAAAAACCGTGAACGGGAGTCATGGTTCCATGGTGCCACCTTCACCCTGGGACGCCGTACGCGGCGGAGCTCCCGGTTGGCCCGTATGGCGGCTGGATCAGCTACCGGGGCCTTGGGCCCAACGATGCCGGTGGTTAGAGGGTGACTTTTCGATTGATGATCTTGTCCGCAGTTTCGTAGAGCGTCTGGTTGTGGGCACGGGCATACCCGCGCAAGAGTGCGAACGCCGCGTTCATATCGACATTTGAGGTGTGGGCGATGACGCCCTTGGCTTGCTCGATCAGGATGCGGCTGTTCAGCGCGCGCTGCAACTGTTCGTTGATCAGGGTGGTTTCCCTCGCGGCACGTTCCTGCAGCAGGGTGATGGTTGCCACGTCAGCGAAGGCTTGGGCAATGGCGGCGTCGTCGGCGGGAAGCGGACCGGCCTCGTGGCCGAAGAGGTTCAGGGCGCCGATAGTACGGTTGCGCAGCCGCATCGGGACGGCATGCAGGGACCGGAACCCCTGGGACAAAGCGGAGGACTGGAACAGCGGCCAGCGGTCACCCTGCGTCGCGATATCGTCGATTGCTACGACGGCTCCGGTCCGGTAGCAGTCAACGCACGGGCCAGTACCTGCCTCAAGCTGCAGGACTTCCACGAGTTGGCTTTCCTCGCTCGTCGAAGCCATGACCTGGAGATCGCCGGCTGGATCGACCAGCACCAACCCCGCAGCGGCGGCGTCGAGGATGCCGACCGACTCATCAACGAGGGTGTGGAGCAGATCGAAGACGTCGTAGTCCGCCACAAGTGTGTCCGCAATCTTGACGAAAGCGGCACTTACGCGGCCAGCGCGGCTCATCATCGCCATATCGGAATTCTACTGTATGCGCCCATGTCAGGTGCCCTCCGGCGTGAAGTCCAGGGTCCTGTTGACCACGTCCCGGGCAACCTCCCGCACCGTACGCCCATTGGCGAAGGCATGCGCCCGCATCAGGAGGAGGGCGTCCCGTGCTGTCGTCCCGGCCTGCGCCAGAATCATCCCCGTGGCCTGATGGACCTCGCGGCGGGAGAGGGGAGAGCCATCCGGCGGGTCATCGGCGCCGCCTTCTGGCGCAAGGGTCAGGAGCTGGCGCAGTAGCCGCCACGTTGCGGCGTCGGCGAGTTGCAGGGCCGTGGAGTGCCCTGCCGGGCTCAGCGGACCGGGCTTGGACCTGTAAAGCTCCACCACGCCTATGTCCATGGCGCCAAGTGCGAGGGGGAAGACGAACAGGGCCGCAACATCCAGCTCCAACAGGGACTTTGCAAAGACAGGCCAGGCGGTATGCGGGCCCCTGCGCACGTCCGGCACAAGCACGGGGCTGCGGGTCCGCAGGGCTTCCCAGCGCGGCCCTTCCCCAAGGTCAAACTGCAGCTCTTCGACCCTCGCCGAGACTGCGTTGCTGGCGCACACCATGGTTTCAGGTGCCAGTCCGGCGAATACTGAGACCGCGGCCCCGGAAATGGGCAATGACGTGAGGAACCCCCTGCACAAGCCGGCGTCAAGTCCCGCTGCCATGGAGTCCGTTCCGTCATCCATGGTGGGCGACCGCATCAGTCGAATCCGTAACGGCAAAGTTTTCGGCCGGAGGAGGCGACAGCGGCGCCATCGTTGAGCAAAAAATGCTGGACATGGGTCGCGCCTCCTCGGTCCGGTCTTAGTGCCATCAATTGCGGAAGAACCCCGTCGATGTTTGTTTTAGTTTATGCCCGCGAGACCTTGTGCCGGTGGGCGGCCCGGCCCGGCCGTCTGTTGTCACAGCTGCGTGGTCTTTGCGGGGGCACCTACCGGCTGGACTGAAATTCCGATAAAGTAGTGCTGTTGCCCCGGACCCCGGTAGCGCCATCATTCGGCGTACTAATCGGAGGAGTCCCCCTCATGCTAGGCAACCCCAACTATAGGCCTGGATCAGTACATCCATTCCACCGTTCCTTGACCATCACAGAAGGTCTGTACCCCGGGGGCCCGGAAGACGACGATCAACGGCTCGCCCTAGGGATTGAAGTAGAACAAGTCTGGGAGCCGCCGGCCCCGACTCTTCAGAAGCTGTCGGCCGTTGAGCGTGCCAGTTCTTTGTGGGAGGAGCGGGAAGCGGGCCTTAACGCGCTGACGTCGTCCGCGAGTGGAGGCCCCTGGGCCAGTGATCCACTGACTTCGCGGGAACAACTGCTGGCTAAGATCGAAGACCTCACCCGGGTGCTCAAGGAGAAAGTAGCCCGATACTCCGCGCTTCGGGCGAACCAACCCCACGCCGAAGTCGGGGAAAGGGCTAACGAGACGGCCGTGATGTGGATTCAGGATGCCCTGGAGGATATTGCCGCGACTGCCTTGGGCATTGAAGTCGCCTCCCGTGAGCTGTTCCTCCGTTCGGCTTCGGCAGGGGAGCGGAGTTCGATTAGCGATCTGGGCGGCCAGGAACAAGCCGCCGCGGAGTGACCTCCAAGGGCAACGGCTGACGGTGCCGAGTGCGGGAGCCGGGCCCGCCTGGCCCGGCTGATGCGGACGGGTGTGCCCGAGAAAGGGCGATCATTGCCCGTGGCACTGTACTTAGAGGCCGCGGCGCCCCGTCCACAACCCGTGGAGCAGAGGAACTGCCGACGCAATCATCAAAACGTTGCCGAGCACCGCGTCGTCCGCCCGGACCACGGCACCTGCAATGAGCAGGGCACCGAAGATCAGCGCCGATGCAGCTCGCTGCGCCGTGCGGTCCAGCCGGGCCAGCTGCCGTTCGAGGCGCGGATTGGCCACCGATAGCGAACCGTCCTCGATTAGGCTGATGAGCCCGTCGAGGCGTTTCGGCAGACGCAGGGCGACCCCGGCGGCGTCGAGCGCCTGCTGGGCCACATCCTGGACGATGTTGCCCCGCTCGTCGCGGAGCAGCTGCGCCGCATAGGGCTCGACCGCGTCCCAGAGATTGAACCGGGCGTCCAGCGAGCTGCACACGCCCGAGGTCAGTGACATCGCCCGGATGATGAGCAGGAAATTCTCCGGCAACTGGAACGGCAGCGAGCGAACCAGATCGCGGAATTCCACCGCAAAATCAAGGAACACCCGCTGGTCAACCTCGCGAAGCTCGGCGAAGCCCATCCCGCCAAACCGGGCGAAGAGGTGCGTCATCGCCCGTTCGAGCTCGGCCTTGTCGGCCGAAGGCACCAACACACCCACGTCGCTGATCGCGCCCACCAGGCCCTTGCCGTCACGCGAGGCGGCCGCGATCAGAAGCTTCCGCAGGCCGCTCCGAGTGCTGGGCGGAACCTCGCCCATCATGCCGAAGTCGATGAACGTCAGCTTCCACGGGCGCCCTGCAGAGGGAGCAGCTGAATCGGCAACCGGGGTGACAAAGATGTTGCCGGGGTGCGGATCGGCATGGAAGAACCCGCGGGTGAACAGCTGGTCGAACATGACCGAGGCAAAAATCGGGGCAACCTGCGCCGGATCGATGCCCGCCGCCAAAAGTGCGTCCGCGTCAGTGATCTTGATCGCCGCGACATCTTCCAGCACGAGCACGCGGCGGGTGCTCCACTCCCACGCAACATCGGGCACCCCTACGCGGTCGTCGTCGGCGAAATCAGCCGCAAAGCGCTCTGCATTCGCTGCCTCGTGCAGGTAGTCGATTTCCTCGAGACTAATCTGCGCAAACTCCTCGACCAGGGCCGGCATGTCCGCACGATCGGACACGAGTCGCACGCGGCTGAGCCAGCCGCCCACTTTGCGCAGTGCCGCCAGGTCGACGTCGACAATCGCATCGATACCCGGGCGCTGCACCTTCAACACGACGGTTTTGAGACCGGCGTCGGCGCCATGGGAGGGAAGGAGTTGTGCACGGTGCGCCTGCCCGAGGGACGCCGCGGCAATCGGCGTCTCCTCGACTGAGGCGAAAACCTGTTCCAGCGGCGCGCCCAGCTCCGCCTCGGCCAGTAAACGGATTGCGGAGAACGGCACGGGAGGCACCTCATCCTGAAGTCCCTCGAGTTCCCGGGTGATCTCCGGCGGAAGCACGTCGAGCCTGGAGGAGAGGAACTGACCGACCTTGATCATCAGGCCGCCCAGCTCCACCGCGAGCACGTGGAAGTGCTGCGCGAAGCGCCGCATCCTCCTCGCCCTGGTGCGCTCGGCAATTCTGCCCAGCCCGAGGCGGGGGAGAAACAACTCAAACCACCAGGTCACCGCGAGCTGCCACGCCGCGAAGCGCAGGATGCGACGGTAGCGGGCGCGGGTGTCCCCGAAGCCGGGTGCCGGATCTGCCCGGGTCCGACGAACCGACGTCACCCGCGTCAGTCCTGGGCGAGGATCGAATACAGTCGGCGACGTGCCTCGTCGAGCACCGAAACGGCCTGCTTCACTTGCTCCGGGGAACCGGTGCGACCGACCTGGGCTGCGGCTTGCGCCAGCTCGACGCCGGCCTTGGGCAGTGCCGCGAATCCGGGGCCGGCGGCCGGCCCCGACGACTCCCAGGGCTCCGACGGATCCGCACCCGCTACGACCTCCCGGCCTGCCTCGGTCAGCGAGTAGATCTTGCGGCCGTTGGACTCCTCCGCGCGGATGAGCCCCTCGTCGGACAGCAGCTGCAGCGTGGGGTAGACGGAGCCGGCACTCGGCTTCCAGCTGCCGCTGCTGCGCTCCTCGATTTCACGGATGATCTGATAGCCGTGCATCGGCCGTTCGGCGAGCAGGGCCAGCACCGCGGACCGGACCTCGCCTCGTCCCGCGCGGCTGCCCGAGCGCTTCTCAAACCTTGAACGCAGTTCCTCAACCGCCTGCCACATGCCGTCGATGTTTGGCGTGCCAAATCCGCCGGCCGGGTATGAATTACGCATGCTGGTCTCCTTAGTGGATCGCGAACGATACTCAACGATACATTCCGATATACGCGAAAACCAGAGGTTCCAGAAGCCGGGGTGGTGAATTCGGTGTCTTCGTGCGGTAGACCGGAGGCTATGATCTTCAGCCAACTTGAATACATGGTCGCCTTGGCCCGGGAGCGGCATTTCGCACGGGCGGCCGAGAGTTGCTCGGTTTCCCAACCGGCCTTGTCGGAGGGGATTAGGAAACTTGAAGTTGAGTTGGATGTTCCGCTGATCCGTCGGGGCAATAGGTTCGAGGGACTGACGGCCGAGGGTGAACAGATCGTGGTGTGGGCGCGGCGCATTCTGGCGGACCGTAAGGCTCTGACCGAACAGATCAGTGCCATGCGGTCCGGCGTGACCGGGCAGCTGCGGATTGGCGCGATTCCGACCGCGTCACCAGCCGTGTCCGTGCTGACCGCCGCCTTCTGCGCGGCGCATCCTTTGGCCAATGTGCATGTCGCGTCCGATCTCAGGTCCGAGGACGTCCTGCGGCTGCTGGCAGATTTTGAGATCGACGCCGGGATCACCTACGTAGGCGGCCCGGTACCGGATGGCTTCCGGGTGACCAGGTTGTACTTCGAAAAGCACGTGCTGCTCACAGCGGACGAGCGGGGAGCCTTCGGGGGCAGCACGGTCGGCTGGTCCGACGCGGCAGGACTGCCCCTGTGCCTGTTGGACCGGTCGATGCAGGGACGCCGGCAGGTGGATGATGCTCTCCGGGACGTGGGCCTGACTGCCGCGCCGCGGCTTGAAACGGACTCGGTCGCTTTGCTGCTGGCCCAGATGAAGGCCGGGCAGTGGTCAACGATTGTCCCGGCGGCGTGGTTGCACGTGTTTGAACTCCCGCGTGGCGTGCGCGCCCTCCGTTTGGTGGGGCCGGAGCGGCAGGCGGAAGTAGGCCTTGTCACCCTCTCCCGCGAGCCGGAAACCGTCCTTGCCCGGGCGCTGACCGCGGTGGCCCGTGCGGCCGATCTCACATTCCTGGAGAATCAGCCTGCTGACCAGCTGTAATAAACATCCCCTATTAGACGATGCACTATCCCTCTTTGAAACCTATCGCGAGGCGGCGAAGAGTGGGTGTTAGCCGCGGAGCTCCGGTCAAGCCCGGAGGCGGCAGTCATCGAGCGTGGCTTCTTTGGACGCCCGCCTAACTAATGGAGATTTTCTTGAGTACTTTAACTGTTCCCCAGCCCCTGCGTGATCAGGCCAGGAAGGCCGCTTACACCGACACCAACACGCTTCAGCGCCCTGCGTCGGCGAACAAGCCGTTGCCCGGCAGTTACACCGACGTCGATGTCCTGACCAAAGGGAAGACCGCGCCCGCGGGACGCCCGGGCAGCTACGCCGACGTCCACACCGTGATCGGTAGGATGTCTGCTTGGGGCGGCCAGGGGCGTTACACCGACGCGGATCGCTAAGGCCGCTTGTACAACGATCGAGAGGACCACAGGATGGACACGAAACGCACGGTGGCGGTGCTGGGCACCGGCATCATGGGGGCAGCGATGGCCCGCAACCTGCTGCGGGCCGGGCACGAGGTCCTCGTGTGGAACCGCGACCAGGCCAAGACCGCCCCGCTCGCCGACGCCGGAGCCCAGGTCGCCGTGTCCCCGGCGCAGGCTGTTGCCGGCGCGGACGTTGTGGTGACCATGCTCTTTGACGCTGCAGCCGTGACCGACGTGATCCGACAGGCAGCCGCGGGAGTCCGGCGGGGCACCGCCTGGGTGCAGTCCACGACTGTCGGTGTGCACGACGTCGCAGCCCTTGCGGACCTGGCCAACGAGGCCAGTCTCGACTTGGTCGAAGCGCCCGTTTCCGGCACCCGCGAGCCTGCCGAGGCCGGCCAGCTCCTGGTGATCGCGGCGGGACCGGAAGCTGTGCGCGAGCGCGTGGCACCCGTACTGGACGCCATCGGGGCGCGCACGGTCTGGACTGGTCAGGACCCGGCCGCGGGCTCTGCAACGCGGCTGAAGCTCGTCGTGAACAGCTGGGTCATCGCCGCCTCGAATGCCGCCGGTGAGATCCTTGCCCTGGCCGAGGCGCTCGGGGTCGACCCGCAGCAATTCTTCAACTTGATCGACGGCGGCGGCCTCGATCTGCCCTTCCTGCGCACCAAGGCCGGACTCATTCTCGATGACCGGCTGGAACCGGCGTCTTTTGCGGTCGATACGTCGCTGAAAGACGCCCGCCTCATCATCGACGCCGCCCGCGAACAGGGTCTTCGGCTCGACGGTGTCGAGGCGTCCGCCGCGCGCCTCGAACGGGTCGCGTCCCAGGGCCGCTCCAAGCAGGACATGGCTGCTGCTTACTACGCCGGTACCGGGCAGAAGCCCGGATCGCGCGCCGAGCGATGACCACGGCGGCAATCAGCTGCCCGTCGCCCTCAATCCGTGAGGCGTTGGCTAAATGACACCAGGCGCGATTGCATCTCCCAATAAGGGGTAGCGGGTGGGAGCTTCTTGCCATCGCGCAGGGCGCTGGCCACGTTGACCGCCGCGTCGACCGCTGCGCGGTAGGGCAGGGAGCCGGAACTCACCCGCCGGACCCCCAGCTCGGCAACAGTCAGCGAGGGATGTGCCAGCACGTTGACCGGCAGCGCAATGCCGGCGGTGACGGCCCGGATGTCCTCCGGGACCGCCAGCCCGGGCACGAAGATCCCGTCCGCCCCGGCGTCGGCGTAAAGACCGGCACGGAGCAGCACGGCATCCACTGTGGCTTCTTCGCCGAACCAGATGTTGTCTACCCGGGCGTTGATGAACACGGCCGGGCTGCGTTGTTTGACGGCGGCAACCTTCTCGGCAAAGGCTGCTGGATCGACAAGGTGTCCGGCCGTGCTGTCCTCCAAGTTGACCCCGGCCACGCCATGGGCCGCCAGTTGAGCCACGAATTCGGCAACCTCGGCGGGGTCGTCGGAGTAACCGTCCTCGATGTCCGCCGTGATGTGGACCGGCAGGCGGCACAGTTGGGCAGCCAGGGCGGAGGTTGCCGCCTTGCTGGACCCGCCTCCGTCCGGGAGGCCGGCACTTGCCGCAATGCCAAAGCTGGTGGTGCCGATGGCCGGGAATCCCGCTGTCGCAAAGGCCAAGGCGGATCCGACGTCCCACGCATTGGGCAGCAAGAGCGGCGCCGCGCCGTGGTGAAGTTCCCGAAAAGTAGCCATGTTCACTCCCGTACCCTGCCAACCGAATAGGTGGATCCCGGTTCAGTCTACAAACGCGGCGGACCGCCGCAAGGCGTGGACGATACCCAAATCACGTGCCGCCCGAATGGAACAGCAAAGGCGGGTCTTGGCCACGGTGCACAGGGCCGGACAGGCCCTGTTACGCCGGCTGGCCGGCTGCTAGGCTCGGCGCCAAGACAACTTCGGGAGGTCTGATGTTTGAGCGACTTTGGGGACGAAAAGACCAGCAGGTAAATACCGAGACCCAATCCCGGGCCGATATCGCCAACCCGGTGTACAAGGAGATAGCGCTCCAGCTCACCTCCACCGCCGAGAACTCCACTCCTGACTGGACCACTTCCTTCGGATACATCGAGGACATCGACGACGGACGTGGCTACACCGGTGGGCTGGTGGGCTGGTGCAGTGGCACCGGCGATATGCTCGAGCTGGTCCGTGCCTACGAAAGTGCCGCCCCGGGGAATCCGCTGGCGCGCTACCTGCCGCAGTTGGAGCAGATTATGGAAGCGCCCTACAAGGAACGCCCTGCCTTGAGTCATCGACTACTTGATCCTGGCTTCACGGCCGACTGGAAGAGGGCCGCGAGTGACCCGGCCTTCCAGCTGGCCCAGCAGGCGGAACGGGACCGGGTGTACTGGCAGCCGGCCTTTGAAGAGGCCGTTCGGGACGGCGTCGGGCCGCTGGGGCTTGCGATCTACTACGACGTCTCGGTCAACCATGGTCCCGGGGACGACGACGAGTCTTTCGGCGGCATCCTGGCCGCAGCCCGTAAGGCCGAACGCCCTCCGGCCCAGGGCGGGGACGAGTCCAAGTACCTCGCAGCCGTGGTCAAGGACCGGGTAAAGATCCTGAAAGCCTGGGGCGATTATCAGAAGCACGGGCGCCAGGACATTCACAACGGGCTTTTGGAGGCCGGCAACCTCGATCTCAGGCCACCGATCCGCTGGTCCGTCTACGACGACCCGTACGAGCTGGGATCGTATCCCCAGGCTAGATAGGGCGGGGTTAGTCCCCGCTCACGGTGTCGCCATGCCGATGCGCGACTTTCCACTCGCCATCTTCGCGTCGGTACACCTGGGTGGCCCGCAGGGTGTAGGTCCGTGGCTCACCGTCGACGGAGGCAGAGGTGTGTTCCAAACCGGCGGTGTAGGCCATGTCGCCCACCACGTCATACGCCTGAAGGTCGAAGGCGTAGGACGTGCAGTCGGAAAAGCTCTCCGCGAGCCCCGCGAACAGCTCATCCAGTTGATGCTGCCCGAACGCGTTGCGCCATGCCCCTAGGACGCTCACAGGCTCGTTGCGGGACCAGAGCGCCCGGCGGGGAGCAGAGTCGCCATTGTGGAGCGCCAGTTCCGCTTGGTACAGCGCGGTCTTGACCCAGGCAAGGAAGTCGTCACGCTCACTCATGCCCCCAGTATGCTCCGGCCCAGCAGGGTGCGCATCAGGTGTCGGCGCAGATGTCGAGTGCGTGGATGGGGCGTACTCATGAGCGACAAGCGGAGCCGGGTCGCGTCTATACTTGTCCCTATCCGCCGCCGCCCCTACCAGGGAACGGGTCCGGATTTCGACGTAGAAGTGGAGTGGGCATGGCAGCAGAAGATCTTCACTTGACCCCGGAAGAACCATTTCCGGAGCACTTGGACAAGGTGTCCGACCAGGAACTGCAGATACTGGACAGCCAAATCCAGCGTCAACTGGACCACGAGGTGGTGGCTGAGGGCGAGCCGAACCCGGAGACAGAGTTCCGGGGTTTCGAGATGGACGAGGAGTTCGAAAGCCGGGATAAAGGCTAGGCCTTGCACCCCGGAACTGCACGCCCCTGCGTTCAGGCTGACTGCCAGCTGGCCGGCAGCGCCTTCAGCCCATAGACGATGCTGCTGTCCATCCGTTCAAGGCTCGCTCCCGGGGCCAGCGTCAGCCCGGGCAGCCGGGACAGGATGCCCTCCAGCGCGATCCTTGCCTCCAACCTGGCCAGCGGGGCGCCGAGACAAAAGTGAACGCCGTGGCCGAACGCCAGATGCCGGAGCTGGCCCCGGTCGACGTCGAATTCGGCCGCCCGCTGGAATTGCCGCTCGTCGCGGTTCGCGGAACCGATCCAGGCCACGAGCGGGGCGCCGGCCGGAATCTGAACTTCGCCGAGGGTGGTGTCGGCGACAGCAATCCGGTACATGGACTGCACCGGCGACCGAAAGCGGAGTACCTCTTCTATGGCCTGGGGGAGCAGCGCCGGTTCCTGCAGCAGCCGATCGATGGTGCCGGGCGCTTCAGTGAAGCAGAGCACGGCGTTGCCGATCAGGTTGGTGGTTGTTTCATTGCCGGCGACCAGCAGCAGACTGCAGAAACCCAGCAGTTCGACCACGCTAAGTTTCTGCCCGTCGATCTCGGCGGAGAGCAGGTTGCTGATCAAATCATTGCCGGGCCGGCTGCGACGCTGTTCGATCAGGTCCAGGAAGTACGCCGTCATCTCAAGATTGGTGGCCCGGTGGTCCTCATTCATCGCGCCGGTCCGCGTTTGGCTGACAATAACGTCGGACCACTGCTTGAACCGGTCACGGTCTTCGGCGGGCACGCCCATCAGTTCCGAGATCACGATCACCGGCAGCGGAACCGCCAGTGCCTGGATCAGGTCCGCCGTCCCGAGTGAAGCGATCCCGTCGAGGAGTTCGGTGGTGAGCTGCGTGATGCGGGGTGCAAGCGCGTCCACGGCTTTCGGCGTGAACGCCTGCGCCACCAGGGAGCGCAACTGCCGGTGCCGGGGAGGGTCGGTGGTGATGAGGCTGGACTCGAACAGGTGTCCTGCCTCGGAAGGATCGTCGCCACGCATCCGCGAGGAAAACGTGGCGTGTTCGGAGAGCACCCGCTGCACGTCGTCGTACCGGAAGACATGCCAGCTGCCCGACTGCTCGTCGTGAAAGACGGGCGCTGCTTCCCGCATGCGTTGGTAATAAGGGAAGGGATCCAGAGGATGCTCATTGGCCGGGGCGAAGTCCATGGCTGGCCTCTCTGCTCAGCCCGGCGGGCTTTCGGCCGGGCCGAACCGCCGGGGTCCCGGGTCGATTGACCGGGGACCCTGATTTTAGCCAATGCCCGCCTGCGGCGACAGGGGGCGCCGCGTGCGGACGGCCTGCCGCGCTACTCCGCCGAAGGCCGCCTTCGCTGGCGTTTTGTCGCTGCCCGTTGTTCCTTTGCGGCGAGGCGGCGGCGGTTCGAGCCCCGCGTGGGTTTGGTCGGCCGGCGGGGAGCAGCTTCCGGGGCAAGGCCGGCAGCCACGAGCTCGGACAGCTTCGCCAGCGCGATCTCGCGATTGCGCAACTGGGACCGTTGCTCCGATGCGGTCACGGTGACCACCCCGCCGATGAGGCGCCGTCGTCCGAGCCGTTCGAGCAGCAGCACGCGTTGGTCGTCCGTGAGCGCTGCCGAGGCTTCGATGTTCCAGGAGAGTTCAACGCGGCTGTCCGAAGTGTTGACGTGTTGGCCTCCCGGCCCGGAGGAACGCGAGAACCGCCAGCGGAGTTCGGACGAGGGAATCGTGAGCGCGGGCGACACCTCGAGGTCCATGCAACCAGCGTCGCACACGATGCGGGGGAACGTGGCCTCACGCCTCACGCCTCACGCCTCACGCCTCACGCCTCACGCCTCGGGCCGGGACGGGTTGGGTCGGCCCACGCCGTCAGCGCTTCCCTGCTCTGTCCGGCGGGCGGAGGCTCAGTTGCCTGGCGTGGAAATCGAAGTGAAGGGTGGGGTAGGCGTAGACGTCGTTGAGGGTCATGACCGGCTTGAAGAACGGGTCCCACCGGTCCGGAAACGGCATGGTCCTGGCGAGCGAGGCAGGGTTCTCACGTTCCAGTTGCCGTATCAGCGCGGTGACAGTTTTTTCAAGTTTCCTGGCCATCCGGCGCCTGTTGTAGACGAGGGCGGCGGCGCGCGAGCCCCAGTAGTTCACCACATCGAAGGGTCCCGTGGCGGCGTTCAGTGCTGTGGCGAAGGCAGTGCCTGCCGGCCTGGGGAGCCGGCTGACCACCCGGACGAGGGGAAGCAGGGCACGGACGACCATGTAGCCGAACACCATGTGGAACAGGAGTTCCTCGTTGGTCCACCGGGTGCCGGCGCTCTTCCGGCGAAGTTCCGCGGGCGTGGCGCTCCCCAGCCAGGCGGCGAGGTCGTGGATGGCGTGGCGGTACCCGGTTGTGATCCCGTCTTTCGTCGGATCCATGGTCTGCGCTCCCTTGCCTCAGTTCCCCGGCCCTCCGAGGGGCCCGCGGTCCCGGATCGCGGTACGGAGGGATTCCGGGCCCATGGCCTCAGTATGGCGCCTGAAGGCGGGACCGGACCCCGACGCTTCTCAGCTGATTGCGTGCGGCCGGACTTTGCGCTGGCTCACGACGGCGGCGAGGACGGCTGCCGTGCCGGCCGCACCGGACATGGCGTACGTCATGCCCGTGTACGTGCCCAGTCCGGCCGCCAGTATGGGTCCCGCCGCCGGAGCGATGGCGGTAACTGCTGTCAGCGGGGCCGAGAAGATCCCCTGCAGCGTGCCCAGGCTCCGGGTGCCCCAGCGGTCACCCACGATCGTGGCCTGCAGCAGGGTCTGGCACCCGCGGACCGCGCCGGCGACCATCCCGGCCGCGATCAGTACCGGCACCGGGCCGGGCAGCGCCGCCAGGAGGAGGATGGCACCCGCCGCCGTGCCGGTGATGCCGGGCAGCCGGGCGCCGGCCGGGATGGCGGCGAACAACAGCCGGCCAGCCACCTGCCCGCCGCCCACCAGGCCAAGCCCCAGAGCGGCCGTGGCGTAGTCGGCGCCCTTTTCCAGCAACAGCGGGATGATGTTCAGGGTCACGGTGTAGAGCCCGAGGCACAGGAGGGCCATGAGGGCCTGCAGGCCGAGGAATTCCGGGCTTCGCCGGACATCCCGCGCCAGCGCACGGCGGTCCCCGGCGTTCGTGTTGGCGGCCGCCGGGGACCAGCTGTGGTTGAGGAATCGGGCATGCAGCGGAACCGTGATGATCGCCATGCTCCCGGCGAGGATGACAAAGGCGGCCCGCCAGCCGAATAGGGCGGTCAGGGCGGCGGTGGCAGGGGCGAAGATCGTGGACGCGAATCCGGCCACGAGGGTCAGGACGGTCAGGGGCCTGATGCGTGCGGGTCCGTACCAGCGGCTGATCACCGTGAATGCCGGCTGATACAGCACTGCGGCTTGCGCGGTACCGGCAAGCAGCCACGCGGCAAGAAACACCGGCAGGCTCGGCGCCGCAGCCACGAGAAGCATAGCCACTGTGCCAATCAGGGACCCGCCAACCATCAACGCGCGCGGTCCGGTTCGGTCAAGGATCCTGCCCACAAAGATGCCGGCCACCGCGGAGACCAGCAGTCCTGCGGAAAAGGCTCCCGTGACCGCGGCGGGATCCCAGCCGGTGTCCCCGCTGATGGGCCGGACCGCGGCGATTAGCGCGTAATAGAGCACGCCCCACCCGGTCGTCTGGGTGATGCACAGTGCGGCGAGGCCGCCACGCGGTGCGCCCTCCGCGACGAGGGTCGGGGTGGGAGCGTGCGTTGGCAACGGGAGGTCCCGGTCGGGTGGTCAGTTATCGCCGGAGCGGCCGTGCGCCAGGCCGGTGGGGAACCCGACGAGTACGGGCTCGGGCGCCCCGCAGCAGCCGCCGGAGGTTTCCGCCACGAAACCCGTTGCCGCGGCCGGGACGTCGCAACTGGTGCCGATGTCCGAGGAGCAGACCCCGGTCTCCGGCAGTTCGAGCTGGACGGTGTCGGCGGCTTCACGGTCCCCGGCCAGGGCGGCCGCGACGGAACGGACCTGTTCGTAGCCGGTGGCCAGCAGGAAGGTCGGCGCCCGGCCGTAGGACTTCATGCCCACGATGTAGAAATCTTGCTCCGGGTGGGCCAGCATCTTGGCGCCGTGCGGTTCCACGGTGCCGCAGGAGTGGAACTCGGGGTCGATCAGCGGGCCGAGTTCCCGCGGTGCCTCGACGCCGGGGTCCAGCTCCAGCCGGAGTTCCCGGAGCATGTCGAGGTTCGGGCGGAACCCGGTGGCCGGAACGACGACGTCGGCGACGAGGGTGCGGCCGTCGGCGGCGGTCAGGGTGACGGCGGCGTCGTCGGCGGCGAGGCCGGCGATACCAAAGCCGGTGTGCAGCTCAACGGTGCCGTCCTCCACCAGGGCGCGGAGCCGGCTGCCGAGCTGGCCGCGGGCGGCGAGACCGTCGGCGTCGCCGCCGCCGTAGACCTTGGCTGCCGAAGCGCCGCGGATCGCCCAGACGATCTTCGTCCCGGGCTCCTCGCTTGCGAGCTCGGAGAGGTTGATCAGGGTGTTGGCGGCGGAGTGTCCCGCGCCGACCACGACGGCGGTGCGGCCGGCAAAGGCCCCACGGTGGCGTGCCAGCACGTCCGGCAGGGGAGAGGAGATGTGGCCGGCAGCGGCGGCTTCGCCGACGGCAGGCAATCCCGAGGTTCCGAGCGGGTTGCGGGTGGACCAGGTGCCGGAGGCGTCAATGACAGCGGCGGCCCGGTAGTCGCGGACTTCGCCGTCGGCGTGTTCAACCCGGACCACGAAGGGGGTGGTGTCACGGTTCCGGCTGTGGGTCTTGTCCATTCCCAGACGGGTTACCGCGACGACGTGGGCGCCGGTGTGCAGGCGTGACGCGATCGCCGGGAGTGAAGCCAGCGGGGTGAGGTACCGGTCGATGAGGTCGCCGCCGGTGGGCAGCGCCGTCGGCTCAGGAGCTTCCCAGCCGGTAGCGGCGAGCAGGCGGACGGCGGCGGCGTCGGTGTTGTACTGCCACGGCGAGAACAGCCGGATGTGGCGCCACTGCTCGATGGCGGCGGCCGGGGTCGGGCCGGCCTCAAGAATGAGCGGCTCGAGGCCTCGCTCGAGCAGGTGGGCTGCCGCGGCGAGGCCGATCGGCCCGGCCCCGATGACAGCTACGGGAAGGGTTGTGGTTACAGCCATGGTGTCCTCTGTTTCTTCCGGTTGGGGCTACTTGGCGGCGGGGGTGAGGGAAGCGATGAGGCCCTCGATGCGGGACTTGATTTCGTCGCGGATGGGCCGGACGGCGTCGACGCCCTGGCCCGCCGGATCCTCGAGTTCCCAGTCCTCGTAGCGCTTGCCGGGGAAGATCGGGCAGGTGTCGCCGCAGCCCATGGTGATGACGACGTCGGACTCTTTCACGGCCTCGGTGGTGAGGACCTTGGGGATCTCGGCGGACATGTCGATGCCGAGTTCGGCCATGGCTTCGACGGCGGCGGGGTTCACCTTCTCCGCGGGCTGCGAGCCGGCGGAGCGGACCTCGATCCGGCCTTCGCCGAGGGTGGTGAGGAAGGCGGCGGCCATCTGGGAGCGGCCGGCATTGTGGACGCAAACGAAAAGGACGGAGGGCTTCTTGGCGGTGTCGGTGCTCATGGTGTTCTCCTGAAGTTTGTGGGGTTAGGCGGAAAGGGGGTGGGGGCTAAAGTAGCGCTTGCGGGCCCAGAGGGCCACGTAAACCAGTGCAACGAGGACGGGGACTTCGATCAAGGGCCCGACGACGCCGGCCAGGGCTTGTCCCGAGGTGACGCCGAAGGTACCGATCGCCACGGCGATGGCGAGTTCGAAGTTGTTGCCGGCAGCCGTGAACGCCAACGTGGTGGTCTTCGCGTAGCCGAGGTCCAGCCGCTTGCCGACCAGCATCCCGGCGCCGAACACGACCAGGAAGTACACCAGCAGCGGCAAGGCGATCCGGGCGACGTCCACGGGCCGGGACGTGATGGTCCCGCCCTGCAGGGCGAAGAGCAAGGTGATGGTGAAAAGCAGACCGTACAGCGCCCACGGGCCGAGCCGGGGGAGCAAGGTGCCTTCATACCAGTCGCGGCCCTTGGCTTTCTCGCCGATGGTGCGGGTCAGGAAGCCTGCCAGCAACGGGACCCCCAGGAACACCAGCACGGAGGCGGTGATGGACCAGAAGGAGAAGTCCGCGCTGGTGGTCGGCAGCCCAAGCAAGGACGGCAGGAGCTGAAGGTAGAACCAGCCCAGCGCACCGAAGGCGATGACCTGGAAGACGGAGTTGATGGCTACCAGCACGGCGGCGGCTTCCCGGTCGCCGCAGGCAAGGTCGTTCCAGATCATGACCATCGCGATGCAGCGGGCCAGGCCGACAATGATCAGCCCGGTGCGGTACTCGGGCAGGTCCGGGATGAAGAGCCAGGCCAGGGCGAACATGAACGCCGGGGCCAGCACCCAGTTCAGGACCAGTGAGGTAATCATCAGTTTGCGGTCGCCGATGACGCGGTGCGTCTGGTCGTAGCGGACCTTCGCGAGCACCGGGTACATCATCACCAGCAGGCCGACGGCGATCGGCAGCGATACTTCGCCGACCTTGACCGCCTCCAGCGCCGTGTTCAGGCCCGGGATGAAGCTGCCCAGAAGCAGTCCGAGGACCATGGCGGCAATGATCCACACCGGGAGGAAACGGTCCACGGTGGAGAGTTTGCCGGCGACGGCAGCCTCATCTTCAGGGGCGGGCGACTGGTCGGTCTGGATGCTCACGGAACTCCTATGCTGCGCTGGCGCGGTTCTGCTTGTGGCCCCGCTGGCGCGGCCGTTTTGGTGCAGGGCTATCTGTGCAGCGCTACGATAAATTGATGCTTGTCGATATGAAGTATCGCCAACTATATCGATGAATGTCAATCAATGTGCATAATAGAGGCATGAACTCTCTGCAAACCCTTGAACCGGCCCTTGACGAGGCCTGCTGTGCACCGTCCGGCCAGCCGGTCCTCAGTGCAGAGGATGCCCAGCGAAAGGCCGTCGTCTTCAAGGCCCTGTCGGACCCCAACAGGCTCCGGCTGCTCTCCATCGTCAAGGGCACCGGCGACGGGGAAGCGTGCGTCTGCGATCTCACCGAGCCGCTTGACCTGGGCCAGCCCACCGTGTCGCACCACCTTAAGATTCTGGTCGACGCCGGCCTGCTGCACCGTGAGAAGCGCGGCACCTGGGCTTATTACTCGCTGGTTCCCGGGGCCCTTGAGCAGACGGCCGGCCTGCTGGCTTCCCTGTGAGCGCGGCCGCCGCGCCGGACGTCACTGTCCGGCCGATGCGGGAATCGGACTGGCCCGACGTCCGGCGGATCTACAGCGAAGGAATCGCGACCGGGCAGGCGACGTTCGAGGCCGAGGCGCCGGACTGGTCCCGTTTTGACGGTTCGCGGCTTGCGTCCCACCGCCTGGTGGCGGAGGCGCCCGATGCCGGGATCCTCGGCTGGGCGGCCGTCTCCGCCGTATCCGGCCGCCCGGTTTACTCCGGCGTGGTGGAACATTCCATTTACGTATCCGAGGCGGCACGCGGCAGGCGGATTGGATCCGTCCTCCTCCGGTTCTTGATCGCTTCGACGGAACGGGACGGCATTTGGACCCTCCAGGCGAGCGTCTTCCCTGAAAACGAGCAGAGCCTGAACCTGCACCTTGCCCACGGATTCAGGGTGGTCGGCCGGCGGGAAAAGATTGCCCGGATGGCTTATGGTCCCGCCGCGGGTCAGTGGCAGGACACCGTCCTGATTGAACGGCGCACCCGGGTCTTTTAGTTCTTGTGCTGCCGACGCGCCGACGGGGAAGGTAGTCCCTGGGACCTGCCAACAGGACCAAAGGCAAGGAGGACACATGAAGACCGAGACCCCCAGCACTGAGGACCGCTTGCGCGCGATGCTGGACAACGTCAGGATCGCGACCGCCAACACGCGCCGGGCCATGGATGCACCGGGAGATGAGGACTGGGTACAGGACGGCGAGTCCGATGCCGAGTACCTGCGGTCGATCCAGCGGGACACGATCGCCAGGCTGGATGCCACGGCCCGGGACCTCGAGGCGCTGCTGGACCGCGGCCCGGAGGGCTAGCCGGGCTGCGGCGAAGGCCGGGCCCGGATCCAGCTCAGGCGGGCAGGGAGCTGAGGGCGGTCAGGGCCGATAGTTTGTCTTCGCCGATGGGCTCGTCGGGCAGCAACGGAATGAGGGCTACCCGGCCCGTCAGGGTCCGCACCTTGGAAATCTGTTCGACTTCGCTCGCGGCGCGGGCCTGCAGGAACGGCGTTTCCGGGTGCGCGGCGGCGATCGAGTTGTTGACCACCCAGGCCCAGGGATGAATCCCTGCCCTTTCCAGGTCAGCCTGCAGTTCCTCTGCTTCGAGCACCGGCGTCGGTTCGGCCAGGGTGACGAGAACAACCTTGGTCTGTGCCGGGTCCTGTAACCGCATGAGCGGCGTTACGAACCCCATGGTGTCGCCGACCTGGCGGGCAATTTCGCGGTGGTAGGAGCCCGTGGCGTCCAGGAGCAGCAGGGTGTGGCCGGTGGGCGCGGTGTCGATGACAACAAAGTGCCGGCGGGACTCCTGCACCACCCGGGAGAACTGGCGGAACACGGCCACCTCGTCGGTGCACGGGGACAGCAGGTCCTCGGCCAGCGCCGCACGTCCTTCCTCGTCCAGGGTCCGGCCTTTGGTCGCCATGACGTGGCTGCGGTACTCCTGGATGGCCGCCTCCGGATCGATGCGCGAGACCGTCAGGCCCTTCACGGAACCGTGGAGTGTTTCGGTCAGATGGGCTGCGGGGTCAGTCGTGGTGAGGTGGACCGCATGGCCCCTTTTGGCCAGCGCGACGGCGATGGCGGCAGCGACGGTGGTCTTCCCGACTCCGCCCTTGCCCATGCACAGCACGAGGCCGTGGCCGTCGGATTCCAACTCGTTCACGAGGGCGGCCAGCGGGGCGTCGTGGACTTCCGTCACCCGGGCCGCATCCGCCGTGATTCCGGCGTCGGAAGTGGCTACGAACAGGGACTCAAGTGCCGGAATGCCGACCATGTTGCCCGGCTTCAGCTCCAGGACATCGCGGGGCAGCCCGGCGACGGCGTCCGGTATGGCGGCCAGGGCTGCGGACTCGCGGGCCCTCAGGGCCCGCGCCAGTTCCTCCTCGCCTGCGGCTTCCGGCAGGAGGCCGTTGACGACGACGTAACCGCCCCCGATTCCGATCTGGTTGAGTTCGAGATATGTCCGCTCGATCTCGCTCAGGGACGAAGTCTGCGCACGCGTGACCAGGACAAGCCGGGTCCTCGTCGGATCGGTGAGGGCCCGGACTGCCGTGGCGTACACCTGTTTGTGCTTCTCGAGCCCTGACAGCGGGCCCAGGCAGGACGGGTCGCCCTTGCCGGCCGCCAGGAAATCGGTCCACGAGCCGGGCAGTTGCAGCAGGCGGAGCGTGTGGCCCGTCGGGGCGGTATCGAAGATGATGTGGTCATAATCCCCGTAGGAGCTGTCGTCGGCGAGTAGGTTGGTGAACTCGTCGAAGGAGGCGATCTCCGTGGTGCACGAACCTGAGAGGCTCTCGGTGATGCCGGCCAGTTCCGACTCGGGCAGGAGCCCCCGGACGGGCGCGAGGATCCGTTCCCGGTAGGCCGCGACGGCCTGCTCCGGGTCAATTTCCAAGGCAGAGAGACCCGGCGCGCCCGGGATGGGGGTGACCATGTTCCCGATGCTCAGGCCGAAGACCTGCCCGACGTTGGAGGCCGGGTCGGTGCTGACCAACAAGACCCTCTGGCCGGTCCTCGCGAGGCTTAGCGCTGTTGCGCACGCTATGGACGTTTTCCCTACGCCACCCTTGCCGGTGAAGAAGACGAACCGCGGAGCATTCTCGAGAAATTTCACGCCGGAACCTCACAGCAGCTTGTCGAGCCGCCGCAGCGTCCGGCCGGCTCAAGGCTTCGGGCAGCAGACATGAAGTTCTCCTTGGCTGGCTCACACCGGCACGGTCCCCGGCGGGGGCGCGCCGACTTGAGTAAGACACTTACCGTCAGTATATCGATAAGCGTCAATGCCACCCGGCCTGCCCGCCGTCGCCGCAACCGGCCTCAGGCCCCGGGGGACTCGGCGGCCAGGCTTCGCTTGAGGATCTTCCCGCTGGGGCCGAGCGGGAGTTCCGTGAGCAGCCTGATGACGCGCGGATACTTGTATGCAGCCAGTTGGGCGCTTGCGAAGTCGATCAGCTCGGTCTCGGTGGTGGCGGCCCCCGCATCGAGCACGATCGCGGCCGCAATTTCCTGGCCGTGGACATCGTGCGGGATTCCATAGACGGCGGCGCTGACAACCTGGGGGTGGGAGAGGAGAATTTCCTCGACCTCACGGGGGTAGACGTTGTAGCCGTTCCGGATGATCATGTCCTTCTTGCGGTCCACGATGGTGAGGTAGCCATCCTCGTCCTTGGTGCCAAGATCCCCGGTCCGGAACCAGCCGTCCACGACGGCCTCGGCGGTGGCCTCGGGTCGGTTCAAGTACCCCTTCATCAGCAGGTGGCCGCGGACGACGAGCTCGCCGAGTTCGCCGGTCGGCAGCAGTTCGATGCTTTCGACAGTTTCGGCGCGCGCGATTTCAATGTCGACGCCCCAGATCGGGATCCCGATGGTGCCGGGCCTCGGTGCCGTGCCTACGTGGTTGAACGCGGCGACGGGGGACGTTTCGGTCAGGCCGTACCCTTCATGGATCTCCACCCCAAAGACGTCGCGGAACTTGTCCATCACCGCAAGCGGCAACGACGCCCCGCCGGAGACGCCGTAACGGAGAGCGGCCGGGCGGGCCGCCGTCGTCTTGGCCGCTTCCAGAAGCGCCACGTACATCGTCGGTACCCCGACAAAGATATTGACCTTGTGCCGGTCCAGCAGCGCCAGGGCGCCCTCGCCGCTGAAGCGGGGCATCATCACGATCGTGGCACCCGCGCGGAGACCGGCGTTGAGGACAACCGTCTGGCCGAAGGTGTGGAAGAGCGGCAGGCCGCCGAAGAGAACGTCGCCCTGCTTGAAGTCCATGACGCTGGTCAGGATCACGGACGTCTGTTCCACCAGGGCGAAGTGCGTGCCCAGGGCGCCCTTCGGTTTGCCGGTGGTGCCGGAGGTATAGAGGATGGTGGCGGTGTCCGAGGGACGGCACGGGACGTAGCTGCGGATGGGCTCGGCCGCGGCGGCCTCGGCCTCGAGCCGCGGCAGTCCGTCGTCGTCGGGCGCCATGACCGTCAGGACATCGACGCCGGTGCTGGCGGCGCCGGCGGCACCTTCCTTGAGCAGCGCGGCGGCGCAGATCAACATTCTGGCGCCGCTGTCCTGGAGGACGTATTCGATTTCGCGTGCCTTGAGCAGGGCGTGCACCGGAACCACAATGGCTCCCAGCGACAGGACGGCGTAGTAGACGCGGGCGAAATCCGGGACGTTGGGGATCAGGACGGCGACGGCGTCTCCCGGGCCGACGCCGCGCGCCCGGAGCGCCCCGGCGTAGGCGCGCGTCTCACGCCACAGATCTCCGTAGCTGGTTTCGTCGTCACCGACGATGAGGGCGACGCTGTCCGGCGTCCGCTTGGCGGATTCCGCCAGGATCGCCGCAACGGAAATGGTGGCGAAGCCGTCGCCGGTGGTGGTGTTGGTCATGGCCTGCTTCTTCGTAGGGTTGATTAAGCTTTGAGGATCAGGGCATCGCCCTGGCCGCCGCCGCCGCAGAGGGCGACGACGCCGGTGCCTCCGCCGCGGCGCTTCAGCGCCAGCGCCTGGTGCAGGACCAGGCGGGCGCCCGAAGCCCCCACCGGGTGGCCGAGGGCGATTGCACCGCCGTCGGCGTTGACGACGTCGGTCTCGATGCCGAGGTCGTTGGCTGACTGGATGAGGACCGAGGCGAAGGCTTCGTTGATTTCGACCAGGTCGAGGTCCCCGGCGGTGAGCCCCTCCTGAGACAAGGCGCGTTCAATGGCACGGGCCGGCTGGGAGTGCAGGGATCCGTCCGGTCCCGCGGTCTGGCCGTGGGCGCCGATTTCGGCGATCCAGTCCAGGCCGGCGGCGATGGCCGCGGCCTTGCTGGCAATCACCAGCGCGGCGGCGCCATCGGAAAGCGGCGAGGCCGAACCGGCGGTGATGGTTGCCGCTTCGTCTTTCGAGAAGGCGGGCCGGAGCTGGGCCAGGGATTCGGCGGTGGTCTCCGGCCGGATTCCCTCGTCGTGTTCCAGCGTCAGGGCGGGCCCCTTGCGTTGCGGCACCTGGATGGGCGCAATTTCCTCCGCAAGCACCCCGGCGGCGCGTGCCGCCTCGGCGCGCTGGTGGGAGCGGGCCGCGACGGCGTCCTGCTCGGCCCGGCTGATCCCCCGCTCGGTGTTTCCTGCGTCGGTGGCTTCGCCCATCAGCTTGCCACTGACCGGGTCCTGCAGGCCGTCGTGGTTCAGGGAGTCGAGCATGGGTGCGTCACCGATGACGACACCTGCGCGCAGCCCCGGGACCAGGTGCGGGGCGTTGGTCATGGATTCCTGGCCTGCGGCGACGATGAAGTCGGCCTCCCCGGCCCGGATCATCCTGGCGGCGTCGATGACGGCCGTGAGCCCGGAGAGGCAGAGCTTGTTAATCGTCACGGTGGGCACGTCCCAGCCGATGCCGGCGGCCAGGCTGGCCTGGCGCGCTGGGCCCTGGCCTGCTCCGGCCTGGATGACCTGTCCGACGATGACCGCGCCGACCTGTTCCGGGGAGACACCGGTGCGCTCCAGCGCGGCACGGATGGCGTGGGCGCCCAGCTCGCTGGACGAGAAGGGTGTCAGGCCGCCGCGGAAGCGGCCGAAAGGTGTCCGGGCGCCGCCGAGGATGACGGGGATGTTGGCATTCTGGTTCATGGGAAGTCCTTTCGGAGGAACAACGTTGGTCAGGCGAAGGCTGAGGTGCCGGTGATTCCGCGGCCGATGATGAGCGCCTGCATGGTCTCGGTGCCCTCGTAGGTGTGGATGGCTTCGATGTCGGCCAAATGCCGGGCGACGCGGTTGGCCAGCAGGATGCCGTTGCCGCCGAGGAGATCCCGGGCGTTGGAGGCAATGCCGCGGGCTGTGCGGGTGCAGGTGTATTTGGCCAGTGAGGCTTGCTCGGGGGTGAGCGACCCTTCCTCGTCGAGGCGGGTCATCTGGACGACCATCAGCTGCATGGTGGCCAGTTCGCTGAGCATCCGGGCCAGTCTTTCCTGCACGATCTGGGAAGCAGCCAGCGGCCGGCCGAACTGCACGCGCTGCTTGGCGTACTGAACCGCGGTTTCGTAGCAGGCGGTGGCATGTCCGACGGCGGACCAGGCGACGCCGAGCCGGGTCGCCAGCAGGACGCGGGCCGTGTCCTTGAAGGTCCGCGCCCCCGGCAGCACGTTCTCCTGCGGGACGAAGACGTTTTCGAGCCGGATGTGGGCCTGCCAGATGGCACGCAAGGCCAGCTTGCCTTCGATCCTTGTAGCGGAGTAGCCGGGGGAGTCCTGCGGTACCAGATAGCCGTGAACCTGGCCGTCCTCACCCCTGGCCCACACCACGCTGACGCCGCCGACGGAGCCGTTGCCGATCCATTTCTTTTCGCCGTTGAGAAGGAAGCCGCCCTCCGTGCTGGTGGCCGTGGATTCAAGGGCCACCGAATCCGAGCCGTGGGTCGGTTCCGTCAGCGCAAACGCGGCGTATTCCGTGCCGGCGGCGATCGCCGGCAGCCAGCGTTCCTTCTGCTCGGCAGACCCGCACTCCGCTACGGACCGCAGGGCGAGCCCGCCCTGGACCGCGATCATGGTCGCCACGGAGCCGTCGCCTCGGCTGATCTCCATGTTCACCAGGCCGGCGGCCATGCTGGTCATCGCGGGGAACCCTTCCACGGGGACGCCGTCGCGCAGCAGGTCCAGCTCGCCGAGGCGGCGTAGGAGGTGCAGCGGATACTCGGCGCGCTCCCAGTAACTGTCTATGACTGGAAGTACCTCGGCCTGGACGAAGTTGCGGGCACGTTCCCAGTAGCCGCGGTCCTCGTCGCCGATCGTGGCGAACACGGAGGCGGGATCCGTGCCCAGGGCTTCGGTGAGCACGTAGTCGGGTTCGACCGTGCCGAGCGGAAATTCGTCCGTGGCCGCTGTGGCGGTGAGCCCGGAACCGGGCGACGTCGTCGTCATGGGTAAGTCCTCTGTCTGGGGCGCGGGGTTTCTCCGCCCCGCGTAGTGTGGTTCAGGCCACACCGACTAAGGATGCATTGAAACGGAGTCTCACGTCAAGAAACTCAGTGCCAGAAGTGGCGTGTCGAGCCTAGGGCAGGGCATCGCGGACGGCCTGCACTATCGCGTCCTTGTCTGCGCCTGCCGCGAGGACAGTCACGACGACGGCGGGGGCCGGGTGCGCCGGTCCGGAGCCCAGTAAGACCGGCCGGAAGATCTCGGAGAGGGCCTGAAGCTCGTTCGCGAGCGCCGTTGCCCTGTCCCGGGCGGCCGACTCGGTTTCCTGGGCCGCCCCGCTGCGAAGCCAGCGCCGGAGGAAGGCGTTGTGGACCGCGACGACGGCCGCGGCGAAGGAGACGGCCTTGTACTCGCGGTGCTCGGCGTCGGGCAGCTTGTCCAGCAGGTGCTGGAGGAACGCCCTCTCGTACCGGTGCGAGGTGACCAGCTCCCGGTCCCGCAGCGCGGGGACGGCCTGCATCAGTTCATAACGCGCCCGGGACGTTTCCCCGTTCCGCAAGTGGTGGTTGAAAACCAGCAGCGCCGCGTCCCCGATCGCTGCCAGTGGTTCCTGCATCGTTTCCGCCAGGCTGTCCGTCACCTGCCGCAGGATCCGCTCGTGGTCCGCGAAGACCACATCCTCCTTGGAGCCGAACTTCCGAAAGAAGGTGCTGCGGCTCATGCCCGCGGCGTCCGCAAGGTCTTCTACGGACGTTGCGTCATAGCCCTGCCTCGCCAACAGCCCGATAGCGGCGGCGGCGGGCGCGTCGGCATGGTGGCTTGGCGGGTGCGAGGTCATGGGCCGAAATCTAGCACAACCGCGGCTATCCGATCCGGGCCGGGAGCCGAGGCCGCGCTCCTGCCCGGTTGTTAGCTCCGACGCGCGGAACACTCCGGCGTGTCTCCGACCCGGCGTTGTTGTTTCAGCCGAAAACCGGGCTGGAGCGCGCCGGTCGCCCTGCCGGCCGGTGCGGACGCGGCGGCGGGGTAGCCTGACGGCACTAATCTGGGGAGTAGCAAGCATCCGAGAAGTTCAGAAGCAGATGACCCGCAGGATGTTGCTCGAAAAGGGACTGGAGCTTTTTGAACAGAAGGGCGGGATGAGCCCTCGACAAGGAGGTCAGGATGGCTGGCGGCAGCAGCGAACCCGGCAGGACCGTTACCTCGAAGGTCCTCGCCATCCTGGAAGCCTTCGAAACATCCCGTGGTGCCCTCAGCCTGACCGGGATCGCCGAGAAATCCGGGCTGCCGCTGAGTACTGCCCACCGGCTGGTCACCGAACTCACCGCGTGGGGATTCCTGTCCCGGGAACCGAACGGGCGCTACCAGCTGGGCATCCGGCTGTGGGAGCTGGCGCAGAACACGGGGAGGCAGCTGCGTGACGCGGCCAGGCCCTACGTGCAGGATTTGTTCTCGCTCACGGGGGAAACCGCGCACCTTGCGGTCCGGGCCGGCCACGAGGTGCTCTACATCGACCGCGTTTACGGTTCAAAACGGGTGCCGCGGGCCTCCCGGGTCGGCGGCCGGCTGCCCATGCACGCGACCGCCGTCGGCAAGGTGATCCTGGCTTACGAGCAGGACTGGGTCCGGGACGCGTACCTGAACCGGCAGCTGGAGCGGCACACCGCCCACACCCATGTGGACCCCAAAAAGCTGGCCGCGGAACTGGTCCAGATCCGGGAGCAGGGGTACGCCACCACGCTGGAGGAGGTGCGGCTGGGCTCCTGTTCGATCGCGGTCCCGGTCTTCCATACCGGCAGGATCGGCGCCTCCATCGGCCTGGTGCTTCCCACCAGCCAGGCCGCCACAATGACCCGGCACCTGCCCGTCCTGCGGGGCATCGCAGCCCAGATTGAGCGTGCCACCGCGAGGATCCCGCTGGAGACGCTGCTGGGCAGCCACGTCGCCGGCACGGACTGAGCCGGGCACGCCCCGAGTGCTGTCTGCTCCCGGCGCCGGAGGGTCCGTCCGGGGGCACTTTGACGGCAAGCACTTTGACGGCAATCTTCGACGTCGGCCGCTGTGTTGGCGGCGTGGCCGCGTCGAAGTGCCCCCGCACCCCGGGCCGCACCCCGCACCCCCGGCCCGACGCTGTCCAGGGGGATCGGCCGGGCCCGGCCCTGGAACAAGTCCTTTCCACCCAGTGGAAGCACACGCTATCCGCGGGGAGTGACCGGGGCCACACTGGGAGATAAGAACCCCGGCATGCACTGGCGCTGCCGGCGGGACCGAAAACCTAGGAGCTTAGATGTCACCCTCGACGGAAACGGCCGGCCGCTGTCCCTTTGGACACGGCGCCGAAGCCCCCGCAGGGCACCACGGCTATGAGCCGTTCCAGATGAAGGATCCGTTTCCCGCCTATGCTGAACTCCGGGCCGAGCAGCCCGTGATGTTCGACGAGCGGGTGGGCCTCTACGTCGTCTCCCGCTATGACGACATCAAGGCCGTCTTTGAGGACTGGGAGACCTTCTCCAGCGAAAATGCCCAGGCCCCGGTCCGCGAGCGCGGCGCTGCGGCGAAGAAGATCATGGAAGAGGGCGGGTTCACCGCCTACTCGGGCCTGTCGGCGCGGCGCCCGCCGGAGCACACCCGCATCCGCGCCGTGGTCCAGAAAGCCTTCACGCCGCGCCGCTACAAGGCGCTGGAACCGTTCATCCGGCAGAACGTCGTCGACCTGCTGGAGAAGATGCTGGCCCACCCGGAACACCGCGGCGACATGGTCAAGGATCTCGCCTACGACGTCCCCACCATCACCATCCTCACCCTCATCGGCGCGGATGTCTCCCAGGTGGACACCTTCAAGCGCTGGAGCGATTCCCGCGCGGCGATGACCTGGGGCGACCTCAGCGACGAGGAACAGATCCCGCACGCCCACAACCTGGTGGAGTACTGGCAGGAATGCCTCCGCCTGGTCAAGGTGGCCCATGAGGAGGGCGGCGACAACCTCACCGCGGACCTGGTAAAGGCGCAGCAGGAGGGTGCCGAGATCTCCGACCATGAGATCGCCTCGGTCCTGTACAGCCTGCTTTTCGCCGGCCACGAGACCACCACCACGCTGATCTCCAACGCCCTCCGCGAGCTCCTGGCCCGCCCGGGCCAGTGGAAGCAGCTGGTCGAGGACCCCAAGAAGATCCCCGCCGCAATCGACGAGGTGCTCCGCTACGCCGGCTCGATCGTCGGCTGGCGGCGCAAGGCGCTCACAGACACCGAAGTCGGCGGCGTCCCCATCGAGGAAGGCGCGCAGCTGCTGCTCCTGATGGGCTCTGCCAACCGTGACGAGAACAAGTTCGACGCCGGCGAGGTCTTCGACATCAGCCGTCCCAACGCCCGCGAGCACCTCTCCTTCGGGTTCGGCATCCACTACTGCCTGGGCAACATGCTCGCCAAGCTCCAGGCCAAGATTGCCCTTGAGGAAGTGGCCCGGCTCGCCCCGGAACTGCAGCTGGAGAACCCGGAAGCCATCACCTTCCGCGAAAACCTGTCCTTCCGCGTCCCCGAGACCGTCCCCGTCAGCTGGAAGGCCTAAGGAAAATGCAAAGCAACGAGTACATCCAGTTCTTCGACGGCGGCATCGAACCGAAGCTCGACAACCTTGGCGGCAAGGGCGCGTCCCTGGTCACCATGACTTCCGCCGGCATGCCCGTCCCGCCAGGCTTCGTGGTCACCACCGCGCAGTTTGACGCCTTTATGCAGGAAGCCGGCATCACCCGGCATATTCACCAGCTCCTGGCCGATCTCGACCCCGAGGACATGGGCCAGGTGGATAAGGTCTCGGCCGCCATCCGCGAGGACATCTGCTCCCGCCCGGTGCCGCAAGCGCTGCGCGAGCTCACCGTCGGCGCCTACGAGGCCCTGATGTCACGCTTCGAGGCGCCCGTGCCGGTGGCCGTGCGCTCCAGCGCCACCGCCGAGGACCTCCCGGACGCCTCCTTCGCCGGCCAGCAGGACACCTATCTCTGGCTGCACGGCGTCAAGGCCGTCACCGATCACATCCGGCAGTGCTGGGCATCGCTGTTCACCTCCCGCGCCATCATTTACCGGCTGAAGAACAGCATCCCCAACGAGGGCCTCTCGATGGCCGTCGTGGTGCAGAAGATGGTCAACGCCCGCGTCTCCGGCGTCGCGATCACCATGGACCCCACCAACGGCGACCGCTCCAAGATCACCATCGACTCCTCTTACGGCGTCGGCGAGATGGTGGTCTCAGGCCAGGTCACCCCGGACAACATCATGCTGGACAAAGTCACCTTGGCCGTCATCTCCGAACACCTCGGCGACAAGCACGCCGAACTCGTCCCGGACGCCGTTGCCGGCCGCCTGGTGGAGCGGGAAGTCGACGCCGAACGCCGCGGCCGGCGCAGCCTCAGCGACGCTGAACTCAGCGCCGTGGCGCTGATGGCCAAGCGCGCGGAGAAACACTACAAGTGCCCGCAGGACATCGAGTGGGCCCTTGACACGGACCTGCCGGACGGCGCGAACCTGCTCCTGCTGCAGTCCCGCCCGGAAACCGTCCACTCCTCCAAGCCCGCCGTCGTCACGGCCCCGCAACCGGTGGTCGCTGGAGGCTTCTTCAGCGGATTCAGCGCCGGGACGCCCAAGGCGTCCGCCTAGTACCCGCTGTTGCCCCCCGTTCCGCCCTCCCACCACGGCTCAACGATGAGCCCGCCTTGAAAGGACCGCCATGTCCCTGAAGTCCTTCCCCAAACCCTCCGAGCTCGCGGTCCCCGCCGGCGCCGAGGGCTGGGAAAAGATCTACCCGTATTACCTGGTCTTCCAGGACAAGCTCAAGGAGCAGGAGGACGCCAAGTTCTGGTTCTGCGACAGCCAGCACTGGCCCACAGTCTTCAAGCCCTTCGAGACCATCGGCGGCGAATTCGCGGTCAAGTGCCTGGGCCAGTACAACGCCCGGCATCTGATGATCCCGAACGCCAACGGCATCGAATTCAGGGTGCACCTGGGCTACCTGTACATGTCGCCCATCCCGGTCCCCGAGGACCAGATCGCCGCGCGGGTCCCCCTGTTCGAGCAGCGCGTGGGCCACTACTTCCAGAACTGGGACCAGCTCCTCAAGCAGTGGCATGTCAAGGTCAAGGGCACCATCGACGAGATGGAAACCATCTCCTTCCCCAAGCTCCCGGACGTGGTCCCGATGGAGGATATCCTCTCCGGCAAGGGCAAGGACGGCTCCGAGAAGCTGCTGGAAAGCTACGACCGGCTCATCCAGCTGGCCTACCAGAACTGGCAATACCACTTCGAGTTCCTCAACCTCGGCTACATCGCCTACCTGGACTTCTTCAACTTCTGCAAGCAGGTCTTCCCCAACATCCCGGACCAGTCGATCGCCACCATGGTGCAGGGCGTGGACATGGAGCTGTTCCGTCCGGATGACGAGCTCAAGCAGCTCGCCAAGCTCGCCGTCGAACTCGGGCTGCAATCCCGCTTCGGCAACCCCGACGACGTCGAGGCCACCCTCGCTGCGATCGCGGCCGCCCCCGGCGGGGACCGCTGGATTGCCCAGTATGAGGCCGCCAAGGACCCGTGGTTCAACTTCACCGTGGGCAATGGCTTCTACGGCCACGACAAGTACTGGAACGAACACCAGGAAATCCCGCTCGGCTACATCGCGGACTACGTCCGGCGGGTGGACGAGGGCCAGGAAATCATGCGCCCGGTCGAGGCCCTGATCCTCGAACGCGACCGCATCATCGAGGAATACCGGGAGCTGCTGGAAGGCGAAAACCAGGCACTGTTCGACGCCAAGCGCGGGCTCGCCGCGACCGCCTACCCGTACGTGGAGAACCACAACTTCTACATCGAGCACTGGACCATGGGCGTCTTCTGGCGCAAAATCCGCGAGCTCAGCCGCATGATGCAGGGCGAAGGCTTCTGGACCGAGCCGGACGACCTGCTCTACCTGGGCCGCAACGAGGTCCGCGACGCGCTCTTCGACCTCGTCACCGGCTGGGGCGTCGGCGCGAAGCCGATCGGCCCGGACTACTGGCCGGAGGAGATCGAACGCCGCCGCGGGATCGTGGACGCACTGAAGACGGCGCGGCCGGCGCCCGCGCTGAACACCCCGCCGGAAATCATCACCGAACCGTTCACCCGGATGCTCTGGGGCATCACCACCGAGCAGGTCCAGCAGTGGCTGGGTGCCGGCGAAGCGGTGGAGGGCGGCGGCCTGCGCGGCATGGCGGCCTCACCCGGCGTCGTCGAAGGCCTGGCCCGCGTCGTCACCGACGCCGACCAGCTCTCCGAAGTGCAGCAGGGCGAAATCCTGGTCGCGACCGTCACGGCACCGTCCTGGGGCCCGATCTTCGGCAAGATCAAGGCAACGGTCACGGACATCGGCGGCATGATGAGCCACGCGGCGATCGTCTGCCGGGAATACGGGCTCCCGGCCGTGACCGGGACCGGCTCCGCGTCCACCACGATCAAGACCGGACAGCGGCTGCGGGTGGACGGCACCAAGGGGACCGTGCAGATCCTCGACGCCGAAGACGAACTGGCGGTCACCGGACCCGGAGCGCACAGCCACAGCCATGTCTGATGCGACGATGAACCCCGCAGAAGACGGGCGCACGGACCAGCCGGCCCGCACCGTCCTGATCACCGGTGCCGCCGGCGGGCTGGGCCGGGCGTTCGCGCTCGGCTTCGCCCGCCGCGGCTACCGCGTGGCGGTGGCGGACGTGAACCTGGCGGGCGCTGAGGAAACAGCCAAACTGGTCCTGGATACCGGGGCCGAGGCGGCCGCCTTCTACGCCGACGTCACCAGCGTCGACTCCACCGAGGCCCTCGCAAAAGACTGCGCGGACTTCGGTAGCGGAAGCATCGACGTCGTGCTCAACAACGCGGCGGTGTACGCCGGGGTGACCCGCAGCCCGTTCGAGGACATTGACCCGGCCGAATGGGACCTGGTGATGAACGTCAACCTCAAGGGCCCCTGGCTCGTCACCCGGGCGGCGAGCCCGTTCCTGCCCGAGGGCGGGCGCGTCATCAACCTCTCCAGCGCCACGATCTTCAGCGGCTCGGAGCAGTGGCTGCACTACGTCGCCTCGAAAGGCGGTGTGGTGGCCCTGACCCGGGTGCTGGCCAAGGAACTGGGCCGGCGGGGGATTACCGTCAACGCGATCGCCCCCGGCTTCACCCTCACCGAAGCCAGCTATGGGCTGATGGAGAACGCCGAGAACTACGGCGTGGACCGGGGTGCCATCAAGCGGGCCAGCCAGCCGGAAGACATCGTGGGTGCGGCGCTTTTCCTGGCCGGCCCGGACAGTTCCTACTACACCGGCCAGACCATGGTGGTCGACGGCGGCCGCCAGTTCATCTGAGCGCCGGCTCCAAATTTCCAAGCGACTTTCTACCCAAGGAGGACCAATGCCAACGGTTCATTTCACCGACGCCGATGGCGCCGTCCGCGACGTGCAGGGCAACCCCGGGGATTCCGTCATGGAGACCGCGGTGCGCAACGGCGTCCCCGGCATCGTGGCCGAATGCGGCGGCTCGCTGTCCTGCGCCACCTGCCACGTCTTTGTCCGCGAGGACTGCCTCGCGGAGCTTCCACCGATGGAGGACATGGAGGACGAGATGCTCTACGGCACGGCCGTGGACCGCGAGGACAACTCGCGGCTGTCCTGCCAGCTGCGCCTGACGGACGAGATCGAACTGTTCGTCACCACCCCGGAAACCCAGGTGTAGCCGTGGAAACCCACGTTGCCGCGGCGCAGCAGACGTCCGCCGAAACGGCCGGCGCAGCCGGTCCCGAAACTGCAAGCCCCACCCGCACCGGCCTGCTGATCATCGGCGCCAGCCAGTCCGGCGTCCAGCTCGCGGTGTCGCTGCGGGCGCTCGGCTTCGACGAGCACATCACCCTGCTTGGCGACGAGGACCACCGGCCCTACCAGCGCCCGGCCCTGTCCAAGGAGTTCCTGCAGGGCACGGTGGAGAGCGAATCCCTGATCTTCCGCTCCAACGAGTACTGGGCCGAGCACAACGTGGAGCTGGTCAAGGGCGAATACATCGTCCGGATCGAGAAGGAAGCCGACGGGTCCGGGGTGGCGCATTCCTCCTCCGGGCGGCAGTTCCCCTTCACGCGGCTCGCCCTCACCGTGGGCGCCCGCGCCCGAAAACTGGAGATTGAGGGCGGGGACCTCGACGGCGTCCTCTACCTGCGCAACGCCGACGACGCCCTGGCGCTCAAGGCCCGGGTGGAGGATGCCACCGACGTGGTGGTGATCGGCGGCGGATTCATCGGCCTCGAAGCCGCGTCCAGCCTGCAAAAGATGGGCAAGAACGTCACCGTGCTCGAATTCGGTCCGCGGCTGGTGGGCCGCGCCGTCGGCGAGGAAACCGCCGAGTACTTCCTGCAGGCCCACCGTGCCCGGGGCTTGGACATCCGGCTGAACACGAGCGCCAAGCGCTTCACCGCAGCCGGCGCCGGTGACAACGCCCCGGGCGACGGCCGCAGGGTCGCCGGCGTCGAACTCCAGGACGGCACGGTGCTGCCCGCGCAGATCGTGCTGGTCGGCATCGGCGTCATCCCGAACACCCAGCTGGCCGAACAGCTTGGCCTGGCCGTGGACAACGGGATCGTCGTGGACCGCTTCGCGCTGGCCTCGGACGGGACCACGGTGGCCATCGGCGACTGTGCCAACATGCCCAACCCGGTCCCCGGCTCGGAACCGGGGGAGCGGATCCGGCTCGAGAGTGTCAACAACGCGATCGAGCACGCCAAGGTGGCCGCCTATTCGCTCACCGGGCGGCGCGAGGAATATGCCGGCATCCCGTGGTTCTGGTCCAACCAGGCCGACCTCAAGCTCCAGATCGCCGGACTCTGCAGCGGCTACGACCAGACGGTGCTGCGGCAGGACCAGGAACGGGGCAAGTTCAGCGTCCTCTACTACCGGCAGGGCCGCATCATCGCCGCGGACTGCGTCAACGCGCCGCTGGACTTCATGGCGGTCAAGAACGCCCTCGCCAAAGGCCAGAACATCCCCGCCGACGCCGCCGCGGACCCGGCTACACCCCTCAAGACGATCACCACGGACAGCTAGCCGCCTCCGGCCAGCCCCACCCGAAGGAGCACTATGACCACCCCCAAGACGCCGGTTGCCGACGCCGGCACTGCCACAGCCGGGACTACTGCTGTCGCCCCTGCCCACCCCGCGGCCGCGGACTTCGCCGCCGCTTATCCGGTCCGGCCGATTCCGGCGCCGGGACCGGTGGACACGGCCCCGATCGCCACTACCCCCGCGGCCCTAGGAGAACTGGACGGGCTCTGGCGGGCAGTAGTGCACGAGACCCGCACCCGAGGCAACGACATTCACCTGCCTATCTCGCTCGCCTACGCGGAGCGGCTCTGCCGGGCCTATCCGGATGCCGACGCCGAATTGGTCCGGGTGGCCACGGTGCTGCACGACACCGGCTGGGCCCACGTGGACGAATCCCGGATCATCTCCGAGGGCTTCGCCGGGGACTGGCGCAAGGCCGCCATCCGGTATGAACACGAAAAGCAAGGCTGCGACGTCGCCCGCCGGGTGCTCCCGGACCTGGGCTACGACGCCGAATTCATCGAGCGCGTCTGCGCGATCATTGACGGGCATGACACCCGCCCCGTGGCCTATTCGCTGGAGGACGCACTGATGCGCGACGCCGACCGGCTGTGGCGCTTCGACCAGGCTGGGATCGCCCTGGCCTCCTCCTGGTTCAAGATGGACCCGGCGACCTACACCGAGCGGCTGACCTCGGAAATCGTGCCCGAGCTCATCACCCAGGCCGCGTTCGACATGGCCATCGCGGACCTGGACCGCTCCACCGCCCTGCTCAAGACGGCGGTCATCCGATGACCGCCGCCACGCACGAGGCCCCCGCCGTGGCCGCCCGCGCCGCGCTCAAACTGCCCTACACCCACGTCGACGACCTCTTCATCGACGGCGCCTGGATCCCGGCACGCGGTACCGGCCGCAACCCGGTCACGGACCCCGCCACCGGCGAAGCCTGGGGCTCCGTGCCGGACGGCACCGCCGAAGACGTCGACGCCGCCGTCGTCTCCGCACGCCGGGCTTTCGACGCCGGCGAGTGGCCGCGGCTGGCGCCGTCGGTCCGCGCCGCGTACCTGCTGCGCATCGCCGAGGAAGTGGAGAAGCGGGCCGGGGAGCTGTCCCTGACGAACACCCGCGAGAACGGCTCGCCGGTATCCGAATCCGCCGGGGCCGCCGCCAACGCCGCGGGGATCCTCCGCTACTTCGCCACCCTGGCCGAGTACCTGGAGCGTGAGGACGTACGGGCCTTCCCGAAGGGCAGCGGGGAATCTGTTGTCCGGCGCGATCCGGTGGGCGTGTGCGCCCTGATCGCACCGTGGAACTTTCCGATCAACCTCGTGGTCATCAAGCTGGCCCCGGCGCTGTTGGCCGGATGCACCGTGGTGATCAAGCCGGCGTCTCCCACCCCGTTGTCCCTCCGGGTGGTCATTGACGCGGTGGCCGCGGCCGGTGTCCCGGCCGGCGTCGTCAACCTTGTCACCGGATCCGGCCGGCTGGGGGATCAGCTCGTGAAGCACCCCGGCGTGGACAAGGTGGCGTTCACGGGTTCCACGCCGGTGGGCCGAAAGATCGCGGCGGCATGCGGCGAACTGTTGCGCCCTGTCACCCTCGAACTCGGCGGAAAATCCAGTGCGGTTGTGCTGCCGGACGCGGACTTGGACGCCATGTCCAAGGTGCTGATCCGCTCCTGCCTGCGCAACACCGGGCAGACCTGCTACATCTCGACCCGGATCCTGGCACCCGCCAGCAGGTACGAGGAGGTGGTGGACATGGTCACCGCCACGATCGCGGCAGCCAAGCAGGGCGACCCGCTGGAGCCTGACACCGTGTTTGGCCCGTGCGCCACGGAGTCCCAGTACCGGACCGTTCTGGAATACGTGGAGTCCGGCCTGGCCGAAGGCGCCCGTGCCACGACCGGCGGCCGCGCCGCGTCGCTGGGCGGCGGGCTCGAAGGCGGCTACTTTGTCGAGCCGACCGTGTTCGCCGACGTCACCCCCGCCATGCGGATCTCGCGCGAGGAGATCTTTGGACCGGTCATCTGCATCCTGAAGTACGACGACGCGGGAGGCAGCGCCGATGCAGCGGTCGCGTTGGCCAACAACACCGAGTTCGGCCTGGGCGGGCTGGTGTTCGGCTCCGACCCCGGGACGGCGATGGCGGTGGCGGAACGGATGGACACCGGTTCGGTGGGCATCAACTTCTTCGCCTCCAACCATGCGGCGCCCTTTGGCGGCCGGCACGATTCCGGCCTCGGCACCGAATATGGCGTCGAGGGCCTCAACGCCTACCTCAGCTACAAGTCGATCCACCGGAAGGTGTAGGGGATGCTCTTTCCCTTATGGTCCCTCTGCCGCACCCGGAACAACCAAAAGTGATAGCGCAACCGGTTCCGGCCGTGCCAGCATGGGGGCTCAGCGAAAGCGCGCCGGGAGGGGACTGCAATGAAGGCCAACGAACTGCTGCTTGACGGGTTTGGCAGGATCCACGAGATCGTGGCCGCCACCCTCGAAGACATAGACCCGGAGCTGCTGGTCCGGCGGGTGGCGGACCAGGCAAACCCGATTGCGTGGCTGGTCTGGCACCTCAGCCGTGGGGAGGATGCCCAAATCGCCCCCGCCGCCGGCTTGGAGCAGGTGTGGACGTCGCAGGGCTTCGCCGGACGGTTTGGCCTGTCACTGCCCGTCCAGGACACCGGCTACGGGCACACGTCCGAGCAGGTCGACGCGGTTCAGGCCCCGCCTGAGTTGCTGCGGGACTATTACGACGCCGTCCACCGGCAGAGTGTCGGGTTCCTGGAATCCCTCAGCGACGAGGAGCTCGACCGCGTCGTGGACACCCGCTGGAAGCCGCCGGTCACGCTCGGGGTGCGGCTGGTCAGCATTCTCGCCGATTGCCTCCAGCACGCGGGACAGGCCGCGTACGTGAAAGGCGCCGTTACCGAGACCGGTTGAGCACCATCGCCGAACCGCCGCCGCGCCGGACCGGCTCGGCGGCCGCGACCAGGCGCCCGCCCGGACCGAACTCGATCGCGGTTGCCGCGCCGATCTCCGCCGCCGAGGTGAACGCATCCCCGGACGGTGTGAACTGATGGCCGTACGGCGCGAGCCCGGTGCCGTACGCGGCGATGAACGACGGCTCGGCCGTGACCTTGGCCGTGTTCCGCTGTGACGCACGCGGTGCCGCAATCGCCTCGGAGATCGTCATGCCCAGATCCACCCGGTTCAGGATGGTCTGCAGCACTGTCGTAATGATGGTCGATCCGCCGGGGGAGCCGAGCGCGAGGAACGGCGCCCCGTCCTTCAGGATGATGGTCGGCGCCATCGAGGAGCGCGGACGCTTCCCCGGCTCGATCCGGTTCGGATCCTTGGGGTCGTACACGGTGGAGAAGTCGGTCATTTCGTTGTTGAGCAGGAACCCGCGGCCGGGCACCACCATGCCGGATCCGCCGGTCTGCTCGATCGTGAGGGTGTACTCCGCCACGTTGCCCCACTTGTCCGCGACCGTCAGATTCGTCGTCGAGATGTTCTCGGTGTCCTTCTCGTCGGCGGGTGCCACTGCGGCGGCCGGGCACACGCCGTCGTACGCTGACACATTTCCCGGTGCGACCGGCTTGGCCGCGGCATGCTGCGGGTCGATCCGGCAGGCGCGTTCCTTGCCGAAGAGCGGGTCGGTGAGAGCGGCCGTTGGCACGTCGACCTGCGCCGGATCGCCGACGTACTTGCCGCGGTCGGCGAACGCCAGGGCACTGGCTTCCAGGTAGTGGTGCAGGGCGCCGGCCCGGGACATCCCGGAGAGATTGGACGGGTCCAGGATGTTCAGCGCCTCGCCGACCGTGGTGCCGCCGCTGCTGGAGGGCGCCATGCCGTAGACGTCCAGGCCGCGGTAGTCCACGTGGGTGGGATCCTGGTCCAGCGCACGGTAGGCGGCGAGATCCGCCGTTGTCATGAATCCGGCCGGGACGGGCAGCTTGGTGCCGGCGGCCTTCGCTGGAGCCTGGACGGTGGCCGCGATTTCCGCAGCGAGCGGCCCGCTGTAGAAGCCGCGCGTGCCGTGCTTCGCGAGGAGCCGGTAAGTCGCGGCCAGGTCGTGGTTTTGGAAAATGCTGCCGACGGCGGGAGCGTCCCCGCCGGGCAGGTAGAGGCTGCTGGTCGCGGGGAATGCGGCGAAGCGGGCCTTGTTGTCGAGGGTCTGCTGCCGGAACGTTCCGTCCACGACGAAGCCTCGGGTGGCCACCTTGATGGCCGGTTTGAGGGCCTCGCCAAGGCCCAGGCTGCCCCAGCGCTCGAGTGCCCGTTCCCAGGTCGCGGGGGTGCCAGGGACGCCGACGGCGACGCCGCTGGTGACGAGCTCGGGGGTGAAGCGGTAGGGCTGGCCCGTCGCCGGGTCAATGAACGCATCGTGCGGCATCCCGGCCGGAGCAGTCTCGCGTCCGTCGACTGTGCCGACCTTGCCGGTCTTTGCGTCGTAGTAGACGAAGTAGCCGCCGCCGCCGATGCCGGCGCTGTACGGCTCGGTCACGCCCAGGGTCGCGGCTGCGGCGACGGCGGCGTCTGCCGCGTTGCCGCCCTTGCGGAGCACCTCGATCGCGGCGGCCGAGGCCTCCGGGTCCACCGTGCTCACCGCGCCGCCGTAGCCGATGGCCGTCGCGGTCTTTTCAGTCTCGCGCGGTGCCGCGGAGGCGGGGCCGGCGACGGCGCCGCCCGCCACGCTCAGGGCCAGTGCCGCGGTGACGGCGGACAGTCGACGTCCTACATGTTGCATGGCTGCTCCCGGGCTAGCGTCGTGTGAACTGACAGTTTCTGTCACACTACCCGCGCCCGTTGTGACATTCAATGCAGCATCCTGTCACACCGGTGGCTGGCGGCCGCGGCTAGCCTGCCTCCCGCAGGTGCGCCAGGAGCGCGTCCAGGACCGGAAGCTGGCCGCGCACCAGCTTCGTGCGGGCCTCGGACTCGCTGAACCACGCGGCGTCGTCGATCTCCGGGTAGCTGCGGACGATGCCCGATCCCCTTGGCCACTCCAGCGAAAAGGTGTTGCTCACGCTCCTTTCCGGCCGGAAGTCACATTCGGCGGCGAAGACGGTGACAAACTTGCCCGAAGCCTGCCGGAAGCTGCCCAGCGGGAAGTAATCGACGTCGGGCGGGGCGGTGCCGATTTCCTCCGCGAACTCGCGGCGCGCGGCCGCCAGTGCGTCTTCGTCTTCGGTGTATTCGCCCTTGGGGATGGACCAGGCCGCGGCATCCTTCCGCGCCCAGAACGGCCCGCCCATGTGTCCGATCCAGACTTCCAGCCGCGACTGCGGACCCCGCCGGTACAGCAGCAGGCCGGCACTCAGAACGCTCATGCGGCCTCCAGTCCACGGGCGGGTTCCGGACTATCTTCGGACGCGCGCGGTGCGAAGGCAAGCGCGGTCGGGCCCGGAACCGTGGAGGCATGGCTGCCGCGGCCCGGTTGCCAGGGGAGGTTGGAGCCCCCTAAAGCGCGGATACCGCCGACCGGACCGCCTCGGACATGGGTGTTGTGGGCCGGCCGATCAACGTGCGTAGCTGAGTCGTAGTGACGTGAAGGTCTCCTCGAGCGATCCCCAGGTCGGAGTCCGCAAGGATATCGGCGAAGTCCAACGGCACGCCGAATCCTGCCAGCATGGCGGCGTAGTCGGCCGCGGGCAGGTCCTGATATGCGATCGGCTGCCCGCTGGCCTCGGCGATCTCGCCGGCCAGTTCCGCCATAGAGAAGGCCTCGTCGCCGCCGAGTTCGTAGACTTTCCCGGCCTGGTCCTCGGCCATCAGGGCCGCAGCCGCTGCCTCGGCATAGTCGGCGCGCGCCGCGGCGCTAACCTTGCCGTCGCCGGCGCTTCCGGCGAACACGCCCTGTGCGAGCGTCCCCTGAAGCTGCTCGGTGTAGTTCTCCAGGTACCAGCCGTTGCGCAGGAGCACGTAGGGGAGTCCGGATTGCGCGAGCAGGGCCTCCGTCGCCTGGTGCTCGGCGGCCAGCTTCATGCCCGTGCTGTCCGCATTGGCGATGCTGGTGTAGGCGATCAGTCCGACGCTCTCGGCGACGGCGGCATCGATCACAGCGCGGTGCTGTCTCACCCGCCGGCCGACTTCACTCCCGGAAATCAGCAGCACCTTCGTGGCGCCCTTAAGGGCGTCGGTGACCGTGGCGGCGTCGTCGTAGTCCATGGCCCTAACCTGGAGGCCGCGGCCGGCGAACTCCGCCAGCCGTTCGACGGCACGTCCGGTGGCGACGATCTGCCCTGCGGGGACGCCGCGCTGCAGCAGGGATTCGATTACAAGGCGGCCAAGTTGTCCGGTGGCGCCGGTGACGACGATGCTCATGGGAAATTCCTTTCACGTGTTTGCTCTTCCGGGGTGGACAACCGGCCCGCAGCGGCAAAACTTCCCGGAAGAGAGTACGCACTTTCAGGTAAGGTACATACGTGACGGTTAGTTATGAATCATCCCGGTCCCCGCAGCCTCCGGAGAGCCCCGTATTTCCTGCCGGTTGCGCAAGCCGGACCCTGCTCGACCACGTGACGAGCAAGTGGGGGGTGCTGATTCTGATCGCATTGGCCGACGGGCAGCAGCGCTGGAGCGAATTGCGCCGCCGGGCCGAGGGCATCAGCGAAAAGATGCTGGCGCAGACGCTGAAGACGCTGGAGCGCGACGGCCTGGTGTACCGCGAGGCCCGGCCGACCATTCCGCCGCGGGTGGACTACAGCCTGACGCCGCGGGGCCGTGAACTCACCGACCACCTGCTGCCGCTCTTTGGCTGGGTGCAGGAGAACGCCGAGGAAATCATCGGCCAGTAGTGGGGCCCTGGCGCCCTGCTACCAGTTCTGTGGATCGTTCATGCTGCAGCCCTGGCTGCTGCACTGCCTCGCGCTGACCTGCCAGTCCGGCTGGCGCGCCGCCACGGGACGTACGTCTTTCCAGATCGGAACCACCCGTGAACCGCACGCCGGGCAGGGCGGCTCCATATGAGCGCGTCGTTGCGCCTTGTTCATGCTTCCCCCAAAAAACTCCGATGCCTACACCCAAATTTAGCCATAATTCCATCGAAGTTACAAACACCTTAGGAGCGTTCGGCCCAGTCCAGGACCCGCATGGCCCGCAGGGTGTTCCAGCGGCTCGGGCGGCCGTCACCCTCGTCCAGCGGGAAGTGGATCCGCCCCGGATGGCTGTTCTCAAGGTGCCAGGTCCCGTCGGGCTGCCGCTTGGACCGCACCACGCCCACTGCCTCGGCCGTCCGCTCATCCACGGCAGCCCCGGCGGCCCGGAGGTAGTCCAGGCCGCGGAGCACGTCGTAGTGCCAACGGACCGGGTGGGAGAATTGCAGCCACGCCGGGTCGATCAACCCGCCGGTGCTCTTGCGGCGGAGGAGGCCGCGTTCGAGCAGGTATTCCTCGCCGCGCCGCCGCGCCGCGGTGACCTCGGGAGTGCCGCCGGTTGCATGCCCGTACTCCAGCAGCCCTTCCAGGACGTTGATGGTGGTGTCGAAGGAGGATCGCGTGGACCCGCGTTCCGCCTCACAGTTCCAGCCACCGTCGTCGAGCTGTTCCCCCAGCAACCGCGTCACGACGCCATCGACGTCCTCGCCAAAGTAGGCACCGAGCGCGACGGTCATCCCATTGATGCAGGGCTCCACTTCGCCCTCGAAGAACGGCTGGCCGGCTTCCTCCCAGCGGCTGTTCTGCCGGACACGCGCGACGGCGTTGCGCGCTGCCTCGCTGCCGGGGTCGAGCCCGAACTCGCGGAGCAGCAGCAGGCTGTAGGTCGTCGCGGTCCAGGGCTGGCCCGGCTCGGATTCATCGAATGGCGCCGGGAAGTACGTGCCGCCGTCCCACTGCCCGTCGTCGGCCTGCAGCCCGAGCAGGCGGGCGCCCCACCCCTGCGCAGCGACGCGGGCCCGCTCGGCGGACAGTTCGTCCGCGCCCGCGCCCGTCAAGTCGCGCAGGGCCTGCCAGCGGATGGCGGGGTCGGAATCGAGCAGCCAGTCGAGGACGTCCATCCGGACAAGCTAGCACCACCTTCATCCGGCGGGGAAGGAACCCGGCGGGGGAGGAACCCGGCGGGGCCCTCAGTCGCCGTCGTCGTTGGACAGCCGGCGGAAATCCCTGGACAGGTAGAGCGCCAGCGCCGCCGAATTTCCGCTGTCCACCGTGACCGCCACCCGGGTGCGGCCCAAGGCATGCAGGGTGTGCAGGCAGTGGCCAAGCAGTTCCTCCGCCAGACCCTGCCGGCGATGGTCGGGGTGGGTAAAGAGTTCGGCGATCTCGCTGTCCCAGTCGCCCTCGCTGCCCGGGGCCGGCTCGGTGACGATGATGGCGGCCGCAAGTTGTCCGTCGGGGGCTGCTTTGACCGCGGATGCCTCCGGAACGTGCCGGCCGTGGGCTCCACCGAGCAGGGCGTCGATCCAGCCGACGGCGCGGTCCTCGGGCTGCGGCAGGCCGTCCGCATAGGAGTCCCGGTACATTACGGACAGCTCAGGGAGGTCGGCTGCCTGGATGGGCCGTATCGCGGTGCCCGGGCGGGCGCCCTCGCGTGGGCCGGTGGCCGCGGTCAGGATGATTAGGGGATTCACGGCAGCCCTGCTCTCTCTAGCAACCTCTTATAACGAGACACCCTTTGGGAGTCCCCTCCAGCTTGCACCCGCTTTATTGCGGCGGCGTTTCCGGATGGTGATATCCGGACGACGGGAAGGCCGTCGAAAGGTGAACAGTTCCTTTCCGGCCGGGTTACCCTGCTTGGCCGACGACGGCGGTGACGAAACCGGCCGGCGCGCCCCGCCGTCGGGTCTCTTTGCCGAAATTTCGGTGTTCCTCCATGGCAAGGCCGAAGGGCCGGAGGAACTCCACGGCGCGATCCCGTGCCGGGGGAGTGCTGTCGATTCCGAAGTCGAGGGGCTCGCCGGCAAAGGCTGCGGCGGCGCGGCCGTAGCGCATGTAGGGCGAGCGGGACGCAAGGGTCTGGGCGGCGAAATAGTCGAAACTGACCACACTGCCGGCGGCTCCACCGCCGATCCGGCGGAGCGTCGCCTCGACGGAAGCGCGGTCCAGGTACATGGTCACAGCCTCCCAGAGGAAGAACGCCGGCCGGTCGGGGTCGAAACCGGCGGCCAGGAGCTTGCTCCACCAATCCTGCGCCCGGAGGTCGGCGGCGACGTAGCTCGCCAGCTGTGTGGACAGTCCGGCACGCTTCAGCATGCCGAGCTTGAAGGCCTGGGTCAGGGGCTTGTCCACCTCGAAGCAGCGCACGTGGTCGGCTCCGGAGAACCGGAAGGCGCGGGTGTCGAAGCCCGCCCCGAGGATGACCAGCTGGCCCACGCCGGGAAGATGGCGCTGGAGGGCAGCATCAAAAAAGCTCGTCCGTGCCGAATCCTGGTGCCTCAACGGCGCTTCGCCCTCGTAGGGGTAGCGGTAGACCCTGGGAACGTAGCCGGTCGCACCGTGGGCGGCGATCGTTGGGGCCGCGACCAGGCTGAAACCCGTCCGGGAAACGTTGGGCATGACCATCATGAGCCGCTCGGCCGGCTCATCATCCCTGGTGCCCAGCCGGTGCTGCATGAACCGCGTGTGGAGAGAAGCCAGCAGGGTGGCCGAGACTCCGGTCCGCCGGCTGTAGACCAGCAGCTTGGGCAGTGCCCAGAGGTAGCCCGCTGTCCCTGCCGGGAGCAGCGCCAGCTGGATCACCCGGAACAGGGCCGCCGCCGCAGGTCCCTGTGCCGGTCGCCGAGGCGGGGCCGGGTGCGGGCCGTTGGGCGCTCCCTGCCGGACCCTCAGACGTAGGTGCCGGCCGAGGGTGTCGCGGAGTGTCTCAAACTTGCCAAGCTGGATCATGGCGGGCCTCCCTGATGTGCCCGACATCTTCCTCCCACGGGCCGTAACCGGCAAGGGGTGGCGGTTCCGGGGCGTGCAGCGGGTGATGGCTGAACCGCTGCCGGGGCGGGTTTCCGCGGCGGAAACCGCCTGGTGATACGGAAACGGTCCGGCGCCACGGGAATCCCCATAGCGCCGGACCGTTTGCGCGTCGTACGTCCGGAACCGCAGCGCGGAAAAGCTCCCCGGAACTAGACCAGGGTCGCGGTGTCGATCACGAAGCGGTAGCGCACGTCGGAAGCCAGCACGCGCTCGTAGGCCTCGTTGATCTTCTCGGCCGGGATGACCTCGATCTCGGCGCCGAGGTGGTGTTCGGCGCAGAAGTCCAGCATTTCCTGGGTCTGGCGGATGCCGCCGATCATCGAGCCGGCGAAGGAGCGACGGCCGCCGATCAGGGCGAACGCGTTGACCGGCAGCGGCTCGGCCGGGGCGCCCACGTTGACCATGGTGCCGTCGAGGCGCAGCAACTGCAGGTAGGAGCTGATGTCGATCGAGGCGCTCACGGTGTTGATGATCAGGTCAAAGGTGCCGGCGAGCTCGGTGAAGGTATTCTCGTCGCTCGTGGCGAAGTAGTGGTCCGCGCCGAGGCGCAAGCCGTCTTCCTGCTTCTTGAGGGACTGCGAGAGGACCGTGACCTCGGCGCCCATGGCGTGGGCGATCTTGACAGCCATGTGTCCAAGCCCGCCGAGCCCGACGACGGCGACCTTCTTGCCGGGGCCGGCGTTCCAGTGGCGCAGCGGCGAGTAGGTGGTTATGCCGGCGCACAGCAGGGGAGCGGCGACGTCGAGCTCGATGCCCTCGGGGATCCTCACCACGAAGTCTTCGGTCACGACGACGTGGGTGGAATAGCCGCCCTGGGTGATCGTGCCGTCGCGGTCCACGGCGCCGTAGGTGCCGGTGTTGCCCTTGAGGCAGTACTGTTCCTCGCCGGCCTGGCAGTTGGCGCACTCGCCGCAGGAGTTCACCATGCAGCCGACGCCGACGCGGTCACCGACGGCGTGCTTGGTGACGGCCGAGCCGACCTCGGTCACGATGCCGGCGATCTCATGGCCGGGAGCGAGCGGGTAGGACTGCGGTCCCCAGTCGCCGCGGACCGTGTGGATGTCCGAGTGGCAGATCCCGGCGAACTTGATCTCGATCAGGACGTCGTGCGGGCCGACGTCGCGGCGCTCGATGGTGGTGGGGACGAGGTCCTCCGTGGCGGACGGGGCGGCGTAAGCGTTTACAGTAAGCATTCTTCTCCAGTAAGAGTCGGTTCGAAAGTCGCGGTCGTGGGGGAGAGGAGTAGGTCCAGGGGCTTGGGGGGCGCCTCTGAACCTGCCGGCCCACGATGGCGCTGTGGCCGGACGGCATGCCGTCCGGGGCCACAGTATGAGCCAACACCCTGCCGGGGTGGATTGTTCCGAAGCGGGACACTTTTTCTGGTCCAGCTTTTGTCGCAGCTCCGGAAAGGGACTGCTCCAGCGGCGAGGCGCTGGCTCACGGTTCCATTCAACTGCCTGCCGCGGCGGCGGGGGAGTCCCTGCTGGTACAGGTACTGGCAGGGCCTCCCTCCCCGGCGCTGCTAGCCGGCCATGCCGGGGTGCACGCGGACGAATTCGATCTTGTTGCCCGGATCGACTCTCTTCTTGGGCGCACGGGAAAAGCCCTTGGCGTCCAAGTGGTTCTGCGCGCGGTACTCGGCGAGTGCGTCGTCGTAGGCCGCGTTCAGCTGCCGGCCGGCGACTTCTTCGGTGGAGCCGTCGGCGAAGGTGATGGTGATGGGCGTGCTGGCGGGGAAGTGCCGGTTCATCCGGATGAAGCCCTCGGCGTCCTGCTGGAGATTAATCAATGGGGTGCCACCTTTGTGATTGAGAAGTCCCAGTCTTCCGTAGTTTCCCCTCCCGCCGCGCCGCAGCCTAGGCGTTGAAGCGATACAGGGCGGGCCGGGCAGGCAGGATGGGCCCGCAGAACTGCCGCCAGGCGCGGCGGGGGACAATGGAGGAGTGACTCCAACGCCCACTGCTCCCAACCCGGCGGACAAGCCCTTCGATCTCGGCTCCATTGGAACCGGTCTGGTCTTTGCCGCTTCCCTGGGCAAGCTCGCGGAGGCCCTGCAGGCGGGATCCCCGGCGGGCACGGCGGTGGTCGAGGCGCCCCCGGGTACGGGCAAGACCACCCTGGTCCCGCCGCTGCTGGCCAACCTTGCCCACGGCGCCGGTGTGCGCGCCCCGCGCATCGTGGTGACCCAGCCGCGCCGCGTCGCCGCGCGTTCCGCGGCCCGGCGCCTCGCCGCTTTGGACGGCAGCCCGCTGGGCGGGCGCGTCGGCTACACGGTCCGCGGCGACCGCCAGGCCGGCCCCGGCACCTGGATCGAGTTCGTCACTCCCGGCATCCTGCTGCGCCGCCTCCTCGCCGATCCCGGGCTGGAGGGCACCGATGCGGTGGTGCTCGACGAGGTCCACGAACGGGGACTGGAGACCGACCTGCTGCTCGGCATGCTCGCCGAGGTCCGGCAGCTGCGCGGGGACCTCACGCTCGTCGCCATGTCAGCCACCCTGGACGCGCCGCGCTTCGCCGCCCTGCTGGGGGACACGACGCCGCCGTCGGACACCTTGCCGGAGGGGCGCGGCGCAGGGGCCGGCGGGCACGACGGCGGCGGCGCGGCTCCCGTTGTGGGCTGTCCTTCCGCGCTGTACCCGCTCGAGGTCCAGTGGACGCCCGCCCCGGCCGCCCGCCTGGACGCCCGGGGAGTGACGCGCGCGTTCCTGGACCATGTGGCGGATACGGCCGCTGACGCCCACGCCGCGGCGCTCGCCGCCGGAGAGGACATCGATGCCCTGGTCTTCGTCCCGGGTGCGCGGGAGGTCTCCCACGTCGCCGCCCGGCTGCGCGGCCGGGTGACGGCAGAGGTGCTGGAGCTGCACGGCCAGGTGGGCCCGGCCACTCAGGACCGGGCCGTATCCGGCCGCAGCCCCGGCGAACCCGCTCGGATCATCGTCTCCACCGCGCTCGCCGAGTCCTCCCTGACGGTGCCGGGCGTACGCCTGGTGGTCGATTCCGGCCTCTCCCGCGAACCGCGGCGGGACGCGGGGCGCGGCATGACGGGCCTGGTGACCGTGTCCTGTTCCCGGGCCTCCGCCGAACAGCGCGCCGGACGGGCCGCCCGGCTGGGCCCCGGACGCGTGGTCCGCTGCTATGACCAGAAGAGCTACGGAGCCGCCCCTGCCCATCAGACCCCGGAGATTGCCGTCGCCGACCTGACGGGCGCAGCCCTGGTGCTGGCCTGCTGGGGCTCGCCGGGCGGCAGCGGGCTGGCACTCCCGGACGCCCCGCCCAGGGCCGCGATGGACGAGGCCGTCGAAGTGCTGCGCGAACTCGGCGCGGTGGGACCCGCGGGCCTGGCCACGGAGCTCGGCAAGACGCTGGCCCGGATTCCGGCGGATCCGCGGCTCGCCCGCGCCCTGCTGGACGGCGCCGCCGCCGTGGGGCACCGCACCGCGGCGGAGGCCGTCGCCGTCGTCGCCGGCGGACAACGCGCCCCCGGCGCCGACCTGCCCGGACTACTGAGCGCCCTGCGCTCCGGCAACGACCCGGGGTCCCGTCGCTGGGCGGACGACGTCCGGCGGATGGAGGCCATTGCCCGCCAGCCGCAGTCCGGCAGCGTGGCGTCGCTGCCGACGGCGCCCGCAGCCGGCACGGACGGCACCGGATTCGTCGTCGCCCTCGCGTTCCCGGACCGGGTGGCGCGCCGGGTCCCGGGACCGGACGAGCGCTACTTGCTGTCCTCCGGAACCCGTGCCGGGCTCCCGGGCGGCAGCCGCCTGGCCGGCCACGAGTGGCTCGCCGTTGCCGAGGTTTCGCGCGCCGACGGGAAAGACGCGGCCGGAACCGGCGCGGTCATCCGGTCCGCCGCGCCGCTGACGGCGGAGGCCGCGGAGGCCGCCGCGCGGCATTTGCTCAGCGACACCGTGGAGGCAGGATTCGGCCAGGGCCGGGTCACCGCCCGCCGGGAACGCCGCCTGGGCGCGATCGTGCTCTCCTCGACGCCGGTGCGTCCGTCCGCGGCGGAAGGCCGCGCCGCGGTGGCCCGCGCCTTGGCGCAGGCAGGGCTGCAGACGATCGGCTGGTCGGCGGCGGCGGACGCCTTGCGCCGGCGCCTGGCCCTGCTGCACCGCGAACTGGGCGAACCCTGGCCGGACATGTCAGAGCCCGCCCTGCTGGCCCGGCTGGACGAGTGGCTGGCGCCGGAGCTCGAGGCCCTGGCCGCCGGTGCCGCAACGAGCGGCATCGGCCTGGCCGAACCGTTGCGGCGGCTGCTGCCCTGGCCCGAAGCGGGACGGCTGGGGGAGTTGGCTCCGGAGGCGCTGGAGGTACCCAGCGGCTCGCGGGTGCGGATCGATTACCCCGAGGCGGATGACGACGGCGGCCGGCCGGTGGTCGCGGTCAAGCTGCAGGAGTGCTTCGGCTGGGATCAGACGCCGCGGCTGGTGGATGGCCGCGTGCCGGTGTTGTTCCACCTGCTCTCGCCCGCCAGACGGCCGCTCGCGGTGACCGACGATCTGGCATCCTTCTGGTCCGGGCCCTACGCGCAGGTCCGGGCGGAGATGCGCGGCCGCTACCCGAAGCATCCCTGGCCTGAGGATCCCTGGACGGCACCCGCGACGGCCAGGGTCAAGAGCAGGATGTGACGGCCGGGGCCGACCCCCGCAGCTCCGTCAAGCCCCGGAAAGACCGGGTTCATACGTCCCGGCGTTCCACTCCTGTCCTTGCGGGTCCAGCACCCGTGCCAGCACTGCACCGCCGAGGCGGACTTCCGCATGGACGACCCGGCCCCCGGCCCCGTCCTCGCGGCGGACGACCTCAAACCCGACCCGCTCCATCCAGTCCAGCGCGGCAGGGGCATCCTGGTAGCTGAGGTAGGCGAAAAGCTTCGTCATCATGAGCGGATGCTAGTCCCGGGGCCCGCCGGTGGGTACCCGCGCTACCCGGCCTCGGCGCCCTCCCAGGCAACGTGGACCCAGCGCTGGCCTTCGCCGTCCCAGGATTCCGAATGGCCCAGCAGGGCCAGGTCCTGGAAGCTGACCTCGATCCCGTCGCGCTGAAGTTCGTCGCGGAGTTCGTGGGTGGCCTCACGGACCGCTGTTGCCACTGCCTCGGGATTGCTGGATTCGACGCGCCGGGACGCTTCATATGGTTTGCTCATGGGCACCATCATTCAGCCTCGGAGCCGTTATGGGAACCATTGCCCGCAACCGGAACAACTGGGGATCAGCTGCCGATCAGCCGTTCGCCGTTGAACCAGCACACCGCCCGCAGCCAGCCGTCGTCGAGCCGTGGCTCCTTGTCGCGGAGCCGTTCGAGTGCCTCAAGCTGGTGCGCGTAGGGGTACGGGATGTTCGGGAAGTCGCTGCCGAGCACGATCCGGTCCGCAAATTCCGATAGCCTCGGCAGCAGCCTGGCCGGGAACGGGGCCACCTCTTCAAAAAAGTCGGTAAACGCCATCGTGGTGTCGAGGTGGACGCGCGGGAACTTTTCGGCCAGGGCAAGGAATTCCCCGTATTCCGGCGTGCCCAGATGCGCGACGACGGCGGTGAGCCCGGGATGCCGGCGCAGCACGCCCTCAAGCTTGTCCGGGCCGGTGAACCCGGCCCTCGGCACCGGGCCGCTGCCCACATGCACCACCACGGGAACGGCCGCGTCCGCGAGGAGTCCCCAGACCGGGTCCAGGACCGGCTCGCGCAGGTCGAAACCGCCCACCTGGGCGTGGATCTTGAAGACGCGCGCGCCGCGGTGGAGGGCAGACTCGACCTGCCCCAGCACGCCGTCCTCCGGGTAGAACGTGGCGCTGGGCACGCAGTCCGGCTCAGCCGAGGCGAGGTCCAGGGCAAAGTCCGTGAGGTCCGCCGCCATCCCGGGCCGGTGCGCGTAGGTAAGGGCGGTGAAGCGTCGGACCCCCAATTGCCGGAGCCGGGCCAACCTGCTGTCCTGGTCCGTGCGGTAGGTGATCGGCCAGGGCCTGCCCACCAGCGGTCCGGCCTCATCGAAATGCGCCCAGACCCGCCGCAGCATCCGCTCGGGGAGGAAATGCGTGTGGATGTCGATCAGCCCCGGCAACCCCAGCCGCTGCCACCACGCGGGGACGTCGCCGTCGCCCAGTGATCCCGGCCGGCCGGTGCGGGTGCCCGGCACCTCCGTCCCTTTCACCGGGCGCCCTCGGAGGCCGGGTCGGCGCTGTGCAGCCGGATGAAATCCGCCACCGCGGCCGCAAGGCCCGCCCCGATCTCTTCCGGCGACCGCTTCGCCCCGGCCACGGCGAAGGTATGGTCCCCGCCCTCACGCCACTGCAGCGTCGCGGCCGGGCCGAGGCGCTCCACCACGGACTCCAGCAGCCCGCGGGTGGCGAAGGTGTCCCTGGTGCCCTGGAGGAACAGCATCGGCACGGTGAGCCCGTAGAGGTGTCCGTCACGCAGTTTCTCCGGTTTGCCCGGCGGATGCAGCGGATAGCCGAGGTACACCAGACCGGCCGCGGGCATGCCCTCCGCGACCGCCATCGACGCCATCCGGCCGCCGAAGGACTTCCCGGCGGCCCAGAGCGGTTCGCCCTCGGAACGGGCAGCGGCCGCGGCCATCGCCGCCCGCCAGGCCGCGATGGCCACCGGCGGCCGGTCCGGGAACTTCCGGCCCGCCTCGCGGTACGGGAAGTTGAACCGCAGCGTTGCGACGCCGTCGTCGTTCAAGGTCGCGGTGAAACCCCGAAGGAACGGGTGCTCCATCCCGGCCCCTGCGCCGTGGGCGACGACAAGAGTCGCGGCGGGTCTCGGCGGCCTGGCGTAGATCCCGGATACTGCCGTGCCGTCGACGTCGATGGTCAGCGCGAGTTCAGCGGCGGCCATGCAGGAGTCCCCGCAGTGACACAGCCCGCAGCATCAAACCAACAGCGCAGACCACCGGTGCCAGGCCGAGCAGCACCGCGACCGGGTTGGGCCGGAACACGACGCGGCCGCCCCGGCTGCGGGCATAAACGCCAAGCGGCAGGACGAAGCCGCCGCCCCCGCCGCCGGACCCCGCGGGAGCGTCCTCGGAGGCCGGGGCGCTCCCGCCGCCGAACCCGAACGACACCAGCGCCACGGGGATCAGTTCCTCGCCGTCGAGCTGCACGGGAGCGCCGTACGCCCGGGACACCCCCACGTTCTTGAACGCGTCCACGAGGGACGAAAATGCCTCAGCCATGTCTGCCACCCTAATCACCGGCCGCGGCGAGCACCAGAGCGGCCCGCCGACCGTTGCCGAAGCGCGCGATTCCGGGACGTCCGGCCCCTGTTCGGGCGTCCCGGTTGCCAATAGATTGGGGCTGGGGCAAGCCACCGGCTGAGAGGAAAGAACCATGTCGACTACTGCTGGAGCCGCGTCGCGGCTGGCCGCTGCGCTGGCCATCGTGCTCGGTACCACGGACATTCCGCTCCGGCTGCGCGCCTGGGACGGTTCGGAAGCCGGACCGGAGGGCGCCCCGCTGCTGGTGTTCCACTCACGCCGGGCGCTGCGGCGGATCCTCTTCTCGCCCGGCCAGCTGGGCCTGAGCCGGGCCTACGTCGCCGGCGAGATTGAGGCGCCCGGCGACATCTTTGCCAGTTTCGCCGCCCTCAGCTCGGCGGGGAAATTCGCCGAGCCCGGGCCGTTCCGGCGCCCCACCGTCCGGGAACTGGGGACCCTGGCCGCGGCCGCGGTGCGGCTCGGCGCGCTGGGACCGAACCCGGCCCCGCCCCCCGAGGAGGCCCGCGTGGCGCGCAAGGGCCGGCGGCATTCCCGCAGGCGCGACGCCGCCGCCATCTCGCACCACTACGACGTCGGGAACAGCTTCTACGCCCTCGTGCTTGGCCCGTCCCTGGTTTACTCCTGCGCGGTCTGGGACACTCCCGGGACGGGCCTGGACGCGGCGCAGGAAGCAAAACTTGATCTGGTCTGCCGCAAGCTCGGACTCCGGCCAGGCATGCGGGTGCTGGACGTTGGCTGCGGCTGGGGCAGCTTCGCCATCCACGCCGCTGAACGCTACGGGGCCGACGTCGTCGGCGTCACCCTGTCCGCCGAGCAGGCGGAACTGGCACGGAAACGGGTGGCGGAAGCAGGGCTGACGGACCGGGTCGAGATCCGGATCCAGGACTACCGCGACGTGTCGGACGGACCGTTCGATGCGATCAGCTCCATCGGCATGTCCGAGCATGTGGGCCGCGAACAGATCGGCCACTACGCCTCCCGGCTGCACGGGTTGCTCCGCCCCGGCGGCCGGCTGCTGAACCACGCCATCTCCTGGAACGCCGGACCGACCGACCCCGATCCGAACTCCTTCATCCCGCGTTACGTCTTCCCGGACGGCGAGATGCTCAGCCTCACCGAGATGATCGGCGCCCTGGAGGCCAGCGGCCTGGAAGTGCTCGACGTCGAGGCGTTGCGCCCGCACTACGCGCTGACCCTGCGGGCATGGGTGCAGAACCTGGAACGCCACTGGGACGAGGCCGTTCGGGCCAGCAGTCCGGGCCGGGCCCGGGTCTGGCGGCTCTATATGGCCGCCAGTGCGCTGGGATTCGAGGCCGGAACCACGGGAGTGAACCAAGTCCTGGTGCAGCGCGCCGGTGGCGCCGAACCCCCGCTGCGCCGGACCGCCTGGCTCTGATGACACCCGGACCGGCCGCCGCCGTCGCGGAGGGGCTCTCCGCAGCGGAGGCAGCCCGGCGGCTGGCGGCCGAGGGGCCGAACGAGCTTCCGACAGCGAAGCCGCGCAATCTCCTGCAGCAGAGCTGGGCCGTGATCCGCCAGCCCATGTTGCTCCTGCTGCTGGTCGCCGGGACCGTGAACTTCCTGCTGGCCGAACTGCTCGACGGCGTGCTGCTGATGTCCTTCGTCGTGGTGGTGATCGGTATTTCCATCTATCAGGAGCGCAAGACCGAGAACGCCCTCGCAGCCCTCCGGGATTTGTCCTCCCCGCGCGCACTCGTGGTCCGCGACGGGGAGCAGATACGCATCCCCGGGCGCGAGGTGGTGCGCGGGGACCTCGCCGTGCTCGCCGAAGGGGACCGGGTGCCGGCCGACGCGGTGCTGCTGGAGGCCCGCAACTTCGCGGCGGACGAATCCGCCCTGACCGGGGAGTCGGTCCCGGTCCGCAAGGTACCGGACGCGGCCCTTGCCGCGGCGGAGGCGCTGGGCCGGCCAGGCGGGGACGCGACGCCCTGGATCTTCTCCGGCACCCTGGTGGTGAAGGGCCACGGCCTGGCGCTGGTCAAGGCGACGGGAGCGGGCACCGAACTGGGCCGCATCGGCTCGGCCCTGCGCTCCATCGAACAGGAACCCACCCCGCTGCAACGGGAAATCGACCGGCTGGTCCGGTATGTGGCCGTGTTCGGCCTGGCGGCCGCCGCCGTCGTCGTGGTCGTGTACGGGCTGACCCGGGGGAACTGGCTGGAAGGACTGCTGGCCGGCATCGCGACCGCGATGGCGATGCTGCCCGAGGAGTTCCCGGTGGTGCTGACCGTGTTCCTGGCCCTCGGCGCGTGGCGGATGTCGCAAAAGCATGTGCTGACCCGGCGCTCGCCGGTGATCGAGGCCCTGGGTGCGGCGACCGTCATCTGCGTAGACAAGACCGGTACCCTGACCCTGAACAGCATGACCGTGCGCCAGCTGGTGGTCGGGGGACAGAGCTTCACCGTCGACGACCGGCCGCTGCCGGAGGCCTTCCACGCGATCGCGGAGTTCGGTGTGCTCGCCTCCCCGGTGGATCCTTTCGATCCGATGGACAAGGCCTTCAAAGCGGTGGGCGCGAAGTACCTCGCCGACAGCGAACACCTGCACGCCGACTGGGAACTGGTGCGGGAGTACCCGCTCTCCGAAGGCCTGCTGGCCCTCTCGCACGTCTGGCGCGCGCCCGACGGAAACCGCTACGTCGTGGCCGCCAAGGGTGCCCCGGAAGCGATTGCCAGGCTGTGCCGCCTGAACCCGGCCCAGCTTGCGGTCCTCACCTCCGAAGTCGAGACGGCCACCGCCGGCGGCCAACGGGTCCTCGCCGTGGCGCGCGCCGTGTTCGACCGGGCCGGGAGCCTGCCGGAATTCCAGCGTGATTTCGACTTTGAGTACCTCGGCCTCGTGGGCCTGAACGACCCGTTGCGGCCTGGCGCGGCCGACGCCGTCGCGGCCTGCGCGCGGGCGGGGGTCCGGACCGTGATGATCACCGGGGACTATCCCGGAACGGCTTTGGCGATCGCCCGCGAGATCGGCCTGGACCACGGCGCGGGCGTCATCACAGGCCCCGAGCTCGAGGCCATGGCGGATGATGAACTGGCCCGGCGCATCCGGACCGTCAGCGTGTTCGCACGGATGGTGCCGGAGCAGAAACTCCGGCTGATCCGTGCCCTCAAGGTCAACGGCGAGGTGGTCGGCATGACCGGCGACGGCGTCAACGACGCCCCGGCCCTGCGCGCGGCGGACATTGGCATCGCCATGGGCGCGCGCGGCACCGATGTGGCCCGCGAATCCGCGGACCTGGTCATCACCGACGACGATTTCAGTTCCATCGCGGGCGGCATCCGCCAGGGCCGCGGGATCTTCGACAACCTGCGCAAGGCGCTGGCGTACACCATCGCCGTCCACGTCCCGATCGTCGGCATGTCCCTGCTGCCGGTTTTCGTCAGCGAGTGGCCGCTGGTGCTGCTGCCGGTCCAGATCGCGTTCCTGGAACTCATCATCGACCCGGCGTGCTCCGTGGTCTTCGAAGCCGAGGAGATCGACCCGGCGATCATGGACCAGCCGCCGCGCAAGGCCGGCCAGGGCATCTTCGGCCGCCGGGTCCTGGTCATCGCCGCCTGCCAGGGGCTCGCCGTGCTGGCGGCCGTCGTCGGCGTCTACCTCTGGAGCATCGGCAGCGGGAAGGCGGACGACGTCGTCCGTTCGGTCTCCTTCGCCACCCTGGTCATCGGCAACCTGTCGCTGATCCTGGTGAACCGGTCCTGGCGGTTGCCGGTCTGGCGGACGTTCCGCGAGCGCCGGAACCGGACGTTGAAGTGGGTGGTCGGCGGTGCGGCGCTGTTCCTGGTGGTGCTGCTGAGCGTCCCGGGGCTGCGCGGCGCCTTCGACCTGGGGCCGCTGGGGCCGGGGGACTGGCTGCTGGCGCTCGTGGCCGGGGCCGCCGGGGTGGTCTGGTTCGAAATCTACAAGACCGTCCGCCGGCCCTGACGCTGCCTCCTTTCCTTGGACAGCGCCCCGGGGTAGCTTGATCCTCATGGCGCGGGAAGAAACGACGGTCTCCGTTGCGGGACCAGACGGCAGCAGGGAAGTCAGGATCTCCAGTCCCAGCAGGCTGCTGTGGCCCGAAGCGGGCCTGAGCAAGCTGGACCTGGCCCACTACATGGTCGCCGTCGGGGACGCATTCCTGGCTGCTAATGGCGGCCGCCCCATCACGTTGCAGCGGTTCTCCGGCGACGTCGACGGCGAGCAGTTCTTCTCGAAGAACCCGCCCAAGGGGGCCCCGGACTTCGTGCGGGCCGTGGACGTGGTCTATCCGAGCCGCCGGTCGCATCCCCAGCTGGTGATCGATGAGATAGCCGCCGCGGTGTGGGCGGTGCAGATGAACACGGTGGTCTTCCACCCGTGGGCGTCGCGGGCTGCGAACCCGGACAACCCGGACCAGCTGCGGATCGACCTTGACCCGCAGCCGGGCACCAGCTTCCGGGACGCCGTGCCGGCGGCCCAGGAACTGCGCAAGGTGCTGGCCGAAGCGGGGCTGACGGCCTTCATCAAGACCTCCGGCAACCGCGGGCTCCACGTCTTCGCACCGATCGAGCCCGCGCATGAGTTCCTCGAGGTGCGGCACGCCGTCATCGCCGCCGCGCGCGAACTCGAGCGCCGGATGCCGGAGAAGGTCACCACAGCGTGGTGGAAGGAGGAACGCGGCACGCGGGTGTTCATCGACTTCAACCAGGCCAACCGTGACCGCACCATGGCCGGGGCCTACAGCCCGCGGGCGCTGCCCGACGCCACCGTATCCTGCCCGCTGGAGTGGGACGAGCTGGACGGCGCGGACCCCAAGGACTTCACCGTCGCCACCGTTCCCGCCCGGCTCAAGGCCACCGGGGATCCGTGGGCGGACATGCATGCCAGCCCAGGCTCCATCGAGGCCCTGCTCGGGTGGTGGGAACGGGACGTGGCCGCGGGTCTCGGCGAGCTTCCCTTCCCGCCCGACTTCCCGAAAATGCCCGGCGAGCCGCCGCGGGTGCAGCCCAGCCGGGCCCGGAGCAAGGACTAGAAACGGACCCTCTTACTGGACCAGTTCGGGGTGGTGCAGCCTGGCGACCTCGGGGTGGGCGCGGAGCCAGCCCTTGAGCACGTTCGCCCCGTAGGAGGCGAGCATCGGGTTGTCCGGATCGTCCGAAAGCCCGCGGGACTGCGCCGCCAGGGCCGGCGGCAGCGGGACCGGATCGATGACGGCGTCCAGCCGCGGCGACCAGAAGAACGGAACCGTATAGCGGTCGACGCCGGGCGGCGGCGCCTGCACCCGGTGGATCGTCGCCGAGAGGTACCCCTGGGTCGCAACCTCCAGCATTTCGCCCAGGTTCACCACCAGAGCCCCTTCGAGCGGCGCCACCGGAATCCAGTCGTCGCTGCCGTGCGGCCGCACCTCCAGGCCGCCCACCCGGTCCTGCAGCAGGAGGGTGACGAAGCCGTAGTCGGCGTGCGCACCGACGCCCTGGGTTCCGGCCGCCGGGACCACGCCGCCGACGTAGTGCGTGAGCTTGGCCATCCACGCGGGTGTCCCCTCGAAGGCGGCGGCGAAGTGGTCTTCCGGAAGTTCCAGCGAGACCGCGATCGCGCGCAGCAGTTCCGCGCCCACCACGCACATTCGGTCGGCCCAGGCCATGGCGACGGTGCGTAGCTCCGGGAGGGCCTTATCCGGCCAGAGGTTGGGCCCCTGGATCAGCCAGTACGGCTGCTCGGCCGGGTAGTCGCGCAGGGCGGGGCGCTCGGGACCGAAGTCCAGCTGTTCCCGTGCGTCCGGCCGTCCCTGCGTCACTTCGTGGCCGAGCCGCGTGTAGCCGCGGAAATGCGGCGACTTGCGGTTGTCCAGCGCCAGCCGGTCCGCTTCCGGAAGATTGAAAAACCGGCGCGTGACGTCGAAGAGCTCATCGACTTGCGCGCCGGTGGCGCCATAGCCGATCAACTGGAAGAAGCCCACCCGGTGGCTGGCGTCGCGGAGGTCGGCAACAAAGGCGGGGTTGAATGAACCGTCGTCGTTTCTCGCCGCACCCAGGTCCAACACCGGGATTGATTCGGTTCGAGTGTCCATCACTGCAAGGTAGCACCGGTACTTCAGCTATTGAAGGTGCCCGGAGTGGCGGCAGCAACGGGGCCGGAGCGGTGCAGCCGCTCCAGCGCGGCGGTGTCACGGCCAAACGAGAAGAGTAGGAGCGCAAGCGCCACGAGGAGCGCCGTCGTGCCCGCCGCGGACGGGACACCCGGCGTCAGGGCCAGCAGCAGGGCAAAGGGCTGAAGTGCACCGATGGCCTTGCGGAGGGGCGACGGGGGAAGAGTCTTCTGCAGGCCCGGACGGAACCTGCCCGCGACGGCAAACGCGTAGTACATGAGTCCGATCAGGAGGACCCACGCCCCGGTGGACACCGCGGCGGCGCAGGACAGCACCAGGGTGAGCGCCGCATCGGTCTCGGTGTCCAGGCGCGCTCCCGCCGCGGACGCGGTCCCGGTCCGCCTCGCCACAGGACCGTCCAGGGCGTCGAGCGCGAAGGCTGCGGCGCCCAGGAAGACGAGGACCGCGGCGGGCGGTTGCCGGCCAAGGATGCCGGCGACCGTGAGGGCAGCGCAACACGCCACCAGCACGGCGCGGACCAGGGTGACGCGGTCGGCCGGCGTGCACACGCGGGGCTCCCGCAGCAGGATGGACCCGGCCGTACGGACGAGCACGGCGGCGCCGGCGCCGACGGCCAGGACACCGGCTGTAACGCCGGGGGAGCCAAGGCATGCGAGCCAGCTGCCGGCGCCGAGGTAGGCAGCCACGGCGGCGGTCACGTCGGCCGCCGCACGGCGCGGGAATCTGTGGGGCATGGTCACCTCGCCCCCAATGCTAACAACGCACTTCTCAGCTCGGGGGTCGGTCAGGGCGGCGGCGGACTGGCGGGCCGGTCGGCGAGGGCTGGCCGGCGTGCCGGGTCCAAGCCAGGCCGATGCCCGCCAGCGCAACTCCGGCACCCTCCGCAATGGCGCTGACCGTCTTCTCCGGGTACCAGACGGGCTCGTACATGGCCGGAAACGGGCCGAATGCGGGCAGGTCCACGTAGCGGTAGAACACGACGGCAGCGAAGGCGCTCAACGCCACGAGCAAGGCGAACGCATAGGCGGTCCTGCTGCCGCGCAGGAGGACCGCCAGGGCGGCGAGCGCCGCCGCCGCGGATTCGAGCAGGAAGAGGGTGCCCTGGCCGATACCCTGCGGGGATCCGGCCTGGTAGCCGGGTGCGAGATGGAGGTGGACCCCGGCGTCGATCAGCAGGGCCACGGCCGTCAGCGACCGCAGGGCCAGGTCCCGTCCCCGCGTCCCACTGCGGATCGGGACGTTCACTTGACCGTCAGCGTTCCGTGCATGCCGGGGTGGAAGGTGCAGTGATAGGCGTACGTTCCCGGCTTTGACGGCGCGGTGAAGGTGGCGGTGCCGCCGCTGCCCTTGACGTCGACGTCGAACGCCGGGCCGTCGTCCGCGGTGACCGTGTGCTCGGCGCTGTCCATGTTCGTCACGGTGACCTGCGCCCCGGCGGCGACGACCAGCGGCGTGCCGTACGCAAAGTCGCGCACGGTGATCGCCGCCGTCGACGCCGCCGCGGACGAACTGCCGGGCGGGCCGCCGGAGGCTCCGGAGCCCATCTGCATGCCCTCTTTCGCGGATGCGCTCGCCGGAGCCGTGTTCCCGCCTCCCGGTGCGCATCCCGCGGCACCCAGCAGGACCGCCGCGAGCAGCAGCGTGACGCGAACATTCCCGGTGTTCATAGCGCACCCTCTTAGACCTTGACGCGGCTGTGGACGTGAAGTTGCCTGCTTCAATTCTGCTCCCGTTACGGGCACATGGCGCCGGTGCGCCGGCGGGGTCTTCAGCCGAAATTCCCGGGCGCTCCGAGGGGGGCGTGGAGCGAACGACGGCCCGGCGCGACAGACCCGGGTGAGGGTGCAGCTACTTGAAGGAGCCCTGCTTGCCCCCGGAAGCTACTTGGCCAGGCTGCCGGCTACCTGTATTTCCTCGGGGGTGCGTACTCAACGCACGGATGCCCCTACCCGACTTTTGGCCTCCCGAAAATCGGGTAGTTTCCTACGCTTGCTGCCTCCGGGCCACCGTGTCACGGTGGCTCCGGGAGGCGGCATGTCTTTGACCAACGCGATTGCAACGGGGCCCGGGAAATCGGAGAACATCATGCACAACTTGCCGGCAACAGCACCAGCCATATCGGTTCAGCTTTTTGGATCACTGGAAGTCCGCCGTGAGGGTGTGGCACTCACGGCCGCGGATCTGGGCGGCTGCAAGCCGCGGCACATTCTGGAAATTCTCCTGCTGAACCTGGGCACGCCTGTCTCCAAGACCCGGCTGATCGAAATCCTCTGGGGGCCAAGTGCCAGCGACGGGGCCGTGGCCACGCTGGAGAGCTATGTCAGCGGCATCCGCCGGGCAATCCAGCCGGGACAGACCAAAACGGGACCACTCCGGACCGCGAACAGCGGATACGTGCTCGATCCCGGCCTCGTGGACCTGGACCTCTCGCGCTTCCGCTGCCTGCTCAGCGCAGCTGACCTTGCCGCGCCGGCGAGGGCCTATCGGTTCCTAGTCGAAGCGCTGGAACTCTCCGCCAAGCCTCTCCTCGGTTTTGAACTCGTCGCCGACTGGGCCGACGAAGCCCGTACTCGTCACGCCGCCGAACGCGTGGCGGCCATGATCTCCGCCGCCGAGGCGGCAACGCTCCTGGGTCGTCACGACGACGGGATCCGCTGGGCGCAGTCGGCCGTCCGGCTGGAGCCGCTGAATGAACGGGCCTGGCTGGCCCTGGTGGCGGCGTATGAAATCGCGGGCCTCCCGGTCGAGGGCCTGTCCGCCTATGACCGTTGCCGCCGCCTCTTCAGCCGCGACCTGGCCTGCTCTCCGGGACCGGCCCTGCAGGCGGCGCACCTCCGGCTGCTGCGGCGGCGCGCGGAGGCGGATACGGGGCTCTCCGAGGTGCTGGCGGCCCTCCTGTTGCTGTGGGATCGGCTGCACGTGGCGGGACCGCAGAGTCCGGCGGTCGATGACCGGCTAGGTGAGAACGCCGGACGGATCCTGGATTCCTTCCTGCAGCGGGTCCGGACCACGGCCTGATCGATCAGGGCGGCGCTGCGCGCCGGAGTCCGGGCGGCATGGCGCACTGCGGTGCCCCGGTGCCACAGTGCCACGGTGCCCCGGTCCTACCTTCGTGCCGGCGCCGTCAGGCGGCCTTGACCAAGGGGAGTTCGTCCCAGTGGGTTGTGTAGCGCGGGGAGAGCATGTCGCGCTTCATCGTCCAGTCGGGGCCGCCGCGGATTCCGGCGTGGCCCAGACCAATGGAGCCCCGGCCGTACTTCCGGCTGACCTCCTCCAGCAGCGGGCCGATGCCGCGCTCCTCATGCGGGTTCTCGAACACGGCCAGCGGGGCCTGGTTGGCTGTCGGGCGCAGGTCGGTCACCATGATGCCGGCCCGCGCATACTTGACGCCGTCGTCGATCCGGGGGAGCAGGGCGTAGGCAGCCCTGGCCAGCAGCACCGGGTCCGCGGTGGGCATCGGCAGCGAAACGCACACCGAGGGGTGCGAACTGTCCCGGGGGTTGTAGTGGGATGTGGCGGCAAAAGCAGTCAGGACTTTGGCCTGCAGGCCGTGCCGGGCGAGCCGGGCGCTGGCCTGTTGCGCGTAGATCCCGACGACCTGGCGCATTCCGGCCGGTGTGCTGATCGGCGTCGCGAACGACCTGCTGAAGATCAGCTGGTCGCGGCCGATGCGTTCCTCTTCGAGCGGGATGCAGGGCGTCCCCCGCAGTTCCAAGACCGTGCGCATAAGCACCACCGAGAAACGGTCCCTGATCCGGACCGGGTCCGCCCTGGCAAGGTCAAGCACGGTATGGATCCCCAGCGCGTTCAACCGTTTGGTCAGGCGCGTGGAAACGCCCCAGAGCTCGATCACGGACAGGCCGGCCATGAGACGTTCCTGCCGGTCGGCGGGAACGGAATCCCAGTGGCAGACGCCGTCGAACGCCGGGTTGTGTTTGGCCCACTTGTTGGCCAGTTTCGCCAGGGTCTTGGTCCCGGCAATGCCGACGCACACCGGAACACCGACGTTCCGCCGGACCGCCGTCTTCATGGCCTGCCCCAGCAGCAGCAGTTCCTCCGGGTTTCCGCGCACGCCCAGGAAGGCCTCGTCAATGCTGTAGACCTCCAGCCAGGCCGAATACCGGCCCAGGAGTTCCATCACCCGCGCGCTGATGTCGCCATAGAGCTCGTAATTGCTGGACTTGGCCACGAGCCCCCACTCCTTGGCCCGCGGGGCGAGTTTGAACCACGGTTCCCCGAGCGGGATGCCGAGGGCCTTTGCCTCGGGCGAACGGGTGACGGCGCAACCATCGTTGTTGGACAGCACGACCACCGGTCTGCCCTCCAGTGAGGGATCAAACGCGCGTTCGGCGCTGGCATAGAAGCAGTTCACATCCACGAGGGCAATACTGCCGCCGGGCCGGGCCTCAGGCATGGGGCTCAGACATTGGTCTCAGACATGGTGCAGGCACCGGGTGGCGACGCCCCAGATGACCAGGTCGGAGAGGGCGGGGACCCGGATGTCGGGGTAGCGCGGGTTGTCCGCCTGCAGGACCACGCCTGACGGGGTGACGCGGAGGCGCTTGACGGTGAGTTCGCCGTCGAGGACGGCGACGACGACGCACCCGTCGCGCGGCTCGAGCGCCCGGTTGACGATCAACTCGTCCCCGTCGCTGATGCCGGCGCCCTCCATCGAGTCCCCTGACACCCGCACGACGTAGGTGCTGGTGATGTCCTTGATCAGGTGCTCGTTGAGGTCGATCCTGCCGTCAAAGTAGTCCTGCGCCGGCGACGGATAGCCGGCGGCGACCGCCACCGGCGAGACCAGGACCGACAGCAGGGAAGTGCCCGCATCTATCACGCGCGGCCCGATGATTACGCCCACAACACACCCTTTTTCGAATATATGTTCGAATTAAAGTGTAGCCCCGGGGGCTGACATTTGACCGACCCTGCTGAAGGTTCCGGCCGGACGTGCGGGCACGGGCCCGGGAGGAGGGGTCTGGGGGATCAGGCGGCCTCGTACGGGGTGCCGAACAGCGTGACTCCCCATTCCGGGTTGTGCAGCACAATGCCGCTTTCCCGGCGCGCAAACTGAAGCGGAGCCTGAAGGTAGCGCTTCATCCGTGCTTGTTCCTGGTCCCACGGGAAGTTGCACGTGCCCACAAAGCTTTCCAGTGTCCGCGGGTCCGGTGTGATTGTTTCGCCGGCAATGCCGACCCTGACCACGTACGAAGCGCAGCGGATCCGCACTGTCATCAGTGCGTGGCCACCCACGCTGCTGAACCTTACGGCGTAGTCGCCGGAACTCAGTCCCGGACCCCGGGGCACAGAGGCCGGCATCATCGAGCCTGAAGTGAAGTACTGGCACTCAAGGGGCCCGTTGGCCGCGGCGACCCCGGCATGCTGCGGCAGGCATTCATCTGCACCGTGCCGGGCGGGGGCTGGCGGAACGGGCGGCGCCGGCGCCAGGGTCATGCCCGGCGACAGTCCGGCTCCCGTCCCGGCCGCGGCCGAGGCTGCCGGCAGCTTGGTCAGTGCTGGCTCGCCGGCCGGCTCCGCCGGCGGAGCCGAACCGCAGCCCGCCGTCACCGCCCCAATGACGAGGCACGCCACGGACAGCAGCGTCGGCGTCATGCGTTGTCGACAGCGTGCGTTTCCCCCGGGCGCGGCCATGATCCGAACACTAGGGGGCCGGGGGCGTCGCGGCAAGTACCCGCCGGGCCAAGCCGGCGGTCGCTGTTCCCGGCGTTATTCGAACCTCGACGGATCGCCCATGCCGTGGCGGACGACCTCGGCGACGCCGCTGGAGAAATCAATGACGGTTGTCGGCTCGGCTCCGCAGTCCCCGGAGTCAATGACGGCGTCCACCACATGGTCCAGCCTCTCCTTGATTTCCCAGCCCTGGGTCAGCGGCTCTTCCTCGTCCGGGAGCAGCAGCGTGCTGGAGAGCAATGGCTCGCCGAGTTCGGCCAGCAGCGCCTGGACCACCTTGTTGTCCGGGATGCGCACACCGACCGTCTTTTTCTTGGGGTGCAGCAGCCGCTTCGGCACTTCCTTGGTAGCGGGCAGGATGAAGGTGTAGCTGCCCGGCGTCACGGCCTTGATGCTGCGGAACACGTCGTTGTCGATCTGGACAAACTGGCCGAGCTGGGCAAAGTCCTTGCAGACCAGAGTGAAGTGGTGCTTATCGTCCAGGTGCCGGATGGCGCGGATCCTGTCCAGCGCGTCCCGGTTTCCCAGCTGTGCGCCGAGGGCGTAGCAGGAGTCGGTCGGGTAGGCGATCAGGCCGCCGGACTTGACCATCTCCACCACCTGCGTGATGGATCGCGGCTGCGGGTTGTCGGGGTGCACATCGAAATATCTCGCCATGGCACGAGCTTACGCCCGCGGCTGGCCCGCGCGGCGCGGCAGCTCCGGCCGTCGACGGCCCCGGCTTGTGCACAGACAATTCTGTCTGGTAGCTTCGTTCGGCATAGACAGTCCTGTCTAGGTCCGCAGGCGGAAGCGTGGACCGGCGAACCAGCAGCGAGAGCGAGCCCCGAATGCGATCCATGGCAGGCAAGACGGTCCTGATCACCGGTGGCACCGGCGGAATCGGGAAGGCCACAGCGCTGGGTCTGGCGGCCCGGGGCGCCCGGGTGGCCATCACGGGACGCGACGCTGACCGGGCGGCGCGGGCAGCGGAGGAGATCCGCACGGTAGCGTCGGCCCCCGTCGAGGTGTTCATCGCAGATTTGTCGTCCCAGCAGGAGGTCCGCCGCCTGGCCGACGAGGTGCTGCAGGCCCTGGACCGCCTCGATGTCCTGGTCAACAATGTGGGCGGATTCTGGAACAGCCGCCGCACCACCGTTGACGGACTCGAACACACCTTCGCGCTCAACCACCTCGCGCCTTTCCTGCTCACCAACCTGCTCCTGGAGCGGTTGCAGGAGAGCGGGCCGGCACGGGTCGTGACAGTCTCCTCAGGGGCCCAGGCCATGGGCCGCATGGACTTCGCGGATCTGCAGGGCGAACACTCCTACTCGGGCCAGCGCGCGTACAACCAATCGAAACTGGCGAATGTCCTGTTCACCTACGGCCTTGCCGCCCGGCTCGCCGGCACCAGGGTGACGGCAAACGCGCTGCACCCCGGGGTGGTGGCGACAGCGTTCGGCGCGGAAGATCCGGGCCGGGTGCAGGCGTTCCTGACGCCGCTGATCCAGCGCTGGATGAAGACTCCGGAGCAAGGCGCCCGGACCTCCATACACCTCGCCTCGGCGCCCGAGCTTGACAATGTCACGGGCCAGTACTTTGCCAACAGCACAGCCAGGAAATCATCAAAACGCAGTTACAACCAGGCCGATGCCGACCTCCTCTGGCGGCTCAGCAGCGCGCTGGTAGGCCTCGAACCCGATTCTGAAAGAAGCACAAACTTTCCATGACCGCACACCGCACGCTCGTCGTCGTCGCCCACCCTGACCTGGCGGCGTCCCGGATCACCGCGCAGCTCGCCGCCGCCATCAGGGACCTCGACGGCGTGACCGTCCGGGAACTCGCCTCCGCGTACCCGGACCGGCGCGTCGACGCCGCCCGGGAGCAGGAACTCCTGCGCGGGCATGACACCATCGTCCTGCAGTTCCCGTGGCACTGGTACTCCGTTCCAGGTGTGCTGAAGGAGTGGATGGACCAGGTGCTCACCTACGGTTTCGCCTACGGCGCCGGCGGGGACGCCCTGCACGGCAAGCGGCTGCAGCTGGTCATCTCCACCGGCGGCCCCGAATCCTCATATACGCCGACGGGGCACAACCGCTTCACCATGGCCGAGCTGCTGCGTCCCCTAGAGGCCACCGCGCACCTCTGCGGCTTGGAAATGGCAGACCCGCTGGTCCTGCATGCGGCCCCGAGGGTGACGGCGGAGGAACTGACCGCGCACGCCGCGCGCTACCGGGAGCTGCTCTCGGCCGTCCCCGCCGCCGCGCGCTGAGCGGTGAGCTTCCTGGGCTGCGGGCAGCCCTGTAGCCGGGCAGCCGCTAGGCCTGCTGCTGCTCGCGGTTCTGTTCCTCGTGGTGGATCCGCTCGTCCAGCTGCCGCAGCGGTTCGCCGCTGCCGCTCCACTGCTTGGCGATGATTTCCGCGGCGATGGACACCGCCGTCTCCTCCGGGGTCCGTGCGCCGAGGTCCAGGCCCACGGGGCTGTGCAGCCGGGCCAGTTCCGCCCCGCCCAGCCCCGCCTCTCGCAGGCGCCTCATTCTGTCCTCGTGGGTACGCCGCGAGCCCATGGCACCGACGAAGGCCACCGGCCGTCCGCGCAGGGCCACCTCCAAGAGCGGAATGTCGAATTTCGGGTCGTGCGTGAGCACGCAGATGACGGTCCGTTCATCCACCAGTCCCTGCTCCTGTTGCCGGGAAAGGTAGCGGTGCGGCCATTCGTTGACCACCTCGGCGGCCTCGGGAAACCTGGCCGGCGTGGCGAATACGGCGCGGGCGTCGCAAACCGTCACCCGGTAGCCCAGGAAGGTCCCGAGCCGCGCGAGTGCCGAGGCGAAGTCAATGGCCCCGAAAACGAGCATCCGCGGCGGCGGGGCGTAACTGGTGAAGAAGACCCGCATCCCGCTGTCCAGCCGCTCCCCGTCGGGACCGTAGCTCAGGATGCCGGTACGCCCCGCAGCCAGGTAACCCTGGCAGTCGTCGCCGACGGCGAGGTTGGCCCGCTCGGAGCCCAGGTTCCCCTCGAAGCCGCCCGGTCGCACTACCAGGTGCCGTCCCAGCCAGCTGCTGTCCGGGTGCTCGATCACCGTGGCAACGCCCACCCGCCTTTCATCCTCAATGTCCTGCCGTACGCCGTCGAGCTCGGCGAAGCGCTGCTGCGAGACCGGCTCGACGAAGATGTCGATTATGCCGCCGCAGGTGAGGCCGACGGCGAACGCGTCGTCGTCGCTGATCCCGTACCGCACCAGCACCGGGACGCCGTCGTCCTTGACCTGGGTGGCCAGCTCGTACACGGCGCCCTCGACGCAGCCGCCGGAAACCGATCCCACGGCGGCACCGCCGGCGGTGACCAGCATCGACGCGCCGGGAAGCCGCGGGGCGGACTTGAACGTGTTCACGACGGTGGCCAGGCCGGCAGTCCTGCCCTGCCGCCAGTCCGGCAGGATGGCCTCCAGCACGTCCCGCATGGGCTTCTCCCTAGAGCCTTCCGCAGAGCCGGAGCATCCGGAGGGCCGAGCGCCGGCCGGCCCAGTAAGCCACGCAGGCCACTGCGGCGACCAGGCCGAGGACTTTGCCGGGGCTGGAGAGCTGGTCGGCAGCGATGCCCTTCGCGAGGCTGAAGGCGTCAAGGCTGCCCGACGACGGCCCTGGTGTTTTGGGCCCCGCCGGTGCGGTGCCTGCGGTTGCGGCAGCGGGAGCCGCCGGCGGAGCGGTGCCCGGCCCTGCGGGAGCGGCAGCGGTCGACGCTGCCGCTACGGTCGGGGACTCTCCGACAGTCGGTTCGGCGAGCATGGCCTGCAGGTTGGCCGCGAAGAGCCCCATCATTTGCTCGGTGACGCTGCCGATCACGCTCTTGCCCATCGCCGCGGCCTTGCCGGAGAGCGCCAGATCGGCACTGACCGTCCCGCGCGTCGTGGTCCCCTCTTCCGCCAGGGCCAGCGTGACCTTGGCTTCCGCGGTGCCCTGGCCGCGGGTTTCCTGCGCCTTGCCGCCGAGTACGGCCCGATGCTCGGCGGCGTTCCGCTCCAGGACGTTGAGCAGGCCCCTGTACTGCATGTTCACCGGGCCCAGCTTCACCGTCATGCCCACCTGGTAGGCGTCGTCGGATAGCTTGTTCAGGATCTGCGCGCCAGGGAGGCAACCGGCCACCCGCTCGAAATCCATCAGCGTGTCCCAGACCTTGCCGATCGGTGCAACCACCGAGAAACTGCTGTCAATCTGCATTAGCTGCTCCCTTGACTTGCGATCACTTGTCTTCCACCTATGCGGCCTGCCGGCACGGGCGGGTCGTCGCCCCGGATTGCCGCCGCCAACTCCGCCAGGGCCGTGAAGCTGTGTCCACTGACGAACGCGTCGCAGTAGGGCAGCGCGGCGGCGATCCCGCCGGCCAACGGCTGATAGTTCGGTGCTGCCTTCCGCGGATTCACCCAGACCACCCGGTGCGCGAGCCTGCGCAGCCGGGCCATCTGGGCCCCGACCTGCGCCGGGTCCTCCTGCGCCCAGCCGTCGGAGAAGACCACCACCACGGCACCCCGGGCCAGGCCGCGGCGGCCGTGCTCGTCCACGAATCTCCGGAGGCTCTCGGCGATCCTGGTGCCGCTGGCCCAGTCGGGTGCGGTGGCGGCCGCCTGCGCAAGGGCCAGGTCCGGGTCGCGCTGGGCCAGTTGCCGGGTCAGGCGCGTCAGCCTGGTGGAGAACACGAAGGCCTCCGCCCCGGCCTTCGCGACGGCGCCCTGCAGCAGCGAGAGGAAAATCCGGGAGTACGGTTCCATCGAGCCGGAGACATCGCAGAGCAGCACCAGCTTGCGGCGTTGCTCGCGGCGCCGGGCGTACAGGAGCTTGGGGGAGTCGTAGCCGGAGCGGCGGGCTGCCCGCACGGTGGCCCGGATGTCCAGGCGTGCGCTGCTGTGCGGCGACTTGCGCGTGCGCCGGCTCAGGCGCACGGGTGTTGCCAGCAGGATCCGGGTGGCCAGCCGGCGGATCTCGGCAGCTTCCGCCTCGGTGAGTTCGGCAAAGTTCATCCCGTGCAGGTGTTCTTCCGTGGACGCCATCGCGAGGACGGCCTCGCGCTCCGGTCCCTGCCGGTCTCCGGCGTCGTCCCGGCCCGCGGCTACCGCGGGGTGCGGCGGCCGGGCGGCGCGGCCCGGCTCGGTCTCTCGACCGGTGTCGGCGGCGGCCCGGGTGTGCGAACCGTCCGCGGGAGGCGGCGCTGCCGGGACCGGGACCGGTTCGCCGGCGTGGCGGTCCAGCGCGGCGGCGGGATCGAAGCCGCCCCGGAAGACGGCGCCAAACACGGCGTCGAACACCGGCAACTGCTCACGGCTGGAGACCAGCACCACCCGCAGCGTCCAGTACAACCGCTCCAGGTTCGTCGGCGGGACCAGCCGGAGTGCCACCGCCAGCCGGGCCGCCCGGTCCGGCGAGCACGTGACGCCCGCGCCCCGCAGGGCCGTGATGAAGGCCGCAGCCAGGGAGGCGGCCTCGACGAACGGCGGGCCGGCGGCCGGCGTCGTGCGCATCGGGAGGGGCTGCCTCGGTTCAGCCATCGGTGCCGTCCACCAGCCAGGCCGCGCCGCGGGAGCCGACGAGCTCCAAGTCGTCGCGGTTTTTCACGATCGAACCCCAGGTCTGTTCGGCCGTCGCGGCGTCGATCCGTTCGATGCCCAGCACCGCGAGCGCCGAGACCCAGTCGATGGCCTCGGAAATCCCGGGCGGCTTGGCCAGGTCCAGGGTCCGCAGCCGCGTGATCACCGCCGCGGCCTGCAGCGCCAGCGGGCCGCTGCTGGCGGGCACCCGGCGGCGCACAATCTCGGCAATCCGGGCCGGTCCGGGGTAGTCGATCCAGTGGTAGAGACAGCGGCGGGTCAGCGCGTCGTGCAGGTCCCGGGTGCGGTTGGAGGTCAGCACCACGATGGGCGGATGCGTGGCGCGGATGGTGCCCAGCTCCGGGATGGTGACCGAGGCCTCCGCGAGCAGCTCAAAGGTGAACGCCTCGAACTCGGCGTCGGCGCGGTCGATCTCATCCAGCAGCAGCACGGCCGGCCGCGGCCCCGGGTGTTCGATGGCCTGCAGCAGCGGCCGGCGCAGCAGGTACTGGGGGCCGAACAGCTCGGCTTCGCTGACCTCGGCGTCGCGCGCCTCGGCCAGCCGGATGCCCAGCAGCTGGCGCTGGTGGTTCCACTCGTAGAGTGCCTCGCCCGCGTCGATCCCCTCGTAGCACTGCAGCCGGTACAGCGGGGTGTCCAGCAGCAGCGCCAGCGTCTTCGCGGCCTCCGTCTTGCCCACGCCGGCCTCTCCCTCGAGCAGGATGGGTTGGGGGAGCCGCACCGCGAGGAACAGTGCGGTGGCGAGCCCGGTGTCGGCCAGGTAGTCGTGCTTGTCCAGGGCCGCCATCAGCGAGGCGACGTCGGGGATCCGCCGCTGAACTTCCGCCTCCGCCCCGGTCCGGGCCGCCGTGTTCACCCGGCCCCCTGCAGCTCGGCCAGCACCCGCCGGTAGTCCTCCTCGGTGTCGACGTCGAGCGGGATGCTGCCCGGCGTGGGAACCTCGACGACGACGTCCGCGCGCTGCTCCAGCAGCTTCCACACGGCCTTGTCGCCATGCAGCGACGCCAGCTCAGGCAGCAGCCGCCGGCCGAAGGCAAGGGGATGGCCGACGCCGTCGTCGTAGCGGCACACCGCCGCTCCGGGACCGTCGGGCCGGGCCAGTGCCTGCAGCAACGGGGGCACGCTCTCCACCCGGATGCCGGGCTGGTCGCCGAGCAGCAGCACCACCGCCTCGGTGCCAGGCCGCAGCACGGCCATCGCCGCGGCAATCGAAGACGAACATCCCTGGCCGTAGTCCGGGTTGAGCGCCACCTCGCAGCCCGTGGTGTCCACGGCCCCGAGGACCTGCTCGGCCGCTCCGCCCAGTGCCAGCACGGTCTGGCCGAACCCGCAGCGCCGGGCGGTCGCAAGCACGGCGTCCAGCAGCACGCCGTCGCCGTAGGGCAGCAGCTGTTTGGGCCGGCCCAGGCGCGCCGACGCCCCGGCCGCGAGGATGACGGCCGCGGTGCCGGCCATGCGGGGTGCTTCAGCTGCTGAGGGCATAGCGCTCCGGATCCTTGCGGAAGGCCGCGCGGCAGCCGGGGGAACAGAAGTACACGGTGGCGCCGTTGTGCTCGAGCTGCAGCGACGATTCGACGGCTGGCACGGACATGCCGCAGACGGGGTCGACCGCGGTTTCCGGTTGCGGGGTGGACGGCGCCGGAACCCCGCCGGCCTGCGCGCTGTGCTGAGCGCCGTCCCGTGCCGCGGCCCGCTCCTGGACCAGCTGGGCGAGGATGGACAGGGCGATTTCGCCGGGGGTGCGGGCGCCCAGTTGAAGGCCGGCCGGGGTGTACACCCGGGAGCGCAGCGCATCGTCCACGTCGAGCGAGTCCAGCACGGCGGCGCCGCGTGATGCGCTCGCCACCAGGGCGACGTAGGGCACGCCGGCGCGCAGCGCGGCTTCGAGGGCACCCTCCTCGGCCTTGCCGTGCGAAGCGACGATCAGGGCGGCGTCGTCCGGGCGGGGTTCGGCCGCCCCGCCGTCGGCGAGCTCAACGTCGAAACCCACCCGGGACCCCAGCGCGGCCAAGGCCTGCGCCACCGGCGCGGCCCCGACCACCACAACCCGGGGCGCAGGGAGGCGCGGCTGGAGGAAGATCTCGATCGCACCGCCGCTCAGGCACGGGTTGGACACCTCGACGGCGCCTTCCTCGGCCCGGCGGGACAGCTCCCCGGGCAGGACGCGCAGCAACAGGGGTTCCCCGGAGGAGAGCACCTGCAGGCCGTACTCCCGGACCGAGGACTCTACGCAGTTCCCGCCGACGAAGCCCTGGATCTCGCCGCCGGGCAGCACCAGGGCGGTGTCCCCGGCGCGGGCGCTGGTGGGATGCTGGGCGCGGACCACCGTGGCGTGCACGAACGGCTCCCGGCGGGCGGTGAGTTCGGCGGCCCGGGCGGCAAGGGATTCTGCGGCGGTGGTCATCTCAGATCGGCGGCCTTGCCCGGCCCTGCATGGCTGCCCAGACCCTGGCCGGTGTGCACGGCATGTCCATGTGGGTGACCCCGAATGGCGCCAACGCGTCGACCACCGCGTTCACGATCGCCGGCGGCGAGCCGACCGTGGCGGACTCGCCGATGCCTTTCGCGCCGATGGGGTGGTGCGGGGAGGGCGTGACCGTGAACCCGGTCTCCCAGTCCGGCACTTCCATGGCCGTGGGGATCAGGTAGTCCATGAAGGAGCCGCCCAGGTTGTTGCCGTCCGCGTCGAACTCGATGATCTCCATCAGGGCCATCCCGACGCCGTCGGTCAGGCCGCCGTGGACCTGGCCTTCGATGATCATCGGGTTGATCCGGGTCCCGCAGTCGTCCACCGCGATGAAGCGCCGCACCACGACGCGCCCGGTGCCCGGGTCGACGTCGACGACGCAGATGTAGGCGCCGAAGGGGAAGGTCAGGTTGGGCGGGTCGTAGGTGACTTCCGCGTCGAGGTTGCCGTCGACGCCTTCAGGCAGCGTCATGGTCCCGTGGGCCGCCATCGCGATGTCCTCGATGGTCTTCCCGGCGGTGGGATCGCCCTTCACGAACCAGCGGCCCTTTTCCCATTCGAGGTCCTCCGGGCGGGTCTCCAGCATGGCCGCGGCAATCAGCTTCGCCTTCTCGCGCACCTTGCGCGCCACGAGCGCCACCGCGCCGCCGCTGACCGGCGTCGAGCGGCTCCCGTAGGTTCCCAGCCCGAACGGCGTCTGATCGGTGTCGCCGTGGACGACGTCGATGTTCTCCGGCGGGATGCCGAGTTCCTCCGCGACGATCTGGGCAAAGGTGGTTTCGTGGCCTTGGCCCTGGCTTTGCACCGACAGCCGCACGACGGCCTTGCCGGTGGGGTGCACCCGCAGCTCGGCGCCGTCGGCCATGCCCAGGCCGACGATGTCGAAGTGCTTGCGCGGCCCGGCGCCAACGACTTCGGTGAAGAAGGAGAGTCCGATGCCCATCAGCTCGCCTCTGGCCCGCTTCTCACGTTGTTCGCGTCGAAGGTCCTCGTAGCCGGCCAGCTGCATGGACAGCCGCATGGCCGCCTCGTAGTTGCCCGAGTCGTAGACCCAACCGGTCTTGTTCGCGTAGGGGAACTGCTCGGGTTTGATGAAGTTCTTCAGCCGCAGCTCCGCGGGGTCCATCTCCAGCTTCCGGGCGAGGATGTCGACCATCCGCTCCACGAGGTACACGGCCTCGGTGACGCGGAAGGAGCAGGCGTAGGCAACCCCGCCTGGCGCCTTGTTGGTGTAGACGCCGGTCACCTTGCAGTGGGCGGCCTGCAGGTCGTAGCTGCCGGTAAAGATGGAGAAGAAGCCGGCCGGGTTCTTGGTGGGCTGGGCGGTGGCGTTGAACGCGCCGTGGTCGGCCAGCACGTTGGTGCGCAGGGCCAGGATCTTCCCGTCCTTGGTCGCGGCGATTTCGCCCGTCATGATGTAGTCGCGGGCGAAGGAGGTGGACATCAGGTTCTCGGAGCGGTCCTCCACCCACTTCACCGGCCGCCCGGTGACGATGGACCCGACGACGGCGAGGATGTAGCCCGGGTAGATGCCGACCTTGTTGCCGAAGCCGCCGCCGATGTCCGGGGACACGATCCGGATCTTGTGCTCCGGGATGCCGGCCACGATCGCGAAGAGCGTGCGGTGCGCGTGCGGAGCCTGGGTGGTCTCGTAGAGGGTCAGTTTGCCGTCCACGGGGTCGAAGTCGGCGACGGCGCCGCAGGTCTCCATCGGGGCCGGGTGCACGCGGGGGTACACCATCTCCTGGCTCACGACGACGTCGGCGCTTGCGAACACGGCGTCGGTCTCGGCAGCGCTGCCCATCTCCCAGTCGAAGATCTTGTTGTCCGTCTGGCCGGCAATTTCGTCCCGGATGAGCGGGGCGTCGGCGTCGAGGGCCTTGCGCGCGTCGACCAGGGGCGGCAGCACATCGTATTCGACGTCGATCAGTTCCAGCGCGTCGCGGGCGGCATACCGGTCTTCGGCCACCACGAACGCGACCTCCTGGCCCTGGAACCGGACCTTATCCGTGACCAGCACGGCTTGGACGTCGGCGGAGAGGGTCGGCGCCCAGGCGAGCTTGAGGCCCTCCAGGTCCTTGCCGGTGATGACGGCGAGCACCTTGGGGTGGGCCAGGGCGTTGGTGGTGTCGATCGACACGAGCCGTGCGTGGGCCACGGGGGCGCGCAGGATGGCGCCATGCAGCATTCCGGGCAGCACGAGGTCGTCGATGTAGTGGCCCTTGCCGCGGACGAAGCGGGGGTCCTCCTTGCGCTGGATGCGGCCGTAGCCGATTGGCCGGTCCGCGTCGCCGGCAGCGGGGTTGGTCTCCCGCTCATGGATGACGGTCATGCCTTCACCTCTGAGTCTTCGGTTTCCGTGGCGACGTCCGCCACCACGGTGTCGGTCCCGTCGAGGACCTCGTCGGCCCCTTCGCCGCCGCCGGCGGCGGGCGCCGGATGGGCCGCCGCCCACTGCACCGAGCGGACGATCGTCGCATAGCCGGTGCACCGGCAAATCTGACCGGAGATGGCCTGCCGGATCTCGCCGTCGTCCGGGTGCGGGTTCTTATCCAGCAGGGCGCGCGCGGTGAGCATCATGCCCGGGGTGCAGAAGCCGCACTGCAGCCCGTGTTCCTCCATGAAGCCCTGCTGCACGGGGTCGAGCGTGGTCCCGGCGGCGAGACCCTCGACGGTGCGGATGTCGTGCCCGGCGGCCATCGCGGCGAGGACGGTGCAGGACTTCACCGGCTGGCCGTCCATCAGGACCACGCAGGTCCCGCAGTTGCTCGTGTCGCAGCCCCAGTGGGTACCGGTCAGTCCGAGCACCTCGCGGATGTAGTGGACCAGGAGCACGCGGGGTTCGATGTCGGAGGTAACTTCGTTGCCGTTCACGGTCATGCTGATCTGCATGCGCTTCAGCCTTCCTGTGTCTTGGGGGCCGTCTGGCCGGCGTTCTGGCCGGCGCGGGCGCAGGCCTGCCGCAGGACGCGCCGGGTGAGTTCGTCGGCCAGGTGCCGTTTGTAGTCGACCGGTCCGCGCTGGTCCGCCACCGGGTCGCAGGCCGCCGCGGCCAGCCCGCCGGCGTCGGCGAACAGCTCTTCCGAGGGGCGCTTGCCGCGCAGCAGTCCGGCGGCGTCGGCGATGGTGTGGTCCAGGCCCAGTGCGGTCAGCCCGATGGCGGCATCGGCGATGCTGCCGTCCTCCGCGAGGGTCACGGATGCTCCCGCGGCCCCGACGGCCCAGTCGCCCACGCGCCGCTCCACCTTCTCGTAGGCGCTGCCGGAACGGGCCTTGATGGGGATGCGGACCTCGCACAGCAGCTCGTCCTGGCCGACGGCGGTCTGGTACGGGCCGCGGTGGAAGTCCTGCATGGCCAGGCTGCGCTCGCCGCCGGGGCCGCGGACCACGGCGACGGCGCCGAGGACGTCGCACACCGTGGAGAGATCCTCGGCGGGGTCGGCTTGGCACAGTGAGCCGCCGATGGTGCCCCGGTTGCGGACCACCGGGTCCGCGATCACCAGCTCCGCGTCCCGGACGATCGGGAAGAGCCGGGCGATCTCGTCCGATTCCAGCAGCGTGGTGTGGCGGGTCAGCGCGCCGATGCGTAGTTCCGCGCCGTCGCGCAGGATGAAGTCGAGTTCGAAGAGGTCGTTGATGTCGATCAGCCATTCAGGCCGGGAAAGCCGGAGCTTCATCATCGGGAGCAGGCTGTGGCCGCCGGCGATGACCCGCGACTCGGGACCGTGGCGTGCCAGAAGCTCGAGTGCGTCCTCCACCGTGGTGGCCCGAACGTAGTCGAATGGAGCCGGAATCTGCATAGTCCCACCTCACTCCAAGGCGCGGGCAACGCCGCCCGGCGCCGATTAACGCAAGTCTTGCCCCGCCCCGATGAGGGTGTCAACATCGTCATAAGCGAAAGGTTATGAAGCCGTGTCGATGACGTTGAGCCAGCTGCGGACGTTCGCGCTGGTCGCACGCCTGGGCTCCCTCCACGCCGCCGCAGCCGCCCTCGGGGTCAGCGAGCCGGCCGTGTCCGCGGCCCTCGCGGCGCTTCGGCAGGACCTGGGCGACCCCTTGTTTGTCCGGGCCTCGGGCGGGATCACCCTGACGCCCGGCGGGCGGGCCCTGGCGGACTATGCCCAGGACATCGTCGGGCTCGCGGACCAGGCCCGCTGGGAGGTCGGCAATGCCAAGAACGACGCCGGCCGGCTGAAGATCGCCGCCACCGCGCCGTTTGCCGAGCACGCTGCCGGCCGGCTGCTGGACCTGTTCACCAAGCGGGTACCGGGTGCCTCGGTGGACGTCGTCGCCGAAGCCGCCGAGGACCTGGCCGGGCTGCTGCTGGAGCGCGCCTACGACATCGCCCTGGGCGCCAGGCCGCCCGCGCCCGCCGGCAGCCCCGCGTCCGTCCCGGGCCTGGTGTCCGTCCCGTTCCTCCGCTACCAGCGGGCCTTCGTGGCGGCCCCGGCCGATCCGCTGGGGCGGGTGCACGGCCCGCTCGCGGTGGAACGGTTGCTGGGCAGGCCCTGGTTCGCCGGTCCCGCGGGAATCCTGGAAAGTTCGGAGGAAGGCCGCTGGCTCGCGTCGCTGGGCATCGCCCCGGAGATCATCAGGCTCAGCAGCGAGACCGAGGCCCTTGCGGCCGTGCGCGCGGGGGAGGGAACCATGCTGGCCCTGGGGCACATCGTCCACGCCGAAGTCGCCAACGGGACGCTGGTGCGGCTGCCCGTCGTCGGAACCCCGGTGGCCGGCCTGTGGTGGGCCAGCACGCTGGACCAGCACAGGACCACCACCATGGCCCAGACCCTGCAGCGCTTCGTCGGCACGGCCGACGCCACCGCGGCGATGGTCGCCCATGGCGGCTCGCGCGGGCTGGAGCGCCGCGGCTCGAAATTTCATGTCGCCCTGTGGAGTTGACGGCCGGGGGAGCCGGCGACTTGGCGGTGAGCGGCTGTGTCGCGTTGCACATTGGCCGGAATCGGTGCTACCCCTTGAGGGACACCCGCTTGACCCCAAGCACCCCACGATGAGGAGTAGCACATGACTTTGCCCCGAGATGAAGACAGCTCGCTGCGGCACTGGAGCGCCCGACTGATCCAGGCCCTGCAGATCCTGGATCTGGAAGTCGACCACGACAAGATCGTCGAAGTCGCGGACGAGTCACTGAAGGCGGTCGGGCCGCACGCGGACGCCATCAGCGCTTTCATCGTCGGTTACGCCGCCGGGACGGCGTCCACCAACGGCCGCAAGAGCACCCAGGAGGCGGTACACGCCGCGTCCAACAAGGTCATCGAGCTGTGCGAAAACGGTGAGGCCGGCGGCCCGGACGAGGAGGGCTGGGCCAAGCGGGCCCAGTAACACCGGAGCAGTAGCGCAAAGAGAGCAGGCCGCGTCCCCACCGGGGGCGCGGCCTGCCTGCGTTTGGCGGAGGTGCCGGCGGGCCTAGGCCGGCACGGTGACTCCCGGGGCTGCATGAAGCCGGGCCGGGCTGTCCGGCGACTGGTCCAGGCTCGGCTCAAGGCGCACGATGACGGCCTTCGAGATCGGCGTGTTGCTGCCCTCTGCCGTGTGGTTCAGTGGCACCAGCACGTTGGCTTCGGGGTAGTACGCGGCGGCGCAGCCCCGGGCCGTCGGGTAGGAGACCACGCGGAACTTGCGCAGCACACGCTCGACGCCGTCCTGGTACTGGCCGTGGATGTCCACAAACAGCCCGTCGGCCAGGCCCAGCTCGGTCAGGTCCTCCGGATTCACGAACACCACGTGGCGGCCCTTCTTGATGCCCCGGTAGCGGTCGTTGTGGCCGTAGATGGTGGTGTTGAACTGGTCGTGCGAGCGCATGCTCTGCAGGATCAGGGTGCCCTCCGGCCGCTCCACGTGTTCGAGTTCGTTCACCGTGAGCACGGCCTTGCCGGTCGGCGTCGGGAAGGTGCGCGAGTCCCGGGGTCCGTTCTCAAGGATGAAGCCGCCTTCCTGGCGGATCCTGGTGTTGTAGTCCTCGCAGCCGCCTACGACCCGCGAAATGTGGTCGCGGATCAGGTCGTAGTTCTTCTCGTAACCATCCCAGTCCGCCTTGATCTTGTCGCCGACGAGGGCTTTGCCGAGCCGGCTGAGGATGGCCGGTTCGGAGAGCAGGTGGTGTGAAACGGGCTCCACGCTGCCCCATGAGGGGTGGACCGCGCAGACCGTGTCCTCGACCGAGACGAACTGCTCGCCGGATTCCTGGATGTCGATCTCGCTCCGGCCCATGGTGGGCAGGATCAGGGCCTCGGCGCCCGTCACCACATGCGAGCGGTTGAGCTTGGTGGAGACCTGGATGGACATTTCCGTCCCGGCCATCGCGGCCTCGGCCGCGTTGGTGTCGGAAATGGCGCCGACGAAGTTGCCGCCGACGGCCATGAAGACCTTGATCTCGCCGTCCTGCATCTTGTTGATGGTCTCGACCGCGTCCACGCCGTGCTCGCGGGGCGGTTCGAAGTCGAATTCCTCGCCGAGGGCTTCCATGAAGGACTGCGGCATCTGTTCCCAGATGCCCATCGTGCGGTCGCCCTGCACGTTGCTGTGGCCGCGGATGGGTGAGGCGCCCGCGCCGGGCTTGCCCATGTTGCCGCGCAGCAGGAGCAGGTTGATGATTTCCTTGATCGTGGCCACGCCCTTCTTCTGCTGCGTGATCCCCATGGCCCAGGTGATGATGACCTTCTCGGCCGTCAGGTAGCGGGTGGCAAGCTCGTCGATCTCCTCGGTGCGCAGCCCGGTCGCTTCCAGCACCGCCTGCTCGTCCAGCAGGGCCAGGTGTTCCTTGAGCTCCTCGAGCCCTTCGCAGTGCTCGGCGAGGAAAGCGTGGTCCAGGACCGTGCCGGGGTTCTTCGCTTCGGCGTCGAGCACCCGCTTGGAGACGGCCTGCAGCAGGGCCATGTCCCCGCCGATCCGGATGTGCAGGAACTGGTCGGCGATGGACGTGCCGCGGCCGATGATGCCCTTGACCTTCTGCGGGTTCTTGTAGCGGTGCAGCCCGGCCTCGGGGAGCGGGTTGACAGCGACAATTTCGCCGCCGTTCTCCTTGCAGTTCTCCAGCTCGGTGAGCATGCGCGGATGGTTGGTGCCCGGGTTCTGGCCCATGATGATGATCAGGTCCGCGTCGGCGTAATCGTCGAAGTTGACCGTGGCCTTGCCGATGCCGATGGTCTGGCCCATCGCCCAGCCGGAGGACTCGTGGCACATGTTGGAGCAGTCCGGCAGGTTGTTGGTGCCGTAGCCACGGACCAGCAGCTGGTACAGGAAGGCAGCTTCGTTGGAGGTGCGGCCGCTGGTGTAGAAGGAGGCCTCATCCGGGGAGTCCAGGCCCTTGAGCTTCTCCGTGATGATCCGGATGGCGTCGTCCCAGCTGATCGGCTTGTAGTGGTCCTCGCCGCTGGGCTTATAGACCGGCTCGGTCAGCCGGCCCTGCATGCCCAGCCAGTAGTCCGAGCGGTCGCGGAGTTCACTCACCGAGTGCTCCGCCCAGAACGACGTCGGGATGACCACCGGAGTCGCTTCCCAGGTGACAGCCTTCGCGCCGTTCTCGCAGAATTCGAAGGCCTTCCGGTGATGCGGGTCCGGCCAGGCGCAGCTCGGGCAGTCGAAGCCGTCCTTCTGGTTCATCTTCATGACCGTCTTGCGCGTGCGGTTCAGCCCCATCTGCTCAATGGCAGGCTTCATGGAGTGGTAGACGCCCGGGACGCCGGCGGCCCAGTGCTTCGGCCCGTCGCCGACCTCCAGGTCCTTTTCGTTCTCTTCTTCAACGCGCGGAGTCTTACGAGTCACGACAACTTCCCTTCTGCAGACGCCGCCGGTAGCCCGGCGGCCGGCACAACTACCTCTAGGCACCCTACCTGCCCTCTTGTGACAGGCCTATCAGCTTGCCCGGAGCGCCGCAAGGAAATGGGCAGGCGCCGACGGCGGCCGGACTCCAGATTTTCCCAAGGTCCGTCCCCGATGCTGGCACCACCATCAGCGTCCGCAGGCAGAAGCGCGGCATCCGACCGCGGACGTCCAGCCGCGGCAGAACTGCCAGGGGCCGGGTCCGGGACGCTTGAGATGGGACCGCCGGCTGCCGGGTTCCCAGCGACCCGGCAGCCGGCCCGCCTCCGTCAGCGGCCGGCCACCAGCATGTCCCGGATCTCGCGGCGCAGGACCTTGCCGATCAGCGAGCGCGGCAGCAAGTCCAGGACCGCGACGCGGCGGGGAACCTTATAAGCCGCCAGCTGCCCGCGCGCGAAATCCAGCAGGGCGCCGGTATCGAGGGTGCCCCCCGGGGCGGGTACGACGGCGGCCACGACATCTTCGCCGCCGCCGGGCCGGGGCAGGCCTACCACGGAGACCTCGGCGACGCCGGGGTATTCGGCGAGGACGTCCTCCACCTCGGTCGGTGAGACGTTAAACCCTCCGGTGATGATCAGTTCCTTGATCCGGTCCCGGATGGTGACGAAGTAGTCCTTGTCCACCGAGACGATGTCGCCGGTGCGGAACCAGCCGCCCTCCAGCAGGGCCTCCTCGGTTTCCTCCGGCCGGTTCCAGTAGCCGGCGAAGACCTGGGGTCCGCGGATCAGCAGCTCGCCCGCCTCGCCCGGGGCGCGGTCGATTTTCACGTTCTGCGGGTCCACGACGCGGATGTCGGTGAGCGGGAACGGGACACCCACCGTGCCCGGTTTGCGGCTCGGGCCGAACGGGTTGCCGACCGAGATGGGTGAGGTCTCGGTGAGCCCGTAGCCTTCGATCAGGTACCCGCCGGTTGCTTTCTCCCAGGTTTCCACGGTCGCGGCCGGCAGGTTCATGGCCCCGGAAATGGAGAACCGGATGCCCTTGAGGCTGATGCCCCGCAGGGCCGCCGCGGCGGCGATCCGGTCGTAGATCGGAGGGACCGCCGGCAGGAACGTCGCCGGAGACTTCCGGTACGCCTTGAGCACCAGGTCGACGTCGAACTTGGGGAAAAGCACCAGCCGCGCGCCAATGCTGAGGGCGAAGGTCATGCAGAGCGTCAGGCCGTAGGCGTGGAACATGGGCAGCACCGCGTACACAGTTTCGCGCCCGTCCTTGAGCCCCGGAACCCATGCCCGCCCCTGGGCGGCGTTGGCCTGCAGGTTCGCGTGCGTGAGCATGGCGCCCTTCGGCGCCCCGGTGGTGCCGCTGGTGTACTGCAGCACCGCCAGGTCCTCCGGCGCCGGGCGCGGGTGCCGTTTCTTCAGTTCGCCCGCCTTAAGAAGGTCGTGCCACGGCAGGACCGTGCGAGGTGCACCCCCCGTGTGGGCCCGGGGGGCGGGCTTCCCGGCGGCCAGCGCGGCCCGCGCCTTCCGGGCCGCCGGCAGCGGCAGCCGCAGTGCGAGCCGCTTGGCCAGCGGCATCGCGGGGATCAGCCCGACCGAGACGATACTCCGGAGCCCGACGTCGGCCGGCAGCTGCAGCACCCGGTCCACCGCCTTGTCCCAGACGATCGCGACGGCGGCCCCGTGGTCCTCGAACTGATGGCGCAGTTCCCGGTCCGTGTACAGCGGGTTGTGCTCCACCACGACCGCACCGAGCCGCAGCGCCGCGTAGAAGGCGATCACATGCTGGGGGCAGTTCGGCAGCACCAGGGCGACCCGGTCACCGGCTTTCACGCCCAGTTTCTTCAGGCCGGCGGCCGCCCGGCTGATCAGCGTCCCGAGTTCCCGGTAGCTGGTCGTAGCCCCGAAGAACTCGAGTGCCGTCTTACTTCCGAAGCGCCGGACGGAGGAATCCACCAGGTCCACGAGGGAACCCGTGGGCAGCTTGAGGTCGGCAGGGACGCCCTGGCTGTAATGCTTCGTCCACGGACGGTCCGCCCAGGGGAGGCCGGAAACCGGGGCGCCTGGGCGTGATTTCTTGTTCATGCGTAGTCCTTGCCACTGGGAATGGCGGCGTCCGGTTTCCCTTCCCGCCCGAAGGCCTGCCCGGAGAGCCTGCCGGAAAAAGCCTACCGGTGCGGGCCCCGCCGCTCTGCCCGTACCCTGCCTGCTGCCGGCCGCCGCCCGTGACTTTTGGCCCTAGGTGGGGGCCGGGATTGCGCGGAAGGTGGGGTTGACGGACTCGGGAACGGAAGCACCATGAAACACGAGCAGCCGACCCTCCGGTTCTTCGGCGCAACGGACACCGTGACCGGCTCCCGCTACTTGCTCGAAGCCGGCGGACGCCGGGTGCTGGTCGACTGCGGCCTGTTCCAGGGCTACAAACGCAGCCGCGAGCGCAACCGTATGCCCTTCCCCGTGCCGCCCCGCTCGCTCGACGCCGTCGTCCTCACCCATGCGCACCTGGACCACACCGGCTACGTCCCGGCGCTGGTCCGGGACGGCTTCGCCGGGCCGGTCTACGCCACCGACGGGACCACCGAGCTGTGCAAGCTGATCCTGCCGGACAGCGGCTACCTGCAGGAAGAAGAGGCCCGCTACGCCACGCACCGCGGATCCACCCGGCACAGCCCGGCGCTGCCGCTCTACACCGCCGCGGACGCCGTCAAGTCGCTGAACAGCTTCAAGATCCGCGACTTCGACGACCCGTTGGATCTTGGCGGCGGAATGGAAATGACTTTCGTTCCGGCCGGCCACATCCTGGGGGCCGCGCAGGTGCACGTCCGGTTCGGCTCCCAGTCGGTGCACTTCACCGGCGACCTTGGCCGCTCCGACGATCCGTTCATGTTCCCGCCCCGGCCGCTGGGCGCCGTGGACGTGCTTGTCACGGAGTCCACCTACGGCAACCGCAAGCACTCCACCCTGGATCCCGAACAGCAGCTCGGGGAAATCATCACACGGGTCGCCAAGCGCGGCGGGGTGGTGATGTTCGCCGCCTTCGCCGTCGGACGGGCCGAGACGCTCATGCTCTACCTCTCCCGGCTCCGCCGCAAGAACGCCATCCCGGACATTCCGGTGTACCTCAACAGCCCGATGGCCATCGACGCCTCGGACATGTACCAGCGTCATCCGGAGGAGCACCGGCTCAAACGGGACGAATACGAGCACATGTACAGCCTCGCCAAGCTCACCCGCAGCGTGGACGACTCCAAGCTGCTGAACCTGCGCGGCGGGCCAATGATCATCATTTCCGCCAGCGGCATGCTCACCGGCGGCAGGATCCTGCACCACCTCGCCGCCTACGGCCCCGACCCCAAAAACGCCCTCATCCTCAGCGGCTACCAGGCCGGCGGCACCCGCGGCGCTTCACTCGCCGCGGGTGAGCGTGAGGTCCGGATCTACGGCGAAGACGTCAAGATCCGGGCCGAGGTCATCCAGATGGAAAACCTGTCCGCGCACGCGGACACTGACGGCCTGATCAACTGGATGAAGGCCGCACCGGAGGCGCCGCGGATGACCTACATCACGCACGGCGAGCCGGAATCCTCTGACGCGCTGCGGGTGAGGATCAAGCGTGAACTGGGCTGGCGGGCCAGGGTCCCGGAGCACCTGGAGCGGATCGACATCGGGGACCCGCGGTGAACCCGGGCAACGTCACCAAGGCATCCGTCCTGGGCGAGATCCATTCCCTCGCGCGGCCGCTCCGCACCGAACGCGATCTGGACGGACTGGTCCGGCGCGCCGCGGAGTGCCGCTTCACGGCGATCGGGGAGGCCTCGCACGGCACCCACGAGTTCTACACCTGGCGGGCCACGCTCAGCCGCCGGCTGATCGAGGAACAGGGCTACACCTGGATCGGCGTGGAGGGGGACTGGCCCGACTGCTGGCGGCTCAACCAGTGGGTCCGGGGCCAAACCGGGCAGGACCAGGGCGTCCATGCGCTGCTCGCCGGGTTCCAGCGCTGGCCCACCTGGATGTGGGCGAACGAGGAAGTGGCCGGCTTCCTGGACTGGCTGCGCACCTGGAACTCCCGCCGGCCGCTGCCGGAACGGGTCGGCTTCTACGGCCTGGACGTCTATTCGCTCTGGGACTCGCTGCGCGAGATCATCGCCTGGCTCGAGGAACACGTGCCCGACGCCGTGCCCGCCGCGATGCGCGCCTGGCAGTGCTTCCTGCCGCACCACGAGGACCCGCACCAGTACGCCTGGAGCACGCGGCTGGTCCCGAACTCCTGCGAGGCCGACGTCGTGGCCCTGCTCAGCGAAGTGCGGAGCCGTGTGTTCACCCCGGGCGACCACGACGAGGAAGCGTTCGACGCCGTCCAGAACGCCGAGGTCGCGGCCAACGCCGAGCACTACTACCGGATCATGGTCCGCGGCGACCGGCAGTCCTGGAACGTCCGGGACCATCACATGGCGGACACGATCGACCGGCTGAGCCGCCACCTGGGCGCAGCATCCAAGGGCATCATCTGGGAGCACAACACCCACGTAGGGGACGCGCGTGCCACCGACATGGCGCGGGACGGCCTGGTCAACGTCGGCCAGCTGCTGCGGGAGCGGCACGCGCTCGACGGCGTCATGCTGGTCGGCTTCGCCGCCCACCGCGGCGCGGTCATCGCCGCCGACTCCTGGGGGACACCGGAGCGGATCCTGCCCGTGCCCGCGGCGCGGCCCGGCAGCCACGAGGATTTCCTGCACGAAGCCCTGGGCGTCCCGGCGGTGCTGGAGTTCGGCGACGACCGGACCGGGCCGTGGCTCTCGACCTGGCTCGGCCACCGGGCGATCGGGGTGGTCTACCACCCGGAGCGGGAGCAGGGGAACTACGTCCCGACCCGGATGGGGGAGCGTTACGACGCCCTGATCTGGCTCGAGGACACGGCCGCGCTCCGCCCGGTGCACCATGAGGGCCCGCCCCGGGAGCCCGAATTCGAGACCGAACCGACCGGCTTCTGAGCCGGTTGTGCGGGGCTTAAGGCCCTAACCCGCCACCGGGGGCCGGGGCACACTGAAGTGTCGGCAGAGCCTCGGAGCTGCCGGAGAGTCATGCCGGAGTGCAGCGGCCGCCAGCAACGGTCTCCGCCGCGGTCTTAGCAGTGGTCACAGAACGGTGCGCTGCCGGGATCCCGTCGAGGTCACGTACACCTTCACGCTATGGAAAAGAGCAGGATTCAGCATGAGTAAACCAATCGTCGTCGGCATCAACGGTTCGGCGGGCAGCGAAGCCGCGCTGGCGTGGGCACTCGACCGCGCTGCCCGGCAGAAACTTCCGGTCATATGCGTCCACGCCGTGGACGACCGCTGGATGTCGCCGGACTTCCAGTACCACGAGCTGATCCGCGAATCCGGGATGGAACTGCTGGAGAAGGCCAAGGCCAACGCGAAGAACCAGGCCCCCGACGTGGACGTAGACGTCCAGTTGCGGCACGGAAGCCCGGGTTCGGCGCTCCGGGAAGCATCCAAGGATGCGTCCATGGTCGTCGTCGGCGGCCACGACAAACATTGGATGGACGGCGGGCCAATGACGGACCGCGCCCTCCAGATCGTGAGCGCCTCGGACAGCCCGGTCACGGTCGTCCCGGTCCAGCGCGGCACGGGCAACCACGGCGTGGTGGTCGGTGTGGACGGATCGGAGGAGTCGCTCCAGGCCGTGGCTTTCGCGGCCGCCGAAGCCGACCGCGGCGGCGACGAACTGACCGTGGTCCTGGCTTTCCGCAGCCCGGCCCGCTGGGTGGAACACCAGCTGCCCGAAAGCGGGCTCGCGGAGACGATCGTTGAGGAGGACCGGATTGTGCTGGCCGAATCGGTGGCCGGCCTCGGGGACAAGTACCCGGACCTGGTAGTCCACCAGCGCCTCGAAACCGACACGGAGCCGGCGAAGGCCCTTGTTGACCTTGCCCGGGAGGCGCGGCTGCTGGTGGTCGGCAGCCGCGGCCGCGGCGGCTTCTCCAGGCTGGTGCTCGGGTCCACGGCCCATGCCGTGTTGCTGAACGTACCGTGCCCCACAGTGGTGACCCGGCTGCACAAGGTCAAGCACGAGGACTGACCCGGTAGCTGGCGGGTTTTGCCACGAAGGCCCCCTTCACGGAGGGGGCTTTCCGCTGCCCGGGTCCGGTGGGAGGATGTTGCCGTGGATTCCCTGTTCAATTTTATCGGCCACAACTGGTGGCTGGTGTTCCCCTTGAGCGCGCTGCTCGCCAACTGGGCCCGTTCCTGGGGCAAGGCCGCCGAACGCCGGCACCGCCGAAAGGTGGAGCTGTACCGGCTGAAGAACCACCAGGCCGAGGTGGAACAGGCCGGCCGCGACGAGGTACAGGCCCTCATCGACGCCCACGACGCCGTCAACCGGCGCTGGCTGGACTACGAACTGGACGTCGGCAAACTGATTGACTTCCCCGTGATGACCGATGTGCGGGAGCCCCTCACCGTGGCCTTCCTGCGCGCCAAACGCGAAGCCGACGGCCTGCGCCCGGCGGACCCCGGACAGCTCACGACGTCGGCCCGGCTGACGGAATACCGCGCCGCCGTGCGCGGCTATGAACTGGCCTTCGACGTCGCCGAGCGCGAGGCCCGCCGGCTCAAGGACAGCAACTTCACCGGACCGGAACGCGAGCGGCTCGCCACGGCCCGGAAACTGCTGCGGATCGCTTCCGACGGCGCCGCCACCTCGGCCGAGCGGCAGACGGCGTACAAGCGGGCACGGCGGGAGCTGGACGGCCTGATCGTGCTGCCGGAGGCAACGGTGGCCTCCCTGGAGGAGAAGATTGCCGGCATGCTCGACGCCGGTCCGGCGCTGGGGAAACCGCAGGGCTGACCGCCGCCGGCTCCGCGGCCGGGCACGTTGTTTTGCCCTGCACCCATTGGCACGTACGATCTATAGGGTTTCAGGACAGCTTTGGTGAACTGCGCGGGTGCACGCCGCTTAACAGCGGGTGAACAGTGAGAAGCAAGGCCGCCACGGGGAATGAAACTGCTGACCGTCGACTCTGCAGATTGGGCAACAGGTGGAAATCACCGTAATGGTGGCGCTGGTTATTGCGCTGGCGCTTTTCTTTGACTTCACGAATGGATTTCACGACACCGCGAACGCGATGGCGACACCCATCGCGACCGGTGCCATCAAGCCCAAGACCGCCGTCGCCCTCGCGGCAGTGCTGAACCTGGTGGGGGCGTTTCTTTCCACCGAGGTGGCCAAGACGGTGTCCGGCGGCATCATCCGGGAAGGGTCCGACGGCGTCCAGATCACCCCGGACATCATCTTCGCCGGCCTGATGGGCGCCATTCTGTGGAACATGATCACCTGGCTGAAGGGCCTGCCCTCCAGCTCCTCGCACGCCCTCTTCGGTGGCCTGATCGGTGCGGCCATCGCCGGCATCGGCCTGCACTCGGTGAACTTCACCTCGGTGCTCCAGAAGGTCCTCCTGCCCGCAGTTTTCGCCCCCGTCATCGCCGCCGCCGTGGCCTACGTGTGCACCCGGCTGGCCTACGCGCTGACGGCCCGCCATGACCCCGAGACCGGCAGCAAGCTGACGCAGAAGCGCGGCGGGTTCCGCACCGGACAGATCTTCACCTCCAGCCTGGTGGCCCTCGCGCACGGCACCAATGACGCGCAGAAGACCATGGGCATCATCACCCTGGTGCTCATCTCGGCCGGAAGCCAGGCTCCCGGCTCGGGACCGCAGCTTTGGGTCATTGCGGCCTGCGCCCTGGCCATCGCGATCGGCACGTACTCCGGCGGCTGGCGGATCATCCGGACCATGGGTTCGGGCCTCACCGACGTCAAACCCGCCCAGGGCTTCGCCGCGGAGACCAGCACCGCGGCCGCCATCCTCGCGTCCTCCCACCTCGGCTTCGCCCTCTCCACCACGCACGTGGCCTCGGGCTCGGTGATCGGCTCTGGGATGGGCCGCCGCGGCACCACCGTGCGCTGGGGGACCGCGGGGAAGATCGTCGTCGGCTGGCTCTTCACCCTCCCGGCCGCCGGGATCGTCGGTGCCCTCACCGCCATGCTGGTGCACACCGGCACGGTCGGATTCGTCATCGCCGCAGTCGCCGGCACGGCAGCCGTGGTCTACATGTTCGTTGCGTCCCGGAAGTCCCACGTCGGCCACCACAACGCCGTCGAGGTCGAAGAGGCCGGCCAGGCCATCCGGTTCGCCAAGAAGAAGGCGGCTGCGGTCAGCCGCAACAACAACTCCAAGGGTGGCCGGTAATGAAGTGGCTTGAACTCGTCCTGGTAGCGGGGGCCACCCTCGTTTCCGCAGTGACCGTCGTCGTTCTCTACGCCCTGGGCGTGCGTCTCACCGCCATCGCCGGGGACGTCCGGACCAGCCAGCCGGGCTGGATCCGGCCGCTTTCCTACGTCTGCTTCGGCCTCTGCGGCATCGCGGTGCTCTTCGGGCTGTACCTGATCATTCCGTACTTCAGCAAGTAGCCGACGGCGGCGGCGCCGGCCGGGCACCCCGCTCCGGAAGCGGTGCTCCCGGGAGCGGGTGCTCTGCGAGCGGGTGCTCTGGGAAAAGGCCCCGGCGGTGGCTACGCTATGCACATGCCCGGCTTCCAGTACTTCGTAGCGGCCTCCCTGGACGGCTTCATCGCCACCGCGGACGACGACCTCGACTGGCTGCTCCAGTTCGACGGCTTCGCCGGCGGCAAGGAGAGCTACGAGACCTTCATGGCTGACGTCGGCTGCATCGTGATGGGCGGGGAAACCTACGCCTGGCTTACCGAGCACGAGCCCGGCAACTGGCCCTACCCGGGAACCCCGTGCTGGATCTTCACGCACCACGAACTGGCGGCCCCGAAAGGCACGGACATCACCTTTGTCCGCGGACCCGTGGCCGAATTCGCCGAGGACCTGATGGACGCCGCCGCGGGCAAGAACGTCTGGGTGGTGGGCGGGGGTGTCCTCGCCGCGCAATTCGCCGACGCCGGACTGCTGGCGGAACTGATCATCTCGATCATCCCGCTCGTCCTGGGCAGCGGGAAGCCGCTGCTTCCGCTGGCCCGCCCGACGGCGCCGCTGGATCTGCTCTCGTCGCAGACCATGGGCCGCGGCATCGTCGAGCTCCGCTACCGCCTCCCGGGCGGCTCCTGACGCGGGACTGAAACCCGGCTTACCGCGGAAACGCTACTCGGTCACATCCCGCAGCAGGTTGGTGATCCGCGCAGTGGACAGCCGGCGGCCCTGCTCGTCGGTCATCACGATTTCATGCGTCGTGAGCGTGCGGCCCAGGTGGATGGCGGTGCAGGTCCCGGTCACGGTGCCGGAGGAGATCGCGCGGTGGTGCGTCGCGCCGACGTCGATCCCCAGGGCCTGTCGCCCCGGACCGGCGTGCATGCCGGCGGCGAAGGACCCCAGCGTTTCGGCCAGCACCACGTGCGCGCCGCCGTGCAGGATTCCAGCCACCTGGGTGTTGCCCTCCACGGGCATGGTGGCGACGGTGCGTTCAGGGCTCAACTCGAGGAAGTGGATTCCCATCTTCACCACGAGGGCGCCCACCCCCATCCGGCCCAGCCAGTCGTGCAGTTCCGCGGGAACGCCGGCGGCTTCCAGTTCGGCGGCGAACGGGGCGGGCGTGAAATTGTCGATCATGGCAACTAGGCTGGCACCTGTGAGCGAAACTACCAAACCGGCCCCTTCCCCTTCTGCCGCAGGCACTGCAACGGCTGCCGCAGGCAGCACAACATCCGCCGCCACCGACGCGCTGGCGGATGCCGTTGCGGCGTCCGGCGGTTCCCTGCTCGTGGCTGAGGCGGCGAAGAAGCCCCGGCGCAGCAGGCCCGAGGTTTCCGCCACCGAAGCGCCGGTCATTCCCATCACGGACCAGCCCCGCCTCCTGGTACTGGACGGACACTCCATGGCGTTCCGGGCATTCTTCGCCCTGCCCGCGGACAAGTTCTCCACCTCGACCGGGCAGCACACCAACGCCGTGCATGGCTTTACGTCGATGCTGATCAACCTGATCAAGGCGCAAAAGCCTACCCACGTGGCCGTGGCTTTCGACGTCTCCGATGACACCACCCACCGCAAGGCCGAGTACGACGGCTACAAGGGCGGACGCAATGAGACCCCGCGGGAAATGAGCGGCCAGATCGACCTGATCGATAAGGTCATGGGCGCGTGGGGCATCAAGACCATCAAGATGCCCGGCTGGGAGGCAGACGACATCCTGGCCACGCTCGCCGCGATGGGGGAGAAGGCGGGCTACGAGGTGCTGCTGGTCTCGGGCGACCGGGATGCCTTCCAGCTCATTACGGACAACGTGTTCGTGCTCTACCCCAAGAAGGGTGTCAGCGACATTCCCCGGATGGACGCGGACGCCATCCAGGAGAAGTACTTCGTCAGCCCGGCCCAGTACTCGGACCTCGCCGCCCTGGTGGGCGAGAGCGCGGACAACCTCCCCGGCGTTCCCGGCGTCGGGCCCAAAACGGCGGCCAAATGGATCAACCTCTACGGCGGCCTTGAGGGCGTCCTGGAGAACCTTGACGCGATCGGCGGAAAGGTGGGGGACGCCCTCCGCGAAAACGTCGAGGAGGTCAAGCGGAACCGGCGGCTCAACCGGCTCCGCACCGATCTGGAGCTGCCCGTCACCCTGGACGAGCTCGCCGACCCGCGGCCGGACCAGGCCGCCCTTGAGGAGCTGTTCGACGCCCTCGAATTCAAGACCATCCGGACGCGGCTCTTTGCCCTGTACGGCAGTGACGTGACGGAAGCCGAGCGGGAAAGCATCGAAACCCCGGACTTCACGGTCCCCTCGGACGCCGCCGAGCTGGGCGCCTTCCTCGCGGGCGGCGCCGGGAAGCGGTCCGCCATGGCGGTCGACCTCGTGCCCGGCCGGATCGGCGAGGACGCCGCCGCGCTGGCGATCGTACGTGACGACGCCGCCGTGTACATCGACCTGGCCCGGCAGGACGCCGACGCCGAAAACGTCCTGGCCGCCTGGCTGCGTGACCCCCAGGCAGCCAAGGTGATGCACGGGTTCAAGGCCGCACTGAAGGCGCTGACTGCCCGCGGCCTGGAACTTGAGGGCGTGGTGGATGACACGTCCATCTCCGGCTACCTCATCCAGCCCGACCGCCGCAGCTACGAGCTCGCCGAGCTGGCGCAGCACCACCTCAACGTTGCGGTTTCGCAGGAAGCCGCGAAGGAAGGCCAGCTTGAGCTGGCGTTCGACGGCGACGACGCTGCCGCCGCCGGTGCGCTGGTGCACGTCGCCGCCGTCGTCCAGGCCCTGAGCCGCTACTTCGAATCAGAGCTCAAAGAGCGCAAAGCGCAGGACCTGCTGACCACCCTTGAACTGCCCGTCAGCCGGGTCCTCGCCGACATGGAACTGGCAGGAATCGCCATCGACATGCCGCGCATGGATGAGCAGCTGGCGGACCTCGCCAAGGTGATCGACAACGCGCAGGAGCAGGCCTTCGCGGCCATCGGCCATGAGGTGAACCTCGGTTCGCCCAAGCAGCTCCAGACCGTCCTGTTCGACGAGTTGGGCCTGCCCAAGACTAAGAAGATCAAGTCCGGCTACACCACCGACGCCGCCTCGCTCAAGAACCTGCTGGAAAAGACCGGGCACGAATTCCTGGTCCAGCTGATGGCACACCGCGAATCCTCAAAGCTGCGCCAGATGCTGGAGTCGCTGAAGAAGTCCGTCGCGGAAGACGGCCGGATCCACACCACCTACGCGCAGAACGTCGCAGCCACGGGGCGGATCTCGTCCAACAATCCGAACCTGCAGAACATCCCGATCCGCAGCGAGGAAGGTCGCCGCGTGCGCGGCATCTTTGTGGTCAGCGACGGCTACGAGTGCCTGCTCTCCGCGGACTATTCGCAGATCGAAATGCGCATCATGGCCCACCTCTCGGGAGACGCCGGACTGATCCAGGCGTACAAGGACGGCGAGGACCTGCACCGGTTCGTGGGGTCCAACATCTTCCATGTGCCCACTGACCAGGTAACCAGTGCGATGCGTTCCAAGGTCAAGGCGATGTCCTATGGGCTGGCCTACGGCCTGACCTCGTTCGGCCTGTCCAAGCAGCTGGAGATTTCCGTTGACGAGGCCCGGACGTTGATGAAGGACTACTTCGACCGGTTCGGCGCCGTCCGCGACTACCTGCGCGGCGTCGTCGACCAGGCCAGGATCGACGGGTACACCGCCACCATCGAGGGCCGCCGCCGGTACCTCCCGGACCTGACCAGCACCGACCGGCAGCTGCGCGAAAACGCCGAACGGATCGCGCTCAACTCGCCGATCCAGGGCTCCGCGGCCGACATCATCAAGCGGGCGATGCTGGGCGTGTCCGGCGCGCTGGCCGAGCAGGGGCTGAAATCACGGATGCTGCTGCAGGTCCATGATGAACTGGTCCTCGAAGTCGCCGAGGGCGAACGCGAGGCCGTCGAGAAGCTCGTGACGGAACAGATGGGGGCCGCGGCGCAGCTCTCGGTTCCGCTGGAAGTCCAGATCGGCATCGGCTCCAGCTGGTTCGAGGCAGGGCACTAGGCCCGGCCCCGGAGCCGGGCGTTCAGTTCTTTCAAAGTTGCAGGAATTTCCAGGGGGAGAAGCACGTGGCAGAGCAGTATGACATCAGGCGTTTCCAACCGGCGGCCAAGGACGACGCGGCATACCCGGAGTCGGTCGCCTGGATGCGGGCCGTAGCCTTCGGCTTCCACGACGCCCGCCGAAGCGACGAACGGGTCGACAGAGGCCTTGAGATGCAGCGCGCGGACGGGCGGGTATTGACCGGTGCCTACCAGACCGGTCCGGTGGCCGAGCATGCCCTCGGCACCGATGTACCGGTGGCAACGTTCGGCACGATGACCAAGACGCTGAACATTGGCTACGGCCGGCTCCTGGACACGCGGCTCGTGACTGCCGTCACCGTGCGGACCTCGCACCGCCGCCGCGGCCTGTTGCGCCGCATGATGGCGGAGGAGCTGGGGCTGGCACGGCAGGAGGGGCTGGCGATGGCGGCACTGACGGCCTCCGAAGCGTCCATTTACGGCCGGTTCGGCTTCGGCGTTGCGACCTCGGAACAGTCGATCAAGGTCGACACGAGTGCCCGCTTCGTCCTGAACCACACGCCCGTTGGGAGCGTTGAGGTGGCTGATCCCAAGGTGCTCCTTGAGTTGGCGCCGGTGATCTTCGAACGCTTGCACCGCCAGACGCCGGGTTCGGTGGACCGGCACGAGTTTTACCGGCAATTCGCTTCCGGTTCCATCAGCCGGGAAGACGGTGAGGACCCGAAAGTCAAGGTCGCGCTGCACTACGACGCCGACGGCGCCGTGGACGGCTACGTGTCCTACAAGTTCGGCGGCTGGTCCAGCACCCCGTACACGATGGACGTCGTCGATCTGGTGGCCGCCACCCGCACCGCCTACCTGGAGCTGTGGCAATACCTCGGCGCCATCGACCTCGTCGAACGCGTGACCTGGGACGAGGCGCCCGTTGACGATCCGCTGCCGTGGGCGCTCACGGACCCGCGCTGTGTTGATGCCTCGGACGCCCGGGACATGCTCTGGCTGCGGATACTGGACGTGGAGAAGGCGCTGGCCGCCCGGCGCTATTCCGCCGACGGAGCCCTCGTGTTGCGCGTCACCGACAGCCTCGGCTTCGCGGCCGGGACGTTCGCCCTGCAGGTCGACGGGGGAGAGGCGACGGTTACGCCGGCCCCCGACGCCGAACCGGTGCTGACGCTGGATGTCGCGGACCTCGGGTCCATCTACCTGGGCGCCGTCTGCCCGGTGACCCTGCAGGCGGCCGGCCGGCTTACCGAACACACCCCGGGGGCCGCGCTGACTGCGCGGCTGATGTTCGCCGTCGAACGCGCACCGCACTGCCTCACGCACTTCTAGGAGGGCGCCGGCGGGCTCCGTTGCGCTTTGACCGGCGTTGACGTATACGACTAGACTAAACGGGCGTGTACTACGTGTGCGCAATCTAATCCACAAAATCAGGATGACCCGGCGGATCGCCTTTGATTTGCCGTGTTCTTCACCCGCGTCGCCGACGAGGGTGGGACGGTTTGCCTGACCGACTAACTATCCACAACGGAGCCCCTACTACATGACCATCACCTCAACCGAGAAGTCCGGTACCCCCGTAGTCGCGATTAACGACATCGGTACCGCCGAGGACTTCCTCGCAGCAGTCGACGCCACCATCAAGTACTTCAACGACGGAGACCTCGTCGAAGGTACCGTCGTCAAGGTCGACCGCGACGAAGTCCTGCTCGACATCGGTTACAAGACCGAAGGTGTCATTCCCTCCCGCGAGCTTTCCATCAAGCACGACGTTGACCCCGGAGACGTCGTCTCCGTTGGCGATCAGGTCGAAGCCCTGGTGCTCACCAAGGAAGACAAAGAAGGCCGTCTGATCCTCTCCAAGAAGCGCGCTCAGTACGAGCGTGCCTGGGGCGACATCGAGAAGGTCAAGGAAGAAGACGGCGTCGTCACCGGTACCGTCATCGAGGTTGTCAAGGGTGGTCTTATCCTCGACATCGGCCTGCGCGGCTTCCTGCCCGCATCCCTGGTCGAGATGCGCCGTGTGCGCGACCTTGCTCCGTACATCGGTCAGCAGATCGAAGCCAAGATCATCGAGCTGGACAAGAACCGCAACAACGTTGTGCTGTCCCGCCGTGCCTGGCTCGAGCAGACCCAGTCCGAGGTCCGCTCCACGTTCCTCAACAAGCTGGAAAAGGGCCAGGTTCGTCCCGGCGTCGTTTCCTCCATCGTCAACTTCGGTGCCTTCGTGGACCTGGGCGGCGTAGACGGCCTGGTCCACGTTTCCGAGCTGTCCTGGAAGCACATCGACCACCCGTCCGAGGTTGTCGAAGTTGGCCAGGAAGTCACCGTCGAGGTTCTCGAGGTCGACCTGGACCGCGAGCGCGTCTCCCTGTCGCTCAAGGCTACGCAGGAAGATCCGTGGCAGACCTTCGCCCGCACCCACGCCCTCGGCCAGGTTGTTCCGGGTAAGGTCACCAAGCTGGTTCCGTTCGGCGCGTTCGTTCGCGTTGAAGACGGCATCGAAGGCCTGGTCCACATCTCCGAGCTCGCCGTGCGCCACGTTGAGCTGGCCGAGCAGGTTGTCTCCGTTGGCGACGAGCTCTTCGTCAAGGTCATCGACATCGACCTCGAACGCCGCCGCATCTCGCTGTCCCTCAAGCAGGCCAACGAGGGCGTCGACGCCGAGTCCACCGAATTCGATCCGGCTCTCTACGGCATGGCCGCTGAGTACGACGAAGAAGGCAACTACAAGTACCCGGAGGGCTTCGATCCGGAGTCCAACGAGTGGCTTGAAGGCTACGAGACGCAGCGCGCCGCCTGGGAGCAGCAGTACGCTGACGCCCAGACCCGCTGGGAAGCCCACAAGAAGCAGGTTGCCCAGCACGCTGCCGACGACGCTGCCGCTGCAACGTCCGGCGAGAGCGACTCCGGCACCACCAGCTACTCCTCCGAGCCGGCCGCAGCCGAGACCGGTGCAGGCACGCTTGCATCGGACGAAGCCCTCGCCGCTCTGCGCGAGAAGCTGACCGGCAACTAATTGCCACCGGCCCGGGTCGCCCCGGGCCAAGCAAAGCGGGTCCCTGCCACGTGCAGGGGCCCGCTTTGGGTTAAGCTGCGGGTTCCCGCGGGGCCCCGCGGGCTTGGGGACGTGCCCAGTCCTCGGCCCGGGGAATGGACACAGTACGAATATGTCCAGTGGCCCGGGCGGGCGCCGGGCATGTTCCTTGCACTGAGGGAGGCACGGGATGCCGCGCGGGCTTGGGGACATGCCCAGTCCTCGGCCCGGGGAATGGACATAGTACGAATATGTCCAGTGGCCCGGGCGGGCGCCGGGCATGTTCCTTGAATCTCGCGGGCCCCACGGGGAGTCGGGGCGGGTGCCGCGACTGTTCAGGACGCGGAGCTGAGGATCCGGTCCGTGGCCTCGTCGGGGACTCCGCCGAAGTACTTGTCCAGGATCTGCTGGAACACTGCTTCGTCGGGCGCGGCCCGGAGGAACAGGGTCGACGACGAGTGCAGTTTCCGGGCGTCGATGCCTCCCAAAATCTGCTGCGCGCTTCGGCCGTCGACGGCGAGGATTGCCCGGGCGCAGTCCAGCAGGCGGCCACCCAGGACCGGGTGGTCCAGGAAAGCACGGGCTTCGTCCAAAGATGAGACGGCATATTTGCGTGAGGTCGGGCTCTGTCCCAGCCCGGCTATTTGCGGAAAGATGAACCACATCCAGTGGCCGTGCTTGGATCCGGCCCGGAGTTCCGACAGCGCACCCTCATAGGTTCCCGCAGAGTCCTGGGCTTCCACGAAGCGTGAGAGGTCGAAGGGGTCGTTCACGTAGATTCTCCTAATTCGCTGTTTCACAGCCCGGTAGCTGCGCCGGCGCCGGAACGGTCTTTTGCGCCGGAACATGGCCTTTCCCTCATCCAACCACTCTTCCGGCGTCCCGGGGGAGGGCATGTCCGTTCCTGGGCACGGGCGGTGGGCATAATGGCATTATGCCCATTGCCCGGTGTGGGCGCTGGGCATGTCCCTCGGCGGGGGCAGAACCCGGGCACGTCCCCTCCCCGTGGCGGAGCAAGGTTTCTGGGGGAGCATGTCCATTCTTGGGGCCGGGCACTGGGCATGTCCACACCCGCGGCTACCCCAGCTTGAAACGCGCGCTGACCCGCCGCCCGTCGGCTGCGAGCTCGGCACCCGCGGAACGCAGCAAGGCCTGGGCCGCGACATTCCCGGGGGTCGTTTCCGCCTCCAGCAGGTCCGCCCCGGCCGCCGCGGCCTCGGCCTTGACCAGGCGCAATGCCTCCCGGCCGATGCCGCGCCCGCGGAAGCTCCGGCCTAGCCAGATCCCGGTCTCCAATGCGCCGCCGTCCTGCGGGAACGTCCCGGGCCGGGCAGCCGGAACCCGCAGCAGCCGGATGGAACCGGCCAGCTCGCCGTCGGCCGTGATTGCCCAGGTTTTCTGCCGCGCCGGGCCGTCGAGCCCTGCCGCGGCGGCGTGGTGGTAGTCGCGGAACCAGCTGATCCGTTCGGTGTTCCAACCCTCGGCGGTCCCCAGCGGCGGGGTGACCTCGTCGGCGTCGGCGTCGTGCAGCGCCACCGCCAATAGCCGCTCCAGCACCGGGTCCGTCACGTCCACGAGCGCCACCACGGGCACCGGTTCAGTTGATGGCAACATCGACCCACTCCGTTTCTCCGGGCAGCAGCACGGCGCTTCCGGCCGAGAGGGCCGCGAGGCGATCAGCGGCCTGCGCCAGCGCAACGGGTTCGTCCGGCAGGGCCAGCCGAAGAACCGTCGTCTGCGCATCATAGCTGGTGCCGGCCATCACATACCCGGCCGCGCGCAACTCATTCTCGAGCCGGCCGGCGGAGGCGTGTGGCACCGGCACGGCGCAGATCCGCAGCCGCTGGCGCCGCACCAGCGGCGCGAGCTCCAGCGCGGCGGACACCGATTCGGAGTAGGCCCGGACCAGTCCGCCCGCGCCGAGCAGGATCCCGCCGAAATAGCGGACGACGACGGCGGTCACGTCGCTGAGGTCCGTCATGCCGGGCCCGGTTTCGCGTTTCAGCAGTGCCTCCAGCATCGGGATGCCGGCCGTGCCGGAGGGTTCGCCGTCGTCGTTGGAGCGCTGCACCGCGCGGTCCGGGCCAAGGATGAAGGCCGAGCAGTGGTGCCGGGCGTCGTGGAATTCCCGGCGCAGGCCAGTGACCAGGGCGCGGGCGCTTTCCTCGTCGGCGGTGCGCTGGAGCACGGTGATGAAGCGGGACCGTTTGATCTCCAGCTCGTGGCGGAAGCCGACGCCGGCCGCCAGTGTGGTGTAAACGGTGGCTCTGCTTTCCGGAGAAACCGCGTCGACTGGCACTGCTTCAGTTTAGTCTGGTGGAGTGCTGAAGATCGGTTTGACGGGCGGCATCGCCTCAGGGAAGTCAGTGGTCGCGTCGCGGCTGCGCGAGCTGGGTGCCGTGCTGGTCGACGCCGACGCGCTGGCCCGCGAGGTGGTCGAGCCGGGGACGCCCGGGCTGGCGCGGGTGGTGGAAGCCTTCAGTTCCTCCATCCTGGCCCCCGACGGCGCCCTCGACCGTGCCCGCCTGGGCGCCCTCGTCTTCGGCAACCCCGAACGCCTGGCAGTGCTCAACGGCATCATCCACCCCCTCGTCAGGGAGCGCGCCGCCGCCCTCGCCGCCGGCGCCCCGAAAGGCGCAGTCGTGGTCCAGGACATCCCGCTCCTGGTCGAGACCGGCCAGGGCGCCAACTTCCATCTCGTGGTGGTCGTGGACGCCCCGGAGGACGTCCGGGTGCGGCGCATGGTTGAACACCGGAAGATGACGGTCGAAGAGGCCCGCTCCCGAATGGCCGCCCAGGCCACGCGGGAGGCCCGGTTGGCGGCTGCCGACGTCGTCCTGGACAACTCGGGCTCGAAGGAGGAACTCCGGGACGCGGTGGACCGGCTCTGGGAGCGCCGGCTGCTCCCGTTCGCGGAGAACCTGACTAAGCACCGGATGGCCCCGCGCTCCGGCGGCCCGGTGCTCAGCCCCGCCAATCCGGACTGGCCGGCCCAGGCCTCCCGGATCGCCGCCCGTCTGCGCGCCGTTGCCCCACAGGACATCTTCGCCGTGGACCACATCGGTTCCACCGCGGTCCCGGGCCTCGAGGCCAAGGACGTGCTGGACCTGCAGCTCACCGTCCGGGACCTGGCGACGGCGGACCGACTGGAGCCGCTGCTGGCCGCGGCGGGCTACCCGCGCTGGCCGGGCATCGGCCCGGACAACCCCAAGCCCGCCCACCCCGACCCGGCCGACTGGGACAAGCGCGTGCACGGCAGCGCGGACCCCGGCCGGCCCGTGAACCTGCACATCCGGGCCGCGGGATCGCCCGGCTGGCGGTACGCTCTATGCTTCCGCGATTGGCTGCGCGACGACGCCGGGGCGCGCGCCGACTACCTTGCGGAGAAGCGCCGCGCGGCCCGGCGGCACGGCGTGGACAAGTCCACCGCGGCCTACGCCGCGGACAAGGAGGAGTGGTTCACCGCCTACGCCGCCCCGCGGATGGAAGAGTGGGCCCGGCGCACCGGCTGGCTGCCGCCGTCGTACGACGCACCCTGACCGGCGGGTACAGCCCAAAGCTGAATCAGGGCTTCCTGTCGGAGGGCGGCGGTAGATTAGTAACATGAGCCTTGCCCAGGAAATCAACCGTGTCGTGGCGCCCTTCGAGGTCATCAGCGAGTTCAAGCCCGCCGGGGACCAGCCCGCCGCGATCGCCGAACTGACCGAGCGCATCCAGAACGGCGAGAAGGATGTGGTGCTCCTCGGCGCCACCGGTACCGGTAAAAGCGCGACGACGGCGTGGCTGATCGAACAGGTGCAGCGGCCCACCCTGGTGATGGTGCAGAACAAGACCCTCGCCGCCCAGCTGGCCAACGAATTCCGCGAACTGCTGCCGAACAACGCGGTGGAGTACTTCGTTTCCTACTACGACTACTACCAGCCGGAAGCCTACGTGGCCCAGACGGACACCTTCATCGAGAAGGACTCCTCCGTCAACGAGGAAGTCGAACGGCTCCGGCACTCCGCCACGAATGCGCTGCTGACCCGGCGCGACGTGATTGTGGTTGCCACCGTTTCCTGTATCTACGGCCTCGGCACCCCGGAAGAATACATCGCCGGCATGGTGACCCTGCGCAAGGGCGCCCAGATGAACCGCGACGACCTGCTCCGGAAATTCGTCTCCATGCAGTACACCCGCAATGACATGGACTTCCACCGCGGCACGTTCCGGGTCCGGGGCGACACCGTGGAAATCATCCCGATGTACGAGGAACTCGCGATCCGGATCGAGTTCTTCGGCGACGAGATCGAGAACATCTACACCCTGCATCCGCTGACCGGAGAAGTGCTCCGGGACGAGACCGAAATGTACGTCTTCCCCGCCTCGCACTACGTCGCGGGACCGGAACGGATGGCCCGGGCGATCAAGCGGATCGAGGACGAACTCGCCGACCGCCTCAAGGTCCTGGAGAGCCAGAACAAGCTGGTCGAGGCCCAGCGGTTGCGAATGCGCACCACCTATGACCTGGAAATGATGCAGCAGATGGGATTCTGCAACGGCATCGAGAACTATTCCTCGCACATCGACGGCCGCGCCCGCGGAACCGCGCCACACTGCCTTATCGACTACTTCCCGGACGACTTCCTGCTGGTCATCGACGAATCCCACGTCACCGTGCCGCAGATCGGCGCCATGTATGAGGGCGACATGTCCCGCAAGCGAAACCTTGTGGACCACGGCTTCCGGCTGCCCTCGGCGATGGACAACCGCCCGCTCAAGTGGGACGAGTTCCAGGACCGCGTGGGCCAGACCGTCTACCTGTCCGCAACCCCGGGCAAGTACGAGCTCGGCAAGGCAGACGGCTTCGTGCAGCAAATCATCCGACCCACCGGCCTGATCGACCCCGAGGTCATCGTCAAGCCCACCAAGGGCCAGATCGATGACCTGCTGGGCGAAATCCGCACCCGCACCGCGAAGAACGAACGCGTCCTCGTCACCACGCTGACCAAACGGATGGCCGAGGACCTCACCGACTACCTGCTGGGCCACGGCGTGAAGGTCGAGTACCTGCACTCCGACGTCGACACGCTGCGCCGCGTGGAGCTGCTCCGTGAACTGCGGATGGGCGTCTTCGACGTCCTGGTCGGCATCAACCTGCTCCGGGAGGGCCTGGACTTGCCCGAAGTGTCGCTGGTGAGCATCCTGGACGCGGACAAGGAAGGCTTCCTGCGCTCGGCGACCTCGCTGATCCAGACCATCGGCCGTGCCGCACGTAACGTGTCCGGCCAGGTCCACATGTACGCGGACCGGATTACCGATTCGATGGCGCAGGCCATCGACGAGACCAACCGCCGCCGCGCCATCCAGGTGGCCTACAACACGGAAAAGGGCATCGACCCGCAGCCGCTGCGCAAGAAGATCGCCGATATCACCGACCAGCTGGCCAAGGAGGACGCGGACACCCGCGAACTGCTGGCCAGCGCGGGCAAGGCGCGCGGCAAGGGCAAGGGCGGCTCCAAGGTCCGCGCCGACGGCCTTGCGGCCGCCCCGGCCGAGGACCTGGTGGGCCTGATCGAACAGCTGACCGAGCAGATGCACGCCGCCGCCGGCGAGCTGCAGTTTGAGCTCGCCGCCAGGCTGCGCGACGAGGTCGGGGATCTCAAGAAGGAGCTGCGCCAGATGCAGTCGGCCGGGCACGCCTAGGGTAAAGTGGATCAGACGTAGGGGAGTATCCCAAGCGCTACGATCGTCAACACGCACGGCACAGATGCCCTGCCGGGCGTAGCGGGCAGCGAATCGGCACCTGATGGCGACAGCCACGGTGCGGCAGCTTAGCCGGAGAGACTTACACCGCTTAGTTGTACCCTGCGAAAGGTATCTTCGTGCCCGAACTTCCCGTCTGGTTCGAGATCGGCTCCTTCGTCGTTCTCGGAATCATCCTTGCCATCGATCTACTCCTGGTGCTGAAGCGGCCGCATGAACCCTCCATGAAGGAAGCCGGCCTGTGGGTCTCCTTCTACATTGCGCTGGCCCTGGTCTTCGCCGGAGCCATGTTCCTCTTCACCGGCCCGGAGTATGGCGGCCAGTTCATCGCCGGCTGGGTGACGGAGTACAGCCTCAGCATCGACAACCTGTTTGTCTTCATCATCATCATGGCGCGCTTCTCGGTACCCCGTAAGTACCAGCAGGAAGTGCTCATGGTCGGCATCATCATCGCCCTGATCCTGCGCGGCATCTTCATCCTGCTCGGCGCGATCGTGATCGAGCAGTTCAGCTGGGTCTTCTACATCTTCGGCGCCTTCCTGCTGTGGACCGCCTGGAAGCAGGCCCAGGACGAAGGCGAGGACGAGGAAGATAAGGAAAACCCGCTGATCGCCCGGATCCGCCGGATCCTGCCGATGTCCGAGAAGTTCGACGGCGGCAAGCTGCGCACCGAAGTCGACGGCAAGAAGGTCTTCACTCCGATGCTGATCGTCTTCGTGACCATCGGCATGACCGACCTGCTCTTCGCGGTGGACTCCATCCCGGCCATCTTCGGCCTCACCCAGAGCGCGTTCATCGTCTTCACCGCCAACATCTTCGCCCTGATGGGTCTGCGCCAGCTCTACTTCCTGCTCGGCGGCCTGATGAACCGGCTCATCTACCTCAAGCACGCGCTCTCGGTCATCCTCGCCTTCATCGGCGTCAAACTGGTGCTGCACGCCATGCACGTCAACGAACTTCCCTTCATCAACGGCGGCAAGCACATCGAATGGGCCCCGGAAATCCCGACCTACGTTTCGCTCGGGGTGATCATCGGCACCATCATCATCGCGGTCGTCGCCAGCCTGGTCAGCTCCAAGGCGTCGAAGGCCAAGCTGGATGCCCGGCTCGAAGAGGACTCGCGCAAGAGCCTCACCGACGCCGAGTAGCGCCCCCGGCGGCCCTGCACGGGCTAAGCTCGGAGCGTGAAAAGCTTTGACGCCGCGACGGCGGCCGGTACGGCGCTGCACCCGCAACGGGTGCAGCGCCGTACCGTTGTGATGCTCAGTGCCGCCCAGTTGCTCAGCGGCGTCGGCGGCGGCGCCAGCCTTTCCGTCGGCTCGCTGCTGGCCGTCCAGCTCTCCGGCTCGAACGCCTGGGCGGGCTCGGTCACCACCACCATGACGCTCGCCGCCGCGCTGACCGCGCTGCCGCTTGCCGGGCTGGCCGGCCGGCGGGGACGCCGGGCAGCCCTCGTGACCGGGCTCCTGTCCGCCATGAGCGGCGCTGTGCTGGTGATCCTGGCGACCGTCACCGCCTTCTTCCCGTTGCTGCTGCTGGGCGCCGCCATGCTGGGCCTCGGCACGGCGGCCAACCTGCAGGCCCGCTTCGCCGCCGTCGACCTCGCAGAGCCGGAACACCGCGGACGGTCCCTCGCGATCGTGGTGTGGGCCGTGACCGTCGGCGCCGTGGCCGGGCCGAACCTCATCCAGCCCGGCGCGATGGTGGGGCAGGCCCTCGGCCTGCCGCCGATTTCCGGGCCGTTCGTGTTCTCGACCGCCGGACTGGCCCTCGCCGCCTTGCTGCTGTTCATCGGGCTGCGCCCGGATCCGCTGCTGCTGGCTGCCCGGATCCGCACAGTGGACGAGGAGCCGGCGAAAGGGACAGCGGCAACCCGGGGCAAGCATGCCTTGCGCAACGGACTGCGCGCGGTCCGTTCCTCCCCGCGCGCCCGGCTGGCGCTGCTCGCCGTCGTCGCGGCGCACGGCTGCATGGCCGCCGTGATGTCCATGACGCCGCTGCATCTGCAACTGCTCACCGAGGGCCCGATGGCCGGTCACGCCGCGGAGCACGCCCACACCGCCGGCACGGACGTCTTCGTGCTGATCGGCTTCACGATCTCGCTGCATATCGCCGGCATGTACGCCCTCTCACCGGTGATGGGCTGGCTCACCGACCGGGTCGGCCGGCTCCCGGTGATCCTGCTGGGCCACGGGCTGATCCTGCTCGCCGTCTGCGTCGCGGGCTTCGGCCAGACGCAGCCGGCCCTGGTCACCGTCGGACTGGTGCTGCTGGGGCTGGGCTGGTCGGCGGCCACCATCGCCGGTTCCACCCTGCTCGCGGAGAGTGTCGCGGTCGGCGAGCGGGTCCTCGTGCAGGGCGTGTCGGACACCCTGATGGGCGTCGCGGGCGCTGTTGGCTCGGGCTTCGCCGGTCTCGTGATGAGCGGAATCGGCTACCAGGGATTGAACCTCGTGGCGGCCGTCGTGGCTGCCGCGGTCCTGGCCGTGGTCTTCCAGGCGGCGGCGCGGTCACGCCGCAACCCGGAGCCTGCCGGGGCCTGAACCCCCGGCCGGGTAGCCGCGGACGCCGTCAGGCGCGCGTCGCGCGGGCCATGCCGAGCAGCCGGCCGAAGATCGCCTCGCCGTCGTCGGCGATGCCGTCGTGGTGGAACTCAGCGGACTCCCACACCTGCAGGCCGCGCACGGCGGCTGCAGTCTCCAGCGACAGGTCCCGGTCCACGTAGATGTCGTCCGTGTACACGGCGGCGGCCACCGGAATGTTGTTCAGGGCCAGCCGCTCGGGGTCGTAGAGCGGTTTCCAGTCGTCCTTCTCGGCGAGCAGCTGCGCCACGGTGCGGAGCGGACGGAGGGCCGGATCCTGTTCGAAGTACCAGGGATAGACCATCTCGCCGGTTAGCAGCGGGGCGGCGGCGTCCGGGCGGAACTCCGGGAAGTCCTGGAGCACCCGCAGTGCAGCCCAGTCGGTGGCCTCGCCCTGGCCGTAGATGGATTCGTGCATGAGGGCGTACAGCGGGTTCGACGCGCGGGAGACAAGCCCGCGGACCTGCTCCAGGAAGCCGTCGGAGAGCCGGTCGCCGTCGGGGGTGCTGACGAAGGCATCCTCCAGCAGGTGGTGCAGCCCGTCCACCCGGGTGTTGCCGCCCAGGTAGGAACCCACCATCTGGAAGCGCTCCACGGTGAGCCTGCTGCCGTCGGGCAGGTACTCCTCGAAGTCGCGGAGGTGCCGGGCGATGCGGCTGACCAACTCCCGGTCCTGCGGGTACCAGCCGAAGTATTCGGCGTTGCGCGCTGCCACGCGGCGGAAGGTTGCCTGGTAGACCCGGTCCGCGGGGCCGGTCAGGGGCGCGAGGCCGCCGGTGATCAGCGCCTCGCGCAGCCCCTCGGGGGCGAAGGACAGGTAGCTCAGCGCGCAGAAGCCGCCGTAGCTCTGCCCGTAGATAGTCCAGGGCGCGGCGCCGAGGGTCCGCCGGATCGCCTCCGCGTCCGCCACAATCGAGTCGGCGCGGAAGTGCTCGAGGTACTGCGCCTGGTCCCGGTCGCTCCCCCGCAGCGGGAGGGTCTTGCGGTCGATGGGGGAGGAGAGCCCGGTGCCGCGCTGGTCCAGCATCAGGATGCGGAAGTCCTTCGCCGCGGCCTTGCTCCAGCCGCCCAGCGCGGGGAAGCGGTTGCCGCGGCCGCCGGGACCGCCCTGCAGGTACAGCAGCCACGGCAGTTCCGCGGCGGCCTCCTCGCTGTGGTCCGCGGAGACGTATTCCCGGGCGAAGACGGTGATCGTTTCGCCGTCGGCGCCGAAGTGGTCCAGCGGTACTTCAAAGTAATGCTCCGCGGTGCGCATGCCGCGGTAGTCGTGCCTGGCCTTGACGATGTGCGGGACGGAGGCCGTCTGAGTCGACGTTGTGTCAACCACGGGCGTTAGCCGTCCGGGCGCCGGCGAATGCGTCCAAGGCGTCGCCGGTGAGCCGGAAGGTGGACCATTCGTCCATCGGGGCCGCGCCGAGGTTCTTGTAGAAGGCGATCGAGGGCTCGTTCCAGTCCAGCACGCTCCACTCCACCCGGGCGTAGCCGCGCTCCACGGCGGTGGCGGCCAGGTGCTGCAGCAGTGCCTTGCCGTGGCCGGCGCCGCGGGCTTCCGGCATGACGTAGAGATCCTCGAGGTAGATCCCGTGCACGCCTTCCCAGGTGGAGTAGTTCAGGAACCACAAAGCGAAGCCCTGGACGTCGCCGGCCTCATTCTCGGCCATGGTCGCGTACACGCGTGGGTTCTCGCCGAACAGTACCTGCGTGAGCATCTCGGGGGTGTTCCGGACGGCGTCCGGCTCCTTTTCGTAGATGGCCAGGTCATGGATCATCTGCAGGATGGCGGGAACGTCGGGGGCGGTGGCCGGGCGGATTACACTCATGGTCGCCAGTTTACTAGCGGCTACAGGCGGTTCACGTCGATCACGCGCACGACGGCGGTGCCGGTCTCGTCCGAGGCGGCCAGGTCCACCTCGGCGGAGATGCCCCAGTCATGGTTGCGGGCCGGGTCGTCGAAGATCTGCCGGACCTTCCAGACGCCCGGCTCCTCGGTGATGATCAGCAGGCCCGGACCGCGTGCGTCCGGGCCGGTGCCGATGTCCTCGTGCTCCTCGAAGTAGTCGTCCAGCGCGTCCTCCCAGCGCTCCGCATCCCAGCCGGAGCCGGCGTCGAGTTCGCCCAGCGCGGTGGCGGCCTCGTCCGCGAACAGTTCCACCCGGCGGAACATTTCGTTGCGGACCATCACCCGGAAGGCGCGGATATTGGAGGTCAGCGACGGCGGCGGGGGCGGCGGGGCATCGTGCCGGGTCGGGGCGGCGCCGGAGGTGAGTTCCTCCCATTCGTCCAGCAGGCTTGAGTCCACCTGGCGGACCAGCTCGCCGAGCCACGCGATCAGGTCCTCAAGGTCCTCGCGCAGCGCGTCCTGCGGCACCGTCTGCCGGAGTGCCTTGAAGCCGTCAGCCAGGTAGCGCAGCACAATGCCCTCGGAACGGGCCAGGCCGTAGAACTGCACGAATTCGCCGAAGTTCATTGCCCGTTCGTACATGTCCCGGATCACGGACTTGGGGGCGAGTTCGAAGTCGCCGATCCACGGCGCCGCCTTGCGGTACACGTCGAACGCCTCGCCGAGGATCTCCGCGAGCGGCTGCGGGTAGGTAACCTCCTCGAGCATGGCCATGCGCTGGTCGTACTCGATCCCGTCGGCCTTCATCGCGGCAATCGCCTCCCCGCGGGCCTTCTTCTGCTGCGCGGACAGGATCTGCCGCGGCTTCTCCAGCGTCGACTCGATCACCGAGACGACGTCGAGGGCATACGACGGCGACTCCGGATCCAGCAGCTCCAGGGCCGCCAGGGCGAAGGGGGAGAGCGGCTGGTTCAGGGCGAAGTTCGCCTGCAGGTGGACCGTGAGCCGGACGCTGCGGCCGTCCGGGCCTTGTTCCGCGGGCGGGATGCGTTCGACGACGCCGGCGGCCAGCAGCTCGCGGTAGATGCCCAGCGCTCTTTTCATCAGCTGCAGCTGCGCGGCGCGCGTCTCGTGGTTTTCGGTCAACAGGCGGCGCGCGGCCTTGAACGGGTCGCCGGGGCGTTCCATCAGGTTCATCAGCATCGCGTGGGTGACGGTGAAGCTGGAGCCCAGCGGGTCCGGCACGGAATCCACCAGCCGCTTATAGGTGGGTTCGCCCCAGGACACAAACCCCTCCGGCGGCTTCTTCTTGACGACCTGGCGCAGCTTCTTCTGGTCGTCGCCGAACTTCGCCGTGGCCTTGGCCATCGCCTTGACGTTCTCGATCACATGCTCGGGCGCCTGGACCACCACCGTCCCGGCGGTGTCATAGCCGGCCCGGCCCGCCCGGCCCGCGATCTGGTGGAACTCACGCGAATTCAGCAGGCGGGTGCGGACGCCGTCGTACTTGCTCAGCGCGGTCAGGAGCACGGTGCGGATGGGAACGTTGATGCCGACGCCCAGAGTGTCCGTGCCGCAGATGACCTTGAGCAGACCGGCCTGGGCCAGCTGTTCGACGAGCCGGCGGTACTTGGGCAGCATGCCGGCGTGGTGCACGCCGATGCCGTGCCGGACCAGCCGGTGGAGGGTCTTGCCGAAGCCCGCGGCGAAGCGGAAGCCGGCGATCAGCTCGGCGATCTTGTCCTTTTCCTCGCGGGTGCAGACGTTGATGCTCATCAGGTTCTGGGCCCGGTCGATCGCCTCGAGCTGGCTGAAGTGCACCACGTAAACCGGCACCTGCTTGGTGGAGAGCAGCTCCTCCAAGGTCTCGTGCACGGGGGTCTGCTGGTAGTAGAAGTGCAGCGGAATGGGCCGTTCCGCGGAGCTGACGGTCGTCGTCTGGCGTCCGGTCAGCTCGGTGATGCCCTCCTCGAAACGGCTCACGTCGCCGAGCGTGGCGGACATCAGCAGGAACTGGGCCTGCGGGAGTTCCAGCAGCGGCACCTGCCAGGCCCAGCCGCGCTGCGGATCGGAGTAGAAGTGGAACTCGTCCATGATCACCGCGCCAAGCTCCGCGGCGGATCCCTCGCGCAGGGCGATGTTCGCCAGGATTTCCGCGGTGCAGCAGATGATGGGCGCGTCCTGGTTGACGCCGGAATCGCCGGTGATCATGCCGACGTTTTCGGCGCCGAAGATCTCGCACAGGGCGAAGAATTTCTCCGAGACGAGGGCCTTGATCGGTGCGGTGTAATAGCTGCGCGCCCCGCGGGCCATGGCCTGGAAGTGCGCCGCGATCGCCACCAGCGACTTGCCCGAACCGGTGGGGGTCGCCAGGATGACGTTGGCGCCTGCGGCCAGCTCCATGATGGCCTCGTCCTGGGCGGTGTAAAGGGCCAGGCCGCGGCTCTCCGTCCATTCGACGAACCGGGTGTAGAGCTCATCCGGATCGAGCCCGCTCCTGCCGGGAACTCGGGCGGCCGGGGCGGGGAGCTGATCAACAAGTTTCATTGCTTTCCAGCTTAGTGGCCCGCGGCGCGGCCGGCTGCCTGCCTCCGGGGTGGCATCCCGCGGCCAGACACCCGGGCCGGAAACCCGGGCCGACACCCGGCCCGACACCCGGGCCGGCATCCCGCGGTGCGGCGGCGGCGCCCCGGGGCCGCTGCCGGGTTAGGCTTCGGCTGACGGCCCGAGCGGTGAAGCGAGGAATGCATGAAGTGGGATCCAGCCAAGTACGTGCAGTTCGGCGACTATCGGGACCGGCCGTTCTTCGACTTGACCGCCCGCATCCACGCCGAGGCTCCGCGGCATGTCGTCGACCTTGGCTGCGGACCGGGAAGCCTGACCGCCACGCTGGCGGCGCGCTGGCCCGGCGCCGCGGTGCAGGGGCTGGACTCCTCCGCCGAAATGCTCGCGAAGTCAGCCCCCTTCGCAGCCGCGGCGGACAACCTTTCCTTTGGCCTGGCGGACATCGCCGCGTGGATGCCCGCGCCGGATACCGACGTCGTCGTCACCAACGCCGCCCTGCAGTGGGTGCCCGGGCATCGGGAGCTGCTGCCCCGCTGGCTTGGGGCGCTGCGTCCGGGAGCATGGTTTGCGCTCCAGGTGCCGGGCAATTTCAACGCCCCCTCGCACACCCTCATGCGGACGCTCGCCGATTCGGATGAGTGGTCCGCCCGACTGGCCGGAGTGCTGCGGCATAACGACGTGGTGGGCGAGCCTGCGGATTACCTCGAACTGATGCTCGACGCCGGCTGCGATGCCGACGCCTGGGAGACCACGTACCTCCAGCTCCTGCCGGGCGCCGATCCGGTGCTTGAGTGGGTGCGGGGGACTGGCCTGCGCCCGGTGCTGGCCGCGCTCACGCCGGAAGAGGCCGCCCGGTTCGAGCGGGACTACGCGCGGCTGCTGAACGAGGCTTACCCGCCGGGCGGCCACGGAACGGTTTTCCCCTTCCGGAGGGTCTTCGCCGTGGGCCGCAAGCGGAGCTGAGAGGGTGCCGGACCTGCCGCCGCCCGGGGGTGCACGGTGCGAACCCTTCCGCCGGCCGGGCTCTTTGACGAATGTGACACGCCGTGTGACAACAAGCGGCATGTGATGGGGCTTACAATGACAAGGCGGTCTGGGGGCGGCCGCGGTCTGGTCCGATTCCGAGCCCTGTTCTAGTGATGGAGGTTCGGTGCTATTTAGCCTGATGGGGCGCCTGCTCGTCGCCCACAGGATGACCGTTCTGGCCATCATTTGCCTGCAGCTCGTGCAGACCACCGCCAACCTGATGCTTCCGACGCTCAACGCTGCCATTATCGACGACGGCATTGTCGCCGGCGACACGCCCGTGATCCTGCGCCTGGGAGCCTGGATGGCGGTAGTTGCTGCCCTCCAGGTCGGTGCCGCCATCGCCGCAGGCTACCTCGGCGCCATCGTCGCCATGCGCGTGGGGCGGGAGTTGCGCGAGGAGCTTTTTGCCAAGGTGCAGACCTTTTCCTCCCAGGAGGTCGGCGTGTTCGGGGCGCCCAGCCTGGTCACCAGGGCCACCAATGACGTCACGCAGATCCAGAACCTCACCGTCCTGGTCTTCACCATGCTCGTCGCCGCGCCCGCCAGCTTCATCGGCGGCATCGTCCTCGCGGTGCGCCAGGACCTGCCGCTGTCCGGGATTGTGGTGGCCGTGATCCCGGTTCTCGCGGGACTCATGCTGCTGATTGTGCGCCGGCTGATTCCGCTGTACCGGCGCGGCCAGGGACTCATCGACCGGATCAGCCGGGTCCTGCGCGAACAGATCATTGGCGCCAACGTTATCCGCGGCTTTGTCCGGCAGGAGCATGAAATCCGGCGCTTCGATGCGGCCAACAGGGACCTCACCAGGAACAACCTCGACTCTGCGCTGCTGGTTGCCGGCATGAATCCAATGATCATGGTGGTGGTTAACCTGTCCTCCGTCGCGGTGGTCTGGTTCGGCGGCCACCGGATCCAGTCCGGACAGATGCGCCTCGGCGCGCTGACCGCGTTTATCGCCTACATCCTGCAGATCCTGATCGCCATCATGATGGCCATGTACGTCTTCACGACGGCCCCGCGGGCCGCTGCCTGCGCGGAGCGCATCCAGGAAGTCCTGGACACCGAACCGTCCATCGGCGATCCGGAGCCGGGCCCGGCACCGGCGAAGCTACCGCCCCCGGAACGGCCGCCTGGTTCGGGTCGCGGACCCGTCACTGAAGGCACCGTGGAGTTCCACGACGTCGAATTCGCCTATCCCGGCGCCGAAGCCCCGGTCCTCACCGGGGTTACGTTCACGGCCGCTCCCGGAACCACGACGGCGGTCATCGGCGCCACGGGAAGCGGCAAGACCACGCTGCTGAATCTGCTGCCGCGCTTCCTTGACCCGACGGCGGGCAGCATCAGCATCGGCGGCCGCGGGACCCGATCGCTGCCGCTTGCTGAGCTGCGCGGACTGATCTCCGTGGTGCCGCAGCATTCCTATCTCTTCTCCGGGACCCTCGCGGAGAACCTGCGCGTGGGCGGCCCGGACGCGACTGATGCGGAACTGTGGCAGGCCCTGGGGACCGCCCAGGCGGGCGACTTTGTCCGCGACCTCCCGGGCGGCCTCGAGGCGCCGGTCAGCCAGGGCGGCACAAACTTTTCCGGCGGGCAGCGCCAGCGCCTGTGCATCGCGCGGGCACTCCTCCGGCCCGCGCCCGTCTACCTCTTCGACGACAGTTTCTCCGCCCTTGATTACGGCACCGACGAGAGGCTACGCGCCGCCCTGGAACCGGCGCTGCGGGCGGCCACCGTCCTGGTGGTGGCGGAACGCGTGTCCACGATCGAGAAGGCGGACCTGATCCTCGTGCTCGAGGACGGCCGGCTGGTGGCCAAAGGCACCCACCAGGAACTGATGGAGTCGTCGCGGGCCTACCAGGAGATCGCCGCCTCCCAACTGGTGCTGGAGGAAACTCCGTGAGCGCGGATGTCGCCGCGCGGGGCGGAACGGCTGCAAGCAAATGGCGGACGGCCGGAAGGCTGCTGGGACTCCTGACGCCGGTACGCCGCCGCATGGCCGGTGCCATCGCCGCCACCTGCGCCTTCGCGGCGCTGAACGTGGCGGCCCCCAAATACCTTGGCGACGCCACCGACGTCGTGGTCCAAAGCGTCGTCGGCGGCACCTTCGACGAGCGCAGGCTCGGCCGGCTGCTGCTAGCGGTCGCCTTGATGTACCTGGGCGCCTCGCTGTTCAGCTGGATCCAGGGCGCCCTGACGGCGACGGCGGTGCAGCGGCTCGGCTACGGGCTCCGCGCCGCCGTCGAACAAAAGCTCCATCTGCTGCCTTCCAGCCATTTCGACGACCAGCACCGGGGCGACGTACTCAGCCGGGCCACCAACGACGTCGACAACGTCTCGCAGGCGCTCAACCAGTTGCTCAACCAGCTGATCATGTCGGTGTTGATGCTCTCCGGCGCCCTGGCCATGATGTTATGGCTCTCGCCGCTGCTGGCCGTGATTGCGCTGGCCTCGGTCCCGGTCTCCACCTTGATCACCGTGTTCGTGGCGCGGCGGTCGCAGGCGCACTTCACCGAGCAGTGGTCCAGCACCGGTGAACTTAATGCCCACTTGGAGGAGTTCTTCACCGGGCACGAAGTGGTCAAGGCATTTGGCCGGCAGGGGGCGGCCGCGGCCACCTTCGGGGAAAGCAATACGCGGCTGTTCCGGGCAGCTTCGAGCGCTCAGTACGTGTCCGGGGTCGTGCAGCCCCTGATGATTTTCGTCTCCAACCTCAACTACATCGCCGTCGCCGTCATCGGCGCGCTTCAGGTGGCCGCAGGCACCATGACGATCGGGGGCGTCCAGGCCTTCATCCAGTTCAGCCGGCTCTTCAGCCAGCCAATGGGCCAGATCGGCGGAATGCTCAACCTGATGCAGTCCTGCGTGGCCTCCGCGGAACGCGTCTTCGCGCTGCTGGACGCACCGGAAATCCCCGCGGATGCTGCGCCCTCTGCCGCTGGCGCCGCCCGTGCCGCCGCCGCCCGTGCCGGCGCCGCGGAGCCCGCACCTCCGGGGCGGGTCAGCTTCGAAAGCGTCACCTTCGGCTACGGTCCCGGTGCCCCCGTCGTGGAGGACCTCTCCTTCGCAGTCGAGCCGGGCCAGACCGTCGCTATCGTCGGGCCGACCGGAGCCGGAAAGACCACGGTGGTCAACCTCCTGATGCGGTTCTTCGAGCTGGACGGCGGGCGGATCACCGTGGACGGCATCGACATCGCCGAAATACCGCGCGACGCGTTGCGGTCCGCCTTCGGCATCGTGATGCAGGACGCCTGGCTCTTCACCGGCAGCATCCGGGAGAACATCGAATACGGCAGGCCCGGCGCCAGCGACGGCGAGATCATCGCCGCGGCGCAGGCCAGCCACGTGGACCAGTTCGTCCGCGCCCTCCCGGCCGGCTATGCCACCATGCTCGGCAACGACGGCGACTCCCTCAGCCGGGGCCAGCGCCAGCTCATCTCGATCGCCCGGGCGCAGCTGGCCGGCCGCGGCGTCCTGATCCTCGACGAGGCCACCAGCTCGGTGGACAGCCGCACCGAAGCCCAGATCCGGCAGGCAATGGCCCGGCTGCGCCAGGGCCGGACCAGCTTCGTGATCGCCCACCGCTTGTCCACGGTCCGGGACGCTGATCTAATTCTGGTCATGGACCACGGACGGATTGTTGAACAGGGAAACCACCAGGAACTGATGGCGGGGGGCGGTTTCTACGCCGCCCTCTACCGGGCCCAGTTCGCCGGCCGCAAACAGCCCGAGAGCGTTCTGGAGCCTGAGCTGTGAGTTCCGCGGAACGTGCCGCCGCACAATTTCCAGGCAGCTGGAAGCCAAACACGGGCAGCTCGGTGCCGCTGTTTGAGCAGCTCCGGCTGAACATCATCGAGCAGGCGGACAACGGCACCCTGGCGCCGGGCACCCGCCTGCCGGCCGTCCGCAGCCTGGCAGGGGAGTTGGGGGTGGCGCCGCACACCGTGGCGCGCGCCTACAAGGAACTCGAGGCCGCCGGCGTGGTCGCGACCCGCGGCCGGAACGGCACCGTCGTCTGTGCCCGGGACGAGGCCTGGGGCTCGCTTACCGCTGCCGCCTCGGAGTTCGCGGCGGCAGCCAAAGCCCAGGGCGCCAGCTTCTCCGAGGCCGTTCAACTACTGGCGGCGGCGTACGACCGCCAATAGCACACCGGCCCTCCGAATGGATATTCGAAGAAGTTTTCGATTAGCATTGGAGGCGTGCCTAAAGCCGTAGCTGAAGAACCCGCCGTTGATGTCCAGCCCGCCGCCGTACCGGTGAAGTCCGGAAAATCGGCAGGCCCCAAGCCGTCCAGCCCGGCCTCGTCGGGCATAGAGCTGGCCCGCCCGGACCTGTCCCGACTCGTCGTGAAGGGCGCGCGCGAACACAACCTGCGCAACGTCGACCTCGACCTGCCGCGCGACGCGATGATCGTCTTCACCGGCCTTTCCGGCTCCGGCAAGTCCTCGCTGGCCTTCGACACCATCTTCGCCGAGGGACAGCGGCGCTACGTGGAGTCGCTCTCCGCCTACGCCCGCCAGTTCCTGGGCCAGGTGGACAAGCCCGACGTCGACTTCATCGAAGGCCTGTCGCCCGCGGTGTCGATCGACCAGAAGTCCACGAGCAAGAACCCCCGTTCCACCGTGGGCACGATCACCGAGATCTACGACTACATGCGCCTGCTCTGGGCCCGGGTGGGACGCCCGCACTGCCCCGTCTGCGGCGAGCCGGTGACCAAGCAGACCCCGCAGCAGATCGTCGACCAGCTCCTGGAACTGCCCGAGGGCACCCGGTTCCAGGTGCTGGCACCGGTGGTCCGCGGCCGCAAGGGCGAGTTCGTCGAACTGTTCAAGGAGCTCACGGCGAAGGGCTATTCAAGGGCCCGGGTGGACGACAAGCTGATCCAGCTCAGCGATCCGCCCAAGCTGGGCAAGCAGTTCAAGCACACCATTGAGGTGGTGGTGGACCGCCTCGTCGTTAAGGAAGGCATCAGCCAGCGCCTCACCGACTCGGTGGAAACCGCCCTGGGCCTTGCCGAGGGCCGCGTGCTGGCCGAATTCGTCGACCTCGAGGCGGATGACCCGGAACGGATCCGTGCCTTCTCCGAGCACCTCGCCTGCCCCAACGAGCACCCCCTCGCGATCGACGAAATCGAACCCCGCTCGTTCTCCTTCAACAATCCTTTTGGCGCCTGCTCCGCCTGCAGCGGCATCGGCACCAAGCTCGAGGTCGATGAAGAACTCCTCATCCCCAACCCGGAGCTCTCCCTCGCCGAAGGCGCCATCGCGCCCTGGTCGCTCGGCACCGCCACCACCGAGTACTGGAACCGGCTCCTCGGCGGCCTGGCCAAGGAAATTGGCTTCAAGATGACCACGCCTTGGGAGAAGCTCTCCACTGAGGCCCGGCAGACCGTGCTGCACGGCAAGGACCACAAGGTCGTGGTGCAGTACCGCAACCGCTTCGGCCGGGAACGCAAGTACAGCACCGGCTTCGAGGGCGTTGTCCAGTACGTGCACCGCAAGCACACGGAAACGGATTCCGACTCGGCGCGGGACCGCTACGAGGAGTACATGCGCCAGGTCCCGTGCCCGGCCTGCAACGGCGCCCGGCTGAACCCGGCGTCGCTCTCGGTGCTGATCAACGGCAAGTCGATTGCCGAGGTCGCCGCGCTGCCGATGCGCGAATGCGCGCACTTCCTGGACACCCTGGTCCTCAGCGGCCGGGAGGCCCAGATCGCCCACCAGGTCCTCAAGGAGATCCAGGCCCGCCTGACCTTCCTGCTCGACGTCGGCCTCGAGTACCTGAACCTGGAGCGGCCCTCCGGCACCCTGTCCGGCGGCGAGGCCCAGCGCATCCGCCTGGCCACCCAGATCGGTTCCGGCCTGGTCGGCGTGCTTTACGTCCTCGACGAGCCCTCGATCGGCCTGCACCAGCGCGACAACCGGCGCCTGATCGAAACCCTCACCCGGCTCCGGGACCTCGGCAACACCCTGATCGTGGTCGAGCACGACGAAGACACCATCCAGGAGGCGGACTGGGTGGTCGACATCGGACCGGGCGCCGGCGAGCACGGCGGCATGGTGGTCCACTCCGGGTCCTACCAGGACCTGCTGAAGAACACCGAGTCCCTGACCGGCGACTACCTCTCCGGACGTAAGTCCATCGAGGTGCCGAAGAAGCGGCGCAAGTACGACAAGAAGCGCGAGCTGAAGGTCGTCGGCGCCAAGGAAAACAACCTGCTGAACGTGGACGCAGCCTTCCCGCTGGGCCTGTTCACCGCCGTCACCGGCGTCAGCGGATCCGGCAAGTCCACCCTTGTCAACGAGATCCTCTACAAGGTGCTCGCCAACAAGCTCAACGGCGCCAAGCAGGTCGCCGGACGGCACAAGACGGTCCAGGGCCTCGAGCACCTGGACAAGGTGGTGCACGTCGACCAGAGCCCCATCGGCCGCACCCCGCGGTCCAACCCGGCCACCTACACGGGCGTCTTCGACCACATCCGGAAGCTCTTTGCCGAGACCACCGAGGCCAAGGTCCGCGGTTACCAGCCCGGCCGGTTCTCCTTCAACGTCAAGGGCGGACGCTGCGAGGCCTGCTCCGGCGACGGCACGCTGAAGATCGAGATGAACTTCCTGCCGGACGTCTACGTGCCCTGCGAGGTCTGCCACGGCGCCCGCTACAACCGCGAAACGCTCGAGGTGCACTACAAGGGCAAGACCATCGCGGACGTCCTGAACATGCCGATCGAGGAGGGCGCCGAGTTCTTCGCCGCGTTCTCGCCGATCGCCCGGCACCTCAGGACCCTGGTCGACGTCGGCCTCGGCTACGTGCGGCTCGGCCAGCCTGCCACCACCCTTTCCGGCGGCGAGGCGCAGCGCGTGAAGCTGGCCGCGGAGCTGCAGAAGCGCTCCAACGGCCGCAGCGTCTACGTCCTGGACGAGCCCACCACCGGGCTGCACTTCGAGGACATCCGCAAGCTGTTGATGGTGCTGCAGGGCCTGGTCGAAAAGGGCAACACCGTGATTACGATCGAGCACAACCTGGACGTCATCAAGAGCGCCGACTGGATCGTGGACCTGGGACCCGACGGCGGTTCCGGCGGCGGCCGGATCGTTGCCTCCGGAACACCGGAGCAGGTGGCCAAGTCCAAGGAAAGCCACACAGCGGCCTTCCTGGCCGACATCCTGGGCTGACCGGGGTTCGCTGACTGCGAGGCGACACCCGCCCCATGACGCGCAAATGCCCTGCCGCTACCGGACTTCCGGCGGCGGCAGGGCATTTGCGCGTCGTCGCGAAGCGAAGTACCCCTCGATGTATTCCCGAAGGAGTATGTGAATTTCTGGCAGCCGCGCACTCGTGAGAAACTAGGCCCGTGACGCCTACAACCGTGCCCGTGATCTTCGACCTCGACGGCACTCTTGTCGATCCTGCCGGGGGGACAGCGGACGGAATCGCAGCGCCCCTTACCGAACTTCGCCTCCCGCATCCGGGGAAGTCCGCCGCTGACGAGGCCGGCGCCGGGCCGGGGGCGGGTCCCGTCCCCGCAGGCCAGGCCGTCATGGTGGGGGACCGGGCGCAGGACGTGGCCGGGGCGGCTGCGAACGGATCGGACTGTGTCGGCGTAGGCTGGGGTTTTGCGCCCGACCGCGAACTCCACGCGGCCGGCGCCGTCGAGATAGTGCACACCACGGCGGCGCTTCACGCTACGATCACCAGACTCTCCGAATGCCCGGGGACCACAGCCCTGAATGAGGTGCACACCATTGGCAATGTTTGACGCGATCCGCTGGACGACCCGCGGGCTCATTTCCTCGACCTGCCGTCCCACCGTGATCGGCCTCGAGAACGTGCCCAAGGAGGGTCCCTTCATCGTGGCGCCGAACCACCTGTCCTTCCTCGACAGTGTGATCGTCCAGGCCCTCATGCCGCGCCCCGTGGCTTTTTTCGCCAAAGCGGAATATTTCACCACGGGCGGCGCCAAGGGCAAGCTGATGAAGTCCTTCTTCGAAGCCGTCGGCTCCATTCCGGTCGAACGCGGTGAACAGGCCGCCAGCGTCCAGGCGCTGAAGACGCTGCTGGACATCCTCGACGCCGGCAAGGGCGTTGGAATCTACCCGGAGGGCACCCGCTCCCGTGACGGCATTCTCTACCGCGGACGCACCGGCGTCGGCTGGCTGGCCCTCACCACCGGCGCCCCGGTCATCCCGGTGGGCCTGATCGGCACCGAAAACCTGCAGCCGGCGGACAGCAACAAGGTGACACCGCAGCACTTCACCATGAAGGTGGGCGAGCCCCTGTACTTCGACAAAACCGGCCCGGACCACTCCCTGCCGGCGCGCCGACAGGTCACGGACCGGATCATGGACGCCATCGCCGAACTGAGCGGCCAGCAGCGGGCCACCACCTACAACCAGAGCAAAAGCGTCGATTAGCGCTGCTCCCTGCCGCGGACACCCGTCCGGTCACCCGTCCGCCACACCCGTACGGGAGCCGACGGTCGGGGCGGTCCCGCCCGGCTTAGTAGAATGGACTGGTGGCAAATCCAGCTAGTTACCGTCCCCAGACGGGGGAGATCCCGACCAACCCGGGCGTGTACCGCTTTCGCGATCCGCATGGCCGGGTCATTTACGTCGGCAAGGCGAAGAACCTCCGGTCCCGGCTGAACTCCTACTTCGCCAACCCCGCGGGCCTGCTGCCCAAGACGTATGCCATGGTGCACACCGCCAGCAGCGTGGAATGGACCGTCGTCGGCAGCGAACTGGAATCCCTGCAGCTCGAATACACCTGGATCAAGGAATTCAAGCCGCGGTTCAACGTCATGTTCCGCGACGACAAGAGCTACCCCTACCTCGCCGTCACGATGGGGGAGAAGTACCCCCGGGTGCAGGTCCTCCGCGGCGAACGGCGCAAGGGGACCCGGTATTTCGGGCCCTACACGGCCGGCGCCATCCGCGACACCATGGACACCCTGCTGCGGGTCTTCCCGGTCCGCAGCTGCAGCCCCGGCGTCCTGAAACGCGCAGAAGCCAGCGGCCGCCCCTGCCTGCTCGGCTACATCGACAAGTGCGCGGCGCCCTGCGTCGGCCGGATCTCGGCGGAGGACCACCGGGCCCTGGCCGAGGATTTCTGCGCCTTCATGGGCGGCGAAGCCAAGCGCTTCGTGTCCCGGCTCGAGAAGGACATGGCCGCCGCCGTCGCGGAGCTCGACTACGAACGCGCGGCCCGGGTGCGCGATGACATCATCGCGCTGAAAAAGGTCTTTGAACGCAATGCCGTGGTCCTGGCCGAGGATACCGACGCCGACGTGTTCGCGCTGCACGAGGACGAGCTTGAGGCCGCAGTCCAGGTCTTCCACGTCCGGGGCGGCCGGATCCGCGGCCAGCGCGGCTGGGTGGTGGAAAAGGTCGAGGACACCACCACGCCCGACCTCGTCGAGCACTTGCTCCAACAGGTCTACGGCGAGGAAGGCGAAAGCCAAGGCCGGATGCCCCGCGAGGTTCTGGTGCCGGCCGAGCCCAGCAACGCCGCCGAACTCGCCCAATGGCTCAGCGGGCTGCGGGGGGCCCGGGTGGACATTCGTGTCCCGCAGCGCGGCGACAAGGCCACGCTGCTCTCCACCGTCCGGGACAACGCCGAACACGCCCTCAAGCTGCACAAGTCCCGGCGCGCCGGCGACCTGACCATGCGTTCCCAGGCGCTGCAGGAACTGCAGGAAGCCCTGGATCTGCCGGTCGCGTTGATGCGGATTGAATGCTTCGACATCTCGCACATCCAGGGCACCAACGTGGTCGGCTCCATGGTGGTGGTCGAGGACGGCCTGCCGAAGAAATCCGACTACCGGAAATTCTCGGTCACCGGTGCCGCGGCCAACGACGACACGGCGGCCATGCATGACGTCCTGACCCGCCGCTTCCGGAACTACCTGCAGGAACAAGCCGATAAAACGGCCGACGGTTCCGGGCCGCTGGCCGTCGCCCAGGCCGCCGCCGTGGCCCCGGTCGCGGACACCACGACGCCGGCGCCGAAGACGAAATTCGCCTACCCGCCCAACCTCGTCGTCGTCGACGGCGGCAAGCCGCAGGTGAACGCGGCAGCGAAGGCCCTCGAAGAGCTCGGCATCGAGGATGTCTATGTGGTCGGACTCGCCAAGCGGCTCGAGGAGGTCTGGCTGCCGGACAGCGACTTCCCGGTCATCCTGCCGCGCGCCTCGGCCGGTCTCTATCTGTTGCAGCGGATCCGGGACGAGGCGCACCGCTTCGCCATCTCCTTCCACCGGCAAAAGCGCGGCAAGGCCATGACAGTCTCCGCGCTCGACGGCGTGCCCGGCCTCGGCGACTCCAAGCGCAAGGCGCTGCTGAACCAGTTCGGCTCGGTGAAAAGCATCAAGGCCGCCACGGTCGAGGAGCTGACGGCCGCCAAGGGGGTCGGACCAGCCCTCGCCGGGGCAATCGTGCGGCATTTCAACGCGGCGGAGGACACGGAAGGGCCCGCCGCGCCGGCCGTCAACATGACAACCGGCGAAATCCTCGAAACTTAGCTAGCTCCGGCAATCTTAGCTAGGGTAAGGAGCTGAGGTACGGCGCACGGCGGGCAGGCAACTGCCGCGTGCGCCGGCCTCACGGCAGAGCAGACAGCAGAGATGGGGCACGACTGATGACAGAGTCAACGGCAGGATCCGGCATGGAGGCGGACGGGTTGACCCCCGTCAAGCCGATCGAGGCGGAACTGCTCGTGGTGACCGGGATGTCAGGGGCCGGTCGGAGCACCGCCTCGGACGCCCTCGAGGACCACGGCTGGTACGTGGTGGACAACCTGCCGCCCCAGATGCTCGGCACGCTCGCCGAGCTGGTCTCCCACGCCCCGGGCTCCATCTCCAAACTCGCCGTCGTCGTCGACGTCCGCAGCAAGGACCTCTTCGCGGACATCCGCGCAGCGCTGCGCAACCTCGAAGCCAGCGGCGTCACCTTCCGGGTGCTGTTCCTCGACGCCAGCGACGACGTCCTGGTCCGGCGCTTCGAACAGGGCCGGCGGCCGCACCCGCTGCAGGGCGGCGGCCGGATCCTCGACGGCATCGCCGCGGAACGCGAGCTGCTGCATGAGCTGCGCGAATCCTCGGACATTGTGCTGGACACCTCGACACTCAACGTCCACGGCCTCGCGACCGCCATCACCGAACTGTTCAGCGAAACCGGTCCGGTGGCGCTGCGCCTGAACGTCATGAGCTTCGGCTTCAAGTACGGGCTGCCGGTGGACGCCAACTTCGTCGCCGACGCCCGCTTCATCCCCAACCCGCACTGGGTTCCGCAACTGCGCCCGCACACCGGGCTCGACAAGGACGTCAGCGACTACGTGCTCGAGGCGGAGGGCGTCAACAACTTCGTGGAGCGCTACGTGCTGGCCCTCGAACCAGTCCTGGACGGCTACCGGCGCGAAAACAAGCACTACGCGACCATCGCCGTCGGCTGCACCGGCGGCAAGCACCGTTCCGTCGCCGTGGCGGTTGAACTCTCGCGGCGGCTTGCCCAGTACCCGCGTGTCACGGTCACCACTACGCACCGGGATCTGGGCCGCGAGTAATGGCGCTCCTGACCGGGCCGCTGCCCCTGGTGCCGGCCGCCAGTGCGGCCTCCGCCGGCCAGCAGGACAAAGGCCCCTCCGTGGTCGCCCTCGGCGGAGGCCACGGCCTTTCCGCTTCACTTTCCGCCCTGCGGTTGCTCACCTCGGAACTGACCGCGATCGTAACGGTCGCCGACGACGGCGGTTCCTCCGGCCGGTTGCGTGAAGAGTACGGCGTCCTGCCGCCCGGTGACCTGCGGATGGCCCTGTCCGCACTCTGCGACGACACCGACTGGGGTCGGACCTGGCGCGATGTCATGCAGCACCGGTTCAAACCCGGCAAGGGCCGCGGCGGTTCGCTCGACGAACACGCGATGGGCAACCTGCTGATCGTCACCCTCTGGGAACTGCTCGGGGATGCCGTCGTCGGGCTGCAATGGGCCGGGGCGCTGCTCGGCGCCCGGGGCCAGGTCCTGCCGATGTCCACCACCCCGCTCACCATCGAAGGCGAGGTGCGGGTCGGGATGCCCGACGGCACGTCGGGGCTGCAGACCGTCCGCGGACAGGCCAAGTGCGCCGTCGCGGGTTCGCTGGAAGCCGTCCGGCTGCTGCCCGAGTCGGCCCCGGCCTGCGTCGAGGCGCTGACCGCGATCGAACTCGCCGACTGGGTGGTCCTGGGCCCCGGCTCCTGGTACACCTCGGTGCTGCCGCACCTGCTGCTGCCGGAGATGCGCGATGCGCTGTGCAAGACCGAGGCGCGGCGCTGCCTCACGATGAACCTCGCCACGGACACCAAGGAGACCCTCGGAATGTCCGCAGCGGACCACCTGCGCGTGCTGCGCGACTACGCACCGGACTTCAGCGTCGACGTCGTGCTGGCGGACCCCGCGTCGGTGCCGGACCTCCCGGAGTTCGAGCGGGCGGCCGGGATGCTCGGAGCAGAGGTGGTCTTGGGTAAAGTAGGGGCGTCGAGCCGCCGGCCGATCCACGACCCGCTGCGCCTGGCAACGGCGTACCACGACATTTTCGGGAACAGGTAGGAAAGGTGCCATGGCACTGACAGCATCAGTCAAGGAAGAACTTTCCCGGCTGGACATCAAGAAGTCCTCGGTCCGCAAGGCTGAAGTGTCCGCCATGCTCCGCTTCGCCGGGGGCCTGCACATCATCTCCGGCCGGATTGTGATTGAGGCCGAGGTGGACCTGGCCTCGACCGCCCGCCGGCTCCGTGCCGCGATTGCCGAGGTTTACGGGCACCAGAGCGAAATCATCGTCGTCTCCGGCGGCGGCCTGCGCCGCGGCAGCCGCTACGTGGTGCGGGTGGTGCGCGACGGCGAGGCCCTCGCCCGCCAGACCGGCCTGCTGGATGCCCGCGGCCGACCCGTCCGCGGCCTGCCCTCCGTGGTGGTGAACGGCTCCGCCGCCGACGCCGAGGCGGTCTGGCGCGGCGCGTTCCTGGCTCACGGCTCGCTCACCGAGCCCGGCCGCTCCTCCGCCATGGAGGTCACCTGCCCCGGGCCGGAATCGGCCCTCGCCCTCGTTGGCGCCGCCCGCCGGCTCGGCATCCAGGCCAAGGCACGGGAGGTCAGGGGAGTGGACCGCGTCGTGATCCGCGACGGCGACACCATCGCGGCGCTGCTGACCCGGATGGGCGCCCACGACGCGCTGATGGTCTGGGAGGAGCGGCGGATGCGCAAGGAAGTCCGCGCCACCGCCAACCGGCTGGCCAACTTCGACGACGCCAACCTGCGCCGCTCGGCGCAGGCGGCCGTCGCCGCGGGGGCCCGCGTGGACCGGGCACTGGAGATCCTCGGCGACGACGTCCCGGACCACCTGAAATACGCCGGCGAACTGCGTGTGGCCCACAAGCAGGCCAGCCTGGACGAACTGGGCCGGCTCGCCGATCCGGTGATGACGAAGGACGCCATCGCCGGCCGGATCCGACGGCTCCTGGCGATGGCGGACAAACGGGCGCAGGACCTGGGCATTCCCGGCACCGAGGCGAACGTGACGCCGGAAATGCTCGACGAGTAGCCACTGCGGGGATTCAGCGACAGAATCGGATCCGACGGCCGGGAATACCTCAGCAGGACCGGAGGCTATGCCCACTGGATCCACATCCATAGACTTCCGGGTGTCCAACCATCCGGATGCACAATCCGAGAGTTAGCAAAACCGGACGAACACGTCCACGACATTGGAGGATTTTGTGACCGAGTACGTACTGCCCGAACTTGACTACGATTACGCCGCGCTGGAGCCCCACATCTCTGCGAAGATCATGGAGCTGCACCACAGCAAGCACCACGCCACCTACGTGGCCGGCGCCAACAACGCGCTGGCCCAGCTGGCCGAGGCACGCGAAAAGGGCGACTTCGCCAACATCAACCGCCTCTCCAAGGACCTCGCGTTCCACACCGGCGGCCACATCAACCACTCCGTGTTCTGGAAGAACCTTTCCCCGGACGGCGGCGACAAGCCCGAGGGCGAGCTCGCGGCCGCGATTGACGACGCCTTCGGCTCCTTCGACGCCTTCCGCGCCCAGTTCAGCGCCGCGGCGCTGGGCCTGCAGGGCTCCGGCTGGGGCTTCCTCGCCTACGAGCCGATCGGCGGCAACCTTGTCATCGAGCAGCTCTACGACCAGCAGGGCAACGTCGCGCTGGGCACCACGCCGCTGCTGATGCTGGACATGTGGGAGCACGCCTTCTACCTGGACTACGTCAACGTCAAGGCCGACTACGTCAAGGCCTTCTGGAACATCGTGAACTGGGCCGACGTCGCCAAGCGTTTCGACGCCGCCCGGAAGAACGCCACCGGCCTGATCACCCTCTAGGACAGTCGAAACCGGCGCTTAGCCGAAACCAGGCTGTAACAAAGCTCACATTTCGAGCCGTTCGGCCCGAAACGTGGACTGCCCGCCCCCGCACTTGCGGGGGCGGGTCCACTTAAACGTAAGATGGATCACGGAAGGCGGTTAGCCTTCAGCAACGTGGCTGGTCGCCCTCCGATCTGGTAATCATCTCTGCCCAATGGCGTGCGGGATCTGTTAGTTGGCTTGAACGCCTACTCAACTAATCGTGCTTGATAGAGCACCAAGGAGACTGAAAACGTGACGACACGTATTGGTATCAACGGCTTCGGCCGCATCGGCCGCAACTACTTCCGCGCCGCCCTGGCCCAGGGAGCAGACCTCGAGATCGTTGCAGTCAACGACCTCACCAGCCCGGAAGCCCTCGCACACCTCTTCAAGTACGACTCCGTCGGCGGCCGCCTGGCCGAAACCATCGAGGTCAAGGACGGCAACATCGTCGTCGACGGCAAGACCGTGAAGGTCCTTGCCGAGCGTGACCCGGCCAAGCTCCCCTGGGGCGAGCTGGGCGTGGACATCGTGATCGAGTCCACCGGCTTCTTCACCAAGGCCGCCGATGCGCAGAAGCACATCGACGCCGGTGCCAAGAAGGTCCTGATCTCCGCCCCCGCCTCGGACGAGGACATCACGATCGTGATGGGCGTGAACGACGGCCTCTACGACCCCGCCGCGCACAACATCATCTCCAACGCCTCCTGCACCACCAACTGCCTCGGCCCGCTGGCCAAGGTCATCAACGACTCCTTCGGCATCGAGCGCGGCCTGATGACCACCATCCACGCCTACACCGCTGACCAGAACCTGCAGGACGGCCCGCACAAGGACCTCCGCCGCGCCCGCGCCGCCGCCATCAACATGGTTCCCACCTCCACCGGCGCAGCCAAGGCGATCGGCCTGGTGCTGCCGGAGCTCAAGGGCAAGCTGGACGGCTACGCCATCCGCGTCCCGGTCCCCACCGGCTCCGCCACCGACCTCACCGTGACCGTCTCCCGCGAGACCACCGTCGAGGAAGTCAACGCCGCACTCAAGGCCGCGTCCGAGACCGAAGAGCTCAAGGGCCTGCTGACCTACACCGATGAGCCGATCGTCTCCTCGGACATCGTCGGGGACCCGGCGTCGTCCATCTTCGACTCCGGCCTGACCAAGGTGATCGGCAACCAGGTCAAGGTTGTTTCCTGGTATGACAACGAGTGGGGCTACTCCAACCGCCTCGTCGACCTTACGGAGCTCGTCGCGTCGAAGCTGGGCTAGGGTAAGACCCATGACATTCCACACCCTCGACGAACTGATCGCTGATGGTGTCCGCGGGCGGTACGTTCTGGTCAGAAGTGACCTGAACGTGCCGCTCGACGGCTCTGCAGTCACTGACGACGGCCGGATCAAGGCCTCCCTGCCAGTGCTGTCGAAGCTTACGGACGCCGGTGCCCGCGTGCTGGTCACGGCACACCTCGGCCGCCCCAAGGGCGCCCCGGAGGAGAAGTACTCGCTCAAGCCCGCCGTGGCGCGCCTGGCAGAGCTGGCGTCCTTCAAGGTCTCGCTCGCTGACGACACGGTCGGTGAATCCGCCAAGGCGGCCGCCGCCGCACTGCAGGACGGCGAAGCCCTCGTGCTCGAAAACGTCCGCTTCGACGCCCGCGAGACGTCCAAGGACGACGCCGAACGCGGCGCCTTCGCGGACGAGCTGGTCGCCCTCACCGGTGACAACGGCGCCTTCGTTGACGATGCCTTCGGTGCCGTGCACCGCAAGCACGCCAGCGTGTACGACGTCGCCACCCGGCTGCCGTCCTACCAGGGCGACCTGGTCCGCACCGAGGTGGAGGTGCTGCGCAAGCTGACCACCGACACCCAGCGGCCCTACGTCGTCGTGCTGGGCGGTTCGAAGGTCTCGGACAAGCTCGCCGTGATTGCCAACCTGATCGGCAAGGCGGACACCATCCTGGTGGGCGGCGGCATGCTGTTCACCTTCCTTGCCGCCGCCGGCCACAAGGTCGCCGGCAGCCTGCTCGAAGAGGACCAGATCCCGGTCGTCCAGGATTACCTCAAGCGCGCCGCCGACGCCGGCACCGAGTTCGTTGTCCCCACCGACGTCGTGGTGGCCAGCAAGTTCGCCGCCGACGCCGACCACGAAACGGTGTCAGCCGACGCCATCGAGTCCAGCAGCTTTGGTGCCTCCGGCATCGGCCTGGACATCGGCCCGGATTCGGCAGCCGCCTTCGCAGAGCGGATCAACGGAGCCAAGACGGTCTTCTGGAACGGGCCCATGGGCGTCTTCGAGTTCCCGGCCTTCGCCGGCGGCACGCGGGCCGTTGCCAAGGCCCTCACGGAAACCGCGGCATTTACAGTCGTGGGCGGCGGGGACTCCGCCGCCGCGGTGCGGACCCTGGGCTTCGCCGATGACCAGTTCGGGCACATCTCGACCGGCGGCGGCGCGAGCCTGGAATACCTTGAAGGCAAGGAACTTCCCGGCCTGAGCGTGCTGGACCGCTAGAACCTCCAGCCGGCAGGGTGCCCGGCCCGCAAGGCGGGCACCCTGCCGGCTCTTTCACTGCTACGAATCTTTTGGAGATCACGTGACAACGTCAACCCACGGCAAGTTCGACCGCAAGCCCTTCATCGCGGGCAACTGGAAGATGAACATGGACCACGTCCAGGGCATCACCCTCCTGCAGAAGCTGGCCTGGACCCTGTCCGACGCCAAACACGACTACAGCCGGGTGGAGGTCGCCGTGTTCCCGCCGTTCACCGATCTCCGCGGCGTGCAGACCCTCGTCCAGGGCGACGAGCTGGACGTCGTCTACGGCGGCCAGGACCTCTCGCAGTTCGACTCCGGCGCCTACACCGGGGACATTTCCGGACAGTTCCTCGCGAAGCTCGGCTGCCGCTACGTCCTGGTGGGCCACAGCGAACGCCGCACCATTCACAACGAGTCCGACGAGGTCCTCAACGCCAAGACCAAGGCGGCCTTCCGCCACGGCATGACCCCCGTGCTGTGCGTCGGCGAGGGGCTCGAAGTCCGCCAGGCCGGCACGCACGTGGACCACACGCTTGCCCAGCTGCGGGCCGGCGTCGAAGGCCTTACCGCGGAGCAGGCGGCCGAACTGGTGGTCGCGTACGAGCCCGTCTGGGCCATCGGCACCGGCGAAGTCGCCGGGCCGCAGGATGCCCAGGAGATGTGCGCCGCGATCCGCGCCGAACTCGCCACCCTCTTCGACGCCTCGGTCGCCGCCAAGACGCGCCTGCTCTACGGCGGCTCGGTGAAGGCGAACAACGCCGCCTCGATCCTCAAGGAACGCGACGTGGACGGATTGCTGGTCGGCGGTGCCAGCCTGGACGCCGCCGAGTTTGCTAATATTGTCAGGTTCGAGAGTCACCTGCTGACGGATTAGTCCGGACACAGCTTTGGCCCCCGCAATCCCCATCTTCTGAAAGGCCGTCGTGGACGTTCTTCATGTCATTCTCCAGGTGCTGCTGGGCATCACCAGCCTCCTGCTGACCTTGCTCATCCTGCTTCACAAGGGGCGCGGCGGCGGTCTGTCCGACATGTTCGGCGGCGGCATGAGTTCCGGGCTCAGCTCCTCGGGCGTAGCCGAGCGGAACCTCAACCGCTTCACGGTCATCCTCGGAGTCACCTGGGGCGTCGTCATCATCGCCCTCGGCCTGCTGATGCGCTTCAGCACCGGCGCCGACTCCTAGTACCCCCGTTTTCTAAAACTTCATATGGGCCTTGCGGCCCTCCCCGCATCGGGAACTCCGAACTACACTGTCGCTGGCAAGCCAATCCACCAGCCGAGTAGCCAGGAGTTCCCGATGCTGCATTCTGCTTCCGGATTCAGGGGCATCCGCGTCGGTGCCATCGCCGGAGCCCCGGCCCGCCATGAGCCCCTCGACGGGGGCGCGGCGCAACCCCGGATCTGCGTCACCTACCGGTGCGCGAAAGGCCACGAGACAGCCCTCGTGTTCGCCAAGCTCCCTGAGGAGCAAATCCCCGGGGTGTGGGACTGCCGCCGCTGCGGCGGAGCAGCCACCCGGGACGAGTCCCGCTTCGCGCTGGAGGACGAAACCGCGGAGGGGTTCAAGAGCCACCTCGAATACGTTAAAGAAAGGCGCTCCAGCCAGGACGCCGAAGACGTGCTGGCTGGAGCGCTTGAACGGCTACGCGCCCGACGCGCCCTTCCGGACGAGCTGCTCGGGGACGCGTGAGGCTGCGTCCTCGTCGATCAGCCACAGCGTCTGGAACCGGCCACGGGGCCCTGCCGCCGGCACCTGCACCGGGTTGGCTCCGGCCAGGGCCAAGCCCACGGCGCCGGCCTTGTCATCGCCGGCCACCACCATCCACACCTCGTTCGCGGTGTTGATCGTCGGCAGCGTGAGGGAGAGCCGGGCCGGCGGCGGCTTGGGGGAGTTGCGGACCCCGACGACGGTCAACTCCTTCTCCCGGATGCCGGCCTGCTCCGGGAACAAGGACGCCACGTGCGCGTCCGGGCCGACGCCCAGCAGCACGATGTCCAGCCGCGGCAAGGCGCCGGGCTCCTCCGGACGGTCATCGGACATATCGGCGGCGTGCTCGGCCGCGGCCGCCTCGGCAAGCCGCCGCGCGTAGTCCGCCGCTGCTTCTTCGGGGGTTCCGAAGTCGTCCGTCGAGCCCGGGACATGGACGCGCGAGGGGTCCACGTTGATGTGCGAGAGCAGTGACTCGTGCGCCTGGCGGGCGTTGCGGTCGGCGTCGTCCGAGCCGACGAAGCGTTCGTCGCCCCACCAGAAGTTGACCTTGGACCAGTCCACCGCCGGTGCGGCCGGCGACTCGGCGACCGCCTTGAGCGAGCCGATCCCCATCGTGCCGCCGGTAAGCACCACCGTTGCCTCGCCGTGCTTGTCCTGGATGTCCACAAGCTTGGTGATCAGGCGTGCCGCGATCGCCGCCATCAGGACGGTCGAGTCAGGATGGATGCTTACTCTGGGGTCAGCGCTCACTGGGACGGACACTCCTTAGGTTGGTACGTGGCAGTCCAATAGTAATCACTTCACCGAAGACTTCGTCCGGGTCCAGGCGCCGGAGCTCCTCAGCCAGGCAGTCCTTGAGGCTGCGGCGCGGCAAGGAGATGCGCTGGGCAGGCTGGCCCGGCTGGGTCAGTTCCGCCACGGTGAGTCCGGGTCGGAACAGCTGCACGTCGCCGCCGGTGCGGGTCAGCCGCACGCGCCGGATCCCGGTGCCGGCCGGATCAGCGACGATGGTCACCGGGGCGTCCAGCGCCAGCGTGAGCCATGCCGCGAGCAGCAGGGTGCTGGGGGAGTCCGAGGCGCCTTCGACAGCGACGGCGGTGACCGGCGAGGAGTCCACTTGGTCCAGGACTGCCGCCAGCTGGATCCGCCAGTTGGTCAGGCGGGTCCAGGCCAGGTCGGTGTCGCCGGCCTTGTAGGTGCTGCGGAGATTGTCCAGCGCCGCCAGCGGGTCCGGCTCGTTTGCGGAGTCGGTGATGCGGCGGTGCGCGATCCGGCCGATCGACGTCTCGCAGGCATTCCGGGGCGCACCGTGCGGCCACCAGGCCACGATCGGGGCATCCGGAAGGAGCAGCGCGGCCACGAGGGATTCGCTTTCCTCCGCGAGTTCGCCGTAGCCGCGGAGCAGGATGACCTCGGAGGCGCCGGCGTCGCCGCCCACCCGGATCTGCGCGTCCAGCCGGGTGGGCGCCGAGGCGCCGGCGTCGGCGAGGACGATGATCCGGCAGGGGTGTTCCCGGCTGGCTTCGTTGGCGGCCTCGATGGCTTCCTCTTCGAGGCCGGACTTGGTCACCACCACGAGGGTCAGCACGCGGCCCAGGGCGATCACGCCGCCCTGTTCGCGCAGCGCCATGATCTTCTTGGAGATCTTGGAGGTTGTTGTGTCGGGAAGATCTACGATCATGGCCTTCTCCAGGTCCGTCCGTCGCGGGCGAGCAGTTCATCGGCGGAGGCGGGACCCCAGCTTCCGGGGGCGTAGGGCTCCGGCTGTTCGTTCAGGCTGGCCCAGTAGTCCTCGAACGGGTCCAGGATCTTCCAGGACAGCTCCACCTCCTGGTGCCGCGGGAACAGCGGCGGCTCGCCAAGGAGCACGTCCAGGATGAGCCGTTCGTAGGCCTCGGGACTGGACTCGGTGAAGGAATGGCCGTACCCGAAGTCCATCGTGACATCGCGGACTTCCATCTGGGTGCCGGGGACCTTGGAGCCAAAGCGGATGGTGGCGCCCTCATCGGGCTGCACCCGGATGACGACGGCGTTCTGGCCGAAGTCGTCCTCGCCGTGGTCACGGAAGAGCAGGTTGGGCGCGCGCTTGAACACGACGGCGATCTCCGTCACCCGCCGCCCCAGCCGCTTGCCGGCCCGCAGGTAGAACGGCACGCCGCTCCAGCGCCGGGTGTTGATGTCCACCCGGATCGCGGCGAACGTCTCGGTCGTGGAGTCGGCGGGGATGCCTTCCTCCTCCAGGTAGCCCTGGACCTGCTCACCGCCCTGCCAGCCGCCGGCGAACTGTCCGCGCGCCGAGTGCGTGGAGAGGTCCTCCGGCAGCCGGACCGCGGCCAGGACCTTTTCCTTCTCGGCGCGGAGGTCGTCCGCGTTGAAGGAGATCGGTTCCTCCATGGCGGTCAGGGCAAGCAGCTGCAGCAGGTGGTTCTGGATGACGTCGCGGGCGGCGCCCACGCCGTCGTAGTACCCGGCGCGGCCGCCCGTGCCGATGTCCTCCGCCATGGTGATCTGGACGTGGTCCACGTAGTTGGCGTTCCACAACGGTTCGAACAGCTGGTTGGCGAAGCGCAGGGCCAGGATGTTCTGGACCGTCTCTTTGCCGAGGTAGTGGTCGATCCGGAAGACCGCATCGGGCGGGAACACCGATTCCACGATGTCGTTGAGCTGCCGGGCCGACTCGAGGTCGTGCCCGAACGGCTTCTCGATCACGACGCGGCGCCACTTGTCGCCCTCGGCCTGGGCGAGGCCGTGCTTGGAGAGCTGCCGGCAAACCAGTTCGAAGGCCTTCGGCGGGATGGAGAGGTAGAAGGCGTGGTTGCCGCGGGTGCCACGCTGCTCGTCGAGTTCGTCGATGGTTTCGCTAAGCCGCTCGAAGGCGTCGTCATCGTCGAACTCGCCCTGCACGAAGCGGATGCCCTCGGAGAGCTGCTTCCACACCGTTTCGTCGAAGGGTGTGCGGGCGTAGTTTTTGACCGATTCCTTCACCTCGGCGGCGAAGTCCTCGTTCTCCCACTGCCGCCGGGCAAACCCGACGAGGGCGAAGCTCGGGGGCAGGAGCCCGCGGTTGGCGAGGTCGTAGACGGCCGGCATGAGTTTCTTGCGGGCGAGGTCACCGGTAACGCCGAAGAGAACCAGGGAGGAGGGGCCGGCGATGCGGTTCAGCCGGCGGTCCCGCGGGTCCCGGAGCGGATTGCGCCCCCGGCCCGCGGACTTAGGGCTGCCGTTTTGCGAGAGTGGCATGGTTGCTGTGGTGCCTTAGCTTTCGGTGGAGGACGCTGGGCGGCCAGCAAATGAAGTGCCGGCCAGCGAGGAGACAAGCTGCTGCAACTGGCGGACGCCGGAGGCACGGTCCGTGAGGTGGAGCCGGAGCACGGGCCGGCCGTGCTCGCTGAGGACCTGCGCATCGCCGGCGGCCTGGGCGGAGATCAGCTCACCAAAGCTGAACGGGCGTTCCGGGATGGCCAGGTCCGTCGCGGAGGCCGCGGTGACCTGCAGGAACACGCCGATCGCCGGGCCGCCCTTGTGGAACTGCCCGGTGGAGTGCAGGAACCTCGGTCCCCAGCCGAAGGTGACGGGGCGGCCGCTGAGGGCGGCCAGTTCGTCCCGGATGCCTTCGAGTGGTGCGTAGTTGAGCCGGTCGAAGTAGGCCTGGACGCTGAGGTAGCCGTCCGCACCGAGCTGGCCCAACAACGCGCTGACCGCTTCGGCCGCGGTGCCGGCGTCGCCCAGCCAGGTGCCGCCGCGGACCTCGATCGCGCCGTCGGTGAAGTTGGCCGGCGTCGGTTCGGGCTGCGCATCCAGCAGGCCGCGTGCTGCGACTTTGGCGGCCTCGACGTCGGGCTGGTCGAAGGGGTTGATGCCCAGCAGCCGTCCCGCGACGGCGGTGGCGAACTCCCACGCCATCATCTGCGCGGCGAGGCCGCCGGCGATGGCCGACTCGTTGTCGCCCAGTTCGACGTCGGCGTCGGCTGCCACCAGCCGGATCACCAGCACGTCCGCGGCGCCGCCCGTGACCTCCGGCGCGTCCGGACCGGCGACGACCGGCAACACGCCGGTGCCGAGCTTGCCGGTGGACTCGGCGATGAGCTGTTCGGCCCAGTCGGCGAACCCTACGATCCCGGAGCCGTCCTCGGCGATCACGATCTTGTCGCGCAGCGGGTTAGTGCCGCCCAGCGCGGCGCCGAGGGCGAGGCCGATGTTCTCCTCGCTGTCGTCATTGAGGATCTCGGCGGTCTCTTCGGCTTCGTCCAGGAAGGCCTGGATGTCCACGCCGGCCAGTCCGCACGGCACCAGCCCGAAGGCAGTCAGTGCCGAGTACCGGCCGCCGACGTTGGGGTCGGCGTTGAAGACGGCGCGGTAGCCGGCTTCGCGTGAGGCCTTGTCCAGCGGCGATCCCGGGTCCGTGACGATGACGATCCGGCTCTTCGCGTCGAGCCCGGCCTCGGTGAAGGCGTGCTCGAAGACGCGGCGCTGCGAGTCGGTCTCCAGCGTGGAGCCGGACTTCGAGGAGACCACGATGGCGGTCTGCTCGAGCCGGTCTGCCAGGGCGGCGCCAACCTGCTCGGGGTCGGTGCTGTCCAGCACCGTCAGCTCGACGCCGGCGGTTCCGGCGATGACCTCGGGGGCCAGCGAGGAACCGCCCATGCCGCACAGGACAATCCGGGTCACGCCTTCGGCGCGGAGCGCGTCGCGGAGGGCCAGGATGTCCGCCACGAGCGGCTGGGAGACGGTGGCGGCCTCCACCCAGCCGAGCCGGACCGCGGCCTCGGCTTCGGCGTCGGGACCCCACAGGGTGGCGTCCTTGGCGAAGATCCGGGTGGCGACCCGGTCCTCCAGCAGGGCGGGCAGGTGCTGTTCATGCGCCTGGCGGGCGGCGCCCGTGGCGTCGTAGCTGAGAGTGGTCATGGGGGACTATGCGTCCTTCCGTGCAGCGGCGAGGGCGACCTCGACGTCGGCCAGCAGTTCCTTCCAGCTTGCCACAAACTTGTCGAGGCCTTCGGACTCGAGCACGGCGACGACTTCGTTGTAGGAAATGCCCAGTGCGTCGAGCGCGTTGAGGGTCGCGTTCGCGTCGTCGTAGCCGCGGGTGACCGTGTCGCCGGTGATGGCGCCGTGGTCGTAGGTGGCGTCGAGGGTCTTTTCCGGCATGGTGTTAACAACGCCGGGGGCGACGAGCTCGGTCACGTACAGGGTGTCCGGGTAGGCCGGATCCTTGACGCCGGTGGAGGCCCACAGCGGGCGCTGCGGACGGGCGCCGGCTTCGGCGAGCAGGGCCCAGCGCTCGGTGGAGAAGAGCTCCTCGTAGACCTGGTAGGCCAGGCGGGCGTTGGCCAGGCCGGCCTTGCCCTTGAGGGCTTTGGCTTCGTCGGTGCCGATCGCGTCGAGGCGCTTGTCGATTTCGGAGTCCACGCGGGAGACGAAGAACGACGCCACGGAGTGGATCTTGGACAGGTCGTGGCCGTTCTCCTTGGCCTGTTCGAGCCCACTCTGGAACGCGTTGATCACGGCGCGGTAGCGCTCGAGCGAGAAGATCAGGGTCACGTTGACGCTGATGCCGCTTGCCAGGGTGGCGGTGATGGCCTCGAGGCCTTCAATCGTGGCGGGGATCTTGATCAGGACGTTGTCCTTGTTGACCTGGCCGTAGAGTTCCTTGGCCTCGGTGATGGTGCCGGCGGTGTCCCAGGCGAGGCGCGGGTCCACCTCGATCGAGACGCGGCCGTCGACGCCGTTCGTCGCGGCGGCCACGGGGGCGAACAGATCGCAGGCGTCGGCGACGTCGGTGGTGGTGATCGCGAAGACGGTCTCCTCGACGCTGGCGCCGGCGGCTGCCATTTCCTTGATTTTGGCGTCGTAGTCGGTGCCGGTGGTGATGGCAGCGTGGAAGATGCTCGGGTTCGTGGTGACACCGACGACGTTCTTCTCTTCGATCAGCTTGCGCAGCGTGCCGGTGGCGAGGCGGCCGCGGGAGAGGTCATCGAGCCAGATGGAGACGCCGGCGTCGGAGAGCTGCTGCGTGGGGGTAGCGGTGGGGGTGGTGTTCATGTGTAACTCCTGAAGTCTGGGGCCGCCGCCGTTGGTGGGGCGGCGGCCCGGAAAGCGTGAAGTTGGGATCAGGCCGTGAGGCCGGCGAGGGATTCCTTGGCGGCGGCGGTCACGGCCTCGGCGGTGATGCCGAATTCCTGGAACAGGCGCTTGTAGTCGGCCGACGCGCCGAAGTGCTCGAGGCTGATGGAGCGGCCGGCGTCGCCGACGAACTCCTTCCAGCCCAGGGCGAGCCCGGCTTCGACGGAGACGCGTGCCTTGACGTTGGCGGGGAGCACTGCCTCGCGGTAGGCGGCGTCCTGCTTGTTGAACCATTCCACGCACGGCATGGAGACCACCCGGGTGGGGATGCCTTCGGCCTGCAGGGCCTCGCGGGCGGCCACGGCGAGCTGGACCTCGGAGCCGGTGCCGATCAGGATGACCTGCGCCTCGGTGCTCTGGCCGTTGGCGGACGCTTCGGCCAGCACGTAGCCGCCCTTGGCGACACCGGCCGTCGAGGCGAAGGTGTCTGCCTCGGCATCGGAAGTCCCGCGGGCATAGGTGGGGATGTTCTGCCGGGTCAGCACAATGCCGGCCGGGTTCTCATGGTTCTCGAGCATGACCTTCCAGGCCGCCGCGACCTCGTTCGCGTCGCCGGGGCGCACGACGTCCAGGCCCGGGATCGCCCGGAGCGAGGCGAGCTGTTCCACCGGCTGGTGGGTCGGGCCGTCCTCGCCGAGGCCGATCGAGTCGTGCGTCCAGACATACAGGGACGGGACGCCCATCAGGGCGCCGAGCCGGATCGCCGGGCGCTGGTAGTCCGAGAAGATCAGGAACGTGCCGGAGAACGCCCGGGTCGCCCCGTGCAGGCTGATCCCGTTCACGATCGACGCCGCGGCGTGTTCGCGGATGCCGAAGTGCAGCACCCGGCCGTAGGGGTTGCCCTTCCATGCCTCGGTCTGCCGGGAGGCGGGGATGAATGAGGGGGAGCCCTCGATCGTGGTGTTGTTGGATTCGGCGAGGTCGGCGGAGCCGCCCCACAGCTCGGGCATGACCGGGCCGATCGCGTTCAGGACCTTGCCGGACGCGGCGCGGGTGGAGACGTCCTTGCCGGCTTCGAAGACCGGCAGGGCGGCATCGAGTTCGGCCGGAAGCTTCCGGGCTTCAACGCGCTCCAGCAGGACGGCCGCCTCGGGGTTGGCCGACTGCCAGGCCTCGAAGGACGCCAGCCACTCGGTCCGTGCCGAGGCGCCGCGGGACTGCGCCTCGCGGGTGTGGGCCAGGACCTCGTCGTCGACCTGGAAGCTGCGCTCCGGGTCGAAGCCGAGGACCTTCTTCAGGCCCGCGACTTCCTCGGCGCCGAGGGCCGAGCCGTGGATCTTGCCGGTGTTCTGCTTCTTCGGCGCCGGCCACCCGATGATGGTGCGCAGCGAGATGATGGAGGGTTTGCCCGTCTCGGCCTTTGCGGCGAGCAGGGCGGCGTGCAGCTCGGGCACGTCCTCCTTGTACTCTCCGGTCCGGGTCCAGTCGACCCGCTGGGTGTGCCAGCCGTAGGCCTCGTACCGGGCCAGGACGTCCTCGGTGAACGCGACGTCGGTGTCGTCCTCGATGCTGATGTGGTTCTCGTCGTAGATCACCACGAGATTGCCCAATTCCTGGTGGCCGGCGAGCGAGGAGGCCTCGGACGTGACGCCTTCCTGCAGGTCGCCGTCGGAAGCGATCACCCAGATGGTGTGGTCGAACGGGCTGGTGCCCTCGGCGGCGTCGGCGTCGAACAGCCCGCGCATCCGGCGCTGGGAGTAGGCGAAGCCGACGGCGGATGCCAGGCCCTGGCCGAGCGGGCCGGTGGTGATTTCCACGCCGGCGGTGTGCTTGTACTCCGGGTGTCCCGGGGTCAGCGACCCCCAGGTCCGCAGCGCCTCGAGGTCCTTCAGCTCCAGGCCGTAGCCGGAGAGGAAGAGCTGGATGTAAAGCGTCAGGGACGTGTGGCCGGGGGACAGGACAAACCGGTCACGTCCCAGCCAGTCCGGGTTCGCCGGATCGTGGCGCATCAATTTCTGGAAGAGCAGGTAGGCGGCCGGGGCCAGGCTCATGGCCGTGCCGGGGTGGCCGTTGCCGACCTTCTCCACCGCATCCGCCGCGAGTACCCGGACGGTGTCCACGGCACGCTGGTCCAGATGAGTCCATGACAGTTCTTGCTCTTCCAAATGTGGCACGTAAACCGGGCCCCTCTCTGTGCTGACGGCCGGTGGTACGGGTTTTCCCTCTGGGAGCTTTCCCGCTGAGGGCATTCCGCCGGGGGCACAGTTCGGTGCCCGCTGCGGTTCGTACCAGCCGTTCACCATCGAAACGTTGATCTATCATTTAGTCGCATGCGCAGAGGCAGGGAGCGCCGTTGGGGGCAGCCGCCCGTGCGTGCTGATCTGTCAGACAGCTTAGCCCCATTCCACCTGCCGGGTAGCGTACATCTCACGAATTGGACCGGTTTTCGGCTTATATGAATCACCGTGTGCCGCCGCGGCGGTGAGGCTGCGTTAACTTGGCGGAATTCCAGCGGGTTTCCAGAGGACCCGGACGCGGGTGCCGCCACGGTATGATGGTGCGTGGCTACCAACGGGGGCGAGGACATGCCTGTGCGCTGCGCGTGGACCCCCTCCGAACGCAGTGCGCCGGATCTAGGACGTACTGCGGCGACCAGCCGGACTGAACAGCCAGACAGAACAGAGTGACTGCCACCGTGAGCACAACAGATACGCCGCTTAACGCCTCCCCGGCCCCGGGTCGAATCGGCTTCGGCCGCAAAGCCAAGGCCTACCTGGCGCTCACGAAACCCCGGGTGATCGAACTCCTGCTGGTCAGCACCCTGCCCACCATGATCTACGCCGAGCGCGGCTTCCCGTCCCTGGGCCTGATCCTGGCGACCCTCGTGGGCGGCGCCTTTGCTGCCGGCAGCGCGGGCTCCTTCAACTGCTACATCGACCGGGACATCGACAAGCTGATGCACCGGACGGAGAACCGGCCGCTGGTTACGGGCGAGGTCACGCCGCGGGAAGCGCTGGTGTTTTCCTGGCTCCTCGGCGCCGCCGCCATCGCCATCCTCTGGTTCGGTGCCAACCCGCTCTCGGCGTGGCTGGGCCTCGGCGCCATCGTGTTCTACGTCGTGATCTACACCATGATCCTGAAGCGCCGCACCGCGCAGAACATCGTCTGGGGCGGCGCCGCGGGCTGCTTCCCGGTGCTGATCGCTTGGGCCGCCGTGACCAACACGGTGGAATGGCCCGCCGTCGTGCTCTTTATGGTGATCTTCCTCTGGACGCCGCCGCACTACTGGCCGCTGTCCATGCGCTACGGCGAGGACTACCGCAACGCCAACGTGCCTATGCTTGGCGCGATCGCCGGCGCCAAGGTCGTCTCCGTGCAGGTGGTGCTCTACGCGTGGGCCATGGTGGCCTGCTCGCTGCTGCTGATCCCGGTCGGCGGGGCCGGCTGGGTCTACACCGTCACCGCCGTCGCCGCGGGGGCCTGGTTCCTGTACGAGTCGCACGCCCTCTACAACCGGGCACAGGGCGGCGACGTCTCCAACAAGGGCGCCATGAAGGTCTTCCACGGCTCGATCAGCTACCTCACCCTGCTTTTCATCGCCCTGGCTGTCGACCCGTTCATCGGGTCCGCCATCGTCGGCGGCTAAGCAGAAGTCTCCCGCAACAAACAACGCGCCGGTCACCTGCCGCCCGCTCCGGTCTTCCGGATGGGCGGCGGGTGACCGGCGCGTTTGTGGTTCAGGCGGCTGCTGCCGGAGGGGGTGCTACTTCAGCGGGCTGCTGCGCGCGATGTCGGCGGCGTTGGTGGACGCGCTCATCAGAAGGGCCGCGCCGAGCATGTGGGCGGCAACGAGCAGGGCCGGGATGCCGTTGTAGTACTGCGTGAAGCCAATGACCGCCTGCAGCACGGTGACGCCCAGGAGCAGGAACACCGCCGTGCGGAACGGGCCGGTGATGCGGCCGCGGAACACCAGGACGACGCCGAACAGGGCCCCCGCGGTGACGAGGTAGGCAGGGACCGCATGGATGTGCGAGAACAGGTCCCAGTCCAGGTTGTTGCGCGGCGCGTTCGCGTCGCCGGCGTGCGGGCCCGCACCGGTCACCACGACGCCGAGGCACACGGCTACGGCCGAGATCAGCGCGACGGCGGTCAGCACGGGGCGTGCGGCGCCCGGCAGCGCGGGGAGCTGGCTGGTGCGGAACTTGCCGGTCCTGCCGTAGGCCCGGTTGACCAGCAGGGTCGCGAGAACCACGAGTGCCATCGAGACCAGGAAGTGCAGGCCCACCACCCACGGATTCAGCTGGGTGAGGACGGTGATGCCGCCGATGACAGCCTGGGCCGGGATGCTGGCCAGCAGGCCGAGGGCCAGTAGGAAAAGGTCCCGGCGTTCCTTGCGCAGGTTCCACAGGTACACCAGCATCGCGACTGCGACGGCGGCCAGCGCGAACGTCAGGAGCCGGTTGCCGAACTCGATGATGCCGTGGATGCCCATCTCCGGGGTGTTCACGAGCGAACTGTCGGTACAGCGCGGCCAGGTGGGGCAGCCCAGGCCGGAAGCGGTGAGGCGGACGGCGCCGCCGGTCACCACCAGCACGGTCTGGCCGATCAGGGACAGCACGGCCAGCCGGCGGACGGTCTTGTCGACGGTGACGGGCAGCCGGGAGGAAATCCGGGACACGATCCGGGAAGGGCGGGATGCCGTACTCACAGTTTTCTCAATTCCACTTGAACCAACGGGTTGCTGCGGCGCCGGCAATGGCCGTCCAGAGCAGCAGGACAAAGACGGCGGCGAGATTGACGCTGCCGTGCAGGAAAGCATCCCGCAGCGCCTGGCCCAGCGCGCCGGAGGGAAGGAAGTGCACAATCGCCTGGGCGAGAGCGGGGAGGCGCTCGGCCGGGATGACGATGCCGCCGAGGGCGCCCAGCAGGATCCACAGCAGGTTGGTGATCGCCAGCGTGGCCTCCGGCCGGACCGTGCCGGCCACCAGCAGGCCCAGGGCGGTGAAGGCAGCGGCGCCGAGGACCAGCAGCAGCAAGCCCGGGAGCAGCCCCGGCGCCGACGGCCGCCAGCCCAGGGGCAGGGCGACCGCTGCGACCACCAGCACTTGAAGCAGCAGCACCGCCAGCACCGCGAGCACCTTGCCCAGGATCAGGCCCGCGCGGCCCAGCGGTGTGGTGGAGAGGAAACGCAGCACCCCGTAGCGGCGGTCGAATCCCGTGGCGATGCCTTGGCCGGTGAACGCCGTGGACATGGCGCAGAGGGCGAGGATGCCCGGCACGGCGGTGTTGATCCTGCTGGAACCAAGGCCGTCCAGCAGGGGAGTAACGGTCAGGCCCACGAGGGCCAGCAACGGCAGGATGATCGCGAGGATCAGCTGTTCGCCGTTACGGATCATGGTGACGGTCTCATACTTGCCCTGCAGCAGGATCCGGCGCAGCAGGGGAGCGGGGGCGCGGCCCAGCGGGGTGCCGGCGGTGGGGGGGGCGGAGCTCATCGGATCTCCCTTCCGGAGATGTCGAGGAAGACGTCCTCGAGGCTGCGGGCGGCCAGGCTCATGGAGGCCGGCATTATGCCCCGGTCCGCCCACCAGGCCGTGACGGCGGCGAGGTCGGCGGGCGTGAGCGCACCGGTGGCGCTGTAGCTTCCGGCGCGCGTCTCGCGGATGTCGACGTCGGCGGGCAGGACGCCGGCCAGGTCCAGTCCGGGCTCCGCTTCGAAATGCAGCGTCCGGATGTGCTGTTCGCCGGCGGCCGCCAGTTCGTGCCGCAGCAACTGCGCTACGGTGCCTTCGGCGACGTTCCGGCCGGCGTCGATGATGTAGACGTAGTCGGCCAGGCGCTGGGCGTCGTCCATGAGGTGGGTCGTGAGGATGATGGCCATGCCGCGGTCCCGTAGTTCGGCGATTAGCTCAAAGACCAACTGGCGGGACTGCGGGTCCAGGCCGGCGCTGGGCTCATCGAGGAAAAGCACTTCGGGGCGGCCCACCAGGGCTGCGGCCAGGGCGAGGCGCTGTTTCTGGCCGCCGGAGAGTCGCCGAACGGAGGTCCGGCTGAAAGCGTCGATGCCCAGGCGCGCCACGAGTTCGTCCACCGGCCACGGGTCCTGGTACATCCCGGCGATGTGCCTGAGCAGCGGGATAGGGCGGGCCGACGGCGGCAGGCCGCCGTCCTGGAGCATGACGCCGACGCGGGCGCGCAGCTCCGCCCCGGCCGTGTCCGGATCCTGGCCGAGCAGGCTGATGCTGCCGCCGGACCGTTTCTGCAGGCCCTGGGCGCATTCGATGGTGGTGGTCTTACCAGCCCCGTTGGCCCCAAGCAGGGCGGTCACCTGGCCGCGCTCGGCAACGAGGGAGACGCCACTGACCACCCGCAGCATTTTGCCGTCAAGGCTGGGCAGCGGACCAACATCCTTGATGAGCCCGCTGATTGTCAGGGCGGGGGATTCGGGAGATCGCACCAAAGCATTCTACGCGATGTAGTAGGCGCGGCCCCGATCCGGAGCCAGCGCCAGGAAAGCCATGCCTTACTGGATCGGGGGAGTAAATTACGACATGATTATGTTGTGTATTCCATGAGCCCAACTACTTCTGCCGCGCCTGCCGTGCGCGCGGAGTCGGCCGAGCCTGCCGAAGGCGAGGCTGTTCCCGCAGCAATGCCTGCGGCGATGGCTGCCGACGCGGAGGAACGCACCCGGGACCGAGTCTTGGCGGCTGTGCTCGAACACGGTCCGATCAGCGCCGCGGAGCTCGGCGAGCTGCTCGGTTTCACTCCGGCGGCGGTTCGACGTCACCTGGACCACCTCTCACGTCACGGCGTGATCGAAGTCAAGCGCGCGGCCCGTGCAGGCGCCGGCGCGGGGCGCCCGGCGCGCCGCTACGTGCTCAGCTCGCAGGGCCAGTCCACGCTCGGCAACGACTACCTCGACATCGCCAGCTCCGCGCTGCGGCGGCTCGGCGAAATGGCCGGCCAGGACGCGGTACGGGAGTTCGCCGTCGAGCGTTTCGCCGAGATGGAACGCCGCTACGCGCCGGAAATCGAGCGGGCGGGAACCGATATCACGGCCCGCGCGCAGGCCTTGTCCGAGGCGTTGAGCCGCGACGGTTTTGTCGCCTCGGCGCAGTCAATCGAGGCCAAGGCGCCGCTGCCGGCCGCCCTTTCCAGCGTCCAGCTCTGCCAGGGCCACTGCCCCATCCAGCAGCTCGCCGCGCAGTTCCCGGTGTTCTGCGACGTGGAGACCGAACTGTTCTCCCGGCTGGTCGGCGTCGATGTGCGCAGGCTCTCCACCCTGGCGCGCGGCGGCCATGTCTGCACCACCCACATACCTACGGGCCGTCCGGCCGCCGTCGGGGCTCCCAGCCCCGCGGGCCCGGGCAACCCGGACGAAGTATCCAACCATCTGCAAGAAAGGCCGTGATGACGGACCAACTATCAGAGAAGAAGGTTGCTGAATCCACTGTGATCTCGGAGATTCTGGAAAAGAATCCCGAGCTCCACGGAATCGGAACCTACGAATACGGCTGGGCCGACAAGAACGACGTCGGCGCCAACGCACGCCGTGGTATCGATGAGGACGTCGTACGTGACATCTCCGGCAAGAAGAACGAGCCGGAATGGATGCTGGACCTGCGCCTGAAAGGCCTGAAGTACTTCGACCGCAAGCCCATGCCCACCTGGGGTGCGGACCTGTCCGGCATCGACTTCGACAACATCAAGTACTTCGTGCGCTCCACGGAGAAGCAGGCCGCCACCTGGGAGGACCTGCCCGAGGACATCCGGAACACCTACGAGAAGCTGGGCATCCCGGAAGCCGAGCGCAGCCGCCTCGTCTCCGGCGTCGCCGCCCAGTACGAGTCCGAGGTGGTCTACCACCAGATCCGCGAGGACCTGGAAGCCCAGGGCGTCATCTTCCTGGACACGGACACCGCGCTGCGCGAGCACCCGGAAATCTTCCAGGAGTACTTCGGCACCATCATCCCGGTGGGCGATAACAAGTTCGCCTCGCTGAACACGGCGGTCTGGTCCGGCGGCTCCTTCGTCTACGTGCCCAAGGGCGTCCACGTGGACATCCCGCTGCAGGCCTACTTCCGCATCAACACGGAAAACATGGGCCAGTTCGAGCGCACCCTGATCATCGCGGACGAGGACTCCTACGTCCACTACATCGAGGGCTGCACCGCGCCGATCTACACCTCGGACTCGCTGCACTCCGCCGTCGTGGAGATCATCGTGAAGAAGGGCGCCCGCGTCCGCTACACGACCATCCAGAACTGGTCCAACAACGTGTACAACCTGGTCACCAAGCGCGCCATCTGCGAAGAGGGCGCCACCATGGAGTGGATCGATGGCAACATCGGCTCCAAGGTCACCATGAAGTACCCGGCCGTCTACCTCGTGGGCGAAGGCGCCAAGGGCGAGACTCTCTCGATCGCGTTCGCCGGCGAAGGCCAGCACCAGGACACCGGCTCCAAGATGGTCCACATCGCGCCCAACACCAAGAGCTCGATCATCTCCAAGTCCGTGGCCCGCGGCGGCGGCCGGGCTGCCTACCGCGGCCTGGTCCAGGTCCGCGAAGGCGCCAAGCACTCGGCCAACACGGTCCGCTGTGACGCGCTGCTGGTGGACACGATCAGCCGCTCGGACACGTACCCGTACATCGACATCCGCGAGGACGACGTCACCATGGGCCACGAGGCCACGGTCTCGCGGGTCAGCGAAGAACAGCTGTTCTACCTGATGTCCCGCGGCATGCGCGAAGACGAGGCCATGGCGATGATCGTCCGCGGCTTCATCGAGCCGATTGCCCGCGAACTGCCGATGGAATACGCCCTCGAGCTGAACCGCCTGATTGAACTGCAGATGGAAGGATCGGTCGGTTAATGACTGACATCACTACTGAAAAGGCCCGCATCGGCGCGCCCTCAGCCCAGCCGTTCATCAACGGTTTCACCGAGGAAGGCGAGAGCCTTTCACCGCTGAACGCCGCGGAGTCCAAGTCGCCGCTGGCCGGCGAAGCCGTCAAGCGCCACTCGCACGGCGGCGGCGTCGGCGTCCCGGACAGCTCACGCGCCGGCCGCCTGACCTCGTACAAGCTGGCGGACTTCAAGCCGCCGACCGGCATGGAGGAAGACTGGCGGTTCACCCCGCTCAAGCGCCTCCGCGGCCTGCACACCGACGTCCTCAGCGGCGCGGCACCGTCCGTGGCCGTCACCGGCCCGGACAGCGTCCGGATCGAGACCGTCGGCCGGGACGATGCCCGCATCGGCTCCGCCGCGATCCCCGAGGACCGGGTCTCCGCGAACGCCTGGGAGAACTTCACCGAGGCCACCGTCATCACGGTTCCCGCCGAGGTCCAGGCCGAGGGCGAGGTCAGCGTAGTCCTGACCGGCCAGGGCACCGGGGCCTCCGCGCAGCACGTTGTGATCATCGCGGAGAAGTTCTCCAAGGCCGTTGTTGTGCTGGACCACCAGGGCACCGCCGTCGTCGCGGAAAACGTCGAGATCCTGGTCGAGGACGGCGCGCAGCTCACCGTCATCTCCCTCCAGGAATGGAACGACGACGCCGTGCACGCCTCCTCCCAGCAGGCGAAGCTCGGCCGCGACGCCAAGTTCAAGCACATCGTCGTCAGCCTCGGCGGCGACCTGGTCCGTGTCACGCCGTCGACCCGCTTCACCGCCCCCGGCGCCGAAGCGGAAATGTTCGGCCTCTACTTCGCGGACGCCGGCCAGCACCTCGAGCAGCGCCTCTTCGTGGACCACGCCGTCGCCAACTGCAAGTCCAACGTGCTCTACAAGGGCGCCCTGCAGGGCCGGAACGCGCACACCGTCTGGGTGGGCGACGTCCTGATCCGCAAGGAAGCAGAAGGCACCGACACCTACGAGGCCAACCGCAACCTGGTCCTCACCGACGGTGCCCGCGCGGATTCCGTGCCGAACCTTGAGATTGAAACCGGCCTGATCGCCGGCGCCGGCCACGCCAGCGCCACCGGCCGCTTCGACGACGAGCACCTGTTCTACCTGATGGCCCGCGGCATTCCGGAAAAGGTGGCCCGCCGACTGGTGGTCCGCGGCTTCCTGAACGAGATCATCCAGCAGATCAAGGTTCCCGCCATCGAAGAGCGCCTCACGGCCGCCGTCGAGCGCGAGCTCGCCGCCACGGAAAACTAGTGCACGGCACTAGGGAAGACGGACAACGAACATGACGGAACAGCCAAAGGGCGAGCTGGTCTGCAACGCCAGCGAGATCCAGGTCAAGCAGGCGCTGCGGATCCTGATCGATGACTACCCGGTAGCGGTCGTCAAGGACTCGATGGGGGAGATCCACGCCATCGGCGATACCTGCTCGCATGCAGACATCTCGCTCTCCGAGGGTGAAGTGGAAGGCTGCAAGATCGAATGCTGGGGCCACGGCTCACAGTTCGACCTGCGCAGCGGCCAGCCGCTCCAGCTGCCCGCCTACGATCCCGTGCCTGTCTTCGCCGTGACCATCCAGGGCGACGACGTCTACGTGGACGTCAGCACCATCCTGAACGGCGCCGAAGCTCCGAACTTCAGCTGACCGCCGGGGCAAGCCACGCTTGTCCCGGCCGGGCCGGCAACCAGCACCACAAAAACTTATCGACGAGAAAACGCACCGCCGCCGAGGCGGGGGTGCAGAGGAGAACAAGACACATGTCTACTCTTGAGATCAAGGACCTGCACGTCAGCATTGACACCGAGCAGGGCACCAAGGAAATCCTGAAGGGCGTCAGCCTGACCATCAAGACCGGCCAGACGCACGCCATCATGGGTCCCAACGGCTCGGGCAAGTCCACCCTGGCCTCCACCATCGCCGGGCACCCGCGCTACAACGTCACGAGCGGCACCATCACGCTTGACGGCGAAGACGTCCTCGCGATGAGCGTTGACGAGCGCGCCCGCGCCGGCCTGTTCCTGGCCATGCAGTACCCGGTCGAGGTTCCCGGCGTCAGCATGACCAACTTCCTGCGCACCGCCAAGACCGCCATTGACGGCGAAGCCCCGAAGCTCCGCACCTGGACCAAGGACGTCAAGGCTGCCATGGCCCAGCTGCGCATCGACGCCGACTTCACCCAGCGCAACGTCAACGAGGGCTTCTCCGGCGGCGAGAAGAAGCGCGTGGAGATCCTCCAGCTGGAGCTCTTCAAGCCGAAGTTCGCCATCCTCGACGAGACCGACTCCGGCCTGGATGTCGACGCGCTCAAGGTCGTCTCCGAGGGCGTCAACCGCGCCCACGCCGAGGGCAACATGGGCACCCTGCTGATCACCCACTACACCCGGATCCTGCGCTACATCAAGCCGGAATTCGTGCACGTGTTCGTGGACGGCAAGGTTGTCGAAGAGGGCGGCCCGGAGCTGGCCGACCGCCTTGAAGAAGAAGGCTACGACCGCTACCTCCCGGGCGCCGGAGCCGCCGCCATCGCTGCCGCCGACGCCGCAGCACAGGCCTAGTTAGGACTACGCCATGACCGAAATCAATATGGCCCGCACGGGCCTCGAGGATGTCGAAGAGGCACTCAAGGATGTGATCGACCCGGAGCTGGGCGTGAACATCGTTGACCTGGGCCTGCTCTACGGCCTGAAGTACTCAGACGACGACGGCGCCCTGCTGATCGACATGACGCTCACCACGGCGGCCTGCCCCCTCACCGACGTGATCGAGGAGCAGGTAGGCAAGGCCCTGGACGGCATTGTCGACGACTGGCGGCTGAACTGGGTGTGGATGCCGCCATGGGGTCCGGAGCGGATCACCGAAGACGGCCGCGACCAGATGCGGGCCCTGGGCTTCAACATCTAGGATCCCCACAACGACGGCGGGCCCACCTCTTGGAGGTGGGCCCGCCGTCGTTTTCTCTGCCGCGATGACATCGAGGGCTCCGCAACGGCCCTTTTGGAGGCCCATAACGGTGGTTTCGGAGCGGTCGATCGGGTTAAGGGGTCGCGACCTTAAAGGTGTCGCACTGGTTGATGTCGCCGGTCTTGTAACCCTGGTAGAACCATTTCTGCCGCTGCGCGCTGGAGCCGTGGGTCCAGGACTCCGGCGAAACCCGCCCGGTGGCTGCCTTCTGGATCCGGTCGTCGCCCACGGAGGAGGCTGCGGACAGGGCGTCCTGCAGGTCCTGCGTCTTGAGCGGTTCCAGGAACGGCTGACCGCTCTTCGGGTCCTTGGTGGTGGTGGCGTAGCGGACCCACAGGCCCGCATAGCAGTCGGCCTGGAGCTCCACCCGCACCGCGCCGGACTGCGGACCCTGGGGATCCTGCTGGGCGCGGTCGATGGTGCCGAGGACATTCTGGATATGGTGGCCGAACTCGTGGGCCACCACGTACTCCTGCGCCAGCGGGCCGCCCGAGGATCCGAAGCGGTCCACGAGTTCCTGGAAGAAGCCCGGATCGAAGTACGCCGTCTGGTCGGCGGGGCAGTAGAACGGGCCGACTTCCGAGGTGGCGTTGCCGCAGCCGGTGTTGGTGGCGCCGCGGAACAGGACCGTCTCCGGCTGCGGGTACTTCTTGTTGTACTGCGCCAGATAATCCGGCCAGAAGGCATTCAGGCTGTTGACCGTGCCCACGATCCGGCATTCCAGACGGGCGTCGGCGTCGGCGCCGGTCTTGCAGGTCGGCGCGGTGCTTTGGCTCTGTGTCTGGTCCTGGGTAGTGCCGGCCAGGCCCTCCAGGAGCTGCGGATTGATGCCGAACAGCGCGGCCAACAGCAGCACGATGCCGCCGCCGATCCCGCCGCCGATTTTGGTGCCGCGGCCCATGCCGCCGCGGCTCTGGACCTGCGACGGGTCCAGTTGCACGTTGTCATTGAAACTCATGCTGTCACAATATCCTCTCCCGGCGGCCGGAACCCCGCTGCCCGGTAAAGTTGATCCGATGCCTTTTCTTGACAGACTCCAGCGTTGGGCCGATGAGCGCCCCGACGGCACCGCCGTCGTCGTGGCCGGAAAACGCCTGAGCTGGTCCGAACTGCGGAACGCGGCGGCTGCGCTCGTCCCGGTGACGCCGGCCGTCACGGTGCTGGCCGAGCGCAACTCCACGGATTTTGCGGTCGCCTTCGCGGCGGCCGTCGCGGCCGGCCGCCGCTGCGCCGTGCTGGACCCCACCTGGCCGCAGCAGCTCCTGGACGCCATCACGGCCCGGATCGCGGAAGCCGTTCCCGCTGACGGCACCGGCCAGGGGGCCGGCCTGGGCAGCGAACTCGAGGACGGGTCACCTGAGTCGCCTTTCCTGATCGGGCTCACCTCCGGCACGACTGCGCTGCCCAAGGCGTTCACCCGCTCGCGGCGCTCCTGGCGGCTGTCCTTCGAGTCTTCTGTCGAGTTTTTTGGCCTGGGGCCCGAGGACCGGACGCTCGCACCCGGACCGCTTGCCGCCAGCCTCAATCTTTATGCGCTTGCTGAATGCTTGTATGCCGGCTCTGAATTCCACACCCTCGAGCAGTTCGACGTCGGCGACGCACACACCGCGGTCAGCCATGACGGCATCACCCGGCTGGTCCTGGTACCGACCATGCTGCGGCTGCTCAGTGAGCGGGGCCTGGCCGGCGGCGTGGATGCCTCCGGCCTGCGGAGCATCATCTGCGCCGGCTCCAAGCTCGACGCGCGCACCCTGGAGGCCGCCCGCCGCTGGGCGCCGAACGCGACGATCTTCGAGTACTACGGCGCCGCGGAGCTCAGTTTCGTCGCCGGCGCAGGACTCCGGCCGGGCGAGGCCCCGGCGTCCAGCTTGAGAGCGTTCGGCGGGACGGCGAACGCCACGGGAATCGGCGGTCCGTTTCCCGGCGTCGAGATCAGGATTCTCGACGACGGCGGCGCCGCGGTTCCTGACGGATGCGACGGCAACGTCTGCGTGCGCAGCGGCATGGTCAGCGAGGGCTACCTGTGGGGCGACGACGGCACGGCGCTGCAGTGCTTCGACGGCTGGCACACTGTGGGGGACCGGGGCTACCTGTCCGACGGAACCCTGCATTTGCTGGGCCGCCGTTCGGACATGATTGTCACGGCGGGGACCAACGTGTACCCGCACGAGGTGGAACTCGCCCTCGCGTCCGTGCCGGGTGTCGCCGCCGCCATGGCCGCCGGGCAGCCGGACGACCTTCGCGGCCAGCGCGTCGTGGCCGCGGTACTGCCGTCCCACGGCGGCCTGACGGGCACGCAGCTGAAGGCCGGCGTCGAGGATGTCCTGGTCCGGAGCAAACGTCCGCTGGACTACTACGCGTTGACCGAGCTGCCCCTCACCGATCGCGGCAAGCCCAGCCGGCCGCTGCTGCTTGAGTGGATCGCCCGGAATGATCCTCGTGTCCGGCGCCTCGGCTGAGGATCCGTTGCCTTCCCGGACGCCTTCGCCTGCGCCGCGCCGGGGCGGACTGTTGCCGGAGGACCGGCAGCCCGTCATCATCGCTGCCCTGCGGACCCCGCTCTGCCGCGCCCACGGAGCCCTGAAGACGCTGCCCGCCCACGAACTGCTGGCGCCGGTACTGCACCGACTGCTGGCCGACTCGGGTGTTGCACCGGACCAGGTGACGGACGTCGTGGTCGGGAACGCGGTGGGCGGCGGCGGCAATGTCGCCCGGCTGGCGGCCCTCGAGGCCGGGCTGGCCGTGGGCGTTCCGGGACTGACCGTGGACCGGCAGTGCGGGTCCGGCCTCGACGCGATCGTGCTGGCATCCCGGCTCGTCGCGTCCGGCGGCCAATTCGGCGGGGGTTCCGGCGGCGGCAGCGTGTATCTCGCCGGCGGGGTGGAGAGCATCAGCACCGCACCACTGCGGGCCAGGCGCGGCGCCGACGGCGAGCCGCAGTTCTTCAGCCGCGCCCAGTTCGCCCCCGGCAGCATCGGCGACCCGGACATGGGGGTGGCCGCCGAGAACGTCGCCGTCCGCCATGGCATTGAGCGGCAACGGCAGGACGACTTCGCGCTGCGCAGCCACCGTCGCGCCCTCGACGCCGCGGCGGCCGGAACCTTCGAAACCGAGACCGTCGCGCTGCCCGGGCCCGATGGTCCCGTGGGCTGCGATGACGGCCCACGCCGCTCGCTGACCCCGGCGTTGCTGGCCCGGTTCCCTGCCGCGTTCGTTCCCGGCGGGACCGTGACAGCCGGCAACTCCTGCTTCGACGCGGACGGGGCCGCCGCCGTCGTGATCACCTCGCTGGCCCGGGCGCGCCAACTCGGCGCACGGGACGGCCTCCTGGTCCTCGGGACGGACACCGCGGGCGTGGAGCCGGCGCTGCTGGGGATGGGCGCGGCGGCGGCCGCTGAACGCCTGCTTACGGTTTCCGGCGTCGCGGCCGGGGATCTCGGGCTGATCGAGTTCAACGAGGCGTTCGCATCCCAGACCCTGGCATGCCTCGACCAGCTGGGCATCGACTCGGAACGCGCGAACCTCGACGGCGGCGCCCTTGCCCTGGGGCACGCCTACGGAGCGTCCGGCGCGGTGCTCGTGTCCAGGTTGCTGGCCCAGGCCCGCCGGGAGGCCGTGGATGGCCGACTGGCCCTGGCCATGATCAGCATCGCTGGCGGGATGGGGACTGCTGCACTGTTCGAGTACCGCTCGCTCCGGTAGCGCCCTGCCGGACATGCCCGTTCCTTGCTGCGGGGAGTGGACATAGTGGTCACATGTCCAGTGCGCAGGACGAGGAATGGGCATGTGCCGTGGTGGGCCGCGGCAGGGGGCATGCCCGGTGCGCCAACCCTGCCGGAGATGCCCGTTCTTGGCTGCGGGGAGTGGACATAGTGGTCATATGCCCAGTGCGCAGGACGAGGAATGGGCATGCGCCGTCGCGGGCCGCGGCAGGGGGCATGCCCGGTGCGCCAGCCCTGCCGGAGATGCCCGTTCCTGGCTGCGAGGAGTGGACATAGTGGTCATATGTCCAGTGCGCAGGACGAGGAATGGGCATGCGCCGTCGCGGGCCGCGGCGGGGGGCATGTCCAGTGCATCGAGCCGCGGCACGAAACCTGCCCCGGCCCGGTCGTCTCAGCCCGCTAAGCCGTCCGGATCCTCCCGGTCCTCCCTATCGTCAGCCTCACCCAAGCCGCGCGCCGCCAGGGCATCGCCGGTCTGCCGGGCGAATGCCACCGTAGTGATGAAGACGGGCAGCACCAATGCACGCGGGTTCCGTTCCAGGCCGCGGGCCCGTGCCGAATCGCGCACATCGGCGTAGGCGCCGGCGATGAACGGGATGCTGCGCAGCATGATGGCAATTGTCAGGGCGAACCGCTCGGGATCGGCGCCGAGCCGGCGAATGGGCCGCGCCAGCGAGGCTACACCGTCCAACAGCGACTGGACCTGCGTGGTGGCCGTCAGGATTGCCGCCGCCACCACGCAGACCAAAACGTTCAACACAATCCGCGCGGCGACCGGGCCGCCCAGCTGCCACCACTGGAACACGCCGATCACAGCCAGCACGGGCAGGATCGGCCGGACAGCCCGGAACAGCCTGCGGGCACCTGCCCCGCTGAGCAGGAATACCCCGCACAGCAAGGCGAGTCCAGCTGCCGCCGCGGCCCAGTCCGCAACGAGAAACGATCCCATCCCGCACGCCAGTACCAGCAAGAACTTCAGCCACAGGGGAGCTCGGTGCACCAGCGAGGTGCCCGGTACATAGTTGGCGAGTAGGAAGCCATGCCCCCTCATGGCTGCGCCGTCCCCCCGCCGGCTTCCCGCACGCCGGCGCCCCGCACCCCGGCGGGTTCCGCCGCGCAGAGCACGCGGTAGTGCGCGACGGCGGCGGCCGCCCCGCCGTCGAACACGATCTTGCCGTCGTCCACCACCAGCACCCGGTCCAGATCGAGCGCGAGGTCGAGGTCGTGGGTCGACAGGACGATCTGCTGGTCCAGCCCCGCCAGGGTGCGGCGCAGCAGTTCCCGGTTCCGCAGGTCCAGCAGGGTGGAAGGCTCATCCAGTACCAGGATGTCCGGGTTCACGGCCAGCACCGCAGCGAGGGCGACAAGCTGCCGTTCGCCGCCGGAGAGCTCGTATACGCTCTGGTCCGCCAGCCCCAGCAGCCCGAACCGTTCGAGGCAGGCCTCCGCGAGGGCACGCCGTTCGCCGGCGTTCCGCACCGAGCGGCGCAGCGATAATTCGACGTCTTCGCGACCGGTCGGCATCACGAGTTGCGAGAGCGGATCGGTGAAGACGAAGCCGACGCGGCGGCGGACAGCGCGGACATCCCGGACCGTGTCGAAACCTGACACCGCCACCGCGCCGGAGCTCGGTGCGACGAGGCCGTTAAGCATCCGGAGCAGCGTGGATTTGCCCGAGCCGTTCGCCCCGATGACGCCGATCCGGCGTTCAGTCAGAGTCAGGGACACCGGCTCAAGCAGTGTCTTGGGCTCCGGGCGGCCGTCGACGGCTACCCGGACGGCCGCACCGTCCAGGACAATACTCATGCGCGTCCGTCTGCCTCGCCGGCCAACTCCACGCGGCGGATCCGGCGGATCAGCAGGTCAGGGAACGCCTTATGCAGCGTCAACGCGACCGTCACGGCGAGGATGTTTTTGATGACGTCGCCCGGGTAGAAGGCCAGATCGGCGAGGAAGGCCGCGGAGAGACTGAGCTTGGCATTGACCATCATGCCGAGGATGCCCAGCCCGTGGACAAAGACGATGCTACTGACCATGGCGGCACAGAAGAGCAGCACAGCCCGGACCTTCGCGGAGTGCGCCCCCGTGCGGCGCAGCACGACGACGGTCAGGGCGCCGACGGCCGTGGCGGCCAGCAGGAAGCCGAAGATGTAGCCGGCCGAGGGTCCCGCCAGGACACCCAGCCCGCTGCGCCCGCCGCTGAAGATCGGCAGCCCGGCGAAGCCCAGCAGGAGGTACAGGCCCACAGCAGCGAAGGCGCGGCCCGGGCCGAGCGCCAGTCCGGTGAGCATCACGGCGAGAGTCTGCAGGGTGATCGGCACACCAAGCCCGCCCACGGGGATTGCGGCAATCAGGGCAGAACCCGCGATGATCGCCGCGAACACCGCGATCAGTGCGAGGTCGGTCGCGTCCCAGCGGCGTCGGCGGCTCTGGCGCGGGGCCGCCGGGGCGGTGCTGCCTTGGCCGGCCGCGGGGGTGGGGGTGGTGACGGAATTGTCGGTGTTGCTCATGCTGTTTCCTGTCGAGTGGTGGGGCCGGGGTCTCACTTCCGACGATACGGCCGCGGCAACCCCGCCATTTTGTAGGCCTTCCACTAAGCGGCGGTCCCCTCGCTGGCCAACCCCGCCAAAGGGAGCCGGCGCTGGCGGACGCGGGCCGCCGTCGTCCGCTGCGTTCCCCGATGTCACCCGGCAGGGGAGGTGCCGGTAGACTGGTAGAGGCCGTTCTCTCGGCCACACTGCCCCGGCCCCGTCCAGACTCCATCCGTTGTGCCGCGGCGTTCCCTGTTGTGAAAGGCCTTAGCTGCATTGATTACCGTCCAGGATCTCGAACTGCGCGCCGGCGCCCGTCTGCTTATGGACCAGGTGAGCTTCCGGATCGACAAGGGAGACAAGATCGGCCTCGTCGGCCGTAACGGTGCAGGCAAGACCACGCTCACCCGCGTCCTGGCCGGCGAGGGCCTGCCCGCCGCCGGTAAGGTCACCCGCAGCGGCGAGATCGGCTACCTGCCGCAGGACCCGCGCACGCCGGACATGGAGCAGCTGGCCCGGGACCGCATCCTGTCCGCCCGCGGCCTCGACATCGCGGTCGGCAAGCTCCGCGTGGCACACGAAGAGATGGCCAGCGAGGACGCCGACGTCCAGCGCAAGGCGATGAACCGCTATGACCGGCTGGAATCCGAGTTCCTCGCCGCCGGCGGCTACGCGGCCGAGGCCGAGGCCGCAGCGATCTGCTCAAACCTCGCCCTGCCGGACCGGCTGCTGAACCAGCCGCTCAAGACCCTTTCCGGCGGCCAGCGCCGCCGTGTGGAGCTGGCGCGCATCCTGTACTCCGACGCCGAGACGATGCTCCTCGATGAGCCCACGAACCACCTCGACGCCGATTCCATCGCCTGGCTCCGGGAGTTCCTGAAGAACCACCAGGGCGGCCTGATCGTGATCAGCCACGACACGGAACTGCTTGAGGCCACGGTGAACAAGGTCTTCCTGCTGGACGCCAACCGCGCGCAGATCGACTTCTACAACATGGACTGGAAGCGCTACCTCACGCAGCGCGAAACCGATGAACGTGCCCGCAAGCGCGAACGCGCCAACGCCGAAAAGAAGGCCCAGGTCCTGATGGACCAGGCCAACAAGATGCGCGCCAAGGCCACCAAGGCCGTCGCCGCGCAGAACATGGCCAAGCGCGCCGAACGCCTCCTCGGCGGCCTAGAAGCGGTCCGCGAGAACGACCGCGTGGCTGCCCTGCGCTTCCCGGACCCCTCACCCTGCGGCAAGACGCCGCTCACCGCCGACGGCCTCAGCAAGTCCTACGGCTCGCTGGAAATCTTCACCGACGTCGACCTCGCCATCGACCGCGGCTCCAAGGTGGTCATCCTGGGCCTCAACGGTGCCGGCAAGACCACACTGCTGCGCATGCTCGCCGGCGTCGACAAGCCCGACACCGGCGAAGTGATCCCCGGCCACGGACTGAAGGTCGGCTACTACGCCCAGGAACATGAGACGCTCGACGTCGACCGCACCGTTCTGCAGAACATGCGCTCCTCGGCCCCTGACATGAACGACGCCGAGGTCCGCAACATCCTGGGCTCGTTCCTGTTCTCCGGCGACGACGTCGACAAGCCCGCCGGTGTGCTCTCCGGCGGCGAAAAGACACGATTGGCGCTGGCCACCATCGTGGCCTCGAGCGCGAACGTGCTGCTCCTTGATGAGCCCACCAACAACCTCGACCCGGCCAGCCGCGCCGAAATCCTCGGGGCCCTGAGCAACTACACCGGTGCCGTGGTGCTGGTGAGCCACGACGAGGGTGCTGTCGAAGCCCTCAACCCGGAGCGTGTTGTGCTGCTTCCTGATGGCGTCGAGGACCTCTGGAATGAGGACTACCTGGACTTGATCACGCTGGCGTAAGCCTCGCCTTCCTTCGCCGCTCCGCCTTCGTTCCGTGGTTGGGTTCGCGCCTCGCGCGCGCAATTTGCCGCGTGCTCGCTCGTCCTCCCCACCGTCGCCCTAACCTCGCAAGCTCGGCCAGGGAACCCTGACGGCGTGGGCCCCCGCTTAGACGCACGCTACGCAAATTGCCCGCGTTCGGCGCTTACTTGGACGTCACCATTGCGCTTGAGGCAACGTCACCATCCGTGCTGCCAGTGTTTAGCGGATAGGCATCTGTTCGGCGTTGGTGATGCGGTGGAGTTCTTGGTAGGTGATCGAGAACATGGAGTGGTGGTCGCCGGCGCCGGCCCAGAGGAGTTCGTGGTCCTTCAGGGACTCGTCGAGCAGGGTCCTGATCTTCTGCGGGTGGCCCACCGGGGCTACACCCCCGACGCGCTGGCCCGTGTGCAGCAGGACGAAGTCGGGATCCGCGCGGCGGATTTTTCCTGACCCGAGCCGCGCGGCGACGTGGCGGAGATCGACCTTGGCCGCGCCGCTGGCCAGGATCAGCAGGGGAGCGCCGTCGACGTCGAACACGAGGCTGTTGGTGATCGCCGCGACGTCGCAGCCCAAGGCGGCGGCCGCCGCGGCGGCGGTCGGCACCTGGGTCTCAAAGACGGCTACGGTGTCGGCCGCGCCCGCCGCGAGGAGCGCGCGCCGGACGTTCGCTACGGCGTCGGGGTCCATGCTGTGCAACTTCAGAATCCCTGGGCGTCCAGGATGGCGTCTTCCTCTTCCTCCGCGGTGGCAGTTTTCCGCTTCCGGGGGACAGGACGACGGCGGGGCGCCGGGTTGCTGGCGTGCAGGTAGCCGTCGGCGGCCGCGGCGTGATCCTGGGCGTCCTCGGCGTCAATCTCAGCGTTGCGGACTTGCTGGCGTGCTGCGTAGCCGAAGCCGACGAACATGAGAACGCCAAAGGCAAACCACTGCAGCGAGTAGGACAGGTGCGTGCCCTCGTCGGTGGACGGTTTGGGGAAGCCGACGGGCATGTCCGCTGCCGGCGGGGTTTCCGAGGCCAGCTGGCCGTAGGCCCCGGTGAGGAGGGGATACCCGAGCTGGGCCGAGTAGGCGGCGAGGTCGATCGACGCGAGCTGCCCGTCCGGGGCGCCGCGCTGCAGTTCCGGCTCGGAATGCTTGAGCCGCGCAATCACCGTGACCTCGCCCGGGGGCGGGGCAGGAATTGAGTCCGGGCTGCCCGGGGTCTTGTTGCCGATGGGCAGCCAGCCGCGGTCGATCACAACCGTCTCGCCGGAGTCCAGCTTGAAGGGGACCACCACCTCGTAGCCCGGTTGGCCGTTGAGCGGGCGGTTGCGGACAATCCGCTGGCCGGCCTCGTCGTAGCGGCCGTGCAGCTCGACCTGTGTCCATTCACGGTCGGCGTCGAGTTTAATGAACTGGTTCCGGGCGTCCGCGAAGGGGATCGGGGTGGCCGAGTAATTCGAGACGACGCGGTTGATCTCCGCGAGCGTTTCCGCCCGGCGGTCCATCTGCCAGCGGCCCAGGAGCACGCAGGCGGTGGCGAAAATGGCGGCCAGGAGCAGGTAGCCCAGCCACTTGCTGGAGAAAAGGAAGCGGTACATTCAGCCGGCCCCGACCGCGGCTTCGTCGGGGGTGCTGTGCAGCGGAAGGGTTTCCTTCCACAGCCCCCGCGTCTGGAGATAATCCTCCAGCCAGGCCCGGTGCTCCGGACAGGCGAGCCAGATCTTGCGCCGCTCCGGCGTGTGGATCTTGGGGTTGTTCCACAGCAGTTGCCACTCGGCGTGCGCACGGCACGCCTTGCGGGAGCACAGCGCGCTGGCGGGCTCGGCCGTCGGGCCGGCCAAGTCAAAAATGTTCATGAAGCTGCCCGTCCGTGGTCTTCGTCGTCGTCAATCAGCTCGCCTTGCAACAGGGTGATGGGGACATCGTCCGCCGCCGGTGGTTCCTGGTCCGGTGTTTGCCCGGAGCGTGGAGCGTCCAGTTCGCCCATCGGCACGTAGTCGATCAGCGATTCGCTGTGCACTTCGGCGTGGTCGCTCCCGTTGGCGATCACCACCGCAAACCACGGCAGGAACACTGCTCCGATGACGGGGAGGATCTTGAACCAGCCGTCGACCACAAACACCAGGATCAGGCAGACCATGCGGATGCCCATCGCCACGGCATACTTGATCATCCGCTGACGCATCTCTTCCGAGTGGGCGGCGGCGGCGTCGGTAATGCTGTGGACCTCGGTGTCGCCGGAGTCCTCCCCGGACGTCCGTTCACCGGGTCGGTTCTTGTTTGTCACGGCTTTCAGATCACGCTCCATAGGCTTCCTGCAATTCTCTCACCATCGGCTGGACCGCCCAAACAGCGGGCGGCCCAGAGCGGGGTGGAGCGCGCCGGAGGCTAAGATCGGAGGCAGGAAAATCCAGCCCACCCAACGCGGTGCCAGTGAGCCGCAGAATCCCGGAGCCCAACATGTCTGAAGCAACCTCCACCGGCCGCAGCGTCCTCATCACCGGCGGCAACCGCGGCATCGGCCTGGCCATCGCCGAATCCTTCCTCGCCAACGGCGACAAGGTGGCGGTCACCTACCGCAGCGCGGCCACGCTCCCGGAGGGCATCCTCGGCGTCAAGGCAGACGTCACGGACGAGGCTTCGGTGGACGCGGCGTTCACCGAAGTCGAGGCGGCGCACGGCCCCGTCGAGGTCCTGGTGGCCAACGCCGGCATCACCAAAGACACGCTCCTGATGCGGATGAGCGAGGACGACTTCACCTCGGTCATCGACACAAATCTCACCGGAGCCTTCAGAGTGATCAAGCGCGCCTCCAAGGGCATGATCCGCGCACGCAAGGGCCGCGTGGTACTCATTTCCTCCGTCTCCGGCCTCTACGGCGCCCCGGGCCAGATCAACTACTCCGCATCCAAGGCCGGCCTCGTCGGGATTGCCCGCTCCCTCACCCGCGAACTCGGGGGTCGCGGAATCACCGCCAACGTGGTGGCGCCGGGCTTCATCAACACGGATATGACCGCCGAGCTGCCGGAAGCCACGCAGAAGGACTACCTGTCGAAGGTTCCCGCGGGCCGCTTCGCCGAGGCGTCGGAAGTGGCCGACGTCGTCCGCTGGATTGCCAGCGACGAGGCCGCCTACATCTCCGGCGCGGTTATCCCGGTCGACGGCGGCCTTGGTATGGGCCACTAGGCAATAGCTCTGCGGCCGGCTTTGGGCTCCACGGACGACGGCGGCCGCCGTCGTCCGCCGCGGCGGCACGAGGCCGGGCCTTTGGCCCTAGGCGGCGCTGCGGCCGGGGGCGTGTAATGGGATTACAGCCCCTGACCGCGCCAAGGCAGGGGCGTGGACCCAGGAGGATTTATCATGGCTGATCTCAGCAAGTGGGCGCCCTCGGACATGTTGGAACCTGTCCGTCGGTTCCTCGACGGCGACCTGACGATGGCGTCGACCATCAAGGTCGAGCAGTTCCAGGACGGCAATACCCTGGTGGTGCGGGCGGAGGTTCCCGGTATCGATCCCGACAAGGACGTCGACGTGTCGGTCAGCGAAGGCATGCTGCACATCCGGGCCGAACGCGAAGAAAAGACCGAGCACAAGAGCAAGACCGGCTATCGCTCGGAATTCCGCTACGGCTCCTTCCTGCGCAGTATCGCCCTTCCGGCCGGGGCAAAGGAAGAGGACATCACGGCCAGCTATAAGGACGGCGTCTTGGAAGTGCGCGCGCCGGCCCCCGTGGCGGCGCCAGGGGAGCCCACGAAGAAAATCCGGGTGGACCGCGCCTGACGCGGGCCCCCGTATGGCGGGCCGCCCGCCCGCCCGCGGCGAAGCCCCGCCGGCTGGGGACGAGCGGCGATCGCTCTCCTCAGCCGGCTTCGTCCCATGCCTGCCGCAGCCATCCCGCGACCTCGGCGTCCAGGTCCTCTTCAGCGCGGAGCTCCACATGATGCATCCACAGGCCGGGGGACGGGTTAACCACCGACTTGAACCGGGGCGAGTCGATGCGGTTGCGCAGCGCAATGGACAGTACGGCCGGGACATCTGAGCGGACATAGCGCCCCGGCCACCAGACGTAGGCGAACCCGCGACGGCGTCCGCGGAAGGCCACCTGGCTGGTGGTCGCCCTGATTTCGGGCGGCGCGGCTGCCGGCGGAGACGTGGCGAGGAGCCGTTCCACCGCACGGCAAAGGTCCAGGCCGCGCGGTGACCCGCTGAAGACCTCTTCCGGCGTGGATTCGGTGCCATGGCTCCCCATGGGCGCGAGCCTACTCCCCGGCGCGGTGCCAAAACAGAAGCCTGTGGCCCAATCGAACCGGGTCCGCAGGTTGTACTCGGTGAGACCAGGGGAGCGCGCACGGCACGCGCGGGGGACATGTCCACTCTTGGCTGCAGTCTCCGGGGGACATGCCCACTCCCGGCTGCGGGCGATGGACACTTAGGCCTTATGTCCCTTGCTGCGCCCGCCATCTGGGCATGTCCCGTGGTCTGGGGCGCCGGGAGTGGGCATGTCCCGCGCAGTACCCGAAAACCAATCCGCGCCGCCACCCGAACTAGGCCCGCGCGGCTTCTTTGTGGATCCCGAACAACCGAAATGCTGCGGGCCGCTGGCATGATGGACAGCAGACCCCACAGTATTTGGATGTTTGGAACAAAGGAGCTCGAATGGGACTGCTGGACAACAAGACCGCAATCGTTACCGGTTCATCGCGCGGCATCGGCGCAGAGGTCGCCAAATTCCTCGCCGCCGAGGGTGCCGCCGTCGTTGTGAACTACCGCCAGAAGGCGCCGCGCGCCAACAAGGTTGTCGCTGAGATCGAGGCCGCGGGCGGCCGGGCTGCAGCCGTGGGCGCAGACCTGACCACGCAGGAAGGCGTCCAGGCCCTGGCCAGCGCCGCAATGGAGAACTTCGGCTCACTGGATCTCCTGGTCCTGAACGCTTCCGGCGGCATGGAGTCCGGCATGGAAGAGGGTTACGCGCTCAAGCTGAACCGCGACGCCCAGGTCAACATGCTCAATGCCGCCGTGCCGCTGATGGCAGAGGGCTCACGCGTGGTCTTCGTGACCAGCCACCAGGCCCACTTCATCAATACCGTGCCCACCATGCCCGAGTATGAGCCCGTCGCCCGCAGCAAGCGCGCGGGCGAGGATGCGCTCCGCGAACTGGTTCCGGCCCTGGCGGAGAAGGGCATCTCGCTGGTGGTTGTCTCCGGCGACATGATTGAAGGCACCGTCACCGCCACACTCTTGGACCGCTCCAACCCGGGCGCCATCGAGGCCCGCCGCGCCGAGGCCGGCAAGCTGTATTCGGTCAAGGAATTCGCCGCCGAGGTCGCCAAGATGGCCACCGCCGACGTCGAAACCGGCCACACCGAATACGTCGGGGGCGCCGACTACTTCGACAAGTCAAACGGCACGGTCAACAACTAGCAGCCACCGGGATGGCACTTGGCGGCAGTGTTCTTCAATGACACTGCCGCCAAGTGTATCTGGCGTTAAGGGACGGGCGTCAAGGTGCGGGCTCAGACGCCGGCGATGTGCCGGACGGCGTCGAGGTAGGGCATGTTCACGGCAGCGTCCGCCACCGCGCGGACGGCGGGCTTGGCGTTGAACGCGACACCGATGCCCGCGGCGCCAAGCATGTCCAGGTCATTGGCCCCGTCGCCCACCGCAATGGTGTGTTCCATCGGGATGCCCTCCGCGGCCGCCCATTCGCGCAGGTACTTTTCCTTGGCGGCGCGGTCCACCACATCTCCCAGCACCCTGCCGGTCAGCGCGCCGTCGACGATTTCCAGTTCGTTGGCGATCCAGTAGTCCAGTCCCAGGCCCTCGGCAATCGGCCGCAGGATCTGGTTGAAGCCGCCCGAGACGACGGCGACGGCGTGTCCGGCCGCCTTGAAGGCCGCCACCAGCTCTGCCGCGCCGTCGCTCAGAGTCACCTCGGCGCGGACGGAGTCGACGACGTCGGCCGGCAGCCCGGCGAGCACCGCCACCCGGGCGTGCAGGCTCTGCGCGAAGTCCAGTTCGCCGCGCATGGCCGCCTCGGTTACGGCTGTTACTTCCTCCCGCTTGCCCGCATAGGCGGCCAACAGCTCAATGACTTCCTGCCGGATCAGTGTGGAGTCGACGTCCATGATCAGGAACTTCCGCGCTGCCTGCCGCAGGGCAGCGGGAACGATTGCCGTTTCGACGCCCTCGACGCCGGCCGCGGCAATGCTCCGGCGGACGCCGGCCAGCCCCGCCTCGGTCAGGGCTCCCGGCAGCGTGCAGTCGGCGGAGTAGACCGCGAAGCGGCCGTCGCCGGAGGTGCTCTCGGCGCCGACGGACAGCCCCGCTTCGGACAGCGAACGGCGCAGCTGCTCTACTTCGGGAAGGGACAAATGCACGCCGTAGCTGACCGCGGTCACGTTCGAACTCATGGCCTCAATCCTAGCGAGCGCGCCGCAGCCGCCCGGAATTCGTTTCGCGCTGGTGACGCGCCCGGGGGACACCGCCCTCTGGCCTGCGGCCCGGTTATCAGTAGTCCGCTTTTTTGTCCTAGTGTCTACTCCTATGAGTGATGTTCTTGAAATGGCCGCCGTCAGCGTTGTACGTGGGGCGAAAACGCTCCTGGACAAGGTTGACTGGCAGGTCAAGGAAGGCGAGCGTTGGGTGATCCTCGGTCCCAACGGCGCTGGCAAGACCACTCTGTTGCAGGTGGCCGCAGCACGCCTCCATCCCACCAGCGGCATGGCCGGGATCCTCGAAGAGATCCTCGGCGCCGTGGACGTCTTCGAACTCCGCCCGCGGATCGGCCTGTCCTCCGCCGCCCTCGCCAACCAGATCCCCGAGCACGAAAAGGTCCTCAACGTCGTCGTGACCGCCGCGTACGGCGTCACCGGCCGCTGGCGCGAGGGCTACGAGAAGGACGACGAACGCCGCGCCTTCGCCCTGCTCAATGAGTGGGGGATGGGCCCGCTGCTCAACCGCCCCTTCGCCTCCCTCTCCGAAGGGGAACGCAAGCGCGTGCAGATTGCCCGCGCGCTCATGACGGATCCTGAACTGCTCTTGCTCGACGAGCCCGCCGCCGGCCTGGACCTGGGCGGCCGCGAGGACCTCGTCCACCGGCTCAGCGAGCTGGCCCGCGACGAGGCCGCCCCCGCGATCGTGCTGGTCACCCACCACCTCGAAGAGGTCCCGCCGGGCTTCACCCACGCACTCCTCCTGCGCGACGGCGGCGTCGTTGCCTCCGGCCCGCTGGCCGAGGTGCTGACCGCGGAAAACCTCAGCAAGACGTTCGGCGTCGACCTCGATGTCAACGTCTCCGGCGGCCGGTACACCGCCACCGCCCGCCGCTGAAGAAACCACTGACAGCGCGTGGAGTTCCTCAGTAGCGTCTTCATCTTCTTCGCCGGCCTCTGGGCCGGAACCATCAACAGCGTGGTGGGCTCGGGCACCCTGGTGACTTTTCCGGTGCTGATCGCCCTCGGCTTCGCCCCGGTGACCGCCTCGATCAGCAACGCCATGGGCCTTGTGGCCGGCAGCGCGGCCGGTGCTTGGGGCTACCGCAAGGAGCTGGCAGGGCGGCGGAACCAGCTGCTCCGGCTGCTGCCCGCCTCACTGCTGGGCGGCATCACCGGCGCCTACTTGCTGCTGCACCTGCCGGAAATGGTGTTCCACTACGCCGCGCCCGCGCTGATCGTGGTGGCCCTGCTGATGGTGGTGTTCCAGCCCAGGCTGCAACGCTGGGTGCAGAACCGGGAAGAAAACCCGGAGCACGCCATCCGCGACAAACGGCACGGGATCCTGCTGGTGGTCCTGGTCTACCTCGCCGGTGTCTACGGCGGATACTTCGTGGCGGCGCAGGGCATCCTGCTGGTCGGCATCCTCGGGGTGTTCATGGCCGGAACCATGCAGAACGCCAACGCCATGAAGAACATCCTGGTCCTCGGCGTGAACCTCGTCGCCGCGGCATCCTACCTGCTCTTCGCCTTCGACCGGATCAGCTGGCCCGCCGTCGGGCTGATCGCCGTCAGTTCGCTGATCGGCGGCCTGGTCGGTTCCAAGGTGGGCCGCCGCCTGTCGCCGCCGGTGCTGCGCGGCGTGATCTTCATCCTGGGAACCGTGGCCCTGGGCTTCATGATCGCCAAACTGGTGAATTGACCGGCGCATGAGCTTCCACTACCTCGAATCCGCCGACGACCCCCGGGTCGCCGACTACACCCAGCTCACCGACGTGCACCTGCGCAAGCTCCGCGAACCCGCCGAGGGCATGTACATTGCGGAGTCCTCCCGGGTGCTGCGCCGCGCCCTCGCCGCCGGGCACCGGCCGCGTTCTTTCTTCCTTGCGGAGAAGTGGATCCAGGACCTCGCCGATGTCTTTGAGGAGTATCCGGACGTCCCGGCCTACATCGGCTCGGCCGCGCTCCTGGAGGAGATCACCGGCTTCCACCTGCACCGGGGCGCGATGGCAGCCATGCACCGTCCGGCGCCCGTGCCGCTGCCCCACCTGCTCGCCGGTGCCCGCCGGATCGCGGTCCTCGAGGACATTGTGGACCACACGAATGTCGGCGCGATCTTCCGGTCCGCGGCCGCCCTGGGGCTTGACGCCGTGCTGGTCTCCCCGCGCTGTGGCGACCCCCTCTACCGGCGCAGCGTGCGCGTGAGCATGGGAACCGTTTTCCAGGTCCCGTGGGCCCGGCTCGACACGTGGCCGGGGGAGCTGGCGGTGCTCAAGGAACACGGCTTCCTGGTCGCCGCGATGGAGCTGACCCCGGACGCGGTGGACGTCGATGTGCTCGCGGCCCGGAACCCCGAACGGCTGGCCCTGGTGCTTGGCACCGAGGGCGCCGGGATGAGTGAGGAGACCCTGGCCGCCGTCGATCTGGCCGTGAAGATCCCGATGCGCCCCGGCGTCGATTCGCTCAACGTCGCCGCGGCCTCCGCCGTCGCGTTCTGGGAACTGCGGCCCCGCGACTGACACTCCGCGGCCGCCCGCCGGTCGGTTCGGAGATCCTCCGCGGCCGCCCGCGGGCCGGTTCGTCCAGTCGGGGGATCTGGGCTATTATTGGTAGCTGGCCGTGCTGCGCCTTCCGGCGCCGAGCAGCCATCCCACTCATACCTGGCAGCTGGCAAAATCCAGTTGCGTGAACAAAGGTCCAATTATGCAGTCTGATATCCACCCGAAGTACGAAGCTGTTGTTTTCAACGACCTGGCTTCCGGCGTCAAGTTCCTGACCAAGTCCACCGTGTCTTCCTCGAAGACCATCGAGTGGGAAGACGGAAACACCTACCCGGTCATCGACGTCGAAATCTCCTCCGAGTCCCACCCGTTCTACACGGGCAAGCAGCGCATCATGGACTCTGCAGGCCGCGTCGAGCGCTTCAACGCTCGCTTCAAGGGCTTCGGCGGCAAGAAGTAACTTTCTTCACTCCAAAGTCTTTTGGAAAAGCCCGCACCGGCAACGGTGCGGGCTTTTTGCGTCCCGGCCGCTTTGCGTACCCGGGCCCTGGCCGCGTGGCAGGATTAAGGGTATGACTTCCTTCCCTTCGCCCGCAGCGTCCGCCACCGAGGACGACGGCGGCCGCCGCCACGGCGAGTACAAGGTTCCCGGCGGCAAACTGGTGGTGGCCGATCTCGACGTCGTCGACGGGGTCCTGGCCCACGTCTCGATCAGCGGGGACTTCTTCCTGGAACCCGACGAGGCGCTCTTGGAGATCAACCGCAGCCTCACCGGCCTGCCCGAGGATGCCAGCGCGGCCGACCTTGCCGCGGCGGTCAAGGCCGCGCTGCCCGAGGACGCTGTGCTCTTCGGTTTCTCCGCCGAGGCGATCGCCATTACGGTCCGCCGGGCCCTGGCCAAGGCCACGGGCTGGGCCGACCACCACTGGAACATCATCGGCCCGTCCGTGCTGCCCACCCACGTGAACGTGGCCCTGGACGAGGTCCTCACCGAGGAGGTCGGCGCCGGCCGCCGCAACCCGACGCTGCGGTTCTGGGACTGGGAGGAGCCGTCTGTGGTGATCGGCAGCTTCCAGTCCGTCCGCAACGAGGTCCACCCCGACGGCGTGAGCAGGCACGGCATCAGTGTGGTCCGCCGGATCAGCGGCGGGGGCGCCATGTTCATGGAGGCCGGTAACTGCATCACCTACTCGCTCTACCTGCCGCAGACGCTCGTGGACGGCATCAGCTTCGCCGACTCCTACGGTTTCCTGGACGCGTGGGTCATGGCGGCCCTGGAAAAGGTCGGCATCAGCGCGTTCTACGTGCCGCTGAACGACATCGCCACCGAGCAGGGCAAGATCGGCGGCGCCGCACAGAAGCGCCTCGCCAACGGCGGCATGCTGCACCACGTCACCATGAGCTACGACATCGACGCCGACAAGATGGTCGAGGTGCTCCGGATCGGCAAGGAGAAACTCTCGGACAAGGGCACGACGAGCGCAAAGAAACGCGTCGACCCGCTGCGCCGGCAGACCGGACTGGCCCGCGCCGAGATTGTCGCCGCCATGATGGAGGTTTTCACCGAGCGGTACGGCGCGACGCCGGCGGAACTCACCGAGGCCGAACTCGACGCTGCCCGGCAGCGGGTGGAGACCAAGTTCGGCACCACGGAGTGGCTACACCGGGTCCCGTAGCGTCCCCACTATCGCGCTGGCTGCTCCGCAGCAGTCCTCCGTACACACCCCCAGCGGCCGTTTGCCTCCGATGGGCGCCCGGGCGGGCGACGTCCTTGGTCGATTCGCCACCAATGGCCGCTATGCCCACGCGTATAGCGGCCATTCGCGTCAGATGGGCGCCCCGGGCGGTTCCTAGCCCGCGGCCTGCGCCGTGAGTGCCCGCAGCAACTGACTGCGCTGTTCGATGATGATCCGTCGCAACGCGCGGGGTGCGTCCGTATGTTCGGCGAGCCACTTGTCCGTCCGGACGATCACCGGGTGCTCCTCCGGAGGCAGGTCCGGGGTCAGGTCCTGGCCGGCCGGGTAGAGGCCGCGAACGATCCGGCTGGCGATCTCGATGCTGCGGTCCGCCCAGACCCGCTCGAGGCACTCGAAGTAGGGTTCGACGTAGCCGGCCAGCAGGCCGGCCGGCGCGGTGTTGAAGCCCGCGATGGTGGCACTGAGCAACTGGTTGGACAGTGCGGTGCCGTGCACGGCGGCGTCCCAGGCGGCATCCTTGACCGAGGGCTCAGGCCGGGCCGCTAGGGCGGTGGCGTGCCCGGACTTGCCCGAGGCGGTGTTGTCGCGGGCCAGTTCGGCGTCCAGCTGCGCCGGGTCCGCCTGGCCGTTGGCCGCGAGGGCGTGCCAGAGGTTCCAGCGGAGCTCCGCATCGACGGAGAGGCCCTCGATGACAGTGCTGCCGTCCAGCAAGCCCTTCGCCAGGTCCAGCCGTCCGGCGTCGAAGCGGCTCGTGGCGGCGAGCGTGCGTGCCCAGGCCAGCTGGTGGTCGGAGCCGGGTGCTGCCTTCTCCAGTTCGGCGGCGGCGACGTCCAGGAAGGCGCTGCGGACGGCGTTCCGCCCGGCCGCGGGAACGTAGCGTTCGATCGCCGTTCCGGCGTTGCCGAGGACATTCAGGAGCACGCCGATGCCGGCCTCGAAGGCGCCGAAGCGCTGCACTGCCTCCACGTAGCGGGCCGCGGGCGTGACGGCGTCCCGGGCGGAATCCCACAACGCGGTCCAGCACAGTGCCCGTGCCATCGGATCGCTGATCGTCCCCAGGGAACTGCGCACGGTGGCCTCGGAGTGCGGGTCCAGCCGGACCTTGGCGTAGCTGAGGTCCTCATCGTTGACCAGCAGCAGCGCCGGTCGCGCCTTGCCGGCGAGCTGGCTTACCAGGGTGAGTTCGCCGTCGACGTCGGTCTCCACGCTGTCGGTGCGCACCAGGGCGCCGGCGGCATCGGGGTTGTAGAGGCCGATCCGCAGCCGGTGCGGCCGCGGCTCCTGCCGGCCGGTGATCGGGTCCTCCGCGTGCTGGTGCAGGGACACGGTGGCCAGGACGCCATCGTGCTCCTCGATCTCGGAGGTGAGGGTCGAGATGCCGGAGGTCTGCAGCCACTGCCGGGCCCAGGTGGCGAGGTCGCGGCCGCACGCGGCGCTGAGCGCGGCCAGCAGGTCCTCCAGCGTGGTGTTGCCGTAGGCGTGGTCGCGGAAGTACTGGCGCGATCCGGCGATGAACGCCTCGAAGCCCACGTAGGCGACCAATTGCTTGAGCACCGAGGCGCCCTTGGCATAGGTGATGCCGTCGAAGTTCTGCTTGGCGGCCTCAAGGTCCGGGATGTCCGCGACGATCGGGTGCGTGGTGGGCAGCTGGTCCTGGACGTAGGCCCAGGCCTTGCGGTTGTTGGCGAAGTTCACCCAGGCGGTTCCCCAGTCCGTGGTGCGGTCCACGCCGAGGGTCCCCATGTAGTCCGCGAAGGATTCCTTGAGCCACAGATCGTCCCACCACTGCATCGTGACCAGGTCGCCGAACCACATGTGCGCCATTTCGTGCAGCAGGGTGTTGGCCCGGCCCTGGTACTGCGAGTCGGCCGCCCGGGAGGTGAACACATAGCTTTCCGTGAACGTCACCAGGCCGGGGTTCTCCATGGCGCCCAGGTTGTACTCGGGCACGAAGGCCTGCTCGTACTTCCCCCAGGGGTACGGGTAGTCGAAGAGTTCGTTGAAGAAGTCCAGGCCATTCCTGGTCAGCCGGAACAGTTCCGCCGCGTCGAAAGACTGCGCCATGGAGGCCCGGCAGTAGAGGGCCAGCGGCACGTCCAGCACGGTGCCGTCCGAGAGGGTCCCGTGCCAGGTGTCCTCGGCCTTGAAGTAGGGGCCAGCGAGCACCGTGGTGATGTAGGTGGACATCGGCTTGGTGGGGGCGAAGTCCCAGCGGCTTGTCGCCGGATCACTGGTCAGCTGGGTACGGAGGGCTTCGACGCCGTTCGAGGACACCTGCCATTCGGACGGGGCCATCACGTGGAAGGTGAACTCGGCCTTGAGGTCGGGCTGTTCGAAGTTCGCGAACACGCGCCGCGCGTCCGCGGGCTCGTACTGGGTGTAGAGGTAGCACTGGCCGTCGGCGGGATCGAAGAAACGGTGCATACCCTCGCCGGAGGTGCTGAACAGGGCGGTGCCGGTGACAGTGACTTGGTTTTCGGCCTGCAGATTGTCCAGCCGGATCCTCGAGCCGTCCACCACGTCCGCCACCGGCAGGCCCTTGCCGTTGAGGAAGACGCTGTGCACCTTGCTGCTGATGAAGTCCAGGAAGGTGGAGGCGCCGGGCTCGCTGGCGGAGAAGTTGATGACGCTGCGGCTGGTATAGCCCGCGACCATGGGGTCCGCCGCCTGCCGGACGTCAAGGGACACGTCGTAGCTGTGGGTGGTGATCAGGGCTGAGCGGGCGGCCGCTTCGTCACGGCGCAGGTTCTGGTTCGACACTCCGCTATCTAATCACGAGCGGTGCCGCTGCACAGCCGGGGTCAGCGCCCGGTATCAGTGCCCGGTATCAGCGCCCGGGGATGAGGACGACGGCGGCGCCCAGGCCCAGCGCGGCGATCAGCAGCCACGAGGCCAGGGCGGCCAGCAGGGCACGGGTTCCGGTGCGCAGCAGGTGCCGCACCCGCACGGCCGAACCAAGTCCGAACAGCGCCATGCCCAGCAGCAGGTCCTGCAGCACGGCGGCCGCCCCGAGCGCCGCGGGGGAGAGCCAGCCGGCGGACCGCAGGGCCGCCATGGCGATGAACCCCACCACGAACAGCGGGACGACCGGCGGGAGCTTCCCGCCGTCGTCGGATCCAATCCGGTGGTGGATGCCCGCCGCGGCGACCATGGGCGCGAGCAGCAGTACCCGGGTGAGTTTGACGATCACGGCGACGGCGAGAGCCGAAGCCCCGGCGGTCTGCGCGGTGGCGACCACCTGCCCGACGTCGTGCACCGAAGCGCCGGCCCACGCCCCGAAAGCTTCCGGGCCCAGTCCCAACGGGCCGATCAGGAGCGGCAGGACGCCGATGGCTAGCGTGCCGCAAAGCGTGACCAGCGCGATTGGGAGCACGGTGTCAGCCTGCCGGATGCGGCGCACCGCGGCCATCGCACCGATCGCGGAGGCGCCGCAGATGGCGAACCCGGTCGCGATCAGCAGCGACACCGGCGGCGGGAGCCGGAAGAGCCGGCCGATGCCGTAGGTGCCGGCGAAGGCCGCCAGCACCACCCCGGTGATCAGCAGCAGCGCGGGCCAGCCCAGGCCCAGGACATCCACCACGCTGACCTTGAGCCCCAGCACCACGATGCCGCTGCGCATCAGGTGCTTCCCGGCGAAGTCCAGCCCGGGCCGGCCGGAGCCGGCGCTCCAGCCGGACACACCGGGCAGGTTCGCGGCCAGCAGTCCCAGCACCACCGCCACCGTCATGGCCGGCAGTGCGGGCAGCGCCAGGTGGACGGCGAGGGCTGTGACGACGGCGGCGGCGCAGGCGAGCAGGCCCGGCAGCAACGGCTGCAGCCGGCCCGGGCGCCGCTGCAGGAAGGCGGGTCGGATAAGTGGCACGCACCCAACCTTGCCGTAATTTGCGGACAAACATCGAAGCGCGACACGGAACCGCTCCAAAGCCGGACGCCGGTGTGAGCCGCAACACGCCCCACCGGATGCGCCGAAATGATTTCGTAACGAAAAGGTGGTTGGCTAGTGGGCATGTCTGACCTTTTCCAGGATTACTCCGAGGCCGCCGGCCGCAGCGGCGCCTACGACGAGATGTTTACCCCGGACCAGCAGGCCCGGCGCTCCTACGGGCAGGTGGCCGGGGCGCTGCAGGAGCTCTCGCTGGCCGACGTCACCGCCCGCGCCGACTCGATGGCACGGACCTTCCTGGACCGCGGCGTCACCTTCGACTTCGCGGGGGAGGAGCGGCCGTTCCCGCTGGACATCGTGCCCCGGGTAATCCCGGCCGACGAGTGGTCTGTCCTGGAACGCGGGGTGGCCCAGCGCGTCCGGGCCCTCGAAGCCTTCCTGAACGACGTCTACGACAAGATGACGGTCGTCGCCGACGGCGTCATCCCGCGGCAGCTCGTCACCACCAGCGCCCACTTCCACCGCCAGGTCCACGGTTTCGAACCGGCAGGCGGCGTGCGCGTGCACATTTCCGGCATCGACGTCGTCCGCGACGCGGCCGGAACGTTCCGCGTTCTGGAAGACAACGTGCGCGTCCCGTCCGGAGTCAGCTACGTCCTGGAGAACCGCCGCGCCATGGCCAAGGGCCTGCCGGAAGCGTTCGGCCAGCAGCTCATCCGCCCGGTGGAGGAATACCCGCGCCGGCTGCTCTCCGCGCTGCGCAAGACCGCGCCGTCCGGCGTCGACGATCCCACCGTCGTGGTCCTGACCCCCGGCGTGTTCAACAGCGCCTACTTCGAGCACACCCTGCTGGCCGGCCTGATGGGCGTCGAGCTCGTCGAGGGCCGGGACCTGATCTGCCGCGGCAACCGGGTGTACATGCGCACCACCGCCGGCGAACAACGGGTGGACGTGATCTACAAGCGGATCGACGACGAGTTCCTGGACCCGCTGCAGTTCCGCTCCGACTCCATGCTTGGCTGCCCCGGGCTGGTCAATGCCGCCCGCGCTGGCGGCGTCACGATCGCCAACGCGGTGGGCAACGGCGTCGCGGACGACAAGCTGGTCTACAGCTACGTGCCGGACCTGATCCGGTATTACCTCAGCGAAGAACCCGTGATCGCCAACGTGGACACCTTCCGGCTTGAGGAGAAGGAAGCCCGCGAGCACGTGCTGGACCGGCTCGACGAGCTGGTGGTCAAGCCGGTCGACGGATCTGGCGGCAAGGGCCTGGTCATCGGCCCCGACGCGTCCAAGGACGAGCTCGAGGCCCTGCGCAAGCGCATCATCGCCGACCCGCGCGGCTGGATCGCGCAGCCGGTGCTGCAGCTCTCCACCGTGCCCACGCTCAGCGGCGACAAGTTCGGCCCGCGGCACGTGGACCTGCGCCCCTTCGCGGTCAACGACGGCGACGACGTCTGGGTCCTGCCCGGCGGCCTCACCCGGGTGGCGCTCAAGGAGGGGTCCCTGATCGTGAACTCCAGCCAGGGCGGCGGTTCCAAGGACACCTGGGTGCTGGCGGACTCCCCGCAGGTCCCGGTCGAGGTCATCCCGCGGCCGGCCATTGCGGTCCGCGAGCGGGTCTCGGTCTGGCCGGTGGAGAGCAACTGGCGTGACAGCCAGAAGGAACAACAACAGCAGCAGATGTCCGACGCGCGGGAGGTAGCCGAGAATGCTTAGCCGTATTGCCGAGTCACTGTTTTGGATCGGCCGCTATGTGGAACGCGCGGACGGCACCGCACGGATCCTGGACGTCCACCTCGAACGGCTGAACCACCTGCCGATGGAGGAACAGCGCAGCGTCGCGCAGGAACTCCTCGCCGTCATGGGCGCCCGGCCGCAGTCCGAGGACTTCGGCCTGGACGAGCTGCTGCATGCTTTGGCCTACGACAAGCACAGCGCCACCTCGATCGCCGGTTCTCTGGGGGCCGCGCGTGAGAACGCCCGGCGCGCCCGGGAAACCGTGTCCTCCGGTCTCTGGGAGAGCCTGAACACCACCTACTACGGGCTGAACCAGCACCGCAAGGACGTGGTGGGCACCTACCGCTTCTGCAACTGGGTGTTGGAACGCACCGCGATGGTCAGCGGCCTTGCGGACACCACGGTCAGCCACGACGAAAGCTGGCTGTTCCTGGTCCTGGGACGCTCGCTGGAGCGGGCCGACATGACCGCGCGGATGCTCTCGACCCGGGATGTGCTCTCGGCCGGGATGTCCTGGGTCAACATGCTCCGCTGCGCCGGCGCGTACGAATCCTTTTTGCGGACCCGCCGGGCCGCCTTCGGCGATCAGCACGCGGCCGAGTTCCTGCTGCTGGACCGGCTGTTCCCGCGGTCCATCGTTTACGCCCTGCGCGACGCCGACGATTGCCTCGCCAAGCTGGACCCCTCGGCGCAGCGCGTCGGCTTCATCAATGACGCCCGACGGATCGTGGGCCAGGCCCGGACCTTCCTTGAGTTCCATCGCACCGACGACCTGATGTCAGAGCTGCCGGAGCACATGGAGCGCGTGCAGAAGGCCGTCTCGCAGGCCTCGGACGCCATTTCCCGTAAGTACTTCAATCAGGCAGACGAACTGGCCTGGGTGGGAGAAGTTTCATGACCCGGCTCAGCATCACGCACAAGACCGCGTACAAGTACAACAAGCGGGTCACGCTCTCCTACAACGAGGCCCGGATGACGCCGCTGACGGACCCGCAGCAGGTGGTGCTGGAGTCCTCCATGAAGGTCTCGCCGTCGCAGGCGGCGCTCAGCAGCTACCGCGACTACTGGGGCACCCGCGTGACGGCCTTCGACATGCAGATGCCGCACGACCACCTCGAGGTCCTCTCCACCACCACGGTGGAGGTTCACCGCGTCGAGCGGATCCCGGCCGAGGCGGACATCGTCGGCTGGGACGTGCTCTCTTCGCCCGAAACGCTCAACCAGTTCAGCGACTGGATCCCGCAGTCGCAGCTGACCGGCCCCGGCGCCGAGGTGCTCGCGATCGTCCCCGGCGTCGTCGAGGGGCGCAACCCGCATGAGGCCGCCATGGCCGTGTTCGAATGGATGCGCGGCGAGATGAGCTACATGAAGGGCTCCACCGGCGTCACCACGAACGCCGAGGAGGCCTGGACTCAGCGCCAGGGCGTCTGCCAGGACCTCGCCCACTTGGCCATCGGGGCGTTGCGCAGCTGCGGAATCCCGGCCCGGTACGTCTCCGGTTACCTGCACCCGCGTTCGACGGCGGATCTCGGCGAGACGGTCGCCGGGCAGTCGCATGCCTGGCTGGAATGGTGGGACGGGGAATGGCGCAGCTGGGACCCGACAAACCACAAACCTGCCGGGGACTTCCATGTCACGGTGGCGCGCGGCCGCGACTACCGCGACGTACCGCCGCTCAAGGGCATCCTGTCCGGCGGCGGAGGGTCCGCCCTGTCAGTGACGGTGGAAATCACCCGGCTGGCCTAAGCCGCTTTCCGGCCGTCCGCGGTTGGGGGTTATTCGAAGCCCGAGCGGGTGGCGTCGTCCAGCGGCGTCCACCACGTCAGCGGCGGCACAATCTTGAAACGCCTGCCGGTGATCGAGTCCGGAGTGATGCGGACGAAGTGGTCCTTCTTGCCGGCCTGCCACGGGAAGAGCAGCAGGCCCACCGTATCCAGGATCTCCTCCGTGTTCTTCACCGCGGCGGCCTGGCCCTTGATCACCACGCTCCAGGCGATGCCCCTGTCCGCATCGACGCCGTCGGCCTCCACTGCTACCGGAGTGTCGCCGGTCGCGGCCTGCAGCTTCGTGCCCTCCGCGGTGCGGAAAACGAGGGTTCCGTGGTCCACCTTGTAGTTGATCGGGAAGATGTCCGGATGGTCGTCCACCCACACGGCCATCCGGCCCACGGTCACGCTGCGCAGCAGCCGCCAGCACTCGTGGTTGTCCAGGTTTTCGACTTCATGGGGCTGGCCTGCGGCCGGTTTCGGATCGGTGCTCATGGCGCCGAGCCTACGTCAGCCGGCGACAATCGGGCTAGGGCATAACGGCCCGGCGGCGTAATAATCCCCGAGCTTTTAGGGTCCGATCGGAAGGTATCAGGGTATTCTGGCAACACGTCATCGGCGCGGATGTACGTCGTGAGGATTGGGGCCAATGTAGATGCATTCACCTAATAACAGCCCGGAGATCGTGAATTCCGGCAACCCCCGGATCGAGGACCTGCTCAAGGACTTCGTGTCCCGCGCCGGAGAGCTGCTCCAGTCCCAGGAGCGCATGGCGGGCCTGCTCGAAGCCGTCGTCGCCGTGGCCGAGGATCTCAGCCTGGACGCCGTCCTGGAACGCGTGGTGCAGTCCTCCTGCCGCCTCCTGCACGCCCGCTACGGCGCCCTCGGCGTGATCGGCGATGACCACGCCCTGAGCCACTTCATCACCGTTGGAATCGACGGCGAGCTCGCGCAGCAGATCGGACCTTTGCCGACCGGGCACGGGGTGCTGGGCCTACTGATAAGCGATCCCCGGCCGTTACGGCTGCAGGACCTGCGCAAACATCCGGAGGCTTACGGATTCCCGAAGCACCACCCGCCCATGCAGTCCTTCCTCGGCGTGCCGGTCCGGGTCCGGGACACCGTGTTCGGCAATCTCTACCTGACGGAGAAGGAAGGCGGCGGGGACTTCACCGCGGAGGATGAGGCGCTTGCGGTGGCGCTGGCCGCCGCAGCGGGCGTCGCGATCGAGAACGCCAAACTCTACGACGACTCCCGGCGACGTGCCCGCTGGCTGGAAGCGTGCATGGATGTGTCCGGGCTGATGCTCGCCAGCGACCGGGACTACTCCGCGGGCGGCCTCGACCCGATCGCGGCGCGGGCGCTGCAGGAGTCGGATTCGGCGCTGGCGCTGATTGTGGCTCCCGCCGTGTCCGGGCCCGGGTTCATCGTGGCGGGCGCCGCGGGGGAGCGGGCCAAGGACTTCTCCGGCACGTCGCTCTGCCTCGACTCGCCCGAGCTGCAGGACGTGCTCTCCGGCGGCGAGCCGGTCATGCTTGACCACGCCGGCGGGGTTTTTAACGGGGTCGACGGCGGCGGCCTGGGTCCGCTGCTCGCGGTGGCCCTCAGCACGCAGGGCGCCCACCACGGCCTCCTGCTGCTGGCCCGCAACCCGGAGTCGCTGCGCTACGCCCGTACCGACGTCGAGATGGGCGCTGTTTTCGGCTCGCACGTGGCACTCGCCCTCGAACTCGCCCGCGTGCACCGGCTCCGCGAGGAACTGCTGGTGTTTACGGACCGGGACCGGATCGCCCGGGACCTGCACGATCTCGTGATCCAGCGGCTTTTCGCGGCCGGCCTGAGCGTGCAGAGCCTGACGCGGTTCACCAAGGACGAACTCGCAACCGAGCGGATCCGCAATATCACCGGCGAACTGGACGAAGCGATCCGCAGCCTGCGCGACACGATTTACTCGCTCAAGAGCAGCAGCGGCGAAACGGAACTGCTCAGCGGAAGGATCCGTCGGGTGACCCGAAGCTCCGCCAAGTCCATGCCCTTCACGCCCCGGCTGACGCTGACCGGCCCGGTGGACGCCGTCACGCCGGACAAGGCGGACAACGTCGTGGCTGTGGTTTCCGAAGGGCTGAGCAACGCCATCCGGCATTCCGGTGCGGACGCTATCTCGGTGTCGGTAGCCGTCATCAAGGGCCAGGTCACGGTGGTCATCACGGACAACGGTTCCGGCTTCAATGACAGCCAGGAGCGCAACGGCCTGGCCAATCTGGAAGATCGGGCGCGGATGCTGGACGGCCAGTGCACCATCACGACGGCGCCGGACGCCGGAACCAGCGTCGAATGGTCCGTCCCGCTCTAGCCGGCGTGCCCGGCTTCGGCCCGGCGGGCAGGTCGGGCAGGCACCCTCAGTGGATGCTGTGTCGCCGGCCGGCGTCGGCCTCGGTGCCGTTGGCGGGCGTTCCCGCGCCGGCCGGGCTGGCGATGAACACCGCCGCCTGGGTGCGGCGCTCGAAGCCCAGTTTGGCCAGCAGGGATGAGACGTAGTTCTTGACGGTCTTTTCGGCCAGGAACATCTCTGCCGCGATCTGGCGGTTCGTGAGCCCGCCGCCGACCAACTCCAGCACCCTGCGTTCCTGCGGCGTGAGGGAAGCGGTCCGGGGATCAACTTCTTCGGTTTCCACCAGGCTTTCAACGATCCCGGCGGCCACGCCGTCCTCGAAGAGGGATTCGCCCGAGGCGGCGCGGCGCAGGGCGCCGATCAGGTCGGTTCCGCCGATCTCCTTCAGGACGTAGCCTGAGGCTCCGGCGAGGACGGCGCCGCGAAGGGCCTGTTCGTCGTCGAAGCTGGTGAGGATGATGCAGTTGAGCGAGGGGTCGACGGAACGAACGTCGCGGCAGACCTCGATCCCGGTCCCGTCGGGCAGCCGGGCATCCAGAACGCAAACGTCCGGGTGCAGCGCTGGAATCCGCCGCGTCGCCTCCACGGCTGATCCCGAACTGCCGACGACCAGGAATCCCTCGCCCTCCAGGAGTTCCTGGAGGCCCCGGCGGACCAGCTCGTGGTCGTCGAGGATGAACACGCGGATCACGGCCGGGTGGCCCTCGGTTGCAGTGAGACCGGCATCTGCCCAGGCAATCATGTTTCTCCCGTCCGGGCGCTGTCGCTGCCACCGGTCCCACGGAGCTCCCCAGCTCGCGTTGCAGGTCCGTGGCGGAGCGCGCCCGTCCAACTTGTGCGGGACCCTGCTTGCTGATCCCTTAATTGCGGTGAAGTCGTACCTTCCATTGTGGGCTTTGGACGCCCCCAATGGTCGCGAAGCGGGAATATTTCTTCGCCGCGCACTGAAAGTCTGCGGCCGGTGCGTTGCCCCGGACAAGGGCCGTTCGGCCCACGACGCCGGGCCGGCTGGGCCCGCCGCCGTGACTTTCGGCCCTAGCCTGCGGACCCGGACGCCGGAATCCTTGGAGCTACGTGCCATGGGGGCACCACGAAGGGACCAGTCATGAGCGAGGCTACGGGCATCCGGACCATCGTGGTCGGAGTCGACGGATCGGACGCTTCGGTGGAGGCCCTGCGGCAGGCGCAACGGCTGGCGGTCCCGCTGTCGGCCAACATCGTGGCACTGGCCTGCTGGGACGTTCCGCCGGTCTACGACGGTTACGTCGCCATGGGAATCAACGATTTCGACGTGCGGGCGGGTGAAATCCTGCAGGAGACCGTGGTGAAGGCCTTCGGCGAAGCCACCCCCGCCAATGTGGAAACGCGGCTGGTGCAGGGGCACCCGCGCAAAGTGCTCCTCGATGAGAGCCGCGCCGCGGACCTGCTGGTGCTGGGCCGGCGCGGGCACGGCGGCTTCGGCGGCCTGCTGCTCGGCTCGGTGAGCTCCGCCCTCGTGGCGCACGCGCACTGCCCCGTACTGGTGGTGCACACACCGGAAAAGCGTTAGCCGGGGCTGACAGGGGGCCCGGGGCGGCCGCGTCCGTCCGGGTCTATTCGAAAGAGGCCCGCCGCGGGTCCGCCAGCCGGGTGTGCCAGACATCCGGGTTGTTGACCTTGAAGCGGCGTCCGGTGAGGGCCTTGGGCGCCAGCCGCACGTAGTAGTTCTTTTCACCGGGCTGCCAGGGCTCCAGGAGCAAGTCGTCCACCGCGTCCTTGTCCGCTTGGTCTTCGATCAGTTCGGCTTCGCCGCGGGCGACGACGCTCCAGGCTGTCTGCTCGTGCGAGTCGTAGCCGTCGATCTCAAAGGCAACCGGTTTGGCCGTGATGGCGCCCCACAGCTTGGTGCCACCGGCCGTGCGGAACACGATCGAGCGGCGCTGCAGGACGAAGTTCACCGGAAATACCTCCGGGTGGCCGTCGACGATCAGGGCAATCCGCCCGACAACTTCGCTGTCGAGCAGCACCCAGCACTGGTCGATGGACAGCTGGAAATTGGGCGGAGGCGTCGTCGTATTCACAGCTCCACGTTACGGACAGGCCGGGCAGCCCATCAGGGCCATAAGGCCCGTGGCGCCGGGACGGACGGCCCGCTTGACTACGGCCCGCTTGTCCACGGCACACCGGACCCGGCGGCCCCGGTCCTACCAGGGGCTGGGCTTGTAGTCCTTCAGGAAAACGCCGTACTGGTCCTCGCCGGACTCGCCCATGACGATCGGGTCGTAGACCCGCGCGGCGCCGTCGACGAGGTCCAGCGGCGCATGGAAGCCTTCCTCCATCAGCCGGACCTTCGTGTAGTGCGGCCGCTCGTCGGTGATCCAGCCGGTATCGACGGCGGTCATCAGGATGCCGTCGGAATCGAGCATTTCCTTGGCGCTGGTCCGCGTCATCATGTTCAACGCGGCCTTGGCCATGTTGGTGTGCGGGTGTCCGGGTCCCTTGTAGGCGCGGGAGAACTGGCCCTCCATGGCGCTGACGTTCACGATGTACTTGCGCCGTGCGGTGGAGCGCCTCATCGCCCCGCGCAGCCGGCTTACCAGCAGGAACGGCGCGGTGACGTTGCAGAGCTGCACTTCAAGCATCTCCAGCGGATCCACCTCGTCCACCACCTGGGTCCAGCTGTTGATGCTGGCGAGGTCCGGAACCAGGCCGCCGGCGTCGATCGCGGTGCCGGAGGCGATCCGCTCGAGCGAGGCGGAGCCGGTGGACAGCGCCAGCGAGGTGATGGCGTCGCCGGCCAGCACGGGATGGTCCAGGACCGAGCTGGCCAGGGCCAGCGGGTGCTTGTCGTGGGCGTGGCCGAAGGTGACCAGCTCGGGGCCGCCGTTGGCTGCCTGCAGCTCCGCGGGCAGGGCTTCGTCCTCGGCGTCGACCAGCGGCTTGTATGCGTTGCCCGAGCGCCGGACCGTCTGGGCGGCGTTGTTGATGATGATGTCCAGCGGGCCCGCGGCGTCGAGGGAGTCCGTCAGGGCCATCACCTGCGAGGGATCACGCAGGTCGATGCCGACGATCCGCAACCGGTGCAGCCAGTCGGCGCTGTCCTCCATAGCGGCGAAGCGCCGGGCGGCGTCCTTCGGGAAGCGCGTGGTGATGGTGGTGTGGGCGCCGTCGCGGAGCAGCCGGAGGGCAATGTACATGCCGATCTTGGCCCGTCCTCCGGTCAGCAGCGCACGCCGGCCGCTCAGGTCCGTCCGGGCATCGCGCTTGCTGTGGTTGAAGAGGGCGCACTCGGGACACAGCTGGTGGTAGAACGCATCCACCTGCGTGTAGTGCTGCTTGCAGATGTAGCAGGGCCGGGACCTGATCAGGTGGCCCGCAACCTCGCCGGTGGCCGAGGTCGCCAGCTTGTTGCCGCGGGTCTCGTCATCGATCCGGTCCGGTGCGGCGGTCGCGGTCTGGGCGATGACGGCACGGTCCGCCTCGGCGATGAGGTCCCGCTTCGTGCTCCGGCGGTGCCGCTTGACCGCTTTGAACATCTTCCCGGTCGCGCGGCGGATCGAAACGTAGTCCGGGTGTTCCTCGTCGTAAACGTGGATGCTGTTCAGCACCTTGAGGCAGGCGGCGATTTCCGCGGGGGTCAACTCAGCCGGGGCCGGTGAATCGCTGGCCGGCACGGGGGGCAGATCGGGAGAGCTCATTGGGCTAATTTTACAGCCTGCAACGGCCCCGACCCGACGCCGCAGATTGCCGGCCCGGAACCCGGGCCGCCAACCGGCGGCCCGGCTCAGGCCCGCGGCTTAGTACGCCTTGGTGGAGGACTTCCCGGGAGGCTCGACGCCGACGGCGGCGGCGTGCACCTCGCCGACCTTTTCCACGGACTCGCGGCCGGCCGGCCAGTTCTCGGTGGCGGTCTTCACGGCATCCGGCACGAGGTACAGGTTGGCCGCGGAGAGGGAACGTTCGGCGTCGCCGGGCTCGGGAACTTCCTGGCCCTTGGACAGGACCGTGATGCCGGAGTCGGTGACCTTGAACCCGCGCGCCCGGTCCAGTTCGGGATCCAGGCCGATCGCGGCACCGGCCGGGATCCGGACGTTCTTATCGACGATGGCACGCTTGACCACTGCGCCCGCCCCGACCTGGACCTTGTCCATCAGCACCGAGTCAAGGACCCGGCTGGCCGTGCCGACGTAGACGTCGTTGGAGAGCACCGAGCCTTCCACGATGCCGCCGGAGATAACGACGCCGCTGGCCACGATCGAGTCCAACGCCGTGCCCACGGTGCCGCCCTCGCCGCGGACGAACTTGGCCGGCGGCGAGATGCTCTGGCGCGTGTAAATCGGCCATTCCGAGTTGTACAAGTTGAACACCGGCACGGGGGAGATCAGGTCCATGTGGGCGTCGTAGAACGAATCGATGGTGCCGACGTCGCGCCAGTAGGTGCGGTCACGCTCGGTGGAGCCGGGGATGTCGTTGAGGGTGAAGTCGTACACCCCCGCCTCGCCCTGGTCGACGAAGTAGGGAATGATGTCCCCGCCCATGTCGTGCTTGGTGTCGAGCCGCTCGGCGTCGACGTGCAGCGCCTCGACGAGGGCGTCGGCGTTGAAAACGTAGTTGCCCATGGATGCCAGGAACTGCGTGGGGTCCGCGGCGAGCCCGGGCGTGGAGGACGGCTTCTCCACGAAGGCCGCGATCTTCTCCGGGTTCTCCTGGTCAACCTCGATCACGCCGAACTGGTCGGCCATGTGCAGCGGCTGCCGGACGGCCGCCACCGTCGCCTTCGCGCCGCTGGCAACGTGCTGCTCGACCATCTGCGCGAAATCCATGCGGTACACGTGGTCCGCGCCGACCACGACGACGATGTCGGGGTTGGCGTCGTGGATCAGGTTGAGGGACTGGTAGATGGCGTTGGCGCTGCCCAGGAACCAGCTCTTGCCGACGCGCTGCTGGGCGGGTACGGAGGCGATGTAGTTGCCGAGCTGGGTGGACATGCGCCACGTTTCGGAAATATGCCGGTCAAGGCTGTGGGATTTGTATTGCGTCAGGACGACAATCTGCAAATACCGGGAATTCACCAGGTTGGAAAGGGCGAAATCAATGAGCCGGTAACTTCCGGCGAAGGGAACGGCCGGCTTGGCCCGGTCGGCCGTCAACGGCATCAGCCTATTTCCCTCGCCACCTGCGAGGACAATGGCCAAGACTTTCTTTTGCTGCGGCATGTGATCGCTCCTGAACGCCTTCGTTGCTCCCCAAAAACCGTCCGGTGTGCCCGGACCTCTTCACACTAGAACAGATCAGCCGGAAGGACTACCTTGGGGTTTGTGCGAATAGACATTGTGACCAAGGAATTCCCGCCCGAAATCTATGGGGGCGCCGGCGTCCACGTGGCCGAACTCAGCCGTGTGCTGGCCCAGAGGGTGGATCTGCAGGTGCGGGCCTTCGGTGCCCCGCGCACTCCGGACTACCACGGGGCCACCGTAACGTCCTATGCCGTGCCGGAGGACCTGGCCGGCGCCAACGCCGCGGTGCAGACCCTCGGCGTGGACCTGAGGATCGTCCCGGACATCGCCGGCGCGGACCTCGTGCATTCGCACACCTGGTACGCCAACATGGCCGGGCACATCGCCTCGCTGCTGCACGGCATCCCGCACGTGCTCAGCGCCCACAGCCTGGAACCGCTGCGGCCCTGGAAAGCCGAACAGCTCGGCGGCGGCTATGCCCTGTCATCCTGGGTGGAGAAGACCGCCTACGAGTCCGCCGCGGCGATCATCGCCGTGTCCGAAGGGATGCGTCAGGACATTCTGCGCAGCTACCCGGAGGTGGACCCGGCGAAGGTCCGAGTGGTCCACAACGGCATCGACGTCAGCCTCTGGAACCGCGACGAAGACGAGGACGTGGTCCGCGCCCTGGGCATCGACCCGGAGCGGCCGAGCGTCGTCTTCGTGGGGCGCAACACCCGCCAGAAGGGCGTCCCGTACCTGCTCCGGGCCGCTGCGAAGCTTCCCGCCGACGTCCAGCTGGTGCTGTGCCTCGGCGCCGCGGACACGCCGGAACTCGCCGCGGAGACTGCCCGCCTGATCGAGGAACTGCAGGGCCAGCGCAGCGGCGTGATCCTCGTGGAGCGGATGCTTCCGCGCCGCGAGCTGATCCAGGTCCTCAGCCACGCCACCGCGTTCGCCTGCCCGTCCATCTACGAACCGCTCGGGATCGTGAACCTGGAGGCGATGGCCTGCGGCGCCGCGGTGGTGGCCAGCGCCACGGGCGGCATCCCGGAAGTTGTGCAGCACGGCGAGACGGGACTCTTGGTGCAGCTTGAGCAGGTCACCGACGGCACCGGCACCCCGCTCGATCCGGAGAAGTTCGTTACGGAGTTTGCCGCGGCCCTGACCGAGGTGGTCTCCGACCCGGCGCGCGCCCGCGCGATGGGCCAGGCCGGCCGCCGCCGGGCCGAGGAGCACTTCTCCTGGGAATCCATCACCGAAACCACCCTTGAGGTCTACCGCTCGGTTCTTCCGCAGTAGCGACGCAGCACGACGACGGCGCCCCCCGGATAAGGGGGCGGCGCCGTCGTCGTGCCGTGCCTTTTTTAAGCTCGGTTGCTTTCTTAGCGGCGCTGTTGCCTAGCCGCGCCGCGCCTTGCCGGAAGCGGCCTTCCCGGATTTGGCCTTCGCCTCGCGCGCCGTGCGGGCCAGCAGGATCTTCTCGTCAACCGGGGCGTGGCCGCTGGCACGCTGCTGGCGGAAGAACTCCCGGGCCTCGTCCTGGCGGGTCTTCTCCGCCCCGGTGGCGATAGCTGCGCGGAGGTGCTCCGGGCCGAAACCGAAAGCGTCCACCAGGTCCAGGGCATGCGGGCGGATCTTCACGAGCAGCCGGTTGATGTACTCGCCCACGGTGCGGGCGCGCTGCATCGAGAGACGGCCGTTCATCAGATACCAGGACAGGTTCTTCTCGATCAGGGACAGTCCGAAGAGGTCGCGCAGCCAGGTCAGGACCGCCTTCGTGCCGGGGTCGGCGACCTTGCCCAGCGCCTCGGTGAAGGCCTCCCACTGCAGCAGTTCGGCGTGCGCCTGGGCCGCCTCGATGAGCTCGTTCTGGTGGCTGTTGAACAGCGCGGCGGCCTGCTGCTGCGGCAGCTTGTTCGCGCCCTTGAGCGCCGATCCAACCTCGGCCACCATGGCCTGGACGCGCTCGGTCAACAGGGCCCGCTGGCCTGCCTCGTCCTTGATCGCACTGGCGGCCTTCTGCACCGAGCCGGAGTCCGCCATGAACTGGGCGACGCCGCGCAGGCCGGTCCGGTGGATGGCGGCGCCGGTGGCCTGCCCGACGACGTAGCGCGCCAGCACGCCGAAGTCCACGTTGCGGAATTCCTTGGCGTAGTCCGCCAGCAGGCGCTTCGCGACCAGCTGCAGCAGCACGGTGTTGTCGCCCTCGAAGGTGGCGTAGACATCGAGGTCGGCGCGCAGCGAAGCGAACCGGTTCTCGATCAGGAAGCCGGCGCCGCCGCAGGCTTCGCGGCACTCCTGCAGGGTGTCGAGGGCGTGCCAGGTGCTGAGCGGCTTGAGCGCGGCGGCCAGGGTCTCGAGGTCCTGGCGGTCCTCGTCGGTGTCGTTCCGGCCGGAGAACACGTCGTCGAACTTCTGCAGCAGCTGTTCGCTGGCGAAGCTGGCGGCATAGGTGGTGGCGAGCCGGGTGAACAGCCGTCGCTGGTGCCGCTGGTAGTCCAGCAGGACCTCCTCGTCTGTGGCGGAGGAGGCGTTGAACTGGCGCCGTTCGGAGGCGTACTGGATGGCGGTCTTGAGGGCCAGCTTGGACGCGGTCACGGCGGCGCCGTCGAGGGACACGCGGCCCTGGACCAGGGTGCCGAGCATCGTGAAGAAGCGGCGGCCCGGGCTGGCGATCGGCGAGGTGTAGGTGCCGTCGGCGTCGACGTTCCCGTAGCGGTTGAGCAGGTTCGTCCGGGGGATCCTGACCTGGGTGAAGTGCAGCCGGCCGTTGTCGATGCCGTTCAGGCCGCCCTTGACGCCGTCGTCCTCGCCGCCGATGCCGGGCAGGAACTCCTTGGTCTCCGGGTCACGTAGGTCCATGTAGAACGCGTGCACGCCGTGGTTGACGCCGTTGGTGATCAGCTGCGCGAAGACGACGGCGGCCAGGCCGTCGATGGCGGCGTTGCCGATGTAGTCCTTCCAGGCCGCGCGGAAGGGCGTGTGCACCACGAACTCGCCGGTGGCGGCGTCGTAGGTGGCGGTGGTGGCGATACTGGCGACGTCCGAGCCGTGGCCGGTCTCGGTCATGGCGAAGCAGCCGGGGATGTCCAGGCTCATGATGCCCGGCAGCCACTTCTGGTGGTGTTCCTCGGTGCCGAGGTGGTTCACCGCGGAGCCGAAGAGGCCCCACTGCACGCCGGCCTTGATCTGCAGCGAGGGGTCGGCAATGACGAGTTCCTGGAAGCCGGCGACATTGCCGCCGTGTTCGTCCGCACCGCCTACCTCCGCAGGGAAGGCCCGGTGCACGGCGCCGTTCTCCACCAGGATCTTGAGCTGGCCGAAGACCCGCTGGCGGTGTTCGGTGTGGGTGAGCCCCTCGGTCTTGTGCAGTTCCGGGCGGCCGGCCAGGTCCCGGGCCTGCCGGCGGACCGCGGCCCACTTGCCCAGCAGCTGTTCGCCGAGGGCGGCGACGTCGACGGCGGGGGCACCGGCAGCGGAAGCTGCGGCGGGCGAGGTCCGGGGCGCGGGGGCCGGGGAGGTGGGGTGGCCCGCGGGGCGGTCGGCTAGTTCAGTCATGTCGATTCCTTCGTTGGCACTGACATTGCGGTTCTGGTCGTTGGTGGTTCTGGTCTTTGGTGCTCTGGCAGTTGGTCGTGTTGGAGCTGGTACGCGGCTACGGGGCCGGCGGATCTTGGAGTTCGGGTGCGATGCCGAAGCAGAGCCAGTCGGTGATCTGGCGGGCCATCGCTTCCTGGCCGGGTTTGGCGGGGGAGTCCGGGCTGGCGAGCCACTGCTCCCCGGCGTTCCGGACCAGCCCGATCGCGGCGTTGGGCCAGTAGCCGATCACGGCTTCCTTACCGGCGACAGCACGCAGTTGGCTCCGCATGGGCAACGCGATCATCTCGCTGATCGACGCGAAGAAATGGCCTAGCGCCACGGCCGCGGCGATCGAACCGTTGTGGCTCTCCGCCTCGCCGGGCGCGTAGCGGGTGACGAAGGTGTAGACGTTCGGGCTGGTCTCGGCCATCTGCAGGTAGGCGGACACCATGGCGTAGAGCCCTTCGCGCGGGGTCTGGGCGCTCTGCGCGGCCTCCTGGATGCGCCGCTGCATCTGGCTCAGGACCACTTCGCCCACGGCCTGCTGGAGGCCGGCCTTGTCTCCGAAGTAGCGGTAAAAGACGGATTTGGACGTTCCGGCCGCTGCAGCGATGTCCTCCATCGAGGCTTCGCTGCCCAGGGCGTGGACCGCCTTCCGTGCGGACTTGATCAGCTCCCGTCGCCGTTCCTCTCGGTGGGATTGCCAGCGGGAGGCCCGGCCATCGACTGGGCTCCCCGAGGCGTCGCCGGGGTTGCTGCGCGCAGCACTGATGCCGGCACTGACCGGTCCGGGGGGTTCCGCCTGCAGGATGTTCACGATACCCAGCGTATCAGGTACGCTGGGTATCAGTAATCCGCTTTGATCAAAGGAGAGAGCACATGCCTGAAAACGGAACATCCGCGACCGGACCGAAGGACACCACGCCGGGCGCAGGATCAGCCGCAGCGCCGCAACTCCGCAAAGCCGTTGTGGTCGGCGGCAACCGCATCCCGTTCGCCCGCACCGGCGGCGCCTACACCAAGTCCTCCAACCAGGACATGCTGACCGCCGCGCTGGACGGACTGATCGCACGTTTCGGCCTGCAGGACGAGCGGATCGGCGAGGTTGCCGCCGGCGCCGTGCTCAAGCACTCCCGCGACTTCAACCTCACCCGCGAAGCGGTACTCGGTTCCGCGCTCTCCGCCGAAACCCCCGCGTACGACCTGCAGCAGGCCTGCGCCACCGGCCTCGAAACCGTCCTGGGTCTCGCCAATAAGATCAAGCTGGGCCAGATCGACTCCGCCATCGCCGGCGGCGTCGACTCCGCCTCTGACGCGCCCATCGCCGTGAGCGAGGGCCTGCGTGAAATCCTGCTCGACCTGAACCGCGCCAAGACCCTGCCGCAGCGGCTGCAGGTGCTGAGCCGGCTCCGGCCGAAGGACCTGACCCCGGATGCCCCGAACACCGGGGAGCCCCGGACCGGGCTGTCCATGGGCGAGCACCAGGCGCTCACCACGGCGCAGTGGAAGATCACCCGCGAAGCCCAGGACGAGCTGGCCTACAACAGCCACCGCAACCTGGCCGCCGCTTACGACGCCGGCTTCTTCGAGGAACTCCTGACCCCGTACCGCGGGCTCAGCAAGGACTCCAACCTGCGGCCCGACACCACGCTCGAAAAGCTCGCGGGCCTCAAGCCGGTCTTCGGCAAGAACCTGGGAGCCGAAGCAACGATGACAGCCGGCAACTCCACCCCGCTCACCGACGGCGCCTCCACCGTGCTGCTCGCCTCGGAGGAATGGGCCGACGCGCACGACCTGCCCAAGCTGGCCACGGTACTCGACGGCGAGGCGGCCGCCGTCGACTTCGTCCACGGCAAGGACGGCCTGCTGATGGCTCCCGCGTTCGCTGTCCCGCGGCTGCTGGCCCGCCAAGGCCTGGGCTTCGAGGACATCGACTTCTTCGAAATCCACGAGGCCTTCGCCGGCACTGTGCTGAGCACCCTCGCCGCATGGGAGGACGAGGAATTCTGCCGCACCCGGCTCGGCCTCGACGGCGCCCTGGGCAGCGTCGACCGCGCCAAGCTCAACGTCAACGGTTCCTCGCTCGCCGCCGGGCACCCGTTCGCCGCGACCGGCGGCCGCATCGTCGCCTCGCTGGCGAAGATGCTGCATGACAAGGGACAGGTCGGCGGCCGCCCGGCGCGCGGGCTCATCTCCATCTGCGCCGCCGGCGGCCAGGGCGTCGTCGCTATTCTCGAAGCACACTAGGGGGACCGGATGACTGACAAATACACCCAATTCGTGAGCCGGGGCCTGGGCAAGGACATTGCCAAGAAGCTCGGGCTGCCGCAGCCCGTGGTGCTCCGCCGCCACCGGCCGGGCCAGCCGCTGGTGCAGGGACCCGTCCTGGTCCAGGGAGCCGGCAGCGGGGCGGATGAACTCGCCGCTACGCTGTTGTCCTGGAACCTGGACGTCCGCCGCCACGCCGTGCCGCGCGAAAAACTCGGCGCGATCATCCTGGTGCTGGACGAGGCCGCGCGGCCCGAGGACCTTGAAAAGCCCGTGCTCAGCGCCGCGGCCTCGCTCCGGGACCTCGCCGCGAACGCGCGCGTGGTGACCGTTTCCCGCGCCGCCGCCGGGACCACGGACCCGGCCACGGCGGCGGCCCGGCAGGGCGTGGACGGCCTGCTGCGCTCGCTCGCGAAGGAACTGCGCGCCGGCGCCACCGGCAACGGCATCCTGCTCGCCGACGGCGCACGGATCACGAGCCCCAGCGCCCTCGGGGCCCTCCGGTTCTTCCTCTCCGGCCGCTCCGCTTTCGTGGACGGCCAGTTCCTGACGGTCTCCTCCGAGGCCGGCCAGTTGCCTGCCGACGCCGAGAAGCCGCTGGCAGGGAAGGTCGCGGTCGTGACCGGAGCCGCCCGCGGGATCGGCGCGGCCATCGCCCGCACGCTGTACCGCGACGGCGCCACGGTCGTCGTCGTCGACATCCCGGCCGCTGGGGACCACCTGGCGAGGGTCGCCAACGAGGTGCACGGTACCGCCCTGCAGCTTGACATCAGCCGGGAAGACGCGGGGCAGCGCATCATCGACCACGCCGTGGAGCGCCACGGCGGCCTGGACATCCTGATCCACAACGCCGGCATCACCCGGGACAAGCTGCTCGCCAACATGGATCAGGGCCGCTGGAGCTCGGTGATTGCCGTGAACATCGCCGCGCAGCTGAGGATCAACGAGGCGCTGCTGGCCTCCGAGCACTTCCGGAACTCGCCGCGGATCGTCTCCGTCGCCTCCACCAGCGGCATCGCCGGCAACCGCGGTCAGACCAACTACGCAGCGTCCAAGGGCGGCGTGATGGGCATGGTCCGTGCCACGGCGCCGCTGCTCGCAGCACACGGCGGCTCCATCAACGCCGTCGCTCCCGGTTTCATCGAAACCGAAATGACGGCCCGGATCCCGTTCGCCACCCGCGAGGTGGCCCGCCGGCTCAATTCGCTGCAGCAGGGCGGCCAGCCAGGGGACGTGGCGGAGGCGATCGCCTTCCTCGCCAGCGACGCCGCAGGCGGCATTTCCGGCGAAGTGCTGCGTGTCTGCGGGCAGAACCTGGTGGGCGCATGAGTGGTACTCAGCCCGTCCTCCTGGGCGAGATGCCGTCGCTGTCCAAGCTGTACGTCAACGCTGCCGCCACCGCTGCGCGCCGGCGGGTGCTGGGAACGCACGCGGGCACGGAACTGCCCGGCTGCAGCCATGAGGTGCGCGGCGTGACGGCCGGGGTCGCCAACCTGACGGCCTACCAGCACCTGATCGGGGAGACCGCCAGCGACGTGCTGCCGGCCGGGTTCATCCATGCCCTGGCGTTCCCGCTGTCCATGTCCGTGATGAACCGGGACGACTTTCCGTTGCCGTTGTTGGGGATGATCCACCTCACCAACAAGGTGGTCCAGAGCGGTCCGGTGCTGTTCTCCGAAGCCCTGGACATCCGGGCCTGGGCGGAAAACCTGCGCGGCCACCGGGCCGGCACCCAGCTGGACCTTGTGGCTGAAGTGCGCGGGGCCGGAGAGGACTTCGTCCGTTGGCGCGGCGTGTCCACCTACCTCGCGAAGGGCGTGTTCCTCCCGGGCATCGACAAGCCGTCCGCGGCCGCCGCGCCCGATGGCTTCAGGGCCCCGAACCCGACGGCGCTCTGGCAGCTCGGCGTGGACACCGGGCGGGCGTACGCCTCCGTTTCCGGTGACTTCAACCCGATCCACCTCAGCGTGCTCAGCGCCAAGGCCCTCGGCATGCGGCGTTCCATCGCCCACGGCATGTACCTTGCCTCCAGGGCGCTGGCCGACGTCGGCGCGGCCAAGGGCGACGCCTTCAGCTGGGACGTGGCGTTCGAGGCGCCGGTGTTCCTGCCGGCCCGGGTCGCGCTGGACATCAGCACGGTGCAGGGCGACGACGGCGCGTGGTTGCGCTCCGACTACGTCGCCTGGAGCCCGCATTCGGGACGCAAGCACTTCAGCGGGTCGGTGGCGTCGCTGAAATAGCGCGCCACCGAACAACGACGGCGGCCGTCTCCGACTATTTCGGGGGCGGCCGCCGTCGTCGTTCTGGCGGGGAGCGCGGCTGTGCCGTTCGGCTAGCTGGTGCCGGCGGAGGAGGCGTCCGGTTCCCGGTGTCCGTCGCTGGACTTCGCGAAATCAGCGTTACCCGACTTCACTACCCGCAGCATCCGGTGCAGGCTCAGCAGGATTGACTCGACGGCGCTCGGGGCGCCGGCGGACTGGTCGTCGGCGGCGACTCGCGCGGTGAAGGCCTTGACCGCCGCGTCAGCCTCCTCGACGAGTTCGGCCTGCCGCTGCGGTTCCTCCTCCTCCGCAGCCCGGAGCACGTCGCCCGCCATGGTCATGGCTTCGGCGAGCGGCTCGGCATACCCGTCCGGAATCACGAAGGGGGTGTCCTTGGCCCAGATGACATCCGAGAGTACCTGGGTCACGTCCTGGATATGGAAGGTCAGCCGCTCCAGGTCACGCAGGTTGCGGTAGTCCTCCTCGACGTCCCGCGGGTGCAGCCGGCGGCGGGGATTGGCTTGCCGGCTTGCGTCGGCTTTCTGCACGGCAACGCGCACGGAGCGGGCGCGCCCCGCGAGCGCCTCTGAGCGGCGGGACCAGTCCTCGTGTTCCGGCGGCCAGTTCTCGCGGAGCGCCTTGCCCATATCCCAGAGCTGTTGGGCCAGGGCCAGCCGCAGCTCGGCCAGGCTGAGGGCGGCGGCTTTGAAGTGCAGCGGCGGGAAGACGAGCAGGTTCACCACGATGCCGACGCTGACGCCGACGCCCATTTGGAAGAGATAGCCGAACGAGAACTTGTCCGGGTTGTGGCCGCCGACCAGCAGCACCAGCAGCGCCGCCGTCGGGATCCAGTCGCTGCCGGAACCGATCTTCGGCAGGCCGGCGAGGATGACGCCGAGTCCCATCATGATCGCGACCGACAGCGGCGTCGGGTTTCCCAAGCTGAACAGCGCAAAGGCGAGCCCGATGCCGAGGGCCAGGCCCACCAGCGTCTGGACTCCCTGGCGCATGGAGCCGGAGACGTTTTCGTACATCGCGACCAGGGCGCCCAGGGGCGCGTAGTACGGGTAGTCAGCCGCGGATCCGGGCATGAACGGGGCGATGAAGAACGCGACGCCCGCCGCGATGGCCGCCTTGGTGGCCAGTTGCAGCCGGGGCCACAGCAGGGCGGCAGAGACGCTCCCGGCCACGGTGCGCGCGAGCCTGCGGGCCCAGGAGGGGTGGGTGCCGCCGTCGTCGTGTTCTTTTGCATTTGCCATCCCGGCTCACCCTAGGGCCGCGGCGTTGCTGCTACAACTGGACGAACCCTTACGGGGATGCCAGCGGGGTCGACGCGCAGGCCTTCCGCACCGCGGCCGAGAGTCGTTGGGCCCTTCCGTTGGTGCGTCCTTCCTCGCTGCGCCTGGGCACGTAGCCGAAGCCGATTCCGTAGCCGGGATCGGCGAAGCCCAGGGCCGCGTTGGCGCCCTCGTGGCCGAAAGCGAGGTGGCTGCCGAAGTCCCGCCCCGGGTGCGGCTTCATGAAGACCACGCCGAAGGCGTTGTCCTGTCCGGAGGAACGGTCAAGGCCCCACACCTGCTCCTCCGCCATCAGTCCGATGGTCCGGGGCGCCAGGAAGCCCGGACCGCCGTCGACTCCGGTGGTGGCTGCGGCGTAGAGCCGGGCGAGTCCTTCCGCGGAGCCTATCCCTCCGGCGCTGCTCATGCCGCCTGCGCGGATGACGCGGTGGTTGGGCAACTCCATGATGCCGCTGACCGGCGCGTTGCTGTTCAGTCCCGCCAGGCTGAGCGGGTCCAGCCAGCCATCGGGGTCCTCGGTGTACAACACCTCGCGGAAGCGCTCCTCCTCCTCGGCGGGCAGGCCCAGGAAGAAATCGATGTCGAAGGGACGGCGGAGGCGCTCGTCAAAGAGTTCCTGCAACGGGGCTCCGGCGACCCTCCTGCACAGTTCCTCCATCAGGATGCCGATGGTCAGCGCGTGATAGCCGAAGGTGCGTCCCGGGCGCCACAGCGGGGCGGCGGCGGCCAGACGGCGGGCGGCTTCCGGCGTGGGGAACTCCTCGAGCGCGAAGCCGCCGGCGATGCCCGGCAGGCCCGCCTGGTGCGAGAGTGCCTGGCGGACGGTGAGCCGGTCCTTGCCGTGCGCGGCGAACTCGGGCCAGTAGGACGCCACGGCCGCGTCCAGGTCCAGCAGCCCGTCCTGTACCAGCAGGGCGATGACGAAGGCTGCCGCCCCCTTGGAACACGAGTAGGTACCTGTGATGTCGCCCGGGCCCAGCCCGGGACCGCCGCTGAGCTCCAGTACCTTGACGCCGCCGCGGTACACCGCTAACTGGGCACTGTACTCAGGATCCTCTGCCAGGAATGTGTCGAAGAGTTCACGGACGGCCGCAAACGCCGGGGCGGCGGTCCCGACGGAAAGCTGCGGTCCGGCCGCCGGTCCGGAGTGTGGCTGGGTGGAAAGTTCCATTGCCCCACCCTAGCGCCGCCGTGTGCACCGCCCGCCGCGGCCGGTGCCTAGCCCGCGCCGTGTCCGGCGGTAACCTCTTCGCCGGCCCGGACGGGACCCGGCGGCGTGCCGTTGCCGAAGGGGCGGCCGCCAAGGGCCTCGCGGCCGTGCTCCGAGAGCCAGTTGCCCAGCTCCGGACCCTTCGGGACGATCCCGGTGGGGTTGATGTCCTCGTGGACGATGTAATAGTGCTGCTTGATCTGCACGAAGTCGGTCGTGTCACCGAAGCCGGGGGTCTGGAACAGGTCCCGGGCGTAGGCCCACAGCGCCGGCATTTCGCTGAGCTTCTGGCGGTTGCACTTGAAGTGCCCGTGGTAGACGGCGTCGAAGCGTGCCAGCGTGGTGAACAGCCGGACGTCCGCCTCGGTGATCGTGTCGCCCACCAGGTACCGCTGCCCGGAGAGCCGTTCTTCCAGCCAGTCCAGCGCCGTCCAAAGCCGGTCGTAGGCCGCGTCGTAGGCGTCCTGGGAGCCGGCAAAACCGCAGCGGTAGACGCCGTTGTTGACCTCGGTGAAGACCCGCTTGTTGACGGCGTCGATCTCCTCCCGGAGGGCTTCGGGGTAAAGATCCGGGGCGCCGTCGCGGTGGAATTCCGTCCACTCGGTGGAGAAGTCCAGGGTGATCTGCGGGAAGTTGTTGGTGACCACTGCGCCGCTGGGCACATCGACGATCGCCGGGACCGTGATGCCGCGGGGATAGTCCGGGAAACGGCGGAAGTAGGCCTCCTGGATCCGCTCAATGCCCAGGACCGGGTCCTTGCCGCCGGGATCCAGATCGAAGGTCCAGGAGCGTGCATCGTGGGTGGGGCCGGGCTGGCCGAGAGAGATCACGTCTTCGAGGCCGAGGAGGCGCCGCACGATCACGGTCCGGTTCGCCCACGGGCAGGCGCGCGCCGCGACCAGCCGGTAACGGCCGGGTTCGACGGGCCAGCCGGGCTCCCCGTTGGCCCCGGGCGCGCCGTCGCGGGTGATCCGGTCCTCGATGTAGTTGGTGTCCCGGTTGAACTCCGCACCGCCGGTGACATAGGCGCCCCGCGTGCTGAAGGCCTGGTCCGATTTCGTGGTTGTCTCACTCATGCTCCCAGCCTATGCGCAGCAGGCCAGCCGGACGCACCTGACCGGCCGCACCGGCCCCGGTCAGCCCAGCCGGGCAGCCCAGCAGATCAGCCCAGCAGATCAGCCCAGCCGGGCAGCCTGGGCCACGAGGCCGAACAGGCCGGCGACGACCGGCGCCATCGGCTGCCATGCCACCCACCAGGCCGCCGCCACCACGACGCCGAACAGCCCGATCCAGACAAACGCCGGCAAGGGCGTGGAGCGGGCAAGCAGGTACGCGTCCGACGTCGACAGCCGGTTCCGGTGCCGCGAATGCACCGCCACCAGCTTGCCCAGGTCCCGGACGGCAGCCACCAGCAGTGCCAGCCCCAGGCCGATCATCACGTGGCCAATAAACACCGCGGGGACAAAGAGGACCAGCAGCACTGCGGCGAGGACCGCCGCGGCCGTGATCAGTACACCGACGCCGTTGCGCAGGAAGAGGAAGGAAAGCAGCAACACGAGGGTGCCGACCGACATCGCCGCCGGCCCCCAGCCGTTGAAGCCTGACCAAACCATCACGGCGCCGACGACGGCGGGGACCGGATAGCCCCAGAATGTCGACCAGGCGGCGGCCAAGGGCCGGCGGCTGTAGCTCGTGGTCGTGCCGGAATGGTCCAGGCTCAGCCTGATGCCGCCAAGCCGCTGGCCGGTCATGAGTGCGGCGAAGGCATGGCCCAGCTCGTGCGTCACGGTGGCGAGCAGCCCAAAGTACCGCCAGCTGGCGCGCGGCAGGGAGAGTGCGACGGCGACGGCGACCACCAGCAGGAGTTCGGTTCCGGTCACCACCGGTGCGGGCGCGTGGCTGAACCCGTCCACAATGCGGTGCCACCACGTTCCGGCCAGGTCGTCGGTGGCGAGGGCAGTTGACTCAATGCTCATGGGGGGACTGTTACGCCTTCGCTGTTATGCCGGGCCGGCGCTGTGCCGGATGCAGTAGGGCGTCCACGGCCTGGCCTCAAGCCGGCCCTCGGCAATCGGGCCGCCGCACACCTCGCAGATGCCGTAGCTACCTGCGTCGATCCGGACCAGCGCAGCTTCAATCTGTGCGAGCCCGGCCCTGCTTTGTTCCAGCAGCGCGGAGGCCTGGGAGAGTTCGAAAGCGATCGTCGCCCCCTCCGGATCGTGTTCGTCGTCGACGTTGGAATCCTGCCGGGCGGCATTCACCGACGTGATGTCCCTGCGCAGGGCGGGCAACAGGGCAAGCTTCCGCTCGCGCTCCTGGCTGAGGAGGATCCGGAACCGTTCGACGTCAATCATAGGGTGCAAGGCTAGCGTGGCCGGCCGGGAAGCGTCGAAACCGCCCCAAAACGCCCCTGCCCTGCCGGCAGGTCCGGGCGGCATGCGGGGCCGAAAGGCCTGTTCGCGGGAACCGGGCCGGCCGTACAGTTGGATCAGATTCAGCAGGACCTGAGTTCCGCCCAGCCAGGGAGACGCCATGGACACGCCGGTTCCCAAGAAACCCGAGGAAGAAGCCGGGGCGCTCGCAGCCGTGGAGACGCACCATGCGGGGATGCTCAAACGGCTCGAGGCGCTGATTGCCGCCCTGACCCGCGCGGTGAAGGCCCGCGACACCGGAGCGGAGCACGAGGCCCACGAGGTGCTGGTCGAATGGTGCGAGACCGAACTTGTCCCGCATGCGCTTGCCGAGGAGGGCCCGCTGTACGGCGGACCGGGGGCTATGCCGGAGGGACGGCTGCTGGTGGCCGGGATGCTCGCCGAACACAAGGCGATAGTCGGCCTCGTGGAGCGCCTCCGCGCCGCCCAGGGAGTGGACGCCCGCCGTCGCCGCCGGCACGATCGGACAGGTCTTCGCCCTGCACCTGGAGAAAGAAAACCGGCTGCTGATGCCGTTCATTGTCGAATCGCCCGGTCTCAGCCTCGCCGCCTCCGTCGCCGGCCTGCACGAGCTGGTGGGGGAGGCCCACATCCACGCCGCCCACGGTGCCGAACCGCCGGCGCGCCCGGACAACGGCTGACGCGCCCATGAGGGACGGCACGGAACCGGCTGACCACCACCCCGCCACGGCAGACGACGCCGACGCGCTGCTGCGCGAACTGGCAGCGGCCCACGGGGTGGGAACCTCCTATTGGGGCTGGGACGGGGTGGAGCGCTCCGTTGCCGCGGACACCCTTCGCCGGGTCCTCACCGCCCTGGGCGTTGCCTCCGCCGGTCCGGGGGAGATCAAGCGCTCGCTGGAGGCAGCCGAGCTGGCCCCCTGGCGCCGGTTCTTGCCGCCGGTCGTGGTGGCGCGGGAGGGAGCAGCGGCATCCTTCGATGTCCACGTCCCGCACGGGACCGACGTCAATGTCCGGGTCGTCGCCGAGGATGGCGCCCGGCACGACGTCCGGCAGCTGGAGAACTGGGAGGAGCCTCAGGAGATCGACGGCGCCCTGACCGGGCGCGCGAGCTTCGCCATCCCGGAGGGGCTGGCGATCGGCTGGCACACCATCCAGGCGGACGCGGCCGGCACCGCGGCGGAGTGCCCGCTGGTGGTCACTCCGGGGCGGCTGCGGACCACTGCAGCCCTGGCGGCACGCCGCAACTGGGGACTCACGGCCCAGCTCTACTCCGTGCGATCAGCGCGTTCCTGGGGGATCGGCGACTTCGCGGACCTGGCCGATCTGGCCGCCGTTGCCGGGGCGGAAGGGGCGGGGTTCATCCTGGTCAACCCCCTGCACGCCGCGGAGCCCCGGCCGCCGGTGGAGGACTCGCCGTACCTGCCGGCCACCCGGCGCTTCTTCAACCCGCTGTACATCCGGGTGGAGGATATCCCTGAATACGCCTACTTGGAGCCCGGTGCGCTGGCCGAGGCGGACAGCCTCGCGACCCGCCTGCGGGCCGCCAACCGGGAGGCGTCCCTGCTGGACCGCAACTCCAGCTACGAGGCAAAGCTGGCGGTGCTTGAGCGGGTGTTCCGCGTCCGGCGGGGACCCTCCCGTTCACGCCGGTTCAGCGACTTCTGCCGGGACCAGGGCCAGGGGCTCGACGACTTCGCGCTGTGGTGCGCCCTGGCAGAGAGCCTCGACCCCTCGGCGCCCGAGTGGGCGGACGCCGCTGCCTCCCCGGACACCGGGTACTGCGCCGCCCAACGGACCGCGCTCGCGGACCGGATCGAATTCCACCGCTGGCTGCAGTGGATTTGCGACCAGCAACTGGAATCGGCGCAGGACGCCGCGCGGCGGGCCGGCATGGACATCGGCGTCGTGCATGATCTTGCGGTCGGGGTGAAGCTCGGCGGCGCCGACGCCTGGACCCTGTCCGGCGTCCTCGCGCACGGCGTGACGGTTGGCGCGCCTCCGGACATGTTCAACCAGCAGGGCCAGAACTGGACCCAGCCGCCGTGGCACCCGGGGCGGCTCGCCGAGGCCGGCTACGCCCCCTACCGGGACATGCTGCGGACCGTGCTGCGCCACGCCGGCGGGATCCGGGTTGACCATGTCCTGGGCCTGTTCCGCCTCTGGTGGATCCCGGAGGGCGCCGGGCCGGGCGGGGGCACGTACGTGTACTACGACCACGAAGCGCTGATCGGCATCCTGGCCCTCGAGGCCCAACGCGCGGGGGCAGTGGTGATCGGCGAGGACCTCGGCGTTTTCGAACCCTGGGTCCGGGACTACCTGGCCGAACGGGGCATCCTCGGCACCTCGATCCTGTGGTTCGAGCACGACGGCGACGGGCCGCTGGCGCCGGAACGCTACCGGCAGCAGTGCCTCACCAGTGTCAACACGCACGACCTGCCTCCTACCGCAGGCTACCTGGCCGGCGCGCACGTGACGCTCCGCGAGTCGCTCGGGCTGCTGCGGCGCCCGGTCGCGGAAGAACGCGCCGCCGACGCCGCAGAGCAGGAAGCCGTGCTGGAGCTCGTCCGGGAGCGCGGGCTGCTGCCGGCAGCGGCGGAGGCCGGGGAGCAGGCCACGGTGGAGGCGCTGTACGCGTTCACCGCCCTCACGCCGTCGTCGTTGCTCGGTGTGGCGCTGGTCGACGCCGTGGGGGAGACCCGCACGCAGAACCAGCCCGGCACCAGCACGGAGTACCCCAACTGGCGGATACCACTGGCCGGGCCGGAAGGCGTCGTGCTGATCGAGGAACTGCCTCAGGACGCAAGGTTCCGTTCGCTCCTCGGCACGGTCCAGCAGGCCCTCCACCCCCGCGGATAAGTCGTTCGTGGCCGGCCGGCAGCTGGCTGAACCGGCTGCGGATGGGCTGCCGCACAGCCGCGGCCAGCGTGTCGTTGCGGACTGCGGCATCGGGGTGATAATTTCTCTTGCCGCCGAAAATTTGCGGACACATACGGCTTCCGCCGACCCACTCCCCACGCTTCACCGCGCACCAGAAAGGCCGCAATGGCGCTGCTCCTTCCCGACACCCTGCCGACCCTTCAGACGGCCACCGGCAGGTTCGTCCTGGCACCATTCACACCGCTCGACGTCGAGCCGCTGGCGCGCCTTCTGGCCCGCGACGAGATCTGGTCCCAAGGCTTTAGTGACAGTGAGGCCCGGCCCGCGGGTGAGGCCGAATTGTCAGCGTTCGTGGACCGCCGTTTCGCGGGGCTGCAGGTGTTTTCGGTGTACCAGCAGCTCCCGCTGGGACAGTCCCGTTTCGTCGGAACCACCGGCATCACCGAACACGACGAGAGGACGGAGCGCGTGAAGATCGGCCGGACCGTGCTGGACCCGGACCTCTGGGGAGCGAAGGTGAACCACGAGGTGAAGATCACCCTGCTCGACTGGTTGTTCTCCTGCGGGGCTGGACGGGTTGAATGCGACGTGGACAGCCGCAATCAGCGGTCGCTGGCCTCGCTGGCCCGGTTCGGCTTCACTGCCGAAGGCACCCGGCGCCGGTCCTCCCGCAACGCCGACGGCGTCTGGCGCGACTTCGTCATCCTGTCGCTGCTGACCGAGGAGTGGCCGGAGCTGCGTCCCCGCGCGCTGGCTTCCCTGTCCGGGCAGAGGCCCGCCGGGCTGCTCGCCGTCTAGGTCCGGGCCGGGGGACGCTCGCTTTGCTCACGGCTCCGGCGAGATTCTGGAGCACCATGTCCGGCACCTCCTCCCCGCGCGCCAGAGATAGAGGCGTGACGGTACTTGCGGCGTCGCCGAAGGGCGGTCACGAGACGGGTAGGTAGTAGATCCAAGAGGTTGAGTACCGTTGCCGTCCGCCATCAGGACCGGGGCAGGTAAATCGAGTACAGGTTACTCGTGTACCTGCGCAGCGCCGTTCGTAGGTTGGGGCTACTGGGTCTCCAACTGAATACGAAGGTCTCGCCTCATGTTCGATTCAAATGCTGCCGTCTTAATTTCTGTTGCCGCAGGCAACCCTAAAAATCGTGATTCCGATGCCCCGGACGGGGTTAAACAGATTTCCCGTCCCGCATGGTGCCGGCAGGACCTGGTCGAGGACATCCTGGGCTCCCTGACCGGCCGCGGCTCACCCGGCGGCTCCTGCGGCGCGGTGGTAGTCGGGGCGCCGGGAGTGGGCAAGACCTTTCTGGCCCGCCAGGCGCTGGAGCGGCTGGACGACAGTTACCTTGTGGTGCAAGTAAATGGCAGTTCCACCTCGGCGTCGACGCCCTATGGCGCCTTGGGATCGCTGCTCAACGACCTCGACGAAGGATGCGCTGAACATCCGCTAAAGGTGGTGGCCGGACTTGCCCAGTTGCTGCGGGACCGGGCAAAGGGGCGCAACATCGTGCTGTTTGTGGACAACACCGAAGGCCTGGACGAGCTCGCCGCGCTCGTCATCAACCGACTGACCGTCCATGGAACCGTTCGCCTGCTGGCCACGGGAGAGGATCTGCTGGCGGCTCCGGGCGACTTGGTGTCGCTGTGGAAGGACAGGCTCATCGGTCGGACAGACGTGGGCGCTTTCAGCCTCGCCGAGGCAAGCCAGTGGCTGCGCAGCTTCTGCGCCGCCGAGGTCTCAACTGCCGCAGCAGTGGCTTTCTGGAGGGCCAGCCGCGGCAATCCGCGGGCGCTCGAACTGATCCTGCGCGATCAGATTGACGCCGGCACCTTTATTGAGGACGCCGGCGTCTGGGTGCTGACCAACCGCACATTCGTGTACGGCGCATGCTCCCGGGACGCCGTCAGCGCCTGGGCCAACCCGGAGTCCGCGGCCGAGCAACAGGTCCTTGAGCTGCTGGCGCTCAGCGGCGGAATGCCATTGAACACCCTCCTGCGCCTGTGCAGCGCCGAAGCCCTCGACTCCCTCACCCGGCGGGGCTGCCTCGACCTGGCAACCGACCGGCGGCCCCTTGTCCGACTCTCGAACCCGTTGGCGGAGCGCGCGATCCGCCAACGCGTCCCCCACGGCCGCAGCCGGACGCTGCGACGGCTCGCTGCACAGACCCAACGAGCAACTGACAGGTCGGCCACGGAAACCCTGGAGCTGGCCCGGTGGGCCCTCGACTGTGGGGAGGCCTTGTCCCCTCAGGAGGCCAGGCATGCTGCCCGGCTGGCCAATCTCGCAGGTCAGCCGCAGCAGGCCCTGAGGTTCGTGGAGCTCCTGGCTCCGAAGGAACGCGGCACCGCTTTGGCCCAACAGGGCCGGGCGTACGCAGCCTTGGGGGACCCCGCAAAGGCCGAACAGCTCTTGTCGCCGGATGCCCTTGACGCCATGGACCTTGCGCTGGGCTGTTGGGTTGAGGCGATGCTGGTGCGCAGTTCCGTCCTCGCATCCCGTTTAGGCCGCGGACCGGAAGCCCGCGCCGCGTTGGACCGGGTGGAAGCCAGACTGAACGGAGCCGCTGCCGCCTCTGTCCAGGACGCGGCCGGTATCGCCGCGCTGCGGGAGGACGTCGCCCTGGCCAGGGCCGAACTGGACCTCGGCGAGGGCAGATACCGGCAGGCGACGGATGCGCTGAGCCGGCTCTATCCCGCATGCGCGACCCAAGGCAATAAGGTGCATGCTGCCACGCTCCTATGGCAAGCCTGGACGATTGTGGGACGCCATGCGGAGGCCCGGGCCCTTGTCCACGACATGCAGATGCGTTTCACCGCGGAGGAGCTGGCGGCGGTCAATGCCAGGTCAGCGGAGCAGGCACTGTTAAGCGTCTTCCTCGGGACGGCCTCAGATCCCCAGCTTTGCCATAGCCCCGATGCGGGACGGTTCGGCGACGGGATCGCCGCCGTCGCCGCCGTCGCATTGGACCAACTCGCCCAGGGGGCTCTTGACGCGTACTGCGGCCGGGCGGAGCGTGCGCTGGAAAGGCTGTTGCCGGCACATAGTCAGCTGGGGCAGCTGGATACGTCCGGAGCGCAGGCTTTGGCCAGTGCCACGATCGCCTACTGCTACGCCTTGCTCAGGGAAAACGACAAAGCCCTCCAGTATCTGCGCTCTGTGGAGCTGGACGGACGTTGCCCCTCTCAGCTCTCCTTGAGCGTGCGTTCGCTGTTTCAGGTGCTCGCCTCTGCCGAGCTGGCGTCTAAAGAAAAGGCCGGCGTGCGACTGCTGGAACGCGCCGAGGAGGAACGCCGACGCGGCGCGAAACTCCCTGAACTGCTCTTCCTCTGCGCTGCCGTGCGCCAAGGCTGCCGGGGCGCTGCCCCCCGGCTGGTCGCGGCGTCAGCTGCCGTCCACGGTCAGTTCGCGGACGTCACTCACCTGTTCGGAACGGGCATTGTGGAACAGGACAGCGCCGTGCTGCTGGAGGCCGCTGAGGCCGCCGCCCGGATAGGTGATGACCTGTTCGCCAGGGACGCCGCCAGGGAGGCCCAGAAGGTTGCCGACGCGGCGGGGGACCGGGCCGCGGCCAGGGCAGCCAGACACCGGATCAGCAGCAGTGTCCAGAAAATGGGCGTCCTGCCGGCGGAGGAGGACGGACCGACGCTCACAGCGCGCGAACAGGAGGTAGCCCAGCGGGCGGCCGCGGGTGAGAGCAACAAGGCCATCGCCGCGAAAATGTGCATTTCCGTGCGGACGGTGGAGGGCCATCTTTACCAGATCTACGGAAAGCTTCAGGTCTCCAGCCGTGCCGACCTGAAGATGACCTTTGCCTAGGGGGCCGGCGGACATGGACAACGACGACTTTCCCCGCGCCCTGGTGGGCTGCTCCGACCTGGTAGCTTCAATCGTGGCCGCGCTGCAGGACCCTGACCGGGTAGGAGTCCTGCTGGCGGGGGACGCCGGCTTGGGAAAGAGTGCGTTGGCCGGGGCGGTGCTCCGGCAGCTCGGCGCGGCGGTCAAGCCCTTTTGGATCTTTCCCGCAGCGGCGATGACGAAGCTCCCTTTCGGCGCGCTGGCTCCATACCTGGGCTCATACCCCTTGCCGGAGTCCGAACCGTGGCCGTCAGTGCCCCGCCGCATGGAGAAGGTGCTTAGCCGGCGGCTCGAAACCGGGGAACCCACAGCGCTTGTGATCGTGGAAGACGCCGGGAACCTGGATGCAGACAGTTCCAGGGTGCTGGCGCAACTGGCCTTGATGGGCCTGGTAAAGCTGCTGGTGCTCTCCAGACCAAAGCCGGGACCGACGGCAGCTTTTGTTTCCCTCTGGAACGAGGGGCTGCTGCGGCGCTTTGACCTGTCCCCGCTCACCGATGCGCAGGCCCGCGAGCTCTGTAGCCAGATGCTGGGTGGTGAGGTTATCAACAGCGCCAGTACCGCTTTATGCAGGATTGCAGGCGGAAACCCCCTGCTTCTGCTCGCGCTGATCCGCCAGGCCCAGCGCACCGGTGAACTGGTGCTGCGTAACCACGTCTGGATGCTGAAGAACTTTCATCTGCGCGTCGATCAGCAATTGAGGGATCTGGTCCGGGAACAGCTCGCCTGCAGGTCTGCGGCCGAGACGGAGATCCTTGAGACGGTCGCGCTCGCGGAGCCTCTGCCCCTGGCCTGGCTGCACCGGCTCGCCAGTGATTCGGACGTTGACACCCTGATAGAGGACCGGCTCATCACCATTGCCCGGGGGCCGCAAAGGTTGGTGCGGTCGGCCTCCCCGCTGCTGGGAAAGGTGGTGCGCGCCCTTGTTCCTCCGGCCCGCAGCATGATGATCCGCTCGCGCGTGCTCGATGTTGTGGACGGCACGATGCCGGAGGAGATGCAGACGCGGTTGGTCTGCTGGTCCCTGGACTGCGGAGCCGAGGTTCCCGACGAGCAGCTGTTGGGTGCAGCCGCCAGCGCCAACCGGCATTTCGAGCCGATGGTAGCGCTGCAAACGGCCGGAGCGATCGATGGCGAAGTGTTCCGGGCGGCAGCGAAAGTCCAAATGGCAGACGCCCATTTCCATCTTGGTGATCTTCCGCGCGCGGCGGCGCTGCTGCAGGACTGCGTCGACTCCGCCGCGGACCACGCGACGGCGGGGGCAGCATCCATCCTCGCCGCCCGCGTGCATCTCGGCATGGGCGGGCAGACCCTGGAACTGAGGAAGATCGCCGCCTCCTGGCGCGCGTCGGAGCAGCGTCTGGGAGCAGGGAGCCTGACGCCCGGACCGGCCGAGTCAGCCGGTAGCCGGCTGCTGATTCTGCATGCGCTCCACTTGGAGGGACGTTACGCCGAGATCGAGGATGAGCTGGCCGAACGGCTGGCCGACACCGGATCAGATCCGATTACCCGCGCCAAGATTCTCTATCTCTGGGCTGAATTGCTGGCCGCCACCGGTCGGCCGGACAGTGCCTTCCGGGCGAGCGGCGAAATCCTGCAGCTGCTGGGGGGAAGTTCCACGGCGCAGTTCCGGGCGTATGAGCTGGCACGCTTCAAGCATTCGCTGGCACTGGTTCGCCTGGGACGATGGAACCTGGTCGCCATGCCCCCTACGGAGGCCCCCTGGCACGGATTCCGCAGCGGGTTGCACTTCAGCGGGGGACAGTCCTTGGTGGAAGGGCTGGCGGCGCTAAGAAAGGGCGACATGGTGACCGCATTGGGCAGGCTTTCGGTCGCCATTGAGGCCTTCTTTGAATCAGACTTCGACCACCTCCTGCCGTATGCCTTGGGTTTGGCGGCCTATGCAGCTTCCCTGCTCGGGCAAAACGACGTGGTGGACCGCTACTGCGAGGCTTTCAACCGCGTCCCGTATCGAGGGTCCGCACACTTCCAGCTGATGGGGCAGGCCCACGTCGCGGCAGCGCGGGCGGGTCTGCATGGAGCAGCTAACGGCGTCCGGGAGCTGTCAGTGCTGGCTGATCGGGCCCGAGGCATGGGACTGCTCGCGGCGGAGCGGGATGCCCGAGAACTGGCGCTCCGGCTCGGCGACAGCGGCCACTTGCCGCGGCTGGTGGAACTGACGGATCACGGCGAAGGCCCGGAGGCCGAGTGCCTCAATGCCTACGCGCGGGCCCTTCTTCAGCGTGACGCTGAGCAGCTGATCGCGGCCAGCGAAAGGGCACAGGAACTGCGGTACCACCTGCTGGCGGCGGAATGCCTTGGCAAGGCCGTCTGGTTCCTGAACGGCAGCGGGGACCGCAAGCGCGTTCGCGCCGTGGCCCAGTTGCTTCAGCTCAGGCGCAGGGAGCTGGCGGGAATCAGCACCCTGTCCTTGTTCGGCACCGATGACGCCACCTCCCTGACGCCCAGGGAACGCGAAGTAGTCACGATGGTGATCAACGGCAACAGCAACCGCGAAATTGCCCAGCTCGCCTCACTGTCGGTCCGCACTGTTGAAGGACACCTCTACCGGATCTTCAGCAAGCTCGGCATCAACCGCCGCGAAGACCTGACGAGTTGTGACTTGATGGCTGTGCGAAGCGACGCGCTCAGCCCCCGCTGAGGACCGGGGAGAACAGGAACGATGGTTGGGCTACTGACCTGCCTCCATGACCAGGCCAACAGGAATGTCCTGGCTTACGGCAGATTTCCTCGCTCAACCGCCACGCGCCGTCTTCACTGGCTGAGTTCCACCAGTTCCCTGGCCCCGACGCCCATCGCTGCCAAAATCACATCGACCGCCTCGTCCACCGAGGTGGTGCCGGTATCAAGCACCAGATCGGCGTCGAGCGGCGGTTCATACGGAGAGCCGATCCCGGTGAAGTCCGGTATGTCACCGGCCCGGGCCCGTGCGTACAGTCCCTTTCGGTCCCGCGCTTCGCATACCTCCAGCGACGTGGCCACGTGCACCAAGACAAACGAGCCGACAGTCTCGGCCATCGCCCGGACCTCCTGACGGGTCGACTCGAACGGCGCGATCGGAGCGCAGACGGCAACTCCGCCGGACTTGGAAACCAGGGAGGCGACCCACCCGAGCCGGCGGACGTTGAGATCCCGGTCCTGCCGGCTGAAGCCAAGACCCGAAGACAGGAGCCTGCGCACGTCGTCGCCGTCCAGCAGCGTGACGGGGCGGGAGTCTGCCCGCTGCAGCCGTTCCGCCAGTGCGCGGGCGATTGTAGATTTCCCGGAACCGGACAGGCCCGTCAGGAAAACGACAGCACCCAGCGGTGGGGTGCCTGCTGCCAGCGGTTCGGGAGCGGCGGCGGCACGCCGCCTCGGCGCTGCACTGGCCGCGGCCCCCGCATCGGAGGTGTAGTTGAGCAGGATGGAGGCGCCCAGCCGGAGCAGCACGTAGTCGCGCAGGGTCCGGTCCCGGGCGCCGGACGCACCCTCGAACGCGGGCAGGACCAGCAGTCCGGTCCGGGCTCCAACCAGCTGCTCCGTGCAGCGTTCAAGGACGGAAAGCAGTTCCAAGACCGTATAGTTTCCGTGCTCCTGGCAGCCGGCAACCGCGACAAGCCACAACCTGGCGTGATGGCGGATTGCCATACCCATCGCTTCGGCGAGCTGGGCAGGCTCCGGCAGCCGGTCGAACGCCGCCACCAGGCTCGGATCCGTGTCCTGTCCCGGTCCGGTGAGGGGCCGCGTCAGACGCAGCCGGCGCATGGGCGGGTGCTCGGCGGGCTGAAGGGCTTCCAGCCGGCCGGCAAGGTGCATGGTGCCGTTTCCCGCGCCCTGGCCGGCGGATACGGTCAATCTAGCCAGCGGTGTGCCATCCGGATCCGTGATCAGCAGGGCGCTGCAGTCCACCGCCTGTTGGCCGACGGCGGCGGGCACCGAGAGCGTAAACGGCCAGGGCCATTCCGGTGGAACGTTGGAGGGCAGAGCATAGCCGTCCGCCGGGCCGTACAGGCCGCCCAGCAGGAGTTCCAGCTCATCGAGCCGGGCGCCGGTCAGAACGTGTGATGGTTCAGAACCGAAGAGCAAGCTCACAGTGTCCCCCTGATTCCGCTCGTTGAGTTTAACAAGGCGGCTGCCTCGCGCCGACGTCGGCTCTCCACGGTGGCCAGCGCCGGGAAACCCTTCTGCCGGCGCAGATACATCCATGCCAGGGGCGCCACCAGCAAGGCGGCCACCAGAATCCCTGCTGTTACCGGGTCCGGGACGGAGAGCATCTTTAGCGCCGAGGCCAGCAGCACAAAGGCCAACGCCCGGCGCACGAAGCCGCCCGAGAGACGGGAGGACAGCATGGCCCCGAGGTAGACGCCGGGGATGCTGCCCAACACTAAGGGCAGGGTCAAGCCGAGGTTCAGATCGCCGAAGAGCGTGTGCCCCACGGCCGCAGCGAAGACCAGGGGAACGGCCTGCAAGAGATCGGTGCCGACCAGCTGGTTGGCCTTGAGCCCTGGGTAGATGAGCATGAGCCCGATGATGATCAAGGATCCGCTTCCGACGGACGTCATGCCCACCACAATGCCGCCCAGAATGCCCAAAAGGACGGTGGGCAGAACCCGGACCGCCACCTGCGGCCGCTCTGTAGGCAGCTCGGCTCCGCGCCCGTCCGCGCTGCGTGCGCGCTCGGCAAGCCGGAGGTAGGCCCGCACCACCAACAGGATGGCGCTCAAGAGCAGAGCGAAGCCGAGCGCCGTTTTGACCATCTGCTGGACGTCCTCGCCGGGGCCCAGCCATTTGAGGACCAGCACGCCGCAGAAGGCTGAAGGCACCGAACCCACCGCCAACCACTTAACCACGTCCAAGTTCACCGTCCGGCGCCGCAGGTGTACCAGGGAGCCCACCGGCTTCATGACGGCGCTGGCGACGAGGTCGCTGGAGACCGCGGCGAGCGGGGGAACGCCAAAGAACAGCACCAGTGCGGGGGTCATCAGGGCGCCGCCGCCCATACCTGTCAATCCAACGACGATGGCTACACCGAAAGCGGTCAACGCCAAGTTCAGGTCCATGGCCCAGATCCTGCCACCGAGGACGCACCGGACAAACAGGTAGTTCGGTGCCTCCGAGAGTAGTCACCGGGGCCGGGCAGACAGTGTAACCAGGTCCGATGCCGCGTGGTCAGGCGCGAAGCGCCCCCGCCGCAACCCCGCCGCAGTCCTGACGGACGGCCGATCGACGGGCAAGGCCGCCGCCGGCACGGCATTCACTCCGCTAGCCGCTGGTGGTGGTTGTTGCGGTGAGGTCGAAGCTGATGTCTTTGGTTGCGTGGTAGTTCAGGTGGGTTTCGGCGGCGATGGTGTTGGTTCCGTTGACCAGCAGGGAGAGTGGGACGTTGAAGGTGACCGGGGCGGCGTTGGCATTGGAGGTGGGGATTGCTGCGGTGGCGTAGGTGTTGATGGTGACAGTGCCGGTGGGCATGCGGGTGCGGCCGACTTCGGTGCCGTTGACGTAGATGACGACGCCGTCGTCGGCGACGGTGGTGAGTTTGAGCGCGGTGACGGCGGAGGC
>NZ_JBFRDC010000006.1:0-241434 GCF_052113385.1 Arthrobacter sp. YAF16
CATCCAGACCAGCCTTCCGCCGCATCCATCCAGTGATGAATCCAACGTTGAAGGTGGGGCCACAAATAACCGCCACAGGTGCCCGGCGAGTCATGAAGTGGGGCCGGAAATAACCGTCCTGCCGGGGCCATATAAACCTGTCACAGCCATTGGACAGCTTCACGGGCGGCTAGCGCCGTCTCGGCTTGTATGGTCGAGGTGAGATCCAGCATTACTCCCGATACGGACGCGAGCTTCCCTGCGTCGTCAAGTCGGGCTTCCCCCGCAGTAAGCACACGGTGTTCGCGTAAGCGAGCGTCGATAACTCGGTGGTAGATGGCCACGTGCCCGCCGTGGGCGAAGAGTTTGGCGTTCACCGCCTGGATCCGAGGCAGATCGTCCGGGTGTTTGTGAGCCAAGGTCAAGGCAAGCGTCGGTGCCACTTCCCCGCGGCGGTAGCCGTGGATGGTGTACATCTCGTCCGACCACGTCATGTTCCCGGTCGGCCCGTCCAGGACAAACGTCCCGGCCAGGATAGTTGCCGGCCCCGGGACGCTGGCATACGCTGGCCCCAAATCTTCCACCATCAGACCCCCGTACTGCAGTGCAAGCAGCCCTCATGACCTCATGAGATAGTACCGCGGCCGGCGGGTGCGCACTATTGCCGGTGGTAGAACAAGCGGTGACGCAAACGGCTTGCGCCGTCGAGGTGACAAGCCTCAGCGGGACGGACTGAGCGGTGACGACATGTAGTCGACCCGGACCGGACTCGGCCGATTTCCCTCGAATCTTCAGCATGAGTCGCCGTTGGCCGCTCATTCCTTCAACGGATCTCCGCAAGCTCCAGGCGTCGCTTACCGCATGTGTGCACCTGGCCGACTCGTCGGCAGGGCAGAACTGCTCGACCTGGTAGGCCGCAGACTCCAACGAAACCGGGCCCGGCCAGCGAAGAACATGCCCCGCCAAGGTCTAGAGAGCAACCCCCGCGAGGTAGGCAGTAGACCGCACTGCGATCCGAAGGGCACCAAGGGACCAACGCGGCGGGTTATTGACATGCCGTAGTCCGCTAAATAGCCTGTTGTGGAGCGCCCCGATGAATCCCCCAATATCATCGGGGCGCTCTTGTGTCCTGACCCATGCGCAGGCTTACCGGCGCAGGCTCGTAGACGCCTTTTCGCTAAACCGTGACAAAGGACCGAACGGGCCGCGCCCTGGCGAGTCTCAGCCGGCCCGCCCCCAATGCGCGCTATCGCTGCAGGCCGGATACTGCTAGGCGAGGCCCGTTCGGAGTTCTTGGGGCTAAGTCATAGCTACCGCGCCCGCCTTGTCGAAGGCCGCAACTCCGGTCCCGTACTGGCCGCAGAGTTCACCATGGCGACTGCGTCACGATGCAAACGCTCGGTTTCGCGCATCGAAATAGGTTGCCCGTTATAGCAGAGCTCGCACTAGAAAGGAAGAAGTGGTTTCGGGGCAAAGGCCTAGTCCTTGAACGATTCCTTACGGCCTCTGCCTGACCATGTCCAGATTAACCATATATCAGATGATTTGGGAAGCCCCTGGGTCGGGCTTCTGCTCGGGTATTGAAACCCGACCCCTCTAATCGTCGAAGTGGGTAGTGACTCGCTGTTCGCCCGAAATAGAGTCGATGACCTGTGCCGCCAAGTCCTTGAGCTTGATATTGCGCGAATTCGAGGCCCGGACCAAGATTTTGAAAGCCCCTGCCTTCGTGCGGCGGTTTTGCGCCATGATCGTGCCGATGGATGTCGATCGTTGTCCTTGAACGCATCGCGGCTGTGAGGTCCTCTTTGGACTCCCGCAGTTGCCCCACGACCAGGGCAAGCCGCAGGGACCGTGAGGCTAGCGCAACGAAGGCATGGACTGTCAACGTCGCCAGCGCTGAATCCCACGCGCCGGCTTGCGTAAAGGTTCAGACCTCAAGAACAGCTTATTCCGGATATTGGCGTCAGCCGCATAATCTGCCCGAAGCGAAGCTAACGCCCAACTCTGGCTGAACGAACGCAGCCGCCCGTCTTCGGACAATCCTCCAAGGCTGAAGAGGGCCGCAGGAATACCACGCAGGGTCGAACTCTTTAACACGTTTACCGGTACTCGCCCAGCCGCGCGGGCTGAATAGCCGGGGGGAATTGCATGACTTCAACGCTATTCCCTAGGGCGAAATCTGATGTCATCGCCGAATTTGATTCCGCCTGCTGGTCTGTATTTCGGGCAGATTTTCGTCTACGTTCAAAACCAGTCGAAGTTGATACATCTGTTCTGCGCAGGTTCGCGCGCCCGGTGCCGCACCCTTGCTGCTTGGGATCTGCTGCTAGAGAGCGCACCTATGGACGGGAGTCGGCCTTGGTGCTAAATCTGATGATTGCTGCTGGAAGTCCCCTTGCGTTTGAGCGGTCTCTCTCATTCCCGGCATGACTGCAATGCCGGGAGGGACAATCCATCATCAATCGGGAGCCAGGCGAGGATTGGCCTGGCTCTATCGCGGCCAGCACTTTCTGGCGGCCCGAACGTTCAGGAGGACCACAATGGTTGACCGGATTGCCGAAATTTGGGGCGCGAGGACGCCCTACCCCAGGGACGGGCTCTGGCCTGTCAGGGTGGACCAGGCGCTGGGCGAGGGTGTCACCGAGGACGACGTCGACCGCTGGGTCCAGTCCGCCTGCGTGCTCTGCAGCAACGGCTGCGCGTGCGACATCGCCGTGAAGGACGGTGCCATGGTCGGTATCCGCGGCCGCGCTGGAGACCTGGTCAACCACGGCCGGCTGGGGCCGAAGGGCTTGTTCGCCAGCTGGCAGGGCGTCTCCCACCGCGACCGCCTAAAGAGACCCTTGATCCGCGAAAACGGCCGGCTGGTCGAATGCGATTGGGACACGGCGATGAACCGCATCACCGAGCGGAGCCAGCAGCTGCTGCAGGAACGCGGACCGCTCAGCCACGGTTTCTATACCAGTGGCCAGCTGTTCCTTGAGGAGTATTACGCCCTGGCCATGATCGGGAAGGCCGGTATCGGAACCCCGCATATGGACGGCAACACCCGGCTGTGCACCGCGACCGCGGCGGCGGCCTTGAAGGAGTCCTTCGGAGCCGACGGACAGCCCGGGACCTACACCGACATCGACAGCTGCGACGCGATCTTCCTTTACGGACACAACATGGCCGAGACGCAGACCGTCCTGTGGTCACGCGTGCTGGACCGCATCGCCGGACCGGACCGGCCCAAGGTCGTCTGCGTTGATCCGCGCGAAACGGAGGTCGCCCGCCACGCGGACGTCCACCTCGCCGTCCGGCCCGGCACCAACCTCGCCCTCATGAACGCCCTTGTCCACGAGATCCTTGCGCACGGCTGGCTCGATAAGTGGTTCGTAAACGAGCACACAGTCGGGCTGGAGGAACTGAAGGCCACCGTCGAACCTTGGACGGCAGAAGCGGCGGCAGCCGTATGTGACGTGAGCGCCGCGGACATCAGGGAGGCCGCCCGCATCTTTGGCACCTCGGCCCGCGTGCTTTCCACCGTCCTGCAGGGCTTCTACCAGTCCGCGCAAGCCACCGCCGCCTCCTGCCAGGTCAACAACCTCCACCTGCTCCGCGGGCTGCTGGGGCGGCCCGGCTGCGGGATCCTGCAGATGAACGGCCAGCCCACCGCGCAGAACAACCGCGAGTGCGGCGCCGACGGGGACCTCCCCGGCTTCCGGAACTGGGAAAACCCCGAGCACATCCGGGAACTGGCCGAGCTCTGGGACGTGGACCCCTTGGTCATCCCGCACTGGGCACCACCGACGCATGCGATGCAGATCTTCCGCTACGCCGAGCAGGGCTCAATCGAGTTCCTCTGGATTTCGGCAACCAACCCGGCGGTCTCCATGCCCGACCTGCCCCGGATCCGCGGCATCCTGGCCAAACCCGAGCTGTTCGTGGTGGTGCAGGACCTGTACCTGACCGAAACGGCGCAGGCCGCCGACGTCGTCCTGCCCGCCGCGGCTTGGGGCGAAAAGACGGGGACCTTCACGAACGTCAACCGCATCGTCCACCTCTCGGACAAGGCCGTCGAACCGCCCGGTGAAGCGCGCAGCGACCTGGACATCTTCCTGGACTACTCCCGCCGGATGGGGTTCACCACCCTGCAGCGCGAACCGCTGCTTCCGTGGGCCGGCCCGGAGGACGGCTTCGAGGCGTGGAAGGAATGCTCCCGTGGCCGGCCCTGCGACTACACCGGCATCAGCTACGACCGGCTTCGCGGCGGCAGCGGCATCCCTTGGCCGTGCAATGACGAGAACCCGGACGGCCGGGAGCGGCTCTACGCGGACGGCGTCTTCCCCACGGACCCGGACTACTGCGAAAGCTACGGGCATGACCTCTTGACCGGCGCCACCGTGGGCGCCGAGTCGTTCCGCGCCAGCGTCCCGCGCGGCCGGGCCATCCTGAAAACCGCCGACTACTCCCCTCCGCACGAGGAACCGGACGGGCAGTACCCGCTGCGCTACACCACGGGCCGCACCGCCTACCACTTCCACACCCGGACCAAGACCGGACGGTCCCGTCCGCTTACCCAAGCCGCCCCCAGCGCCTGGGTGGAACTGGGCCCGGACGACGCCGAGCGGCTGGGGATCCGGGAAGGCGATCTCGTCCGGGTGACGTCGCGGCGTGGCCGGATCGAAGTCCCGGCCCGGGTCAGCGACATCCGACGAGGCACCGTCTTCGCACCGTTCCACTACGGATACTGGGACGGGGACGGCTCCCCCGGGGAACACCCCACAGCCGCAAACGAACTCACCCTCACCGAGTGGGATCCGGTCTCGAAGCAGCCGGTCTTCAAGAACGCAGCCGTGAAGGTGGAAAAGATCGGTGACGGTACCGGCCCAGCACCGGCGCCGACCACGACGGCGTCCCGTCCCGCCTCGGCGTCGGGACAGCGGGCGCCCCGGCCCACGGCCGGCGGCACGGACGCCGAAGCCACGGAGCTGCTCGGCGCCGCGACACCGCCAAGTTTCCCGGAGGCGATCAACCCGGGCGCTGGCGTCCGCAGCGGGAAGGACGAACAACCATGAACCTGAACATCTACCTGGGCCTGCTTCGCCAGGCCGAAGCTACGCTGGCCGAATCCTTCCGCCAGGTGGCGGCGGGCCACGGTGCGGAACCGGACGTCCATTTCCTCTGCCATACCTTGGCCCAGCAGTGCGAGGAGCACAGCCGCCTGCTGCTCCCCGCGGTGCAGCGGTACGGCGAGGTCCTACACGAGGACGAACCGGAGCGCCTCCATGCCGAGGGGCTTTCCACAACACGCAAGGGACCGGTGGGCCTGCTCCGCGACCTTCAGGACCTTTACCTGCTGGCCAGCCTCGTCGATGTCACCTGGACCATGGTGAAACAAGCTGGCTCCGCCCTCCGCGACCGCGAGCTCCTCGACGTCGTTGCCCGGTGCGACAGCGAGACCTCCGTGCAGCTGCGCTGGCTGCAGACCCGCATGAAACAAGCGGCACCGCAGGCCCTGGTGGTGGCGCGCTAGTCGTTCCGAAGCGAGCGAAAGGTGAAATGGAACCCATGAGACCGCCACTGCTGAAGCTGCTTGCATCCCGCCGGAGCACATGGGGACGGCCATCGACGCCGCGGTATTTTCTCTCATCGTTCTGGCTTTGACCGGAGCAGTCGGAGCAGGTCTTCACCTTCCTTGGCTGTTTCCCGGCCTCGGACCGAGGGTAATGCTGTTCTTCGAATCACCCGGGCGGCCCGCGGCCCGGCCCGACAACACCCTGGTCGGGCACTTGACGGGCCTGCTTATGGGCGCAGCTTGCCTCTACGGCGCCGGACTCCAAGGCAGCCTGCCCGCCCCAGTCGGCGGCCTTACTATCCCTTATGTGGCCGCAGCGGCACTGTCCGTCGCGCTCACGACGCTCGTGCTGACCTTGCTTAGGAAGCCGCACCCACCGGCCGGGGCAACCACGCTGATCGTCAGCCTCGGCATTCTCAGCTCGCCGGCGCAGCTCCTCTCGATGGCCGGAGCCATCCTGCTGATCACCGCCGCGGGCTGGGGGTTGAACTTGCTCCTGGGGACCAAGCCGGCGGGCACCCACTAGGAGTAGCGGCCCACTAAGGTGCCCGCTGCTCCCCGTCGGCGGCAGCATGCTCGATGCGTTGACGCTGCCGTTCTATTTCCCCCTCTCCTTCATTCTCCGCGTCGTAAAGCTTGGCGTTGCTGACCTTGAGCTCCAACATCAGCGCATCCAGTTTTAGGTGCAGGGCGGCAGTGTCCCGGTTCTGGGTGTTTTGAATAATAAAAACCATCAGGAAAGTGACGATCGTGGTACTGGTGTTAATTACCAGTTGCCAGGTATCCGAAAAGCCGAGTAGTGGGCCCGTGAATGCCCAGATGATCAGCACGGCTACGGCGGCCACAAATACCCAGGCGTGGCCCAGGATCCTGGCCGTCCGGGTGGTGAACCGCGTAAAGACGTCGGGACGGTCCTTGCCCGCTCTGCCCGTCACTTTCGCCATAACCTGCCCGCCTCACTTCTCAAGGAACGCAGCAGCACCATATGCCCCATGTCCCGCCTTTCCGACCGCCAGGTCCCCGGTGCTACCCGGGGCCGGCTCGCTCCAAGGCCTCGCCGTCCCGGACTTCAGGAGCCGGTCTGGTCGAATGCCCGTTTCGCGGCCGCCTGTGCGTCCGCGAGGGCCTTCTCGGGGGCCTTTGTACCGAGCAGGGCGGAGGCGATGGCGTTGTTGACTTCCGTCTTGATGGTTTGACCAGCCGGCGAAGCTCCGAGCGACTTTCCGGCCGGCAGGACCTCGTAGTAGGTCGCGATCGTCTTATCGAAACCTGCGTTGCCGCTGGCCTTGACGAACTTGTCCCGGATCAGCTTGTCCGCGGACGGCGAGCCGGTGAACAGTCCCGTATTCATGCCTCCGGGCGTTGACGAGATCTTCTCCGCCCTGGCAGCGCCGGCCGCGGACCAGGCGTCATCCGTGACCAACGAGGTCATCCAGGCGCACGCGGCATCGGCGTTCTTGGCACCGGCAGGGATGACGAACGATGTTCCACCCGCCACCGTGAAGGGTTTTCCGTCCTTGCCCTTGAAGGGCACGGCGGAAATGTTGAGTGACTTCGAGTACGGCGCCAGGACGTTGACATACCACTGGGCGTCGACCTGCGCGCCGACCTGGTTTTTGACGAACTGGTTGTCCTTGCCGAAGGTGTCGAACGAGTCACTGAAGCTCTTGGCCTTCGCGTAGCCGCCCTGCGCGTCGTAAATCTCCTTGAGGAACGTCAACGCCTGAACATTTGCCGGGTCGTCCAGGGCAGGGGCTCCTTTGTCGTCCACCAGCTTTCCCCCTTGGCCCAGGATCCAGAGCTCGGCCTGGCCGGCGGCCACCGGATCGAAACCCAGCGTTACCGGAATACTTCCGTTGGACTTATAGGCCTTGGAAACAGCACCGAGGAGTTTCGCCTTGTCCGAGGTGTCGATGGCGTCCGGGGCAACGCCGGCGGCTTGCAGGACGTCCTGATTAAGGATGATGGCAGCCGGCTGGTAGAACTGCGGAACCGCCCACACCTTGTCCTGGTACGTGACCTGCTGCGTGACCGCTGGATAGAACTGCTTGGCCGGGTCCATACCGTGCGCCTTGAAGCACCCGTCCAGCGGCTTAATGAGACCTTGGGCTGCATAGGTGGCGACAAAGGCCCTGTCCATTTGGACCACGTCCGGAACGGTGCCGCTGGCGGCCCGGGTGGTGAACTTCTGCGCGTCGAAGGGTGTCTGATCCATGGTGATCTTGACGTCGGGAAGCTGCTCTCCTGCGTACTTCATCCGCGCCTTGCCGACGTCGTCAGCATTGTCGAAGGCCCAAGCAGTCAGCGCCCCTGACGCTTCCTTCTTGAAATCAGCCGTCTCCGCAGGTGACGCACCGCTCCCGCCGCAGGCAGTCAGCCCCAAGACTGCCAGAGCCAGCACCGCCACGCTCTTTTCCCGAACCCTCATCTGAATCCTCCCCGTGTCAAGTTCAAGGTCTTCGCGGCATCACTTCGTCACCGGAAAACTTTCGGCCAAACGCCCTTTTAACTGCCACACTGTAAGTAAGCTTGCTAAATCGAAAGCTAGCCGAAGCCGCGGGGTCACGCAAGGGGCCCGCCGCCGGCACCGCCAGGTCGAATCAGTCCGGCCTCGCGCTGGGAGAACGGGGGTCATAGGTGGGAGCTAAGGCATCGGTGGAAGCCGCGTCGCGCAAAGCCACGCGCGCCGGGCGTCCGGAACGAAGAAAGTACAACCGTCGTGAAGCGATCGCCGGTTACTTGTTTATTTCGCCGTGGATCATCGGTTTTGTTGTTTTCATGCTCGGCGCTATGGTCTACAGCCTGGTGATCTCTTTCAGCCGCTACAACCTCGCCACCAACGTGGCCCGGCCAGCCGGTGTCACCAACTATGCCCTCCTCTTTGAGGATCCGAAGGTGGCCCTCTCGCTGGCCAATACCCTGTTTTACGCCGTCCTGGCGGTGCCGTTGGAAATTTGCGTCGCTCTTGGGCTCGCGCTTTTGCTGAACCGGGTGGGGCGAGGCGCCGGGTTCTTCCGCACCGTTTACTACCTCCCGAAGATGACGCCCTCTGTGGCCACCGCGGCCGTGTTCTTGCTCCTGCTGAACGGAAACACGGGAGCTATCAACCAAGCCCTCGGATTTTTCGGAATAACCGGCCCGCAGTGGCTGATCGATCCGGCCTGGGTGAAGCCGTCGATCGTGCTGATGACGTTGTGGGGGGTCAGCGGCACCATGGTCATCTTCCTGGCGGCGCTCAAGAGTGTCCCGAAGGAGCTTTACGAGGTGGCGGCCTTGGACGGCGCCGGCCCGGTCCGGAAGTTCTGCTACATCACGGTGCCAATGATTTCGGGAGCGATCTTCTTCAACGTGATTGTCCTGACGATCGCCGCGCTGCAGGTTTTCGATCAGGCATACCTCCTTTTCTGGAGGGACCAGACCAGTTCATCCCCGGAGGCGTCGCTGTTTTACGGGATCTATCTTTTCCAGCAGGCCTTCCGGGAATTCAACTTCGGGTTCGCTGCAGCCATGGCGTGGGTGCTGTTCGTTTTGATCCTGCTGATCAGCCTCGTCCAAGTGAGGATCGGGAACAGGTTTGTCTACTACGAAGGGGAGAAGCGCTGATGGCAACAACACGGATTCAGCCGGCGTCAAAGTCACCGGGCCTCGCCCCTCCGCAGGATGGAGAGGAGCAAGGTAGCGGACGGCGGACGCGCAAAAAGACACGCAGCCCGCGAACCACAGGTGCCCGCTTGCTGCTCTGGACGGTGTTGATCCTTATCAGCGGAGCTTTCCTTTACCCGCTCGTATGGCTCATCGCCGCGAGCCTGAAACCCCGTGCCGAGGTGTTTGACAACGCCCTTGTCCCCCGCAGCTTTTCGCCGCAGAACTACGTTCAGGTGTGGGACCAACTACCGTTGGTGCACTGGGTGGTCAACAGTTTCCTGATCGCTGTCCTGGCCGCCACTCTGGTCACCGTTTCCAGCGCCATGGTCGCCTTCGGTTTCGCATACTTCCGCTTCCCGGCCCGCAACTTCCTCTTCGGCCTTGTTCTTGCCACCATGATGCTCCCGGGCGCCGTCACTATGGTCCCGCAGTATTTGATCTGGAAAAACCTCGGGGTCCTCGGCACCTGGATCCCGCTATTCGGGATGAACCTCTTCGGCTCGGCGTTCTACATCTTCCTGCAACGGCAGTTCTTCCTTGGACTCCCCCGTGAGCTTTTCGAGGCCGCGCGGATCGACGGAGCCAGCTACTTCGGACTCTTCCGGCGGATTGCCCTGCCGCTGTCCATCCCGTCGCTCGTGGTGATCTTCATCTTCGAGTTCCAAGCCAGTTGGAACAACCTGCAGTCCGCGCTGATCTACCTGAACGCCGGATCGGTGGAGGGCTTCACCGCGCCCTTGGGGATCGCTTACGCCATGACGAAATACAGCCCTACCAACGGGGGACAGGGAGACTACCAGTACGTCATGGTCGCCACCCTCCTGATCACCCTGCCCATGTTGATCCTGTTCGCCTTCGGGCAGCGGCACTTTATTGAGGGCGTGGCAACCGAGGGCCGGAAAGGCTGATCGACGGCGTTCGCGCCCGACACCCCCGGTCTCATTGCGGCAAGTGCGTTAGGCGGCAGGGACGGAGCCGCGGGCGCCGCCGGTCGGCCATCCGGGGCGAGCGGCGCCGGATGGCCGCCGGGGCGGACGGCACTGGGGTCGTCCTGTCCGGGACGTCCAGCACGGCGAGCGGGAATTCACGGTGGACCAGGTAATCGCACGCTGCCGGACCGGCCTTCATCAGTCCCGGGCACCGCCCGTCCCGGTGGATGGGGCGGATCCCGGCTGCGCGCAGACCGGCTCTGAAAGACCTGTACCGGGCCGGATTCGAGCCCGCCAGCCCGCACCAGCTCAGGTACAAGCCATACAGTTCGTCCAGGCTGAGACCGTTTCCACCGGAATCCCGGGCAACGCACTCGGCGAGAAAATCTTTCAGTGATGTCTTCGCCATCATGGCCTCCTGCATCCCGGCGGTGACCGCCGACTGAAACGGCATCAACAGTGAGTGTGGTGAAGGACCAGCCCGGACATGTCCCTCGGACAGTAAGAAGCTAGGAGCCCTTATTCGCACTGTCAACCCGATAGTCCAGCCCCTGTCGTCACGCGGCATGTCCACGGCTCCGGGAAGCCACGCGGACGCCACGTCCTTCCCGGCGGCGGAAAAACTTCTGGCCGGTTCGCCAACCCGCGGATATAGTAAGCCTACTGATGACTAGTTCATCACTGTCGATCCCGATCCAGTCGAAGGAGACACCGTGAGCACCAAAGTTGAAAAGCGAATCATGGTCAATGTGCCCGTCAGCGTGGCCTACAACCAGTGGACCCAGTTCGAGGAATTCCCCCACTTCATGAGCGGGGTGAAGACCGTCAAACAGCTCAGCGACGACCGGCTTGAGTGGACCGCAGAGATCGCCGGGGTCCGCAGGCAATGGGAGGCCAAGATTCTCGAGCAGGTTCCGGACCGGAAGGTGGCGTGGGCCGCAACCGACGGCGCCACCAACGCAGGGTCGGTTACGTTCGAAGACCTTGGCGGCGGCCAGACCTCGGTTCAGTTGTCCCTCGAATATGAGCCCGAAGGCGTCGTTGAAAAGGTGGGCGACAAGCTCAACGTAGTGGAGAAGCAAGCTGAGAACGACCTCAACCGTTTCAAGGCTTTCATCGAAGACGAAGGCTACGCGACGGGGGCATGGCGCGGGACCGTCGGCGCCGGCGCTGCAGCGGGAACGCCGGGTGTTGACGCGGCAGCCGGGTCGCGCGGCGACAGCGGCAAAGCCGGCGTCTCCGGCAAGGTGATCGCCGGAGTCGGGCTAGCTGCAGCGGCCGCCGCAGGCGTTGCCGCAGCCACCGGGCGCAAGGATACCGACGACGGCATTGCCGGCGGCGAAACCGCGGCCACCGTACACACACCGCCCGCTTCCGTGCCGCCCACAGGCACCTCGGGAAGCGTGTTCCCCGGTGAGGGCCTCCGGCCGGGCGGTGGCTTGGGCCACGACACGGACCCCGCGGCGAGCGACGTCGGCGGACGGTCCGACTCCAAGCCCTTTGACCAGACCAACGGCCTCGTGGATACCGAGGGCGATTCCGACGGGACAGCCGTGAGTGACACCCGTAGCGCGGCCGAACGCGACGCCGAAATCGAACGCAGCTCGGGCCCGGTTCCCCCCACCGGAGGAAGCCTGGGCCAACACTAAGCCCGGGTGAGACCGGCGTTGGTGACCGGCAGGAAGCCTCCGGCCGAGTTCCTGGACTCGGCCGGAGGCTTCCTGCTTCAGTCCGGGAAAACAGTCCCGCATCCGATGCGCCGTCCAGTGCGTCGCAGTGCAGTGCAGCGGACGCAGGGTGTCCATAACACCATGGTTGGGGGCCGGGGTCGGTCCAATTGTGGATATGTCATCCCTGCCGCACTCGGCAAGGAACTGCGCCCCGCGGAGGCTGCCTCGAAGGCGGGCCTCATCAGTTGACCCTCGCCAGGGCACTGGAACGTTGCAGCGAGTGGATCACCGTTAACGCCGTCAGGCCCGGGGCCCGCTGCTGCCGAGTTGTCCATTAAGGCGGAGCCGGCGGACGCACCGCTGACGAAGGCCTCATCCCGTCCATCCCGGTCGAAAGGAAGGCTTGGTCAATCGGAGGACATCGATAAACGCCGTGGGTTTCCTTCTTGAGGCGCGTTCTTGGTTCATCACCCGCTAAACCTGTCCGTGGCCTTACCGTCGGCGCAGAGGCCTACAACCCCCTGAACCGAGGTAACACTGCGCGCGAGGTGGGACTTGAACCGGGTTCCGGTCCTTGATAATCCGCCACTCCCCCGGCTACCTCAGCAATCCGGCCCAGTCCGGCCAATCCGAAGCCTAGGGTTTGCACTATTTGCACACCCTCTCCTTCCCCGATTCGACACGCGCAAACATCCGGCTTGGAACCGCTATTTCCACGCCCAAGCGCAGGCGTTCGCTGATCTCGCCGAAGAGCGTCTTGACCCCAGCGGCGGGGCATTGCTAACCAAGACTGATCGGGTCCGGCTGATGGGCCTATGCGGATTGAGAAAGGGGCATTGCCGCTAAGTCGTGTCCCGGCCTCACTGAACCCTCGCTCTAAATGGAGGGGCCGATGGCAACTGGGACGAGACGCCCCGGTCTCAGGAGGGCTCTCGGACGCCACCGACCCCGTCTCACCCGGAGCTCCAGCTCTCCAGAACTTCAAGATCATACCTACATACTGCTAGTTGGTGACCGCGAATCTGCCATCATTTAACACCCTGCTGGACCTCATCCGCTACTGACAACCTAAACGACCGCGCGACCCCGGGAAGCTGCACGCACGTGTGGGCAATCACGTCTTGACGGTAGTCTGCCCGCGGAACAGGATGGAATCAGGTTCGGTTGGCTGCAGGGCATGACTCCGGAATGGCAGGCAACCCGTCGGCTGATAATCGAGGCACGGTGGCCTGCCCAGGGATCGTTTCCGGGAAGTCTTCCAGCCGCACAAAAGAGAGGGCTTACCGTGAGCGAATCCCCAAAGAACACCGAGCGGCGCCACGCCGAGGAACCGGCCGAAGGAGGCACAGGTGGCCCGGCCGAGGTCCTGAGTGAACGGCGACACGCTGAAGACCCGGCTGAGGGCGCCGACTCTTCCGGGGCCGACCCTTCCCTTGCCGCTGACGGCGGGTCCTTGGTAGCGGAATCGCAACCGCCAACGTCCGACCAAGGGGAGAATTCATAAGCTAACGGTCGATGACTGCCTAGGAAAATCCGGATACTCGCGGGGAACGGTTCTCTCATCGTCGGGGTACCACCAGCGCAGTAGGTCAAGCTTCGCAGTCATTGCGACTCCACGTCGGTGTCTCTGCGCCTTCGAAGTTCCTCGGTGGCGAACTCGAACCAGCTCAGCGCACCGAATGCGGGCGTCGCCGAATCCAGGTGAACAAACAGAGCGTCCGCCAGATCCGCCAAGTCCTCATCCGCCAGATCCCGCACCGCGGATGCGGGGTCCAAGGTCCCGTCGGAGAACTCGCACAAGCGCAGACCGAGGAGTCGCCCTCGTGTCTCACCCGCGCAGCCGCTCAGGACGCAAGCCGGCGGGTGCAGGGCGGGTTCCGTGTCCACCTCGATCGGGGAGGCTCCGTCGACCGCCACTCGAGGTACGGACGTATCGGGAATCCAATGCCACCGTCCGCCGAAATCAATCCCAGGTTGGTTCTCCATTTTCCCTCCGCCGGCTCGGGCGCGCAGACGTTGACTGCTCTGCATCTATGGAACTAACCCTACGAATAGCCGAACAGCAGGACAAGCTAGCCGGCCAGGCCGACAACGTTCGAGTCCACTCTTCGATCAGCGAAGGTTCCAACACCGGGGAAAGCTGGGGACGACGCCGCGCCCTACCGCCCGGCGCGCGAGGCTGCAAGGGATTCACTCGCAGGCGACCTGACGCGTAGCATCGATCCCGACCAGAACCTCCTCGAGTCCGCCCGGTCCGCGGATGGGCCTGAATCAGGACGCTGACGCATCCGTCGCTGGATGGGCCTGTGCCGGGCCGATCAGCGGACGCACGAACCCTACGGAGGCCCTGCATTGGCTGACCCTGCCCGGGGCACGAGGACGCCTCATCCCAAAGAGAGGCTGGCGCGGTCCGGGCGGAACAGGCACCGGGTGGAGGTGTCAGGGACGACGACATCGACCGCTCGGTCGGAAGCTGCTGCCAGGGCGGAGAAGATGTTGTCAATGCCCGAATCGGTCCTCCATCAGAGTGCGCTCTTCATCCCATGCCCTCGCTTCGCCGCTGGTCGCCAAGGTCACGCCCAGTGAGTGGGCCCGACGTCGCCGGACCACGCAACCTAAAACACGAAGAAATGACACTGCGACGACGTCATACTGCGAGTGAGCCGCCTCTCCCGCAAGAACCCATCGTGCAGGTCATCCCACGTGGTCGATGGGTTCACGCCCGCTCACTACTTGCTCACCAGCCATCACCACCGTCCCTAGGCAGAAACCCGGGCCCTTCCCGCGAGATGCCTGCTCTGGACACACTGACCAAGGCGACGTAAATTCGGAGAGTCCAAAGAACTCTCGCGGATTTGGACCTTCGCGCCCGGGTGCACGGTCGCGAAGAGAGCCGCTGAAGCAGCACGGCGGCACACGAATGCACCCGCGGAACGGAGCCGGAAATGGCCACCTCGCACATCACACGATTCCTCCTGGACGCCACAGTCCCGGACGAGACGCAGGACCCGTTGGGGCCGGACTGCCTCTACGGCCTATACACAAGCTGGTGCATACTGCACCACATCAAGCCACTGGACGACTCCGAGTTCCGTTCCGCCATCCGGCGCCACGGGGTAGATCCCAGTAGCAGCCGCCGCCGAATGACCGGTCCAGCAGCCGGCAACTACATCTTGGCCAGCTACCCGGACACAGCCTGATGGAGCCCTCCAAGCACGCAGACGAGACCGATTAGGGCACATCTCACGTATTTCCGGGTGGCAGAATGTCCGTAGCCGAAAGGTTTCACGTCAGGATGCTCCTTTGCGGAAACCTTCCGCCTCCTACGTAGCTATCGATCCACAAACGCCCCCCGGTAACAACATCCCTCCGCAAAAGCCGCTACATCCGGACAACGCGAGGGGCCCTCACTTCGAAGATGGTCGCGCGCCCGCGCCGTTCAACGTTAGGGACCCAGCGCTCCACGGCGCCCTAGTAGGTTGCGGAGCCCCGGGCGGCATACCCGGGGGCCGTTTCGGATACTTTCGGGAGGGCCTCGACATCCACTGCGAAGCATGCTTAGCTTTGGGCTTCAACGAGTTTCACTCTCGCGCACAGACCGACAGGGTGCAGTTCCAACGCAGCCCCTCCGTCTGAAATTCTTCGCCCTCCCAGCACTTTTAGGCGGGCCTCACAGAACCCTTGTTCCCCGTTTGCCCGACCGGCCACGCCAGGCGTTTCGGTGGCTCAGTGCCGCCTGCCGGCGTCCCCTCTCAACGTTTTGAGATGCCTCAATCGTTGCTCCTGCTTGGCCCAATGGGCATGGGATAGAGAAAAGAGCGAACAATGAAGGCAGTAATTTACAAAGGACCGAACGACGTCAGCGTCGAGGAGATCCCCGACGCCAAAATTGAGCACCCCGCCGACGTGCTGGTGCGCATCACCTCCGCGAACATTTGCGGATCGGACCTGCACATGTACGAAGGGCGCACCAGCTTCGAAACTGGACGCTCCTTCGGGCATGAAAACCTCGGTGAGGTGGTGGAAATCGGCCCTGCCGTGAGCAAAGTAAAAGTCGGCGAGCGGGTGGTGCTGCCGTTCAACATCGCCTGCGGATTCTGTAAAAACTGCGAACGGGGCTTTACCAACTACTGCCTGACCATGCAGCCCGAGCCTAAGCTCGCCGGCGCGGCTTACGGGTTCGCGGACATGGGCCCGTACCAAGGCGGACAGGCCGAATACCTGCGCGTTCCATACGGGGACTTCAACTGCCTCCGCCTGGGCGAGGATGCGGTGGAGAAGGAACTTGACTACGTCATGGTCGCGGACATTTTCCCCACCGGCTGGCATGCCACGGAAATGGCCGGGGTCTACCCCGGAGACTCCGTTGTCATCTACGGTGCTGGTCCGGTTGGGCTGATGGCCGCCTACTCAGCCATTATCAAAGGAGCCGGCAAAGTCATGGTGGTGGACCGCCACAGCGACCGCCTTAAGCTGGCGGAACAAATCGGCGCCATCCCTGTGGATGATTCGCAAGTGGACCCCGTCGAATTCGTAAAGGACCAGACCATGGGGTTCGGGGCAGACCGCGGTTGCGAATGCGTCGGCTATCAGGCGCACGATCCGGAAGGAAATGAACATCCCAACATGACCCTGAACCGGCTCGTGGACTCCGTGCGATTCGTCGGAGGCCTCGGTGTGGTTGGGGTCTTCCTGCCCCAGGACCCGGGAGGCCCCGACAAACTGGAGCAGCACGGGCAGGTGGCCTTCGATTACGGAAACTTCTGGTTCAAAGGTCAAACGATGGGCTCAGGCCAGTGCCCGGTCAAGAAGTACAACAGGGCCTTGCGCGACCTCATCGCCGGCGGAAAGGCCAGCCCCTCCTTCATCGTAAGTCACGAGCTGACGCTGGATCAGGCGCCCGAGGCCTACAAGAACTTCGACAACCGTGAAAACGGCTGGACAAAAGTCGTTCTCCATCCGGCCGGAACCTGACAAGACCGGGGAGAACGAACGTCCATGTCGAAACGCGCTAGTCACAGGAGGTGGTACTGATGCGTGCAATGGTTTATCGCGGACCGTACAAAGTTCGCGTCGAAGAAAAAGACATTCCGAAGATCGAGCACCCCAACGACGCCATCGTACGGGTCACCAGGGGCGCCATCTGCGGCTCCGATCTGCACCTCTACCACGGCATGATGCCGGATACGAGGGTGGGGATGACGTTTGGGCACGAGTTCGTGGGCACGGTGCATGAGGTCGGATCCTCCGTGCAGAACCTGACGGTAGGCGACCGGGTGATGGTGCCGTTCAACATCTACTGCGGCTCCTGCTACTTCTGCTCCCGCGGCCTCTATTCCAACTGCCACAACGTAAACCCCAATGCGACGGCGGTGGGCGGCATCTACGGCTATTCCCACACCTGCGGAGGTTACGACGGCGGCCAGGCCGAATTCGTCCGCGTCCCCTTCGCGGACGTGGGACCTTCGAAAGTCCCGGACTGGATGGACGAGGAGGACGCGGTCCTCCTCACCGATGCGCTCCCGACGCATCCGGGCCCTGAGGACCTTGGAAGCCCTCGAGCTCCTCGCCGAAGAAACCGCCTGGAAACGCTCTCTGACGGACATCGCGGGCGCCAGCGGGTTCGCAAGCCTGCAAGCCATGAGGCGGGCCGTCAGGGAACTTACAGGGGTCTCGCTCAGCGACGTGCAGGAGAACCCGGAACTCCTGCGCACACGAGCCGCCGAACTAAAGAAACTGACCGGACCGTGAACCGGCAGGACCGGATCTCGAAGGCATACCGTCCGTGCCAGCGGCTCGTCGTAGTCGGTTGACCGGTAGTTCGTCCCTTTCAGCCGGGCTTATCTACCGGGACGCAACCACGGGCCCGGGGCCGGCCGGTCCCGCGGCGCAAAGGCCAGGTCGCAGAGCCAGCGCTTAGTCGGAGGTGACAGCTGTGGTCATGGACTTCGGGGACAAAGGGGCCGAACTGTGCCCCGCCGAGGAGGGGACGAAGCGGGCTCGCTCCTTCAGTTCTTCCCTGTAAGTCTTGATGATGCCGTGGCCTTCTCCGTGGCCGAGCCGCGAAATGACGATCGGGCCTGAGGGCAGGGCGACCCGGATGGTTTCCCCGGTGCTTCTCTTGCCCAGCGAAAGTGCTTCGATGGATCCGTGCGGAGCATCGAGGAGTGTTCGGCAACCGAGGCCGGACGCTTCGATGACGAGGAGGCGCCTGGTCGTGAGGACGACGTATCCGGCAGCCTCATTCAGGTTCCCCCTCCCGATAGCCCGGACGGTTTCGTCTCGCGCCAGCACACGGACCACGGCGCGAAACTCAGCCCGCCCGCCCAGGGAGAGACCTGCCCGCAGCACGGCGTCCTCAAGCCCGTGGTAGTCCATGACCCCCTCGGGCAGCGTTTCCTCGATACTGGCGAGATGCTCATGGTTCAGCGGCCCCTGATGTGCTGTCCAGACCACGTCTGCACCACGCGCGGACGGTCGTACGGTAGCGGTAAACCGCACGGTTCGACGTCGCTTGCGGAGGGAAAACGGTACCTCGATATTGATGCTGTCCTCATCGTAGGGCTTAGCCCTATAACCTGATTCGACTGCGGCGCCGCGGATGTGGTCCCGGGCGGCGTCCACACCTATGAGCAGCGTCCAAAGGACGGTTTCGGGACCTGATGTCATCTGAATTCTTTCCGCATAGTCGTGGCATTGGTGCTCCTGGCCGGGCAAAGCGCGCAAACCCGCGCCAGTCAGAAGCATTGGCCGGAGGCTGACCGGCTCCGAAGCAGTGACCGTTCAAGTGTCATTTGATTCGGCATCTTCATTCGGTGACGACCGGTTCCGCTGCCTCCAATGGGACCAGTCCGCCGACAAGACGGATGGCCGACCCAAGAGGTAGCCCTGCCCGGCGTTCACTCCCATCTCGGTAACGGCCGCCAGTTCTGCATGGGTTTCGATTCCCTCGGCGACCAGGCATGCCTCGATTTGTGACGAGAAACTGACCATCGCCGCGCACAGGGCCCTCTGCTTCGGGTCGTTGTCGATTCCCGCAACGATTGTCCGGTCGAGTTTGATGAGCTCTGGGTCGAGCTTGAGTATGTGGCGCATCGACGAGAACCCGGCGCCGACGTCGTCGATAGCAATGCGTAAGCCAGCGCTTCTCAGCGGAGCCAATGCTGCCGCGAGGCGTGCATAATCAGCGACGGCTGAATGCTCGGTCAGCTCTACGACGATACGTTCGGGCTTCACACCTGATTTCCCCACAATGTCACCTAGCCTCGGGTCAAGGCATGCCGATGGGGAGAGATTGACGGCGATATAGAGGTGGTCAGGAAGATCCGCAGCGGCGAGCAAGGCTGTTTCCAAAGCGAGGAATTCGAGTTCGGCGCCCCGCCCGATTGAATCGGCGTCGGCAAACCATTGATCCGGGGACCATACAGGAGAGCTGACGAAGCGAGTGAGCGCTTCGGCGCCGATAATCTCGCCGGTTCCCAGATGACAGATCGGCTGAAACGCTGTGATCAGTGTCCGAGTGGCGATCAGGCGATCGAGGCGCACCGCGATCGCCTGATTTGCCGGGCGCCGCACCGCGCAGTCTGCCGGCGGCCGCGCGATTCCCTCAAATCCTGCTCCCCAGCCTTCCACGTCCGACCGACGCCATCCGACGACCTCGATGCTCCGTCGCCGCCCATCCCGGTGACGGGCGGACAGCAAAAGCCCTACTCGGCCGGCACTTGGGTCTGGTTCCGGTGCGGTCTTGAGGTCGGAAAGGTCGATGATGAGACTGCACGGGCGTCCCACAAGGTCGGAGGGCTCGTAGCCGAGCAGCTCCCGGCTTGCCACGCTGGAGAAGGTGAACCGGCCATCTGCTCCTACAGCCCAGAGCCAAACCTTGGTAGCGCCCAGGACCGCGTCCATCAGTCTGGCGGTCGTCGACGCCTCGATCTGATCGCGGCGCTGTTGCCGGACAAGGCTCCAGGCCGCATGAAGGAGAACCGGAAGGAGCAGTATCGAGGCGAAGACGGAAAATTCGGCGGGGACCCCGCGACCGTTCCAAGGCTGAAGACCAACCAGGAGAGGCAGCAGTATCGACAGCGCGGATAGCACCCACAGTGACAGAACGGCCAGCAACCATCGACCGCATGCTGATGTTCGAGTTTGGCCGGTGACCGTGGGGGCTGGGGACATGCGAGCCTTCTTGCTCATTTCGGATATTGGATCATTTGGGTTCAGCATCGGCGATATCCCTCCAGGTATACGGTGACGCGGGAGGGTATGTTGCCGCCACGGTCCCGTTCTAGGCGAGGTCGCATTCCTGTGTGGTTCCATAGGGAACGTCCTGGCTCAGGTTTACTGTGAACGAGTTCGGTCCATGGCGGGTCACGAGAATTCCGTGATTACCTTCCATCAGCGCCCGGGCCCGGGCCAGTTCCTCAGCGGCATCGAGGCGTTCGGCTAACAAGTGGGGCTCGTCTGCTGTGACGTAGTAAGTCATTCCGGTGGCGGCGGTGGTCATAGGTCGTTCCTGTTCTGATAGCACTCAAAGGCAGTTCGCTCCCGCGGTCGGCATCCCTGAGCGGAGCCTCGTGCGGCTCTGCAACCTCGCCGGAAGCTGCGTGCCCGCCTTCAAAAATCCTACGATCGGTGGCCGTGCAAAAACCGGGGTGTTGTTCCAAAGCGTGCATTCTTTAATCCCGGACCAATCAATTCGTGCAGGAGCCGCTCAGTGCTGGGCGAAGGATGGGCTGTTTCGTGAGGTGAAAACGGAATTACGCTGACTAAATAAGCTGCCACGGAGCTCTCGGACCGCGTTCCCGAGCTGAGCGGCGGCTCTTCTGGCTCATCTGGCTCATTGTGAGGACAGGCCGTAGGCGTGGACCGAGGTCGCAGGGATTCGGAGTCCCCGGAAGGGTTCGCCCGCGCACGCCGATACCATCACGCCGACGGAGGGTGCGCCGTAACACCTCTCCGGCAATTTCCCCCTTGACTTCTCTACTGACCGTCGTCAGTCTTTCGACAACAGGACGGGCGTCCGTCCGCTCCTGGCTCAGTGAAGGATGCTAATGTTCCGTGCCACGTCGCTGATGCGTTCCGCAACCTCCGGAAGCCGGGTTACGCGGCTTGAGCTATTCTTCGATCTGGTCTTTGTGTTCGCGCTGTCGCAGCTTTCCCATCACTTGCTGGAGCATCCTTCATGGGTGGCGGCCGGTGAGACGTTTGTGCTTCTTCTCGCGGTCTATAAGGTGTGGGTGTACACGACCTGGGCGGCCACGTTGCTGGACACTTCGCGGTTTGAGGTGCAGTGGATGCTACTGATCGTCATGCTGATCACACTATTCATGAACGCCTCAATCGGCTCAGCGTTTGGCGCCTTCGGCTGGCTTTTTGCCGCGAGCTATCTACTGGTCCAGCTGGGCCGGGGTGCATGGTTACTGACTGTGGGACTTGACCGCACCACCCACAACCATTTCGTGCGCACGCTGATCTGGGGGTGTATGAGCGCTCCGTTTTGGATTGCCGGCGTCTTTTTCGGTCCGGGGCCCCGTCTGATGTTCTGGGGTGTCGCTGCCGCGATCGATCTGGGCGGCCATATGCTGGCTCACCGGTTGCCTGGACAGAAGACCGAAGGAAGCCGGGTCCCGCTCCCGGGAGAAAGGATCTTTGAGCGGTTCGGGTTGTTCTACCTGATCGCGCTTGGCGAGACGATCCTCTCAACCGGTCTGGCGATTGCCGGCAACCTGGCGGACCCTTTGATATTTGTAACCGGAACAGTAAGTTTGGCCGGAAGCGTCGCGATCTGGTGGTGCTACTTCTATAGCCTCGAACAGGAAATTCTGAAAAAGCTTGCTTCTGTTGATGATCAGTTCCGACCCGGCATCTTGGCAGGCAACACTTTGGTCGTGCTACTGGCGGGCTTGATCTTGGTGGCGGTGGGTGATCAGCTCGCCATCAGCGATCCGGCCGCCCGCCCCGATCTTGCCACCGTTCTGTTCCTCTTTGGCGGCCCGGCTCTATTCCTTGCCGCCCGTGGATTTTTTATCCGGCGGGTACTGGGCCACCGCCAACCATCTGATCTCGCCGGCATCGGAGCCCTGGCGGTGCTGGCAAATCTGAGCTTCCTCCTCCCGGCCTTCGTTGCCGCCATAGGCGCCGCGCTCCCGCTCATAGGCGTGGCAGTTGCAGATGCCGTGAACCGCCGCCGCCGAACGGAACGAGGGCCCCGCTAAGGCGGAGGGCCGGATCCGCCAACAGAGCAAAAACGACGCAGTGCCGTTCATCTTGTGAACTTCAGAACGCGGGCTACGGGAGAGATGCTACGAAGCACGCCACAAATTCTTGGAGTCTTGTCCACCTCCCACGCCCGCAAGGCCTCTGACCTGCGGAAACACTGCGCTCACAGCAGAGACCACACGAAGCAGGGAGAGGCTGCGGACGGAGTGTCCGAGGACCGACTCGGATGCCACGATGATGCGGAGGGCCGCTGAACATCTGGCCTAGGACGGTTCTGTGGAAGGTGCCGCCGGTCACCGCCTTACTCGAAGCGGACGGCGTTCCATTCCAGAATGCGCGGGTCCACCAGTCCTTCGACCGTGAACGGGTCTTCGGCGATGAAGCGCTCGGCATCCTCGCGGGACGTGAAGATACCCATAGAACCCGCTGCGGGATCCGCCGTCTGGAAGGGGCCCGGGGCTACAAGCCCGCCGCCTGCCTCGCGGAAGGCCTTGTAGTAGGCCTTGTGGCGGGGAAACGTTTTGAGGATGCGTGACCGGTCAGCGCCCTCGCGCAGCGTGTAGAGCACGACAAAGTCCATGCGCCGATCCCACCGATGGCAGCGGTCGCGGTGTGCCGCTTCATACACAGGAGAGTCTTGCGGCCATAACTCAGTACACTGATCCGACAATAGACGAATGTACGGCTCAAAGATTGGCGAAGAGATGACGGACAAGCTGCGGCTGACCCCGGACGACGCGTTCCCGGAAGATCTGGAAGTGATGACCGACAACGACCTGCAGGTACTGGACAGCCAGGTCCAGCGCCAGCTCGACCATGAGGTCGTCGTTGCGGGTGAATCGGATCGCGAAACGGAATTCCGCCACTACGAACTGGATCACGAGTTCACGCAGCGCGACGACACCCGCTGAGCGCTTCCGGGTCGGGTTCTCCAGGCCGCCGACTCCCCCTCTATCCGGTACTCTCAAGCGCCCCGCCTGACGAGTCTACGAAGGCCGCTTGATGTCCGGTCTTGCCGTCTCCACGGTCCTGGTCATAGTGTGCTGTCTCGGTTGGGGAATCGGAGGTACCGGCGGGAGGATCGGTGGGCTTCGTCCTGAGTCGCCCGATACAGCTGCGGTCTCGAGCAGCGATGCTCCCACTCCGAGACGGTCCGGCCATTCTCCGACTTTAGCCAGACAACGGCTAATTCCTGTCAAGGCGGAGACGGGGAAACAGCGCCTCGGCGTTGCCGCGGTCAATCGCCGCGCGCAGTACGGGATCCAGCGGATACTTCTCATACTGCATGTTCAGGAAATCGATGGCCGCGAAGGGGGCGAACGGGAAGTCAGTGCCGTACGTGATGCGACCCGGGTCAGCTACCTCAAGCAGGCTGGGCAACGCCGCCGGGCTGGCGGACAGGGCGACGTCGTAGTAAAAACGTCGCAGGACGGACTGCTTCTTGTCTCCCAACGCCGCCAGCGCGTTGAGAGCCAGGTCCCTGTCGAGGAGCATGGTCAGCAGGATCCGGTGGGCGATGAAGGGCACGAATCCGCCTGCGTGCGCCAGGACGAACTTAATGCCGGGGAACTTCTCCATCGCACCGGACAGGACAAGGCTGATAGCGGTGCGGGTGGTGTCGAGCATGAAATCCGCGGCAAAGGCGGGTATGCCCGGCACCGGCGGTGCGGGCAGCTCACCGGGGTGGATGAAGACCACGGCCCGGCGGTGGTGCAGGAACTCCAGCAAGGGCTCAAATCCCGGGTCTCCGAGGTAGCGGCCGTCGTTGTTGGCCAGCAACACGATCCCGTCCGCCAGGAGGGTGTCCAGGGCGTACCGGGCCTCCGCGAGGGCGCCTTCCACGTCCGGCAGGGTGAGCGCCGCAAAGAACCCGAACCGGTCCGGCTGCGCGGCCACCACCTCCGCACAGAACTCGTTCACCTCGCGCGCCCTCAGCCGCGCCTCCATCACGTCCCCGAAATAGACGCCGGGCGTGGACAGGGAAAGAATGCCGGTTTGCACCTCGTGCCTGTCCATGAACTTCAACGCGGAGCGCTCGGACCACGGCGGCAGACCGATCCCACCGGGGTCTATCCCCTTGTCACGCATCCACCGCGCATACCCCGGCGGAACGATGTGCTGATGAGTGTCGATACGGTACGGCGGGCCCATCCGAATCCCCTGCCAACAGGTTCAGTTCAGTCTGCTTGAGCGGGTCAACGGCTCAGGTTCCGCAGAACGTGCGGTACGCGCCGAAGTCATCGGGCGCGCCCATGGCGTATCGCTCGAGACCGGGGCGTTCGTTATACGGGTCGGTGACCGCATCCATCAGCCGGAACAGCGGCTCCAGGTCGCCGCCGGTGGCAGCGGCCAAGGCTTCCTCCACCAGGTGGTTGCGGGGAATGTACGCAGGATTAACCCGGTCCATCGCGTCGGCGTCCGGGTTCAAGGCACGCCAGCGCCCAGCCCAGTCATCAAAAGCCGTCCTATCCGGTATGAGCTGCCGGGCTGGCTCAGGGCGGCCGCGGGCCGCTTTGCCTAGGCTGCGGAAGATCGAGGTGTAGTCCACGTGTCCCTGCCGCAGGAGGGTCAACAACTCCTCGACGAGGGGGGATGTCACCTCATCCCCGAGCCCTGGACGGAAGCCAAGCTTCCTGTTCATTCCGGCCGCCCAGTCAGCACTGTACTGCTGGCGGAAATCGTCCAGTGATTCCACTGCAAGCTGGATGGCTGTCTCCTGGTCCTCGTGCAGCAGCGGCATCAGCGACTCGGCGAGACGGGCGAGGTTCCATTCCGCCACGACTGGCTGGTTCCGATAGGCGTAGCGCCCTGTTTCGTCGATCGAACTGTAGACGGCGGCAGGGTCGAACGCGTCCATGAAAGCACACGGGCCGTAATCGATGGTCTCGCCTGAGATCGTCATGTTGTCGGTGTTCATTACCCCGTGGACGAATCCCACCAGCATCCAGCGGGCCACCAGCGACGCCTGCGCACCAACCACCGAGCGGAAGAGGGCTAGGTAGGGGTTTTCGGCCCGCTCCGTCGCCGGATAGTGCCGGGTGATCGCATAGTCGGCGAGGCGGCGAACGAGGCCGACGTCGCCCCTGGCCGCGGCGTACTGGAAACTGCCGACGCGCACATGACTCGTAGCGACGCGGGTGAGCACGGCCCCGGGCAACACAGTGTCACGCTGCACGGGACGCCCCGTGGCCACCACAGCCAGGGACCGTGTGGTGGCAACGCCTAACGCGTGCATGCCTTCACTGATGAGATATTCGCGGAGCATCGGCCCGACGACGGCCAGACCGTCTCCCCCGCGGGCGAACGGTGTACGTCCGGAACCCTTGAGATGCACGTCCCGCGGCATGCCGTCGGCGTGCGTGATCTCGCCGAGCAAGAGGGCGCGCCCGTCGCCGAGCCGGTGGGCGTACCAGCCGAACTGGTGTCCCGCGTAAGCCTGCGCGACCGGCGTGGCATCGACCGGGAGCCGATGCCCGGTCAACAGGCCCATCCCTTCGGCACTTCGTAAGAAGTCAGCGTCCAGGCCCAGTTCGGTTGCCAGCGGCTCGTTGAGCACCAGTAATCGAGGGTCAGGCATGTCCTCTGCGCGCCAAGCAATGGCCATCTCCGGAAAGTCCCGGGCGAAGTGGCCGCTCAACGTGACGGCTGGAAGGGACACGGCATCCATGCATCCAGAATAGCCCCGCGGAACCACTGTGCCCGAGGTGGGACTCGAACCGGGTTCCGGCCCTTGAGTTTCCGCCACTCCCCCGCAAACCTCCGCAATCCGGCCCGGTCCGGCACCAGTAAGACTCAATCCGAACGCTAGGGTGTGCACATTGTGCACACCCTAGCTTTTGCCCAGTTCGGCGCCCCAAACCAGGCTGCCTCGGCGCCGGTAACATCCTGGAATTCAGGGCCCCGACAACGTGGCGCATGAACTCTTCGCCCCTGCCTGAGATTTGTTCGACCTGAGGCGTGTTGGATGCGCTGCCCAACCGCGTATCGCTGTGCCGTCGAGCCTTTCGCCAGATGACCTCTGGCCAGATATGTTGCACCGCCCCTTACAGTGAAGTCATGCTGCACTCAACCCGGCAAGGCTCCGGTAAGCCACTCCTCCTGATCCATGGGCTCGGTTCCAGTATTGGTAACTGGAACCCGATAATCCCGGCGCTGGCCGCTGAACGCGATGTCATCGCCGTCGACCTCCCCGGTTGCGGCGAATCCGCGCCGCTAACCGGAGAAACCACCATTGCCACGCTGACCGATGCCGTCGAAGCCTTTATCCGCGACCGGGAACTGGGTGACCTTGATCTGGTAGGCAGCTCCATGGGCGCCCGGATGGTGTTGGAAATGGCACGGCGAGGGCACGCTGGCACCACGATCGCACTGGACCCTGGTGGATTCTGGAATGACCGCCAGGCAGCGATCTTTGGAGCAAGCATCAAGGCATCCGTCGCACTGGTGCGCCGTATCCAACCGGCGCTCCCCTTCCTCACGGGCAACCCCGTTGGCCGCACGGCCCTGTTGGCTCAGTTCTCCGCCCACCCATGGAAGCTGCCGCAGGATCTGGTCCTGCATGAACTTCGTGGGTTCAAGACATCGACCAGTCTGGACCCTGCCCTCAACGCGCTGATTCACGGACCCCGCCAGGAAGGCGCACCGGCCGGTTCACTCAAGGGCAAAGTGGTCATTGGATGGGGGCGGAAGGACAAGGTCACCGCTCCCAGTGAGGCGGCGCGGGCCATGGAGCTGTTCCCGGATGCAACGCTCCACTGGTTCGAAAGCTGCGGTCACTTCCCGCACTGGGACCAACCAACGGAGGCGGCGCGCCTGATCCTCGATAGCACCGGCTGAGCTGCGGCTGAGCGCCGGGGGCGGAGCCATTATGTTTGAGTTGGCTTCCGAAAGGTGGAACCTGCGACGGCTGGGGATGACGCCCCAGTCTCGGGAGGCATCGACGCCGCCGTGCACTAACGAGAGGCTGTCCGAGGATCCTGTTAGCGTTGCAACCATGACGACACATCAGATCACCCTTGGTGCGATCAACCTGGAGGCTCAGAATCCAGCCACGCTTGCCGATTTTTGGGCGTCCGTGACCGGCGCCTTGCCCTCACCGGGCGGCGACAGCGTCTACCTGCCATCTGCGGGTCCCGGAGGGTTCGCAATGTTCTTCCAACCCATGACCGGTCCTCGCCCCGAGCACCAAACGTTCCACCTAGATCTGACCGTGCCCTGGGGGTCACGACAGGCCGAGGTCAGACGCCTCCTCGACCTCGGTGCCACTTACCAGTGGGACGTCCTTGACGAATTCCCACACGTGCGGTGGACCACTCTTGCTGACCGGGAGGGGAACCTCTTCTGCGTGGCCGAACACCCACCCACAGACCAACAGGGTTTGTGACCCGACCCAAGTCAAGCATCGGGTGTGTGAGAGGCTCCGCCAACGGGGCGCCACGAAAACACCCAAAGACTCTGATCGTCTGCGCGCTCTTAAGCTCCCACAGCTGGATCAATTCGGACTATCCACGGCTGAAGATGGGTGTGCGGTCCGGACGCCGTGGCTCGGTTTTCGTCGCTCACCATCGTCACAGCGTGGAGCCAGTTTCAGCTTCCCGTGCAGGGCCAGAAATATTCGACAGAACAGGCAAGAAACCGTTCGAGCCGCATCTGCCCGCTCTCAACACAACCCGGTACGACAAAGACAGATCCGGAAATCTTGCCATGAACAGTCGTGACCGGAATTAGTGCAAACGAGCCGAGGCGACTCCGCTCGCCCAGCCAGCATCAGGTCATGCAGTTCAAGACCCTCCCCGCCATGAACAGATAACCAGCCACACCGCTGCCCAAACCCAGGAGAAGGCACAGCCACCAACAAAAAAAGCCCCCGAGGGGGTCCATCAGTGAACAGTTTGTGCACGTTCAGTGACCCGCAGGCCACTGAACAGGGAAAACACGTGCCCGAGGTGGGACTCGAACCCACACACCTTTCGATACCGCATTTTGAGTGCGGCGCGTCTGCCAATTCCGCCACTCGGGCGCGGAGTACACCGGCTGTCATATTCGCTTGCTCGATGGTGCTGTGAGCAACGCGATCGCTTCCGGTGCGCGAAATTACTCTACATGCAGATAGGCTGAATTCCAGAATCGCGCCAGTGACGCCGCATCGATCCCTACCGGCCCCCAGTACACCCGCGGACGTGCCTCAGATGGTCCAGTTCCCGCCGTACCTTTCCAAGGAGTACCCGTGTCAGAACAGACGGAGTCAACCCCCACCTCCCAGCCGGCGCGCCGCGTCGTCGTCGCCGAGGATGAGACCCTCATCCGGCTGGACATCATCGAGATCCTGCGTGGCGAGGGCTACGACGTCGTCGGCGAGGCGGACAACGGCGAGAAGGCCGTACAGCTCGCGGAAGAGCTCAAGCCCGACCTCGTCCTGATGGACGTCAAGATGCCCGTCATGGACGGCATCTCCGCGGCCGAGAAGATCGTCAAGGCCCGGATCGCCCCAGTGGTGCTGCTGACCGCGTTCAGCCAGAAGGAACTGGTCGAGCGCGCCCGCGACGCCGGCGCCATGGCCTACGTGGTGAAGCCCTTCACCCCGGCCGACCTGATCCCGGCCCTGGAGATCGCACTGTCCCGGCACGAGGAAATCAAGGCCCTCGAAAGCGAGGTGAGCGACCTGCAGGAGCAGTTCGCCACCCGCAAGCTCGTGGAGCGCGCCAAGAGCCTCCTGACCACCAAGATGGGCCTGACGGAGCCGGAAGCGTTCCGCTGGATCCAGAAGACATCCATGGACCGCCGCCTCAGCATGCGCGAGGTCGCCGAAACCATCATCAACCAGGTCAACTAGCCCACAGCCGGCACGCAGGAAAACCAAGGGAGGGCCCCGCCGCTGAATGCCAGCGGCGGGGCCCTCCCTTTGGTGTATCTGGAGAAGAACTAGATCTTGGTGTTCTTCTTCTTCTTTTCCGGCCAGGGGCCGAGCTTGTCCTTGGTGACGGCGTTCTCGCCGTGGCTGCCGGCGTCGGCCAGGTCGCCTACCTTGTGGACCTTCAGCATGTTCGTGGAACCGGCCTTTCCGGGAGGCGAACCGGCCGCAATGACCACCATGTCGCCGTCCTCGACGAGATCCATCTCGAGCAGGTTGCGGTCCACCTGGGCGGTCATCTCGTCGGTGTGGCCCACCATCGGGACCAGTACCGGCTGGATGCCCCAGGTCAGCGCGAGCTGGTTCCAGACGTGCTCCACCGGGGTGAAGGCAAAGACCGGGCGCATCGGCCGCAGCCGCGACAGGCGTCGTGCGGAGTCGCCGGACTGGGTGAAGGTACAGATGTACTTTGCTTCCAGCTGGTCGGCGATCTCGACGGCGGCACGGGTGATGGCGCCGCCGCGGGTCTTGGGCTTGGTGCCCAGCGGGGGGACGCGCTCCAGGCCGTGGACCTCGGTGGATTCGATGATCCGGGCCATTGTCTTGACGGTCTCGATCGGGAACTTGCCCACGCTGGTCTCGCCCGAGAGCATGACGGCGTCCGCGCCGTCGAGCACGGCGTTGGCGCAGTCGGAGGCCTCGGCGCGGGTCGGGCGCGGGTTGTCGATCATGGATTCGAGCACCTGGGTGGCCACGATGACGGGCTTGGCCCAGCGGCGGGCCAGTTCGACGGCGCGCTTCTGCACGATCGGCACTTCCTCGAGCGGCAGCTCCACACCGAGGTCGCCACGGGCCACCATGATGGCGTCGAAGGCGTCGATGATCTCCGGGAGCTGGTCCACGGCCTGCGGCTTTTCGATCTTGGCGATCACCGGCACGCGGCGGCCTTCTTCGTCCATGATTTCGTGGACGCGCTTGATGTCCGAGGCGTCGCGGACGAAGGAGAGGGCCACCATGTCCACGCCGCGGCGCATGGCCCAGCGGAGGTCGTCCTCGTCCTTTTCGCTCAGCGCGGGCACGTTGACGGCCACGCCGGGCAGGTTGATGCCCTTGTTGTTGGACACGTAGCCGCCGACAACCACCTGGGCGACGACCTTGACGTCGTCCACCTCGATGGCGCGCAGCGCCACCTTGCCGTCGTCGATCAGCAGCGAGTCGCCGGGGTTTACGTCCTCGGTGAGGCTCTTCAGCGTCGTGGAGCAGATGTCCTTGGTGCCCGGGACGTCCTCGGTGGTGATCGTGAAGGTGTCACCGACGGCCAGCAGGTGCGGTCCGTCAACGAAGCGGCCGAGGCGGATCTTCGGGCCCTGCAGGTCGGCCATGATGGCGACGGCCTTGCCGAGCTGGCCGGCGGCCTTGCGGACGTTCTCGTAGGTGTTGTCGTGCACGGAGTAATCTCCGTGGCTCATGTTCATGCGGGCCACGTCGACCCCGGCTTCCAGCACGGCAAGCGTGTTCTCGAAGCTCGCGATCGCCGGTCCGAAGGTGGCCACAATTTTAGCGCGTCTCATATACCTACCCTAGTTGTCTCTTGGTTGTTTTAAGTTGTCGCGGTGATGAACGGCCGGTGCCCGGTCCGGACCCGGCAGGGTCCGGACCGGGTTACAGGACGGCGATCGCCCGGTCGGTCGGCGCAACTGGCGCCGGGAGAATGGTGCTGCCCATCAGGAATTTGTCCACCGCGGCGGCGCAGGCGCGGCCCTCGGCGATGGCCCAGACGATCAGGGACTGACCGCGGCCGGCGTCTCCGGCGACGAAGACCCCTTCCGTGTTGGTCATGTAGTAACCGTCCCGGGCCACGTTCCCGCGGCCGTCGAACTCGGCGTGCACCTGCTCGGTGATCCCGGCGGGTTCGGCGCCGGTGAAGCCCAGGGACAGGAAAACGAGGTCCGCCGGGATGATCCGTTCGGTGCCGGCCTTCGGCAGGCGCTTGCCGTCGACGAATTCAGTCTCGGCAACCTTCACGCCGGTCAGCTTGCCGTTCTCGCCGACAAATTCCACGGTGGAGGCGAGGTAGGTACGTTCGCCGCCCTCCTCGTGCGCGCTGGCCACCTCGAACAGGGTGGGGAACGTCGGCCAGGGCTGGTGCGCGGCCCGCTCAGCGGACGGCTGCTTGCCGATCGCCAGCGTGGTCACGGACGCTGCCTGGTGCCGGTGTGCGGTGCCGAGGCAGTCCGCGCCGGTGTCGCCGCCGCCGAGGATCACAACGTGCTTGCCGGCGGCGTTGATCTGGTTTTCCACCGTCTCGCCGGCCACCACGCGGTTGGCCGGGACGAGGTAATCCATCGCGAAGTGCACGCCCTCAAGGTCCCGGCCCGGGATGGGCAGGTCCCGCGGCACGGTTGCGCCGGTGGCGACCACGACGGCGTCGTAGCGCCGGCGCAGCTGTTCCCAGGTCACATCGGTGCCGACGGCGACGCCGGTCCGGAAGCGGGTGCCTTCGGCCTTCATCTGGTCCAAGCGGCGGTCCACGTGCTCTTTTTCCATCTTGAAGTCGGGGATGCCGTAGCGGAGCAGGCCACCGATCTTGTCGTCGCGCTCATAAACGGCGACGGTGTGGCCCACCCGGGTCAGCTGCTGCGCGACGGCGAGCCCGGCGGGGCCGGAACCGACGACGGCGACCGTCTTGCCGGAGAGGCGTGCCGGCGGCAGCGGGTTGACCCAGCCCTTGTCAAAGGCCTGGTCCACGATGGAAACCTCGACCTGCTTGATGGTCACGGCGGGCTGGTTGATGCCCAGCACGCAGGAGGCCTCGCAGGGTGCCGGGCAGAGCCGGCCGGTGAACTCGGGGAAGTTGTTGGTGGCGTGCAGCCGCTCCATCGCTTCCTCGCCCTTGTCCCGCCAGATGAGGTCGTTCCACTCCGGGATGAGGTTGCCCAGCGGGCAGCCCTGGTGGCAGAACGGGACACCGCAGTCCATGCAGCGGCCGGCCTGGCTCTTCAGGACGCCCTTCTCCTGGGCTTCGTAAACCTCTTTCCAGTCCATGATGCGGACCGGGACGGGACGGCGCGGCTGTGTTTCACGCTGGCGTACTTTCAGAAATCCGCGTGGATCAGCCACCGGTCACCTCCAGGATTCGAGACCAAACTTCTTCGCCGTCGGGGTCCAGGCCCTCTTCGATGGCGTCAAGACGGGTTTGCAGCACGGCCGCGTAGTCGCGCGGCAGCACCTTGGTGATGCGGGCCGCGGTGTCGTCGAAGTTCTCGAGCAGCCGGGCCGCGTGCTGCGACTCGGTCTCCTCGAGGTGCTTGACCAGCAGTCCGTGGACGATTTCGCGGTCTTCGGCGTCGAGTTCGCGCAGCTGCAGCTCGCCGGCGTCGAGGGCCTGCTTGTTGACCCGTTCGGTCTGCAGGTCCAGGACGTAGGCGGTGCCGCCGGACATGCCGGCGCCGAAGTTGCGGCCGGTGCGGCCGATGATAAGCGCCTGGCCGCCGGTCATGTACTCGCAGCCGTGGTCGCCGATGCCTTCGACCACCGCGGTGGCGCCGGAGTTGCGCACCATGAAGCGCTCCCCCACCTGCCCGCGCAGGAACAACTCGCCGCTCGTGGCGCCGTATCCGATCACGTTGCCGGCGATCACGTTCCGCTCCGCCGGGAACACGTTGGTGCGGTCCGGGCGGACGATGATGCGGCCTCCGGAAAGACCCTTGCCGACGTAGTCGTTGGAGTCGCCGAACATCCGGAGCGTGATGCCGGCCGGCAGGAACGCGCCGAGCGACTGTCCGGCGGTGCCGGTCAGCGTGATGTCGATCGTGTCGGTGGCGAGCACGTCGGTGCTGAAGGTCTTGGTGACCACGTGGCCGAGCATGGTGCCCACGGACCGGTCCGTGTTGATCACGTCGACGGCGATTTTCACCGGGGTCCGGTCGCTGAGGGCCTCGGCGGCCATCGCGATCAGTCGCTGGTCGAAGTGCTTGTCCAGCTCGTGGTTCTGGCCCGTGAGGTTGCGCAGCGGCGCATCGTCGTCGAACTCCAGTCCGTGCAGGATGGGGTCCAGGTCCAGCCCTTCGGCCTTCCAGTGGCTGATCGCCTCGCGGGTGTCGAGCATTTCGGCGTGGCCGATCGCTTCCTCGAGGCTCCGGAAGCCGAGTTCGGCCAGAATCTCGCGGACTTCCTCGGCGAGGAATTCGAAGAAGTTGACCACGAATTCGGGCTTGCCGGTGAAGCGTGAGCGCAGCTCGGGGTTCTGCGTCGCGACGCCCACCGGACAGGTGTCCAGGTGGCAGACGCGCATCATGATGCAGCCGGAGACCACCAGCGGCGCGGTGGCGAAACCGAACTCCTCGCCGCCGAGCAGCGCGGCGATCACGACGTCGCGGCCGGTCTTGAGCTGACCGTCCACCTGCACCACCACGCGGTCGCGCAGGCCGTTGAGCATCAGGGTCTGCTGGGTCTCGGCGAGGCCGAGTTCCCACGGCACGCCGGCGTGCTTAAGCGAGTTCAGCGGCGAGGCGCCGGTGCCGCCGTCGTGGCCGGAAACCAGCACGACGTCGGCCTTGGCCTTGGTGACGCCGGCCGCGACCGTGCCGATGCCGACCTCGGAGACCAACTTGACGTGCACCCGCGCCGAGGGGTTGGCGCGCTTGGCATCGTAGATAAGCTGCGCGAGGTCCTCGATCGAGTAGATGTCGTGGTGCGGCGGCGGGGAGATGAGCCCGACGCCGGGTGTGGAGTGCCGGGTCCGGGCCACCCAGGGGTAGACCTTCTGGGCCATCAGCTGGCCGCCCTCGCCGGGCTTTGCACCCTGTGCCATCTTGATCTGGATGTCGTCGGCGTTGGTCAGGTAGAGGCTGGTGACGCCGAAGCGGCCCGAGGCGATCTGCTTGACGGCCGAGCGCCGGGTCGGATCCAGGAGCCGGTCCACGTCCTCGCCGCCCTCCCCGGTGTTGGACTTGCCGCCGAGCCGGTTCATCGCGATGGCCAGCGTCTCGTGGGCTTCCTGCGAGATGGAGCCGTAGCTCATGGCGCCGGTGGAGAACCGCTTGACGATGCTGGAGACGGACTCCACTTCCTCGAGCGGGACCGCGGGGCGCAGGCCGCCCTTGAACTTGAGCAGCCCGCGCAGGGTCATCAGGTTCTCGGACTGGTCATCCACCCCACGGGTGTAGGCCTTGAAGATGTCGTAGCGGCGTTCACGCGTGGCGTGCTGCAGCCGGAACACCGTCTCGGGGTTGAACAGGTGCGGTTCACCGTCGCGGCGCCACTGGTACTCGCCGCCGCCCAGCAGGGGCTGGTGCGGCTGTTCGATGCCGTTTTCCGGGTACGCCATCCGGTGGCGCGCAGCGACCTCCGCGGCGATGACGTCGAGGCCGACGCCGCCGAGCTGGGAGTGGGTGCCGGAGAAGTATTCGTCCACCAGGTCCTGGCCGAGGCCGAGGGCTTCAAAGGTCTGGGCGCCGGTGTAGGACGCGACCGTGGAGATGCCCATCTTGGACATGATCTTCAGGACGCCCTTGCCGAGGCCCTTGATCAGGTTGTAGACGCCGTCCTGCGGGGTGACGCCGGTGACGTCTCCGGAACTGATGAGCTGCTCCACGGATTCCATCGCCAGGTACGGGTTCACCGCAGAGGCGCCATAGCCGATCAGCACGGCGACGTGGTGTGTTTCGCGGACGTCGCCGGCCTCGACCACGAGCGCCGTCTTGGTGCGGTTGGCACTGCGCAGCAAGTGGTGGTGCACGGCGCTGACCAGCAGCAGGGACGGGATCGGCGCCCACTGGGCGTTGGAGTCGCGGTCCGAGAGCACGACGTACTGGACGCCGCGGTTGATGGCGCCGGAGACCTGCTCGCAGATTTCGGTCAGCCGGGCGCGCAGGGCGTTCTCGCCGCCGTCGGGGCGGTAGAGGCCGCGCACCTTCATGGCGACCCGGTCGCCGTCGGCGTTCTCGATGTTCGCGATCTTGGCGAGCTGGTCGTTGTTGATCACGGGGAACGGCAGCGAGACCTGCGGCTGGCGCACCTGCTTGGTGTCCAGCAGGTTGCCGTTGGGGCCGATCGCGCAGGTCAGGGACGTGACCAGTTCCTCGCGGATGGCGTCCAGCGGCGGGTTGGTGACCTGCGCGAAGGACTGCACGAAGTAGTCGAAGAGCAGCCGGGGCCGCTTGGAGAGCACGGCCACCGGGGTGTCCGACCCCATGGCGCCGAGGGGTTCGGCGCCGGTCCGGGCCATCGGGCCGAGCAGGATCTTCAGTTCCTCGGTGGTGTAGCCGAAGGTGCGCTGGCGGATGTTGACCGAGGCGGCGGTGTGCACCACGTGCTCGCGTTCGGGCAGGTCCTTGAGGTCGATCAGGTTGTCCTTGAGCCACTCGGCCCAGGGGTTGGCCGCGGCCACCTCGGCCTTGACCTCGGCGTCGTCGATAATCCGGCCGGCTTCGGTGTCCACGAGGAACATCTTGCCCGGCGAAACGCGGCCCTTCTTGACCACCTTGGAGGGTTCGACGTCGATCACGCCGACCTCGGAGGCGAAGACGACGAGGCCGTCCTCGGTGATCCAGTACCGTCCGGGGCGCAGCCCGTTGCGGTCCAGGGTGGCGCCGACGAGGTTGCCGTCGGTGAAGGACACGGCGGCGGGACCGTCCCACGGCTCCATCAGCAGCGAGTGGTACTCGTAGAACGCGCGCCGGGCGGGATCCATCGTGGCGTGGTTTTCCCAGGCCTCGGGGATCATCATCATGATCGAGTGCGTGATGGGCCGGCCGGAGAGCCAGAGCAGTTCGGCGACCTCGTCGAAGGAGGCCGAGTCCGAGGCGCCCGGGGTGCAGATCGGGTACAGCTCTTCCGGGCTGTCCCCCAGCAGCGGATTGGCCAGCTGCGACTGGCGGGCGCGCATCCAGTTCCGGTTGCCCTTGACCGTGTTGATCTCGCCGTTGTGGGCGATGGTGCGGAACGGCTGGGCCAGCGGCCAGGACGGGAAGGTGTTGGTGGAGAAGCGCGAGTGGACGATCGCAAGCTTGGTCTTGAAGCGCTTGTCCGAGAGGTCAGGGTAGAACGGCTCCAGCTGGGCGGTGGTGAGCATGCCCTTGTAGACGATGGTCCGGGAGGACAGCGAGGGGAAGTACACGCCGTACTTGTTTTGGGCGCGCTTGCGGATCCGCCAGGCCCGGGAGTCGAGTTCGTTGCGGGAGAGCGTCTCGCCGGTGCTGGAAGCGAAGAAGGGCTGCGCGAAGTACGGCATGCAGGCCCGGGCCATGGCTCCGACGAGGTCGGCCACGATCGGGACTTCACGCCAGCCCAGGACGGTGAGGCCTTCGTCGGCCGCGAGACCCTCAATGCCTGCCTTGGCGGCATCGGATTCGCGCTGTTCGGCCGGCAGGAACGCGGTGCCCACAACGTACTGCCCGGCGGCGGGGAGTTCGAAGTCGGTAACTGCACGGAAGAACTCGTCCGGGACCTGCATGAGGAGGCCGGCGCCGTCGCCGGTTCCTTCATCGGCGCCGACGGCACCGCGGTGCTCAAGGTTGCGCAGGGCGGTCAGGGCGGCATCGACGATGTCGTAGCCGGGCTCGCCGCGCAGGGTGGCGATGATGGCCAGCCCGCAGGCGTCCTTCTCCTGCTCCGGGTTGTAAAGCCCGGCAGCTTCGGGCAGCGCCGCAAAACGCTTGAACGGTGAGACCGCCGTAGTGGGCTGTTCCGGACCGGACCAGCTGGGGCTATGCAGGGTTTGGGTCATGGGAGACGTCCTTCCTCCTGATCGTGCGTATGGGAGGGACAACATTGGCCCGAATCGGTGCGCCGGTGTGACGGGCACAACAACGTGATTTTCCTACTCGAATTGTAGGCCAGCGCCGCTTGCTGTACGAACAGTTACGCGGGTCGCCGACCTGGGTTTGCATAGCGCGCAGCTGTCTGCTGCCTGCTCAATCGTACAAACCCTGTCGCCACGACGCTGTGGACTCGGACCCAGCCGGCGATCGCCCTGCAGCCCGATTGCCGGAGCTGAGTTACTTGGTGCTGTCAGCGTCCGGTGCGGTCCCGGTGGCCCGGCGGCCGGATACTCCGGTTGCCGGTTCTCCGGTGGCGGGCATGGTGCCGCCGGTGGATTCTCCGGCCGCCGCAGCTGAGGCTGAGGCGCGGTCCGGACCGCTCTGGTTCTCCCGGAGATTATCACGCGATTCAGTATCTGAGACAGCAGAGTCCGAATGGCGGATGGTTCCGCGGTCGGCCGGGACCGTCGCCGGCTCCCGGGGTTCGCCGGGTTCCGTCGCCGGCTCGGGCCCGACGGCGGCGTCGGCGGTCTCGTCGTCAGCCGTCTTGTCGGCTTCTTCGTCGGCGGCGTCCCTGTCGCTGCCTGTCGTCTCGTGGTCTGTCGTCTCGACGCCGGCCGTCTCGTCCTCGGCGTCCCCGGCAAGCGCCGCGGACTCGGGCTCGCGTCCCGGCAGGTACGGGGTGTCCGGCACGTCGCGCTTGCGCAGTCCGAGGACGATGAAGACCACCAGGGCGGCGAGCAGGACGAAGATGCTGGTCCAGACATTGAGCCGGGTGGTGATGCCGAAGAGGTTAATCTGTTCGGCGTCGTCGATCCGCATGGCCTCGATCCAGACGCGGCCCAGCGTGTAGTAGATGGCGTAGAGCCAGAACAGCCGGCCGCGGCGGAACGCGAACTTGCGGTCCAACGCGAGCAGCAGCGCCACTCCGACGAGGTTCCACACGGATTCGTAGAGGAAGGTCGGGTGGAACAGCGTGTCGGCGGGCATCCCGGCCGGGAAGTTGGGGCTGTCGGCGTCGACCTGGAGGCCCCACGGCAGGGTGGTCGGGCCGCCGAAGAGCTCCTGGTTGAAGTAGTTGCCCCAGCGGCCGATCGCCTGGGCGAGCAGCAGGCCGGGCGCCGCGGCGTCAACGAAGGCGCTGAGCTTGACTCCGGCCCGGCGGCAGCCGATCCAGGCGCCGACGGCACCCAGCACCACGGCACCCCAGATGCCGAGTCCGCCGCGCTGGATCTGCGGGATCAGGGACAGGTCGCCGGTGCCGTCGAAGCCCGGGCCGAAATAGGCGTCCGGCGAGGACACCACGTGATAGAGCCGGCCGCCGATGATGCCGAAGGGGATCGCCCAGATGGCAATGTCCCAGACGCTGCCCTCGGACGCACCGCGGCGCGCCCAGCGCACCGACGTCAGCCAGAGGCCGGCGATGATGCCGGCCAGGATGCACAGCGCGTAGGCGTGGATGCGCAGGGACCCCCAGGGCAGCGGGATATCGAAGCCGGACCAGTCCGGGCTCGGAATGCTCGCGGGAACCATCGCTGCCGCGCGGAGGACTGACTGCATTGCTTACGCTTCTTCCTTGGTGAGGCCGGTGCTGAGCTCTTTCGTCAAGGACGCTACAGCATCGACGCCGCCCTCACCGATCGCCGCGACGAGGGCCGTGCCGACGATTACTCCGTCCGCGTAGGCGGCGATTTCGCGGACGTGGCCCGCGTTGGAGACGCCCAGGCCGACGCAGACGCGCTCGGCGCCCGCCGCGCGCGCTGCGGCCACGACGTCCTTGGCAGCGGAGCTGACCGAGGTGCGGGCGCCGGTGACGCCCATGATGGAGACGGCGTAGACGAAGCCGCGGCTTGCGTCGACCGTGCGCTTCATCCGTTCCGGCGAGGAGGACGGCGCCACGAGGAACACCCGGTCCAGGCCGTACCTGTCCGAGGCGGCCATCCATTCCGCCGCCTCGTCCGGGATCAGGTCCGGCGTGATCAGCCCGGCTCCCCCGGCGTCCGCCAGGCGGCGGGAGAACTCGTCCACGCCCATCCGGACCACGGGGTTCCAGTAGGTCATGACCAGGACGGCCGCGTCGGTCTTGCTCGTGATGCCGCGCACGACGTCGAACACCTGGCCGACGTGGAAGCCCTTGGCGAGGGCCTCCGTGGTGGCGGCCTGGATGACCTGGCCGTCCATCACCGGATCCGAATACGGGATGCCGATTTCGATCAGGTCGGCGCCGTTTTCGGCCAGGGCGATGCCCGCGGCGATGGTGTCCTCGACGCTCGGGTAGCCAGCGGGCAGGTAGCCGATGAGGGCGGCACGGCCCTGGGCCCGGGCGCGGTCGATGGCCGCCGCGGACTTGCTGGCGGGCTGCTGCTTGCCTTCTGCGCTGTTTTCGGCGGTGCTCACAGCTGCTCCCCCTCCTGGGCGATCTCGTGTTCGGGTGAATCTTTGTCCAGCAGGTCGAACCATTCCGCGGCGGTGGCCACGTCCTTGTCGCCGCGGCCGGAGAGATTCACGAGGACGATCTTTTCTGACGCATCGCCAGCCTCCGCGGCGAGCCGCTGGCCGATCTTGATCGCGCCGGCCAGGGCGTGCGCGGACTCGATGGCCGGGATGATGCCCTCGGTCCGGCAAAGCAGCCGGAAGGCCTCCATGGCTTCGCTGTCCGTGATGGGCTCGTAGCTGACCCGGCCGATGTCGGCGAGGTAGGAGTGCTCGGGTCCGACGCCCGGGTAGTCCAGGCCAGCCGAGATGGAGTGCGACTCGATGGTCTGGCCGTCGTCGTCCTGCATGAGGTAGGACCGGGCGCCATGCAGCACGCCGGGCTTGCCCAGCGTGATGGTGGCCGCGTGGCGACCCGTTTCGACGCCTTCGCCGCCGGCTTCGAAGCCGTAGATCTTCACCGAGGGGTCATCCAGGAAGCCGTGGAAGATGCCGATGGCGTTGGAGCCGCCGCCGATGCAGGCGCAGACGGCGTCCGGCAGCCGGCCGGTCTGTTCCAGGATCTGGGCGCGGGCCTCCTCGCCGATGACCTCGTGGAAGTACCGGACCATGGCCGGGAACGGGTGCGCCCCGGCCGCGGTTCCGAGCAGGTAGTGCGTGTTGTCCACGTTCGCGACCCAGTCGCGGAGGGCCTCATTGATGGCGTCCTTGAGCGTCTGCGATCCGTTGGTCACCGGGATGACGGTGGCCCCGAGCAGCTCCATCCGGGCCACGTTGAGGGCCTGCCGGCGGCAGTCCTCGGCGCCCATGTAGACCACGCACTCCAGGCCCAGCAGGGCGGCGGCGGTGGCACTGGCCACGCCGTGCTGGCCGGCTCCGGTCTCGGCGATCACACGGGTCTTGCCCATCCGCTTGGCCAACAGCGCCTGGCCCAGCACGTTGTTGATCTTGTGCGAGCCGGTGTGGTTCAGGTCCTCGCGCTTGAGGAAGATGCGGACTCCCCCGGCGTGCTCGGCGAAGCGCTTGGCTTCGGTGAGCAGCGAGGGACGGCCGGAGTAGTTCTTGTTCAGCTCCGCGATCTGGGCGGTGAACTCGGGATCAGCCTTGGCCTTCTCGAAGGTATCCTCGAGTTCGTCCAGAGCGGCGATGAGGGATTCGGGCATCCAGCGGCCGCCGTACGAGCCGAAGTAGGGTCCGGGGGCGTGGCGCAGGGAGGGTGCACCCTGCGGTCCGTCCTCGTCCGGGCGCTTGCCCTCCAGGAACGCATCCACGGGGCTTTCATCTGAGCCGGCTGTTGGCGCATCGACCATCAGTCTCACCATCCTGTTCCACTGCTAACTAGATCTTCGGTGCCGCACGGAAGCACCGCGGGGTCCGGCCGGGGGCCGGGCCGGACCGCGGGTCAGGAGCGTGCGGCGATTTCTTCGGCGCCGGCGGCCATGAATTCGGCGATCCGCTCGCGCGGGGTCGCATGGCTGACCAGCGCCTCGCCCACCAGGACCGCATTGGCGCCGTTTGCCGCGTAGTGCCGGACGTCATCCACGCCGCGGACACCGGATTCCCCGACCACGAGCGCGCCGGCGGGGATGCCGGCGGCGAGATCCGCAAAGACGGAGCGGTCGACGTCGAGCGTCTTGAGATTGCGGACGTTGACTCCGATGATTCTCGCGCCCGCGGCAACGGCGCGTTCAACTTCGCCGGGCGTGTGGGTCTCCACGAGCACGTTCATGCCCAGCTCACGGCTGAGCGCACTGTACTCGCCCAGCTGCGCATCGGTCAGCGAGGCGACGATCAGCAGGATCAGGTCGGCTCCGTGGGCACGGGCCTCCCAGATCTGGTACTCGTCGACCATGAAGTCCTTGCGCAGCAACGGGATCTCCACGGCCGCCCGGACGGCGTCCAGGTCGGCGAGGGAGCCGTTGAAGCGCCGCTGTTCGGTGAGGACGCTGATCACGGCGGCGCCGCCGTCGGCGTACTGCACGGCGAGCGAGGCCGGGTCCGCGATGCTCGCGAGATCGCCCTTGGAGGGGCTGCGCCGCTTGATCTCGGCAATCACCTTGAGCTGGGTCCGGTCCGAGGGCCCGCCCAGGGCGGCCCAGGCGTCACGCGCCGGGGCGGCCGCCGCGGCACGCTCCTTCAGCTCGGCGAGAGTGACGAGGCGCTGGCGGGCCTCCATATCCTCCCTGACACCGGCATTGATGTCATCGAGAACAGTCACTCTTAGTGGCCGGAGTTCTTCAGCTTGCTGCCGCCGACGCCATAACCGGCTTTGCGCATCACGAAGCCCACCACGAGGCCGATCAGCATGACGACCGCACCGGCGACGAAGATCGGGGTGTTGGCGATGACGAACGCGATGGCCGCGATGAGGGCGCCGACCAGCATGATGATCACGGTGGTCCAGGCCGCCGGGCTGTTGCCGTGGCCGGTCGGCTCGCTGTGGTCGACGCCGTCGTAGATGCCGGTGCCGGCAGCGGGCTGGGATGCGGAAACAGGGGCTTTGCTCATGGAAATCTCCTCAGGATCAATACTGCTTACATTCTGCCATTTATTGACAGTGGTGTTTGCCGCGTTACCGGCCGCGCTGCGGGGTGCGCGCTCAGGTGGGGTCGTCGCCGCGGGAGAGCCGGTCCCAGCTCTCGATCTCATCGGCCGGCTGCGCGGGGTCCGAAGCGCCTGCGCTGGCGGCGGCGTCGTACTTCGTGCGGCTCTTCCAGTACCGTCCGGCAGGGACGATGGCGAGGGCGCCGAGGCCCAGCAGCGACCCGGCGACGACGGCGAGGACGGGGAATGCGGTGAGGGCCACCTGGACGTTGCTGCCGCTGATGCCGGTGGCGGCGGCGATGGAACCCTGCGCCGCGGCCAGCGGGTCGGCCAGCACGGTTGCCGCCGCGGCAACGATCCCTGCGGCGGCGAGCAGGATGATCGCCGTGATGACCCAGCGGGCGATGCGCCCGGCAATGGAGGCGGCGAGGCCTCCCGCGAGGGCGACGAGGGCGAGGGCCGTCACCGTGGTGGCGGCCTTGCTGCCCTGGACCTGCAGGCCGTTCTGGCTGCTGACGCCCTGGCCCAGCTGGCTGGGGTCCAGCTGCACGGTCAGCCAGGTCTGCGTGGTGGTGCCGAAGACCGTCAGCGCCAGCGCGGCAATCACCAGCACCAGGGTGGATTTCCGGGCCCAGCGCGGGACGGCCGGGCTGGTGCTCTTGACCATGGCGGGGCCGGTCATGGCTGCTCCGTCCCGGCACTGGGCACGGTGTCGGCCGTGATGTTGCGCAGCGACTGGGCCGTGTGGACGGCCCGCATCGGGGCGGCGGCCTTGTTGATGGTTTCGATCGCCTCGGTGGCGTTGACTGAATCGGCCACGATCCCGCCGCCGGCCTGCACGTAGGCGCGGCCTTCGCGGAGCAGGGCGGAACGGATGGCGATCGCCATGTCCATGTCGCCGGCGAAGTCGAGGTAGCCCACCACACCGCCGTAGATGCCGCGGCGGTGCGGCTCCAGCTCGTCCAGGAGCCGCAGCGCACGGGGTTTGGGCGCTCCGGACAGGGTGCCGGCCGGGAAGGTGGCCTTCAGCACGTCGTAGGTCGTCGCGGTCGGGGCGAGCCTGCCCACCACAGTGGACACCAGGTGCATGATGTGGCTGAACCGCTCCACCTCCATGAACTGCGTGACGTCCACGGTTCCGGCCACGCAGACCTTGGAGAGGTCGTTGCGGGACAGGTCCACCAGCATGAGGTGTTCGGCGCGTTCCTTCTGGTCCGCGAGCAGCTCCTCGGCGAGGGCCTTGTCCGCTTCAACCGTCTTGCCACGCGGCCGGGACCCGGCGATCGGGTGGGTGATGACTTCCTCCCCGGTGACTGTCACGAGGGCCTCCGGGGAGGAGCCCACGATCGAGTACTGGCGGCCGGCGGCGTCCTCGAGGCTGAAGATGTACATGTACGGGCTGGGGTTGGTGTTGCGCAGGACCCGGTAGACGTCCAGCGGATCGGCTCCGCACTCCATTTCGAAGCGGCGCGAGATCACCACCTGGAACACTTCGCCGTCGACGATCGCTTCCTTGCCACGGTCCAGGGCGGCCAGGTAGTCGTTTTCATCCCAGCGCTCCTGCACGCTCGAGGCGAAGTCCAGGGCTGCGGGCTGGAGTACGGAGACGGGCTGCTCCGTCGGGGTGCTGATCTTTGCCAGCAGGTCCTTCACCCGGGCGACGGCGTCGTGCCAGGCCTCGTCGACGCGTTCGGAGCTGTTGTCGAAATTGATCGCGTTGGCGATCAGCAGCACCGTGCCGTCCATGTTGTCGTGCACGGCCATGTCCGTCACGAGGTTCAGCGCCATTTCCGGAAGCTGCAGGTCGTCTTCCGGCGGGCTGGTGAGCTTTTCCCAGTGCCGGACGGTTTCCCAGCCGAGGAAGCCGACGAGGCCGGAGGTAAAGGGCGGCAGTCCTTCGAAACGTTCGGTGTGCAGGGCGAGGACGGTGTCCCGGATGGCATCGACCGGGCTGCCGTCCAGCGGCACGCCGACGGGCGGCTCGCCGAGCCAGTGCGCCTGCCCGTCCTTGGTGGTCAGCGTGGCGCGGGACCGCGCGCCGATGAAGGAGTAACGGGACCAGGCGCCGCCCACTGCGGCGGACTCCAGCAGGAACGTCCCGGGCTGGCCCTGGGCGAGCTTGCGGTAAAGCCCGATCGGCGTTTCGGCGTCAGCCAGCACCTTGAGCCGGACGGGGATGACGCGGCTGTGGCCGGCGAGTTCCCGGAACTCGTCCAGGCTGGGGCTGATGATTCCAAGGTCCTGCATGGCTGCGTTTTTCCGCCTGTTCTCTTGGTCTAAAGCTTGCGAGGTGCCCGCGGCCTGCGCCGCGGTGCGCCGGTCAGTCGGCCTGGCCGACGACGGCGTCCAGCGCCCGTCCGTCGAAGCAGGTCCGGGTACCGGTGTGGCAGGCGGCGCCGACCTGATCGACCCGGACCAGCAGGGCGTCGCCGTCGCAGTCCAGAGCGAGCGACTTGACCCACTGCACGTGGCCGGAAGTGTCGCCCTTGCGCCAGTACTCCTGCCGGGAGCGGGAGTAGAAGGTGACCCGCCCGCTGGTCATCGTGCGGTGCAGCGCCTCGTCGTCCATCCAGCCCAGCATGAGCACCTCGTTGGTGTCGAACTGCTGGACGATCGCGGCCACCAGGCCGGCGCTGTCCCGCTTGAGAGACGCCGCGAGACCCGCGGGGAGCGGGCCGGCGTCGTGCGCCGAATCGGGGACGGCAGAACCCGGCGCGGCGGAAACCGCGACGGAATTTTCCGGGGCGTTTAGCTGGTCGTCGACCGGGACGGGGGCGGGCTGCTCAGACATCAGCTCAAGTCTAGTGCCTCCGCGCCCGCCGCTGCCCGGCGCTGCGGGCACCGCGCTTAACATCGCCGCCGAAAGCGCGTTGCGGCCGAAACCACGGCGCTTCCTGTGCCCAGAGGCGCGCCTCTCGTGCTAGTTTCACAAGTGATGCATTTCGTCGAACCGTCCCGAGAAGTTCTGGCCGAAACCCTGCTGGCGGCCGGTCCTGACTCCCCCACGCTCTGCAAGGGCTGGCAAACCCGTGATCTTGCAGCCCACCTCTACCTGCGGGAGCGCAAAGCCCGTGTTGGCCTGGGGCTCCTGATCAAACGGCTGTCCAAGGCCTCGGATGAGGCCACGGCCGAGCTCGCCGCCACGGTCCGGACCCCGGAAGCCTACGCGAAGCTGGTCAACACCTTCCGCGCCGGGCCGCCCGCCCTGTCCCCCATGCGGATCAAGGCCCTGGACGAAAGCTCCAACCTGATCGAGTACTTCGTGCACACGGAGGATGTCCGCCGGGCGGTGGACCGCTGGGCGCCCCGGGCCCTGGACGAGGCTTACTCGGACGCACTCTGGGATGAACTGATCAAGCGCGCCGCCATCCTGTACCGCGGCGTGGACCTCGGCATCGTGCTGGTGCGCCCGTCCGGGCCGCGGCATGTTGCCAAGCGGGCCCCCGTCTCGGTCGCGATCGTGGGCGAACCGGGTGAGCTCCTGATGCACGCGCATGGCCGGACCCGGCACGCGCTGGTGACCTTCGAGGGCCAGCCGGACGCCGTCGCGCTGCTGCAGTCCGCCGAAGTCGGACTCTAAGCTCGCGCTTAACCAAGCAACGCGGGGTCACATCGCGCCCATATTCCCCTTCGGGATGGGCGCAATGTGACCCCGCGTTGCCTTAATCAGGCTGGGGATTAGCGGACTTCGAAGCCTGCCGCGCGGATGGCGGCTTTGACCTGGGCGATCATGTCGAGCGGCCCGAAGTGGAACACCGAGGCAGCGAGCACGGCGTCCGCGCCCGCAGCTACGGCCGGCGGGAAGTGCTCGGGCCTGCCGGCGCCGCCCGAGGCGATCAACGGCACCTTCACGCTGGCGCGGGCCAGGCGGATCAGTTCCAGGTCGAAGCCGTCCTTGGTGCCGTCGGCGTCGATCGAGTTGAGCAGGATCTCGCCGGCGCCGCGGTCGGCGGCCTCGCGGGCCCAGGCGAGGGCGTCGATGCCGGTGCCCTGGCGGCCGCCGTGCGTGGTGACCTCGAACCCGGACGGTGTCGGCTGCGAGCCGGGACGGGTGCGCCGCGCGTCGAGGGAAAGCACCAGCACCTGCGAGCCGAAGTGCCGGGTAATCTCGTCGATCACCCCGGGCCGGGCCACGGCCGCGGTGTTGATGGCCGCCTTGTCCGCCCCGTAGCGCAGCAGCTTGTCCACCTCGGCCACGCCGCGGACGCCGCCGCCCACGGTCAGCGGGATGAAGACTTCCTCCGCGGTGCGCCGGACGACGTCGAAGGTGGTTTCGCGGTTGCCGGAGGACGCGGTGACGTCCAGGAAGGTCAGCTCGTCGGCGCCGCCGTTGTCGTAGCGGTGCGCGAGCTCGACCGGGTCGCCGGCGTCGCGCAGGCCCTCGAAGTTGATCCCCTTGACCACCCGGCCGGCGTCGACGTCCAGGCACGGGATGACACGGACGGCTACGGACATGGCTGCTCCTGAACTGGGCTCACAAATGATGGGCTCACGGATGATGGCTTCACGGACGGGCCGCGCTAGATCCGGCAGGCGTGGATGCTGCTGACCAGGATGGCGCGGGCCCCGAGGTCATAGAGTTCGTCCATGATCCGGGTGGTGTCCTTCTTCGGCACCATCGAGCGGACGGCCACCCACTCCGAGTCGCGCAGCGGCGAGACGGTGGGCGATTCCAGTCCGGGCGTCAAGGCCGCGGCCTGCTCCACGAGTTCCTTGCGGATGTCGTAGTCCATCAGCACGTACTGCCGGGCCACGAGCACACCCTGGAGGCGGCGGATCAGCACTTCGGTGGCCGGGTTCTGCTCGCCCTTGCGGCCGATCAGGACCGACTCGGAGTTCAGGATCGGCTCGCCGAAGATTTCCATGCCGGCGGCTTTGAGCGTGGTGCCGGTTTCGACGACGTCGGCGATCGCGTCCGCGACGCCGAGCCGGACGGAGGATTCGACGGCGCCGTCGAGCCGGACGACCTTGGCGTTGATGCCGCGCTGGGCGAGGTAGCCGCGGAGCAGCCCGTCGTAGCTGGTGGCAAGGCGCTTGCCTTCGAGCTGGTCGATGGCGGTGAAATCCCCCACCGGGCCGGCGAAGCGGAAGGTGGAGGCCGCAAAGCCCAGCGGCAGCAGCTCTTCGGCTTCAACCTCGGCGTCGAGCAGCAGGTCGCGGCCCGTGATGCCGACGTCCAGGGTGCCTTGGCCGACGTACACGGCGATGTCACGGGGGCGGAGGAAGAAGAATTCAATGTCGTTGTCCGGGTCCACCATGACCAATTCGCGGCTGTCGCGGCGCTGGCGGTAGCCTGCCTCGGCAAGCATGGCGGAGGCGGCTTCGGACAGGGATCCCTTGTTCGGGACGGCAACTCTCAGCATGGGAAGTTCTTTCTGGTTGAAGTCATCGGTGCAGGCACAGCGGGCCACGCGGTGCGCCGGTCCCCCGGACAAAGGTCCGGGGGAAGGCGCGACGTGGCTAGAGATGCTTGTAGACGTCTTCCAGGCTGAGTCCTTTGGCGAGCATCAGAACCTGCAGGTGATAGAGCAGCTGCGAAATTTCTTCCGCGGCGGCCTCATCGGATTCGTACTCGGCAGCCATCCAGACCTCGGCTGCTTCCTCCACGACTTTCTTGCCGATGCCGTGGATTCCGGACTCCAGTTCGGCGATGGTGCGGGAGCCCTCCGGGCGGGTGGCTGCCTTCTCACTCAGTTCTGCGAACAGCGACTCGAAATTCTTCACACCCTCCAGCCTACTTGTTCACGGCCGGAGCACGCCTGCCGGGCCCTTGCATGACGGCCCGGATGTGAGCGAATACACAGCTTAGGAGTACTGCTTGAGCGTGACGGCGGTGGCCAGCGCGGCGGTGACGGCCTCGTGGCCCTTGTCCTCGGTGGAGCCGGGGAGGCCGGCGCGGTCGATGCCCTGCTGCTCGGTGTCACAGGTCAGCACGCCGAAGCCGACCGGCACGCCGGTGCGGACGCTGACCTCGGTCAGGCCGAGGGTGGCGGCTTCGCAGACGTACTCGAAGTGCGGGGTGCCGCCCCGGATCACGACGCCGAGCGCCACGACGGCGTCGAAGTGCGGCGCCAGCCGGGCTGCCGCGACCGGCAGTTCAAAGGTTCCGGGGACGCGCAGCACGGTCGGTTCGGTGATGCCGGCGTCCTTGGCGGCGCGCAGCGCGCCGTCGAGCAGGCCGTCCATGATCTTGGTGTGCCAGCTGGCGGCCACGATGGCCAGTTTCAGCCGTGAGGTTTCGTCGGGCTGGAAGGTGGTCAGGTCAATCTGGGGTGCGCCGTGGCCGCTCATGGGAGCTCCTTGCTGTGGGAGGTGTCTGGGGGTGCTTGCTTGGGGGTGCTGCGGGAGGGCTCAGCCCTGTTCGCGCTCGAAGCCGAGCTGTCCGGCGGCGGGCGCGGCGGGCTCCATGTCGAGGACCAGCCGGTGGTCCATCCGGTCCTTCTTGGTCTGCAGGTAGCGGAGGTTCTGTTCCCGGGAGGGCACCTCTGTGGGGACCATCTCGACCACCCGGACGCCGGCCTGGGCCAGCCTGTCCTGCTTGTCCGGGTTGTTGCTCAGCAGGCGGATCTCGTGCAGGCCCATCTCGGCGAGGATCTGGGCCGCTGCCTTGTAGCAGCGGGCGTCCACCGGCAGCCCCAGCTGCTCGTTGGCCTCGACCGTGTCGAAGCCGGCCTCCTGCAGGGCATAAGCCTTGATCTTGTTGGCCAGGCCGATGCCGCGGCCTTCCTGGCCGCGCAGGTAGAGCAGCGTGCCGCCGAATTCGTGGATCATCTCAAGGGCATAGGCCAGCTGTTCGCCGCAGTCGCACCGGTAGGACCCAAACACGTCCCCGGTGAGGCATTCGGAGTGCAGCCGGACCAGGGGGGCCTGGCCGTCCGTGGCCGGCAGCGGGGAGCTGACGGCGAGGTGTTCGGCGCCGGTGTCCAGATCGGTCCAGGCCTGCGCCACGAAGTCGCCGTACGCGGTGGGCAGCTGGACGATTGGCCCGCCGCTGACCGGATGCGGCTGCTGTCCCGGGGTGGCCGGCTGCGCTTCAGAAGTCGTCATTGTCTCTCCTCAATCCAGGTGTCAGGCGGATGCCGCTGCGTGGCTGCCGGGGTTACCGGGGTTACCGGCCTCAAGATAAGCCACCAGGTCGGCAATCGAGATCAGCGGGCAGCCATGTTCGATCGCGAAACCGCGAAGTCCGTCCAGCCGCATCATTTCTCCGTCGTCGTGCACCAGCTCTGCAATTACGCCCACGGGCTCCAGGCCGGCCAGCCGGCACAGCTCAACAGCCGCCTCGGTGTGGCCGGGACGCTCCCGCACACCCCCCTTAACGGCGCGGAGCGGGAAAACATGCCCGGGACGGGTCAGCGAATTTGGCTGGCTGGTCGGATCGGCCAGGATCCGGGCCGTCAGGGCCCGGTCGGTGGCCGAGATTCCGGTGCTCACGCCCACCGCCGCGTCGCACGAAACCGTGTACGCGGTGCCTTTGGAGTCCTGGTTGATCGCCACCATCGGCGGCAACGCCAGTTCGTCCGCCCGTTCACTGGTCAGCGGTACGCAGATGACGCCGGAGCTGTAGCGGATGGTCCAGCCCATCAGCGCCGGGGTCGCGTGCTGCGCGGCGAAGATGATGTCGCCTTCGTTTTCGCGGTCCTCGTTGTCGACCACCAGCACCGGCCGGCCGGCGGCCATGGCGCGGATCGCGTCTTCGATCGGGTCCAGCGCGGCGGGCGCGTCCACGGCGAGTCCGCGGTTCTCCTGCAGCCGGCTCATGATGCGGCCGCCTGGCGGTGCGCAGCCTCCGGGCGGGGCGTGGCGGGGGCGAAGGCGAGCAGCCGTTCGGTGTACTTGGCCAGCACGTCCACTTCAAGGTTCACGCGGGCGCCGATGGACTTGGCGCCCAGGCCCGTTTCGGCCAGGGTCGTCGGGATCAGGCCGACTTCGAACCACGGCGCCGGCTCCGGCGCCGGGCTCACGGCCGTAACGGTCAGGGAGACGCCGTCGACGGCGATCGAGCCCTTCTCCGCGATGTAGCGGGCCAGCCCGGCCGGCACACCGAAGCGCAGCCGGTCCCAGTTGCCGAGCGGCTCGCGTTCCAGCAGTTCGCCGACGCCGTCGACGTGCCCCTGCACGACGTGGCCGTCGAGCCGGCCGCCGGCCTGGACGCAGCGCTCGAGGTTGACCGGATCCCCGGCTGCCAGCCCGCCGATGGTGCTGCGGACCAGGGTCTCCCCCATGACGTCGACGCTGAAGTCCGCGCCGTCGATGTCCGTGGCGGTCAGGCAGACGCCGTTGACGGCAATCGAGCCGCCGTGGGCCAGTCCCTCGGTGCTGCCGGGGGCGTGCAGGCGCAGTGTGGCGCTGGTTTCGCCGTCGCGCTCGACGGAGAGCACCTTCCCCTGCTCGGCGATAATTCCGGTAAACATCAGTAGCCTCCTGCGGCGGTGTCCGCGTCGGTGCGCGGGGTGGAATCGGATGAAGTGTCAGTGGCGGGGCGCAGGTGCAGCCGCAGGTCGCGGCCCAGCATCCGGACGGCGCCGCCGGAGGCCTGGTCCCAGTCCCAGTGCTGGGCATCGGCGAGGGTGCCGATGCCGAGGTCCTCCAGGGCAGGCGTGCCCGAGCCAAGCAGCGTCGGGGCCAGATAGACGATCAGCTCGTCGACGAGGCCCGCGGCGAGGAAAGCGCTCAGGATCCGCGAGCCGCCTTCGACCATGAGGTGCCGGACGCCGGCGTCGAACAGTTGGTCCAGGGCCTCGCGGGGGTCCCGGGTCGGCAGGTGCAGCGCCTTGCCGTCGCCGCCGTTGACGGCGGCGCCGTCGGGAATCCCGCGCAGGCCCATGACGGCCCGCAGCGGCTGCTTTTCCGCGGCTGCGCCGTCGGGGGTGCGGGCCGTGAGCCGCGGGTTGTCGACCAGGACCGTCTGCGTGCCGACCAGGATCGCATCGATCCGGCCCCGCAGCGCGTGGTTGTCGGCGAGCGACTCGGGGCTGGAGATCCACTGGCTGGTGCCGTCGCTGGCCGCGATCCGGCTGTCCAGGGTCTGGGCGATGTGCAAGGTGACGAAGGGCCGTTTGGCGGCGACGGCGTCGAACCAGCGCCGGTTGAGCTCGAGGGCTGCGACGGCGCCCAGGCCCGACCGGACCCTGACACCGGCGGCGCGCAGGGTGGCCGCTCCCCCGGCGGCGGGATCATGCGGGTCGTCGATGGCGTAGACGACGTCGGCCACGCCGGCGTCGATGATGGCCTGGGCGCAGGGGCCGGTGCGGCCGCAGTGGTTGCACGGCTCGAGCGTGACCACCATGGTGGTGCCGGTCAGGTCCAGCCCGGCCGCCACTGCCTGCGAGATCGCGTCGGCCTCGGCGTGGGGGGTTCCGGCGCCGCGGTGGTGGCCGGTCACGAGGGGTGTGCCGTCGGGCCCGATAATGACGGCGCCCACCAGCGGGTTCGCACCCCGCGGGCCCTGCGCCGCGGCTGCGAGGGCGGCATCCATGGCGGCCGTCTCGGCGGCGCTGAAGCCGGCGGCGGCGAAGCCTTCCTTGTCCGGTTGTTCCTGCGGCCCGGCGGCCGCCTGCTGAACGCTCATTTGCCGCCCGCCCGGTCCCGTAGGACCGCGGAGTCGGCGAAGAGCCATCGCAAGGGGTTCATGTCTGTCGTTCCTTCCCTCAAGAACCGCGATGGCTCCGGGGGTATACGACAGCGCAATTCCGCGGCGCCGTGAGGGCTCCGCAGTAACAGCTGTACGTGCTTCTCTCATCCAGACTTTAACTGTCGGTACCGGAGTTCCACCGGTTCAACCGTCCGCCGTCATCCTTCCCCAAGGGAAGAGTGCCGGCTCGCGGGTCGCGGACTATAACCGCCGGTTCGGACTTACACCGACCCCGGAGCACGTATGTGTGTAGCTATTCTGACACAACCGGGCGGACGGCCCGGCTATTCCCGCGGAACGGACGGTACAACTTTCGTCATGTTCCGGCGGGCTAGCGGCTGCCCGCGGCCCGCAACCGCCCGATCGCATCCGCCGGGTCGTCTGCGCCGTAGACAGCAGAGCCGGCCACAAAGACGTCCGCCCCGGCCTCGGCGGCACGCCAGATGGTCTTCTCCGTGATTCCGCCGTCCACCTGGATCTTGATATCCAGGCCGGAGGCATCGATTGCCGCCCTGGCCCGGCGGATCTTGGGCAGCGTGAGGTCCAGGAATTCCTGGCCGCCGAAGCCGGGTTCCACCGTCATGATGAGGATCATGTCCAGCTCGCCGAGCATGTCCAGGAACGGCTCCACGCCGCTGCCGGGCCGCAGCGCCAGACCGGCCTTGGCGCCGCGGGCGCGCAGCTCGCGGGCCAGTTTCACCGGCGCGATGGATGCTTCGGCGTGGAACGTCACGGAAGCCAACCCGGCGTCGGCGTAGGCCGGCGCCCAGCGGTCGGCGTGCTCGATCATGAGGTGCGCGTCCAACGGGATCGGGCTGACTTCCTGCAGCCGCTGGACCACCGGAAGCCCGAGCGAGAGATTGGGCACAAAATGGTTGTCCATCACGTCCACGTGCACGGCGTCAGCGGTCCTGATCTTGTGGAGCTCGGACTGGAGGTTCGCGAAGTCCGCCGAAAGGATGCTCGGGTGGATGCAGCAATGGGCCATGGATTTCCTTGTCGTTGCGCTGGTCGGAAGGTCAGGTAACTGGTGCCAGTATGGCCGAAGCTCAGGCTTTCTTGTGGATCAGCGCCAGGAACATGGCGTCCGTCCGGTGCCGGTGCGGCCAGAGCTGGGCAGTGAGGTCGTGGCCGGCCTCGAGGTGGCCGGTGAGGCTCACCGCGTCGAGGGCCGCGCCGGCGTCGAGCAACTCGAGGTCGTCGCGCTTGCGCAGCGCGTCGCTGACGACGGCGGTGGTCTCGGCCGGGTGCGGGGAACACGTCACGTAGGCCACCACACCACCGGGCTTGACCGCATCCAGGGCCGACTTAAGCAGTTCCCGCTGCAGCGGGCCGAGATCGACAAGGTCCTTGGGGGTGCGCCGCCAGCGCGATTCCGGGCGGCGGCGCAGTGCGCCCAGTCCGGTACAGGGTACGTCCACAAGCACCCGGTCGAAGCTTTCCGCCATCTCGGACCCGACCTCGCGGCCGTCGCCGGTGCGGACATGCCAGACCTCGTGCGGGACGGCGGCGAGGGCCTGACGGACAAGTTTCGCGCGGTGCGGCGCCGGCTCGTTGGCGAGCAGGGTGGCGCCGTGCTGCCGGGCCAGGGCGCCGAGCAGGGCTGCCTTGCCGCCGGGTCCGGCGCAAAGATCAAGCCAGCGTTCGCCGCCGGCCTGGCTGCCAGGGCCGCCGACGGCGCTTTCGGCGCCGCCAGCGCCGGTTCCCGCAGCAAGGTCCACGGAGGCCAGGGCGCGCGCCACCAGCTGCGAGCCGACGTCCTGGACCCGGGTGCTGCCATCCCGCACCGAGGCGAGCCGGCCAAGGTCGCCGCCGCTGGAGAGCGCCGAACCTTCCACGAGCTCGCCGGGTGTGGCGCCGCTTTCGAGGGCTTCGTCGAGGCTGCCGAGACCGGGCAGCGCCACGAGGTTCACCACGGGCGCGGCGTTGTCTGCCTCAAGGAGGTCGTTGATTTCGGTCACCGGGCGGCCATGCGCCACCAGGGACTGCCGGAAGGCGCGCACGATCCACTCGGGGTGGGCGTAGCGGACCGACGCCACCTTCGTCTCGTCCGGCTCGTCGCGAAGCAGCAGCTCCAGCCACTCGTCCAGCGTGTGCGCGGAGACCTTGCGGAGCACGGCGTTGATCAGGCCGGAGGGGCCGGCGCCGATCACGGCGCGGGCCAGGCCGACGGTCTCGTCGAGCGCGGCGTGCGCCGGGACCCGCATGGCCAGCAGCTGGTGCGCGCCGATCCGCAGGGCGTCGAGGATGGCCGGGTCCAGCTGGTCCAGCGGGCGGTCCACGCAGCGGGCAAGGATCGCATCATAGGTGCCCTGGCCGCGGAGGGCGCCGTAGCTGAGCTCGGTGGCGAAACCGGCGTCGCGCTTGTCCAATCCGTGATGCCGGATCCGGGCCGGCAGCACGAGGTTCGCATAGGCGTCCTCGGCGGCCACCGCACGCAGCACCTCAAAGGCGACCAGCCGCGCCGGGTCGGCTCGACGGCTGCGCTGGGAGGGGGCGTTTTCGGTGTAGCTGCGCTGCGGTCCGCGGTTCCGTTCGCGTCCCTGCGCGTTCCGCTTCACGCCACCCCGGGGGCCCTGGCCGCCGCGGCCGCCGGACCCCTGCCCGCCGGACCCCTGTCCGCCGGATTGGGGGCCCCTAGCCCGGCCGCTGCCGTTTGATCCGGATTCGCTCATTCGAAGACCACGCTTTCCAGTGTTGCCTGTCCGCGCGCCCAGTCGGCGGCGGTCATCATTTTCTTGCCCGAAGGCTGGACCCGGGTGAGCTCAACGGGATGCGAGCCGGTCCCGACCAGGACGGCTTTCCCGTCGAGGGCCAGGTGCCCCGGGCGCAGGGCCGGAGCCCCGGGCCGGAGCAGTACTGGTTCGAGCTTGATGCGCTGTCCGTCCAGCGTGGTCCAGGCCCCGGGTTCCGGCGTCACTCCGCGGGCGCGGCGTCCGATCGCGAGTGCCGGCTGCTGCCAGTCGAGCCGGCCGTCCTCGAGGGTGAGTTTCGGGGCCAGGCTGATGACGCCCTGCTGCGGCACGGCGGTGGCCTTGCCGGCGTCGACGGCGGAGAGTGTCTGGGTCAGCAGCACGGCGCCGCTGTGCGAGAGTCGGTCCAGCAACTCCCCCGCGGTGTCCGTGGGCCGCACCGCCTCGGTCAGGGTGCCAAACACGGGTCCGGTGTCCAGGCCCTCTTCGAGCCGGAAGGTCACGGCGCCGGTGATGTCGTCTCCGGCGATGAGTGCCCGCTGCACAGGCGCAGCCCCGCGCCAGGCCGGCAGGAGCGAAAAGTGCAGGTTGATCCAGCCGTGCCGGGGAACGTCCAGGGCCGCCCGCGGAATGAGTCCGCCGTAGGCGACGATTGCGGCAACGTCGGGCGCGGCCGCCTCGATCCTGGCCGTCACTGCCGCATCGACCTTGGCGGCATGGATGACCTCGATGCCGAGCTCCGCGGCGCGGGCGGCGACCGGCGAGGGCGTCAGGACGCGTTTGCGTCCCAAGGGAGCATCCGGCCGGGTCAGGACGGCGACGACGTCGAAGCCGGCCGCGACGAGGGCGTCCAGCGAGGGGACGGCGACGGCCGGGGTTCCCGCGAAGAGGACCCTCACTGGCCGGTTCCGAAGGAGGAACCCGCGCCGAAGCTCGAGCCGACGGTCTTGGCGCGCTTCGACGTCGTCTGCTCGGTGATGGAGTCGTAGTTGGCGTTGCGGATGGCGCGCAGGGCCGCTTTGCGGTCCTCGCCTTCGAGCCGGTCGGTGAAGAGGATCCCGTCCAGGTGGTCCGTTTCGTGCTGGAAGACCCGCGCGAGCATGCCCTCACCTTCAAGCACCACCGGGTTGCCGTGCACGTCGACGCCGGTGACGCGGGTGCTGCGGCGCCGGCGGACCGGGAACCCCAGTCCGGGAATGGAGAGGCAGCCTTCCACCTCGTCCGGCTGGAAGTCTTCGCTGTTCTCCAGCACCGGGTTGATGATGTGGCCCTCCACCCCGCGGATGCGGTAGGTGAAGACCCGCTGGCTGATGCCGACCTGGGGTGCGGCCAGGCCGGCGCCCTCCACGTCCTCCATGGTTTCGGTCATGTCGGCAACGAGCTTTTCCAGCTCAGGCCCGAATTCCGTCACGGGATCGGCAACTGTGCGCAGCACCGGGTCCCCAATGATGCGGATATTCAAAATGGCCATGGGCAATCTGTCCTCACGGTGGGCTGCTTGGGATCCCATCCAGTTTAGTGGCAGCCTCGGGTTTCCGGCTCAGCGGGACACCGGCGGCGCGATCGGCAGCAGGGCTGCTCCGGCGGCCGAGGTGTCGGCGGACATCTCCCAGACGCGGCGCAGCGCGCAGAACTTCCACCAGTGATGCTTGAGCACCTCCGGATTGGCCCGCTGCGGCCGGACCTCGGTCTCGCCGATGGCCACCGCGAGGAGGATCGGGGAATCGCCGTGCTGCCAGGCTTCCCACTCCCCTGCCACCGGGTCCACGAGGCTTTCCTCCGCCTTCATGCCGGCCACCAGCTGCATGACGACCTTGTCGTCGAGCGGTTTGACCGTGCCGTCCCGGCTGGTGCCCTTGGTCTTGTAGTCGATGAGGCAGGTGCGGCCATTGATCTTGGCCACCAGGTCAAGGGTTCCCGCGTAGCCCACGGTCTTGTTCCAGACCGTGATCTCCGGGGCTATCGGCTCCACCTGGAACAGTTCCCACCACTCGTCGAAGCGCGCGGCGAAGGCTTCCTCACCGTTGGCCGCGAGGGCCTCACGGGTTTCCTTCATCTGATGCGGCCGGCCAAGCGCCCGCAGGGCCACCTGCTCGCAGTAGTTGTGCACGCGGTCGCCACGCTTGGCGGCGTCGTCCCGGTGCGTTTCGGCTGCCTTCGCCGCCCGGCTTACCGCCTGCCGCACCTTGGCCGGGCTCCCCAGGATCGCCGGCAGCGAGGGATCCGCCGCGAGGCTGCTCGCACCCATGTAGCCGAACCAGCCGTCCAGGCCGTGGGGCTGCTGGCCGATCACGGTGGTGATGGAGGGTACGGAGAACTGCTCGGACGTGGAACGTGCATACATCCGGCCGTAGTCGGTGGCGTGGGCGAGAAGCGGGGCGGTCATAAAAAGACTCTTTCACAGGGGTCGGACGCTCTAGGGAAAACAAAATGGCCCGCCCCGCTCTGTGAGCGGAACGGACCATTTTCCAGGTGGGCGATACTGGGTTCGAACCAGTGACCTCTTCGGTGTGAACGAAGCGCGCTACCACTGCGCCAATCGCCCCGGTGCCATTGAATGCTAGCCCACCCCGGCGGAATATAGAAATCGGCGCTCCGGATGCCGGGCGGACCCCCTCGGCGACCCGGCCTGGCTGCGCCCGTTGGACGAAGATGGCCGCTTTCCGGGGTCATTTGGCGGCCACGATTGGCGAATCGGTGGGGCGGGGGCGGAGGGCAGGTCGGTGCCGGCCCGGACCGCGCCCCGCTGGACGAAGATAGCCGCAATACGGGTCGGCTTAGCTGCCGTCTGCGGCAATCGGCGGAACGGGCTCGCCCCAACGATTCGCAGGCCTTCCCCCGGCACCGCTCCTTCGCTGACCGCGTCTGCCTCCGCCGTCGTCGTCGGACACCATGTCCGCCGCCCCGCCCAGGCGACGTGAGAACGGGGGCGAATTACACTCCTGTAATTAGCAAAATCCCCTAGATTGCGGGGAAGAACGGGGGTCCGGTGACGCCGGACGCGGCCCGATTTGTAGATTCCCTGAACCTCCTATAGAGTTCTTACTCGTTGGAACGCGAGGAAATGCCGAATACGGCAGGGAATCGCAGGCAACAATGCGGACGTAGCTCAGCTGGTAGAGCACCACCTTGCCAAGGTGGATGTCGCGAGTTCGAATCTCGTCGTCCGCTCGCAGGACACTGTCACGGCAACAGTTCTTCGGAACTGTGTCTACACGGTGGGTTGGCCGAGAGGCGAGGCAGCGGCCTGCAAAGCCGTATACACGGGTTCGAATCCCGTACCCACCTCGGTGAAAACCCTGGTTTCCGGTTCCGGCCGGATGCGAAAGGGGCGATTGGCGCAGCGGTAGCGCGCTTCCCTGACACGGAAGAGGTCACTGGTTCGATCCCAGTATCGCCCACCAAAGCAAGGCAACTTGCTTGATCCAGTACCACCGGCCTGCCGGAATGGACTAAAAATGCGGACGTAGCTCAGCTGGTAGAGCACCACCTTGCCAAGGTGGATGTCGCGAGTTCGAATCTCGTCGTCCGCTCTGTCGTTTCACCAGATTCACACAACTCCACTCCGGATCCTTCCGGTTGCGGGCGATTGGCGCAGCGGTAGCGCGCTTCCCTGACACGGAAGAGGTCACTGGTTCGATCCCAGTATCGCCCACCATGAAAGCAGCTCCCCCGGAGCTGCTTTTTTCGTTCCCCTTCCCACGGCCCCGCACAGAGTCTTTCTCCTCTGGGCGTACACCCTTGGCACGTCCCCACCCGGCGGTTAGGATCGGAAGCGCTAGGAGCGATCTGGCTCCGCGACTGAAGGGAGGTGCCCGTGGGTTTACTTGACGATCTAAAGGGCAAGGCTCAGCATCTGATTGGTGGCAACGAACAGGCCATCAAGGACGGCATCGAAAAGGCGGGTGATTTCGTCGATTCGAAGACCGGCGGAAAATACGCCGACAAAGTAGATTCCGCCCAGCGAGGCGCCTCCGACTTCGTGGACAACGCGGACGGCCGGCCGGCAACGGCCCCCGTCGCAGAGCCGCACGTCGCGGGTGAGCCACCAGTCGCCGGGGAACCCCGGCAGCAGGGCCTCTGACCCAGGTACGTCAGCGAGGTGCCGGTCCCGCCGCGAGGCGGCGCCGGCACCTTTGTCGTTTAACGACCGACGCGGGGTCAGCCCCAACTGGCTCGCAGTAGTTGTCGTTTTGAGCCCWCAAAACGACAACTACTGCGAGTTAGTTGGGTTCCTACCGCGGCCGGGGCTAGGACGGCTCGTGGTTCTGGCCCTCACGGGCGAGGGCGGTGAGCCGGGACACGGCACGGAAGTACTTCTTCATGTACCCGCCGGTCATCATTTCCTCGGTGAAGAGCTGGTCGAACGGCACGCCGCTGGCCAGGATCGGCACGTCCTTGTCGTACAGCCGGTCCGCCAGGACAACGAAGCGCAGCGCCACGGCCTGTTCGGTGATGGTCTCGACGTTGCGCCACACCACGCCGTCGATCCCGTCGATCAGCTGCCGGTAGCGGCTCGGGTGCACCCCCGCCAAGTGGTTGATCAGGGTGCTGAATTCATCCTTGGCCACCGTCTGGCCGTCGAACTCCGCCTGCATATGGTGCGTAAGCTCGTCGTTGCGCAGCGGCGCTGGCGCCTTCGGCAGGCCGCGGTGGCGGTAGTCCTCGCCGTCGATCCGGACGACGTCGAACTGGTCCGCCAGGACTTGGATCTCGCGCTGGAAGTCGACGGCGGCGAAGCGGCCGTCACCGAGGGAGCCGGGCAGGGTATTTGACGTCGCGGCAAGCTTGACCCCGGCGTCGGCGAGCTCGCGCATCAGCCGGGACATCAGCACCGTGTCACCCGGATCATCAAGCTCGAACTCATCGATGCAGACCAGCTTGTAGTGGCTGAGCGCCTCCACGGTCTTGCGGAACGACAGCGCCCCCACCAGGTTGGTGTACTCCACAAAGGTGCCGAAGGCCTTGGGGCCCGGGGCCGCGTGCCAGAGCGAGGCCAGCAGGTGGGTCTTGCCGACGCCGAAGCCGCCGTCGAGGTAGATGCCCGCCCGCGAGGTGTCCTTCTTGCCGAAGAGCCGCTTGAACAGGCCGTCGCCGTCCCGGGAACCGACACCGGCGGCAAAGCTTTGCAGGGCATGCACCGCGTGCGCCTGGCTGGGCTGGGCCGGATCCGGCCGGTAGCTGGCGAAGGACACCCCGCCGAAGCGCGGCGACGGATAAAACCCGTTGAGGAGTTCATCGACGGAAACCGCCGGGGTTCTGGCGGCGAGCTGTTCGATCTGTACCAAGGTGGTCCGTTCTGCTGGTCTCGTGTCCCCAGAAAGAATACCGGCAAAGGCCGGGTTCCCTTCCGGGCGCGGGAACGGACGTGACCAAGGCCATATTTCCGCGTATGTAGGCCCGGGAAGCAATCCCGCCGGGGCGTGGTTAGTGTGGAGGCAGACCCGGCGCCGTGCACCACCCCTGGCCCGGCCTCCCAAAAGCCCCAGTGAAAGGCCCACTTCATGCCCTACCCGGTTGAGCAGAACGAGAAATTCAGCGCCTACGCCCACCCCGAACGCCTGGTTTCCACCGAGTGGCTCGCGGCGGCACTTGAAGGCGGTGCGCTCGACGGCGGCAAACTGGTGGTCGTCGAGTCGGACGAGGACGTGCTGCTGTACGAAACCGGCCACATCCCCGGCGCGGTCAAGATCGACTGGCACACCGACCTGAACGACGAGGTCACCCGCGACTACGTGGACGGTAAAGCGTTTGCCGCCCTGGCCGCCGCGAAGGGAATCTCCCGGGACAGCACCGTGGTGATCTACGGCGACAAGTCCAACTGGTGGGCCGCCTACGCGCTGTGGGTCTTCACCCTCTTCGGCCACGAGGATGTCCGGCTGCTCGACGGCGGCCGCGACAAGTGGATCGCCGAGGGACGCCCGATCACCACGGACCGGACAGTGCCTGCGACGGGCGACTACCCCGTGGTCGAGCGCAACGACGCCCCGATCCGCGCCTTCAAGGAGGACGTGCTGGCGCACTTCGGCAAGCCGCTGATCGACGTCCGCTCGGCCGAGGAGTACACCGGCCAGCGCACCCACATGCCGGCTTACCCGGAAGAAGGTGCCCTGCGCGGCGGCCACATCCCCACCGCCGCGTCCATCCCCTGGGCCCGCGCCGCAGCGGAAGACGGCACCTACCGCAGCCGCCCCGAACTCGAGGCCCTCTACCTGGGCGAGGCCGGGCTCAAGGAAGGGAACGACGTCGTTGCCTACTGCCGGATCGGTGAGCGTTCCAGCCACACCTGGTTCGCGCTGAAGTACCTCCTGGGCTTTGATACCGTCCGCAACTACGACGGGTCCTGGACCGAGTGGGGAAACGCCGTGCGTGTCCCGATCGTCAAGGGCACCGACCGTGGCACCGTTCCGGCCGGATTCTAGGGGCAGTCACCGGATCCGACCGGGACACAATCGCCGCCCGTGCGTAAGCTGGGACTGATGAATACTTCTGCCCTGCCTGCCGCCCTCGCGGAAATTGTTGACGACTTCCAAGCCCTCGAAGAAGCCGAGCGGCTCCAGCTGCTGCTCGAGTTTTCCCGGGAGCTGCCGGATCCTCCGGCGCGCCTCCAGGACCACCCGGAGCTGATGGAGCAGGTGGTGGAATGCCAGTCGCCGCTGTTCCTGACGATCGAGACGGAACCCGGCGTCGACCGCCAGTCCGGCGGCGCACCGGAGCGCGTGCGCTTGTTCTTCAAGGCTCCGCCGGAGGCCCCCACGACGCGCGGTTTCGCCGGCGTGCTGCACGAGGGCCTCGACGGGCTTAGCCCGGCGGAGATCCTGGCCGTCCCGGACGACATGCCCGAACTCCTCGGCCTCACGCGCGCCATCACTCCCCTGCGGATGCGCGGTATGACGGCGATGCTCGGCCGGATCAAGCGCAAAGTCGCCGCCCTGCCGCAGCAGGGCTGAGCCGGTCCCGTGGCCCGAAAACAGGCATCCCAGGGAACCCCTGCCACCGCGGCACTCGCGGCGGCCGGGGTTTCCTTCGTTGCGCACCCCTACAGCCATGACCCCGCCGCGGCCAGCTACGGCCTGGAGGCCGCCGAGGTACTGGGGATCGACCCCGCCCGGGTGTTCAAAACCCTGATGGTCGACGTCGACGGGCGCCTCGCCGTCGGCGTCGTGCCGGTCAGCGGCAACCTGGACCTGAAGGCGATGGCGGCGGCCCTGGGCGGCAAGAAGGCCGCGATGGCGGACCCGGCTACGGCGGAGCGCCGCACCGGCTACGTCCTCGGCGGCATCTCCCCGCTGGGACAGCGCCAGCCCTCCCCCACCGTGGTCGACGAGAGCGCGTTGGAGCTGGAAACCATCCTGGTCTCGGGCGGCCGCCGCGGCCTGGACCTGGAGCTCAGCCCGGCCGAACTGATCCGGCTGACGGGCGCCAGCACGGCCCGGATCGGCACCTCCAACCACCGCTAACGGCTCCGGCGGTGGGAGCCTTAGCCCGCGGGTGACGGCCGGGGCGCGAGCTGCTGCCGGAGCCAGGCCGTGACCAGCGACTCCCAGCGCTCCGGGTCGACGTTCCATTCCTTCGTGTGCCGTGCCGTGCTGAACGCTTCGAAGGTCACCATCTCCGGATTCTTCTCCGCCAGGTCCGCGGACGGGCCGTAGGGAACGTATTCGTCGTCGACGGAGTGCAGGATCAGCGTCGGTGTCCGTAGCTCCACGGCACGGGAGACCCAGTCCATCGCCTTGAGGTCCACGGGGGCGGCCAGGCCGGTCAGGCGGCGGCCCAGCGGGTGGCTCATCATTAACTGCCCGTAGCGTCCGACGGCGGAGGGGATCCGGTTCAGCTCGGCATGGTGCGCCAGGACATTCACCCAGTTAATCACCGGGGCGTCCAGCACCATGGCCCGGATCAGGTGGTGGTACCGGGACAAATCCGCGGTCTGCAGGCAAATCGCGCCGCCCATGGACCAGCCGAAGAGCACCACCTCGTGCGCCCCCTGCTCCAGCGCATATCCGATCGCGGCTTCGACGTCCCGCCACTCGGTGGAGCCCAGGCCGTAACGGCCATCCGCGGCCGACGGGGCCAGGCCGTCATTGCGGTAGGAGATCAGCAGGCTGGAGAGGCCCAGCTCGCGGGCCACCCGGACGGCGCGCAGGCCCTCCTGCCGCGAGGCGCCGCGCCCGTGCACCATGATCGCCCAGGTGTCCGACGTCGGCGTCCCGGCCGCCGGGGCGGCCCTGACCTGCCACGCCGGTGCCGTCCCGCCGTCGACCTCAATCTGCACCTCTTCGAACGGCAGTCCGATCGCCGCGGGGTCGGGGTGCACGGCACCGCTCCAGTAGCCGCGCCGCGCCGCGGTCAGGTCCCCGCTATAGACCGCCTCGACTTCGCGCAGCACGGTCTGCTCCGCGGGCGAGTAGGACAGGATCCGGCCGAGGCGGGCATGGCCGCTGCCACCGTCGAAAAAGAAACCGTAGACGCCCTCCACGGTGGAATCGGGGGTCGCCTTGAGGATGACCTGCAGGCCTCGGCCCTCTCGGATTACGGCCAGCACCTCCTGGTCCTCCTCGCGAACCCGGACCGGGGTGATGACACGCCGGGCGAAGTAGAGGGCCAGCGCCGAGGACCCGGCGGCGAGCAGTCCGGCTGCGGCGCTTCCGCCGATGATGCCGCCCACCGCCCACCTGGCGTTCCCCTTCAGCCCGGTGTCCAGCACGCCGGTGTCCGGGCTTCCCGCGGGCAGAGCGCGGGAACTGGATCGGGCAATCAGGGTCCGGGGCGTTGGCGGGGCGAGGCGCGGGGTGGATGCCATGGCACCATTCTTACCGAACTCCGGGCCAACCCCGGCATCCGGCGCACCAGTACCGCCGCCGGTGCGGGGGCCGGCCCCGGCGCAATACGGCTAGGCTGGGGGCATGAGCGACCCAATCGTCATCCTGACAGAAGAGCCCCTCGGCGCGGACGACCGCGTCAACATCGAAACCCTCGTGGCGGACGGTGATTCGCCGCTGGTCGTCCTGGTCCCGGCGAACACGGAGCGCCACCTGCTGGTGGACTTCCTGGAGAACCTCTCCATGCTGGAGGTCGCCAAGGCGTTCCGGGAGTTGACTGCCAAGCATCCCGATCCGGCCGTGGAACGGACGGCGGCGGCCGAAACGCTCGCCGCGTCGCTCGCCGCGCTGGGCGGAATCGGCGGAGGCGTGACCGGCGAAGTCGTCGAGGGCCGGGCCGTTGACGCCCTGGTCGCCAAGGTCAAGGAGCTGAACGCCGGGCAGGCCGTGGTGATCACCAGGCCGCACGCCGTCGCGGACACCTTCCACACCGACTGGGCCAACGAGGCGCAGGACAAGCTCGGCCTGCCGGTGCTGCATTTGTACGCCGGATCGGGATTTATCGGGGACTCCTGAGCGTTATTGAGGTCATGAGCATCTTCAGCAACAAGCCCAAAGTCGCGCCCGTCACCTCCCCCGCGTCCTCCCCCGCCCATGACGACGCCGGTTCCGCCGGCGCGCCGGCGGAACAGGTGCGGGCCGGCCAGGCGCCGGTGGAAAAGTCCGACCAGCAGTGGCGCGAGGAACTGAGCCCTGAGGAATACCAGGTCCTCCGCCAGGCCGGAACGGAACGGCCCTACACCGGAGAGTACTGGGACACCCACACCGCGGGCGTGTACCAGTGCCGGGCGTGCGGCACCGAACTCTTCACCAGCCGGGAAAAGTTCGATTCGCACTGCGGCTGGCCGTCCTTCTGGGCCCCGCTTGCGGATGGCACGGTGCGCTACATCCACGACCGGACCCTGGGGATGGAGCGGATCGAGGTGCGGTGCGCCGCCTGCGATTCGCACCTGGGCCACGTGTTCGAGGGCGAGGGCTACGGCACGCCCACGGACCAGCGCTACTGCATCAACTCGGTCTCCCTGAAGCTCGTCCCCGCGGCCGAGTCCGCCGCCTCCGGCACGGACGCCTGAGCCAGCCCCGGTCCCACTGGAGCTGGAACGCTGGGCGCAGCTACCATGCCTCAGAGTTCCTTATGCTCAGCCCATTTTTGAGTTAGAGCTTCTGTTTGCTTGCTACGCTCGCCGTAGACGTTCCCAGCAACCAGAAAGGCGACTGACGATGACCATGACCGCCCTCACCGCCCCTGCCCCGATCACTGCCGGCTCCCCGGAATGGCAGCGGCTCAAGGCTGCCGCCACCGCCCTGCAGGCCCTCCAGAGCCAGGACGGCTCCGTGCCCGATGCCGCCGACCATCAGGCGGCGGCTGGACACGTCGCCGCCATCACGGACGCCGTCTCCGCCCTGGCCCCGGCCTTCCCGCACGACGCGCGGTACCTGGAACTGCTGGCCGTAGACTTCAAGCGCTGGGCCGACGGCGGCTTCGGCGTACCCGACTTCCTCGACTCGCTGCAGGCCTTCCAGCCTCAGCAGCACCGGGTCAACGGCCTGCAGCACCTCGTGGTCTTCCCGATGTACACCCAGAACGGCAGCAGCAACCGCCTGGTCGAGGCCGTGCTGATCGAGGTCATCTGGCCCGAGTTCATTGCCGGCCTGGAAGCGGGCGAGTACTCCAACAAACTCTTCGTGCCGATCCGCTTCCTCGACTTCACCCCCGGCTACGACACCAACTCGGCAGTACTGTTCCCCGAGACCGTGGCCGTCCGTGAGACCCCCACCTTCACCTGGGGCGCCATCTTCGCCGACCGCGAGGCCGCCCGCTTCCGCCGCGTGCTGCGCGCCGCCGCCGAGATCACCTCGCTGCAGCTCCCGGAGGACGCCGCGGGACTGCTCGAAGACCAGCAGCTGACCCAGGAAACCTTTGTCATGTGGGACCTCATCCACGACCGCACCCACATGCGCGGTGACCTGCCGTTCGACCCGTTCATGATCAAGCAGCGCATGCCGTTCTTCCTGTACTCACTTGAGGAACTCCGCTGCGACCTCACCGCCTTCCGCGAGTCCGTGAAGATCGAAAAGGACGAGGAGGCGGATCCGGAAGCCCGCCGTCACGCCAAGCTGGTCCAGTACGCCGTCATCTTCGACCGCATTTTCCGCTTCGCCATCACGGGCAGCCGGGTCCGCAACTATGACGGCCTAGGCGGCCAGCTGCTCTTCGCCTGGATGCACCAGCACCACGTGCTGCACTGGACCGACAGCAAGCTCAGCATCGACTGGGACGAAGCGGCCGACGTCGTAGTGGAACTCGGCGCCCGGATCGAGGAACTGTACTGGCGCTCGATCGACCGCCCCAAGATGGCCCACTGGCTGGCCGCCTATGAGCTGATCTCCGGCACCGTCACGCCCAACCCGGCCTCGGTCTGGGCCAAGGGACCGGACGCCCTGCCGCTGGACGGGCCGCCGCGCGGCCTGACCGACCAGGTGCTCGACGACGAGTTCCCGCTCTCCATGTTCTACGAGGCGCTGGAGAAGAAGATGCGGAACGTGATCGAATCAACCGCCGGCATCACGGGGTCGACGGACGCCAACGCTGACACCAACGCTGCCGCCGGCTCCACCAGCCAGGCCATGAACGCCGGATGAGCGACGGACGCGCCCTCAACGTCCTGGTAGCCGGCGGCAGCAGCCCGTCCGGGATCGCCGTGGCCCGCGCCCTCCGGGGTGCCGGGCACACGGTGTTCACCGTTGGTTCCGATCCCGCCCGGATCGAGGCCGCCGCCGCGGAAGCCGGCGACGGCGTGGTGCCGCTGGCCTGCGACCTGGCCGATCCGGCGGCGGTCCGGGATCTCCACGCGTCGCTGACGGAGCGGGCCGGACGCGTCGACGGCGTGATCCACCTGGTGGGCGGCTGGCGCGGCGCCAAGGGCATCACCGACCAGAGCGACGAGGACTGGGCCTTCCTGGAACGCAACGCCGTCACCACGCTCCGCAACGTCAGCCGGACCTTCTACGACGACCTAGCCGCCTCGGATGCCGGGCGCCTGGCGATCGTCTCGTCCACCGCGGTGGCCAGCCCGACAGCGGCCGGCGCCAGCTACGCGGCGGCCAAAGCCGCCGCCGAGGCCTGGACCCTCGCGGTGGCCGACGGCTTCCGGCGCGCCCAGTCCGGGAAGTCCGGGAGCTCCGCGGCCTCCGGAACCGCAGCCGAACCGGTGGAGCAGCACAGCGCCGCCGTCGTCTTCGTGGTGAAGGCCCTCGTCGACGCGGCCATGCGCGCAGCCTCCCCGGAACGCAAGTTCCCGGGCTTCACCGACGTCGAGGAGCTGGCAGCGGCCGCCGTCGGGCTCTTCCGGACCCCCGCCGCGGAACTGAACGGCCGGCGCCTGCCGCTTAGCCAGTAAGCCGGCACCCCTACACTGAAAGCGTGAGCAACGAGATGACCAGCACGGTCGAAACCAACACCATTGACACTGCCCCGGCCAGCACCGCGCTGCGGCTCCATGATCCCTCCGTCCGGGGCTTCGCCTCGGACAACTACTCCGGTGTGCACCCCGAGGTGCTCGCCGCCCTGGCCGCCGCCAACGAAGGCCACCAGGTGTCCTACGGCGAGGACGATTACACGGCCCGCCTGCAGCAGCTGATGGAGCGGCACTTTGGTTCGGGCATCGAGTGCTTCCCGGTCTTCAACGGCACCGGCGCGAACGTCCTCTCGCTCCAGTCCCTGCTGCCGCGCTGGGGCGCCGTCATTTGCGCCTCCACGGCCCACATCAACATGGACGAGAACGGCGCGCCGGAACGGATCGGCGGCATCAAGCTCCTGCAGGTCCCGACGCCGGACGGCAAGCTCACCCCCGCCCTGATCGACCAGGAGGCCTGGGGCTGGGGCGACGAGCACCGCGCGCAGCCGCTGGCGGTCTCGATCACGCAGACCACCGAGCTGGGCACCTGCTACACCCCCGAGGAGGTCCGCGCCATCGCTGAGCATGTCCACTCCAAGGGCATGAAGCTGCACATGGACGGCGCCCGGCTGGCCAACGCCGCCGCCCACCTCGGGGTGCCGCTGCGCGCCTTCACCCGCGACGCGGGCGTGGACATCCTCTCCTTCGGCGGCACCAAGAACGGGCTGCTGTTCGGCGAGGTGGTGGTGGCGCTCAACCCCGACGCCGCCCACGGCCTGGTCTACCTGCGTAAAATGAACATGCAGCTGGCCTCCAAGATGCGGTTCATGTCCGCGCAGTTCATCGCCCTGCTCGAGGGCGACCTGTGGCTGCGCTCGGCCTCGCACGCCAACGCGATGGCGGCCCGGCTGCGCGCCGGCGTCGAGTCGATCCCCGGCGTCGAACTGAGCCAGAAGACCGAGTCCAACGGCGTCTTCGCCGTCCTGCCCGCCGGCGTGGCGGACCGGCTGCGGAAGTCCTTCCGGTTCTATGACTGGAACGAGGCGGCCCGCGAGGTCCGCTGGATGTGCTCCTTCGACACCACCGAGGCAGACGTTGATTCCTTTATCGCCGCGATCAAGCGCGAGCTCGCGGCCGGCTAGGTGCAAGCCGGTCCCGGCCGGGCGGCGAGCCTGCCGGGCCGGGACGGGCACCGTGCATAATCTTTCACTGTGAACCCACTCGACCAGGTTCCGGCGGATTTCCTCTTCGCCCTGGGGACGCTTCGAAAAGCACGGTGCCGCAGCGAGTTGCGCCTCGATGAGATCCCGGCCCCCGGCCGGCTCGCTCCCTACGCGGTGGCACTCGGCGCGGAAGTCGTCGTCCCCGGCGACGCCGCAGCAGGTGCGGTCCACGGCCCGGCGGCCGCCGCGCTGGCCCCGGCGTCCGGCAGCGACGACGTCGAACTCGCCACCGGCCGTTTTATCCTCCTGCATGACCCGGACGGCTCCGCGGTCTGGGACGGCGAATTCCGGATCGTCACCTACATCCGCGCCCAGCTTGAGCCGGACATGGGCAACGACGAGATGCTCGGCTCCGTCGCGTGGACCTGGCTCGTGGAGGCGCTGGAAAACCACCAAGCGGCGTACCGATCGGCCGGGGGCACCGCCACCCGGGTGCTCTCGGAAAGCTTCGGCACGCTCGCTGGCCGGCCCGGCACCATCGACATTGAACTCCGCGCTTCCTGGACACCGGCCGGCCGGGACATCACCGCCCACCTGGAAGCGTGGTCGGACATGGTCTGCACCTTTGCGGGCCTGCCGCCGCTGCCCGACGGCGTCTCCGCACTGCCGCGCCGACGCCCACGGCAGCCATGACCGGACCCCGGCGGCCGCGGCCTCGGCCTGCAACGACGGCGATGTCGGTAAACTGGAGTCATCATGACCCCTCATAATCCGGAAATCACCACCGCGGGCACAGCCCCAAGCACGGCCGCCACCACAGCCTCCAGCACCGCAGAGGCGGCTGGCGCGCCGGCCCACATCACGGTGGAAGGCTTCGACAGCCTGGTCCCCGAGGTCATCGACCTCGACGCTCCCCGCGACGGCGTCCCGCTCGTTATCGAGACCCAAGCAGGACTGGAACGCTGTGCCGCAGCCCTGGCCGCCGGCCACGGCCCGGCGGGAGTGGACGCCGAACGCGCCTCCGGATTCCGGTACGGCCAGCGCGCCTTCCTCGTCCAGATCCGCCGCGAGGGCGCGGGCACCTGGCTGATCGACCCGGAGCCCTTTGGTGACCTGCGCATCATCAATGAGGCCCTGCGCGGCGTCGAGTGGATCCTGCACGCGGCCAGCCAGGACCTCCCGTGCCTGTCCGAACTCGGCATGTGGCCGGACAAACTCTTTGACACCGAACTCGCCGCACGGCTGGCCGGACTGCCGAGGGTTGGCCTCGCCGCCGTCATCGAACAGCTGCTGGGCTTCGGCCTGGCCAAGGAACACTCGGCGGCCGACTGGTCCACCCGGCCGCTGCCGGAGCCGTGGCTGCGCTACGCCGCGCTCGACGTCGAGGTCCTCACCGAGCTCCGCGAGGAGCTGATCGAACTCCTCACCGCCGACGGCAAACTGGAGTACGCCGAGCAGGAATTCGCCTCGATCCTCGAAGCCGGCCAGGCCCCGCCGCGCGTCGACCCGTGGCGCAAGACCTCCGGGCTGCACCAGATCCGCGACCGCCGCCAGCTCGCCGCCGTGCGCGAACTCTGGCTGGAGCGCGACTCGCTGGCGCAGAAGCGCGACGTCGCCCCGGGCCGGCTTATCCCCGATTCCTCCCTCGTTGCCGCCGCCAAGGCCATGCCCAGCACCGTGCCGCAACTGCTCGGCACCAAGGGCTTCCACGGCAGGGCCGCGCAACGCGAGGCTCCGCGCTGGCTGCGCTGCATCAGCACGGCCCGCAGCCTTGAGGAACTCCCGCCGCTGCACCTGCCCACCAACGCTCCCCCGCCGCCGCGCGTCTGGGCCGACCGGGATCCGGAGGCCGCGGCACGGCTCGCCACCGCCCGGCCCAAGCTGCAGGCCCGGGCCGAGGAGCTGAACCTGCCGGTCGAAAACCTGCTCACCCCGGACTACCTCCGCCGCGTGGCATGGCGTCCTCCCGCGGAGATCAGCGAGGAAGGCATTGCCGAGGAGCTCCAGAACCTCGGCGCCCGCCAGTGGCAGATCCAGCTCACTGCTCCGCTGATCGCCGAGGCTTTCCTGAACCCGCAGCCGCTGCCGCCCAAGGAAGCCAAGCCTGCCGCGGCCTCCGTGGCCTCCCCTGCCGAAGCAGCGCCCAACGCCGTTTCCTGACGGGCCGCCCGTCACTCCTTGCCAGCTATGTTACTCATGAGTAACATAGCTAGGGATGCCGCCAGGATCACTCCTGCTTCCCGAGCCCACCGCCCGGGGGCGGAAATCCGGCACCCATGTCTCAATGAGGAGTAATACGTGAGCCAAGCCAGCAGCGCAAAGCCGACAATCGGACAAAGCAGGACCATCCGCGAGGTCGTTTTTGTTGACGGCGTCCGCACCCCGTTCGGCCGCGCCGGCGAGAAGGGCATCTACGCCGGAACCCGCGCCGATGACCTCGTGGTCAAGTGCATCCGCGAACTCATGCGCCGCAACCCGGCACTGCCGGCCGAGCGCATCGACGAGGTCGCCATCGCCGCCACAACGCAGACCGGTGACCAGGGACTGACCATCGGCCGCACCGCCGCCCTGCTGGCCGGGTTGCCGCGGACCGTTCCCGGCTTCGCGATCGACCGGATGTGCGCGGGCGCCATGACCGCCGTGACGACGACCGCCAGCGGCATCGGCTTCGGCGCTTACGACGTCGTCATTGCCGGCGGCGTGGAGCACATGGGCAACCACCCGATGGGTGCCGGCGCGGACCCCAACCCGCGCTTTATGTCCGAACGGATCGTCGACCCCGCCGCCCTGAACATGGGCAACACCGCGGAGAACCTGCACGACCGCTTCCCCGCCATCACCAAGGAACGCACGGACGCCTACGCCGTGGCCTCCCAGGACAAGCTGGCCGCGGCCTACGCCAAGGAACAGATCCAGCCGGACCTGGTCCCCGTGGCCACGATGAAGCCCGGCCAGGGCTGGACCGTCAACACCGTCGACGAACCGCCTCGCCCGGGCACCTCGGTGGAAGACCTCGCCGCGCTGCGCACCCCGTTCCGCGCGCACGGCCGCGTCACCGCCGGCAACGCCGCCGGCCTCAACGACGGCGCCACCGCGGCGCTGCTGGCCTCCGCCGACGCCGCCGAGGAGCTTGGGCTGCCGGTCAAGATGCGCCTGGTCAGCTACGCCTTCGCCGGCGTCGAACCGGAAGTCATGGGCATCGGGCCGGTCCCGGCCACTGAAAAGGCGTTGAAGAACGCCGGGCTCGGCATCGACGACATCGGCCTGTTCGAAATCAACGAGGCCTTCGCCGTCCAGGTCCTCAGCTTCCTGGACCACTTCGGCATCGCCGACGACGACCCCCGGGTGAACCGCTACGGCGGCGCGATCGCCGTCGGGCACCCGCTCGCTTCGTCCGGCGTCCGGCTGATGAACCAGCTGGCCCGCCAGTTCGAGGAAGATCCCGGGGTCCGCTTCGGCATGACCACCATGTGCATTGGCCTGGGCATGGGTGCCACCGTCATCTGGGAGAACCCGCACCACGCCGACTACGGCACCGACTACACGACCAAGACTGGAGCCGCAGCATGAGCGCCGCAGATTTCCACAAGCTTGCCGAGCTGTTTCCGAACGAGACGGTAACGCATTCCTACGTCCAGGACATTCAGCTTCCCGCCGTCAACGGCACGAGCCCCGGCACCTTCGCCCTGGTCACGCTGGACAACGGCCTGGACCATTCGAAGCCCACCACGCTGGGCCCGAACACCCTGATCGAGCTCGGCACGGTGCTCGAGGGGCTGCGGGACCGTGCCGCGCGCGGTGAGATCGTCGGCGTCGGCGTGACCGGCAAGCCGTACTTCCTGGTCGCCGGCGCGGACCTGTCCACGGTCAAGTCGGTCAGCGGCCGTGAACAGGGCCTCTGGATGGCCCAGCTCGGCCACGACGTCTACGCCACCCTGGCGAACCTCGGCGTCCCGAGCTTCGCGTTCATCAACGGCCTGGCCCTGGGCGGCGGGCTGGAGATCGCCCTGCAGTCCACCTACCGCACCGTCTCCACCGGAGCCGGCGCGCTGGCCCTGCCGGAGGCGTTCATCGGGCTGATCCCGGGATGGGGCGGGGTCTACATCCTGCCGCGGCTGATCGGCCCCGAGAACGCCGTCAAGGTGATGATCGAGAACCCGCTGAGCAACAACCGCACCCTGACGGGTCCGCAGGCCTACGACCTCGGCGTGGCGGACGCCATCTTCGAGCCGGCCGACTTCGTCGAACAGTCCGTCGCCTGGGCCTCGCAGGTGATCGCCGGCGCAGTCGTACCGGAACGCGCCAACGCCGTCGACCCCTCCGCGCCGGACGTTGCCGAACGCTGGGCCGGCGCCGTCGCGGCGGGCCGCGCGTTCGTGGAGGCCAAGACCTCCAACGCCTCCCCGGCCCCGGCCAAGGTGCTGGACGTGCTGGAGGCCAACCGCACCCTGACGCAGGCCGAATCGGCGGAGCTGGAGTGCCAGACCCTCGCGGACCTCATGCAGACCGACGAGTTCCGCTCCACGGTGTACGCCTTCCTGGACCTCGTGCAGCGCCGTTCCAAGCGCCCTGCGGGTGCCCCGGACCGCAAGCTCGCCTGCCCGGTCACGAAGATCGGCGTCGTCGGCGCAGGCCTGATGGCCAGCCAGCTCGCACTGCTGTTCGCCCGCCAGCTCAAGGTGCCCGTGGTCATGACGGACATCGACCAGGCGCGCGTGGACAAGGGCGTGGACTACGTGCACGCCGAGGTGGACAAACTGCTGGCGAAGAAGCGGATCAGCGCGGACGCGGCCAACCGGACCAAGGCCCTGGTCAGCGGCTCGGTCTCCAAGGAGGCATTCGCCGACGCCGACTTCGTCATCGAGGCAGTGTTCGAGGAACTCAGCGTCAAGAAGCAGGTGTTCAAGGAGGTCGAGGCGATCGTCTCGCCGGAGTGCATCCTGGCCACCAACACCTCCTCGCTGTCCGTCACGGCCATGGCCGAGGACCTGCAGTACCCCGAGCGCCTGGTGGGCTTCCACTTCTTCAACCCGGTGGCTGTAATGCCGCTGCTGGAGATCGTCCGCGCCCCGAAGACCGACGACGCCGTGCTGGCCACCGCGTTCGAACTGGCCAAGGGACTGAAGAAGTCCGCGGTGCTGGTCAAGGATGCGGCCGCCTTCGTGGTCAACCGGCTCCTGTTGCGGCTGATGGGCGAAGTGACCGCGGCCTTCGATGAGGGAACCCCCGCCGAGGTCGCGGACAACGCACTGCGCCCGATGGGCCTGCCCATGACGCCGTTCACGCTCGGCGCCATGGTGGGGCTGCCGGTCGCCCAGCACGTGCAGGAATCCCTGCACGACGCCTTCGGGGACCGCTTCACCGTGTCCCGGAACCTGCAGGCGCTGATCGACCACGGAGTCAGGTCCATCTGGGACCCGGCCTCGGTGAAGGCCGGCAGTCCGGTCATCCCGGCCGAGACCCTGGCCCTGATGACCTTCGGCGATTCGCCCTCGACGGCAGAGGAAGTGCTGCGCCGCACGCAGGACGCCCTCGCGGAGGAGATCGGCCTGATGCTGGCCGAAGGCGTGGTGGCCGGACCTGAGGACATCGACCTCTGCATGATCCTCGGCGCGGGCTGGCCAATGTTCCTGGGCGGCATCACTCCGTATCTGGACCGGGTGGGCGCCTCCGAGCGGGTCACCGGCAAGAAGTTCCTGGCACCCGGCGTGGCCTCCGAACCGGCAGCCTAGCAACCAAAGACGAAGGCGCCGCTGCCCCGGCCATCACGGCGCGGGCGGCGGCGCCTTCGTGCGTTCGGCCCGGGCGCGGCGGCCGCTCCTAGCACTCGCAGATCATCAGCACATTGCCGTCCGGGTCCTTGAAGTTGAACCACTGCCCGTCCCGGATCTCCGCGAGCTCGGCCCCGGTATCCTGCACGTGCAGGTGCGCGGCCTGGATGTCTGCCGTGTTGAGGTGGAACGCGGGCACGCTGAAGACCGCCTCGGAGGAGTAGATCTTGCTGTCCAGGACCAGGCCCGCACCGTTCATCGGCAGCACGTAAAGATGGCCGAAGAGGATTTCGCCGTCGGCCGGGACACCGAGCAGGCCGCAGTACCAGTCCCGAGCCTTGGCAATGTCGCTGACCGGGACGAAAACCGTTCCAATCTGGCGGGCGATGGGGTTCTTCAACGGTTCCTCCTGGTGAATCGACGGCGTGCTCCGGCACGGGAAAACTCCAAGAAATATACAGCGCCGGGCGCCAGTTGGTTCGTAACCGGCGCCCGTCAGATGTCCCGCAGGCTGCCGCCGTCGAGCGCGAGGACACGGTGGGCGCTGGCCCGGGCGTAAGCGAGGTCGTGCGTGACCAGGACGACGCCGGCGCCCCGCGCCGCTGCGGCGGCGATCGTGTGCTGCAGCCGTTCGAGCCCCTGCCGATCCAGTCCCACGGTGGGCTCATCCAGCGCGATGACGGCCGGCCTGCGGGCCAGGACCGTGGCCAGGGCAAGCAACCGCTGGCTGGAAGACGGCAGCTCGGCCGGGTGGGTCTGCGCGGCGCCGGAGAGCCCGACGGCGGCCAGTGCCTCCTGCGCCCGGCCGGCCGCCTCCGCACCGGCAAGCCGGCGCAGCCCGAAGCCGACCTCCCGCAGCGCCGTCCGTTCGAAAAGCTGGTCGCGCGGCTGCTGGAACAACATCCCGACCGAGGCGGCGATGCGGCCCGTCGGGATCCGGTCGATGCCTCGACCTTCGACGCGTACCTCGCCGGCCTGCGGCCGCAGCAGGCCGTTGAAGTGGCGCAGCAGCGTGGACTTGCCGGTGCCGTTGGGGCCGGTGATAGCGACAAGCTCCCCCGGTCGCACGGTCAGGTCCAGGTCGCGCAGCAGGGCCGCGCGGGGCACGTTCCCTGCCGGTCCCCTCGCGGATCCCCCCGCGCGCGTCTTGCCTGGCCCGTAGCCGAAGCCGATGCCTCGCAGTTCAAGGACCGGGGTCGACGCGGCGGCCCAGGTCAGGTTTTTCGGCATCCCGGCGTCCAGGCCCTCCGCCACGACGCCTGCGTCGCGGAGCGCGGCCCCGTTCCCCAGCTCGGCCGGCCGGCCTTCCGCCGTTACCGTGCCGCCGTTCAGGACGATCCAGTGCCCGGCGCTGCGGGCGAGTGCGTCAGCCGTCTGGCTCAGGAGCACCACAGCGGTGCCGGCTTCGAGCAGCCGGTTCACCAGGGTGCGGAGCCGGCTGGCACCGTCGGCGTCGAGGGACCCGAGTGGTTCGTCCAGCACCAGCACTTGCGGGTCGGCGATGACCGCGCACGCGACTGCCAGCCGGCGCAGCTCGCCGCCGGAGAGCTCTGCCGGGTCCCGCTCCAGCAGCCCGGACAGGCCGGTTTGTTCGGCGATTCGGGCCACCTGCCGGATCATCTCGGGGCGGGGCACACCCCGATTTTCCAGGCCGAAGGCCAGTTCATCCGCCACCGTAGAGCGCACCGAGGACAGCATGGCGGCGGCGTCCTGCGGCACGTATCCCACCCGGCCGGACCAGGCAGCGGGGTTGATCCGGGGGTCGCCGCTGCCGCCGTGGAATTCGAGGCGGTCCGCGCCCAGCGCCAGACTGCCGCGCAGGACACCGGAATGGCCGCCCCGAAGCCAGCCGGCGAGGAGCTTGCCGAGGGTGGTCTTGCCACTGCCGGAACCACCCAGCACGGCGGTCAGGGTTCCCGGCAGGACGGAGAGCTGCACATCCCGCAGCGCATCGCCCGCATCCCCGTGGAAGCTGAAGCTCCTGATCCGGGCAGCGGCCGCGGGCAGCGCCCCGGTGGCGGGCTGCCCGGGCTGGGCGCGTCCGTCCCCGTTCACGAGTGCACCGCCGCGGGCCATGCCGTGATGAGCCGCAGGACCACGGCGGCGGCGGCCAGCAGGAGCGCTGCGGCCCGGACGATGCGTTGCGCAGGAGGGTCCTGCAGTTGCCGGTAGCTTGTCCGTGGTCCGGTGGTGCCGAAACCCCGCGCGTCCAGGGCCTGTGCCCGGAGCCCGGCATCCTCCACCAGGCCCAAGACCAGCGGCACCGCCTGCAGCCTGGCCGCCGCCAGCCGGGACAGCAGCCCGCGCCCGACCACCAGCCCGCGCGCTTCCTGGGCCTGACGGATCTTCTCCACCCTTTCGGCCATCGCAGGGACCAGCGTGAGCGTGGACGCGAGCACGAAGCTGAACTGCGGAGGGATGCGCCGCGCGGCGAGGGCGGTCAGCAGATCCGGGACGCTGACGGTGAAGGAAAACAACAGCAGCAGCAGGACGCACGCGGCTGTCCGCGAGGCCAGCTCCAGGGCGAAGCTGAGTCCTTCGGCGGTGACCCGGGCCGGCCCCCACTGCGCCAGCACGGTGTGCCCCTCCGGGAAGAACAAGCCGTGCAGCACCAGCAGGGACAGGAACAACGGTGCGAGGATGACCCCGGCAGCCAGCAGCACCCGCACTGCGACGCCCGCGCGTGCGGCAAGCAGCACGGCGGCCACGGCCACGGCGACGGACAGCGGCCAGCTGCCGGCCGCCGTCGTAATGACCGCGGCACAGCACGCCGCGGTCAGGGCTGTGAGCGGGTGCAGGCGCATGGCCTAGGCTGCGGGATCCGCCGGGACCTTACCCGCGAGTACCCGGAAGCGGCGGACGAAGGCGAACTGGAACGTCGTGCGCCGCGGCAGGGCGTAGGCCAGCAGCGCGGCGATCGTGAAGACAATTGCCTTGTCCATCGGGTCGGAGATGAGTGCCTGCTTGGTGATCGCTGCCAGCAGTGTGTCGCCCATGGCACGGAACGCGCTGACGATGGCGCCGGTGCCCAGGCCCGCGGTTCCGCCGTAGACAAAGGCTGCGATCGGGGCGGAGACGACGCCGGCCAGGATGCCGGTAAGGAAGCCGGCCACGGGCGCGAGATAGAAGCGGCGGAACAGTCCCCCGCGGGCGGCCAGCCCGGCGAGGAACCCGATCAGGGCCGCGCCGGCGGCGAAGGGCAGCACGGTGGGGTTGAAGAAGGACCAGACAATGCTGCCGAGCACTCCGGTGGCGGCACCGGCGGCCGGCCCGGCGAGGACGGCGATCAGGACCGTGCCGATCGCGTCCAGGTAGAACGGCAGTCCGGTGCTGCCCATCAGCTGGCCGAGGACCACGTTCAGCACAATCGCCACCGGCATCAGGACCAGGGTGGAGGTGGGCAGGACGGGCAGCACGGCGACGAGCAGCAGCACCGCGCCGAGCAGGAAGCCGCCGAGGGCAACCAGGGCGGAGAAGCTTGCCGGTCCGTTGGCGATCTCGACCGGCTGGGTGAGGACGAGGAAGACGTAGGTGGCGGCGATGGCAGCGGCGCCTGCGATTTCGAGCAGCCGGCGGCGGCCGGGTGCCGTGCCGGCTCCGGTGCGGGAGCCTGCGTCGGGGAGGGTCAGGGGCTGCGGTGACATGGGAAAAGTCCTTCGGCTGGGGTTTGCAACAACCGCCTCATGTCACCTCGGCGCAGCTACCATCTTAGCGATCGGCCGGCCCTCCCGGGAACACCGGCGCCGCGGGCCCGGCCGGCGCCCGCGGCTACGGTGCGCCCAGGGAGCGTGCCAGCGCGCCCACGGAGGCAATCAGCTCGTCGAAGCACTGGCCGGGGTCGTTGCCGCTGACGATCCTGGCGTTCGGCGGCAGCCCCCACAGGCCGCGGAAGTCGGCCACCGTTGTGCCGGCCAGCAGCGGGGACTCCGTCTCGACGTCGACCGTCGCCAGCCGCGTGCTGAAGGGCGTGCGTCCGACGGCGGCGCAGGCGGCGAACGCGTCGTGCATGTGGGCGACGTAGCCCTGGTCATAGAGCCGGTGGAACTCCATGTAGAAGCGGATCGCGTCCGACAGGCACGCCACCAGCGGGCTGCTGGAGCCGCTGCGCAGTCCTTCGGGCTGCTCCGGGAGCACCAGCTCGGGTTCGGCAGCCCCCGCGGCCTCGCCGAGCCGGCGTAGGTGCTCCGGCAGCATCTCGATCCGCTCCGTGGTCTCCAGCGCGCAGACGACCGGCAGCTTGTCCTCGGGCATCCCGCGGTAGGCCGCGTAGACCTCCTTGGCGGCGTGCGGGTCCACCGCGGTGTTCCATTCCGCCGTCGGCGTCGTGTTGCCCTGGTAGTAGAAGCTGCCGCCCATGATCACCAGGCCTTTGAGCAGCCGCGGCAGTTCCGGTTCGCGGCGCAGGGCCAGGGCGAAATTGGTCAGCGGTCCGGTGATCAGGCCGGTGATCTCCCCCGGATGCGCTCTGGCCTCCTCCACCCAAACGTCCACGGCGTGCCGCGGCGAAATGGCCTGGGCGGGGGCAGGCAGCTCGGCGTAGCCGATCCCCTGCGGCCCGTGGGTCTCTTCGGTGGTGACCAGCGGGATTTCCAGCGGGACCTCGGCGCCGACGGCGACTTCGATCCCTTCCCGCCCGCACAGCTCCAGCAGGGACAGGCTGTTCAGCGCCACCTGGCGCGCCCCGACGTTGCCGGCGGTGCAGGTGATGGCCTGCAGCCGGACCTCGGGCCGGGACAGCAGGTACACGATGGCGAGGGCGTCGTCGATCCCGGTATCGACGTCCATCAGGACCAGGTGGTCGGCGTCCAGGGCGCCGGGTATTTCCGGGCTCAGAAGAGTGCGACCTTCGGCGTGCGCGGGAAGATCTCATCGAGTTCTGCCAGCTCGGCGGCGTCCGGGACCCAGGCGACCGCGGCGGCGTTCTGCCGGACCTGTTCGGGCCGGGTCGCACCGGCGATCACGCTGCTGACGGAGGGTTGGGCGGCGAGCCAGGAGAACGCGACCTGGATCTCGTTGAGCCCCCGCTCGGCGGCGAAGGCGGAGAAGGCACCCAGCTGTTTCCAGTCGGCGTCGTGGACGAGGTTGGTGCGGGTGTGGCTCAGGCGCGACCCCTCCGGCGCCTTACCTTGCGAGTACTTGCCGGTCAGCAGGCCGTTGGCCAGCGGGAAGTACGGGAGCACGCCCAGGCCGTAGGCCTCGGCGGCCGGGGTGACCTCCAGCTCGGCGCGGCGGTCCAGCAGGTTGTAGTGGTTCTGGCTGGAGATGAAGCGGGCTCCGCCGCGGGCGCGGGCCACGAATTCGGCCTCCGCGATCTGCCAGCCGGCCCGGTTGGAGTGGCCGATGTAGCGGACCTTGCCGCTGGCCACGAGCTCGTCCAGGGCGGCGAGGGTCTCGTCGATGGGTGTCAGCGGGTCCGGCGTGTGGAACTGGTAGAGGTCGATCCAGTCCGTTCCGAGCCGGCGCAGCGAGGCCTCGGCTGCCTTGATGATGTAGCGCCGGGAGCCGCGGGCGTCGAAGTCGTTGCCGTTGGTCCCGCGCATGTCCATGCCGAACTTGGTGCCGATCACGGCGTCGGCGCGGCGCGAACCGAGGGCCTTGCCCAGCATGGTTTCGCTGAGCCCGGGCTCCCGGCCGTAGGCGTCGGCGACGTCGAAGAACGTGATGCCGGCGTCCAGGGCCGCATGCACGACGGCGTCGGTCCCCTCCTGCGACTCGGTGGCGGTGTTGGCCCGGCCCAGGTTGTTGCAGCCAAGTCCCACGACGGAGACGGTTAGTCCGGAATTTCCTACGCGGCGGTATTCAGTCATGGGAATCAGCCTATAACGGCCGCGGCGGGCTCCCGGGCAGGCTCCCGGACGCTGCTACCCCGCGGGAAGCTCCAGCCCTTGCTCGTCCATGGCGTCCTGTAGTTGCGCAAGGGTGCGCGGGCAGACTCCCGGCATCCCTGCCAGCCGGCGCCGGCCCAGCAGCACCAGGTGCTCGAGGGTTTCCACCCCCGCATGGGCCAGGGACCTGCGGGCCGGCGCCGCCAGCCCGGCGGGAAGTGGAGTGCTGCCTGGTCGAGGGGATTTCCGCGTCATTGCGTTTCCTTCCAATCGCTTGCCCCCAAACTGATGTGAGCCGTGGCCGGCTCCTTACCGGTGGATATCCAGGCGTGGTGCCTAGAGCGCGAAGCTGTTGGCCGGTTTGGCCGAGTGCTTGAGCTTGAAGTCAGTGCTGCCGAACGGGGCGGCGCCGATGCTCAGCTTGGTGAAGTCCAGGTCTTCGCCCCGGATGCAGACCTTGATAGCGTTGACGGTCTTGTTGACGTCCGGGGTGAGGCAGAAGATGTTGAGCTTGGCGTCGGAGAACTCGGACCGGTCCACGACGCCGAGGCCGCGCCAGGCGAGGTGGCTGATCAGGGCGTCCTTGGCTTTTTCCTCGAGGTAGCGGTCGCGGCTGGTGCCGTCCTTGGTCTTGAGCGCGTACTGCGCCACCACCCAGAACTGCTCCTCCTCCGGGATCTCCGCGTAGCCGTCCTCAGCGCACTGCGCCGCGAAGGCCTCCATGAGCCCCTCGCCCGCGGCGGCGTCGGCAGCCGCCGTCTCCTCGGTCTTGCTCTGGTGCCCGACGACGCCGTGGTTCATCACGAACTCGTGGTACTCCTCGTCAATCCAGGCTTCCCTGAAGTGCAGGACTCCCTCTTCGTCGCGCTTGTAGACCCGGATAATGCCGCTCATGGCTGTCCCTTCGTAAACCGTCCGCGGTCAGTGCCGTCGAAGGGTGATTGCTGTGCCTTGACGGCTTGGTAAGGCTGGTCCGACGCCGGATTCCTCACAGGATCGGCAGGCTGCCGGTGCTGGGGTGCGCCTGGCCGGGCAGCGGCCGAGCGAACGGCACCTTGGTCCCGAGGACCTGCGCGACGACGTCGTGGGTGATCTGCTGGGCGGTCAGGCCGACCCGCTCCAGCACCTGGCTGCGGCTCCCGTGGTCCAGGAACTCCACCGGGAGGCCCACCTCGTTGAGGGCCGTGTCCACGCCGGCGGCCCGCATTTCCTGGCGGATCCGGGAGCCGACGCCGCCGGCCCGGACGCCGTCCTCGATGCAGATCACGAGGCGGTGGTGCGAGGCGAGGGCGATGACCGACTGGGGCACGGGAAGGACCCAGCGCGGGTCCACCACGGTGGAGCTGATGCCCTGGGCGCCGAGCCGGTTCGACACGTCCAGCGCGAGTTCGGACATGGCGCCGACGCTGACAATCAGCACGTCGTTGTCGCTGGATCCGGCCGGGCGGCGGCCCAGCACGTCGACGCCGTCGCTGAGCCGTTCGAGGGCTTCGACTTCCGCGCCGACGGTGCCCTTGGAGTAGCGGATGACGGTGGGTGCGTCTTCGACGGCCACGGCCTCGCGCAGTTCCTCGCGCAGCCGGGAGGCGTCACGCGGCGCGGCGAGGTGCAGGCCGGGGACGATCTGGACCATCGCCATGTCCCACATGCCGTGGTGGCTGGCGCCGTCGGGGCCGGTGACGCCGGCCCGGTCCAGCACCACCGTGACGCCGGCCTTGTGCAGGGCGACATCCATCAGCAGCTGGTCGAAGGCGCGGTTGAGGAAGGTCGCGTAGACGGCCACCACGGGGTGAAGCCCGCCGAAGGCCATGCCGGCGGCGGAGGTGAGGGCGTGCTGTTCGGCGATGCCGACGTCGAACACGCGCTCCGGGTGGCGGGCGGCGAACTTGTGCAGCCCGACCGGGATCAGCATGGCGCCGGTGATGCCGACGATGTCCTTGCGTTCGTCGGCGATGTCGGCGATCTCGTCGGCGAAGACGGACGTCCAGGACTTGGCCCCGCCGGCCTCGGTTGGCTCACCGGTTTCCGGGTCGATGATGCCGACGGCGTGGAACTGGTCCGCCTCGTGCGCGCGGGCCGGGGCGTAGCCGTGGCCCTTTTCGGTCATGGCGTGGACGATCACGGGGCCGGCATAGTTCTTGGCCGTGGACAGCGCGTTCTCCATGGCTTGGAGGTTGTGACCGTCCACCGGGCCGATGTACTTCATGCCGAGGTCCTCGAACATGCCCTGTGGGGCCCACCAGTCCTTGATGCCCTTCTTCATGGCATGCAGGCTCTTGTAGGTGAACTGGCCCGCCGGGCCGCCGCTCTGCAGCCGCTTCTTCCACCAGTCCAGGGCGCCCTCGTAGGCGGGGGCGGCACGGAGCGAATCGATGGTGGGGCGCAGCGAGGCGAGGTAGTCGGCGACGCCGCCGACGGTCGGGGCGTAGGAGCGGCCGTTGTCGTTCACCACGATCACGACGCGGCGCTTCTTGTCCGCGGCGATGTTGTTGATCGCTTCCCAGGCCATGCCGCCGGTCAGGGCGCCGTCACCGACGACGGCGATCACGTAGCGGTCGCCGTCGCCGGTCAGCTGCCGGGCGCGGGAGATGCCGTCGGCCCAGGACAGCGAGGAGGACGCGTGCGAGCTTTCGACGATGTCGTGCTCGGATTCTGCCCGGTCCGGGTAGCCGGACAGGCCGCCCTGCTGGCGGAGCGTGCTGAAGTCCTGGCGCCCAGTGAGGAGCTTGTGCACGTAGGACTGGTGGCCGGTGTCGAAGACGATGCTGTCGCGGGGGGAATCGAAGATCCGGTGCACCGCGATGGTGAGTTCAACGACGCCAAGGTTCGGCCCGAGGTGGCCTCCCGTCTGGGAGACGTTGCCGATCAGGAATTCCCTGACCTCGGCGGCCAGCTGGTCCAGCTGCGCCTGGGACAACTTGCTCAGGTCCTGCGGACTCCGGATGGTCTCCAAAATTCCCAACGGCCCCTCCTCCGGGTAGTAGACATGCCTTTTAACTCTAACGCCTCGGAACCGGGCCGGGTGCCGGTGGTCCCGGGAACGCGAAAGCCCCGGTCCGTCAGGGACGGGCCGGGGCTTTCGGGTGGTGTTGCCTGGCTGCCGCTAGCTAGCGGAGATCTGGCGCAGCACGTACTGCAGGATGCCGCCGTTGCGGTAGTAGTCGGCTTCACCCGGGGTATCGATGCGCAGGACCGCATCGAAGGAGGTGGTGGAGCCGTCTTCGGCCGTCGCGGTGACCGTAAGGGTCTTCGGCGTGGTGCCTTCGTTGAGCGCGGTGACGCCGGAGACCGCGAAGGTCTCCGTGCCGGTCAGGCCCAGGCTGGCGGCGTTCTGGCCGGCCGGGTACTGCAGCGGCAGGACGCCCATGCCGATCAGGTTCGAGCGGTGGATGCGCTCGTAGCTCTCGGCGATGACAGCCTTGACGCCCAGCAGTGCGGTGCCCTTGGCGGCCCAGTCACGGGACGAGCCGGAGCCGTATTCCTTGCCGGCCAGGACGACCAGCGGGGTGCCGGCGGCCTGGTAGTTCTGCGCGGCGTCGTAGACGTAGGCCTGCGGGGCGTCGGCCTGCGTGAAGTCGCGCGTGAAGCCGCCCTCGACGCCGTCGAGGAGCTGGTTCTTGATCCGGATGTTGGCGAAGGTGCCGCGGATCATGACTTCGTGGTTGCCACGGCGTGAGCCGTAGGAGTTGAAGTCCTTGCGCTCCACGCCGTTGGCCAGCAGGTACTGGCCGGCCGGGGTGTCCGACTTGAAGGAACCGGCCGGGGAGATGTGGTCCGTGGTGACCGAGTCGCCGAGCTTGAGCAGCACGCGCGCTCCGGTGATGTCCTGGACCGGCTCCGGCTTGGCCTTCATGCCCTCGAAGTACGGGGGCTTCCGGACGTAGGTGGACTTCTCATCCCAGGCGAAGGTGTCGCCGGCCGGGGTGTCGAGTGCCTTCCAGCGGTCGTCGCCGTCGAAGACGCCCTCGTAGCCACGGGCGAACATGCCCTTGTCGATCGAGGAGTCGATGACCTGCTGGACCTCGACCGGGTTCGGCCAGATGTCCTTCAGGAAGATGTCGTTGCCGGCTTCGTCCTGGCCCAGCGCGTCGTTCTCGAAGTCGAAGTCCATGGTGCCGGCCAGGGCGTACGCGATGACCAGCGGCGGGGAGGCCAGGTAGTTCATCTTGACGTCCGGGTTGATCCGGCCTTCGAAGTTGCGGTTACCGGAGAGGACTGCGGTGACGGAAAGGTCGTTGGCCTGGATGGCCTCCGAGATTTCGGCGTCGAGCGGACCGGAGTTACCGATGCAGGTCGCGCAGCCGTAGCCGACGATGTAGAAGCCCAGCTTCTCCAGGTACGGGGTCAGGCCCGACTTGTTGTAGTAGTCGGTGACGACCTTGGACCCGGGGGCCACGGAGGTCTTGACCCAGGGCTTCGAGGTGAGGCCCTTGTCCACGGCGTTGCGGGCCAGCAGGGCGGCGGCCAGCATCACGGACGGGTTGGACGTGTTGGTGCAGGAGGTGATCGAGGCGATCGACACCGCACCGTGGTCCAGCTCGAACTCGCGGCCGTCGGCGGTCTTGACGGCCACGGTCTTGGACGGGCGGCCGTTGGACTTCGGACCGTGCGCGTGCGGCGCCTGGTCCGTGAGGTGGGTCGCCGAGGCGGTGAACGACGGCGAGTCGGAAGCCGGGAAGCTTTCGTCGATCGCTTCGTCCAGGCTGCCGTCCGCGAGCTCTTCCTTCACGTAGTTGCGCAGGTCCTCGCGGAACTGTGCCTTGGACTCGGTGAGGATGATGCGGTCCTGCGGGCGCTTCGGGCCGGAGATCGACGGGACAACCGTCGACAGGTCCAGCTCAAGGTACTCGGAGAACTTGATCTCGCGGGAGGGATCGTGCCAGAGGCCCTGTTCCTTCGCGTAGGACTCCACGAGGGCCACGTTCTCGTCCGAGCGGCCGGTGAGGCGCAGGTAGTCGAGCGTGACGTCGTCGATCGGGAACATTGCGGCGGTGGAGCCGAACTCGGGGCTCATGTTGCCGATGGTGGCGCGGTTGGCCAGCGGCACAGCCGCGACGCCTTCGCCGTAGAACTCCACGAACTTGCCGACCACGCCGTGCTGGCGCAGCTGCTCGGTGATGGTGAGCACGACGTCGGTGGCGGTGGCGCCGGCCGGGATGGACCCGGTCAGCTTGAAGCCGACGACGCGGGGAATCAGCATGGAGACGGGCTGGCCGAGCATGGCAGCCTCGGCCTCGATGCCGCCGACGCCCCAGCCGAGCACGCCCAGGCCGTTGACCATGGTGGTGTGCGAGTCGGTGCCGACGCAGGTGTCCGGGTAGGCACGGACGACGCCGTCGATTTCGCGGGTCATGACGGTGCGGGCCAGGTATTCGATGTTGACCTGGTGCACGATGCCGGTTCCCGGCGGGACGACCTTGAAGTCGTCGAACGCGGTCTGGCCCCAACGCAGGAACTGGTACCGCTCACCGTTGCGCTGGTACTCGATCTCCATATTGCGCTCCAGTGCGCCGGAGTTGCCGAAGGCGTCGATCTGGACGGAGTGGTCGATGACCATTTCCGCCGGCGCCAGCGGGTTGACCCGCTTGGGGTCGCCGCCGAGTTCCTTCACAGCCTCGCGCATGGTGGCGAGGTCGACAACGCAGGGCACGCCAGTGAAGTCCTGCATGATCACGCGCGCCGGCGTGAACTGGATTTCAGTGTCGGGCTCGGCGTTGGGGTCCCAACCGGCCAGTGCTCGGACGTGATCGGCCGTGATGTTGGCGCCGTCCTCGGTCCTCAACAGGTTTTCAAGCAATACCTTGAGGCTGAACGGAAGGTTTTCTGCACCTTCAACGGAGTTCAACCGGAAAATTTCGTATTCGGTACCGGCTACATTAAGTTTGCCTTTTGAACCGAAGCTGTCCACAATGCTCATCGCAGGACTCCTCTCGCAACAGTTTCATCTTTGTCGCGCCGCAGACCCCTTGCTAGTTAGGGCAGCCTAACTAGGACATGTGTAGTGAAACTCATTTCAGGGACTGCAGTGCGCGAGGTCGGACTACTCCGCCCATCCTAGTGGCCTTAGCCCCGGGGAGTCAGTAACGCCACAGTCTCCATGTGGTGGGTGTGCGGGTACAGGTCGAAGGCACGCAGCTCCCCGAGTACCCAGCCGGCCTGCTGGAAGTAGCCCACGTCGCGGGCAAATGACGCCGGATCGCAGGAGACGTAGGCGATCGCCCGGGGACCGGCCGCGACCAGCTGGTTGACCACGGCTTTGCCGGCGCCGGCCCGGGGCGGGTCAAGTACCAGGGCGTCGAAGTTGCGCGGCTTCTGCCGCAGCACGCGCTCCACTTTCCCCTGCACGATTTCGACCTGGGATGCGCCGTGCAGGTTCTTGCGGGCATCCCGGCTGGTGCCGGGCGCCCCTTCCACGGACAGCACGGAGCCGGTGACGCCGACGGCGTCGGCGAGGGGTGCGGTGAAGAGCCCCGCGCCGGCGTAAAGGTCCGCCACGACTGCCCCGGCGGCCAGGTAGCCGCCCTCGTGCAGGAAGCCGGTCACGGCCCCCACCAGGGTGTCCGGGGCGTCGCGGTGGATCTGCCAGAAGCCGTCGCCGGTGACCCGGTACTCGTGGCCGGCCGCCGTTTCCTGCACCCAGGTGCGGCCCCGCAACTGCGTCACCTCGCCCGTGCCCGGGTCCACCCGCGCCACCGAGACGTCGTCCGGCAGTTGGGCCAGGACGGCGCTGAGCCGCTTGGCCCGGGTTCCGGCCGAGGGCACCAGGAGTACCAGCGGCCGCGACCCGTTGGCAGGAGCTGCGACGTCAATCCGTTCAATCCCCTGCAGGTCGATGTCCCAGAGTTTCAGGGCGTTGATGCCCTCGACGGCCAGCGGCATCTCACGGACCGGGAACACGGCGTCGGAGCGGTGCGCATGCATGCCGAGCTTGCCACCCGGCGTCACGGCGAAACCTGCGCGGGTGCGCCAGGCCAGGCCGGTCGCCGCGCCGGCGGCTGCCTCCCCCACGGCCTCGACCGTGACGGGCACGTCGACGCCGGCCAGGCGGTGCAGCTGCTCGGCCAGCACCTCGGATTTGAGGCTGCGCTGGCGGTCCAGCGAGATGTGGCCCAGCTCGGCGCCGCCGACGGGAGGGTGGCCGTGGGACCAGGACCGCTGCGCGTCGGCCGCGTGCCAGAAGTGCTCCACCCGGTCCGGGGAGGCCTCCAGCACCTCAACGACGTCGGCGCGCCAGAACTTGGCGGACTCGCCCTCGTCGGTCAGCCGGATCCGGACTTTCTCGCCGGGGATGCCGTGACGGACAAAGATCACGCGGCCCTCGTGCCGGGCCACGCAGTGGCCGCCGTGCGCGACGGGGCCGACGTCGACGACGAGCTCGGTGCGGGCGGGCGTCGTGGTGTCGGTGCTCATTGGATATCCTGCAGTCTCTTGGCTTCCTCGGACGATTTCAGCTGCCACGGCACGCTCGCAACCATGACGCCGGGCTCGAAGTGCAGCCGCGTCTTGATCCGCAGCGCCGTCTGGTTGTGGACCAGCTGCTCCCACCACTTGCCGACGACGTATTCGGGGATGTAGACGACGATCAGGTCGCGCGGCGAGTCGCGCCGCATGTTCTTGATGTACTCCATGATCGGCGTGACCGTTTCGCGGAACGGGCTGGCCAGCACCGTCAGCGGCACCGGGATTTCCAGTTTCTCCCAATCCGCCAGGGTCTGTTCGGTCTCCTCCGGGCTGATGTCCACCGTGATGGCGTCCAGCCGGGAGGGCCGCGAGGCACGGGCGTAGGCCAGCGCCCGGAGCACGGGCTTGCGCACGTGCGAGACGAGCAGCACGGCATGCACCCGGGTGGGCAGCGCCCTGGGCGAGGAGTCCTCGTCCACGGCGAGTTCCTTGGCCACGTTGTCGTAGTGGGCCCGGATGCTCCACATGATCAGGAACAGGATGAACATGGCCAGCAGCGCTATCCAGGCGCCCTGCTCGAACTTGGTGATCAGCACGATCACCAGGACCAGGCCGGTCATGCCGAAGCCGATCGTGTTGATGGTGCGGGACTTGACCATCCGCAGCTTGGTGGCCGGGTCCTTGGCGAGCTTCAGCTCGCGTCCCCAGTGCCGGATCATGCCGAGCTGGCTCAGCGTGAAGGAGATGAAAACGCCCACGATGTAGAGCTGGATCAGCTTGGTGACGTCGGCGTTGAACGCGATGATCAGCACCAGCGCGCCGGCGGCCAGCGCCAGCACACCGTTGCTGAACGCGAGCCGGTCCCCGCGGGTGCGGAGCTGGCGGGGCAGGTAGCCGTCCTGGGCAAGGATCGAGCCAAGGACCGGGAAGCCATTGAAGGCGGTATTGGAGGCGAACACCAGGATCACGCCGGTGGCGGCGACCACGATGTAGAAGGGGATGGAACCGGCGCCGAAGACGGTCTGTGCGATCTGGCTGATGGCCGGGTTCTGGATGTAGTCCTCGTCCACCGGCTTGCCGTTGAGCAGGAACTCCTTCGCCGGGTCCAGCACGATGTGGACCTTGGTGGCGTTGGCCAGGTAAATGATGCCGGCCAGCATGGAGGCCGCTATCACGCCGAGCAGCAGCAGCGTGGTGGCTGCGTTCTTGCTCTTGGGCTTCCGGAAGTTCGGCACGCCGTTGCTGATGGCCTCCACGCCGGTGAGGGCCGCGGCGCCGGAGGAGAACGCACGGAGCAACAGGAACGCCCCGGTGAGTCCGACCAGTCCCTCGTCGAAACCGGGGGCCGGGACGATCTGGAACTCGGCCGACGGCGCCTGGCCGAGCTGGCCGGTGGCGGCCTGGAAGACGCCGACGGCGGTCATGCCGAGGATTGAGAACATAAAGATGTAGGTGGGCACCGCGAAGACACTGCCGGCTTCGCGGATGCCGCGCAGGTTCACGAGGGCCAGGATTACGACGCCGATCGTGGCGATCGCTGCCTGCTGGCCGTGCAGCGAGGGGACGGCGGTGGTCAGGTAGGCGGCGGCCGAGGACATCGACACCGCGACGGTGAGCACGTAGTCCACCAGCAGGGCCGAGGCGACGGTGAGGCCGGCGTACTTGCCCAGGTTTTCGTTGGCGATCTCGTAGTCGCCGCCGCCGGAGGGGTAAGCGTGCACGTTCTGGCGGTAGGAGGCCACCACTGTGAGCAGCACCACCATGACGGCGAGCCCCACCCAGGGGGAAAACGCCACCGCGCTGACGCCGGCCAGCGCCAGGGTCAACAGGATTTCGTCCGGCGCGTAGGCCACCGAGGACAGCGCGTCGGAGGCGAAAATGGGGAGCGCGATCCGCTTCGGCAGCAGGGTGTGGGCCAGACGGTCGTTCCGGAAGGGCCTGCCTACCAGCACCCGCTTCACGGCATTGAAAATTGTCAGCACCAGACAAAGCTAGTCTGATTCGGACGCGATGTCATGACGGCGAAGCCTGCCTGCGGGCAGGCGCCCGGCCGCACCGCCGTCGGACCGGCTCCGGGGCCCCGGTGGCCGGTAGAGTTTTACGCAGCAACAGACACAGAAGCTTGAGGAGGCACGTGTGGCGCACTTCGTGATCATGGGTTGTGGCCGTGTCGGGGCAACCCTGGCGCACACACTGGAGGACGCCGGCCATTCGGTCGCGATCATCGACCAGGACGACCGTGCGTTCCGCCGGCTCCGGACCGGTTTCTCCGGCCGCAAGGTCACCGGCGTCGGCTTTGACCGGGAAACCCTCAAGCAGGCCGGGGTCGAGGAGGCCTACGCCTTCGCTGCCGTGTCCAGCGGCGACAACTCCAACATCCTGGCCACCCGGGTGGCCCGCGAGACGTTCCACGTTCCGCACGTCGTGGCGCGGATCTACGATCCGGGCCGCGCGGAGATCTACCAGCGCCTCGGCATCCCCACGGTCGCGGCGGTGCGCTGGAGCGCGGACCAGGTGCTCCGGCGGATCCTTCCGGAACAGCACCTCGCCGGTGATTTCCGCGACCCCTCCGGCCGGCTGGTGCTGGCCGAGGTGGACGTGGACTCCGGCTGGATCGGCCACCCGGTGTCCGCGCTTGAAAAGGCCGCCGACATCCGCGTCGCCTACCTCACGCGCTTCGGCGAGGGTATCCTCCCCGGGCCCGGAACCTCGTACCAGGACGGCGACACGGTCCACGCCATGCTCAGCGTGGACCGCACCTCCGAGGTCGCCCACATTCTTGCCAAGTCCCCCGCCAAGGAGTCCTAAGTGAAAGTTGTCATCGTCGGGGCGGGCAGCGTCGGTTCCTCGATCGCCCGTGAATTGCTGGCCCACAAACACGAGATCCTGCTGATCGACCTCAAGCCCGAGGTGATCGGCCGCAGCGGGCTGCGCGGCGCGCACTGGCTGGTCGGCGATGCCTGCGAGCTCAGCACCCTCAAGGACGCCCGGCTGGAGGACGCCGACGTCGTGGTCTCCGCGACGGGCGACGACAAGGTGAACCTTGTGGTCTCGCTGCTGGCCAAGACCGAGTTCGGTGTGGGACGGACCGTCGGCCGGGTGAACAACCCGAAGAACGACTGGATGTTCGATGATTCCTGGGGCGTCGACGTCGCGGTGAACACCCCGCAGCTGATGACAGCCCTCGTGGAAGAGGCCGTGGAGATCGGCGACCTGGTCCGCCTGCTCACCCTGCAGACCGGGGTGTCCTCGCTGGTGGAGTTCACGGTGCCGCATGATTCGCACGTGATTGGCCTGACCGTGGGCGACATCGACTGGCCGGAGGATGCGACCCTGGTGGCGATCCTGCGCGACCAGGCGCCCATCACGCCGAGCCGGGACGACGTGATCGACGGCGGCGACGAGCTGTTCTTCGTCACCACCATCGTTGCCGAGGACGGGCTGCGGGCCCTGCTCTCGGCCCCGGAGTCCGAGGTCGAGTCAGCCGGTGAACCTTCGAGCGCCGGCCAGCACCCGGTCAACGCGGACCTGCATGGCCGCGAGACCCAGCCCGCCGGCGACGACGGCTTCGACGGCTGAACCGCCCAACTGGCTCGCAGTTGTTGTCGTTTTGACCGCTCAAAACGACAACAACTGCGGGTTAGTCGGCTTCGCTCGGCTGGTCAGCCGGGGCCGGCGCGGGACGGGTGAGCAGCCAGGCGACCCACATGCCCAGGATGTACAGCGGCGCGCCCATGATGAGCCTGGTGGTGGCGAGGCCTGCGAGGCCCTGCTCCCCCATCAGGTACAGCGGGACCTGCACGATCAGGCGCAGGGCCAGGACCGAAATGATCACCCAGGTGCCGATCCGGTAGGCCTTCACCCGGGCCGGATGCTTGCGCCAGTCCAGGCCCTCGTTCCGGATGAAACCGAACAGCAGCCCGGCGAAGGGCCAGCGCACCGCGATGGAGATCGACATCGCAAGGATGTAGCCGAGGTTGGTGAAGAAGCCCAGGACGTAGAAGTCCTCGGCCTTGCCGGTCGAGTTCGCGAGCCAGGCTGATAGCCCGACGCCGACAATACCGGCCAGCGCCTGCGTCAGCGGCTTGCGCTGGATCAGCCGGGCGACGGTAAACGCCGCGGCCACCGCCAGCGCGGCGATCAGGGCCAGCGGAAGTTCACGGGTCACGGTGAAGGCGATCAGGAACACCAGCCCCGGAAGGATGCTTTCGGCGATGCCCTGGACACCGCCGGCGCTCTTGAGCACGTCGATGTTGCCGTTGCTGGTGCGGTGCAGTCCCGCCTTCGCCGCGTAGCCTTCGGCGAGCTGGGCCACCGAGGGCTGCTGGTCTTCGGGCGTGCTCATTGTTCCTCCAGGCGGGAGAGTATTTCGTAGCGCGGATTAAACATGGTGGGCAGCCCGTCCCGGACAGTGACCATGCCCTCGAGCCGTAGCTCCAGGCCGGCCTTCACGCCGGGGATGCGGCGCCGTCCCAGCCAGATCACGCGGAGCCGGTCGGCGGCCGCGGCAGGCCGCTTGCGCCGGACGCCGGGCTGGCCGGCTTGGGCGGCCTGGACCGCAGAAGCGGCCGGCCGCGCCTTGGCCGGCGGGGCGTCATGGTCGGTGACGATGGCTGTGAAAGCTGCCACCTCGCTGGCCGGGGCATAGGTCACAGATTCAATGAAGCCGCGGCACAGCACACGTCCGCGCTCGGGCAGCCCCCGCACGGGGACAGCTGCGGCAGCTTTCTTGCCGGCGGCATCAACCAATCTGGGTAGTCTCCGGTCCGCGCTCGGGTTGCTCGAACTCCGGGGCACCCTGCGGTGCCGCGACGCCGGAGTCCCGGGGAAGGCGGAGCTGAAGCAGCTCGCGCGGCGGCATGGGGCTCTCGCCCCGCACCACGACGATCTGGCGGAACAGTTCCTCGAGTCCGGCGGCGGCGTCGCGGTCCAGTGCGGCGTCTCCGCCGAGGACACCGCGGAGGAACCAGCGGGGGCCGTCGACGCCGATGAACCGAGCCACCCGATAGCCCTCGCTGCCGTCGCCGGCAGGCAGCTTGGCGACGAGCTCGATGCCGAAGTGGCCCTCAATCTCCTCAACCTGGCCGCCCTGGCTGCCCACGGACTGGCCGATCTGCTCACGGATTTCGTCCCAGAGGCCTTCGGAGCGGGGCGCGGCGAAGGCCTGCAGCTGCAGGCTCGAACCTTCCAGGTCCATGGTGACGGCCACGACGCGCTGGGTGGCTTCCTCGACCTCAAGGCGGAGCTGCAGCCCTTCGCGCGGGGCAATCAACAGGGCGCCGAGGTCGACGTAGCCGTCCTGGTTGTCGATGTCCGCGACGTCATGGGGACCGGCGCTCCGCAGGGCGCCAGCCGTGCCCTCGGCGGGCGCGCCGGCGTCAACAGCTGCGTCCTCCCGGGTGTCGCCGGTGTCCGTCAACTGCTCCTGCTTGGCTTTCCTGCCACGCCCAAAAACCATGGTGTTGTCTCCTTAGTTGTGATCCTGTGCCAGGCGCTCGGCCTCGGGACAGGGAACAGATGCGTCAAACGGGCGGGGCTCAGGCCCCGGGGGCGCCGAAACCGCCGGTGGAGCCGAAGCCGCCGGCGCCGCGGACCGAATCGCTGAGCTCCTGGACGGGCACGAACTCCGCGTACTCCACGCGCTGGATGACCATTTGTGCAATTCTATCGCCGCGGCGCAGTTCAATCGCCTCGTCGCGGTCAGTATTCAGCACAGTCACGGCGATCTCCCCGCGGTAGCCCGCGTCCACCGTGCCGGGTGCGTTCACCACGGTCAGGCCGTGCTTGGTGGCCAGGCCGGAACGGGGGTGGATCAAGGCGACAAAGCCGTCAGGAAGCGCGATGGACACCCCGGTGGGCACCAGCCGCCGCTCCCCCGGCCCGAGCACAACGTCCTCGCGGGCACGCAGGTCCGCGCCGGCGTCGCCCGGGTGGGCGTACGACGGCGGCTGCAGGCCGTCGTCGAGCATCTTCAGCTGCACCGTCAGGGTGGGGGCTCCGTAGGCCGGAAGGCCGCTGGCCGAGGGGTCTGCCGCCGGGGTATTCACGGCAGTGGTTTCTTCAGTCACAGTTCCCCACTGTAACGCCCGCGGGGAGGATAGACCTACCGCGCCGCCGCCCCCGGTGTCCGCGGGCGGCGGCCTGGCGGCCAAGGTGAAATGGCCCGGGAAAAGTGGAAAGCTGGGCTCATGCCCGAATCCAGCGCAGCCATGCCGGCCTCCAACAGCACCCCCAACGACGCCACCGTCCTGTTCAGCGAAAAGCTTTGGCCGAATTTCTGGATCTGGCTGGTGGCTGCCGGGCTGGCCGCGGCCGGCATCCTGGTGTTCGCGCCGATCAGTATGGCCGCCGGCATCACCGCCGCCGTCGTGCTCTTCACGATCCTGACGGTGTTGCTGATCGTGTCCACGCCGTCCATCACGGTGACGGCCGCAACGCTGCGCGTGGGCCGGGCGACGATTGAACGCCCTTTCGTCGGCGAGGCCACGGCCTTCCGCGGCGCGGAGGCGACGGCGGAGCGCGGCACCCGGCTCAACGGCCTCGCCTTCATGTGCATCCGCGGCTGGATCGACCCGGTGGTCCGCATCGAGATCACCGACCCCTCGGACCGCACCCCGTATTGGCTGGCGTCCACGCGGCACCCCGACGAGCTCGTCACGGCGCTGTCGCGCTAACAACCCCGGCTAACAACAGCCCGGGCCGGTCCCAGGCCGGCAGGAGGGCGGCGGCCCTTAGCCCTCGCAGTCCTTGCAGTACTTCAGGCCGTCCTTTTCGCGGGCGATCTGCGAACGGTGGCGGACCAGGAAGCAGGAGGCACAGGTGAATTCGTCTGCCTGGGCGGGCAGCACCCGGACCAGCAGCTCCTCGCCGGACAGGTCGGCGCCCGGGAGTTCGTAGCCTTCGGCGAGGTCGGTTTCGTCTTCATCGACCACCGCGGAAGGCTTGTCCGTACGCCGCGACTTCAGTTCCTCGATGGAGTCCTCGTTAAGGTCTTCCTCAGTCTTGCGCGGCGCATCGTAGTCTGTCGCCATTAGTTGTTGCTCACACTCCGCATTCGTTGGGTTGGTCCGCCTCCGCCGCACCGGCGGGGCTGGTAGCCCCCGCCCCGGTCCGGGTTCGGTTCACCGATGTCAACGCCGGACAATCGCTTTTTGTGCCCGATGTCGGGTCATTTTTGCCCAAACCCCTGCCGAGCGCCAGAGGCCAGTGGTCCGGCGGCGGCGCCGTCCGCTCCGGACGGCCCCCATCCGGCGGAAAGTCGCGGAAAATCACGGCGCGCCCTCCCTCCTAACCCGAATTGGGACCCAACGGTGGCAGAGTTTCGAATGTTAGTAATGCCAGGGTGGAGGATTTGTATGCAGGATCTACGGCTTGTAGGCGTCCACGACGACGGGGAGCATCTCCTGTTGAGTGGCACCGGCGGCGAGATGTTCCAGCTGCCGATCGATGAGGCTCTTCGGGCGGCTGCGAGCCGGACGCCGGCGAGGGCTGCTTCCGGCGGGGGCGCGGAGCCCATTGCCATGTCCCCCCGCGATATCCAGGCCAGGATCCGCAGCGGTGCGACCGCCGCGGAGGTGGCCGCTCTTTCCGGCATTCCGCTGGCCAAGGTGCAGCGGTACGAGGGCCCCGTGCTGGCCGAACGCGAGTACGTCGCCCAGCAGGCACGCAAAATCGAAGTGGCCTCCCCTTCCGCGGGTCACGACAGCTACCGTTCCTTCTTCGGCGACCAGCCAGCGACCTTGGACGACATGGTCATGCACCGGCTGCGGGCCCATGGAATCGAGCCTTCAACGGTGGAATGGGACTCCTGGCGACGCCCGGACGGCAGCTGGAACGTGGTGGCCCGTTTCGATGCACAGCCCGGCGCCCACGCCGCGATCGGTGAAGAGCCGCCGGCCATGTGGACGTTCAGCCCGGCGCGCAAGTCGTTGCAGAACGCCAACCGCTGGGCCCAGCAGCTCAGCGAACTCGAGCCGATGGACGGCCCTGTCCCGGCCCGCCGCCTCTCGGCGGTTTCGGACCGGCCCTTTGATTTCGAGACCGATGCGGAAGCCGCGGCACGCAGTGCCACGGCGCAGCTCAGCATCGTTCAGCAGCACGGAGTTCAGCAGGAGAAGGACGCCGACGGGCTGCTGGACATGCTCCGTTCCCGCCGCGGGCAGCGTCTCGGCCTGGATGAAGACGCCGACGACGCCCTGGCGCTGCTGCTGACAAACGGTGTTCCCGCCGCCCACCCGCGGCCGTCCGAGGTTCCGTCGCTGAACGAGACCGAAGACGACGTGGTGGAGGTTGAGGCGTCCCGGGAGGACGAGCCGGCAGAGGAAGCAACCCCGCCCGCGGCGTCAGCCGAACCGCATTCGATTCCCAACCCCGACGCCCTGACCCGACGCCGGGACGCCCGGCCGTCCATGCTCTCCCGCTTGAGCCTGGCGCCACGGCACCAGGACAATAGCGAAGACGACGCGCTGAAGCTTCACGACGGGGTCAGCACCGAGACCCGCGAGATCACCATCGCGGCCTCGCAGCTGCGCCCGGTACGCACCGGTCCCACGTCCAGCCCCGGACTGGATGAGCTCCTGGGCGGCGGACCGTCCCGGCGGGCGCAGAACGAGTCATTAGCGGCATCCCGCAGCGACGCCTCCCGGACCGAAGCCTCCCGGAACGAAGCCTCCCGGAACGAACGGGAGCCTGAAACGCCGGAGCGCCAGCCCTCCAAGCCCAAGCGCTCCAGTGTGCCCAGCTGGGACGAAATCGTCTTCGGCACCCGCAGCGACTAGGGTCTCCGCCCCGCCAGGGACCAAATCAGCGGCGCGGAGCTTTGTTGGCGGCCTTTCCGGCGGCCTTGGGCCCACCCGGCTTTCCTTCCGCGGCGAAGCACAGCAGCGGTATTTCGCGCTCCGCCTTGGTCAGCGAGCCGTGCTGCCCCACCACCTCCAGCGCCCTGGCCTGGACCCTGCGGGTGTCGTAGAACGCCAGCGCGTCGCGGGCAGCGATCATGATGTCGCCGATCCGCGGCCCGACCGGGCCCCGGACCTCGCCGAAGAGTCCTGCAGCCACGGCCTCTTCCCGGGTGAAGGCCCAGATCCGGTCACCGAAACGGGCCTGCCAGGCCTCCAGTAGCCGCAGCCGGCCGGCGTCGCCGGCTCCATCCTCCAGGTAGAGGTGGACCATGCGCGGCTCCCCTGCCGTGTGCCGGACGCCTGCGATGAGGTCCGGCTCGGCGGAATAGTCGATCCGCTGCGATTCCGGCACGTCGAGCATGCCGTGGTCACCGGTGACCAGTACGGTGGTGCCGGCGGGGAGGGTGGCATTGAGCCGGCGGACGGTCGCGTCGAGCTCTTCGAGCTGGTGTTCCCACTGCGGCGACTGGCAGCCGTAACGGTGCCCTGCCTTGTCCAGTTCGTGGACGTAGAAGTACATCAGCGAGCTGTCCGCCCCGGCCATGGCTTCCGCCGCGGCCGCGGTCCGGGCGTGCGAGGTGGTTCCGGCCAGGAAGCGTCCGCCCCGCAGCGCGGCCTGGGTCATGGCAGAGTCGCTGAACCGCGGCAGGGCGACAGTGCTCACGTCGACGTGCCCGGCGGCCCGCTCGAACACAGTGGGCAGGGGCTGCCAGAGCTGAGGGTCGACGCCGTCGTCCCAGTTGCCCAGCATATTGACCACCCGGTCCTGGTCCGGGTCCAGCACGTCGTAGCCGACCATCCCATGCTGCCCGGCGGCCAGCCCGGTCCCGAAACTGGCCAGCGACGCGGCCGTGGTGGAGGGGAAGGCCGCATCGAGCCACACCGGCACGGCTCCCTGGCCTGCCTGCAGCACCGACCGCAGGAACGGGGTGTGGGCGATCTTCTGCTTGAGCAGCTGCCGGCCGAGGCCATCGGCCAGGACGACGCAGACGTGCTTTGCCGAAGGGAGGTTCAGCCGGTTCTGGAAACCGGGGACGCCGAGGCTGGCCGCGGCGCTGCTGAGCACCTCCGCGATGGAACGTTCCCCATAGGCCGGGGACGCGGGCATCCCGGCGGGGCCGCCGGGAGCACGGACGGACGCCTGCGGCGAAGGCAGCGGGGACCCGGAGGCGCGGACCGGCACCATCTCAGCGCTGGTGGCCGCGGCTGAGGCGGTTTCCGAAGACGCCGGTACGCGGGCGCGGCGGAAGCGTGGGGACACCGTGCGGCGCGGGGGCCGTGGAGCCGGTGTTCACGGCCCGGAGTGCGCGGGCGAAGAGCTTCGCGTCCTGCACGGCCTGCAGGCCGTCGGCTTCGGCGCTGATCCGCAGCACGATGTCCTCCTGCGCGATCGTGCCGCTGTAGCCGTGGTCGGCTTCGCACTGCGGGTCACCGCAGCTGGCGGGGCCCATGTCGAGGCGCTGGCCGCCGGACCAGGCGATCGAGAGGGTCAGCTCACGGACCGGGTCCGAGGGCTTGTAGTCCTGCGGCTGGGCGTAGACGTAGCTGAGCACCACCGAGCGGATCTGCGTGACGGGGACGGACTCGGTGGAAACCTGGGCGACGATCTGCTCGCCGGCCTCGTCGAGCTGCTGGTCGTCCACATGGGTGATCACCAGCATGTCCTCGGTTAGCACGAGCACGGTGATGTGCCGGCGCACTTCGGCACGGTCAAAGTGGGTCTCGAGGTGGACCAGGTGGGCCACGCAGTCGCGGCCGTCCAGGGCGTCGGCGACGACGTCGGCGACCAGGCGGGGGTAGAAGCCTGCCTGCTGGAGGGCGCCGTCCAGGCTTTGGCCCTGCGCGCTGTGGTCGTGCAGGCCCTGGTGCGGGGAGCCGTGGCGGCCGGAGACGGACGCCTGGGGCTGGGATGCTGGAGGCTGGGAACTCATGGCTCCCATTTTCACAGATCGGCTGGGGACATGCTAACTGCGCATGGCCCGCCTGGCCGTGTCCGTGCGCTGGGCGGCGTTGGCAATCCGGACGTCGGCGGCCAGGATCACGGCGCCGTCGGGTCCGGCCAGCACCGGGTTGAACTCCACCAGGGCGATCTCGGGGTGGTTGTCCTTGAGCCTGGTCAGCCGGGCCGCCAGGTCCTCGAGCGCGGCTGCGTCGACGGCGGGCAGGCCCTGGTAACCGAAGAGTTTGCGCGACGCGCGGGGCGCGCGGATGAAGTCGTGCACGTCGGAGCCGGAGAGCGGCGGCACCCGGTGGGCCCAGTCATCGAGGAGGTTCACGGCGTCGCCGGCCAGCCCGAAGGACACCACCGGGCCCAGCAGCGGGTCCTCGATGGCGCGGAAGGTGCAGGCTTGCCCCACCGGGGCCATCGACTGGACCTCGAGGGACGGTGAGCCGTAGCGCTGCAGCGATCTGCGCATCTGGGCGATGTTGCGGCGCAGCGAGTCGGCGTCCTGGATGTCCAGGCGTACCCCGCCAAGGTCGAGGCGGTGCCGCAGCGCCGGGTCCGTGGTCTTCAGCGCCACCGGCCAGCCGAGCCGCTCCGCCGCGGCGACGGCGTCGTCTTCCGACTCGAAGCCCTCCGAGGGCAGCACCCGGATGCCGTAGCGGCCCAGCAGCTTCGCGGCGGACGGAGGGTCCAACCGGACCAGCTGCTCGCCACTCACGGGCCGGAGCAGCTCCTCCAGGTCCTCGTGGGCGCCCTCCGGGTCGCAGCCTTCGGGCTCCACAAACAGCCCCTGGTCGCGGACCACCCAGTGGGCGTAGCGCACCACCGCGGCGAGGGCGGCGACGGCGGCCCCGGGGTTGGAGTAGCAGGGCACCCCGGCGGCCGGTTCCGCAGCTGTGGCTTCCGCGGCGGCTCCCGCGGCCGCGGATCCCGCGCCGGCTTCGGCGGGAGCGCCGACCATGCCCTCGACGTAGATGGACGGATCAAGAAGGCCGGTGAACGCGGCAACCACAGGCTTCCCTGCGGCCGCCGAGCACTCGGCCAGCACCGCGCCGATCTTTTCGACGGTCAGCCCCCGGGCCGGCAACAGCGCGACCACGACGGCGTGCACCGAGTCGACGGTCAGGGTCTCCTGCAGGCTGCGGCGTAGTGCCGGCAGCGACCGGGACATGCCGGCGTCCAGGTCGACGTCGGCCACGATGCGCTCCACGCCGAGACCGGCCGCGGTGGCCCGGTCGGCCACCACCTTGCCGAGCGCGCTTGAGTTGCTGAACACGGCCACGCCGGGCCCCTTCGGCAGCGGCTGGCTGGAGACGATCTGGGCGACGTCCATCAGCTCTTCAATGGTCTCCACCCGGATCACGCCCGCCTGCCGCATCATGGCGTCCAGGGCCTCGGGCGGCGCCTGCGTGGTGCGCACGGCGTGGCCGGGAGGCAGGTTCAGGCCCATCGCATCGGACTTGGCCACGATCACCGGCTTGGTCCGCGCGAGCCGCCGGGCCAGCCGGGAGAACTTGCGCGGGTTGCCGATCGATTCGAGGTAGAGCCCGACGGCGGTGGTGTCGGCGTCGTCCTCCCAGAACTGCATCATGTCGTTGCCGGACACGTCGGCGCGGTTCCCGGCGGAGAGGAAGGTGGAGATGCCCACCCGGCGGCGGCTGGAGGCGGCGTAGAGCGAGACGCCGATCGCCGCGGACTGGCTGAACAGGCCGAGGCCGCCGCGGCGCGCCAGCGAGGGAGCCATCGAGGCGTTGAGGGACACGGCGGGGTTGGTGTTGACGATGCCCAGCGAGGCCGGGCCGATCACGCGCATGCCGTTGGCGCGGGCCTGGCGGACCAGGTCGCGCTGCCGGGCGAGGCCGCGTTCGCCGTCGTCCGCGTAGCCGGCGGTGGCCACCACGATCCCCTTGACCCCGGCTTCCCCGCACTCCTGGACCACCTTGGGCACCTCGTCATACGGGACCGCGATGATGGCGAGCTTGACCGGTCCGGGGACCTCGGAGAGCTTGGCGAAGGAGAGCATTCCGGCCAGTTCCAGGGCCTCGGGGTTGATCGCGTAGACCGGGCCGGTGAAGCCGCCCTCGATGATGTGTTCCAGCAGTTGGTAGCCGACGGTGCCCCATTTGCGGCTGGCACCGATGACGGCCACCGAGGACGGGGCGAGCAGTTCCTGGATGCTGCGGGCCTCGGCGCGGTGTTCGCGGGACTCCATCACGGCCCGGGACTTGTCCGTGGGGTCGATGTTGAACTCGAGGCTCACGACGCCGTCGTCGAAGTGCCGTTTGACGTCGTAACCGGCGTCGGAGAAGACCATCAGCATCTTGCGGTTCTCCGGCAGCACCTCGGCGCTGAACTTGCGGATGCCGTTTTCGCGGGCCGCGGCGGCGAGGTGTTCGAGCAGGATGGAGCCGATCCCGCGGCCCTGGTGCGCGTCGGCGATGTTGAACGCCACCTCCGCCTCTTCCGGGTCGTCGAGCCGGTCGTAGCGGCCGATGCCCATGATTTCTCCGCCGATGGTGATCACCAGGGCCACCCGGTCCTTGTAGTCGACCTCGGTGAAGCGCTTGAGTTCCTTGGCGGACAGCTTGGACTTGAAGGCGAAGAAGCGCATGTAGATCGACTTCTGCGACTGGCCCACATGGAAGGCCTGCACCGCGTCGGAGTCGGCGGGGTGGATGGGGCGCAGGTGCGCTGTCCCGCCGTCGCGCAGCACGACATCGGCTTCCCAATGTTCCGGATATACGCCGTCCGCGGGCTGATCCACCATAGGCTTAGCCTAGCCATAAACTTGAGCTGCCCGCCGTCATCGCGCCTCAACAGCCACGCAAGTCCAACGCACCATCAACTGAGTAACCCGTAGAAGGACCCACCAGCCTCATGGCACGCCGCCAAACCACGCCCCCGGCAGGGGAATCCCCGGACTTCATCGAGAACATCGTCGACATCGACGTCACTTCCGAAATGGAAGGCTCGTTCCTGGAGTACGCCTATTCGGTCATCTACTCTCGGGCCCTGCCCGACGCCCGCGACGGCCTCAAACCCGTGCAGCGGCGCATCCTGTACATGATGAGCGAGATGGGCCTGCGCCCGGACCGCGGACACGTCAAGAGCGCCCGCGTGGTAGGCGAAGTGATGGGCAAGCTGCACCCGCACGGCGACACCGCGATCTACGACGCCATGGTTCGGATGGCGCAGGACTTCTCCCTGCGGCTGCCCCTGATCGACGGCCACGGCAACTTCGGCTCGCTCGACGACGGCCCGGCCGCCCCGCGCTACACCGAGGCCCGGCTGGCGGCGGCGGCGCTGACCATGACGGACCACCTCGACGAAGACGTGGTGGACTTCGTCCCGAACTACGACAACCAGCTCACCCAGCCCGACGTGCTCCCGGCCGCCTTCCCGAACCTTCTGGTCAACGGCGCCACCGGCATCGCCGTCGGCATGGCCACCAACATGGCCCCGCACAACCTGGGTGAAGTGGTGGCGGCGGCGCGGCACCTGATCGCGCATCCGGACGCCTCGCTCGAGGACATCATGAAGTTCGTCCCGGGCCCCGACCTGCCCACCGGCGGCCGGATCGTAGGCCTGGACGGCATCCGCGACGCCTACGCCACCGGCCGCGGCTCCTTCAAGACCCGGGCCAAGGTCGACGTCGAACAGCTCTCGGCGCGCCGCACCGGCCTCGTGGTCACGGAGCTGCCGTACATGGTGGGCCCGGAGAAGGTGATCGAGAAGATCAAGGACGCGGTCAACGGCAAGAAGCTGACCGGCATCAGCGACATCGTGGACCTCACCGACCGCAAGCACGGGCTGCGGCTCGTGATCGAGCTGAAGAACGGCTTCAACCCGAACGCGGTGCTCCAGCAGCTTTACCGCTTCACGCCGATGGAGGATTCCTTCGGCATCAACAACGTCACGCTCGTCGACGGCCAGCCGCAGACCCTGGGCCTGCTGGAGCTGCTCTCCGTCTACGTGAACCACCGCATCAACGTGGTCCGCCGCCGCACCTCCTTCCGCTTGGGCAAGAAGAAGGACCGCCTGCACCTGGTCGAGGGCATGCTCATCGCGATCGTGGACATCGACGAGGTCATCCAGATCATCCGCTCCTCGGACGAGGCCGCCGCGGCCCGCACCCGGCTGATGTCCATCTACGATCTCTCCGAGATCCAGGCCAACTACATCCTGGAGCTGCGGCTCCGTCAGCTGACCAAGTACTCCCGGATCGAGCTGGAGAAGGAACAGGAGGAGCTGCGCCGCGAGATCGCGGAACTCCAGGCCATTCTGGACTCCCCCGAGCTGCTGCGCGGGCTGGTTTCCGACGAGCTCGGCGAACTCGCCGACAAGTACGGCACGCCGCGACGGACCGTGCTGCTCGAATCCGAGGCCGTCTCCCCCACGGTGGCCGCCGCCCTCGCCGCCGCACCCGGCGCCAAGGGCAAGGCCGCGCCGCTGGCCCTGGAGATCGCGGACGACCCCTGCTGGGCCATCCTCACGGCCTCCGGCCAGATCGCCCGCACGGCCAACCAGGACAGCCTCGCCGAGTCGGGCCCGCGGGCCAAGCACGACGTGTTCCGCTCCGTGGTCAGGACCTCCGCTCGCGGCGAGATTGCCGCGGTCACGTCGCAGGGCCGGATGCTGCGGCTCCAGGTGATGGACATGCCGGTGCTGCCGCCCACCTCGGGCACCCCCAACATGGCCGGCGGCGTCCCCGCCAAGGACTTCATCACGCTGCTCAAGGGCGAAACCCTCGTGGCCTTCGCGCCGCTGGATCAGGTCCTTGCGATCGGAACCGCGCAGGGCGTGGTCAAACGCGTCCAGCCGGACTACCCGTTGAACCGCGAGGACTGGGAAGTGATCGCGCTCAAGGACAAGGACACCGTGGTGGGCGTCGAGCCCGCCGCCGCCGACGACGTCGAGCTGGTCTTCGTGACGCGCCAGGCCCAGCTGTTGCACTTCAGCGCCTCCGCGGTCCGGCCGCAGGGCCGCACCGCCGGCGGTATGGCCGGGATCAAGCTGGCTGCCGGTGACCGGGTGCTGCACTTCGGCACGGCGCGCCCAGACGACGACGCCGCCGTGGTGGTCACCATCGCCGGCACCGAGGGCGCGCTGCCGGGCACCGCCCCGGGCGCCGCCAAGGTCACGGCGCTGGCGGAGTACCCGGCCAAGGGCCGCGGCACGGCCGGTGTCCGCGCGCACCGCTTCCTCAAGGGCGAGGACACCCTGCTCCTCGCCTGGGCCGGTCACGGCCCGGCGAAGGCATCCTCGCTGGCCGGGGTGGCCCGCTCGCTTCCGGGCGAGCACGGCCGCCGCGACGGCTCCGGCATTCCGCTGTCCCAGGCCATAGACGCGATCGGTCCGAGCATGGCCTGGGCCGAGGAAGAAGCGGCGCCGGAGGCCTAGGCGGGCCGTCAGACCGGGCGTCCGGTGCCGTGCGGGCCGGCGCAAGCTTCCAGGTCCACTCTTTCGCCACGAATGGCCGCTAACTTGCCCGGCTTAGCGGCCATTTCTGGCAAACGGCCGGGCGCAATCAGTTGCGAACCCGCATTGTGGCGGAGCCAGCCCGCGGGGACCATGGTGGCACCCGAGTTCTCGACTTCGAGGTGAGGTGCCACTGCCGGCAGTGGCTGCAAAAGTAGGCACCGGTTGGCGACTTTCGTCCCCGCGTCGAAGCGATTCTTTGGATGGCACGAAGGGCCAGCTCCGCAGACCCGAGTGTTGGATAGGGAATTTTCGAGCAAACGGACATTGGTGTAGGTCCTGAATTGCGGCGAACTCGGCACGCTCTATGTCGTGCCCGGTTCGAGGGTGCACACCCCTATCGATGTTTGGCCCACGGCTGGAACAGAAGGCTAATATCCTTCAGGTTCCACTTGCGTGAATCCTACCCCCGCCTGGATTCGACCGTAAGGACACACTGGATGAGGCAACGGGACAACTTGTCAGTATGTCCCTATTGAACGCTGCGCCCTGCATTCCGTACTGGACCGTGGGGCCCGCGGGCGATTGCGTGTGGCAAGTCCACCCCGTGAGGCAAGTTGTGGGCAGTGTGCAATAGTGTTCCCCTAAAACAACATTCCGGGGGGCGAATGGCACGGAAAATGATCTTGTTTCTGACCTGCGTGATTCTTTCCGTTGCTTGGTACTTAGCTGTAGGCGCGTTTGACCGACTTATCATGTCTCACGATCATCAGACATTCTCGCAGTACTGCTATTCCGAGCATCTGCCTGCCGACACGGTGCACAACCCCGAGGGATTCCCGTCTGCGCCCGGAGGAACTTACGAGTTCGTCCCGCTCGGAGTGGAGTGCACTTTCGTCATGGTCGATGGAACGATAGCTGACTCCTTTTACGTCAGGTACTACCCGATGGTTCTTGCGGTCATCCCTGGGACCGCAACCTTGATTTGGGGCGCTCGAATCGCCTGGATTCACCTCCACCCACGCAGAGCACAGGTCGGCAGTCAGACATAGCTCGGACCTAGGCACAGTGAAGTGCATGATGCTCCATCGACAAAAAACTCCGAGCATGGATGGACGCTAGCTGTGCTGCTCAGGGTGTCCCTGTTCGGGTGACTGATCCCCGCGACTGACCCCGGGCCGCCGCCATGAGCGGCCAACCGGGGTCATCTGGCGGGTCCTACATCCCCGAGTTGATGTTTAGAATGTTGCCTTCGCTGTCCAGGAACCATGCAGCGGTGCTGCCGTCCGGCAGCGTGGCGATGCCGTCTTCGGTCTTCAGGCCCGGGAAGTCGTAGTCCTCGAAGACGACCCCCGCCGCGCGGAGCTCGGCGACGGTGGCCGGCACATCGGGGACCATCCATCCCATCTGGGTATTCTTGGCCGAACCGGCGTTTTGCGTCTGGTACACCAGGAATCTGCTGCCGGCGCCGCACGTGTACATCAGGTTGTCCTCGGCATCCGGGTTATCCGGTTCGAGTCCGAGTTTGTCGCGGTAGAAACCCCGCGCACGGGCGAGGTCCGCGGCCGGCAGGACGGCGCCGACCGGGTGGTCTTTGAGCATGGCTATGTTCCTTTCCAGGCCCTTCCCCCGGAACGCATCCTACTCCTTCGCCTAGACTGCAGACATGCCTATCGTGCCCGATCAAAAAGACTGGACCTGGGTGCTGTCACGGCCGTGCCCCGAGTGCGGTTTCGACATCTCCGCCTGCACCCCCGCCACGGCGCCGGGACGGGTCGCCAGCATGCTGCCGCGCTGGCGCGCCGTGCTGCGGCGCCCGGACGCCGCAGTGCGCCCGGATGAGGACACCTGGTCTCCGTTGGAGTACGCCTGCCACGTCCGGGACGTGTTCACGCTTTTCGACCACCGCCTCGACCTCATGCTCACTGAGGATGACGCGCGCTTCGAGGACTGGGACCAGGACCGGACAGCCGTCGAGCAGGACTACGCCGACTCCGATCCGGCCGAGGTGAGTGCCGCCCTGACGGCCGAGGGCGAGCAGATCGCTGCGTCCTTTGGCCGCGTCCCGGAGCGGGACTGGGACCGCAAAGGCACCCGCAGCAACGGCTCGGAGTTCACGGTCCTGACGTTCGCACAGTACTTCCTGCACGACGTCGTGCACCACCTCCACGATGTGGATGGATAGCGCGTGGATGGATAGCCGGGATGGCTAGCGCAGCGTGAATGCCTACAGCTCCTTGTCCCAGGCCATGCAGCGGTTGACCGCGACGTACCCCATCTTCGTGTAGAGCGCCAGCGCCCCGGTGGGGTTCTCCGCGTCGACGTCGAGCGAGGCCTTGTCCATTCCTGCTGCGGCGAAGCGGCGCATGGCATCAGCCAGCAGGGCTTGGGCAATCCCCCGGCCCCGGAACTCCGGGCGCACCCCAAGCAGGTCCGTGTAGCCCTCCTTGAAGCCCCGGTCCGCGGCGCTGTCGGCGTCATGGCTGGCGATCTGGTAGCCGGCCACGCGGCCGCTGGCCGTCTCGACGACGACGCCGCTCAGGTCCGGCCGCGCCTGCGGATCGTTCACCACGAATCCCCAGGCTTCCTCGTCCCGGGGCTCGCTGCCCCAGTGGTCCCGGAAGGCCTCGTTGTGGGCCAGCCGCACGGCCTCATGCAGGCCGGGCCCGAAGTCCACGAGTTCCAGCCCGTCGTCGAGCTCCGGCTCCGGGAAGTCCGCAGCCAGCGGCCGGTGCATCTCGTTGTAGTAGCGGACAATTCGGTAGCCGCGGCCCTCGAAGAGTGATGCCTGATGGATGTGCTGTTGTTCCATGTGGAGGCGCAGCCTCGGAGCGGCGGCGCCGGCATCCTCGGCGAACCGCTGCAGCGTTCGGGACTCCAGCCAGCCCAGGAGCCCGGTTCCGATCCCTTTGCCCTGCCACTCGGGGTCCACGCAGCCGAAGCCGACGGCCTTGTCTCCGGCCGGGTTTTTCGTCAGCCTGGCATAGGCCCGCGCAACTCCCCGGCTGTCGAAGCCGAGAATGCTGTTCGCGGGCACGGGGTTTGTCCGGGATTCCAGGATCTGCGCCAGGTCCTCGCGCCGCTCAAACCAGACGGGCCGCTCGACGGCCGCAGTACGGGCAATCAGGGCGGTCCAGTCGTCCAGCTCCGCGGCGCCGGCCGGCCGCCACGAAAGTCGGGGATCCAGGCTGGTCTGCGGGTCGGTGCGTCCGGTCATGGCTACAGGCTAACGGCGGCCCTACCCCCGCGCCAGCAGCCGCTCCGGCTGTGGCGACCCTGCCCGGTCCAGGTCCAGGTTCTGGTCCCGGTCCAGGTCCAGTCGGTTATCCTCAGGGCTGATGTCCTCCGGGTTGTGCGTCACCAGGACCACCGTGCGGCCGGCCAGCCCGCGGCGCAGCTCGGCCAGCATTTCGCGGCCGGCTTCCGCGTCCAGGTGGGCCGTGGGTTCGTCGAGCAGGATCACATCGGCTCCGGTCAGCAGTGTGCGGGCCACCGCCAGGCGTTGGCGCTCGCCGCCGCTGAGGAACGCGCCACCGGGGCCGATGGGGGTGTCCAGGCCCCGGTCGAGCCGCTGCAGCAGCGGTTCCAGGCCGACGGCGGACAGCGCATCGGAAAGTTGCAGGTCGAGCCCGGTGGCCGCGCCTGTTGCTCCGTCCGTGGGACGATCGCCCTCGGGCAGCCCCAGCATCAGGTTGCCGCGGATGGTCGAGTCGAAGAGGTGCGCCTCCTGCGGGCACCAGGCCGCGCGTCCGGTCAGGAAGAGCTGGCCGTCCGCGGGCGGGAGGAAGCCGAGCATGACGGCCAGCAGGGTGGACTTTCCGGAACCGGAGGCGCCGGTCACGGCGAGCCAGCGGCCCGGTTCGGCGCTGGCGGTCAGCCCGGTGAAGACCTCCGTGCCGCCCGGCCACGCCGCCGCCAGGTGGTCCAGTTCCAGGCCGGGACGTCCGCCGGGCCGCGCCGGTACCGGCACTGGTCCGCCGGATCCTTCGGGCGTCTCCGCAGCCAGGACTCCGGACGCTGCGATGCGCCGCAGCACCGAGCGCAGCGCCGGATACTGCCGCACCGCCGTCGTGATCGCCGAATACGGTTCCACGAGGGCCAGCTGCAGCAGCACGACGACGGCGACGGTCGCCGGCTCGGCGGCGCCGCTGAGGGCAAGCGGGGCGGCCAGCACCGCGCTGGCCAGCGCGGCGGCCCCGCAGGCCAGCACCGTCAGCGCCTGCCCGAGTCCCTCGGCCAGGGCCGAACGCTGCGACGCGGCAGTCGCCTCCCGGTCGGCACGGTGGATATCGGCAAGGACCGGGGCGCCCACACCGTTGGCATGGAGTTCGGCGCGGGCATCCAGCGCCGCGGCAACCCGCCGCAGCACCCCGGACCGCAGCTGCTGCTCGGTTCCGGCGGACATCCGGTCCGCGAGCAGTGCCAGGGCCGGCGAGGCCGCGAGACTGACGACGGCGGCGGCAACCACGGCCGGGAGCGCTGCCGGGAGCAGCAGCCCGACGCCCGTGACCGCGGCCGCGCCCACGGCCACGGCGGTCAGCGGCGGCAGCACGACGCGCGGCAGCAGCTCGCGGACGGTGTCGACGTCGTCCACCACGGCCCCCAGGACGTTGCCGCCCTGCAGAAGTCGCCGCAGCGACAGCGCCCGACGGCTCAGAGACTCCCACAGCCGGCCGCGGAGCCGCGTCAGCGCCCTGAAGATCGCGTCGTGCAGGAGCAGCCGTTCGGTGTACCGCAGGGCGGCTCGGCCGACGCCGAAGAAGCGCACCCCCACGATTGCGGTGAGCAGGTACAGGATGGGCGGCTGCTCGCTGGCGCGGATGATGAGCCAGCCGGAGAGCCCGGACAGGGCGACGGCGAACAGCGCGGCCAGGACCCCGACCGCGCCGGCGGCGGTAAACTTCCCGGCCACCGGCGCAAGCAGCCGGCGCAGCTGGGCGGCAGCAGTTCCAAAGCGCGCAGCTCCGGCGGCCGACGTTGCGGCCTCGGCAGGAGTGCCGGCGTCGCCGGGATTGCCGGCGTCGAAGGCGGCCGCGTCGGCTAATGCCGGCGGGAGGTCTTGCGCGTCCGGGGCGCGGTCTCGGCTGGCCAAGGGCGGCGCCACGGCCGCGGCGACGGCGCCTCCGGCACGCCCCCCGACGGTCACCAGCCGGTCCGCGAGTTCGCGGGTCTGCCGGTCGTGGGCCACCAGCAGCACCGTGGCCTTCCCGCGCAGTCCGGAAATAGTGCGGCTGACCGCATCGGCGGACGCCCGGTCCAGGTGCGCGGTGGGCTCGTCCAGCAGCAGCACCGTAGCGCCGGCCGCGATCCGGGCCAGCCCGCGGGCCACGGCCACCCGGCGCAACTCCCCCGGGCTGAGCTCGGCGGGATGCTTCGCGGCGAGGTGTTCCGCGGCGCAGGCGGCGAGGCAGCGCCTGGCTTCGGCAATGTCCTCGGTGCTGGCCTGCGCCGGGGACCGGTCCGGGCCGGCACCGAGGTATAGCAGGACCTCCGCAAGGACTGTGGGTTCCACCATCACGGGGTGCTGCGGCACCCAGGCGAGGTCCGCCGTCGCGAACCCCTCCAGCCGTCCGGTGACCTCAGTCCCGGTGCCGGAGCCGATGGTGCCGGCCAGGACGCCCAGGACGGTGCTCTTTCCGGCGCCGCTGCGGCCGTCGAGGGCCGTGATCCCGCCGGGGGCGGCGGTGAAGCTCAGCGGTCCGACGGCGGCCTCCGCGCGGCCGGCGTAGCGCACGGTCAGCCCGCGGACCGTGACGGCCGGCGGAACGGGAGCGACTCCGTCCCGGCGGACCGCGGCGGGGACGAGCGGTGCGGCCTGGACGGCGTCGAGGACCTCCGTGGTGTCGGCGAGCGCGGCGCGTCCTTCGTCGCTGGCGTGGTGGGCGGTGCCGAGTTCGCGCAGCGGAAGGTAGCAGTCGGGGGCCAGGATCAGGGCCAGCAGCCCGGCCTCGAGCGCCATGTCCCCGTGCACCAGCCGGACACCGATGAAAACGGCCACCACGGCGACGGAGATCGTGGCGATGAGCTCCAGCGCCAGGGCGGAGAGGAAGGCGGTGCGCAAGGTCCCCATGGTCTTGGAGCGGTAGTCCTCCGAGATGTCCTCGAGGGCCTTGAGCTGGGCGGCCGCACGGCCCAGGCCCACCAGCACGGGCAGGCCCTTGGCGAGTTCCAGCATGTGGCCGGAGAGCCGGGACAGGGCCGACTGGGCTTCCCGCACCCGGTCCTCGGTGTAGCGGCCGATCAGGACCATGAACAGCGGCACGAGCGGAACGGTCAGGACGATCACCACGGCGCTGATCCAGTCCGCGAAGAGGATCCTGGCCCCAAGCAGCAGCGGGATGGCGGCGCAGTTCACCAGGGCGGGCAGGAACTGGGTGTAGTAGTTATCCAGGGCATCCAGCCCCCGCGTCGCCAGGATCGCGAGTCCGCCGTCGGCCGGACCGGCGGTGCGGGTCCCGGTATGCAGGGCCCGGTCCAGGAGCTCTGAGCGCAGCTCCTCTTTGACCCCCAGTGCGGCGCGGCGGGCTGCCACCGCCTGCGCCCACACGGTGAGCGAGCGCAGCATTACCCCGGCCATTCCCCAGCCGAGCTGTTCCGACCAAGCGGGGTTGTGCGCCATCAGGCCGGCCAGCATGCCGGCGACCGCCTGGCCCATCAGCACCAGCGACAGCGCTTTGAGGGCAGCCAGCAACCCGAGCAGGTAGAGCGCGGAGCGGGTGGCGGGGCCCGCGGGGAACTGCGGTCTCATCGGCGGCTAGTCCTTCGGCGCCAGGGCCTTGGCGGCAATCGCGGGCAGGAAACTGTGCGCTTCCGGGATGTGGGCGGCGCTCACCCGGCGCCGGAACACCCAGTAGGTCCAGGCCTGGTAGGCGAGGACGAGCGGCAGCCCGATGCAGGCCACGATGGTCATCAGGCCCAGGGTGTAGTCCGAGGAGGAGGCGTTGGCGACCGTCAGGCTGAAGTCCGGGTTGAGGGTCGAGGGCAGCACCACCGGGAAGGCCGCGCCGAAAATCGAGGCGCTGCCGAGCAGCAGGAAGACGCCCAGCGACAGGAAGGCCCTGCCTTCGGCGCCGCCACGGGCGAAGTTCCAGGCCAGGGCGGCCGCCACGACGGCGGCGACGACGGCGGCCACGGTCCAGGCCTTGCCGCTTTGGAACTGCAGCACGATCGCCCAGCCGGCGATCGGCAGGAGCAGCACCGGCAGCAGCCGGACGAACCACTGCCGTGCGCGGTGCCGGACGTCGCCGTCGGTCTTCAACGCCAGGAACGCCAGCGCGTGCAGCAGGGAGAAGCCGACGACGGCGAGTCCGCCCAGCACGGCGTAAGCGCTGAACCAGGCGAACGGGCCGCCCTCGCGGTCACCGTTGGCGTTCAGCGGCAGTCCCGTGGTGGTCAGCGCCAGAGCCGCGCCGACCCCGAAGGCGGCGACCAGGGAGCCCAGCGCGATGGCCCAGTCCCAGCGGGCACGCCACTGCGGGGTGTCCACCTTGCCGCGGTATTCGAAGGCCACGGCGCGGAAGATCAGCGCGACCAGGACCAGCAGCAGCGGCAGGTACAGGGCGGAGAAGAGGGAGGCGTACCAGAGCGGGAAGGCCGCGAAGGTGGCGCCGCCGGCGGTGAGCAGCCACACCTCGTTGCCGTCCCAGACCGGGCCGATGGTGTTGAGCAGCACCCGGCGTTCGGTGTTGTTCCGGGCGAAGCCCTTCATGAGCATGCCGACTCCGAGGTCGAAGCCCTCCAGGAATAGATAGCCCGTCCACAGCAGCGCGATGGCAATGAACCAGATGGTGGGTAGCAGTTCCATGCTGAATTTCCTCTGCTTCTTGTTCGGAGGGCGTTAGTAGGCGAAGGCCAGGACGTCGTCGGCCCCGGGTTTGCCGGGCGTGCCGCCGGGCGGGGTCTTGTCCTCGTTTTCGTCCGCCAGGGCGTGGGCCAGCTCGGGCATCGCGGAGACCACACCGCCGCGGATGTACTTCACCAATAGCTTCACCTCCACCACCAGCAGCACCGCGTACACGGCCGTCAGCACCACCAGCGAGGTCAGCAGCTCGCCGGCGGAGACGCCCGGGGACACCGCCGCGGCGGTGAACATGAAGACCTGGTCGATCCCGCTGGGATCCGGGTTGGGGGCAACCACGAAGGGCTGGCGGCCCATTTCGGTGAAGATCCAGCCGGCGGCGTTGGCGCCGAAGGGGGCCAGGATGCCGAACACGGCGAGCCGCATCAGGCCGCGGGAGGCCGGGACGGTGCCCTTGCGGGTGATCCAGAGTGCCACGAGGGCTGCGAGGGCTGCGACGCCGCCGAAGCCGATCATCATCCGGAACCCCCAGTAGGTGACTTCCATGACCGGGACGTACTGGATTTCCTGGCCGGCGCGGTCACCGTAGATCGGGTTGTCCGGCAGGTGTGTGCCGTAGTCGGCCTTGTACTGCTCCAGCAGGCTGTTGACGCCCTTCACCTCGGTGGTGAAGTCGCCCTTGGCCAGGAAGGACAGGATGCCAGGGACCTCGATCACGGCGACGACGTCGTCGCAGTTCTTGGAGCCGACGTTGCCGACGCTCAGGATGGAGAAGCCGGTGCCGTCGTGGCAGGCCGCCTCGGCAGCGGCCATCTTCATGGGCTGCTGCTCAAACATGAGCTTGCCCTGCAGGTCGCCCGTGATGGCGGTGCCCGCGAAGGAGATCATCGCGACGACGGCGCCGATCCGCAGCGAGCGGATCCAGACGGCGTGGTCCGCGCGGTCCCGGCCCGGGATCTCCGACTCCCCGGGGATCACCTTGCCGTTGGCTCCCACGGTGTCGATGCCGTCGTGGCGGCGGCGCCACAGGTGGTACCACGCGATGCCGAGGAGGAAGGCCCCGGCGACGGCGAGGGCGCCGAAAAGGGTGTGCGGCACGGCCACGAGCGCCGTGTTGTTGGTGAAGACGGCCCAGGCGTCGGTCATTACCGGACGCCCGTCAATCATCTCGACGCCCACCGGGTGCTGCATCCAGCTGTTGGCCACAATGATGAAGTAGGCGGAGAAGACCGAGCCGATGACGGCGATCCAGAGGCAGGCCAGGTGGACGCCGCGCTTGAGCTGCTTCCAGCCGAAGATCCAGAGGCCCAGGAAAGTGGATTCCACGAAGAAGGCCAGCAGCGCCTCCATGGCGAGCGGCGCCCCAAAGACGTCCCCGACGAAGCGGCTGTACTCGCTCCACGCCATGCCGAACTGGAACTCCTGCACGATGCCGGTGGCCACGCCCATGATGAAGTTGATCAGGAAGAGCTTGCCCCAGAACTTGGTCATCCGGAGGTACTCGGGCCGGCCGGTGCGGTACCAGAGGGTCTGGATCACCGCCACCACCAGCCCCAGGCCGATCGTGAGCGGCACCATCATGAAGTGGTAGACGGTGGTGATGCCGAATTGCCAGCGTGCGATTTCCAAGGCGTCCAAGGCAGTCCCTTTGGCTAGGTTCCCGAGAGATTTCTACGTCGTGTAGAACTGATACTTCTACAGAGTGTAGAACAAGTTCACACCCTCCCGCACCCCAGCGTGGCACGGCGTGCCCTGCCCCGCAATGGATCGGCGCGGGCAGCGGGCGCCGGGCCGCCCCGCCCCGGCGCCGCAGGCGACACGCCGCGGCGGCCCTGTTCTACCTCATGTAGAAACTGGGCGGAAAACGCGGTAAATTTAAAGCTGAAGTATCCGGCAAACCACCCGGGCGGGACCACCGCCCAAGGCGGCACTCAAGAAGGACGTACGGAATGGCAAGTCTCGGCGAACTGGAACGGGCAGTGATGGACCTGCTCTGGGCAGGCCAGGAGGCTGCGACCGCGAACACCCTGCGGGACCTGCTCGCGCAGAGCACGCAGGCGGCGGGCGGCTCTGCCGGTCACGAGGGCAAGGACCTGGCCGTCACCACCGTGTTGACCGTCCTGTCCCGGCTTGAGCGGAAGGGCCTGGTGGAGCGGGAACGCGGCACCCGCCCGCACCGTTACCAGGCCGTCTCCAGCCGCGCGGACCACACCGCGGAACTGATGCATGAGGTGCTCGGCTCCGCCCCCGACCGGGAGGCCGTGCTGGCCCGCTTCATTGGTTCCGTGTCCGCGACCGAAGCTGAAACGCTGCGCAAACTGCTGGACCACAGCTAACACCGGTGTTCTGGACCTCATACTTTCTGGCGGTCCTGGCGATAGTTCTGGCGTGGCCGGTACCTATCCTGCTTTCGCGTGCCCAATGGCCGGCCCGCTCCCCTTTTACGGCCATGCTGCTCTGGCAGGCAATCGCCCTCGCCGGCGGCCTGTCGATGATCGGGGCCATGCTTGTCTACGGCCTGGAGCCGGTCGGGGACAACCTCCTGGCCGGCCTCCGCTCGCTGGCCGGCATGGTCCTGCGCAACGAGCCGACCACGGCGCTGGGCTTCTGGCATATCTTCGCCCTCTCGGCAGCGGCCCTGTTAAGCGCCCATCTGGTCTTCACCCTGCTGCTCACCTATTACAAGATCCAGCGCCAGCGGCGGCGGCACCGCGAGCTGCTCGCGCTGCTCGCTTCCCCCTCGACGGACGGCGCCCGGACCATGGTGATCAGCCATGACTCCCCCGTGGCCTACTGCCTGCCGGGCGGCGCCCGCTCCGTCACGGTGCTCTCCGATGGACTGATGGCGGCACTGGAGCCGGACGAACTGCGTGCGGTCCTGATCCACGAGAACGCCCACCTGAGCCAACGACACCATCTGCTGCTGTGGGCGTTCGCGGCCTGGCGGCAGGCGCTGCCCTGGCTGCCGACCACCCGGCTCGCGCAGGAGGCCGTCAACTCGCTGATCGAGATGCTCGCCGACGACGTTGCCCTGAAGACCGAAAGCAAGGCCACCCTGATCAAGGCGATCGCGATCGTGGCGAGCGGTTCCGCCGGCCCTGGCAACGCCACGGCGGCGCCGGCGGCCCGGATGGCGTTCGGCGACGCCGGCACCGAGGCCGACGCCGGCCAGCCCGGAGCCACCGGAGGTGCCGGTTCGGCGGTGACCACGGCCTCGCGGGTCAGCCGGCTGCTCTCCCCGCAGCCGCCGCTGCCGGAGGTCCTTCGCTACGCCGTGCTGGGCGCCTGCCTGCTGCTGCTGGCGGTGCCCACGGCGCTGCTGATCGTGCCGGGCCTGCTCGGCTGAACCGGATTCCCTGCCGGCACGCGGTTGCCCGGCGCGCGGGTCGGGTTGCGCCCGCTCAGGCGTCGATGCGTTCGCGGTCCAGGCTCGCCGCCCCGGCGATGATGAAGTCCTTGCGCGGCGCGACTTCGGAGCCCATCAGCAGGTCGAAGGTCTCCTCGGCCTGCTTCGCGTTTTCGATCCCGACCTTGCGCAGGGTGCGGTGCCGCGGGTCCATCGTGGTCTCCGCGAGCTGCTCGGCGTCCATTTCGCCCAGGCCCTTGTAGCGCTGGATCGGTTCCTTGTAGCGCTTGCCTTCCTTGGCCAGGCGGGCGAGCAGCACGTGCAGCTCCGCCTCCGAGTACGTGTAGATCATCTCGTTGGCCTTCTGGCCGGCGTTGATGACTTCCACCCGGTGCAGCGGCGGCACGGCGGCGAAGACGCGGCCTTCATCGATCATCGGGCGCATGTAGCGGAAGAACAGCGTCAGCAGCAGGGTCCGGATGTGGGCGCCGTCGACGTCGGCATCGGTCATCAGGATGACCTTGCCGTAACGCGCGGCGCCGATATCGAAGCTGCGGCCGGAACCGGCGCCGACGACCTGGATCAGGGCGGCGCATTCGGCGTTGGAGAGCATGTCCCCCACCGAGGCCTTCTGCACGTTCAGGATCTTGCCGCGGATCGGCAGCAGCGCCTGGAAGTCCGAGGAACGCGCCAGCTTGGCGGTGCCAAGGGCGGAGTCACCTTCGACGATGAACAGTTCGGAGCGTCCGACGTCGTCCGTCCGGCAGTCCGCCAGCTTGGTGGGCATCGAGGAGGTCTCCAGCGCGTTCTTGCGCCGCTGCGTCTCCTTGTGGACGCGGGCAGAGATGCGCGACTTCATCTCGCTGACGACCTTTTCCAGCAGCAGCGCTGACTGGGCCTTGTCGTTGCGGTTGGACGAGGTGAGCTTGGCGTTGATCTCCTGCTCCACCACCTTGGCCACGATGGCGCGGACCGCCGAGGTGCCGAGGATCTCCTTGGTCTGGCCCTCGAACTGAGGCTCGGCGAGGCGGACCGTCAGCACGGCCGTGAGCCCGGCGAAGATGTCGTCCTTTTCGATCTTGTCGTTGCCAGCCTTGAGCTTGCGGGCATTGCTTTCCACGGCCTTGCGGAACGTCTTGAGCAGGGCCTGTTCGAAGCCGGACTGGTGCGTTCCGCCCTTGGGGGTGGAGATGATGTTCACGAAGCTGCGCACGGTGCTGTCGTAGCCGATGCCCCAGCGCAGGGCGACGTCAACCTCACAGTCGCGCTCCACTTCGGCGAGCTGGCTGTGGCCGCGCTCGTCCAAGACGGGGACTGTTTCCTTGAACTTGCCGGCGCCGTGCAGGCGCCAGACGTCGGTGACGGCCGGATCGGCGGCGAGGAACTCGACGAACTCGGAGAGGCCGCCGTCGTGGTGGAAGATCTCCTCGTGCGGACCGAACTCCCCGGGGGTGCCGGCGACCTTGCGTTCGTCCCGGACGGTGAGCTTCAGCCCGGGCACCAGGAAGGACGTTTGCCGGGCGCGGGCGGCGAGCTCGTCGTAGGAGAACTTCGCGTCCGGGGTGAAGATCTGGCGGTCGGCCCAGTAGCGGATCCGGGTGCCGGTGACACCGCGTTTGGCCTTGCCAACGACGTCGAGCACGGAGCCGTCGACGAAGGGCTCGAACACGGCGGCCGGATCCGGCTTGGTGCCCGGGTCCTTGAACCGGCCTGGCTCGCCGCGGCGGAAGGACATTTTGTAGGTTTTGCCGCCGCGGTCCACTTCGACGTCCAGGCGGGAGGACAGGGCGTTCACGACCGAGGCGCCGACGCCGTGCAGGCCGCCTGAGGCCGTGTAGGAACCGCCGCCGAACTTGCCACCGGCGTGCAGCTTGGTGAAGACCACCTCGACGCCGGTGAGCCCGGTCTTGGGCTCGACGTCGATCGGGATGCCGCGGCCGTCGTCATGGATCTCCACCGAATTGTCGGCGTGCAGGATGATCTTGATGTCGTGGCCGAAGCCGGCGAGGGCTTCGTCGACGGAGTTGTCAATGATCTCCCAGAGGCAGTGCATGAGACCGCGGGAGTCCGTGGAGCCGATGTACATACCCGGGCGCTTGCGGACGGCCTCGAGGCCTTCCAGCACGGACAGATGCCGGGCGGTGTAGTCAGAACTTGGTGCCACGGGTCGGAAACTCCTTCAGGGATGGAACGCAGAGACGCTCTTCCTAGGTTAGTCGGCCCGGCGCCGGACTCAGGGTTGCCACTCCCCGAAGAGACAACACGGCCGTCAAGATCCTGCCGCTGTTACTGAGCCGTGATACGCGGACAGCGAAAGTGCCCCATCCTTGCCATGGAACGGCAGCGAATGCTGGTTATATAGATGTATCGATCTACCAAGGAGGCCGAACATGACAACAGCAGTAGCGGACCGCACACTCACCACCGTTGACCGGTGTGACCGTTGCGGAGCTCAGGCATACGTCCGGGTTGTTCTCGGCGCCTCCGGCGGTGAACTGCTCTTCTGCGGTCACCACGCCCGTGCCGTGGAAGCGAACCTTCGTCCGCTCAGCTCCGACTGGCACGACGAGACGGGCCGCCTCCACGAGAAGGCACCGGTTCCGGTCGACTAGACGTCCCACAGTGATCCCGATTGGGATCCGCCCGAAGGACCCCTCCCACGCGGAGGGGTCCTTCTGCTTTAACTTCCTGGACTGGGACAACGGCCCAAGCCGCTGTTTAAGCAGGAAACGCGGGGCCACGTCCCGCCCGTGATCCGTAGATCAAAGGCGGACGTGGCCCCGCGTTATCGGAACCGGCGTTTGCTCCGAGCCGCTTAGTCCAGGTAGTCGCGCAGGACCTGCGAGCGGGAGGGGTGGCGCAGCTTGGACATCGTCTTCGATTCGATCTGGCGGATGCGTTCGCGCGTCACGCCGTAGACCTTTCCGATTTCGTCTAAAGTCTTCGGCTGTCCGTCGGTCAGCCCGAAGCGCATCGCCACGACCCCGGCCTCACGCTCGGAGAGGGTATCCAGAACCGAGTGCAGCTGTTCCTGCAGCAGGGTGAAGCTGACGGCGTCGGCCGGAACCACGGCTTCGGAGTCCTCGATCAGGTCGCCGAATTCGGAGTCGCCGTCCTCGCCAAGCGGGGTGTGCAGCGAGATCGGTTCGCGGCCGTACTTCTGGACTTCGACGACCTTTTCGGGGGTCATGTCCAGCTCGAGGGCCAGCTCTTCCGGGGTGGGTTCGCGGCCGAGGTCCTGCAGCATCTGGCGCTGGACGCGGGCCAGCTTGTTGATGACTTCCACCATGTGCACCGGAATACGGATGGTGCGGGCCTGGTCGGCCATGGCGCGGGTGATCGCCTGGCGGATCCACCAGGTGGCGTAGGTGGAGAACTTGAAGCCCTTGGTGTAGTCGAACTTTTCGACCGCACGGATCAGGCCCAGGTTTCCTTCCTGGATCAGGTCCAGGAACAGCATGCCGCGGCCGGTGTAGCGCTTAGCCAGCGAGACCACGAGGCGGAGGTTGGCCTCCAACAGGTGGTTCTTGGCGCGCTTGCCGTCGTGGATCACGTACTCGAGCTCGCGCTTGAGCTTGGGGTCCATGGAGCCGTCGTCCGCCGCGATCTTCTCCTCGGCGAACAGCCCGGCCTCGATCCGCAGGGCCAGGTCGACTTCCTGCTCGGCGTTCAGCAGGGCAACCTTGCCGATCTGCTTCAGGTAGTCCTTGACGGGGTCGGCGGTGGCGCCCGCTGACATGACCTGCTGCACGGGGGCGTCATCGTCGTCGGCGTCGGAGTAGACGAAGCCGGAGCCGGTGGCGGCTACCGCTGCCTTGCCGGCTACCTCTTCGCCGTCTTCACCGAGCTCGACGGCATCCGGGGTCACTTCATCCAGGTCCTCTTCGACCTCGACGTCGTCGGAGTCCTCGTCCCGGGACTTACTGGCGGCTTCGGCCGCGGCTTTGGCGCCGGGCTTGGGCCCGCGCTTCTTGGGCTCAGGCTTGGCGACAGCCGAGGCGGTGTCATCACCCGCTGCGGAGGCGGCGTCTTTTGCGGCCTTGTTGGCTGCACGCGTGGCGGCACGCTTTGCGTTTGCCGCCGCCTTCTTCTCCTCGGGGGACAATACGGCCTGGTCGGCGGGTTCCTTCTTCGCGGAAGACGGGGTCACAGAAAACCTTTCTAGCGGCGGTCTGTGGAATCACCATACGGGCAACACCACTATGACCCTGTCAAGTCCGTGTTTCACATCAGGCGCAATCACGTCCAGCAGAGCCACTTAGTAGAACTGCCGGGGCGACCGTAATGTTCCCTGTTTCCAAGGTTCGCTACACGCACTCGATACACGGACCCAACCGGGTCTCGCCAACCATTGTCTCACGATTTTCCGGAACGGGACCTCGGAGCGCACGCGTCGACACAATGTTGCGGCCCGGGCGCCGAGGCTCAGGCCGCATCCGGATCGAACTTCTGCCAGGCCGCCTCCCGCCGGCGGGCCCAGCCGCACAGCGTGCCGCGGCGGCCCAGCTCGGCCAGCAGCTCCGCCAGCCGGTAGCCCGGCTGCTCCGCTCCGGCCGCGGTGAAGAGCGCATCGGCGAACGATCCCCGGCCCCGGCACCATTCGATCCAGCCCCGCGCTGTAAGGGCCGCAGCCCGCGCTTCGCCGCCGCCGCAGTTGCCGAGCTGACGGAGGACCCGGTCGAGTTCGGCCAGCCGGCCCCAGTCGGGCGCCGGCGGCGCGAGGCCAAGGAGGACGTCCCCGTAGCCCGGGGTCTCGGCGGCTGCTGCCCCGGCCGGACCGGCTTCCTCTGGATTCCCGGCACTCTCGGCAACCGGGAGGCCGTCGAGCCCGGGCAGCGCGGCCGGGTTGCCCGGGCCGCCGTCGAACATGCCGAACTCCTCGGCACCGGCCTCGGCGGCGTCGCGCCCGGCGGCGGCCATGACGAGGACCGCGTCGCGCCACGCCGCGACGCGCAGCGAGGCGCGCAGGTAGCCGGCGAGCCCGGCCGGCAGGACGGCCTCGCGGGCCTTGGCCGCCCTTGCTGACTGGCTACCGCCGGCGTCGAACACGCGCTGCCACACGTCCAGCACTGCACCGAACTGCGCCCGGTCCCGCCACCGGCCCGAGAACTCCCGCGCCCAGCCCTCCTCGGCTTCCAGCACGGCCGGTTCGCCCAGCTCGGGCAGCGCGGCGGGCGCGGACCTCCCCGGGGCCGCGCCGACGCTGCTGCCGCGGAAGACCAGCTCCGCATTGAGCCGGCTGTTCCGGATCTCCTCGATCGGCCGGCCGGGCGGGGCGCAGCACGAGGGGTCTGCGCAGAAGGCGTTGCGCCAGTACCGCTCCCCGACCAGCCACGCGTCGCGCACCGGCAGCCCGGCTCTGCCGAGGGTGCGCTCCAGTTCGCGCAGCAGCCGGGCCAGCACGGCGGGATCCAAGGCAAGATCCGGGGCGGGATCAACAGCGGGATCCGCACCGGGCTCCCCCGCAGCGCTGTCGGTCGCATCGTCGGTCGCATCGTCGGTCGCATCGTCGACTGGATCGCCGGCCTCGGCGTCCGCCGGCGCGCCGGTGAAAAAGGCAAGCAGCGTGCCGTCGGCCGCGTCGTCGGACTCCAGGTAGTCGCGGACGGTCCGGGCGAAGGCCGCCAGCCCGGGGCCGCGGCAGCGCGAAGCGTCCGGGAGGTCGACTCGCAGCGTCGCCCCAAGCCGTTTTCCCTGCATGGTCATGGCAACGAGGCTGTTGGCTGGCCAATAGCCCAGCGAATGCGGAATGAACCCGAGGATGTCCTCGGGGCCGGTGATTTTCAGGTGGTCGGGAGCTGTCATAAGTCCAGCTTCGCCCGCGCCCGCGGCGGGCGTCAGCCGGGGAGTTTCCTTATGTGGACAAGTCCGTCAGGGCGTACGGCGGCGTTCCGCGACGAGCCGGCGCTGCTGGGCCAGGGCCTTGAGCAGCGGAGGCACGATGACGCCCTGCGCGGCCATCTGACGGCGCACCTTCCGCCGGGTGATGAGGATGGCTGCGGCGCCCACCGCCAGCAGCAGGAACTGCACGCTCAGCGCGATCCGGAAGGCGCCGAGGCTGTACAGCCCGCCCGGTGAGGCGCCGGCCAGGTGCAGCGCGTCCAGGGCCAGCCCGATCAGGTAGATGGACAGCAGAGCGGCGATGAAGCCGCCGACATTGACAATTCCGGTGGCCGTCCCGATCCGGTGCGCCGGGTTGAAGGTCCGGGCAAAGTCGAAACCGATCATCGAACCGGGCCCGCCGATCGCCAGGACCACCACCAGGCCGGCCAGCAGCCACAGCGGCGAACGGCCAGGCTGGAGCAGCACCGCGGCCCAGGCTGCCGCCGTGGCCCCGGAGATCAGCAGCACCATGGTGGACCGGCGCAGCGGGTGGCGGGCCACGAAGCTGCCCATCAGCGGCCCGGCGGCGATCGCGGCTGCCACGTAGAGGGCCATCAGCGCTGATACGGTGCCGGCCTCCAGCCCCTGGGCCGAGATCAGGAACGGGTAGCCCCAGGTCATGGCGAAAACGGTGCCGCTGAACTGCACGGTGAAGTGGCTCCACAGCCCCAGCCGGGTGCCCGGCTGCTTCCACGCCCGGGAGAGTGAAACGCCGGTGGCGCGCAGGCCCTGCGACGGCTCCGGCGCGGGGTGTCCGGGCGGCAGGTCCTGCAGCAGCAGCACCGTCAGCACGACGGCGAGCCCGGACATGCCGGCCAGGGTCAGGAACGCCGGGGTCCAGCCGGCCGAGTGCAGGATCATCGCGAACGGCACCACGGAAAAGAGCTGGCCGAGCTGGCCGGACATGCCGGTCAGCTGGGTCAGCAGCGGCACCCGGGACGGGGCAAACCACAGCGGGATCAGCCGGATCACGGAGATAAAGGTCATGGCATCGCCCGCGCCCACGAGCACGCGGCCCAGGACGCCGCCCGGGATGCTGTCCGCGAACGCGAGCTGGAGCTGGCCCAGGCCCATCAGCAGGGCGCCGCCGGCGATCATGGCCCGGGACCCGAAGCGGTCCACCAGGACGCCGACCGGGATCTGCAGGCCCGCGTAGACCAGCAGCTGCAGCACGGTGAAGAAGGAGATTTCGGCGGCGCTGGCATGGAACCGGGCCGTGGCTTCCAGCCCGACGACACCGAAGGAGGTGCGCTGGCTGACCGCCACCAGGTATGCGAAGATCCCGATAATCCAGATCAGCCAAGCGCGGGGGGAGGTCACTCCCCCATTATGCCCCGGACGTCATAAATAGTATTTATTCGCCGGGTTCTTTACGGGCGAGGTAGGCCTCGACGGCGGCGCCCAGCGCGTCGGCGTTCGGGATCTGGTCGTTCTCGTCGGCGAGCAGCGACCGGCGCACGGTTCCCTCCGCCTTCTCGTCGTACCGTGTCTCCAGCCGGGAGACGACCTGCTGGACCTCTTCGGAGGCATTGATTTGTTCGGCAATCTGCCGGCCGACTTCCCGGCCCGCCTCGCGGAGGCGGTCCGTGGGAAGCATCAGCGAGGTGGCCGCACCCAGGTACTCCAGTCCCGCGACGGCGGCCGTCGGGTATTCGGCCTCGGCCAGATAGTGCGGGACATGGATCACGTAGCCGGCGATGTTCCGGCCTGCCTCGACGAGGCGCAGTTCAAGGATGTGGCCGACGGCGGCAGGAACCTCGACGGTGGGCTTCCAGACCGAGATCCCCTCGATCAGCTCCGGCCGGTTGCCGTGCACGGTGACACCGACCGGCCGGGTGTGCGGCACCGGCATCGGGATGGAGTGGATCCAGGCCGCCAGGTTGACGTCCAGTTCCTCCACGATCCCCACGACGGCGCGGGCGAACCGTTCCCACTGCAGGTCCGGCTCGAACCCGGCCAGCAGCAGGAAGGGGTTCCCCAGCCCGTCGATCAGCCGGTACAGGGCCAGACGCGGCGCCTGGTAGTCCTGCAGGTGGTCCTCGACGAAGCTCACCTGCGGGCGCCGGGAGCGGTAGTCGATCAGCTGGTCGGCGTCGAACTCGGCGACGAGTTCGGAGTCGAGGGTGTCGAGCAGTTCCGTGGTGATCTGGCTCACCACATGCCCGGCGTCGGCGAAACCGGTGAAGCCCATAAGCAGGTTCAGCCCGTGCAGTTCGGGGCTGCGGAACAGCGCGTCATCACGGACGTAGAGCGTTTCAGGGTCCAGCAAGGAGCCGGAAATCCGTTCCATCACGACATGTTCCTTTCGCAGTAGCAGGTGGGCGGCAGCAGCCGCCGTGGCGGACCGTCGGGTCGATGCGCAGACAAGGCCCGCGCGCAGACGGTTCCCGAAGTGCCGATACCAGCTACAACGCGCCGTCGGCCGGGGGAATTCCTGCCCCGACTGTGTGCCAGCTCTCATTAAATTGAACTCCGGCGCCGGGGAGAGACTACGATCGGAACTGGCCTTATAGACGGCCTTGCAGACACCCGGTTACGTGCAGTGCCGACGGTGGCTCAGGTACCCATGGCAGGGCGCCGAACATGCAGTTCCTGCCGAAAAATCACAGAGAATTGAGGACTGTCCTCGTGGTCAAGAATACCGAAGTCAAACTCAGTGCGATCGCCGGAGACTTGAAGAAGTCCCCGTCCGACGCCCTAGTCGTGGGCGTGGGACAGGGCACCGACGGCCCCGTGCTGCTGGACAACCCGCTAACGGCCAAGGCGGCCGAGGCGCTGGCCGAGTCACTGGGCGTTCTTGGCCTTACCGGTGCCGCCGACCAGGCGCACCGCCTCCCCGGCCTGCCGGAAGCTGGAGCTTCCGTCCTGGTCCTCGCGGGCGTCGGCAAGGTTTCCGCGGGCACCCCGCTCTCCGAGGAGGCACTGCGCCGCGCGGCCGGCTCGGCCGTCCGCCAGCTCGCCGGCGTCGCCACTGTGACCCTCGCGCTCCCGACGCCGGACCTTGCCGCCGTCGCGGCTGTCGCCGAAGGTGCCGCGATGGGCGCCTACTCCTTCAACGAGTACCGCTCCACCAAGGACGGCCTCAAGGATCCGGTCAAGAGTGTCCGCATCCTCACCGACTTCGCCGCGGACAAGGCGCTGGCACCGGTGCTGGAGCGCGCCGCCCTGATCGGCAAGGCCGTCAACGCCACCCGCTCGCTGGTCAACCAGCCGCCGAGCCACCTCTACCCCGAAACGTTTGCCGACGCCGCCAAGGAACTGGCCAAGGGCTTGCCGGTCAAGGTGACCGTCTGGGACGAGAAGCGCCTTGAGAAGGACGGCTTCGGCGGCATCCTCGGCGTCGGCAAGGGTTCCACCCGCCAGCCGCGCCTGGTCAAGGTCGAATACGCCCCCGCCAAGGCCACCGCCAAGATCGCGCTGGTGGGCAAGGGCATCACCTTCGACACCGGCGGAATCTCGCTCAAGCCGCACCTCGGCATGGGCGACATGAAGTCCGACATGGCCGGCGCCGCCGTCGTGCTGAACACCGTCCTGGCCCTCGCGGAACTGGGCCTGCCGGTCAAGGCGACCGCCTGGCTGTGCATCGCGGAGAACATGCCTTCCGGCGCCGCGCAGCGTCCCGCCGACGTGCTGACCATCTTCGGCGGCAAGACCGTCGAGGTCCTGAACACCGACGCCGAGGGCCGCCTGGTCATGGCCGACGGCATCGTCGCCGCCAGCCAGGAGTACCCGGACGCGATCATCGACGTCGCGACCCTCACCGGCGCCCAGCTGATCGCCCTCGGCGACCGCACCGCCGGCGTTATGGGCTCGGACTCCGTCACCGGCGCGCTCAAGGCCGCGGCGGACCGCGCCGGCGAACTGGTCTGGCCGATGCCGCTGCCCGAAGAGCTGCGTCCCAGCCTGGACTCGCAGGTCGCGGACATCGCCAACATCGGCGAACGCCACGGCGGCATGATGACGGCCGCGGTGTTCCTGCGCGAGTTCGTCGGCAAGGGCAAGGACGGCGAGCAGATCCCGTGGGCCCACATCGACATCGCCGGACCGTCCTTCAACAACGGCAGCCCCTACGGCTACAACCACAAGCAGGGCACCGGCAGCACCGTGCGCACCTTGGTGGCCTACGTCGAGGACATCCTCGCCAAAGCCGTCTGAGCGGGGCCGCCGGCGGGCGTCCGGAACCGCCGGTCCTGAAGCACTGTCCGTTCACGCGGCCTTGCGGCCACGGGGCTGATACCCCGGCCACAGGGCCGCGTGACACTGGACACAAGCGCTCCACAAACGCCATGGCAAGGTGGAGCATGTATTAGTGGTTCGCTAAGGTGAACCGTAGTTTCACAGCAATTAGCTTCATAGAAGCAATTCCAAACGAAAGGGAACCGGCCTGCTGGCATAATCACGGCAGACAGTTCCAAGACCAGATGATGCGTACTCTCGTGTCATCGTTCACGCGAGGGAGCGTTTTAGTGGCCGATCAGGCAACTGCGCAAGAATTCGACATCCTGGTACTCGGCGGCGGCAGCGGCGGCTACGCAACTGCGCTCCGCGCCGTCCAGCTCGGCCTTACCGTCGGACTCATCGAAAAGGGAAAGCTCGGCGGCACCTGCCTGCACAACGGCTGCATCCCCACCAAGGCCCTGCTGCACTCCGCGGAACTGGCCGACCACGCCCGTGACTCCGCCAAGTACGGTGTCAACGTGACCCTGGACGGCATCGACATCAACGCCGTCAACGCCTACAAGGACGGCATCATTGCCGGCAAGTTCAAGGGTCTCCAGGGCCTCATCAAGGGCAAGAAGGGCATCACCGTCATCGAGGGTGAGGGCAAGCTCCAGGGCTCCGACACCGTCGTCGTGAACGGCACCGCGTACAAGGGCAAGAACATCGTCCTCGCGACCGGCTCCTACTCCCGCACGCTGCCCGGCCTCGAAATCGGCGGCAAGGTCATCACCTCCGACGAAGCCCTCACCATGGACTTCATCCCCAAGAGCGCCATCATCCTCGGCGGCGGCGTGATCGGCGTCGAGTTCGCTTCCGTCTGGAAGTCCTTCGGGGTCGACGTCACCATCATCGAAGGCCTGCCCTCCCTCGTCCCGAACGAGGACGCGACCATCGTCAAGGCGTTCGAGCGTGCGTTCAAGAAGCGCGGCATCAAGTTCTCCACCGGCACCTTCTTCCAGGGCGTCGAGCAGAACGACGACGGCGTCAAGGTCACCCTCGTCGACGGCAAGACCTTCGAAGCGGACCTCATGCTGGTCGCCGTCGGCCGCGGCCCGGTCACCGCCAACCTTGGTTACGAAGAAGCCGGTCTGACGATCGACCGCGGCTTCGTCATCACCAACGAGCGCCTGCACACCGGCGTCGGCAACATCTACGCCGTGGGCGACATCGTCCCGGGCGTCCAGCTCGCGCACCGCGGCTACCAGCAGGGCATCTTTGTGGCCGAGGAAATCGCCGGCCTCAAGCCGGTTGTCGTTGAGGACGTCAACATCCCCAAGGTCACCTACTCCGAGCCGGAGATCGCCACCGTCGGCTACACCGAGAAGGCCGCCAAGGCCAAGTTCGGCGACGACCAGGTCGAAACCCAGGAATACAACCTCGCCGGCAACGGCAAGAGCTCCATCCTGGGCACGTCCGGCCTGGTCAAGCTGGTCCGCCAGAAGGACGGCCCCGTCGTCGGCGTCCACATGATCGGCGCCCGTATGGGCGAGCAGATCGGCGAGGCCCAGCTGATCGTGAACTGGGAAGCCTACCCGGAGGACGTGGCCCAGCTGGTCCACGCCCACCCGACGCAGAACGAGTCCCTGGGCGAAGCCCACCTCGCCCTCGCCGGCAAGCCCCTGCACGGCTAGCAGTTCCGCCCGCAGCACCGCAAGAACTCCGTGTTTAGTGCACCCGGCCCGAAAAACCGGGTGCACTAAGCTCGAACAAGGCAGCAACCATCCGCACTAAAGATCAATAAGGAGAACGGGGACGACATGTCTGAATCCGTTAACTTGCCCGCCCTCGGTGAGAGCGTCACCGAAGGAACCGTCACCCGCTGGCTCAAGCAGGTCGGTGACCGGGTAGAGGTGGACGAGCCCCTGCTCGAAGTTTCCACCGACAAAGTAGACACCGAGATCCCCTCTCCGATCGCCGGCGTGATCGAGGAAATCCTCGTCGCCGAAGACGAGACCGCTGAAGTCGGAGCACCTCTGGTCCGCATCGGCGACGGCTCCGGCTCCGCCGAGGCTGCCGCTCCGGCCGCCGAGGAAGCGCCGGCCGAATCGCCGTCCGCTGCCGAGGCCCCGGCCCCCGAAGCCGAAACCCCCGCCCCGGCCGCCGAGGCTGCCGCTCCGGCACCCGCCGCGGAGGCCGCGCCGGCCGGCGAAGGCCACGAAGTCACGCTCCCCGCCCTGGGCGAGAGCGTCACCGAAGGTACCGTCACCCGATGGCTCAAGAGCATCGGTGACACTGTCGAAGTGGACGAGCCGCTGCTGGAAGTTTCCACGGACAAGGTCGACACCGAGATCCCGTCTCCGGTCGCCGGCACGCTGCAGGAAATCCGCGTTGCCGAGGATGAAACGGCCGAGGTCGGCTCCGTCCTCGCCGTGATCGGCTCCGGCGCTGCCGCGCCGGCCGCTGCTCCGGCTCCGGAGGCTCCCAAGCAGGAGGCGCCGAAGCAGGAAGCTCCCAAGCAGGAGGCCCCGGCTCCGGCCGCGGCTCCCAAGCAGGAAGCCCCCGCGGCACCCGCTCCGGCCGCCGCTCCCCAGCAGGAAGCCCCCAAGCAGGAGGCCCCGAAGCAGGCAGCTGCCCCCGCCGCAGCTGCGACTCCTGCCGAGTCCGGCTACGTCACTCCCCTGGTCCGCAAGCTCGCCAACCAGCAGGGCGTGGACATCTCCTCGCTGACCGGCACCGGCGTCGGTGGCCGGATCCGCAAGCAGGACGTGCTGGCCGCAGCCGAGGCCAAGGCCGCCCCGGCGGCCGCAGCTTCCGCGCCGGCCGCGTCGTCCGCAGCCCCGGCAGCAGCGTCCCCTGCAGCATCTGCTGAGGCCTCGTCGCTGCGCGGCACCGTGCAGAAGGCCCCGCGGATCCGCCAGGTCATCGCCCGCCGCATGCGCGAGTCGCTGGACATCTCCACCCAGCTGACCCAGGTGCACGAGGTGGACATGACCAAGGTCGCCAAGCTGCGGGCCAAGGCCAAGAACTCCTTCCAGGCGCAGAACGGCTCCAAGCTGACCTTCCTGCCCTTCATTGCCAAGGCCGTCGCCGAGGCCCTGAAGCAGCACCCGAAGGTCAACGCCTCCTACGACGAGGACAAGCAGGAGATCACCTACCACAACGCCGAGCACCTGGCGATTGCGGTGGACACCGACAAGGGCCTGCTGGTTCCGGTCATCGCCGACGCCGGCAACCTGAACCTGGCCGGCCTGGCCGGCAAGATCGCCGACGTCGCGGACCGCACCCGCAACGGCAAGATCGGCCCGGACGAGCTCTCCGGCGGAACCTTCAGCATCACCAACATCGGTTCCGTGGGCGCCCTCTTCGACACCCCGATCATCAACCAGCCGCAGGTGGCCATCCTCGGCACCGGCGCGATCGTCAAGCGCGCCGTCGTGGTCTCCGATGAGAACGGCGACGACTCGATCGCCATCCGTTCGATGATGTACCTGTCGCTGACGTACGACCACCGCCTGGTGGACGGCGCCGACGCAGGACGCTTCCTGCAGACGCTGAAGGCACGCCTTGAAGAAGGCGCGTTCGAAGCAGACCTCGGCCTCTAGCAGCCAGCTCATCCATCTGGGTGAGAGAAGGGCACCTCCCCGCAAGGGAAGGTGCCCTTCGCTCTTTATGGACACTTTGTCGCTAAGCTAGGTCCCATGAACATCGTCTATAACATCATGGTCTTCCTGCACATCATCGGCGCCGCCATGATCGTGGGTATCTGGATCGCCCAGATGAAGAACCCCACCGTGCACCCGCGCCAGTTCGACGGCGCCGCCCTCCAGCTCATCACCGGCATTGTCATGATGGGGCTCATCCCGGCCTTGAACATGGACGCCAACTACGCCAAGCTCGGCCTCAAACTGGTGATCGCCCTCGCCGTGGCCGTGCTCGCGTTCATCGGCAGCCGCAAGTACAAGAAGGACGAGCCGGTCAGCAGGGGCCTCGCCCACAGCGTTGGCGGCCTGGCGCTGCTTAACGTCGCCATCGCCACCCTCTGGCAGTAGGCACCCGACCGCAGCGACGGCGGCGTACCCCCAACCGGGGTGCGCCGCCGTCGTCGTTAACCCGTTCCTCCCGGCGGGACAGCGGCTGGGCTTTATCCCTGCCGCCCCGCCATGTCGAGGCAATTCTCTGACAGCGGACACCGGGTGCGGCGACCGGACCGAGTCCCTAGGATGGGACACGGCAGGATCCGCTTACCTGGCCGGATCGCTGACTCAACGACGCTGAGGAGTGGACATGGCAACAACACGCACCGCACACACTGTATGGAACGGCGACCTGATGTCGGGGGCGGGCAACACCAGCCTCGACAGCTCCGGGCTCGGCAACTTCGACGTCACCTGGAAGGCCCGCGCCGAAGCGGCCGAGGGGAAGACCAGCCCGGAAGAACTGATCGCCGCCGCGCACTCCGCATGCTTCTCGATGGCATTCAGCCACGCCCTGGCGCAGGCCGGCCACACGCCGGAGGAAGTCAACACCAAGGCCGACGTCACGTTCGAACCCGGCACCGGCATCACCGGCAGCCACCTCACCCTGAACGCCCGGGTGCCCGGCATCTCCGAGGAGGAGTTCCAGCGCATCGCCGAGGACGCCAAGACCGGCTGCCCGGTCTCGGCTGCCCTGACGGGCATCAAGATCACCCTGGACGCCACCCTGGCCGCCTAGCAGCCGGCAACCGCAGATACACGAAGGCCCCCGCCCCGGATTGTCCGGAGCGGGGGCCTTCGCCGTGTGCGCTAGTTGCCCTGCCGGCGGGCCGGCAGCGGGGCGGGCCGCACCGTGCGGTAGCCCTCGCGGAGCGGCGGGCGGTCGGTGGGAAGCTCCTGGATCATTTCCTTGAGCGCGCCGATGCCGTATTCGAGCTGCGGGTCCGTGCCGGCCGCATAGGCGTGCGGCGGGAAGGAGACCTCGATGTCGGGGGCAACACCGTAGTTTTCTACGCCCCAGCCCACGCCGCCGGTGAACCAGGTGGCGTAGCGCGGCTGGGTGACCCCGGTGCCGTCCGCCAGGGCGAACCGGTTGTCGATACCGACGACGCCGCCCCAGGTCCGGGTGCCGATGACCGGTCCGATCCCGCGCAGCTTGGAGACCTGGGTGATGATGTCGCCGTCGGAGCCGGCAAACTCATCGGTGAGGATGATGACCGGGCCGCGCGGTGCGTGGTGCGGATAGGTGCGCGGACGCTCGCCGCGGGGCATGCTCCAGCCGGTCACCTTGCGGCCGATCAGCTCCGCGACGAGCTGCGAGGTGTGGCCACCGCGGTTGCGGCGGACATCCACGATCAGGCCGTCGAGGGAGGTCTCGGTATCCAGGTCGCGGTGCAGCTGCGCCCAGCCGTTGGCCATCATGTCCGGTATGTGCAGGTAACCGAAGGTGCCCTGCGAGGCTTCCCGCACGGTGCGGCGGTTGGACGCGACCCATTCCTGGTAGCGCAGCCGTTCCTCGTCCTTGACCGGCACGACGGCGACGCGGCGCTGCTCCCCTGCCCGGGCGCCGTGGCCGGCACCGTTGCGCAGGGTCAGTTCCACGGCGCGGCCGGCGGCTCCGGCCAGCTGCACGGCCGGCGTCAGCGACGCCGAGAGTTCGACGCCGTCGATTGCCAGCAACACATCCCCGGGCCGCGCGTCCACGCCCGGCCGGGTCAGCGGCGAGGTGGCCAGCGGGTCCGAAGATTCCCCGGCCAGGATGCGGGTGATTTCCCAGCCCTCGCCGGTGAACGCGAGGTCGGCGCCGAGGCGGCCCTGGCCGTTGCTGCCGTTCTCCGTCACCAGGGCGGGGCGGACGTAGGCGTGGGAGGTTCCCAGCTCGCCGTGAAGTTCCCAGAGCAGGTCCACGAGGTCATCGTGGGAGCCGAGCCGGTCCACGATCGGCCGGTAGCGGGCGTGCACCGAATCCCAGTCCTGGCCGGCCATGTCCGCGGTCCAGAAGAAGTCGCGCTGCAGGCGCCAGGCCTCGTCGAAGGCCTGGCCCCACACACTGACCGGGTCAAGCCGGACCCGGATGCGGTTCAGATCCACCTTGACCAGTTGGCCGGATTCCTCGTCGGCCTTCGATGCCGCGGGCGAGACACGGATCTGCTTGTCCTGGACCAGGACGACCTTTTCGCCGTCGCCGGTGAGCCGGTAGCTGTCCAGCGCGTCGACGATCGTGGTGGCTCGGCGCTTGGCGAGGTCGAAGCGGACCAGGCTCGGGGCGGCGTTCTTGTCCTCCAGGCTGGCCCGGCCGTCGCCGGTCACGCCGGCCAGCTCGTGGTCGAGCCAGAGCAGCGCGCCCGCGGTGGCGGCTAGGTCCGAGTAGTTGCCCTGCGGGACCGGGACGCTGATGACGCGGTGCGCCAGGCCCTCGGCGTCGACCCTGACCGGCGCGGCGGTTTTGGCTGCGTCTCCGGCACCGCTTTCGGCGGCGGCCCCGTCCCGGGAATCCTCCGAGTCTTCGGGGAGTGCGACGCTCGGCCCGAACGGGGACGGTGTGTCGGCTGCCAGGGCCACGAGGTAGGGCTTGATCGGACTCGGGAAGGACAGGTCGAAGGAGTGCCCGTCGTACACCGGGTCGAAGCTGCGGTTGGACAGGAAGGCCAGGAATTTGCCGTCCGGGGTGAACGCCGGCGACTCGTCCCGGAAGCGGCCGTCGGTGACGTCGATGATCGCAGGCTTATCCGCCCCGGCCGCGGCGGGCGTTGCCGTTCCTGCCCGATCGATCCGGGCCAGCCGCAGCCGGGTCCTGGAGCCGAAGGAGGTGACCGGCTCGGCCCAGCCCAGCCACGCCGAGTCCGGAGACCAGCTGAAGCCGTCGATGCTGCCCTCGCCGATGCTGCTCAGCAGCGACAGGGCGCCGGTGCGGGTGTCTGCGAGGAAGATATCGCCGAAGGAGGTGCCGACGGCGATCCAGTTGCCGTCCGGGCTTGCCTCCATCGCGCTGGCCCGGCTGGGCTTCGGGAAGTCGATCCGGGTCGGTCGACCGCTGTCGGCTTGCTCCGGCGCGGAGCCGCCACCCGAAGAGGCGCTGCCGGAGGCGGCATCCGCGACCACCACCGGCACGGCCTCGGCAGCGGCGACGACGGCGGTCGCCGGCGCGGCGTCGGGGCGGGTGAGGGCGGCAGCGGAGACTGGCCGCGGCAGCGGAGTCCCGCCGTCGGCGTCCTGCCCGGCCTCCGCGGCGGCGGCCGGTGCGGGGGCCTGCACCTGGTTGCCGGATGCTTGGCCGCCGGATGCGTGGTTGCCGGATCCGTGGCCGCCGTGCACGGGCGCGGCGATGGGCTTGAGGTAGAGCGCCTCGGCGCCCTCGTGGTCCGCGATGTAGGCGATCCGGCCGGCACCGAAGGGGCGCGGCAGTCGTGCCCGGACACCCGGAGTCGCCTCGAGGATGCGCGACGGACCGTCCTTGTGCCGCAGCCAGTGCAGGGTGCCGTGGGCTTCCACAGCGCTGGAGTCGCCGGTGTGGTCCGGGATGACGTCACCGAGGTGGCGGGAGGGCTTCAGCGCCGACGAGCGCCGGGCCTGCGAAGCGGAGCCGAGCGTGACGTCGAGCTTGACCGCGTCGGCGTCGAGACCGGCCAGCAGCCAGAGTTCGCCTGCGGACTCAAAGACCACCCGTTCACCGTCGGTGGCCGCGTGCCGCACGTAGAAGTCCTCGTGGTCCGTGTGGCGGCGGAGGTCCGTGCCGTTGGGCAGCACGGAATACAGGTTGCCGTAGCCCTCGTGGTCGGAGAGGAAGGCGATCCGGCCCTGGACCCACATCGGGTCGGTGAGGTTGCCGTCAAGTTCGGGCGCGAGCCGCTCGAATTCGCCGTTGCCGTCCGCGTCGATCCACAACTTCCCGGCGGCGCCGCCCCGGTACCGCTTCCACCAGGCCGGTTCACGGGAGAGCACACTGGCCAGCACCACGGGCCGTTCATCCCCGACGACGGTGCCGTAGGCCACGGACTCGACCGGTCCGTAGGGCAGCTCCTCGGCCCAGCCGCCGTCGACGGGCAGGCTGTAGGCGTGCGTGAGGCGGCTGTCCGCCTGCCGGAAGGCGCTCGTGACCACCACGTCGCCGTCCGGGGTGAAGCCCTTGACCTTGGTGGAGCTGTGGCCGAAGTAACTGAGCTGGCGGTACCCGCCGCCATCGACGTCCGCCGTGACAACCTCCGGGGCGGTCCCCTGGACGACCGTCCAGACCAGGCGCTTTCCGTCGGGGGTGAACCGCGGGTTGCGGGCCGGCAGCTGCAGCGAGGAGACCCGCCAGGCGCGGCCTCCGTCGAGGGGCGCGATCCAGACGTCGTCCTCGGCCACGAAGGTGACCAGATCGCCATGCAGATGCGGGAAACGGAGGTAGCTCGAAGAGGTCATCGTTCGATCATAGTCAAAACCTCCCCTAGCCCCGGGGAGGTTTCCCTGCCGTGCCGGGCATGGTGAGATGGATCATGCGAATCCTTGTAGCAGGCGCCTCCGGGCTGATCGGAACCGCCCTTTCCAGCACGTTGCGCGACAGCGGGCACGAGGTCGCGAGCCTGGTCCGGCGCCCGCCCGCCTCGCCCGGCGAGTTCCAGTGGGATCCCGCCGCGGGCCGCATCGACGACACGGCCCTCAAGGGTGCGGACGCGGTGATCAACCTCTCCGGTGCCGGGATCGGCGACCGGCCGTGGACGCGGGGCCGGATCAACGAGCTCAGCGCCTCGCGGCTGGGCCCGACGCGGACCCTGACCGCGGCGATGGGCCGGATGGACAACCCGCCGCCGGTCTTCCTGAGCCAGTCCGCCTCCGGTTACTACGGAAATGCCGGTCAGGCGGTGCTGCGCGAGAACGCGCCGGCCGGCAGCGGCGTGCTGGCCCGGATCTGCGCCGACTGGGAGGCCGCGGCCCAGGAGGCGCCGGCCGGGGTCCGCGTTGTTACCGCGCGCACCGGCGTCGTCCTGAGCCGCAGCGGCGGCGCCCTCGGCCGGCTCCTGCCGCTGCTGCGCCTGGGCGTGGGCGGCCCGCTGGGTAACGGCCGGCAGTACTGGCCGTGGATCACGCTTCCGGACGTGGCCGGCGCTTTCAACTTCCTGCTCACCGCGCCGCTGGCCGGACCGGTGAACGTCTGCGCCCCGGAGAGCGCGGACGTGAATTCGTTGATCTCCCGGCTGGCCGAATCACTCCACCGGCCGGCTCTGTTGCGGGTGCCGGCGCCCGTACTGCGCCTCGTGATGGGCCAACTGGCCAATGAATTGCTGCTCGCCAGCCAGCGGATGGAACCGGCTGCCCTGGCCGGCGCCGGGTTCCAGTGGCAGCACCCCTCGCTGGCCCAGGCCGCGGCCTGGGTGGCGGCCCGCGGCTGACCGGGCGGCGCCGGAGGCGCCCGTCCTAGTCCCCGGCGGCGCGGAGGACCTCCTGGATCCGCCATTTGCCGTCCACCGGCACCAGCACCAGGCGAAGCCGCTGTTGCGGGACGGCCGCCGCCTCGGCCACCACCGTCCCCGCGGCGTCGCGCTCCCGGTACGACGGCGAGGCCACGCTGAGCGACACCACGGCCCGCGCGGCTGTGCTCTCCGGCTGCCGCTTGACCAGGCTCAGGCGGGCTTCGAAGCCGTCGAGGACGTGGCCGGACACCGCCAGCCGGGAGCCGACGCCGGCGTCTGCTGCCGCGGCAGGGGACGCGGGCGCATTGACCTGTTCCAGAAGCCCGAGGTTCCCCGTGCTCAAGGCGTAGGAACGGAGGCCAGCGAGGCCGCGCACCGCGTCTTCGGGCCGTGGCGCGGCGAGCAGCTTCTGCAGAGCGGCCGGCACGGCTCCGGCCGCCGCGACCTGCGGATCGGTGGCAGCCCCGGTCACCGGTACCGCTGCCGGTCCGGACAGCGGCCGGACCTCAGGGGCCCATTCCCCCACCGCCAGCCTCCCGGCGAGCAGCAACGTCCCGAAGACGCCTGCCGCCGTGAAGAGCACCGCCGTCACGAGGACCGCCAGGCCACGCCGAACGCTCACGCGCCTAATTCCCGGCCGAGCTCCCGGCTGGCGGCGCACCGGCATGGACGCATGCCGCGCACTTGGTCCGACCGGGGGGTGCAGCGCCACCCGGCGCCGCCAGCGCCACAGCCGCGACGCCCGCCTTTCCCGCGCGCCGGCCGGAAGGGAGCGCCGGGTCAGCAGTTGGGGCAGCACGGTCGAATGCACCGACACGGAAAGATCCACGGGCGCCGCCGGGGCGCCGCGGAAAATCGCCTCGGCCAGCTCCGCGGCCGACGGCCGCCGGCGTCGGTCACTGCACAGTCCCGCCTCGAGCGCGTCCGCGAGCTCCGCCGGAACGGCGGGAACCAGCAGCGGCAGCGGCGGACGCTGGGGTTCCGGCTCCGGCGCCCGGCCGGTGAGGCAAAACCAGCCCAGCGCCGCCACGGAGTAGACATCCCTTTCAGGCTGGAGCCCGGCCCGGACGGCATCCACCGGGGCCGGGTCACGGAACCCGTCCGTGCCGGCGCCGGAGGCATCCTGCGGCTCCGCCAGCATCCGCCCCACCCCGAGGTCGGCCAGCAGCGGCTTTCCCTGCGCAGTGAACAGCACGTTGCCCGGTGAGACGTCGCCATGGGTAAATCCGTTCCGGTGCAGGTACGCCAGCGCCTGGGCGATCGGGGTCAGCACCGTGACGGTCTCCCCCGGCGCCAGGCTGCCCCGGGCCCCAAGGAGTTCGGCCAGCGAGCCGCCGGCGGCGTAGTCGAGCACAAGCCCCAGCCCGGGGGCCGCCGCTGGTCCCATAAGCCACCCGCACCACGGCATGCGCCTTGACGAGGTGCTCATGGTCAAGGGCGGAGAGGATCCGCATCTCACGCCGCACGGCTTCCTCGGCATCCACCGCCCGTCGTCGTTCCCGCTGCGGCTCTCCTGCTGGACCGACGGCGTTGAAGCACTTCAGCGCCACGTCACGCCGCGTCACCTGGTCAGTGGCGAGCCAGACGGCGGCGCTGCCGCCGCGGCCCAGCAGCCGCCCGACGTCGTATCCGGAAACCTCCGGAGTCAGGGCGGGATCGGAAGCGGAAGCAGGGGACGCGGACCGTTCGTAATCATCCATGGTTTAGGAATAGCGGATCTTCGACTTCCCTGCAGGAGTTATCCACAGGCATGAGAGCTTCACCACAGAATCGGTGGGCGCGACAGCCGAGGACTAAGCTGGATGCCATGACTCTTGAGTTCTCCCAGCTGGGTCTCGCTCCTGAATTCGTCGACTACACCCGCGGCTGGGATATCCAGCGCGAACTCCACGAGAAAGTCGTCGCCGGAACCGCACCCAGCACCGTTCTGCTGCTCGAACATTCCCCGGTCTACACCGCAGGTAAACGCACCGAGGACCACGAACGCCCCTTCGACGGGACCCCCGTGGTGCCCGTGGACCGCGGCGGCAAACTGACCTGGCATGGCCCGGGCCAGCTGGTGGGCTATCCCATCATCAAGCTGAAGAACCCGGCCGGCATCCGAGACTACGTCGAACGGCTCGAAGCCGTCATCATCGCTGTCCTGGCCGACTACGGCATCGACGCCGTCCGGATCAAGGGCCGTGCCGGCGTCTGGATCGAGCAGGACGAGAAGGGCCCGGCGCGCAAAATTGCCGCGATCGGCATCCGGGTCCACGAGGGCGTCACCATGCACGGCTTCGCCATCAACTGCAACAATGACCTCGCCCCCTACGGCCAGATCATCGCCTGCGGCATCACCGACGCCGGCGTCACCACGATCGCGCAGGAGACCGGCCGGGATGTCGCCCCGGCAGACCTCGTGTCGCGGATCACCGAGGAACTGCGCAACAATGAAGAAGCCCTAGTTGCAACCCACGAAGGAGCTCTACTGTGACACTGGCACCAGAAGGCCGGAAGATGCTGCGTATTGAGCAGCGCAATGCGGCCACCCCGGTGGAACGGAAGCCCGAGTGGATCAAGGCCAAGGTCCAGATGGGCCCGGAGTTCGTCCAGCTCAAGAACCTCGTCAAGAAGGAAGGCCTCCACACCGTCTGTGAAGAGGCCGGCTGCCCCAACATCTTCGAATGCTGGGAAGACAAGGAAGCGACCTTCCTGATCGGCGGCTCCGAGTGCACCCGGCGCTGCGACTTCTGCCAGATCGACACCGGCAAGCCCTCCCCCGTGGACATGTTCGAGCCCACCAAGGTGGCCCGCTCGGTCCAGTCCATGCAGCTGCGCTACGCCACCGTCACCGGAGTGGCCCGCGACGACCTCGCCGACGAGGGCGTCTGGCTCTACGCCGAGACGGTCCGCAAGATCCACGAGCTGAACCCGGGCACCGGCGTCGAACTCCTGATCCCCGATTTCTCCGGCAAGCCCGAGCACATCGAGGCGATCTGCGACTCCAAGCCCGAGGTGTTCGCGCACAACGTCGAGACTGTCCCCCGGATCTTCAAGCGGATCCGTCCCGCGTTCCGTTACGAGCGGTCCCTGGACGTCATAACGCAGGGCCGCAAGCTGGGCATGGTCACGAAATCCAACCTGATCCTGGGCATGGGAGAGACCCGCGAGGAGATCTCCGAGGCACTGCGCGACCTGCACGAGGCCGGCTGCGACCTGATCACCATTACCCAGTACCTGCGCCCGTCCGAACGCCACCTTCCGGTAGACCGCTGGGTCAAGCCGCAGGAGTTTGTGGACCTGCAGCAGGAGGCCGACGAGATCGGTTTCCTCGGCGTGATGAGCGGCCCGCTGGTGCGTTCCTCCTACCGTGCCGGCCGGCTCTGGGCCACCGCGATGCGCAAGAAGGGCTGGGAAATCCCGGCCGAGCTGGCGCACATCGAAAGCTCCGGCAGCACCCGCCAGGAAGCCAGTTCGCTGCTCGCGGCGCACTCCTGACAGACACCGCACACCATTGCCGCCCAGGGCCGGCACCGGAGCAATCCGGTGTCCGGCCCTGAGCCGTGCATCACGTAGAATTAAGGCACTATGGCGAATTTCCCTGACTCCAGCACGTCCACTTCTTCAGCCGATGAGCCGAAGCGTGGCCTTTTTTCCCGCAAGCCCAAGGAAGCCAAGGCCAAGAAGCCGAGCCGGCTGAAGCAGATCAGGGAAGTCTTCCAGATGACCCGCCGCCACGATCCGATGGTCCCGTGGCTCATGCTGCTGGCGTTCCTCGGCGTCGTCGCGGTCAGCTTCCTCGTCGGGTTCCTGCTGGATAACTGGATCACGGGCCTGATCATCGGCATTCCGCTGGGCATCCTGGCCGCCACCCTGATCCTGTCCCGCCGCGCCGAGCGCGCCGCGTTCGCCCAGATTGAGAACCAGCCGGGGGCCTCGGGCGCCGCACTGGGCACCCTGCGCCGCGGCTGGATCACCGAGGACCAGCCGGTCGCCGTCAACCCGCGCACCCAGGACGCCGTCTTCCGCGCCATCGGACGCCCCGGCGTCGTACTGGTCAGCGAAGGCCCCAGCCACCGGGTCAAGCCACTGCTCGACGGCGAACGCAAGCGCCTCGCCCGCATCCTGCCCAACGTCACCATCCACGTGATCGAGAGCGGCCGGGGCGAGGGCCAGGTGCCGATCAGCCAGGTCGCCAAGAAGATGGGCAAGATGAAGAACGAACTGACCAAGACCGAGGTCAGCACCGTTTCGAAGCGCATCTCCTCGCTCGGCAACCGCCTGCCGATCCCCAAGGGAATCGACCCCTACAAGGCCCGCCCCGACCGCAAGGCGGCCCGCGGCCGCTAGGGACGCCCGTTGGCCACAGCTTTCCCGGGGCGCCCCGGTTGCCGGCATCTTGCCGGGAGCCGGGGCGGTCCACTTTAACCCCTGCGTTATCCCTTACGACCGACCGTACGACGCCGGGCGCCGGCCTCAGCGCGCGGCACCGCCACAACCGAATCCGGAGACTGCCCCATGAAATTTCCCGCCAGGACCGCCGTGATCAGGATCTTCCGGATCCTGGCCGTCGCCGAAGCCTTCAGCTGGGCAGCACTGCTGGTGGGAATGTTCCTCAAGTGGGTGCTCCGGACCACCGAACTGGGCGTCGAACTGGCGGGGCCGGTCCACGGGGCGTTCTTCATCGGCTACGGCTTGTCCGCCCTGGCGCTGTGGCGGCTGCAGCGCTGGCCGTTCCGGGTGGCGCTGTTCGCAGGGCTCTCCGCGGTCCTGCCGTTCACCACCATCTGGTTCGAACGCTGGGCCGGCGGGCGCGGCTATCTGGCGGAAGGTCCGCACGGAGTCACATCGATCCCGGCCGAGGAAACAACCCGGGTCTAGAGTCAGCAGGGTCCGGTGGGATCACCTTGCGGCACCACGCCCGTCCATTCACCACAAACGGCCGCTTAGTCGGGTGCCATAGCGGCCATTTCCGGCAATTCGCAGCCGCTTTCGGCACAGAACAGCGGCGGATTCGTCCCCGACGCCCAACCCGCAGCGGCTACATCCGGACGAGCACCGTGTTCATGGCCTTGTCGTGCAGGCCGCGGTGGTCCGGGTCGAAGATGACGGCGGGAATCACCAGGCAAAGCAGCACGCTCCGGACCAGGGCCGGGAGCGGACCCGCCGGACCGCCGCCAAGCCGGATGACGTGGATCCCCATGATCCGGTGCCCGATGCTGTAGCCCAGGGTTCCGACCAGCAGGGCCTGTTCGACGGCGAACACCGCCAGCGTGGCCCAGGAGTTCCCGCCAAAAGCGAAGTTGCTGATCAACAGGGCGATCCCCCAGTCGATGCAGATGGCCAGGATCCGCCGGCCCGCGCGGGCAATCGAGCCGGGGCCGGACTCGGGCAGGCCCAGCCGCTCCCCCGGATACTTGGAGATGCCGGACGTGTCCGGTCCGCTGAGCCACGAGCCTATGTCTTTACGATCAACCACCCCCCAAGCCTATCGGCTCCCGGGCGGCCCTCGGGGGTGTTCACCATCTGGACGCTGGGCGGTCACAGAGCGGACCCGGATAGGCCACACTGTGGACAGCGACTAGCTTTAACACGTCAGCGCATTCTGTAACCTGCCCGAAACAAAGCGGACACCGCGGGGAAATCCCGTGTCCTTAGGGTGGTAACAGTTGCTAGCGGCACCGTAGGCGGGGTGAAAACTGCGTTTTCCCCGACGTCGGACTGCGCTGGACCACACGGCCTCACGGCCAGATCTTTCATATGCGTAAGGAGCATAGATGTTCAAGACTGCGGACGAAGTCCTCAAGTTCATCAAAGACGAAGACATCAAATTCGTTGATATCCGCTTCACCGACCTCCCGGGCGTTCAGCAGCACTTCAACGTCCCCGCCAAGAGTGTTGACGCGGACTTCTTCGTCAACGGCCAGCTTTTCGACGGATCGTCGATTCGCGGTTTCCAGGGCATCGCCGAGTCGGACATGCAGCTCATCCCGGACGTCACGACGGCGTTCGTTGACACCTTCCGCATCGAGAAGACCCTCGCGCTGAACTTCTCCATCGTGAACCCGCGCACGGGCGACCCGTACCACCGCGATCCCCGCGGCGTGGCCGAGAAGGCCGAGGCCTACCTGGCCTCCACCGGCATTGCCGACACCGCGTTCTTCGCCCCCGAGGCCGAGTTCTTCGTCTTCGACAATGTTCAGTACCAGTCCTCCCCGCAGGGCAGCTTCTACAAGATCGACTCCGAGGAAGCCCACTGGAACACTGGCCGCGAAGAAGAAGGCGGAAACCTCGGTTACAAGACCCCCGTCAAGGGCGGTTACTTCCCGGTCTCCCCGACCGACAAGCAGGCCGACCTGCGCGACGCCATGTGCATCGCGCTGGATGAGGCCGGCCTTGAGGTCGAGCGCAGCCACCACGAGGTCGGTTCCGCCGGCCAGGCTGAGATCAACTACAAGTTCACCACCCTGACCCACGCGGCCGATGACCTGCAGAAGTTCAAGTACGTCATCAAGAACACCGCCGATGCCTGGGGCAAGTCGGTTACCTTCATGCCGAAGCCGGTCTTCGGTGACAACGGCTCGGGCATGCACTGCCACCAGTCGCTGTGGAACGGCGGCGAGCCGCTCTTCTACGACGAGAAGGGCTACGCGGGCCTGTCCGACACCGCCCGCTGGTACATCGGCGGCCTGCTGAAGCACTCCTCCGCCGTCCTGGCCTTCACCAACCCGACGGTGAACTCCTACCGCCGCCTGGTCAAGGGCTTCGAAGCTCCGGTCAACATGGTGTACTCGCAGGGCAACCGCTCCGCCGGTATCCGCATCCCGATCACGGGCTCGAACCCGAAGGCCAAGCGCATCGAGTTCCGCGCTCCGGACCCCTCCTCCAACCCGTACCTGGCCTTCGCGGCCCAGCTGATGGCCGGTATTGACGGCATCCGCAACCGCATCGAACCGCCGGCGCCGATCGACAAGGACCTCTACGAGCTCCCCGCCGAGGAAGCCAAGGACATCCCCAAGGCCCCGGGCACGCTCGAGGAAGCCCTGGAAGCCCTGGCCGAGGACAACGAGTTCCTGCAGGCCGGCGGCGTCTTCACCCAGGACCTGATCGACACCTGGATCGAGTACAAGTACGAGAACGAGATCCGCCCGCTCTCGCTGCGCCCGAACCCGTACGAGTTCGAGCTCTACTACGGCGTCTAGCCCGCAGACAAAAGGCCGGTCCGGAGGTTCGCGAAACCTCTGGGCCGGCCTTTTTTGTGTCATGTGCCGCTTAGCCGGGCTGTCCAGGCCGGGGTCAAGCCGCTTTGTGCCGCACCCGGAGATAATTAGCCGTCCGTCTCCGCCAATTCGAGGCTACGCTTGGTCCCAGGAACTACATCGAGGAGCGGTGATGTCCCGGTTCCGAAGCTTTATACGCCAACACCTCGTGGCCGACGACCCGGCACCCGGCTACTCCCGCCTGGACCGCCGCGATGGCCTCGGGGAATCGGCGGCGGTTGCGGCAACGCCGGGCGAGCCAGCAGGATCCCCGACGGCGCCCACCCCCGCACCCGCCCCGGCAGACTCCCCGGACGCGGCTCTCGCCGCAATTGAGGAAAGACTCACGGCAGACGAGAACGAATTTGTCGGCGGCGTGGCCGACCAGTCCGCCCGGGACAGGCGCTACCTGCTAGCCCTCGTTGAGGAGCGGCGGACCGTGATTGAGCGGGTGGAGGAATTGGCTGCGCACCTGGACCGCCTCGCTCCCCATGACCGGCACTACTCCCGGCTCATCCGGGCAGCCCTCACCTCAGCGGATGACAACCGGCCCGACGGCGGCGAAACCTCCCACCCGGCGTAGTGGCGTGGCACAATCCGTGGTGTGGATATTGTGGAGTTTCTAGAAGCTCGAATCGATGAAGAAGAAGCAGAGCTCCGGCACGCCCCCGTTCCGGACCACTCGGCGTCTCCCCCGCTCGCCGCGCCAATGCGCGCCGAGTGTGCCCAGAAGCGGGAGATCCTGGCGCGCTGGAAGCGGGCCTCGGCGGACCTCTTCGACAGCACGGACGCCCAGGGCGAACTGGCCATGGCCCGCCGCGCCATGCTCAACATCCTCGCCGCAGGTTACGAGGACCACCCGGATTTCGACCCGGAGTGGGCCGCGACCCACGAATGAGTGCGGCGCGTTCCGCACGTAACATCACAATCAGCAGCCCGGGCGGACTGTCTCGTGGGCCGTTCAAAACCCCCGGTACATGATCCGCTGCGGGCCGGCGTCGCCGCCCAGGTATTGCCCGCGGTCCTCGAATCCGGCCTTGCGGTAGGCGGCCTGACCCGCCGGGTTGGCCTCGTTGACGGACAGGACGACGCCGCGCTGCTCCCCGCCCAGCGCGGACGTGAGCCTGGCGGCTTCACGCACGGCCGCGGCTGCCGCGGCCGCACCGAATCCCCTGCCCTGCTGCCGCCGGTCCACGAGGAAACCGCGCAGCAGCCAGGCGGAATCGTCGTCGGCCCAGCCGGCGGCGCGTGCGGCCCCGGCCTGCAGGGTTGCCACGCCGACGGCCGAGCCGTTGGAATCCATGACATAGGGAAAGCGGCTACCCTCTTCGAGTCCCATCAGCATCATCCGCAGCGGATCCCCGACGAACTTCCGTTGCCCCTCGCCCAGCTCCAGTCCGGCGACCTCCCCGAGCTTGATGGCCCGGGCGTCGTCGTCGAGGTTCTTCAAGGCGATCAGCCACACGTGTTCAGACATATCAGAAGCGTATCCAAAGCCGGGCTGCCCCGCCGTCGGGCAGCCCGGCGGACAACGCCTAGAGGACCTTGGAGAGGAATTCCCGGGTCCGCGGCTGCTGCGGGTTGCCGAACAACTCCTCCGGAGCGCCCTGCTCGCAGATGACGCCGTCGGCCATGAACAGCACCCGGTCGGCCACTTCACGGGCGAAGCCCATCTCGTGGGTGACCAGCACCATCGTCATGCCCTCGCGGGCAAGGTCCTTGATCACCTGCAGCACCTCGCCGACCATTTCCGGGTCCAGCGCGGACGTGGCCTCGTCGAAGAGCATGATGTCCGGGTTCATCGCCAGCGCCCGGGCGATCGCCACGCGCTGCTTCTGGCCGCCGGAGAGCGACGCCGGACGGGCATCGGCCTTCTCGGCGAGACCAACGCGCTCCAGCAGTTTCAGGGCGTTGGCCCGGGCTTCGTCCTTGCCCTGTTTCTTCGACTCCACCGGTGCCAGCATGATGTTCTCGATCACGGACATGTGCGGGAACAGGTTGAAGTGTTGGAAGACCATGCCGATGTGCCGGCGCACCTCGTTGATGTCCACCTTGGGGTCGGTCACGTCGAAACCGTCCACCGTGACGTGGCCGGCGGTGATGTCCTCCAGCTTGTTCAGGCAGCGCAGGAAAGTGGATTTGCCGGAGCCGGAGGGCCCGATCACGCAGACCACCTCGCCTTCGGCAACCTCCGCGTTGATGCCCTTGAGGACTTCATTGGCGCCGAAGGACTTCTTCAGCTCCCGGACGGAAATCTTGCTGGGTGCAGTGACTGCCGTGCTCATTTGTTGAACCTCTTATCCGCAACGTTGGCCAGCTTGGTCAGCAGCATGATCACCACGAAGTACAGGACCGCGACGATCAGCAGGGTTTCGGTGATCCGGAAGTTCCCGGCGTAGATCTGCTGGCCCTGGTAAAGCAGTTCGGCGAAGCCGATGGCGAGCAGCAGCGAGCTGTCCTTGAGCATGATGATGAGCTGGTTGATCAGGGACGGCGTCATGATCTTGAACGCCTGCGGGACCACGACTTTCTGCATGGATTTCGCGTAGCCCAGGCCCAGGCTGCGGCTGGCTTCGAGCTGGCCCGGGTCCACGGACTGGATGGAGCCCCGGACGATTTCGGTGATGTAGGCGCCGGCGTTGAGGCTGAGGGTCAGCACGCCGGCCACCCAGATGTCGATCGGCTGGCCGGTCAGCTGCGGGATGCCGAAGTAGAAGAAGAAGGCCCAGACCAGCAGCGGGGTCCCGCGGAAGATGCTGACGAAGGTGGTGGCGATCCCGCGCAGCAGCGCGCTCGTGGAGATCTTCATGAACCCCATGAAAAGGCCGATCAGCATGGCCAGGGCGAAGGAAATCGCGGTGACCAGGACGGTGTTCCCGAGGCCCTTCATCAGGGCGGGGAAGCTGTTGGCCAGCAGCTCCCAGAAGCTGGACTGGGCGGCCTGCGTGGGGTCCTTGAGGTACTTGTCCAGGATTTCCTGGTACTTGCCGCTGGACTTCAGCTCCGCCAACCCGGTGTTGAACGCCTTCAGCAGTTCCGGGTTCTTGCCCTTGTTGACGGCAAAACCGTAGGAGCCGCCCTTTTCCTTCTCGGACACGGCCTTGAGGCCGTTGTTCTGGCTGATCCCGTAGGCCAGCACCGGGTAGTCATCGAAGACTGCGACGGCGTTGCCGGACTTCACGAGTTCGTACATGGTGGCGGACTGGTCCAGGGACTTGACCGTGAAGCCGTACTTGCCGGCGATCGACTTGGCGAACGTCTCGCCCTCGCTGCCGGTCTTGGCGGTGACCGTCTTGCCCTTGAGGTCCTCGTAGCCCTCGATGTCCTTGTTGGACTTGGCGACGGCCATCTGGACGCCCGATTCGAAGTACGGGTCGGAGAAGTCGTAGATCTGCTTGCGGGGTTCCGTGATCGACATGCCGGCGATCACGCCGTCGACCTGGTTGGAGGACAGCGCCTGCAGGGCCGCGTTGAAGCCGAGCGACTTGATCTCGACGGCGAATCCCTGGCTCTTGGCGATCTCACGGATGATGTCCATGTCGATTCCGGTCAGTTCACCGCCGGCGTCACGGAATTCGAAGGGGGCGAACGTGGTGTCCGTGCCGATGACGAAGGTCTTTCCGGAAAGGCTCGACGGCGCGGCGGCCGGCTGGGCCCGATCGACGGACTGGTGCGCTGCGGGTGCGGCCGCGGGGGCCGCGGCGGCACCTGAGGCACCGAAGAGCATGGCGGCGAAGGCCAGCAACGCTCCGACGACCGTGGCCGTCCGCGGCCGGGCGGCCCCGGTCTGCTGGAGTCTGGGCAAGTTAAACAACCCCTAGGTAAGTGCGGCAGCCGGTCCGGAGGACCGGCAAAGTACCCCTCGAGGCTACCCGCATTTGACCGACGGCGAGGCAGATGTCGGCCCGGCCGCCTACTGGCCGTAGAAGACGCGCTCGAAGACGGCCCGTGCCCGCCGGCTGAGCCGCAGGTAGTCCTCCTCAAGCTCGGCGGCGTTGCCGTGGCCGTAGCCGCACCAGCGGGCCACGGCTTCCAGGTCGCGGCGCGAGGACGGCAGCACGTCCGAGGCGCGTCCGGTCCAGATCACGTTGGCGGAGCGGATCCGGCTCGCCAGCCGCCAGGCCCGCAGCAGCAGCACCACTTCCCCGGCCTCCAGCAGCTCCAGGCTGGCGGCTGCTTCGAGGGCCTGGACGGTGGAAGTCGTCCGCAGCTCCGGATGCCTGCCGGCATGCCGCAGCTGCAGCAGCTGCGCGAGCCATTCGACGTCGCTCAGGCCGCCGCGGCCCAGTTTCAGGTGCCGGGCCGGGTCCGCGCCGCGTGGCAGACGTTCGGACTCCATGCGGGCCTTGACCCGCCTGACCTCACGGACATCCTGCTCCGCAACGGTCTCCGGGTAGCGGATGGGATCGATCAGCGCTACGAAATCGGCGGCAAGTTCGTCGTCGCCGGCCATCGGCCGGGCACGCAGCAGCGCCTGGGCCTCCCAGATGAGGGACCAGCGGCGGTAGTACTCGGCGTAGGACTCCAGCGAACGCACCATCGGTCCGCTCTTGCCCTCCGGGCGCAGGTCCGCGTCCACCATCAGCACGCGTTCGGCGAGGATGGCAGGTTTGAGCGGCTGGGTCAGCAGGCTGGAGAGCTTGCCGACAATCCGGGCTGCCTGCTGTTGCGCCTCGTCCTCCGGCACGCCGGGCAGGCCGCGGTGCACATACATGACGTCGGCGTCCGAGCCGTAGCCGATCTCGCGGCCGCCCTGACGCCCCATCGCCACCACCATCACCCGGGTTTTGAGTGGTTCCCCGGCGGCAACGACCGTCTCGGCCACCCGCAGGGCGCCGAGGACGGCGGCCCGGTCGGTATCGGCCAGGGCCGCGCCCACCTGGTCCTGGTCCAGCAGTCCGGCGCTGTCCGCGATGGCGATGCGCAGGATCTCCCGGCGTCTGATCAGCCGGATCAGGCGCATGGCGCTTTCCGGGTCCGAGTGCCGGGACATCTTGGAGGTGATCTCCAGCCACTGCGCCTCGTAGCTGAGCGGCGCCAGGTCCTTGTCCGAGCCGAGCCAGGCCACGGACTCTGGCGAGACCTCCAGCAGGTCCGAGATGAGCCGGGAATTGGAGAGCACATGGCACAGCCGCTCGGCCGCCGCCGTCGAGTCCCGCAGCAGGCCGAGGTACCAGTGCGTGGTGCCGAGCGCCTCGCTGACCCGGCGGAAGGCCAGCAGCCCGCCGTCGGGGTCCACGCCCTCGGCGAGCCAGCCGAGCAGGATCGGCAGCAGCTGGCGCTGCAGCGCGGCGCGCCGGCTCACGCCGCCGGTGAGCGCCTCGATGTGCCGCATGGCGCCGGGAGGATCGAGGTAGCCGAGCGCGGCGAGCCGGCCTTGCGCGGCTTCGGGCGTGAGCTTGGCCTCCTCGCTGCTCAGCGCGGCCGCGGTGTTGAGCAGCGGCCGGTAAAAGATGCGTTCATGCAGTTCCCGCACGGAACGCTTGGTCTGGCGCCAGGCCTTGAGCAGCGCGTCCGGGTGCGGACGTTCGTTGGAGAACGGGCCCAGCACCGCCTTGGCGAGGGAGCGCAGCGACGCTTCCTTGACCGGCATCAGGTGGGTGCGGCGCAGCTGGAAGAGCTGGATCCGGTGCTCGAGCAGGCGCAGGTACCGATAGTCGCGGTCGAATTCCTTGGCGTCGGAGCGTCCGATGTAGCCGCCGGCGGAAAGCGCAGCGATGGCCGAGGTGGTGTCCCGGCAGCGCAGGGTTTCGTCGGATTTGCCGTGCACCAGCTGGAGCAGCTGGACGGTGAATTCGACGTCGCGCAGCCCGCCGCGGCCCAGTTTGATCTGCCGCTGCTCCTCCTCGGCCGGGATGTGCTCGGTGACCCGGCGGCGCATCGAACGGACCGACTCGACGAACCCTTCGCGGCCCGCGGAGGACCAGATCAGCGGCGCGACGGCGGCCTCGTAGCGGGCGCCGAGCCCGGCGTCGCCGGCGATGGTGCGGGCCTTGAGTAGGGCCTGGAATTCCCAGCTTTCGGCCCAGCGCGCGTAGTAGCTCTCGTGCGAGGCCAAGGTGCGCACCAGGGGCCCGGACTTGCCCTCCGGCCGGAGGTTGGCGTCGACCTCCCAGAGCCCCGGCTCCCGGCCGGTGGACATGATGGCCCGTGAAATCCCCGAGGCCAGGGCGGTGCCGATGGTGTTCGCCCGCGAGTCCTCCAGGGCGCCGGCGTCGATCACATAGATGACGTCGACGTCGGAGATGTAGTTCAGTTCGCGGGCGCCGCACTTGCCCATCCCGATCACGGCCAGACCGATGTCGGCCACGTCCGCTGCGCTGAACTGCTCCGCCGCCTCGGCCCGGGACACGGCCAGGGCTGCCTCGATCGCGGCGCCGGCCAGGTCAGCCAGTTCGGCCCCGACGGCGGGCATGAAGTCCAGCGGATCGGCGGCGCAAAGGTCTTTGATGGCGAGCTCCACGAGCCCCCGCCGGTACGCCGTGCGGAGGGCCTCGTACCCTTCCTGCCCGGTCACGGCCGCGACCGGACGGGCGGCCTTCGGGTCGGCGCGGACCGACTGCAGCAGCCGGGTGCGCAACCCGGCGGCGTCGGCTGCCTGCGGCTCGGGGCTGGCCGTCGTGTCGAAGGCGTCCAGGTGCTCGGGGTGCCGGATGAGGAACTCGCCCAGCGCCTCGGAAGCGCCGAGCACCCGGTAGAGCGGCTCGCTGCGGTCCGGCTCGGCCGCGGCCAGGTCCCGCAGCTTCGGGTGTTTCTCGATCAGCCGGACCAGGGACTGCAGAGCCGTGTCCGGGTTGGCGGCCAGCTGCAGCCCGGCAAACAGGGCATCCTCGTCCAGGCCCGCCAGCTCCGGGGCGGCCAGGAACCGCTCGCCCTTGTCCAGGTCGTTGAAACCCGCGGCGATGAGGCGCCGTGCCAGGCTCACCGCGGCCGCCTAAAGGATGGCCAGGTTGCGCTGCAGCTCGTAGGGCGTCACCTGGAGGCGGTAGTCCTGCCACTCGGCCCGCTTGTTGCGCAGGAAGTGCTCGAAGACCTGCTCGCCCAGGATCTGCGGCATGAGCTCAGAATCCTCCATGGTCCGGATCGCGTCGTGCAGGCTGGCCGGCAGCGGATCGTGGCCCATGGCACGGCGCTCGGCCGAGCTCAGCGACCAGATGTCGTCCTCGGCGGCGGCGGGCAGCTGGTAGCCCTCTTCGATGCCCTTCAGCCCGGCACCAAGCAGCACGGCGTAGGCGAGGTAAGGGTTGGCGGCCGAGTCGATGCCGCGGTATTCGATCCGCGCGGACTGGCCCTTGCCGGGCTTGTACAGCGGAACCCGGACCAGGGCCGAGCGGTTGTTGTGGCCCCAGCTCAGGTAGCTGGGCGCTTCTCCCCCGCCCCAGAGGCGCTTGTAGGAGTTCACGAACTGGTTGGTCACGGCGGTGAATTCGGGGGCGTGCTTGAGGATGCCGGCGATGAACTGCCGGGCCGTTTCGGAGAGCTGGAATTCCGCCCCGGCTTCGTAGAAGGCGTTGGTGTCGCCCTCGAACAGCGAGAAGTGCGTGTGCATGCCGGAGCCCGGGTGCGCGGTGAACGGCTTGGGCATGAAGGTCGCGTAGGTCCCCTGCTGCAGCGCGACCTCCTTGATCACGGTGCGGAAGGTCATGATGTTGTCCGCGGTCTGCAGGGCGTCCGCGTAGCGCAGGTCGATCTCGTTCTGCCCCGGGCCGGCCTCGTGGTGGCTGAACTCGACCGAGATGCCCACCGACTCCAGCATGGTCACGGCGGTCCGCCGGAAGTCCTGCGCCACGCCCCCGGGAACGTGGTCGAAGTAGCCGCCCTCGTCCACCGGAACCGGTGCGCCGTCCGGGCCCGGCTGCTGGGACTTGAGCAGGTAGAACTCGATTTCGGGGTGGGTGTAGCAGGTGAAGCCCATGTCCGCGGCCTTCGCGAGGTTGCGCTTGAGGACGTTGCGCGGATCCGCTGCGGAGGGCTCGCCGTCGGGCGTCAGGATGTCGCAGAACATCCGCGAGGTCGCTTCCGTCTCACCGCGCCACGGCAGGATTTGGAAGGTGGAGGGGTCCGGCTGGGCCAACATGTCGGATTCGAAGACGCGGGCCAGGCCCTCGATCGAGGACCCGTCGAAGCCCAGGCCCTCCTCGAAGGCGCCTTCAACTTCGGCCGGGGCGAGGGCCACAGACTTCAGCGATCCCACGACGTCGGTGAACCACAAGCGCACAAAGCGCACGTCACGCTCTTCGATCGTCCGCAGGACAAACTCTTGCTGGCGGTCCATGGTGCCTCTTTCCGGGTCTACGTCCGTGCCCCGGACCCGTCCCGACTACTCGTCCTGGCTGGCGCCCGCAGCTGCTCTCGAATCACTCTACTAAGCATTCCCGGGGATTGCTGGCGTAGCGCACCGGCGTAACACACCGTTAACACAACGGCCGCCGAACCGCCGCTTGGGTGTCCCTCCTGAGGTGCCCGGACGCCCCGTTTGTGACGGCTATCACCGAGCCGGCGGGGCCGCCCGGTAGCTAGGACGCCGGGTATCGCACTACGCTCGTGGCATGGCCCCCAGCAACAGCCCCGATTCCAGCACGTCCGCAGAACTCGCTGCCCCCTACGGCAATGGCCCCGCAACGGGCGCGGCCGGCGCAGGCCAGGAGCCGGCGCCGGACAGCGCCGCCAAAGACAGCGCCGCCAAAGACACTGCCGCCAAACCCGCCGGCCGCATCCGCACGCACCACCTGCGCCAGGCCAAGCTCAACGGTGAGCGCTTCGCCATGCTGACGGCTTACGACCAGTACACCGCCGAGATCTTCGATGCGGCCGGCATCGAGGTGCTGCTGGTCGGAGATTCGGCCTCCAATAATGTCTTCGGCAATGAAACGAGCCTGCCCGTCACCGTGGACGAGCTGATCCCGCTGTGCCGCGCGGTAACCCGTTCCGCGCGGCGCGCCCTCGTGGTGGCCGACCTGCCTTTCGGCAGCTACGAGGTCTCCGCCCAGCAGGCAGTGGCGACGGGCGTGCGTTTCCTCAAGGAAGGACTCGCGCACGCGGTCAAGATCGAGGGCGGCAAGTTCTATGCCGAGACCGTCCGGGCCATGGTCCAGGCCGGCATCCCCGTGATGGCGCACATCGGCTTCACGCCGCAGAGCGAGCACGCCCTCGGCGGCTACCGGGTCCAGGGCCGCGGCGACGACGCCCAGCGGCTGATCGACGACGCCGTCGCCCTGGCCGACGCCGGCGCGTTCTGTGTGCTGATGGAAATGGTTCCGGCGCCGACGGCGGCCGCCGTGGACGCCGCCGTCGAGGTCCCCACGATCGGCATCGGCGCCGGCAACGCGACCACCGGCCAGGTGCTGGTGTGGCAGGACATGGCCGGGCTGCGCGGCGGAAAGATGGCCAAGTTCGTCAAGCAGTACGCGGATCTGCGGACCACCCTCAGCGACGCCGCGAAGGCCTACGGCGACGACGTCCGATCAGGCCACTTCCCCGGCCCGGAACATTCCTTCTAACCGCAAAGCAACGGGTTCCAGCAGGGGCCGGAGCGGCCGGCACAGCGCTTCAACTTCCACTGCGCCGCGAGCGTGGACTTGCCGGAGCCGGGCAACCCGTGGACCAGGAGGACAACGGGAGCCGGCACGCCGTTACGCGTCGTCGTCGCCCTTTTCCCAGGCCTCGTTGCGGGCCTTGACCTTTTCGAGGGCGTGTTCGGCTTCCTCGCGGGTCTTGTAGGGGCCGATCAGCTGGCTCCAGTCGGACATGGCGTCTTCCTCGATCTCGTGGGTGTTGACGTTGTACCAGTATTCGGTCATCGGGGCTCCTTCTGCGTGTGCCTGGTTCCGGCTGTTTTTCCGGATGCATTTTCCGCTGTATTTTCCGGGCTGCGCCCGGGGGCTTATAGAATCAATCTATGCCTTCCCTCACCTCGACTGCACCCATCGGCACCCTTGTCCCGGGAACAGTCAGCCCGCAGCTTGCCGTGCCGGCGTCCATACCGCGCCCTGAATACGTCGGCAAGCCTGCTCCGGCCAAGTTCACGGGCTCAGAGGTCAAGTCAGCCGAGACCATCGAGAAGATCCGGATCGCCTCACGGATTGCCGCCCAGGCCATCGTGGAGGTCGGCAAGCACATCGTCCCCGGCGTCACCACCGACCAGCTGGACAAGGTGGGGCACGAATTCCTGCTCGACCACAACGCCTACCCGTCCACCCTCGGCTACCGTGGTTTCCCCAAGTCCCTGTGCTCCTCGCTCAACGAAGTGATCTGCCACGGCATCCCGGACAGCACCGTGGTCCAGGACGGCGACATCCTGAACATCGACATCACGGCCTTCATCGGCGGCGTGCATGGCGACACCAATTACACCTTCCTCGTGGGCGACGTCGACGAGGAGTCCAGGCTGCTGGTCGAACGCACCGAAGAGTCCCTGCGCCGCGCCATCCGCGCCGTGGCCCCGGGCCGCGAAATCAACGTGATCGGCCGGACCATCGAGTCCTACGCCAAGCGATTCGGCTACGGCGTAGTCCGGGACTTCACCGGGCACGGCGTCGGTGAGGCCTTCCACACCGGGCTGATCATCCCGCACTACGATGCCGCCCCGGCCTACAACACCGTCATGGAGGCCGGCATGGTCTTCACGATCGAGCCGATGCTCACGCTGGGCACGGTCGAATGGGACATGTGGGCCGATGACTGGACGGTGGTGACGCGCGACCACAAACGGACCGCACAGTTCGAGCACACCCTGCTGGTCACGGAGTCCGGCGCCGAAGTCCTGACCCTGCCCTGATCCCCGCACCGCCTTTCAAAAATCAACAACAAGACCCACCCCGCCCCTGCCACGAACGGAACAACATTGGCCAAGAAGGACGAGAAGTCGAAGAAGAACGCACCGCTGATCGGCATCGACATCGGTGGCACCGGCATCAAGGGCGGAATCGTTGATCTGAAGAAGGGCAAGCTCGTCGGCGACCGGCTCCGCGTGCCCACCCCGCAGCCGTCCACTCCGGAGGCCGTTGCCGAAGTCGTGGCGCAGGTGGTAGCGGAGCTGTCCAAGCGTCCCGACGCCCCCGCAGCCGACTCTCCGGTCGGCGTGACCTTCCCTGGCATCATCCAGCACGGCGTGGTCCACTCGACGGCGAACGTCGACAACTCCTGGCTGAACCTGGACATCGATGCCCTGCTCACCGCACGGCTCGGCCGCCCGGTCGAGGTCATCAACGACGCCGACGCCGCCGGCCTGGCCGAGGCCCGCTACGGTGCCGGCGAAGGCATCTCCGGCACCGTCCTGGTGATCACCCTCGGCACCGGCATCGGCTCCGCCTTCATCTTCGACGGCAAGCTCGTCCCCAACGCCGAACTGGGCCACTTGGAAATCGACGGTTTCGACGCCGAGAGCAAGGCCTCCGCCGTCGCCCGTGAGCGCGACGGCCTGAGCTGGGCCGAATACAGCGTGCTGCTGCAGCGCTACTTCTCCCACGTCGAGTTCCTCTTCTCCCCGGAACTGTTCATCGTGGGCGGCGGTATCTCCAAGCGGGCCGACGAATACCTGCCGCACATGTCGTTGCGCACGCCGATCGTTCCGGCCGAGCTGAAGAACGACGCCGGCATCGTGGGCGCGGCCATCGAGGTCGCCCTCACGCACAAGCTGGCCAAGTAGTCCCGGACGCACAACAACCCAACTGACTGGCACTAAGTGTCGTTTTGAACGCTCAAAGCGACAACAACTGCGAGTCAGTTGGGTTGGAGCCGGTGGTGGCCACGGCTTCCCCTCCGCTGCCACCACCGGAACTTGGTTGAGCCTAGAGCGGGCTCTTCTGCGAGCTCTTGCCTTCCAGCCCCTTGGACTCGGCCTCATGGCGGAGCAGGGCGATGGCGGACTCGAAGTCTTCCAGCGATTCGAAGGCCTGGTACACACTCGCAAAGCGCAGGTAGGCCACCTCATCGAGGCGCTGCAGGGGGTTGAGGATCGCGAGGCCCACCTCATGGGCATCTATCTCGGCTGCGCCGGAGGCCCGGATGGTCTCCTCGACTTCCTGGGCCAGCATGGCGAGGTCGTCTTCGGTGACGGGGCGGCCCTGGCAGGCCTTACGAACGCCGTTGATGACCTTGCTGCGGCTGAACGGCTCGCCGACGCCGGAGCGCTTGATCACGGTCAGGCTAGTGGTTTCCACCGTGGTGAACCGGCGTCCGCATTCGGGGCACTGCCGGCGGCGCCTAATGGCGGAGCCGTCGTCGGCGATGCGGCTGTCCACCACGCGCGAATCAGGGTTACGACAGAACGGGCAATACACGTCGGTTCCTCCCCTGTCGCAAGCTGGATCCCTGTAGAGAGCCGAGGCACCACGTTTGGTGCTTCCGGGATCAGTTTACGACTAGATGTTGCTGAATAACAAGCCTGTAATTACTACATGTTGTGGTTGGGCGCTGTTCCGGCGGGACTGCCCGCCAGCCGCCCTAACTGCTGGCCGAGAACCGTGCGGTGACTGCTTCGCCGTGAGCAGGCAGGTCCTCCGCGCCGGAGAGGCTGACGATGTGCCTGCTGACCTCCTCCAGCGCGCTCCGGCTGTAGTTGATCACCTGGATGGCGCGCAGGAACGTGGTCACGTTGAGCCCGGAGGAGAACGCGGCCGTTCCGCTGGTGGGCAGCACGTGGTTGGAACCGGCGCAGTAGTCGCCCAGGCTGACCGGGCTGTAGTCCCCCACGAAGATGGCGCCGGCGTTGCGGATCCGGGCGGCGACGCCGGCGGCGTCCGCGGTCATGATTTCGAGGTGTTCAGCCGCGTAGGCGTCGCAGGCAGCGATGCCCTGCTCAAGGTCCTCGACCAGCACGACGCCGGACTGCGGACCGGACAGGGCCTGCCGGACCCGGGCGCTGTGCTTGGTCGCGGCGGCCTGGAGTTCGAGCTCGCGGCGGACGGCGGCGGCGAGTTCCTCGGAGTCGGTGATCAGCACGGAAGCGGCCTGCGGGTCGTGCTCGGCCTGGCTGATCAGGTCGGCCGCGACGAGGCCCGGGCGCGCGGTGGCGTCGGCCAGGATGGCGATTTCGGTGGTGCCGGCCTCCGAGTCGATTCCCACCACACCCTTCACAAGCCGCTTGGCGGTGGCCACGAAGATGTTTCCGGGTCCGGTGACGACATCGACCGGGTCGATACCGGCGTCGATGCCGGCGGCAGCGCCGGTCCCGGTCCCGGCTCCGGTCCCGGTTCCCGTTCCGGTTCCACCGGGGATGCCGTAGGCGAACGCTGCAATGGCCTGGGCGCCGCCGATCGCATAGACCTCCTCAATGCCCAGCAGGCACGCCGCCGCCAGGATCGTGGGGTGCGGGAGGCCGCCGAAGTCCTTTTGCGGCGGCGAGGCCAGGGCAATGGATTCCACGCCTGCTGCCAGCGCCGGGACCACGTTCATGATGACCGAGGAGGGGTAGACCGCCAGACCGCCGGGGACGTAGAGCCCGACCCGGGCCACCGGGACCCAGTTCTGGCTGACCACGGCACCTTCGCCGAGTTCGACGTCGGTGTCGGCCGGACGCTGAGCGTCAGCGAAGCGGCGTGCCCGGCGGATGGACTCCTCCAGGGCGGCGCGCACTGCGGGGTCCAGGCCGTCCAGGGCTGCCTTGAGGGCTTCGGCGGGAACCCGCGGGTGGGCTTGTTCGACGCCGTCGAAGTTCAGCGCCAGCTCGCTCAGCGCCTCGAAGCCGCGCGTCCGGACCGACGAAATAATGTCCAGGACCTTTTGCTCCGCGTCGGCCACGGTGCCGTGCTGCGCCCGCGGAACGGCGGCGCGGAGCCCGGCGAGGGACAACCGCTGCCCGCGCACGTCCACGGTGCGGAAGTTGAGGGCGGAGGGAGCGGAGGGCACAGGGCTGTCAGCAGTTGGAGTCACTCGTCCATTTTACGCTCCGGCGCGGTGCCCCCGGACGCCGGCTTGGGCTCCGATGAGCCAAACACTGTGGAGAGGAAGATCGCGAGGGCGATGGCGGCAGGCCAGATGACCAGCATGGCGTAGGCCCGGAGCGAGAAGGCGATGCTGGCGCTGGCAGAAGTATCCACCGGAGCGCTCCACCAGGTTCCGGCGAGCACGCCGGTCCCCCAGGCCAGCAGGGCCCCAACGGCACCCGCGGCGACGGCCAGGACCACCGTCGCGGTTCCCAGCCGGGCGGGCCGGTTGCCGGCAATGAAGATCCCGGACAGGCAGCCGGCCAGCAGGAACAGCCCGGCCAGGACAAGGTCCCGCGGCAGCCACGTTTCGGGGTTGCTGCCGGCGGCCAATGCCGGGTCCCGGGTAATGAGGTTCAGCCCGGTCGGCGCCAGCAGCCACCACAACAGTCCCACCGGAACACCTGCAGCGGCGATCACGGCCAGCCCCGTCCACGGCACGGACGCGCCCGGCCGGCCGGGCGCGGCAGGCCAGGGTCCGCCGTCGTGGTCGTGAACGGGCACGTGCACCGCAGGTTGTGTCATGCAACAAACCTTAACAAAGGATCCGGCGGCGCCGGACATTACGCCGCCGCACGGGACGTGACGCCCGGAACCCTCCCGGGCGCCGGCCGAATACCGCAGGCGGCGCCCGCAGGAATACGCTGGCAGTGAGCACCAGTCGCAGAACAGCAGGGAGATGACCCACCGTGGCCTCAGCCGAAGAAGCCTTCGAAGGAACGTTTAAGGAAATGTTCCGCCGCCATGCGGCCGGAGTCGCCATCATCACCGTGAACTACGACGGCGTCCCTTACGGTTTCACCGCAACTTCGGTGGCGTCCCTATCGGCCAAGCCGCCCCGGTTCACCTTCAACATGGCGCGGACCTCCCGCTCCTGGCCCGCCGTCGCGAATTCCGGCTACATCGGCGTGCACATGCTGGGGTTGGGCAATCAGCAGCTCGCCGACCGCTTCGCCCGTTCCCGGGACCGCTTCGAGGGCGACCATTGGGAGCTCGGGCCCCATGAGGTCCCCATCCTCAAGGATGTCTCCGGCTGGCTGATCGGCAAGATCCAGATGCGGCTCTCTTTCGAAAACAACGCGGTAGTGGTCGTCGAGGTGGTCGACGGCGCGATCGGCGGCGAGGGCGCGCCGCTGCTCTACCACGGCGGCAGCTACGGCCAGCCGGTGCCGCTCGACTACGAAATCTAGGCCGCCCGCGGGCCGTTTCGACGGTTCCCTGCCGCCAGGACGCTTAGCGGCGTCGAGCCAGCAGGGAACCGTCGAAACGGGGGTCAGCTGTCCAGGCAGGTCGGGCCGAGCAGCACCTTCAGGTCGCCGAACAGGGACGGGCTGGGGTTGACGCGCAGATGCACGGGCAGGCCCATGACCTCCACCCGGGAATCGCCGTGCAGGTGCAGGCGCACCTCCGATTTGCCCCGGTGGGTCCTGAGGACTTCACCGAGTTCGTTGACAACGGCCTCGGTGGCCTTGTGCGTCGGCATGGTGATCACCAGCGGCCCGTCCAGGCCTTCGCTGAGGTCCGGCACCGAGAGTTCCATGCAGTTCAGGGCCACCGCGCCGTCGTCGCGGCGCTGCAGCCGGCCCTTGACGACGACGATCAGGTCCTCGGCCAAAACCGAGGCGATCGGTCCGTAGACCTGGCCGAAGAACATCACTTCCACAGAGCCGCCGAGGTCCTCGATCTCGGCGCGCGCGTAGGCGTTGCCGCTGGCCTTGGCGATCCGGCGGCTGAGCGAGGTGATCATGCCCGCGATGGTGATGATCGCGCCGTCGTGCGGTCCGTCCTCGGCGATGATCGAGGTGATCGACTGGTCCGCGTGCTGGCTGAGCAGCCCCTCGAGGCCCTGCAGCGGGTGGTCCGAGACGTAGAGTCCGAGCATGTCGCGTTCGAAGGAGAGCTTGTCCTTCTTCTCCCACTCGGGCAGTTCGGGGATCTCGATGCTCAGCGAGGACTCCGACTCGGTGTCATCGATGCCGGCGAACAGGTCGAACTGTCCGATCGCCTCGTTGCGCTTGAGCGTGATGACCGAGTCGATGGCTTCTTCGTGGATCATGGCCAGGGCACGGCGGTGGTGGCCGAGCGAGTCGAAGGCGCCGGCCTTGATCAGGGATTCGATGGTGCGCTTGTTGCAGACCACCGCCGGGACCTTCATCAGGTAGTCCTTGAAGGAGGTGTAGGCGCCTTCGCGTTCGCGGGCGGCCACCATCGCGTCGACGGCGTTGGCGCCGACGTTGCGGATGGCTCCCATGCCGAAGCGGATGTCGTTGCCGACCGGGGTGAAGTTGAGCGCTGACTCGTTGACGTCCGGCGGCAGCACGGTGATGCCCATGCGGCGGCATTCGTTGAGGTAGATCGCCGATTTGTCCTTGTCGTCGCCGACGGAGGTGAGCAGGGCCGCCATGTATTCCGGCGCGTAGTGAGCCTTCAGGTACGCGGTCCAGTAGGAGATCACGCCGTACGCGGCGGAGTGCGCCTTGTTGAAGGCGTAGTCGGAGAAGGGCAGCAGGATGTCCCAGAGGGTCTTGACCGCGGCCATCGAGTAGCCGTTGTCCTGCATGCCCTGGGAGAAGCCGGCGAACTGCTTGTCCAGCTCGGACTTCTTCTTCTTGCCCATGGCGCGGCGCAGGATATCGGCCTGGCCCAGGGTGTAGCCGGCGAGCTTCTGCGCCACCGCCATGACCTGCTCCTGGTACACGATCAGGCCGTAGGTGCCGCCGAGGATCTCGGCGAGCGGCTCCTCGAGCTCGGGGTGGATCGGGATGACGTCCTGGATCTTGTTCTTGCGCAGCGCGTAGTCGGTGTGCGCGTTGGCGCCCATCGGTCCCGGGCGGTACAGCGCCAGCACGGCGGAGATGTCTTCGAAGTTGTCAGGCTTCATCAGCTTGAGCAGGGAGCGCATGGGGCCGCCGTCGAGCTGGAAGACGCCCAGGGTGTCGCCGCGGGCCAGCAGCTCGTAGGAGGCGGCATCGTCCAGGGCGAGGGATTCGAGGTCCAGGTCCACGCCGCGGTTCATTTTGATGTTTTCCAGTGCGTCGGAAATGATCGTCAGGTTCCGCAGCCCGAGGAAGTCCATCTTGATCAGGCCGAGGCCCTCGGAGGTCGGGTAGTCGAACTGCGTGATGACCTGGCCGTCCTGGAAGCGGCGCATGATCGGGATGACGTCGATGATGGGGTCCGAGGACATGATGACGCCGGCGGCGTGGACACCCCACTGCCGCTTCAGGCCCTCGATGCCGAGCGCGGTCTCGAAGACCTTCGCGGCTTCCGGGTCCGTGCTGATCAGCTGCCGGAAGTCCCCGGCCTCACCGTAGCGCTTGGCCTCGGGGTTCTGGATGTCGGCCAGCGGAATGTCCTTGGCCATCACGGCGGGCGGCAGCGCCTTCGTGAGCTGCTCGCCCATGCTGAACGGGTAGCCCAGCACGCGGGAGGAATCCTTGAGGGCCTGTTTGGTCTTGATCGTGCCGTAGGTGACGATCATGGCGACGCGTTCGTCGCCGTACTTGCGAGTCACATAGTCGATTACTTCGGAGCGGCGCCGGTCATCGAAGTCGACGTCGAAGTCGGGCATGGAGACGCGGTCCGGGTTCAGGAAGCGCTCGAAGATCAGGCCGTGGTGCAGCGGGTCCAGGTCGGTGATGCGCATGGCGTAGGCCACCATGGAGCCGGCACCGGAGCCACGGCCGGGGCCCACCCGGATGCCGTTGTTCTTGGCCCAGTTGATGAAGTCGGCCACCACCAGGAAGTAGCCCGGGAAACCCATCGAGGTGATGACTTCGAGCTCGTAGTCGGCCTGCTGGCGGACCTTGTCCGGGATGCCCTGGGGGTAGCGGTAGTGGAGGCCCTTGTCCACTTCCTTGACCAGCCAGGACGTCTCGTCCTCCCCTTCGGGGCAGGGGAAGCGGGGCATGTAGTTGGCGCCGGTATTGAACGACACTTCGCAGCGTTCGGCGATCAGCAGCGTGTTGTCGCAGGCGTCGGGGTGGTCGCGGAACAGTTCCCGCATTTCCTGCGGCGACTTCAGGTAGTAGCCGCTGCCGGAGAAGGCGAAGCGTGAACCGCCGTTGTCATACGTGGGCTCCAGCAGGGTGGAGCCGGACTGGATGGCAAGCAGGGCTTCGTGCGCCTTGGCGTCGTGCTCGTGCGTGTAGTGCAGGTCGTTCGTGGCCACCAGCGGGAGGTTCAGCTCCTTGGCCAGCCGCAGCAGGTCCCCGGTGACGCGCCGCTCGATGTCCAGGCCGTGGTCCATGAGTTCGCAGAAGTAGTTCTCGGCGCCGAAGATGTCGCGGAACTCGGCCGCGGCCTCGAGGGCTTCCCGGTACTGCCCGAGCCGGAGCCGCGTCTGGACTTCGCCGGACGGGCAGCCGGTGGTCGCGATCAGGCCCTCGGAATAGGTATTCAGCAGCTCGCGGTCCAGCCGCGGCCACTTGCCGAAGACGGAGTCCAGGGAGGCGATCGAGGAGGCACGGAACAGGTTCCGCATGCCGACGTTGTTGTAGCTCAGCAGCGTCATGTGCGTGTAGGCGCCACCGCCGGAGATGTCGTCCTTGCGCTGGTTCTCTTCGCCCCAGCGCACGCGGGTCTTGTCCGTGCGCGCGGTCCCCGGCGTGACATAGGCCTCGACACCGATGATCGGCTTGATGCCCTTGTCGGTGGCCCGCTTCCAGAAGTCGAACGCCCCGAAGAGGTAGCCATGGTCGGTGGTGGCCAGGGCGGGCATGCCCAACCGCTCGGTCTCATCAAAGAGTTCCCCGAGGCGCGCCGCGCCGTCCAACATGGAGTACTCGGTGTGGTTGTGGAGGTGGACGAACGAGTTGTTGCTGGAAGTCACCGAATCATTCTAGTGCCGGGCAGCGACACCCACGTGCCCGGCGCGGCGGTAGGTGCGGACCTCCGCTAGGCGTTGCCGGACTCCAGTACCTCGAGGGCATACTTCAGGTCCTGCGGGTACTCGCTGGTCACGGTGACCCGCTCCCCGGTCCGGGGGTGGTCGAAGGACAGCTGCCGGGCATGCAGCCACTGCCGGGTCAGGCCCAGGGTGGCCGCGAGCCGGGGGTCAGCCCCATAAGTCCGGTCCCCGGCGCAGGGGTGGCGCAGCGCCGCGAAGTGCACCCGGATCTGGTGGGTGCGGCCGGTTTCCAGGTGCACCTCCACGAGCGAGGCCTTGCCGAAGGCTTCCAGCACCTCGTAGTGGGTGATCGAGTCGCGCCCGTCCTCGATCACGGCGAAGCGCCAGTCGTGGCCGGGGTGGCGGCCGATGGGCGCGTCGATGGTGCCGGCCAGCGGGTCCGGCAGGCCCTGGACGACGGCGTGGTAGACCTTGTCCACGGTGCGCTCCTTGAAGGCCCGCTTGAGTGCCGTATAGGCGTTCTCTGTCTTGGCGACCACCATGACCCCGGAGGTGCCGACGTCGAGCCGGTGCACGATCCCGGCGCGTTCCGGCGAGCCGGAGGTGGAGATCCGATAACCGGCGCCGGCGAGGCCGCCGACGACCGTCGGCCCGACCCAGCCGGGCGACGGGTGCGCTGCCACACCAACGGGTTTATCGACGACGACGAACTCGTCGTCGTCCAGCAGGATTTTTAGGCCTTCCACAACTTCCTCCACAACTTCCAGCGGTTCCCGGCGCTCCGGCACAACGACGTCGAGCTCGCCGCCGGCGCTGAGCTTGAGGGACTTCCCCACGGCTTTGCCATGGCTGCTGACGTTGCCCTCCGCGATCAGCGTGGCCGCCTGCGACCGGGAGATCTCCATCAGCTTCGCCAGCCCGGCGTCCACCCGGACGCCGGCCAGCTCCGCCGGGACGGTGAAGTGCCGGCGTTCCGGCGCATTGGCCGGGCCGGGCTCAGACATTGTGTTCCCGTCCGTTTTCTTCCAGCACAGCCGGCCGGCCGGCGCTGCTGTCCCGGCGCGGGTTCAGCCGTGAGCCGTCAAGCGCCACACCGCGCAGCGTCAGCAGGCAGATGATGACGACCGAGGACACCACGGCGGAATCGGCGATGTTGAAGATCGCGAAGTTGGGCAGCTGGATGAAGTCCACCACATGGCCCATCGCGAACGAAGGTTCGCGGAACAGCCGGTCGGTGAGGTTGCCCAGCGCGCCGCCCAGCAGCAGCCCCAGCGCCAGCGCCCACCAGGCGGAGCCGAGCTTGCGCAGCTGCAGCAGGATCGCGATGGAGACCGCCGCCATGATGATCGTGAAGACCCACGTGACGTTCTCACCGATCGAGAACGCGGCACCGGAGTTGCGGATGTAGTACCAATGCAGCAGAGGCGGCAGCACCGGGATCCGTTCCCCCTCGGTCATGGTCGACGTGACCCAGAGTTTGGTCAGCTGGTCGAACACGTAGGCGAACACCGCGAATCCGGCGAAAAGGGTGAGCAGCAGGGCGCGGCGCGGTTTGCGCGCCGGCGCCACTGCGGCGTCCGCGGACGGCGCGGGCTGGGCGGCGTCCGCGGGCTGGGCGGCGTCTGGGGTTGGTGCGTCAGTCATAGTGCTTTCGTTCCGGTGCCGGGGGTGGCTGGGGGCTTGCTGCTTGCGCGTGCAGGCACCCGAAGGAGGCCGCGAAGGCGGCGGTTAATGCCAAAAGCCGGTGGCCGAGGAGTCCTCAGCCACCGGCTTTCAGAATACTTGTAAAACGTCCTAGTTGGCTTCGACCTCGGGGGCCGCAACCGAACCACGGGCGTCCAGGTCACGCAGCTGGCCTTCGATGTAGGCCTTCAGACGGGACCGGTAGTCGCGCTCGAAGCCGCGGAGCTGCTCGACCTTGCGTTCCAGCACGGAGCGCTGCTGCTCGAGGGCACCCAGGATCTTGCGGGACTTTTCCTGCGCGTCGTTGACGAGGCTGCTGGCTTCGATCTGCGCTTCGGCGATGATCTTGTCACGCTGCTGTTCGCCGTCGGCGACGTGCTTGTCGTGCATCTGCTGCGCCATGGCCAGCAGGCCGGCAGCGGACTCGGCGGACGCGGTGGCGGCGACGGGGGCCGGGGCTGCTGCCGGAGCGGGAGCCTTCTCAGCTTCCTTCTTCTTGGCGGCGGCGGCTTCGGCGGCCTTTGCCTCGGCTTCTGCCTTGGCGCGGTCTTCCTTCTCGGCCTTGACAGCTGCCGGCACCTTCTCCACGACGGGAGCGCCAGCAGCGGAGCTGGCGGCCGTGCCGGAACCGGCTTCGGCGAGCTTCTTGCGCAGCTCGTCGTTCTCCTGGTTCAGGCGTCGCAGTTCAACGACGATCTCGTCCAGGAAGTCATCAACTTCGTCCTGGTCGTAGCCTTCGCGGAACTTGGTCGGCTGAAAGCGCTTGTTGACAACGTCTTCTGGCGTCAAAGCCATCTGGTCACCTCGTTGGTCTAGTTAGTCAGTAGGCCTTCCGGCCGTCAAAACTACGGTACCTAAATATGGTCTGGTTCCTCTAATTCAACACCGCAGTGTCAAACCGGAGTTTTTATCTTTTGTGGCAAGCGGACCGGGTCCGTTGCCGGATTACGTGGCGATCGGCTGCGCGTAGGTGAAGTACCTTGCGAAGCCCATGGCCACGGAGACGGCCAGGAAGAGCACCAGGAACGCCAGGTCCAGCGAGATTCCGCCGAGCCGCAGCGGCGGGAGGATCCGGCCAAGCAGTTTGAGGGGCTTGTCTGTGATTGAGTACACAGTGTGGGCGGTGACAAGCGCCACGCCGCGCGGACGCCAACTGCGGGCGAACATCTGAACCCAGTCGAAGATCAGGCGGATGATCAGGGCGACAAAAAAGAGCAGCAGTGCGATATAGACAAGTCCGAAAACAATTCCCATGAGTTAACTCATATCTCCATGATCATTCCGGATACCGCAGTGTCCTGACAGTGGTTGCGCATCCATTCCAACACGTCTATTCCAACACGGAAACCTCAGCACGGATGCCAGGCAGGTACCCCTGCCTGGCATCCGAACGGGAATCCTGGGCTAGCTCTGGTTGAAGAAGGCGGCCTGCGTCTCGCTGACCTTCTTGTCGTCACCGATCACTTCGACGTACGACGGCGAGAGCAGGAACACCTTGTTGGTCACTCGCTCGATGCTGCCGCGCAGGCCGAACACCAGACCTGCGGAGAAATCGACGAGGCGCTTCGCGTCCGCCTCCCCCATGTCGGTGACGTTCATGATGACGGGGATGCCGTCACGGAAGCTTTCACCGATGAGCTTGGCGTCGTTGTAGGACCGCGGGTGGATCGTGGTGATCTGCCGGAGGCCGGTGGTCTCTTCGCGGCTGGCGGCCGCTCGCTTGATGGGTGTCACGGGTGCGCGGTATTCCTCTTCAGCGGCGTAGGGCTCTTCCCTGGGGGCTTCGCGGACGGGTGCCGGCGCGCGGCGCTCTTCGCGGTCGTGCTCCATGGAATCGTCCTCATCCTTGTGCGGTGTGTGATGCTCGGACTCGTAGTGTTCGTCGCCATCAGCGAGCCCAAGATAGATCATTGTCTTGCGCAGACCGCCAGCCATGGTCGACTCCTAATCGTGTCCGTATGGGGGCCGCTTAGTGACTCGACAGTTCTGGAGTCACTTCATTGGAATCCCCGCCATTACCTTCCAATACGTTGAACCTACCGCAAGGCCGGGCGCGGACCGAGAATATCGGAGCCTATTCGAAGGTGTGTCGCCCCGAACCGGATGGCCGCTTCGAGGTCCTGGCTCATTCCGGCGGAGATGGCCGTGGCCTGCGGATGGTCAGCGCGCAGCCGAGCGGAGATTTCCGCCAGCTTTTCGAACGCCCCCTCGGGCGCCGCACCCAGCGGCGCCACGGCCATCACGCCGGCCAGCCGGAGTCCGGCCGCCGCGGAGAGCTGTTCGCCCAGGGCCGGGACGTCCGAGGCCAATGCGCCGCCACGGTGGCCGTCGGCGTCCTCGTCCAGGCTGACCTGGATGAAGCACTCGAGGTCCCCGCGGCCGGTTCGATCCTGCTCCGCGCGTACCGCCTTGGCCAGGGCGTCGACGAGTTGCGGCCGGTCCACGGAATGCACGGCGTGGGCGTACTTCACGACGGATTTGGCTTTGTTGCTTTGCAGCTGGCCGATGAAGTGCCAGCGCAGTTGCAATTCCTGCAGCCGGGCCGCCTTGTCCGCTGCTTCCTGGTCGCGGTTTTCGCCGACGTCGGTGACGCCGAGGGCGGCGAGCCGCGCGACATCCTCGGCCGGGTGGAATTTGGTCACCACGATCAGCTGCGGCGCGGCGTCCCTTCCGGCGTCGGCCGCCGCGGCGTTGATCCGTTGCCGCACGGCGTCGAGCCGTTCGCGGAGCTGATCGAGGCGCGGATCTCCTGCCGCTGCCGCCGGCACGGTCATTTGGCTACTCCGGCAGCTTCGTCGCCGGTCCAGACCAGGCCCGCAAACCGGCCCGTGCGGCTGTTGCGCCGGTAGGAGTACAGGCCCTCGTCCTCGCGGGTGCAGCCGCCGGAGTATTCGACGGCGACCCCCTCGGCTTCGAGCTGGCTGCGGACCCCGGCCGGCAGGTCCAGCCCCGGGGTGCCCTGGGCGGTCGTGCACCAGGCCGCCGGGACGATTGCCGCGACGTCCGCGCGCATGGCTTCCGGAACCTCATAGCAGTTCCCGCAGATGGAAGGGCCGATCCAGGCACCGATGTCCGCGGCTCCCAGAGCACGCATCCGCGCCACCGCGGCCGGCACCACACCGGCGGCCAGGCCCGGCCTTCCGGCATGTACGACGCCGAGCACCGGCTCCGCGGGGCCGCCCTCTCCCACCAGCACGATCGGCACGCAGTCGGCCACCATGACCGCCAGCGGCTCCCCGGTGGAGACCATGGCGTCGGCGGTTGGCGCATCGGCGGTGGCCGCATCGGCGTGCGCTGGGCCGGAGGCCAGGGCAGTGCCGGCGCTGGAGATGAGGGCCACCTCGCTGCCGTGGACCTGGTTCATGAACCGGAAGCGGCGTGAGCCGAGCCCGGCGGCCCGCTCGAGCATTTCCCGGCGCCGGCGCACCGCGGCCGGGTTGTCCCCGACATGGAGCGCCAGGTTGCCCGCCGCAACGTTGGTGAAGGCCGCCCAGACACCGGGCCGCACCTCAGCTCGCCAGGAGAACACTCAGCACACCGCCACTTCAGGAACCGGAAACATTGAAAAACCCATACCAAACACCGTAACCCCGCCAAAGCACCATGGCACCGCCGGAGGCAGTGCCATGGTGCTGATTGCTGCTTCTTGGACCGATGCCTACTTCAGGAAGTCAGGCACATCCAGGTCGTCCGAGTGGCGGCCGGAGAGATCCGGTTCGACGACGGAGGGCAGGTCCACATCAAAGCCCGAGTCGGCCGGCACGGCCGAGGGGCGCTGCTGGCCCCAGTTGCTGAGCCCGGACGCACCGACGCCGGCGTGCAGCGGCTGGACCGGCGCGGAAGCGGGCGCCTGGGCCGGAGCCGGGGCGGGAGCGGCAGGGCGGGCCGGAGCGGGCTGGGACTGGTCCATCGACGGCGAGGTGGCCTTGACGTCGTCGAACCCGGCCGCGATGACGGTCACGCGGGCTTCGTCGCCGAGGGCGTCGTCGATCACGGCGCCGAAGATGATGTTGGCCTCCGGGTGGGCCACTTCCTGCACCAGGCGGGCTGCCTCGTTGATTTCGAACAGGCCCAGGTCCGATCCGCCTTGGATGGAGAGCAGGACGCCGTGGGCGCCGTCGATGGAGGCCTCCAGCAGCGGCGAGGCGATGGCCAGCTCGGCAGCCTTGACGGCGCGGTCTTCGCCGCGGGCCGAACCGATGCCCATGAGCGCGGAACCGGCACCCTGCATCACGGACTTGACGTCCGCGAAGTCAAGGTTGATCAGGCCCGGGGTGGTGATCAGGTCGGTGATGCCTTGGACACCGGAGAGCAGGACCTGGTCGGCGGAGCGGAAGGCGTCCAGCACAGAGACGTTACGGTCGCTGATGGAGAGCAGCCGGTCGTTCGGAATGACGATCAGGGTGTCGACCTCGTCGCGCAGGGCGTCGATGCCGGCTTCGGCGGAGCCGGCGCGGCGTCGGCCCTCGAAGGTGAACGGACGGGTGACGACGCCGATGGTCAGCGCGCCGAGGGAGCGTGCGATGCGGGCCACGACGGGTGCGCCGCCGGTGCCGGTGCCGCCGCCTTCGCCGGCGGTCACGAAGACCATGTCGGCGCCACGGATGACCTCTTCGATCTCGTCGGCGTGGTCCTCTGCTGCCTGCCTGCCGACCTCAGGATTCGCACCGGCTCCCAGGCCGCGGGTCAGTTCGCGTCCGACGTCGAGCTTGACGTCTGCATCGGACATCAACAGCGCCTGCGCGTCCGTGTTGATGGCGATGAATTCGACGCCGCGAAGACCGACCTCGATCATGCGGTTGACTGCGTTCACGCCACCGCCGCCGATGCCGACGACCTTGATGACGGCCAAGTAATTCTGCGGAGCTGCCACGTTACGTGTCCCTTGTTCGTGTTCTATTGCGAAAACTGATGGAGTCGAGCTTGAGGCTTTGAACCTTAACCTTCCAGTTGAAGGTTATAGTTATGTCAAGTAACTCATGTCTGTGACGCTATTTCCTATCCAGAGGACATTCAATAACCGGCTCCGCGTGTCGCGGTAATACCGGGGAAATGCCGTCCGTTTCTGCTTTTTTGCTGCCTGGTGGCTGCGCCGGGTCCCGGCGGATGCACCATTTCCACTATCGCCCGCGCACGGCGCGATGTAAGTGATGGAGAGCTATCGGGTGACCGGGTGCCGGGGCACGCTGACGTCGTAGATTGCCACTGGGTTTTTGGGATCCGCGGGCGCCTTCAGCAGGGCCGTGAGCACCCTGGCTTTCAGCTCCTTCTCCCCCGCGTTGCCCCAGACGATCGTCTGGCCGTCCACGAGTTTGAGTTCCACGGCGTCCACGGACTTGGCCGAGGCATCGGAGAGCCGGGCCAGGACGTCCGGCGGGAGCGCCCCGAGAACCCCGGTGATGGCGTGGAACAGGTCCTTGGGCAGCGCGCCTCGGCCACTTTCGATGACCGGAAGCTTTATCGAAGCCGGGTCCTTGGCCTTTCCGAGCTGCACGCCGTCGACGTCGACCAGCTGGTACACCTCGGCCTGCTTGACCAGAGCCACCGGGACGCGCTCGGTGATTCGGACCTGAAGCGTGGACGGCGGCCGGGCCTGGGTGGTGACGGCTTTGACCTGGACCAGGGGCTGCAACAGCCCGCTCACTTCCTCATCGCTGATCTGTGTCAGGGGCTTGCCCTGAAGCGGCGCCAGGGCGGCCTTGACCTGTTGCGTGCTGAGGATCCGGTTGCCCTCCACGGTGACGGTGTGAACGGCAAGCCACGGCGAGTACACGGCCGCTGCCACGATCCCTGCGATGAGCACCGCAATTGCGGCCACCGTCGTGAGGATGATCCGGCGCCGCCGTTTGGCCTTCGGTTCGGGAAAGGCGAGCACATTGCCGCGCCGAGGCTGCGGCGTGCCGGCCCCGGCCGGGTCTCCGGCTGGGGCCGTGCCGGCGGAAGAGGTGCCTGCGTGGTCCGCCTTGGACGCCGAGATGACGTCCTCCTGCCCTGCCGCCGGCCGGCCGGAGGCAGACCCGCGCGGGCCGGTGGGGTAAGGGGGCCGGCGCGTGCTAGCCACCGGGCGCCTCGACCGTCAACGCCTCGACGATGAGCGGGCCGTAAGCAGTGACGTCGCCCGCGCCGGCCGTGAGGACGATGTCCCCCGGAGCCGCGGCCTCGAGCACAGCCTTGACAGCCTCGTCGCCGGGGCCCACCAGCCGTCCGCCCCGGCCGAGGTGGTCCGCGATCAGCTGGCTGGTAACGCCGGGAATGGGATCTTCCCGGGCCGGGTAGATCTCCAGCACCAGCGCGGTGTCAGCGGCGTTGAGGGCCTCCGCGAACTCGAGCGCGAACTCCCGGGTCCGGGAGAACAGGTGGGGCTGGAAGAGGACGTGGACCCGGTGTTCGCCGGCCACCGAGCGAGCCGCGGCGAGGGCCGCCCGGACCTCAGTGGGATGGTGGGCGTAGTCGTCGTAGACGCGCACGCCGCGGCCCGCGCCCTTGAATTCGAAGCGGCGTGAGGCGCCGGAGAAGTTGGCCAGCGCGCCGGCGGCGGTTTCCGGGGCGATACCGAGTTCGAGCGCCACCGCGAAGGCCGCGGCGGCGTTCAGCGCGTTGTGCCGGCCGGGCACTTGGAGTTCGACGGCAAAGCGGCCTGCGGGCGTCGAGATCCAGACGTCGCCCGGTCCGCCGTCGTGCAGCCTCACGTCGGCGTCCGCCGCGGTGCCGTAGAGGAGCACGCGGGTGTTGCCCCGGTCCCGGGTGCGCAGCGCGAGGGCGCGGGCGCCGTCGTCGTCGGCACAGGCCACCAGCAGGCCGTCAGCGGGCAGCAGCTCGGTGAAGCGGTCGAAGGAGGCATAGACGGCCTCCGCCGTGCCGTAGTAATCCAGGTGGTCCGGCTCGACGTTGGTCACGACCGCGATCTGCGGGCGGTAGTTCAGGAACGAACCGTCCGATTCATCTGCTTCCGCGACGAAGACCGGGGAGGTTCCGGTGGCCGCGTTGACCCCCAGGGCGGGGACGTTGGCGCCGATGGCGAAGGACGGGTCCAGCCCGGCGCCCTGCAGGAGCACCGTGATCATCGACGTCGTGGTGGACTTGCCGTGCGTGCCGGCGACCGTGACGGCCGTGTCCTGCGCCATCGTCGCGGCCAGGGCCTCGGAGCGGTGCAGCACTGGCAGCCCGGCGGCGCGGGCGGCGGCCAGCTCGGGGTTGTCCGGGCGGATGGCCGAACCGGCGACGACGGTCTGCGCGTCGCCCAGGTTTGCCGGGTCATAGCCGACGGCGATCCGCGCGCCGGCCGCGGCGAGTTCGGCCATCACCGGCAGGTCTTTGGCGTCGGAGCCGCTCACCGGCACGCCGCGGGCCACCATGATGCGCGCGACGGCGGACATCCCCACGCCGCCGATGCCGATGAAGTGCACGCGCCCCAGGGAGTCCTGGGTGCGGACCGCCGGCGGGGTGCCGTTCTGGGCCTGGGTCATTGCTCTACCGCTTCCTGCCTGCTGTTCAAAGTGCTCGGTCGTTCAAAGTGCTCGGTCGTTCAAAGTGCTCGGTCGTTCAAAGCTGCTGTTCCGGCCGGTTCTGTCCTGGTCACGGAGTTGCGGCGGTGCTGGCCGGGGACTGCGCGGCTTCGAGGACCAGGGCGGCCATCCGCCGGTCTGCGTCCCGGATGCCGAGCTGTTCCGCGGCGGCGGCCATCCGGTCCAGCCGGGCGGGCTCACGCAGCAGCGGGATGATGTGGCCGGCGACCCAGTCGGCGTCGAAGGCGCTGTCTTCGACCAGGAGCGCGGCGTCCGCGTCGACCAGGCCGGCGGCGTTCAGGGCCTGCTCGCCGTTCCCGATCGGAAGCGGGACGAAAACGGCCGGGACGCCGACGGCGGCGACCTCGCAGACGGTTGCGGCGCCGGAGCGCCCCAGCAGCAAGTCGGCGGCGGCGTAGGCCAGTTCCATGCCGTCGACGTACTCCACCTGGCGGTAGCCGGGCGCGGCCAGCAGCTTGCCCTGGGCATCATGGACGGTCTTGCCCCGCCCGGTGATGTGCAGGGTCTGGATGCCGGCCTCGGCCAGGGCCGTGACAGAGGCGGCGACGGCGCGGTTGATGCTCTGCGCGCCGGAGGAGCCGCCGGTGACGATCAGGGTGGGCTTGTCCTGTTCCAGGCCGAGGGCCGTGCGTGCGGCCTCGCGGGCCGCCGTCCGGTCCAGGCCCGAGATTTCGCGCCGCATCGGCATGCCGACGTGCCGCGCCCCGCGCAGCCGGGTCGCGGCGAAAGCTACGGCCACATGCCGGCTGAGCCGGGCACCGACGCGGTTGGCGAGCCCGGGCCGGGTGTTGGCCTCGTGCACCACAATCGGAATCTTGCGGCGCCACGCGGCAAGGTACAGCGGCGTGCAGACGTAGCCGCCGACGCCAACGAGGACGTCTGCCCTGGCTTCGTCGAGGATGGCGCCGGCCTGCCGCACGGCGCCGGCGAGCTTGCCGGGGAGCCGCAGCAGTTCGATCGAAGGTTTGCGTGGAAACGGAACCCGGCTCACCGTGGCGAGCTCCAGCCCCGCGGCCGGGACCAGGCGGGCTTCCATGCCGCCGGGGGTGCCGACGGCGAGGAGTTGCGCCTCGGGCCGGACCTCTAGGATGGCGTTGGCGATGGCCAGCAGCGGGCTGATATGCCCGGCAGTGCCGCCGCCGGCGAGGACGACGGACAGGGACGACTTGGTGTTCATGGTGGGCTAGGTACGCTTCCGTGCGGGATTCTTGGGGGCGGGGGTCCTGGTGCCGGGCTTCCGGCCGGGCGAGCTGGCTGTAATCGGTCCGGCGGCCGGCCTGGCAGCCGGGGCCTTGGCAGACGCCGCCGCGGCCGGACGCCTGGCAGCGCTCCTGGCCCCCGCCCGCTTGCGGAGTACTTTGGCGAAGCCCGCAGGCCCGAACTTGAGCATCCCCTTCGGCTGCATGTTCGGCTCCATCTGGGCCCGGGCCAACGACAACACTACGCCGATGGCACATAGCGACATCAGCAGGGCCGAGCCGCCGTAGGAGATAAACGGCAGCGGTACGCCAATAACGGGGAGCAAGCCGGTGACCACTGCCATGTTGACGGTGGCCTGGCCCAGCAGCCACACCATAATCGCGCCGGCGAGGACGCGGTGGAACAAATCCTGCTGGGCCACCACGACGCGGTAGATGGCCGTGCCCAGGACCGCGAACAGGACCAGGACCACGACGGTGCCGATCAGGCCAAGCTCTTCGCCGATGATGGCGAAAATGAAGTCGTTGTGGGCCTCCGGGATCCAGCTGTACTTCTGCCGGCTCTGGCCCAGTCCGACGCCGAACCAGCCGCCGGAGGCCAGGGCGTAGAGGCCGTTGGTGGACTGGTAGTTTACGTCCGAGCCGTCCGCGCAGGTCTGTCCTGTCCAGGACAGGATGCGGCAAACCCGGTTGGGGCTGGTGATGGCGAGCACCACCGTGCCCACGGCCAGGACCACACCGGCGATGCCGAAGAGGTACAGCCGCACCCCGGCGAAGTACAGGGCGGCGGCCGTGATCATCATGACGATCATGGCCGTGCCGAGGTCGTTGCCCAGCAGGATCAGGCCGATCACCGCGGCCGCCCCCGGGAGCACCACGGGAATCAGGGCGTGCTTGGCCTGGTGGAGGAGCTTGGCCTTGGCGTGCAGCACCGTGGCCATCCAGAGCGCCAGCGCCAGTTTGGCCGCCTCGGAAGGCTGGAAGGTGATACCGCCGACTTCGATCCAGTTCTGGTTGCCCAGCGCGCTGCGGCCCACCAGGAGCACCAGGACCAGCAGGACGAGCGCCCCGAGGATGGCGAACCAGGCGATGCGTTTGAGCCACACCACGTTCACACGGGACAGGACGAACATGACGAAGACGCCGATGGCCGCGAAAAGCCCCTGCTTCAGGGCTGCGGAGTAGGGCGACTCCCCTGCCGCGATCGCCTCCACGCTCGACGCGGAGAGCACCATCATGATGCCGATCGCGGTCAGCGCGAGGGTGGAGCCGAGGATGAGGTAGTACGTGGAACCGTTCCGGGACTTGCCGGTGCCTTCCAGTGCCGACCAGAAGCCGCGGTACCAGCCCCGGACCCGGGCTGCGGGTGTTGGAACCGGTCCGGCGGCCGCGGCTCTTGTGCTCGCCGTCCGAACGGGTGTCCTGGCTGTATTGCTGCTTGGTTTACTGCCTGGGGCGGCCGTCCGCGCCGCGGCGGGACGGGTGGGCGTGCTGACCATTGCTACTCCTCGGTGGTCTGAGCCTGCCCTTCCACGAGCTCGCGGACAGCTTCGATGAAGGCGTCGCCACGGTGAGCATAGGAAGAGAACTGATCCATGGATGCAGCTGCCGGGGCCAGAAGCACAGTGTCCCCCGAGGTGGCCAGCTGTGCCGCCGACGCGACGGCCCGTGCCATCACGGTCTCGCCGTAAATTGGCGAGGGGCCTGCGTCGGCGTGGGCCGTTTCGGCAGTCTGCACGTTTTCAGTGTCACCCTTGGCCTGGCCGATCACGGGGACATCCGGCGCGTGTCGCTGGAGCGAGGCCAGCAGGCCGGACGAGTCCGTGCCGATCAGCACCACAGCCTTGAGCCGGGCGGCGTTGTCCCGGACCAGTGAGTCGTAATTCACACCCTTGGACAGGCCGCCGGCGATCCACACCACGTTCTGGAAAGCGGACAGTGAGGCGGCCGCGGCGTGCGGGTTCGTGGCCTTGGAGTCGTTGATCCAAAGCACGCCTTCGTGGCGGGCGACCGGCTGGATGCGGTGGTCCCCCGGCAGGTAGTTCTGCAGCCCCTGGCGAACGGCGGACGGCTCCACCCCGTAGGCGCGCACGAGGGCGGCCGCGGCGAGGGCGTTGGCAACCATGTGCCGGGGCGCCACGGGTCCGAGGTCGGACATTGCCGCCAGTTCGGCGGCGCTGTCCTTGCGCTCGGGAATGAAGGCGCGGTCCACGAGCAGGCCTTCGACGACGCCGACCATGCTGATCGCCGGGGTGACGGTTGTGAAGCCCACCGCGCGGCAACCCTCGACGACGTCGGCGTCTTCCACCATGCGCTCGGTTTCAATCTGCTCGGCGTTGTAGATGCACGCCTTCTGTGTGCGCTCGTAGACCTTGGCCTTGTCCGCCAGGTAGGAGTCGTAGGAGCCGTGCCAGTCCACGTGGTCTTCGGCGACGTTCAGGCACACGCTGGCGACCGGCGACACGGAGTGGCTCCAGTGCAGCTGGAAGCTCGAGAGTTCGACGGCGAAGACGTCGTAGTCCACCGGGTCGCGGAGGGCGTCCAGGATCGGCGTGCCGACGTTGCCGACCGCGATCGCCTTGAGTCCGGCGGCCTGCAGCATCGATTCGGTCAGGCCGACGGTCGTGGTCTTGCCGTTGGTGCCGGTGATGGTGAGCCAGTCGGCCGTCTTGCGGCCCTCGCGTTCCCGGACCCGCCAGGCGAGTTCGACGTCGCCCCAGATCGGGATGTGTGCCCGTGCGGCGGCGGCCAGCAGGGACTGGTCGGGCCGCCAGCCGGGCGAGGTAACGATCAGTTCGGGCTTCTCGCCGTCGACCCTGGGCACCGACGCGACGGCGTCGTCGCCGAGCAGTACGTCCGCGGCACCGACGATCCGGAGGGTGTCCGCCTGGGCGCGGGCCTTCGCGCTGTCCGCGGCGTCCACCACGACCACCCGGGCGCCGAGTTCGATCAGGGTGTCGGCGGCGGCGAAACCGGAGATGCCGATGCCGGTGACGACCACGCGGAGGCCGGCCCAGTCCGAGTCCCAGCTGGTCAGCGTGTCCAGCCGCGGGGACGTGGCCAGCGGCTCGGGAATGTTCCCGCTCACAGCAGCACCACCCATTCGGCGTAGAAGATGCCCAGGCCCGCGGCGACGAAGAGCCCGCAGAGGATCCAGAACCGGACCACGACGGTCACTTCCGCCCAGCCCTTGAGTTCGAAGTGGTGCTGCAGCGGGGCCATCTTGAAGAACCGTTTGCCCTTGGTGATCTTGAAGTAGCCGACCTGGATGATGACCGAGAGGGTGATCAGGACGAAGAGGCCGCCGATGAAGGCGAGCAGCAGTTCGGTCCGGGACAGGATGGCGAAGCCGGCGACGGCGCCGCCAATGGCCAGCGACCCGGTGTCGCCCATGAAGATCTTCGCCGGCGAGGTGTTCCACCACAGGAACCCGACCAGCGCGGCGCTGAGGATGGCGGCAAGCAAGGCGAGGTCGAGCGGGTCACGCACGGTGTAGCAGCCGGCGCCGGCCTGCCGGGGCGAGCCGCAGGCCTGGTTGCTCTGCCAGATCCCGATGATCGTGTAGGCCCCGAAGACCATCACGGAGGCGCCCGCGGCCAGGCCGTCCAGGCCGTCCGTGAGGTTTACCCCGTTGGTCGCTGCGGTGACAATCAGGTTGGACCACAGCACAAACAGGATGGCGCCCAGCACGGTGCCGCCGAACGCGAGGTTCAGCCACGGGATGTCCCGCACCAGCGAGATCTGGTACGACGCCGGTGTGACGTTGTTCTCGTCCGGGAAGTTGAGGGCCAGGACCGCGAAGATGATGCCGACCGCGGCCTGCAGGATCAGCTTGGCCTTGGCATTGAGGCCCAGGCTGCGCTGCGCGGAAATCTTGATGAAGTCGTCCAGGAACCCGACCAGGCCCATGCCGACCATGAGGAAGAGCAGGAGCAGGGCCGAGGCGGACGGCCCCGGCGAACGGGGGTTCATCATCCACATGACCAGGTGCGTGATGCCGTAGCTGACCAGTACCGCGACCACCACCACCGTCCCGCCCATGGTCGGCGTGCCGCGCTTGGTGTGGTGCGAGGTGGGTCCGTCGTCCCGGATGAATTGTCCATAGCTCTTGCGGACCAGGAAGCGGATGAAGAGCGGGGTCCCCAGGAAGGAGAGCAGCAGGGCCAGACCGGAGCCCATCAGCAGTGCGATCACAGCAGCGCACTCCCTTCAGTGGCGGTTCCGGCGGCGGATTCAGCAGCGTTTCCGGCCGAGCTTCCGGCCGGCGCGTCCGGCGCATGTGGGGGTAATGCTATCCGATCCCCCAGATGGCGCAGCCCGATGCTGTTGGAAGACTTGAAGAGGACGAGGTCACCGGGCTCCAGTTCGGAGCGCAGGATTTCGTAGGCTTCGTCCGCGGTTTCGGCAAACAGGCATTCGTCCCCCCAGGAGCCCTCGTTGACGGCCGAGACGTAGAGCGCTCGGGCCTCGCGTCCGATTACCAGCAGCCGGGAGATGTTGAGCCGGACCACCTGGGTGCCGACGGCGGTGTGCTCCCGGATGGAGTCCTCGCCGAGTTCCAGCATCGCGCCGAGCACGGCCCAGGTCCGGCGGCCACGGCCCAGGTCCGCCAGCGTCCGCAGGGCGGCGCGCATCGATTCGGGGTTGGCGTTGTAGGCGTCGTTGATGATGGTTACGCCGTCGGGCCGTTCGGTGCGTTCCATCCGCCAGCGGCTGGCAGCCGCCTGGGCGCTCAGCGAGGCGGCGATCTGCGCGCCGGGGATTCCGGCGGCGTGGGCCGCCCCGGCCGCGGCGAGCAGGTTGCCCACGTGGTGGGCCCCGATCAGCTTGGCCGAGACGTGGTGCCGCGCGCTCTCGCCCGGAAGCAGGAGGTCGAATTCAGGGCTTCCCCCGGCGTTCAACTCGACGTTTTCGGCCTGGATGGCGGCCTGCTGGCCGCCCCGGGCGGGCTGGGCGGAGAAACCGAGGACCGTCGCGGAGGTCCGCGCGGACATCGCAGCCACCCTCGCGTCGTCCAGGTTCAGCACGGCCGTGCCGTCGGCGGGGAGGGCCTCGACCAGTTCGCCCTTGGCCAGGGTGATGTTTTCGACGCCGCCGAATTCACCGGCGTGGGCCGTGCCGACGGCCAGCACCACACCGATCTCCGGGCGGACCATGTCCGCGAGGTAGCGAATGTGCCCGACGCCGGTGGCGCCCATCTCGATCACGAGGTAGCGGGTCTCATAGCCGGCCTTGAAGACGGTCAGCGGAACGCCGACCTCGCCGTTGTAGGAACCCTGGGGCGCCACCATTTCGCCGTGTTCGGCGAGGATCCCGGCCAGCAGGTCCTTGGTGGTGGTCTTTCCCGCGGACCCGGTGATCCCGATCACGGTGAGTTCCTCGCCGCGGGCTGCGCGGCGGGCACGGATCCTGCGCACCGCTTCAGCAGCGAGGGCGCCCATGGCAAGGACCGAGTCCGCAACGACGACTGCGGGGAAATTCTGCCCGTCAGCGGCGGGGACGTCCCGCTCCACTAGGGCCAGGACGGCACCGCGTTCGAAGGCGGCGGCCACGAAATCGTGCCCGTCGGCGGCCTCCCCCGGCTTGGCCACATAGAGGGAACCCGCCGTGGCCTCGCGGGAGTCGGTCACCACAGAGCCGGGCGTGAGGCCCGGTTCGGCGGCCAGCCGGCCGTTGGTTATTTCGGCGATTTCCGCCGCTGTAAATGCAATCATCTCGGTTTAGGACTCTATCCGCTGGTCATCGAGAACGGTGAATCCTCGTACTGTCAAGGCGGTCCGCAGCTCCACCCGGTCATCGAGCGCCAGGTTGACGCCCTTGACTTCCTGCCAGACCTCGTGGCCGCGCCCGGCAACCAGGATGGTGTCCTCCGGGCCGGCGAGTTCCACCGCCTTGCGGATGGCGGCGTCGCGGGGGAAGACCTCCAGGACCGTGCAGCCGAGGCCCTCCGCGGTTTTGGCCTCGATGGCTCCGGCCATCACGTCGGCGCGGATGGCTGCCGCGTCCTCATCGTGCGGGTCGTCGTCGCTGACGATCACGATGTCCGCAAGCCGGGCCGCAATCGCTCCCATCGCGGGCCGCTTGCCCTGGTCGCGCTGGCCGGTGGCGCCGAAGACGACGATCACCTTGGACCCCGGCGTCTGGGAGCGCACTGCCTCAAGCGCCCGGGCGAGGGCATCCGGGTTGTGGGCGAAGTCGACCACGGCGGCCGGAGCCGTCGCAACGAGCTGCATACGGCCGGGGACGGCCACGGTGAAGGGGTCCGCGCTGTCCAGGGCGGCTTGCACCTCGGCCGCGGAGATACCGGTGGCGAGCACCATGGCCGTGGCCAGGGCGGCGTTGGCGACATTGAAGCTGCCGGGCAGCCCGGTGTGCAGGCGCAGTTCGGTACCGTCCCGGTGGCGCAGGCCGAACTCGGTGCCGAGGCCGCGCGGCTGGGGGTCCACAACCCTCCAGTCCGCTCCCGGAGCAACCGCTTCTGCTGCGTCGGAGCCCGTGGCGAGCGTGGTGACGGGGATGCCGGCGTCGGCGGCCAGCTTTCGGCCCCACTCATCGTCAACGGTCACGACGGCGGCACGGGCGCGCTCTGCCGTGAAGAGCCGGGCCTTTGTCTGGAAGTACTCCTCCATGGTCCCGTGCAGGTCCAGATGGTCCTGGGTGAGGTTGGTGAAGCCGGCGACGTCGAACACCACGCCGTCGACCCGGTGGAAGGAGATGGCGTGCGAGGAGACCTCCATGGACGCGGCGTCCAGGCCGCGTTCACGCATGAGGGCCAGCAGGGCGTGCACGTCCGTCGACTCGGGGGTCGTCAGGAGGCTGGGGATCGCTTCGCCGCCGGCCAGGATCTCGATGGTCCCGATCAACCCGGTCTTTTTGCCCAGCGCCTGGAGCAGGGAGTTGATGAAGTAGGTGGTGGTGGTCTTGCCGTTGGTTCCGGTGACGCCGAACAGGGCCGGCGCCGCGGCGTGCTCCAGCCGGCTCTGGTAGATCAGCGCGGAGAGGCGCCCGACCAGGCTGCGCGGCTCATCGGCCAGCAGTACCGGCACGGAGATGTCGTTGGAGAGCGCCAGGAGGCGGGCGCCGGCGTCGTCGGTCAGTACCGCGACGGCGCCGGCGTCGACCGCCTGGGACACAAAGTCCGCGCCGTGCCGGGTGGCGCCGGGCAGGGCGACGTACAGGTCCCCCGGCCGGACGGCCCGGGAGTTCAGCGAGATCCCGGTGACCGGGACGGCCGCGGAGGAGCCGGGAACGACGACGCCGATCCACTCACCGATGGTTTCGAGCGGCACCGCGGCAACCGCCGTCGGCCGGAACGCCGAAGTGGAGTCCTGGCCGGACGGCGCGGCGGCCGCGTCCTGGGCATTGAGCTCTGACAAGGGGATCTCCGTTTGCGGTACTGGGGCAGCGTGCGCCGCGCGCGGAGGATTGCCCCGCACGCAGGCCCTGCTGCGTGGAACTGGTTGTTGCTGCTGACTCGTGAAGCTGGGTGCTACTTGGCGTACTGCGGCAGCCTGACCGGTTTACCGGTGGACGGCTCAACGTTGTACGTGCGCAGCGTCTGGCTCATGACCGAACGGAACACGGGTCCGTTCGTGATGCCGTAGATGCTGCCCTTGGGCCGTTGCAGGACCACTTCAACAATAAACCGCGGATCGTCCATCGGCGCCATCCCCACCATCGAGGCCGTGTAGCCGCAGAAACCCGACTTGCCGTCGTCGCACGGCGACTCGGAGGTGCCGGTCTTGGCGCCCACGCGGTAACCGTCAATCGCGGCGTCCTTGATCTCGCCTTCGGTGACGGCGCTTTCCAGGATGTCGCGGACCTGCTTGGCGGTGTTCTTGGAGACAACTTGGCGGGTGGGCTTGGCCGGGACTTTCTCTTCGGTGCCGTCCGGGTTGATGTAGCTGTCGATCAGGCGCGGCTGGACCATGACGCCGTCATTGGCGATGCTCTGGTAGGCGCGGACCGTCTGCAGCGTCGACTGGGCCACGCCCTGGCCGAAGAGCACGGTGTATTGCTGGCGGCCGTCCCATTGGTCGGCCGGCGTGAGGATGCCTTTGGACTCGGCGGGCAAGCCGATGTCCGGTGCCTCGCCGATGCCGAACTTTTGCAGCCAGTCGTGCCGTTTTTCCTTGCTGAGCCGCCGGCCCACCATGACCGTCCCGGTATTCATGGAATAGCCTACGATGCCCGCCAGGGTCCTCTTCTCGGTGCCGTGTTCGAAGGCGTCGGTGAACGTCTGGCCGTCCACCGTGTAGCTCGGCGGGATGATGAATTTATCCAGCGGCCGGGCGGTGCCCTCCTCGATGGCGGACGCGGCGGTGATCATCTTCTCCACCGAGCCCGGCTCGTAGGCGGCGGTCACCGCACGGACTCCGCGGTCCTTGGCGGCGACCTTGCCTGGATCATTGGGGTCCGGCGCGTCGGTGTCGGCCATCGCGATAATGTTGCCGTTCTTGGCGTCTGAGACGACGATGATGCCCCACTCCGCGCTGAGTTTGTCCTTCTGGCTTTGGATGGCCTGCTGGGCAAAGTACTGCAGGTCCGAGTTCAGCGTGAGCTTGATGTCCTTGCCGTTGACGGCCGGCGTGAACTGGTCCACGCCCACCGGGATGCGCAGCCCGTCGGCGCCAATCTCGAACAGCCGCTTGCCCGCTGTGCCCTTGAGCACCTCGTCCTGGGTCTGCTCCAGCCCGGCCTGGCCGGTGGTGCCGTCCTTGAGGAAGCCGACGATTCCGCCCGCCACCGAGCCGTTGGGGTAGACCCGCTTGCTGGTGCCCTCGGTGACGATGCCGGGCACCTGGAGTTTGGAGATGCGGTCCTCGACGTCGGGCCTGATGTCCTTCGCCACGATGTAGTAGCGCGACGTCCCGGTCACCGCCGCCTTGAGGTCGTCTTTCTTAATGCCGAGCACGGTCGCGAGCTCTTCGATGCCCTGGTCACGCGGGATCTTGACGACGGTGTCCTTCCCGTCGACCTTCTCGAGCCGCGGGAAGGATTCGGTGTTGGTGTTGACGGTCTGGTCAACCACGACGTTGTAACGGATCACGCTGCTGGCCAGGACGGTGCCGTTGGCGTCAAGGATGCTGCCGCGCTCCGCGGGCAGCTCAATCGGCTTCAGCCGGTTCTTGAGGGCTGTCTCAGCCATGCCGCCGACGTCGAGGCCCTGGACCAGGAACAGCTTCCCGCCCACTACCAACAGGAGCGTGAGCATGATGCCCAGCCCGAGCCGCAGTCGCCGCGTGGCGCTCGGCGTCTTGCCTGTCCGTGCCTTGCCGGTGTTCTGCGCCACGATGTTTCCTTGCTGCTTGCCTGGGCTGGTGGTCGGTCCCGTCGGCTATTTCCCGGGGACCTTCTGCGCGGGGGCGGGAACGGAGCCGCCGTACAGGTTCACGGACAGGGCGGGCGCCCGGACGGCCGGAGCCTTTGCAGCGGGCACGGCCGGTGCACCGCCTGCAGCTGCCGGAATGCTCGCGGCCGGCTTGCGGCTCAGGAGGGGTTCATTCGCCGTGGCGGCCGGAACCACATTGACCTGGCCGGCAACGGCCGGCGCGGCAATGACGGCACCGGGGGCGTCGCCCTTGACGGCGGGCTTGGCCTGGCCGGTCACCGCGAGGGTGGACAGGTCAATCTGGCCCTTGACCGTGGAGGCCACCATGCCCAGCTCCGTGGCCTTGGCAGCCAGGTTCTGCGGGGCGTCAAAATTCTGCACCTGCTGGGTGAGGTCCTGGTTCTGCTTGGTCAGCGTGGACTGCTTGGCCCGCAGCTCCACCAGCTGGTACTGCGCCGAGGAGACGGAGATGTTCAGGACCAGCACCGCCATCAGCGCAAGGGCCAGAATTCCGAAGCACATCACGACGAACGGTGCCCGGCGCTTGCGCGGAACGGAGCGGACGACGGAGAGCGGAGTGCGGGACTTGCGTGCGGGCGCACCCGGGTGCAGGTCCGGGAGGGCACGGGCCGTGGCAGCTGTGGCAACGGGGAAGCTGTTGACGGCGGCGGTGCTCATGCGACTCTCCTGGCTTTGATGCGTTCCACGGCGCGGAGCCTGGCGGAGGCAGCGCGTGGGTTTTCTGCGATTTCTGCGGCGGTGGGCACCTCGGTGCCTTTCGTCAGGGTCTTGAGTTCGGCTTTATGTTCCTCAAGCTCCACCGGGAAACCGAGCGGGGCCGAGGACTTGGAACCGGCCTGGAAGACTCCCTTGACGATCTTGTCTTCCAGCGAGTGGTAGGACATGACGACGACGCGGCCGCCGAGGGCGATCGAGGCCACGGCCGCCGGAATTGCACGCTCCAGGACCTCGAGTTCCTCGTTGACCTCGATCCTGAGGGCCTGGAAGGTCCGCTTCGCGGGGTGGCCGCCGGACTTGGCGGCACCGGAGGGCACCACGGCGCGGATGGTCTCGACAAGTTCCCCGGTGGTAGTGAAGGGCTTTTCGGCGCGGGCGGCGACGATCCGGTTGGCGATCCGGCCGGCGAACTTCTCCTCGCCCCACTTCCGGATGATCCGGACGAGGTCTTCTTCGCTGTAGTTGTTCACGACGTCGGCGGCGGTCTGGCCGCGGCTGGTGTCCATCCGCATGTCCAGCGGCGCGTCGAAGGAGTAGGCGAAGCCGCGTTCGCGCTCGTCGAGCTGCAGCGAGGAAACGCCGAGGTCCATCAGGATGCCGTGGACTTCGGTGAAGCCAAGGTCTTCGAGGACCTCAGGGATTTCGTCGTACACCGCGTGGACCAGGTCGATCCGGTCCGCGAAAGGCTTGAGGCGTTCGCCGGCCAGGGCGAGAGCCTCCTCGTCACGGTCGATGCCGATCAGGTGCAGGTCCGGAAACCGCTGCAGCATGGCTTCGGAGTGGCCCCCCATGCCGAGCGTCGCATCGACGACGACGGGCGTCTCGCCGCGGCGTCGCGCTTCTTCGAAAGCCGGTGCCAACAAATTGATGCACCGGTCCTTGAGGACCGGTACATGGCGTTCGGACGTAGGCTTCGCCTGGTTGGAGTCTTCGCTCATGCCTGCGTCCTTTCGTTGCGGGAAGTACCTGTCGGGTGGTGTGCTTCTTGGTCCAGATCCCCATCCGCGCCTACCCTGCGGCCCGCCTGGCTCCGGGGAAGTGAGCCAGGTGAACTGCCGGATGGGCGGCTGGAGATCTCGATCAAGAAACGGTTGGTGCTGATGGTGCCGGCGCCTGCGGGGCTTCAGAGAATCCCCGGGATGGCGTCGTCGGTTTCCGAGAAGGCTGTTTCCTTTTCGGCCAGGTACTCGTTCCAGGCCTGGGCGTCCCAGATCTCCGCGCGGGTGCCGGCGCCAATGACGGCCAGTTCCCTGCCGAGACCTGCGTATTCCCGGAGCGCCGGCGGAATCGTCACGCGCCCCTGCTTGTCAGGTACCTCGTCGGAGGCTCCAGAGAGGAAAACGCGGATGTAGTCACGAGCCTGCTTGGAGGAGATTGGAGCCTCCCGCATCTGCTCGTGAACCCGGCCGAATTCCGCCTCGCTGAAGACGTAGATGCAACGTTCCTGGCCCCTTGTGAGAACCAGGCCGGCGGCAAGTTCCTCGCGGAACTTCGCCGGGAGGATGATTCGACCCTTTTCGTCCAGACGTGGCGAATGAGTGCCGAGAAACACGGCCCACCGCCTGTCTGTTGTAGGAAGTCCAACGTCCCCTGTGCTGCCACTACCCTCTTACGTCCTCCACATTACTCCACTTCGCTCCCCCGTCAACGACATCGGGGACATTTTGGAGCAATTTTGGGCGAGTTTTCAAACAAATGTCCGTTGCAAATAAAGGGAAGCGTCAAAAGTGGGGCGCAGTGGAGGGATATGCCCCGGGGAGGCCGGGCAGCCGGAAGGGCACCTACGCAGCAGTCGATGCCCGGCTTAACGGCAAAAGACCCGCCGAAGCGGGTCTTTAGGTGCCTACCGGAGGTCGCGGTGGGGCGGAATGGAGGGGCGGTTGCGGCGACGGAACCGGGAACGTGTCAGGCGTCCCCGCGGTGCCTTTCCTCCCACCGCTCCTCCAGGTTGCTCATGAAGGAACTGCGCGGCTTGCCCGGCTTCCGGCCGGCGGCTCCGGACTTGGATTTGCCGCCCGCGCTGCGCATGGTCGCGAAGTAAACGCCGGCACCCATGACGACGAAGCCAAGGACACCCACGATGATGCTCTGCAACGAGACGCCCAGCAACAGCAACAGGATGCCAGCGAGGGCACCGAGGACCCCGATGACCAGATGACGGGTGGACCAGGAGCGACCCGGATCCGAGCCCATCGAGCTGGCAAACTTGGGATCGTCCTCGTGCAGCTGCTTCTCAAGTTGCTCAAGCAACTTCTGTTCGTGCTCCGAGAGCGGCATCACGACCTCCTTAAGTCGACCAACGTCCAGATTTGACGCGGTCCTTGTCCCTAAAACCCTAACGACCGGGATGGCCGGCTGGTTCCTTGTTTCCCGTCATTGGTGAAATAAGGATCCGCGGTTCCCTGAAAGGTGTTTAGTTGGCATGGCCGGCAACCCGAACGTTCGATCCAGTCGTTCGAAAACTATGTATATCTAAGGATAGATTGTTGCGCCCTGTTCTGAAAGACGCTAGGCCCGGCTTCGCGGCGCCTGCCCGCCCCTTGGACGCAGCCCCGCCAGTGCCGACCGGGACGGCCTGCGCCCGTGCACTGCCAGCTCACTCGGCGGCCGGCCCCGGGTCAAGCAACCGGGCCGGGAGAACCGACTTGTTGCCGAACTTGCGGGTGACGCGGTCCAGGGCCTGCTCGGCGGCGCGCCAGTTGTCATCCCGGCGGTCCAGGCTGAGTTGCAGCGGCGCCTGGGCGGCTTCCTCGAGCTGCTCCGCCCTAATCCCCACGAGGCGCACGGTCATGGGCCGCTGGCCAACGGACTCGAGCAACTGCACGGCGACGCCGTAAAGCAACTGGGCGCTGTCAATGGGCGTGCTGACGGTGCGGCTGCGGGTAATTGTGGAGAAGTCCGCGTAACGCAGCTTCAAGGCAACCGTCCTGGCATGCATCCCGGCGCTCCGGAGCCTTTCCGCCGTGCGGTGCGAAAGCCGGAGCAGCTCGCGGTGCAGCAGGGCGTCGTCGGCGGTGTCCACCGCAAAGGTCTCTTCCGCCCCGATGCTCTTTTCCAGCCGGACCGGCGTCACCGGCCGGGGGTCGATCCCCCACGACAGCCGGTAGACGTGCTCCCCCGTGGCGCCGAGGATCTTGCGCAGTGACGGCAGCGGCGTTGCGGCGACGTCGGCGACCGTCCGGATCCCCATCCGGGCGAGCACCTCCACGGTCTTGGCACCGACTCCCCAGAGGGCGTTGACCGGCAGGGTGTGCAGGTAGGGCACCGTCTCGTCCGGACCGATCAGCAGCAGGCCGTCGGGCTTGCACCGGGTCGAGGCGATCTTGGCGACGAACTTGCTGGCCGCGATCCCCACCGACGCCGTGATGCCAAGCTCGCCCTCGACCCGGCGCCGGATCAGTTCGCCGATGTCCCGGGGCGGACCGAGCCGCCGGATGGCGCCTCCGACGTCGAGGAAGGCCTCGTCGACGCTCAGGGGTTCCACGAGGTCGGTGATCGATCCGAAGATGGCCATGATCTGTCCCGACACCTCGTAGTACAGCTTGTGCCGCGGTTCGATGATGACGGCGGAAGGGCACATCCGCGCCGCCACCGCCATGGGCATCGCTGACTTGACCCCGAACTTGCGGGCCTCATAGGAAGCCGAGAGGACCACCGAGCGGTCCGCCGGATAGCCCACGATCACCGGGCGTCCCTTGAGCTCCGGACGGGTGCGCAGTTCCACCGAGACGAAGAAGGCGTCCATGTCCACGTGCAGGATGCTGCTGCGCCGGAGTTCGCGAAGGCCCGCCTCGCTGGATTGTGTCCCGCTGTGTTTATCGATGTGATTTTCCCTGTCCGGCCCCACGCATCAATCCTATGCGCAGGTACTGACTAAACTGGAGGCTGGATCCGGCGTCAACACCAGGAGGAATGTCCCCGTGAAGGTTATTGGAGAGCGCAAACGCGCCGTGACGGCCGTTGCCGCCGCCGGCGCCTTGCTGGCCCTGGCCGCGTGCACCCCGGGCCCGGGAGCCCCGTCGCCTTCGGCGTCTGCGTCTGCGCCGGCGGCGCAGTCCACCGCCCAGCCCTCCACCACGGCCCCTCCCAGCCCGTCCGCCGAGCCCGGCACCTCCGCCACTGTGGGTGCCCTGGTTGCGGGCTTCCCGAAGAAGCTGCTGCCGGTCATGCCTGGCGCACAGGTGGAATCCAGCAGTTTCGACAAGAACGGTGCTCCCGCGACCGTCGCCCTGGTGGCGAAAATCACCTCGCCGGCGGCCGGAGTGGTCGCGTACTACAGCAAGAAACTGGAAAGCCAGGGCTTCAAGGCAGTCCCCGGCGGCACCGTCGGTTCGGTGGCGTCCAAGGACTTCCTGCGCGGGGACAATGAAACCGTGAATCTCGCCGTCGTCGAGGCCGCCGGGGTCTCCACCTTCACGATCGGCGCCAACGTCGCCGCCGAGTCCGTCAAGTGAGCCTGGCCGAACAACTGCGGGTTGAGCAGACGGACTTCGTGGCCGCCGTCGCCGGCAAGCTGACCGACTTCCTCACCGCCCGCACCACGGTGATGTCCGCCATTTCCCCCGACATCGACCCGCTGATGGGGTCCATCTCCAACCTGGTCACCGGCGGCAAGCGCCTCCGGGCCCTGATGTGCTACTGGGGCTGGCGCGGGGCCGGGGGCGGCGCCGGAGCCCGCGAAGTGGTCACGGCCGGCTCGGCGCTGGAGCTGTTCCAGGCCGCGGCACTGATCCACGACGACATCATTGACCGCTCGGACACCCGCCGCGGCGGCCCCAGCGTGCACCGCCGCTTCAGTGAACTGCACGCGAGCCAGGGCTGGGCCCTGGATCCCGAGCGCTTCGGCCACGCGGCGGCGATCCTGACCGGCGACCTGTGCCTGTCCTTCAGCGAGGAATCGTTCACCGAAATCGGCGACCGGGCCGCCTCGGGCAGCCAGGCCCGGCTCATCTTCAACCTGATGCGCGCCGAAGTTATGGCCGGCCAGTACCTGGACATCCTGGAAGAGGTGGCCGGGCCGCACCGCGACCGTGCCGGCGCCGTCAGCCGCGCCCAGTCGATCATCCGCTTCAAGTCGGCTAAGTACTCCACCGAGCATCCGCTCGCGCTGGGCGGCGCCCTGGCCGGCGCCTCCGACGAGTTGCTGCGCGGCTACTCCGCGTTCGCCCTCCCCCTGGGCGAGGCTTTCCAGCTCCGCGACGATGTCCTGGGCGTCTTCGGCGACCCGGTCACCACCGGCAAACCGGCCGGTGATGATCTCCGCGAGGGCAAGCGTACGGTGCTGGTGGCCTTAGCCCTCGACCAGGCCGCGCCGGCGGAATCGAGCTTTCTCGACGCGAAGCTGGGCAGCCCGGACCTGAGCACCGCCGACGTCGAGGAGATCCGCCGCATCATTGTCGACTGCGGGGCACTGCAGGCCACGGAGGTCCTGATCGAGGAATTCGGCCGGGCCGCCTTCGACGCCTTGGACCTGCTGCCGCTGGAGGAGCTGCCCAAGACCGCGCTCCGGAAACTGGCTGAGGCCGCCGTCAGCCGCACCGCCTAAACGCAAGGCCAAAACACGCAGGCAGACGAAAACGGAGACGAAAAAGGCCGTGGACAGCGGGATCCGTCGTCCACGGCCTTTGCCGTATTACCAGGGCTTACTTTTGGGCCGTACTACCAGGCCATGGTCTGTGCCCGGCGGCGGATTTCGGTTTTGCGCCCTTCGCGGAGGGCATCGATCGGACGGCCGCGCAGGGACTCGTCCGGCGTGAACAGCCAGGTGATGAGTTCTTCGTCCGAATAGCCGGCGTCGGCGAGGACAACAATTGTGCCCTTCAAGCTCTCCACCGGGTGGCCGTCCTGGATGAACGCCGCGGGCACGGAACGGATCCGCCGGTCGCCGATCCGCACTGCCGCCAGCGCGCGCTCGTCCAGCAGCGCATGAACCTTAGTGATGGAAACGTTCAGCAGCTGGGCTACATCGGGCAGGGGCAGCCATTCGCCTACAAGGCTTTCTACAGTACTCACGGATCAAGATTGCCATGCCGGGGCGGAATGCGCCTAGTCAGCCACGACCCAATAATGCGACCGCTTAACCCGGCGTATAAAAGGGACTGCGAAATGGCCGCCGGCGCGGACGCCTTCGCGGGCCCCGGCCGGGGCCCCTGGGCCGACACTCCCAATAGCCGCGTTGCAGAATGTCAAACAGTTCTTGTGCTAATTCGCAATTCATGAGAGATTCGCATAGATCACATTTGTAACTGCAGTATCTTCAGTCACACTGGTAACACCAGTAACACTGTCCGTGCTGCAGGGTTCGCCGCTGAGAAGAGGATCTTTCCCATGACGACGTCACGTTCGCCAAAGCCCAACCCGAGGCCCGGCCTCCCGCTGATTGCGGCGACGACGGCGGCTCTCCCCGCCGTCATGCTCTCCTCCTTGGCGATCGCACAGCCCGCTGCTGCCGAATCCCGCCCCCGGGCGATCCCGGCGACGCTGGCGGCGGCCATGAAGGCGCAGGGTCAGGCCGCCGCGGCACTGCCCTCGGCTCGGATTCCGGCAACCGAGGTTGCGGTAGCGCTGCCGACCGCGTTCCGCCCCGCCAAGGTCGCCGCACCGGCCCAGTACACGATCGTCCGCGGCGATACGATCAGCGCGATCGCCCGCAAGTTTGGACTGAGCACCCAGTCCGTCCTTACGCTGAACAAGCTCCGCGCCAACTCCGTGATTTACCCTGGCCAGAAAATCAAGCTCACCGGCGGCCCCGCCGCGAAGGCAGCTCCGGCCAAGGCAGTCCCGGCGAAGGCTGCTCCGGCGAAGGCTGCTCCGGTCCGGTCCGCCGGCAGCGTTTACACGGTCAAGTCCGGCGACACCCTGAGCGGCATTGCCGCCCGCCACGGGGTCAAGCTGTCGGACGTGTTCAGCCGGAACGGGCTCAACATGCGCTCGGTAATCCACCCTGGCCAGCGGATCAACATCGGCGCCGCCGCGGCAGCACCCGCGCCGGTCCGGACCGCGGCGCCGAAGCCCGCCCCCAAGCCCGCCCCGGCCCCAGTCAGCTCGGGGTCCTACACGATCAAATCCGGTGACACGCTCTCCGGCATTGCCGCCCGGCACGGCGTAAAGCTCTCCGCCGTCCTGTCGGCGAACCGGCTGACCATGAGCAGCATCATCTACCCCGGCCACAAGCTCGTCATTCCCGGTGCCGGCACCGGGACCTTGAAGCCCGCCTCAAGCCAGCCCGCGGCGACCGTGACCCCGCTCGTGCCCAGCACGTTCCTGGGGTTCAGCTACCCGAAGGCTGTCGTCAGCTCCGCCAACCAGAACAAGGCGCTGCTGAATGCCTCGCCGGTTCCCACCCGCGAGCAGATGAAGCAGATCGTGGCGGACACCGCGCGCCGGATGGGTGTGGCGCCGTCGCTGGCCATGGCGTTCGCCTACCAGGAGTCCGGCTTCAACCACCGCTCGGTGTCCCCCGCGAACGCGATCGGCACCATGCAGGTCATTCCGTCCTCCGGAGGGTGGGCCTCGGAACTCGTGGGCCGCAAGCTGAACCTGCTGGATCCGTACGACAACGCCACGGCCGGCATCGCCATCATCCGCCAACTGGTCGCGACCAGCAAGAACCTGGACTACGCCATCGCGGGGTATTACCAGGGCCAGTACTCGGTGAGCACGAAGGGCATGTACGAGGATACGAAGGCCTATGTGGCGTCGATCAAGGCGCTGCAGAAGACCTTCAGCTAGAACCGCCAGCATCGCACGGGGCTGAGACCTCCGTCGCGTAACGATACGGGTCCGGGTTGCATGTCAATCCGGGCCCGTTTCCGTGCAGAGCTTAGGATCAAAGGGTGCAGGAATACACATCGGACGCTCTCGTCGGGACCCTGGTGGACAACCGGTACCTGATTCGATCCAAGCTGGCCCGGGGCGGGATGTCCACGGTTTACCTCGCCACCGACCGGCGGCTCGAGCGGGACGTGGCGCTCAAGGTCCTGCATCCGCACATGGCCGGAGACCCGCAGTTCCTGGACCGGCTGGGCCGCGAAGCCAAGGCCGCCGCCCGGCTGTCGCACCCGCACGTGGTGGGCGTCCTGGACCAGGGCGACGACGGCCCGCTGGCCTACCTGGTGATGGAATACATCAAGGGGCACACGCTGCGGGACGTGATCAAGGAAAAGGGAGCCCTCACGCCGAGGCTTGCCCTGGCGCTGATCGACCCGGTCGTGGAAGGACTCGGAGCCGCCCACGCGGCCGGCCTCATCCACCGCGACGTCAAGCCCGAGAACGTGCTCATCGCCGACGACGGCCGGATCAAGATCGGCGACTTCGGGCTGGCGCGGGCGATCACGACGACGACCAGCACCGGCGCCCTGATCGGGACCGTCGCCTACCTCTCCCCCGAGCTCGTGCTGGGCCAGCAGGCCGACGCCCGCAGCGACATCTATTCACTCGGGATCATGCTCTACGAGATGATCACCGGTCGGCAGCCGTTCGACGGCGAGGTTCCCATCCAGGTCGCCTACCAGCACGTGAACTCGACCGTCGGGCCGCCGTCGGCCCTGGTCCCGGGGCTGGCCGAAGAACTCGACGAGCTCGTGCAGTGGTGCACGGCGAACGACCCGGACAAGCGCCCCGTCGACGGCAATGCATTGCTCTTCGAACTTCGACATATCCGCACCAACCTCAGCGACGCCGACTTGGACCTGCGGCCCCCGGCCGCCCTTGCGGCGCCCGTTGCCGGCGCCGCGGCGGCAGGCCCCGGCGGTTCCACGCCCGGGCGGCCCGCGACGGAACCCCGCCCGGCCGCCGCCAAGGCACACACGGAATTCCTCGGTGGCCTCCAGCAGCCCACGGAAGTCATCAACCGCGGCAGCAACCCCACCACCGTCCTCGCCGGCAGGTCACGGCCCGGCGCTTACGGTCCGCTAGCCGCGCCGGAGGAACGAGAGTTTGGCGCCTATCCTGAGGATGCTCCGGACGGCCGTCCGGAGCCGGCAAGCAAGCGTGCACAACGCAAGCAGGACCGCGAGGAGGAAAAGGCGCGGCAGCGTGCTGCCGCGACCCCCAGCCGAAGCCTCCGGGCGGGCAGCCCGCGGCGCCGGGGCCTGGCCTGGATCCTGGTGCTGGTCCTGGTGGCGCTGCTCGCGGCCGGCGCCGGTTGGTTCTTCGGCATGGGCCCGGGGTCTCCGGGGACCATTCCGCAGTTGGCCAACAAGACCGTGGCCGAAGCACAGCAGCTGCTCCGCACTGCCGGTTTCGAGTCGACCACCCGGGACGTCTTTGACGACGACGTGTCCCCTGGCCTCGTGGTCGGCTCGGAGCCGCAGGCGGGTCAGGTGGTCCGGAAATTCCAGTCCGTCTCGCTGGCCGTTTCGAAGGGTCCGGAGCTGTTTCCCCTGCCCCAGCTGACGGGCAAGTCGCTCGATGCGGCGAAGACGGCCCTCAATGGCGCCGGCATGGCGCTGGGCCCCGTCACCGAGCGCTACGACGAGGCCGCGGCGGCTGGAACCGTGCTGGCCCAGAAGCCGGGCAAAGGCACCCCCGCCAAGCACGGGACAGCCGTGGGGCTGACGGTCTCCAAGGGGCCGCGGCCCATCCCGGTGCCTGAGCTGCGCGGCAAGGACCAGGAGACCGCGGTGAAAACGCTGGAAGCCGCCGGGCTCAAAGCCGTCGTCGCCCCGGAAGCCGTTTTCGACCGGGAGGTGCCAAAGGGCGCGGTTGCCGGCCAGGACCCGGCCACCGGGAATCTCACCAAGGGCGGCGCCGTGACCCTGACGATCTCCAAGGGGCCGAAATTCGTCCAGGTCCCGGACGTGTTCCGCAAGCCGGAGGAGGAGGCGGTGCAGGCCCTCAAGGATGCCGGCTTCGAGGTGAAGGTCAACTACGCCTTCGGTTCATCCGTGCTGGGCCTGGTGGCCGGCCAGGACAAGACCGGGCGGCAGCCCGAAGGCTCACTCGTCACGATCACCGTGACCTGACTTCTGCCAAATAAGTAAGAGCTCCGCCCCGGCTGGAAACAGCCGGGGCGGAGCTCATACTGCCTGTGGCGTCGCCGCCTGCGGCATCGGCCCGTGTCGGCCGGCGCGGCTTAGCGCTTGGCGAGGGCTCCCGCCACCAGGAACGCCATTTCGAGGGACTGCATGTGGTTCAGCCGCGGATCGCAGACGGATTCATAGCGGTCCAGGAAGGCGTCCTGGTCGATCGGGTCGGCGCCGCCGAGGCACTCGGCCACGTCGTCGCCGGTCATTTCCACGTGCAGGCCGCCCGGAACGGTGCCGAGGCCGTGGTGCACCTCGAAGAAGCCGCGCACCTCGTCGATGACGTCGTCGAAGTTGCGGGTCTTGTAGCCGTTGGGCGAGGTCACCGTATTGCCGTGCATCGGATCGGTGACCCAGAGGACCTGGGCGCCGGAGGCGGTGACGCGCTCGACGATGGGAGGCAATTTCTCGCGGATGTTGCCGGCGCCCATCCGGGTGATGAAGGTCAGGCGGCCGGGTTCCCGGTTGGGGTCAAGCTTGTCGATCAGGCGGAGGGCGTCCTCGCCGGTGGTCGAGGGGCCAAGCTTGACGCCGATCGGGTTGCGGACGCGGGAGAGGAAATCGACGTGCGCGTGGTCCAGTTCCCGGGTGCGCTCCCCGATCCACAGGAAATGCGCCGAGGTGTCGTACGGCAGGCCGGTTCGCGAGTCGATGCGGGTCAGGGCCCGCTCATAGTCCAGCAGCAGCGCCTCGTGGCTGGCGTAGAACTCGACGCGCTTAAGCGCCTCGAAGTCCGCGCCGCAGGAGGACATGAACTTGATGGCCCGGTCGATGTCGCGGGCCAGGGATTCGTAACGCGCGTGCGCCGGGTTCTCGGTGAAGCCCTTGTTCCACTGGTGCACCAGCCTCAGGTCGGCGAAGCCGCCCTGCGTGAACGCCCGGATCAGGTTCAGGGTCGATGCCGAGGTGTGGTACGCCTTGAGCATCCGGCTGGCGTCGTGCGCGCGGGACTCCGGCGTGAAGTCATAGCCGTTGACGATGTCGCCGCGGTAAGCCGGCAGCGTGACGCCGTCGCGGGTTTCGTCGTTGGACGAGCGCGGCTTGGCGAACTGGCCCGCCATCCGGCCCATCTTGATCACGGGCATCGCCGCGCCATAGGTGAGCACGACGGCCATCTGCAGGATGGTCTTGACCCGGGCGCTGATCTTGTCCGCCGTGGCGGCTTCGAAGGTCTCCGCGCAGTCACCGCCCTGGAGCAGGAACGCCTTGCCCTGCGCGGCCGCGGCGAGCCGTTCGCGCAGGATGTCCACTTCGCCGGCGAAGACGAGCGGCGGCAGCACCGAGAGTTCCTTGACCGAGGCCTCAAAGACTGCCGCGTCGGACCAGCTGGGCTGTTGCGAGGCAGGCAGCTCCCGCCAGTGGTCCAGTCCCGGATAGTTGGCGGCGCCGCTCTGGGCCGTGCTCGTGAAAGCAGAACCGGCAAAAGCGGAGCCTGCGGGGGCGGGGCCCGCCGGCGTGGAGTTGTTCAGGGACGTCGAAGGCGCAGATAGCTCAGTCACCCTCTAAGGATAGTTGCCTCCGCGTTGAACGGCGGCGCCCGGCGTCATTGACCGCGGGCGCCCCGTCACACAGTTCCGGGCGTCTCCGGTTCCTGGCCGGCGCCGGCCTCCGGTGCCTCGGTGGCTTTTCCGGCGAGACGCAGTTTGACGACGGCGGCGTACTCGTCGACGTATTCCTGGCCGGAGAGCCGCATCAGTTCGTACATGATTTCGTCCGTTACGGAACGCTGGATCAGGCGGTCGTCTTCCATGCCGTAGTAGCGGCTGAAGTCCAGCGGTTCGCCAAAGATCATCCCGATCCGGCGGATGTTGGGCATCCGCTTGCCGATGGGCTGGACCTTGTCGGTGCCGATCATCGCGACCGGGATCACCGGGACCCGGGCCTGCAGGGCGAGCCGGGCGACCCCGACCTTGCCGCGGTACAGGCGGGCGTCCGGACTGCGGGTGCCTTCGGGGTAGATGCCCAGGAGCGAACCGTTCTTCAGCACATCCATGCCGGCATCAAGCGAGCGGGCGGACGCCGCTCCCCCGGACCGGTCCATCGGCAGCTGGTTGGTCAGCCGGAAGAAGGCGGCGGTCAGTTTGCCTTTGATTCCCTTGCCGGTGAAGTACTCGGATTTCGCCAGGAACACCACCGGCCGGGGCACCATCAGCGGCATGAAGATGGAATCGGAGAAAGAAAGGTGGTTGGAGGCCAGGATCGCGGCGCCCTCGGCCGGAACATTGTCCAGGCCTTTGACCCACGGCCGGAAGAGCGTCTTCAGGACCGGCCCAAGGACGAACGTCTTCATGAACCAATAAAACACGTGGTGTACCTCTCCGGCAGGCGTCTGGCCGGCCCTTCTTCGGACCCGGCCAGGACTTCAGTGACACCCTACTCTAGTGAGTTTTGTCGGGAACAGTGACACGATGGGCTCATGAGCGAAAGCAGCACTCCAGTGGCGCCTGCCGCTTTTCGCTACCCCGGCCACGGCGCCAATGCGGGCACCGGCGTCGCGATCTGCCATGGCTTTACCGGTAGCCCCCTGAGTGTGCTTCCCTGGGCCGAGCACCTGGCCTCCCTCGGGTTCGCCGTCTCCGTCCCGCTGCTGCCCGGCCACGGCACCGACTGGCGGGATCTCGCCCGGCACGGCTGGCAGGACTGGTACGGCGCCTTCGAGGCCGCGTACCTGGACCTGGCCGCCGGAACCCGCTCTTGCTTCGTGGCGGGCCTGTCCATGGGCGGAACCATCGCGCTGCGCACCGCTGCCCGCCACCGCGTGGCCGGCGTCGCCGTCGTGAACCCCGGGCTCAGTTTCTACGACCGCCGGGTGCGCTACATCGGGTTGCTCAAGTACCTGCAGCGCACCACCGTCCCGCTCCAGGAGACGGAGTCGACGGCGGCCGCCACCCAGGACGGCGACTACTCACTGACCCCGCTCGCGGCCGTCCACCAACTGCGCAAGCTCTTCACCGCGACCCTGCGCGAACTGCCCGCCGTCGACGCTCCGGCTATCGTGTTCAAGTCCGACACGGACGCGGTGGTGCCGCCGACCTCGCTGGAGCTGCTCCGCGGGCGCCTCGGATCGCCGGACCTTACGGTGGTCCCGCTGCCGTCCAGCGGCCACGTTGCAACGCTCGACGTCGACGCTCCCGTAATCTTTTCGCAGTCCGCCCGCTTCTTCCGGGAGCACGCGGCCCCGTCCCCAGCCCAGTCCACTGTCCCCGCAGGCCCTCAGCAGCCAGTAAAAACTGAGCAGCCATGAACCACGGAGCATCCATGAGCACAGCCGCCGACCACTCGCCGTTCAGCAGTCCGTTCACCGGATCCGGTCCCCGGACCGGCGTCGTGGTCTCCCATGGGTTCACCGGCAGCCCGCACGGCGTCCGGGCGTGGGCCGAGTCCCTGGCCGCGGCCGGCTACGCGGTCCGGATGCCGCTGCTGCCCGGGCACGGCACGAGCTGGCAGGAACTGGCCCGGACACGCTGGCAGGACTGGCATGCCGGACTCGACGCCGCCTACCTGGAACTGGCCTCGGAGTGCGACCACGTCGTGGTGGCCGGGCTCTCGATGGGCGGCGCCCTCGCGCTGCGGCTGGCGGCCACCCGCCCCGTGGCCGGGGCGGTGCTGGTGAACCCCGGCCTGGTCATCGATGATCCCCGCGCGCCGCTGGCCGGGATCCTGAAATTCGTGCTGAAGAGCACCCCGGCGATCGCCAATGACATCCTCAAGGAAGGCGTGGATGAAGGCGCCTATCCGCGGACCCCGGTCGCGGCGGCCCACGAGCTGAACAAGATGTTCAAGGACACCCTGCGGCTGCTGCCCCGGATCACGGCCCCGGTCCGGGTCTACCGGTCCACCGTGGACCACGTCGTTTCCGACGCCAGCCTGGCCGCCCTGCGCCGCGGACTGAGCAACGCCGCGCTGGAGGTCATCCGGCTGGAGAACAGCTACCACGTGGCTACCATGGACAACGACGCGCCACAGATCTTCCGCGGCACAGCGGAGTTCATCCGGTCGGTCGTGGAAGGGCCCAACCCGGGCGCCGCCGGTGCCAGCCAGAAAGAAACGGCAGATGACTAGATTCGACCCGGGCTCGCCGGACCCCGATTCCCCGGACTCCAGCGCCAACGAGGACGACGCTGTCTGGCTGGATCTGGTCGCCAGGCTGGAGGGCACCGACTCCGGTCCGGCCGGCAGCGCCGACGCCGGAAGCCCCGCCGCGCGGACGTTCCGCGACTTCGACCCGCTGGGCCTTGCGGCACCGGCACCGGCACCGGTCGAACCCCCGGCCGGCGGCCGGGCGGCCTCGCTGGGCGGGAGTGACGACGCCGCGGCCGGCCAGGGCGCCTCCGGCCCGCGGGACTACGAGCCGGACGACGACGACGGAGCGTTCGTCCCCGAAGAGCCGCCCAGCCTGGCCGGGTCCGACCCGCTGACGATGCTCGCATGGCTGGGCGCCGTCGGCGGCCCGATCGCGCTGATGCTGTCCGCCATTTTCTGGCGGAGCGCACCGCTGCTGGCGGTCGTCGGCATGGTGGTCGCCTTCGCGGCGTCGGTGGTGTTCCTGATCATGAAGCTGCCGCAGGAGAAGGACGAGAACGACGACGGGGCCCGCGTTTAGCCGGTTGCTGTCCGGCTGGCGGCTGCGGAGCCGCCCGCGCGCCGGCTAGCTGCGCATGCGGCTGCTGACCCGGGAAAGGTCGGCCGCGCCGATCAGCCCGGCATTGGGGCCCAGCGCGGCCAGTTCAATCGTGGCCGCCGGGCGGAACCCGCGGCCGGTCAGGTTCCGGGCAAAGGCCTTCCGCGCCGGTTCCACGAGGAGTTCGCCGGCGTCGCAGAGCCCGCCGCCGATGACGAAGGTTCCCGGGTCCAGGGCCGCCGCCAGGTTCGCCAGTCCCAGGCCGAGCCATTCCCCCACGTCTTCGAGGAGTTCACGCGCGGTGGGATCGCCGGCCTTGGCGAGTTCGGTGACGACCACGCCCGTGATCCGGTCGGCATGGCCGTGCACTGCTTTGAGCAGCTCCTGGGCCACCGGCGAGTTGGCTGCGGCGAGTTCCCGGGCCTCCCGGCCAAGGGCGTTCCCCGAGGCGTACTGCTCCCAGCAGCCGCGGTTGCCGCACTCGCAGCGGTGGCCGCCGGGCATGATGATCTGGTGGCCGAATTCACCGGCCACGCCGAAGCGCCCACGTTCGAGCCGCCCGTCCATCACCATGGCCCCGCCGATTCCGGTGCCCAGGGTAATGCAGACCAGCCGGCTCTCGCCCTTCCCGGCGCCAAAGCGCCACTCCGCCCAGCCGGCGGCGTCGGCGTCGTTGGTCAGCAGCACCGGACGGCGGAGCAGCCGCTGCAGGTTCTCACGCAGCGGTTCGTTGCGCCAGGCCAGGTGCGGGCTGAACAGCACGGTGGCGCCGTCGAGGTCCATCCACCCGGCCGCGCCGATGCCGACCGGCCAGATGCGGTGGCCCCGGCCCAGTTCCTCCACGAGTTCGACGATCACCTGCTCGACGGCGCGCGGATCGCTGCCCGGCGTTGACCGCTTGGCCTGGCTGAGGATGCGCCCTTCCGCGTCCACAACGCCGGCCGCCACCTTTGTGCCGCCGATGTCGACGCCGATCGCGAGGCCCTTGCGCCCGAGCCGCAGGTGTTCACGGAAACTGCCGGCCTCGGAGGCGCCGGAAAAGCCCTGCATCCGGCGCCGCCAGGCGGCCGTCCTGCGCTGCGGTCCGGGCTTCTGGCCGGGTGTTGGAGTATGCATCGTTCCCCATTCTAGGGCCCTCAGCGAGCGGCGCGGCCGGGCCGCCGGCCCTCTCCCGGGTGGCGCAACACGGGCCTTGACCGTAAAGTTACTCGCCAGTAGGTGAAGTGGAACACACCCCGCCGGGGCCACATACTACTGTTAGTCGTACCCCCCTTGCGGGCCAATGGATATCAAAGGAGCTATCGTGCGAGAAATCAGTGTCCCGCCCCTGGTCACCGTCCCACCGGAGACGAACGTAACGGACCTGGTCCTGCGCCAGGCCGCGAAGGCGTCCAACCCGGCCCTGTTCTCACGGCTCGACGCCGCAGGCCAGTGGCAGGACGTCCGGGCGACCGATTTCCTGGCCGATGTCTCCCTGCTCGCCAAGGGCCTGATGGCCAGCGGCGTGGCTGCCGGCGACCGGGTCGGCATCATGTCCCGCACCCGGTACGAATGGGCCCTGATCGACTTCGCGATCTGGTTTGCCGGCGCCGTCTCGGTCCCGATCTATGAAACGTCCTCCCCCTCACAGGTTGCCTGGAACCTCGGCGACTCCGGCGCCGTCGCCGCCTTCGGCGAGTCCGCCCACCATGAGGACATCATCCGGCAGGCTGCCAGCTCCGAGGGCCTCACCGGGCTGAGGCACGTCTGGCAGCTGGAAGGTGACGCCCTCGACGAGGTCCGCGCCGCCGGCAGCGGGATCAGCGACGAGGAACTCGAAGCCCGCCGCAGTCAGGCCTCGCTCAACGATCTCGCCACCATCATCTACACCTCCGGCACCACCGGCCGGCCCAAGGGCTGCGAGCTGACCCACGGCAACTTCGTGGAGCTCTCCGACAATGTGCTGGCCACGTCCCTGGGCCAGATCGTCCACGAGCAGGCGCGGACCATCATGTTCCTCCCGCTCGCGCACGTCTTCGCCCGCTTCATTTCTGTGCTGGCGGTGGCGGCCGGCGTTACCGTGGCGCACACTCCGGACATCAAGAACCTGCTGCCGGACCTGCAGAGCTACAAGCCGACCTTCATCCTCGCGGTGCCGCGGGTCTTCGAAAAGGTCTACAACTCCGCTCTGACCAAGGCCGAGGACGGCGGTAAGGGGGCGATCTTCCATCGCGCCGCGGAAACCGCCATCGCCTATTCGCGGGCTCGCCAGGCGGGCAAGCTGGGCCTGGGCCTGCGGCTCAAGCACACCCTGTTTGACAAGCTCGTCTACGGCAAGCTCCGCGACGCCATGGGCGGCCAGGTCGCGCACGCGGTGTCCGGCGGCGGCCCGCTCGGCGAACGCCTCGGCCACTTCTTCCAAGGCATCGGCCTGCAGATCCTCGAAGGCTACGGCCTGACCGAAACCACCGCCCCGGTCACGGTCAACACGCCCGGCCTGATCAAGATCGGCACCGTCGGCGCGCCGATTCCCGGCAACGCCGTGAAGATCGCCGACGACGGCGAGATTCTCGCCAAGGGCGTCTGCGTGATGCGGGGCTACTTCAACCGGGAGGACCTCACGGCCGAAGCCTTCGTGGACGGCTGGTTCCGCACCGGCGACATCGGCCAGCTTGACGGGCAGGGCTTCCTGACCATCACCGGGCGGAAGAAGGAAATCATCGTCACCGCCGGCGGCAAGAACGTGGTGCCGGCCCTGCTCGAGGACCAGATCCGCGCCGACGCGCTGGTTTCGCAGGTCCTTGTGGTCGGAGACAACCGTCCGTTCATCGGCGCTCTCGTGACGCTCGACGAGGAGGCGCTCCCGGGCTGGCTGCAGCGCCACGGCCTGCCGGCGTCGACCACGGTGGCCGAGGCGACCGTAAACCCCGCCGTCACGGCGGCGGTCCAGGAGCTGATCAACCGTGCGAACCAGTCCGTCTCGCAGGCCGAGGCCATCAAGTCGTTCCGGATTGTTCCCTCCGATTTCACCGAGGCCTCCGGCCACCTGACGCCGTCCATGAAGGTCAAGCGCGCCCAGGTGATGAAGGACTTCGAGAACGTGATCGAGGAGATGTACTCCGCGAAGCGCACCACGCACGCCTAAGACCCGCTTCAACGCGTTGGCATAAACCAGGAAGGGCTCCTCCGGCCGTAGCCGGAGGAGCCCTTTCTGCTGTGCTGCCGTGTCCGGCCGCGTTACTCCACGACCAGCAGCAGGTCGCCGCCCTGGACCTGCTCGACGGGGCCGACGGCGAGCCGCGACACGGTCCCGGCCACCGGCGTCGTGATCGAGGCTTCCATCTTCATGGCCTCGATGGTCGCGACTGTGTCCCCGGCCTTGACCGCGTCGCCGGCCTTGACGGTCAGGGTGACGGCGCCGGCGAACGGCGCGGCGACCTGGCCCGGCTGCGAGGCGTCGGCCCGCTCGGCGGCCTTGACGTTGCTGACCACGGAGCGGTCACGGACCACCACGGGCCGGGACTGTCCGTTGAGCGTGCACATCACGGTCCGCATGCCCTTCTCGTCCGGCTCGGAGACGGCCTCGAGCGAGGCGATCAGACGCACGCCCTTCTCCAGCTCGATCTCGTGCTCGGCGCCGCGCTGCAGGCCGAAGAGGTAGTCGCGGGTGTCCAGGACGGAAAGGTTTCCGTAGGCCTCGACACTCTTCTGGTAGTCCTTGGTGGGACCGGCAAAGAGCAGCCGGTTGAGGGTCTGCTGCACCGTCCTGGAGTCGCCCTTAAGCGCGGCACTATCTTCGGCGCTGAGTTCGACGTCGCGGACCTTGACGCTGCGGCCCTGCAGGGCCTTGGTCCGGAACGGCTCGGGCCAGCCGCCGGGAGGGTCTCCCAGTTCGCCGGAGAGGAAGCCGATCACGGAGTCCGGGATGTCGTACTTCTGCGGGTTCTCGTTGAAGTCCGCCGGGTCCGCGTTGAGGCCGACCAGGTGCAGGGCGAGGTCGCCCACCACCTTGGACGAGGGCGTGACCTTCACGAGCCGGCCCAGGATGCGGTCCGCTGCGGTGTACATGTCCTCGATCGCTTCGAAGCGTTCGCCCAGCCCCAGCGCGATCGCCTGCTGGCGCAGGTTGGAGAGCTGGCCGCCGGGGATCTCGTGCTGGTAGACCCGGCCGGTGGGGCCCGGCAGTCCCGACTCGAACGGGGCGTAAACGCGGCGCACAGCCTCCCAGTACGGTTCCAGGGCGCACACATTGGCCAGGCTCAGGCCGGTGTCCCGCGGCGTGTGGGCCAGCGCCGCGACGAGGGCCGAGGCGGAGGGCTGGCTGGTGGTGCCGGCGAGCGAGGCCGAGGCGACGTCGACGGCGTCCACGCCGGCGTCCACGGCAGCCAGCAGGGTGGCCAGCTGGCCGCCCGCCGTGTCGTGGGTGTGCAGGTGTACCGGGAGGTCGAACTTCTCCCGCAGGGCCGTCACGAGGCGGGCTGCCGCCGCCGGGCGCAGCAGTCCGGCCATGTCCTTGATCGCGAGGATGTGCGCGCCGGCGTCGACGATCTTCTGGGCCAGGTCCAGGTAGTAGTCGAGGGTGTACAGCTTCTCGTCCGGATCGAGCATGTCCGCGGTGTAGCAGAGGGCGACCTCGGCCACGGCGGTGCCGGTGGCGCGGACGGCGCGGATGGCGGGGGCCATCTGGTTGACGTCGTTGAGGGCGTCGAAGATGCGGAAGATGTCGATGCCGGTCGCGGCGGCCTCGTTGACGAAGGCCACCGTCACCTCTTCCGGGTATGGCGTGTAGCCGACGGTGTTCCGGCCGCGGAGCAGCATCTGCAGGCAGATGTTCGGCAGCGCCTTGCGCAGCGCGGCCAGGCGGTCCCAGGGGTCCTCGCCCAGGAAGCGGAGGGCGACGTCGTAGGTCGCGCCGCCCCAGGCCTCGACGGAGAGCAGTTCGGGTAGCAGCTTGGATACTGCCGGTCCGGCCGCCACGAGGTCCCGGGTCCGGACGCGGGTGGCCAGCAGGGACTGGTGCGCGTCGCGGAAGGTGGTGTCGGTGACGGCGACGGCGTCCTGCTCGCGCAGGGCCTTCGCGAAGCCCTCCGGGCCGAGTTCGAGCAGCCGCTGCCGGGACCCCAAGGGGGCGTCACTGTCCGTCAGGGCGGGCAGCTTGTCGGCCGGGTCGGTGTGTGCCGTGAGCTCGCCGTTGGGCTTGTTGACGGTGATCTCGGCGAGCCAGGTCAGCAGCTTGGTGCCGCGGTCCGCGGAGACGCGGGCCTTGAGCAGTTCGGGGCGTTCGTCGATGAACGAGGTGGCGACGTCACCGGCGACGAAGTCCGGGTCGTCCAGGACGGCCTGCAGGAAGGAAATGTTGGTGGAGACGCCGCGGATCCGGAACTCGGCCAGGGCGCGCCGGGCGCGGGCGACGGCGGTCTTGTAGTCGCGGCCGCGGCAGGTCAGCTTGACCAGCATCGAGTCGAAGTGCGGGCTGATCTCGGCGCCGGAGTAGACGGTGCCGCCGTCGAGCCGCACACCGGCGCCGCCGGCCGAACGGTAGCCGGTGATCTTTCCGACGTCGGGGCGGAAGCCGTTTGCCGGGTCCTCGGTGGTGATGCGGGACTGCAGTGCGGCGCCGTTGAGCTTGACGGTCTCCTGCGAGAGGCCGAGGTCGGCGAGGGTCTCGCCGGAGGCGATCCGCAGCTGGGCCTGGACGAGGTCGACGTCGGTGACTTCCTCGGTGACGGTGTGCTCGACCTGGATGCGCGGGTTCATCTCGATGAAGACGTGCTGGCCGGCCCGCTCGCCGACGGTGTCGACGAGGAACTCCACGGTGCCGGCGTTGACGTAGTTCAGGGCCTTGGCGAACTTCACGGCGTCCCGGTAGAGCGCCTGCCGGATGCCCTCATCGAGGTTCGGCGCGGGGGCAATCTCGATCACCTTCTGGTGGCGGCGCTGGATGGAGCAGTCGCGCTCGAAGAGGTGCATGACGTTGCCCTCGGCGTCGGCGAGGATCTGCACTTCGATGTGCCGCGGGCGCAGCACCGCCTGTTCCAGGAACATGGTGGGGTCACCAAAGGCGGCGTCGGCCTCGCGCATGGCGGCCTGCAGGGCCTCGGGCAACGCGTCCCGGGTGTCCACCCGGCGCATGCCGCGGCCGCCGCCGCCGGCGACGGCCTTCGCAAAGATGGGGAAGCCGATTTCGTCCGCGGCGGCGATGAGTTCGTCGACGTCCTTGGACGGTTGGCTCGACTTGAGCACCGGGACGCCGGCCTTGCGGGCGGCCTCCAGTGCGGCGACCTTGTTGCCGGCCAGTTCAAGGACTTCTGCCGGCGGTCCAACGAAGGTGATGCCGGCGGCAGCCGCGGCGCGCGCCAGGTTGGGGTTCTCCGAGAGGAATCCGTAGCCGGGGTAGATCGCGTCGGCCCCGGCCTCCTTCGCCACGCGCACCACCTCGTCGACATCGAGGTACGCCCGGACCGGGTGCCCCTCCTCGCCGATCAGATACGCCTCATCCGCCTTCTGGCGGTGGATCGAGTTACGGTCCTCGGTCGGGAACACTGCAACGGTCTTGGCACCCAGCTCATAGCTGGCGCGGAAGGCGCGGATGGCGATTTCGCCGCGGTTAGCCACCAGAATCTTGGAAAACATACTTCTCCTGCATCATCGCGGGTGGTTCGGTAAGTCGTCACAGTTTCTAAGACTGGTGTGCGCAAACACAAATCATTGTGGCGCCCATCACAGCATTATGCGTCATTTCGGCGGCATTGGGCAGATCGCTCTCGCGCGGGGGGCTCCGCCGCGGTCCGGGCACCCGCCGGCCCGGATAAGTCGGGCCGGATGAGAAGGGTTTCGGTGCCGGGTCAACATATGATGAGTTGGTGGGTGGCGCATGCACGCCCCGGTCCGAAGGAACGCACGGGCCGGCATGACCCAGTCTCGGCAACCGGCGTTAGGTATTGGTTTTTCAAGTGCAAGTAGTCAGCATCAGCAGCCTCAAAGGCGGTGTCGGCAAGACCTCCGTGACAACCGGACTGGCGTCGGCCGCACTCGCAGCCGGCATCCCCACCCTCGTGGTCGACCTTGACCCGCACGCGGATGCCAGCACCGCCCTCGGCGTCCGGCCCGATGAACAACTCGACATCGGCCGGATGCTCAAGTCCCCGCGCCGGGCCCGCCTCGCCGACAACGTTGTCCCCAGCGGATGGGTGGAGCACAGCGCTTCTTCCAAGGGAACAGCAGCGTCCGTACTGGATGTCGCCATCGGCTCGGCCTATACCGGAATCTACGACCGGCCCGACCTCGGCCGCCGCGACCTGCGCCGACTCTCCGCCGTGCTGGCAGGTGCCGGGCAGTACGAACTCGTGCTGATCGACTGCCCGCCCTCGCTGAACGGCCTGACCCGGATGGCCTGGTCCGCCAGCGACAAGGTCGCCCTGGTCGCCGAGCCGGGACTGTTCTCCGTCGCGGGCACCGAGCGCACCATGCGCGCCATCCAGCTGTTCCGGCAGGAATTCGCGCCAGGCCTCTCCCCCGCAGGCATTGTCGCCAACCGGGTGCGGACCGGCTCCTCGGAGCACACCTTCCGTCTGGCCGAGATGCAGTCCATGTTCGGCGAACTGCTGCTCACCCCGCACATCCCGGAGCAGGCGAACTGGCAGCAGATCCAGGGCGCGGCCCACTCGGTCCATCACTGGCCCGGGGACTCCGCCAAGAACGCCGCGGCGTTGTTCGACACGCTGCTAGGCAACCTGATGGGGGCCGGCGGTACCGGGGAGCTGGCGGCTGCGGGCATGGTCCGCAACCGCAGCCAGCGTTAGCTGTATTGTTCCGGCTCGAAGTCCGGCCTCCCGGATGGAGGACAACAAGAAGCGCGGGGCCACGATGTGGCCCCGGCCAAAGACACCCTGTCCGCCCTGGACCAGGTCGATGACTTCATCCGCCGAGGTGCACTCGTAGACGCTCGCGCCGTCACTCATCAGCGTGATCTGGGCGAGGTCTTCGACCCCGCGCTCCCGGAGGTGCTCGACGGCGGTGCGGATCTGCTGCAGGGAGACGCCGGTGTCGAGGAGCCGCTTGACGACCTTGAGGACGAGGATGTCGCGGAAGCCGTAGAGGCGCTGCGAACCGGAGCCGGCGGCGCCGCGCACGGCGGGTTCGACGAGCCCGGTGCGTGCCCAGTAGTCCAGCTGGCGGTAGGTGATCCCGGCCGCCTTGCACGCGGTGGGGCCGCGGTAACCCGCGTCTTCGTCCAGGACGGGAAGATCCTCGGTGAAGAGCAGGCCTTGGGCACCGCTCGCGGGCACAGCAACGCCTGCCGTCGAGGTCTGCTTGAGCTCGCCTGCTTCGCCTTTCGGACTCACGTGGATCCTCCTTGTCATGAGTTCCCGCGGGAACTTGCAGCAACGACGCGCTGTCCGGGACCTGCGTCGGACCGAGTAGGCACGAAAATCATCCGTGTAGTTTCGGCTCCGGCTGCTCTGTCCAGTGTGACTTGCGCGGCTGTTGTATGCAATGGGAACTTGTACCTCCGACGTTAGGCCTGCCGGGGCCCAAGGTCAAAGACGTTGGGGGTATTGCCGGGGCGTGTCGAAACTTTCGACCTCGACTTTAAGCTTAGGGCCGTTTCAGCCGGCGAAATCCTCGGGTTCGACGTCGTCCAGGAACTCGCGGAAGCGGCGCAGCTCGCCCTCTTCGTCGACGGCGGGCCCCGGCTGGGCCTCCTCGCCGTCGTCGTGCTCGGTGATCCGCACACCGGCTTCTTCCATCACGGCGTCCGCGCACCAGATCCGGCATTTGGCCCGCAGGGCCAGGGCCAGGGCATCCGAGGCCCTCGAGCTGACGGTGGTGCCGTCTTCGAACTGGAGCTGGCCGTAGAAGATGTTGTCCTCGACCGCCACGATATTGACGCTGACGATCGTGTGGCCCAATGCCTCGACAACGTCCACCAGCAGGTCGTGCGTCATCGGCCGCGGCGGGACCACACCCTGCTGGGCCAGGGCGATGGCGCTGGCCTCCGGGGTGCCGATCCAGATGGGGACGTGGCGCTCCCCGTGCATCTCCTTGAGCAGCACAAGCGGTTGGTTGGACGGCAATTCAATCCGTACGCCTACGATTTCCACCTCAATCATCAGATGTCCATCCTCGAGATGCGGTCCTGGACCAGGGCCCGGTGCAGCGTCAGGCAGAGTTCGCTGATTTCGCGGGCGGCCTCGGCGGCGCGGGCGTGCGAGGCGGCGTCCTTCCGCGAAGTCAGGGTCGCCACCGCCCGTTCCACCAGCCCGAATTCGCGTTCGGCGGCGGCCTGGAACGGGCGCAGGTGCCGCGGTTCCAGGCCGTGGCCCTCCAGTTGCACGCAGGCCCGGGCAACCTGCAGGGCATGTTCATCGAATTTGCCGTTGACGTGGCCGATCAGGCCGAAGCTGAGCAGGGATTCGAGCAACGGCACGCTGGCCCCGGACTCGGTGCGGAGCTGCTCTTCGCTGAGCAGGCGTACCCGGTGGTTCAGTTCGGCGGCGAGTTGGTCCGAGACGATCCGCGGCGAGACCGTGACCCCGGGAGGGAGGTTGTCCGGGCGTTCGCCGCGGTCAATCGCGTCGAGGTAGTCCTTGATCACCTTCAGCGGCAGGTACTGGTCCCGCTGCAGGGCCAGCACAAAACGGAGACGCTCGACGTCGCCCTCGGAGTACTGCCGGTACCCGGCGGGAGTCCGCTGCGGGTTGATGAGTCCCTTTTCTTCAAGGAACCGGATTTTCGACGCGGTCATGTTGGGGAAGTCGTCGCTCAGTTGAGCCAGGACCTCCCCGATGTTCAGGACCTGGGGTCCGCGCCGTTCGGCTTGTGCCATGGCCACAGGCAACTACCCCGATATCAGACGTTGCCTGCGGTACGGGCAGGGCTGAGGTAGAAGGTGAGCCGGAACTTGCCGATCTGCACCTCGTTACCGGACTTCAGCTCCACACTGTCGACACGGTCGTGGTTGACGTAGGTGCCGTTCAGGCTCCCGGTGTCCACGACCTCGAAGCTGCGCGCCGTGCGGCGGAATTCAACGTGGCGGCGCGAGACCGTGACGTCGTCGAGGAAGATATCGGCGTCCGGGTGGCGGCCCGCCGTCGTGACGTCCGAGTCGAGCAGGAAGCGGGCGCCGGCGTTGGGGCCGCTGTGTGCCACCAGCAGGGCGGACCCTGCGGGCAACGACTCGATGGCCGTGCGTTCCTCGACCGAAACCTTCGGGGTGAGGGTGGGCTCGTCGCGCACGGGAGTGAGATGGATCGATGTGGTCTCCGAGGCTTTCACTCCACCCGTGCCGTATTCACCGGTGTCGTTCTGTCCGTGCCCAACCATTGAGTCCTCCTCATTCGTTGCAGGTGTCCCCCCTGCAAACAACGCATGCCGTCCGGAAAAGCCTGGCAGATCCGGTAGTCAGTCCCCCCGGCCGGCCACTGTGTCCAGTAATCGCTGTCTCCAACAACTGCTGTGTCCAGTAACACGGCCCGGAGACCTTCCCATTAGCCTACCTGTTGTTCGTACTCCGATGCACTGAGCAACGACTCCACGGCGTCGGCTTCTGCGAGCTTGATTTCGATCAGCCAGCCCTCGCCGTAGGGATCCGAATTGATCAGGGCGGAATCGGTGTCCAGGGCCTCGTTGCGGGCCACTACCTCGCCGCTGACCGGGGCGTAGATGTCGCTGACACTCTTGGTGGACTCGACCTCCCCCACGACGTCGTTGGCCTTGATGTCGGTGCCGACCTCCGGCATCTGGGCGTAGACGACGTCCCCGAGCGCGTCCTGGGCAAAATCCGTGATCCCCACGCGCACGACTCCGTCGGCATTCGGGGCGGAGACCCATTCGTGTTCCGCGGTGTAGGACAGCTCTTCGGGAATGATGCTCATGGCGGGCCTTTCGTCTGGTCAATCACCAAGGTCGACGGCGGCCGATCGAACGGGCCGCCGCTGAAAGTATAGGCATATCCGGCCGGACCCCGGGAGGACTCTGGCATGATGGGGCCATGGCAGCACCTGCACCCGTTCCGGTCGGATTTGCCCATGCCTGAGCTACCGGAAGTGGCAGCCCTCGCGGATTTCCTGGACACGCGCCTGCGCGGTGCGGTCCTCACGAAAATCCAGATCGTCTCGTTTGCGGTGCTGAAGACGGCGGATCCTCCCATCTCGGCGTTGGAAGGCAGGTCCGTGACGGGGGTGCGCCGCCATGGCAAGTTCGTGGACCTGGAGGCCGACGGGCTGCATCTTGTCTTTCACCTTGCCCGCGCCGGCTGGGTGCGGTTCACCGACGCGCCCACCGGCGCGGTGCTGAAAATGGGCAGCGGGCATATCGCGGCGCGGCTGTCGTTTTCCAGCGGGGGCGGACCACTTGACCTGGACCTGACCGAGGCCGGCACCAAGAAGAGCCTGGCGGTCTACCTGGTCCGCAGCCCGACGGATGTGCCGGGGATCGCGGCGCTCGGACCGGATCCGTTCAGTCCGGGTTTCGACGTCGAGACCCTGGCCGGGATCCTCGCGGCCGGCAAGCAGCAGATCAAGGGGCTGCTGCGCAGCCAGGGCGTCATCGCCGGCATCGGGAACGCCTACAGCGACGAGATTCTGCACGCGGCCAGGATCTCCCCGTTCGCCATCGCCGGCGCCCTGGACCGGGCGGCGGTAGAGCGCCTGTACGACGCCATCCACGAAATCCTGGGCACGGCACTGGCCGAGGCCCGCGGGAAGCCGCCGGCCGAGCTCAAGGACGCCAAGCGGAGCCACATGCGGGTGCACGGCCGGGCCGGCGAAGCATGCCCGGTCTGCGGAGACACCGTGCGAGAGGTCTCCTTTGCCGACACCGCGCTGCAGTACTGCCCGCACTGCCAGACGAAGGGAAAGATCCTGGCGGACCGCCGGACGTCGCGTTTTTTGAAGTAGGACTTTTCCAGGAGCCGCTTTACGAAGTCGACCGGTCCGGGAAACAGAAAACCCCGCCATTCCGTTGCCGGAATGGCGGGGTACTTTCTGTTGGTCGGGCTGACAGGATTTGAACCTGCGACCCCTTGACCCCCAGTCAAGTGCGCTACCAAGCTGCGCTACAGCCCGTTGGTTCCGCCGTTCTCCGCTCTTGATGATGTCCTGTTGTTATCCAAAGGATTTCATCCGAGCAGTCCGGCCGAACCACCTCCAAAAGCTTACACGATTCCGGAGGGTGCCCGTGACACTTTCACTTGTGTCACGGGAACTTTTTCCCTCGGCGGGCGCGTTCGGAATTAGCGCTTCTTGCCGCGCTTTTCCCGGACCCGCATGTTTACCTCGATCGGCGTGCCCTCGAAGCCGAAGGTTTCGCGGAGCCGGCGGGTGATGAAGCGGCGGTAGCCGGGATCCAGGAAGCCGGTGGTGAAGAGCACGAACTTCGGCGGCCGGCTGGAGGCCTGGGTGCCGAAGAGGATGCGGGGCTGCTTGCCGCCGCGGACCGGGTGCGGGTGTGCCGCCACCAGTTCGCCGAGGAAGGCGTTGAGCCGTCCGGTGGGGATGCGCTTGTCCCAGCTCTCCAGCGCAGTGTCCAGGGCAGGAACCAGCCGGTCCTTGTGCCAGCCGGTCTTGGCCGAGATGTTGACGCGCGGCGCCCACGCCACGTGGGCGAGGTCCTGTTCGATTTCGCGTTCCAGGTAGGTGCGGCGTTCGTCGTCGAGCAGGTCCCACTTGTTGAACGCGAGCACCAGCGCGCGGCCGGACTCGATCGCGAGTTGCAGGATGCGTACGTCCTGCTCGCTGAGCACCTCGTCCACGGCGAGGAGCACGACGGCGACCTCGGCCTTTTCGAGCGCGCTCTGGGTGCGCAGCGAGGCGTAGAAGTCGGCGCCCTGGGCCATGTGCTGGCGGCGGCGGATGCCTGCCGTGTCGACGAAGCGCCAGGTACGGCCGCCGAGTTCGATGAACTCGTCGACCGGGTCACGGGTGGTGCCGGCGGTGTTGTCGACGACGACGCGTTCGGAGCCGGCGAGCTTGTTCAGCAGCGAGGACTTGCCGACGTTCGGCCGGCCGATCAGGGCGATCCGGCGCGGGCCGCCGCTGCGCTCGAGTCCTTCGATCGTGGAGAACTCCGGCAGCGTGTCCATGACATGGTCGAGCAGGTCGGCGACGCCGCGGCCGTGCAGGGCGGAGACCGGGTACGGCTCGCCGAAGCCGAGGCCCCAGAGCGCGGCCGAGTCGGCTTCCTGGGCGAAGTCGTCGACCTTGTTGGCCACCATGATGACCGGCTTCTTGGACTTGCGCAGCATCTTCATGACGCCTTCGTCCGTGGCGGTCGCGCCGACGGCGGAGTCCACCACGAACAGCACGGCGTCGGCGAGCTCCACGGCCATCTCGGCCTGCTCGGCGACGCGGGCGTGGATGCCCCGGGCGTCGTGCTCCCAGCCGCCGGTGTCAACCACGGTGAAGTTCCGGCCGTTCCAGTGCGCCGAGTACATAACGCGGTCACGGGTGACGCCGGGGGTGTCCTCCACGACGGCTTCGCGGCGGCCCAGGATGCGGTTGACCAGGGTGGACTTGCCGACGTTCGGCCGGCCGATGATGGCCAGGACGGGGTCAAGCTTGACCGGGCCGTCGAAGTCCTCGTCCTCGTAGCGCCCGCTCAGCAGGGCGGCGTCTTCCTCGTCCAGTTCGTAGTCGTCCAGGCCGGCGCGGAGCGAGGCCGCGCGGAGCTCGGCTTCCTCGTCGTCCAGGGCGGCAAGATTCTCCGCCACCTGGTCCGTGCCGGTGGGCGTGTATTCGTCTTCGCCGGCGCCAAAATGGCCGGGGGTTTGAGTCGTATCGCTCATTGCACTTTCCTTAGGTGGTGATCTGCCGGCGTCGCGGCTACTGCTGTCTGTGGTTCTTGCGGTGAATCCGCGTCGGGCAGGCGCTGCCCGCTGCTCTGAATAGTGTCCTGGACGTGCCGTGCCAGTGCGGCGCGGATCTCGGTTCCCACCCTGTCCATTGAAGCACGCCCGGTCTCCCCGGGCCTGCGGCTGACGGTGAGGGCCCCGCCGAAGCTGACGTGCAGCCGCCGGCCGGGACGGGGAACCGCGTTGAGGTGCTCGCCGCTGATCCTGGTCCCGAGGATGGCTACCGGGATCACGGTGGCCCCCGAGTTCAGCGCGAGCCAGGCCACCCCGTTGTTGATGGCGGCGGCCTCTCCGCTCCCCCGCGTGCCTTCGGGCAGGATCCCGACGCACCGTCCGGCGTCGAGGACGCTCTTGGCCCGTTCCAGCGCCGCCCGGTCACCCGAACGGTCCACCGCCAGCTGGCCGGAGGCCTTCAGGACCAGGCCCAGGAACCCCTTGAACATCTCCTTCTTGACGAAGATGTGCATCGGCCGGGGCGCCGCACCGAACATGACCGGGCCGTCCAGGAAACTGATGTGGTTTCCGGCGAAGATGACCGGCCCCGCCGCCGGGACGTTGGCGCGGCCCTGGACGGTGGTCCGGTACACCAGATGGTCCAGCAGCCAGCCGACCGGCCGGCTCCAGGCCATGGTCCCGTGCTTGAACCAGCGGCCGGGAAGCTGCGCCCCGGCTGAGCCCTCAGTCACGGTCGATGGCCGTGTGGTTGATGGCCGTGTGGGTGACGACCCGGTGCACGATCCCGAGGGCCGCGTCAACGGTCTGGGCAAAGTCCAGGTCCGAGGAGTCCAGCGTGACCACGCCGTCGGCGGCCTGCGTGAAGTTCACCACGGTGGAGTCCTTGGCGTCCCGCGCCGTGACTTGCGCGGCAAGCTGTTCGGCGTTCTGGCTGCCGCCGAGCTGGATGCCGCGGCGGCGAAGCCGGGCCTCTTCGCTGGCGGTGAGCAGCATGCGCACCTCGGCATTGGGAGCGACGACGGTGGTGATGTCCCGGCCCTCCACCACCATTCGGCGGTGGTGCTTTTCGATCAGCGCGCGCTGCCGGCGGATCAGTTCGGTCCGTGCCCCGAGCGTGGTGGCGACCGCGCTGACCGCAGCGGAGATGCCCGGTTCGCGGATGGCCTCGGTGATGTCGGCACCCGCGACCCGGACGTACTCTTCCTGCGGGCTGGTGCTGATCTCCAGTTGGAGGGCCTCGGCAGCGGCTTCGATGGCTTCGGCGTCGGCGAGGTCCAGGCCGCTGTCGAGGCAGAACCAGGTCAGGGCCCGGTACATGGCGCCGGTGTCGAGGTAGGCCAGCCTGAGCCGGCGCGCCACCTCTTTGCTGACGCTGGATTTGCCGGAGCCGGAGGGGCCGTCGATTGCGACGACGAGGCTCTTGCCGGGGCGGACGACGTCCACCGTTTCAATGAGTTCCTGGGTCATTACTGGAGTACCCGCCATCCACGGTCGTTGAGGGCTTCGATGAGCAGCTCGTGCTTGTTGGGCAGCACGGAGAGTTCCACCATGCCGACATTCTGTCCTGAGGAGTGGTCCAGTCGGAGGTCCTCGAGGTTGACGCCGATCTCGCCGATCTCGGTCAGGAGCCTGGCGATCTGGCCGGGCGTGTCGTCCACCAGGACGGTCAGCCAGGAGTAGGCCTGCGGCGGTCCGCCGTGCTTGCCCGGGATCCGGGCCTGGCCGGCGTTGCCTTCGCTGATCAGCTGGGCAAGGTCCAGCCTGGCACCGGGCGCGGTCGGATCCTCGAGGGTTCCGATCAGCCGGTTCAGGTCCTCGCGGACGCCGTAGAGGATCTCCACGACCTTGCCCGCGTTGGCGCCGAGGATCTGCACCCAGAGCGTGGGGTCGCTCGCGGCGATCCTGGTCACGTCCCGCAGCCCGTTGCCGGCCAGCGAGAGCGCGTGCAGCGGGGTTCCCTGCAGCCGGCTGGCTACGAGGGAGGACATGACCTGGGGCAGGTGCGAGACCAGCGCCACGGCCTCGTCGTGTTCCTCGGCACCGAATTCGGAGACGACGGCGCCCAGGTCCCCGGCCAGCGCACGCGCCGCCTGCAGGGCCTCGGGCCGGGTTTCCGGCGTGGGGCAGAGCACCCACGGCATCGAGGTGAACAGTTCCCCGCGGGCGGCGACGGGGCCGGACTTTTCCCGGCCCGCCATCGGGTGGGTGCCGACGTAGCGGCCCAGGTCGGCGCCGCGCTCGCGCAGCTCCGCCTGGATGGACGCCTTGACGCTGGCAATGTCCACCACAACGGCCTGCGGGTAGTCCGCGAGGGCGCGGGCGACGACGTCGGAGGTCACGTCCGGCGGCGCGGCGACCACGACGAGTTCCGGCGTTTCGCCGTCAAGGCGCGCCAAGGGCAGGCCTGCGCCGATGTCGACGGCGACGGCCTGGTTGGTAGGCGACGGGTCGGAGAGGAACACGGCGACGCCGCGGCCCCGGAGCCCCAGCCCGATGCTGGTGCCCAGCAGTCCGGTGCCCACGACCACGACCGGCCCGTTCAGGTGGCCGCGGCCGTGGGTGCGAAAAGCGGACATGCCTTACAGCCCCACGGATGCCAGCAGGTGGCCGACTTCCTGCTTGCCGAGGTTGCGGATGCTGCCCTGGCGCTGGTCGCCCAGGCCGATGGGACCGACCTTGACGCGGACCAGGCGCAGTACCGGGAAACCGACGGCGTCGAAGAGGCGCCGCACAATGCGGTTCTTGCCCGAGTGCAGCACGACCTCGATCAGCACGTGGCCCGGGGTCGAGTCGACGAGCTTGAAGGAGTCGACCGAGGCAATGCCGTCCTCGAGTTCGACGCCGGCCTTGAGCTGCGCGCCGACGCCCTGCGGGAACGGCCCGCGGACCTGGACGAGGTACGTCTTGGGCACCTCGTAGGAGGGGTGCGTCAGGCGGTTGGCGAGTTCGCCGTCGTTCGTCAGGAGCAGGAGCCCCTCGGTGGCGACATCGAGCCGGCCGACGTGGAAAAGGCGTTCGCCGTGGTGGTTGCGGACGAAATCGCTGACGCACGGACGGCCGTCCGGGTCTTCCATCGTGGAGACAACGCCCTTGGGCTTGTTGAACACCATGTAGACCATGTTTTCGTCCAGCTGGATGCGCAGGCCGTCCACGTGGATCACGGACGCCTTGGGGTCGACGCGCATGCCGAGCTCGGTGACGACCTGGCCGTCGACCTCGACGCGGCCTTCGGCGATCATTTCCTCGCAGACGCGCCGGGAGGCGACGCCGGCGGAGGCCATGACCTTTTGCAGACGGACACCGTCGGCATCGTGCAGTTCGGACTGCGGCACGGGTCCGCGCGGGCCGCGTTTGCGGGCCGGCTTCCGGACCGGGCCGAGGTTCTGGCCGAAGCGTTCGCCGCCGAACGCGCTGGAACCGGTGGCCTTGGCCGCTCCGGCGCCGATGCGCGGCTTGGGCTTGAGCGCGCCCGGCGTACCGGGGACCTTGCCGGCACCGGGCTTGCGTGCCGCAGGCTTGCGGGCGGCCGGCTTACGCGCTGCCGGCTTGGCGCCGTTGCGGTCCCCGGATTCCGGAGCTGAACCCGCGGGGTTCAGGTCCGGATCGATGAAAGCCTCTTCGCGCGGCTTGGGCCGCTTGAACGGGCGGTCGCCGCCGCCCTTGGAGAAGTCGCGCTGGCCTCGGCCGGCGCCGCCCGCACCCTGGGTGCGTGCTGATTGATGTCCGGCGCTGGTGCGTCCCGAACCGTTACGTGGTGAACCCTGGCGTCCCGCCTGTGTCATGACCCGTCCTTCGTTTGTTGGCCCGCGGCGGCTGCCTCACGGCAGCCCCCACCGGCCGGGCAAATGGTTCTGCCCTGGTGGATACTCGTTACGCAGGCAGCATTCCTGCCTACATTCTTCCTGCGTCGTAAAACTCTGCTATGCCTTCAAGCCCTGGAAGATGGGGCGAAAGCTGAGGCAACTCAGCCACCGAGCCGATTCCCATACGTTCGAGGAAATACGACGTCGTGCGGTACAGGATGGCCCCGGACTCAGGATCGGTTCCCGAATCCTCGATCAGTCCGCGCTGGGTCAGCGTCCGCACGACGGAGTCAACATTGACCCCTCGAATTGCAGACACCCGCGCCCTGGAAACGGGCTGGCGGTAGGCGATGACGGCGAGCGTTTCGAGCGCCGCCTGCGTCAGCCTGGCTGTCTGTCCTTCCAGCACGAATCCGCCTACGACGTCGGCGAACTCAGCGCGGGAATAGATCCGCCAGCCTCCGGCGATATTCCGCAATTCAAAACCCCGGGGGGCGGCACCGAAACCAGCACGATTAATCGCAGTGCTGGCGTCGTCCGCATCCGGGGCATTACCAGTATAGCCGTTATACTCCCGTTGCAGTTCCCCGAGCAGGCCCTCGACGACGTCGACCGTCAGGTTCAGGCCGGCGGCGAGCTCCGTGGCCGTGGCCGGTTCGTCGACCACCATGAGCACGGCCTCCAGCGCGGCACGGGCGCCGCCGGGCAGTCCGGAAACGTCCGGAACCCGGGAGTCGCCGGCGTCGGATCCGGCCGCGCCTGATGGGGCCCCGCCGGCTGTGGCAGAGGTGGGTGCTTCGGTCACGGCTGCTCCTCGTATTCTTCGCTCAGCTTGTCGCTGCTCCAGTCCGGGTCGTCGGCGGTCCAGTGCACGGACAGCTCGCCGAGGGGAAGCAGTTGGTCGAAGCCCACTGCCTTGTCCCGAAACATTTCCAGCAGCGCGAGGAACCGGGCCACCACTACGAGGGTGGACTCGGCGTCGGCGATCAGGGCCCGGAAGGTGAGTGCCTTGCCAAGACGCAGGCGGTGGCCGATGATTTCGGCCTGCTCCTTCACGCTTACCGGCGTGCCATGCAGGTGTTCGAGGCCCACTTCGGTGGGGGCTGCTTCCTTGGGCTTCAGGGCCGCTTCGGCCAGAGCCGCGAACTGCTGCGGGGTGTGCTTCCAGACCAGCTCGGGCAGGAGGGCGGCGAACTGGCCCTCCAGGGCGACCTGCCGCGGGTAGCGCCGGCCCTCCAGCTCCAGCGTCGAGCCGATCAGTCCGGCAACCTGCTTGAAGGCCTTGTACTGGAGCAACCGGGCGAAGAGCAGGTCGCGGGCTTCGAGCAGCGCGATGTCCTCGTCGTCCTCGACCTCGCCGGAGGGCAGCAGCCTGGCCGCCTTGAGGTCCAGCAAGGTGGCGGCGATGACCAGGAATTCGCTGGCCTCGTCCAGGGCCCAGTCCTCCCCCAGCCGTTGCAGCCCCTTGATGTATTTGATGAACTCGTCGGTGACCGTGGCCAGCGCCACCTCGGTGATGTCCAGCTGGTGCTTGGAGATCAGGCCCAGCAGCAGGTCGAAAGGGCCGGTGAAGTTGGCCAGCCGGACCTCGAATCCGGGCTTCTTCCCGGGCGGCGACAGCTCTGCCGTCGCGGTTCCCGTCACCGCCATAGCCCTGGTTAGGGCGCGCCGCCGCGCGAAATCAGCTCTTTGGCCAGGCGGCGGTAGGCGTCGGCACCGGCGTGGTTGCCGGCGTAGCTGGTAATCGGCTCGGCAGCCACGGTGGCGTCGGCGAACTTGATGGAGCGCTTGATCACGGTCTCGAAGACCTTGTCCCCGAAGGCCTCCACCAGCCGGGCGATGACCTCGCGGCCGTGCAGGGTGCGGGAGTCGTACATGGTGGCGAGGACGCCGTCGACCTGCAGGCGGGGGTTCAGCCGGTCCTGGACCTTATCGATCGTCTCGACCAGCAGCGCCACGGCGCGCAGGGCGAAGAATTCACAGATCAGCGGGATGATGACGCCGTGCGCCGCGGTCAGCGCGTTGACCGTGAGCAGCCCGAGCGAGGGCTGGCAGTCGATCAGGACAACGTCGTAGTCGTCTTCGACCTTTTTCAGGGCCCGGTCCAGGACCTGTTCACGGGCGACCTCGTTCACGAGCTGGACTTCCGCAGCGGAGAGGTCGATGTTGGCCGGCAGCAGGTCCACATTTTCGACGCCGGTCTTCTGGATGGCGTCGCGGATGTCGACCTTGCGGTCCATCAGCACGTTGTAGACCGTGAGGTCCAGCTCGTGCGGATTGGTGCCGAGGCCGGCAGAGAGGGCGCCCTGCGGGTCGAAGTCGACCAGCAGCACGCGGCGGCCGTATTCGGCCAGGGCAGCGGCCAGGTTGATGGTGGACGTGGTTTTGCCCACGCCGCCCTTCTGGTTGACCATGGCGATGACCCGGGCCGGGCCGTGGGATGACAGCGGCGCGGGCTCCGGAAAGTCGCGTTGGGGGCGCCCGGTGGGGCCCATGATGGCGTCTTCCAGGTCGAGTCCGGTGCCTTCCAGAGTGGCTGAACCCTGTTCGCTGCTCACGTATCTATCCACACTTTCGATGACGGTGATTTTCGTGCCTGACCCTGCCGGCTGCTTGTTGTGCTGACTGGCTCATGTTGCGGCCCCATCTTGCTTGCGGCCGCCCGGCACGGATCGTTATTCCTCCCAAGGTTACAGCCCCCGACACGGTATTCGACGGACCTTGACAACCGCCGTTCCGCGCGCCTTGACCCTCTGGTAGAGGTCGAGGGTTGCCTGGCACCGGGGCCCCGCCGCAAACGAAACCGCCCGGACGCGGGGTGCGCGTCCGGGCGGTTTCAGTGCGTTCGGGCTGGTGCTCAGGCGTTGACCGGCACCGGCTGCGCGGCCTGGCCGGCCGGCTGGTCGGCGGCCACGTGCCCGGTGTGGCCGGCGATCATGGTCTGCTCGTCGAAGGGCTCGGCGCCGGAGAGGACACGCTCGACCTGTCCGCCGTCGATCTCCTTGACCCAGGTGCCGATCAGGACGGTCGCCACGGCGTTGCCGGTGAAGTTGGTCAGCGCGCGGGCCTCGGACATGAAGCGGTCGATGCCGACAATCATGCCCACGCCGCCGAGCAGTTCCGGACGGTGGGCCTGCAGGCCCGCTGCCAGGGTGGCGAGGCCGGCGCCGGTGACGCCGGCGGCGCCCTTGGAGGCGATGATCATGAAGATCAGCAGCGAGATCTGGGCGCCCAGGTCCAGCGGGGTGCCCATCGCGTTGGCGACGAACAGGGAGGCCATGGTCAGGTAGATGGCCGTGCCGTCGAGGTTGAAGGAGTAGCCGGTGGGGACCGTGACGCCGACGACGGGCTTGGAGACACCGAGGTGTTCCATCTTCGCGATCAGGCGGGGCAGGGCCGCTTCGGAGGAGGACGTGGAGAAGATCAGCAGGTATTCGCGGCCGAGGTAACGCATCAGGCGGAAGATGTTGACACCCGAGACGACCTGGAGCAGGCCGCCCAGGATCACGACGATGAACACCGCGCAGGTGATGTAGAAGGCGACCATGAGGGTGGCCATGCTGATGATGGCCTGCACGCCGGTGGCGCCGACGACGGCGGCGATCGCACCGAATGCCCCGACCGGGGCGAGCCACATGACCATGATCAGGATGCGGAACACGAGGGCCTGGCCGTGGCCGATGGCCTTCAGGATCGGGGTGCCCTGCGGGCCCATCTTCTGTAGCGCGAAGCCGACCAGGATGGCGGCGAGCAGGGTGGGCAGCACGGGGATGTCGCCCGGGATGATGCCGAGCAGGAAGTCGACGGTGCTGTCCGTGGCGGCCTTCTTGTTGGGATCGTACGGGGCGAGCTTGAGGCCCTCACCCGGGTGGATCAGGTTGCCGACGACGAGGCCGATGGCCAGCGCGAAGGTCGACATGACGATGAAGTAGCCGAGGGCCAGGCCGCCGACCTTGCCGACCGTGGCGGCCTTGGCGATCGAGCCGATGCCCAGCACGATGGTGCAGAAGATGACGGGGGCGATCATCATCTTGATGAGCTTGATGAAGCCGTCGCCGAGCGGCTTGAGGGACTTGCCGACCTCGGGGAAGATCAGGCCGACCAGGGCGCCGAGGACCACGGCGACAATGACTGCGATGTACAGGTAGTGGGACTTGTCCAGCCCCTTGCGCTTTTTGACCGGCGCCGCGGCGGTTGCCGCTGACTCTCCTCGTTGAGAGGCCATGGTGTTCTCCTTGGATAGGCTGGACTTCGATGCGGCTTGGGGTGCGCATCACGTCCGTTCTGCGTGTTTCTCCATCATTGGGGATGAAGTGACGCGCATCACCGTTGCGTTCATATTGGTCATGGAAGGTGCAGTTGATCCATCACTGGAGCATCGCCCGCAGGCTGTTTGTGGCCCACTTGCTGTTCATGCTGGCCCTGACCGCCGTCGTCGGCACGGCCACCTTCGTCGACGCCCGCGACCACGCCTACGAGGAAGCCGGCCGGCGGATGGCCGGGATCGCCACCGCGGTGGCAGACAACCCCCTGGTGCTGCAGGCGGCGAGCGCCCCCAATCCCTCGGCGAGGCTCCAGCCCTACGCCCTGGAGGTGATGCGGGACGCCCGCGCGGACTTCATCACGATCATGGCGCCGGACCGGACCCGGTGGACCCATCCCCGCAACGAGGAGCTGGGCAAGCCCTACATCGGCTCGATCGACGCGGCCCTGCGCGGCGAGGTCTTCACCGAGATCATGGCCGGCACACTCGGACCGTCCGTGCGGACGATCGCCCCGGTCAAGGACGCCGACGGCAAGGTCCGGGCCCTGGTGGCGGCGGGCGTGACGGTGGGGACGGTGGATGTCGCGTTTTCCGGCCGCCTGCCGGCGCTGCTCGCGATCGCAGTGGCTCTGCTGGCCGGCGGTTCGGTGGCCTCCTGGCTGCTGGGCCGCTACCTCCGCCGGGTTACCCGCGGCTGGGGCCCGGAGCAGCTGGCGCAGCTGTTCGCCTATTACGAGTCGGTGCTCCACTCGGTCCGCGAGGGGGTGATCCTGATTGACCCGAAGGGCAAGGTGGTTATGTACAACGATCAGGCGGCCGCGCTGCTCGGGGTGCCGCCCCGCGCCGTCGACGTCGGGTCCTCCGGCGGCCGCGGACCGGACGCGCCGTCGCTGGCGGAACTGCCGCTGGCCCCCAGCCTCAAGGAACTCTTCGAATCCGGCCGGACCGCCCAGGACGAAATCCACCTGACCGGCCCGCGTGTCCTGGTGGTGAACCAGGGCCCCGCGGTCGGGCCCCGCTCCCCCGCGGCCCGGCAGCGGCCGGCGGCCTCCGGCGCCCCCGTCTACGGCACGGTGGCCACCATCCGGGACCGCACCGAAATCGAGTCGCTCGGCAGCGAGTTGGAGACCATGCGGACGCTCTCCGACGCCCTCCGCGCCCAGACTCACGAACACGCCAACCGGCTGCACACCATCGTGTCCCTGATGGAACTGGGCCGCGGCAACGAGGCACTGGATTTCGCCACCAACGACCTGGAGCTGAGCCAGCGGCTGACCGATGACCTGGTCAGCTCCCTCGAGGAGCCGGTGCTCGGCGCCCTGGTCATGGGCAAGGCCGCCGAGGCGCACGAACGCGGCGTCGAACTCATCCTCACCACCGACGGCTCCACGGCGGTGACCGGACTGGCCGTCCAGGATCTCGTTGCCATCCTCGGCAACCTGCTCGACAACGCGATCGACGCCGCGGCCGATGCGCCACCGCCGCGCCTCGTGGAGCTGAGTGTCTCCTCGGCGGGCGGAGCCCTGGAGATCACGGTGGAGGACAGCGGCCCCGGCATCGATCCGGACGCCGTGGAGGATGTTTTCCGGCACGGCTTCAGCACCAAGGCTCCGGGTCCCTTCGGGCGCGGCCTCGGGCTGGCCCTGGTCCGCCAGGCCGTGCAGCGCCTGGGCGGTAGCATGACAATCACCAGCCCGGCCGGGGCACTGTTCCGTGTCACCCTGCCGACGGCACCGGCTGCAGCGGCAGGCGCGGCGAGAGGCGCCGCGGACGGCGCCAGGGAAGAACCAGCCGGGACAGCAGAGGAACAGCAATGAGCGATATCCGCGTACTCGTCGTCGAGGACGAGCCGATCGCCGCGGCCGCCCACGCCGCCTACATCGGCCGGCTCGAGGGCTTCACCCTGGCCGGGTCTGCCCCGGACGGGCAGTCCGCCCTGCGCCTGATGACGGACCTGTCAGCCGCCGGGCAGCCCGTGGAACTGGTCTTGCTGGACATGAACCTGCCGGACCTGCACGGGCTGGACATCGCCCGCCGGATGCGTGCCGCCGGCCTCTTTGCGGACATCATCGCGATCACGGCGGTGCGGGAGCTGAACATCGTCCGCAGCGCCGTGGCAACCGGCGTCGTGCAGTACCTGATCAAGCCGTTCACCTACGCCACGTTCGCGGACAAGCTGAGCAGCTACCGGCAGTTCCGTGAACAGCTGGCCTCCCCCGGCCCGGGCGGTACCGGCGCCGGGGCGTCCCAGAGTGACGTGGACCAGGCCTTCGCCAGCCTGCGGGCGCCCTCCGAACTGCCGCTGCCCAAGGGCCTGTCCGCCTCGACACTGGATTCCGTGCAGGACTTCATGAAGCTGCAGGCCGGTGCGGTGTCGGCCAGCGAGGTGATGGAAGCACTGGGCATGTCCCGCGTCACGGCCCGCCGCTACCTCGAGTACCTCGCGGACGCCGGTACGGTGTCACGCACCGCACGCTACGGCGCCCCCGGCCGGCCGGAGAACGAGTACCGCTGGAGCCGGCCGGCGTCGTAGCCCTACACCTGGCCCCATGCCTCTCCCCCGCGGCGCCAGCTCACCCAACTGGCGGACTAGGACGCCGTTGACGGGCGGGTGCCCACGGCGCCGGGCCGCAGCGTCTCCAGGAGCTGGTCGATCACGCCGGCGTCCTCGATCGTGGAGGGCACCACATAGTCGTCGCCGTCGGCGATTTGGCGCATGGTCTTGCGCAGGATCTTTCCGGAGCGGGTCTTCGGCAGGGCCTCCACGACCGTGACGTGCTTGAAATCCGCCACGGCGCCAATGTCGCGCCGGACCAGGGCGATCAGGTCCTTGACCAGGATCTCCTCCGGCACGTCCACCCCCGATTTGAGGACCACGTAGCCGCTGGGGCGTTGGCCCTTGAGGGGGTCCGCGAGTCCGATCACAGCGCATTCGGCGACGGCCGGGTGCTGGCCGATCACCTGTTCCATGGCGCCGGTGGAGAGCCTGTGCCCGGCGACGTTGATGATGTCGTCGGTCCGGCCCATCACGAAGAGGTAGCCGTCCTCGTCCTGGTAACCGGAGTCGCCGGTGGCGTAGCAGCCCTCGAAGGCCTGCAGGTAGGAGGAGATGTAGCGTTCGTCGTTGCGCCAGAGCGTGGTCAGCGTGCCCGGCGGCAGGGGCAGTCCCAGGACGATGTTCCCCTCGGTGCCGGTTTCCACCTCGTCGCCCGCGCCGTCCAGGATCCGCAGCCTGAAGCCGGGCATCGGAACGCTGGGCGAACCGGCCTTGATCGGCAGCCCGTCCAGGCCGCGAGGGTTGGCGCAGATGGCCCAGCCGGTCTCGGTCTGCCACCAGTGGTCCACCACGGGCACGCCGAGGACGCGGGACGCCCAGTGGAACGTGTCCGTGTCCAGCCGCTCGCCCGCCGCAAACAGGGTGCGCAGGCTGGAGATGTCGTATTCTTCGAGCAGCTTTGCCTCGGGGTCGGCCTTCCGGATGGCCCGCAACGCGGTAGGGGCGGTAAACAGCACGTTGACCTTGTGGTCCTGGATGACCCGCCAGAACGCGCCCGCGTCCGGGGTGCCCACCGGCTTGCCTTCATAGATCACGGTGGTGGCGCCGGCCAGCAGCGGCCCGTAAACAATATACGAGTGCCCCACCACCCAGCCGACGTCGGAGGCAGTCCACATGACGTCGCCGGGGCCGACGTCGTAGATATTCTCCAGCGTCCAGCTCAGGGCGACGGCGTGGCCCCCGTTGTCCCGCACCACGCCCTTGGGTGACCCGGTGGTGCCCGAGGTGTAGAGGATGTAGAGGGGGTCCGTGGCTGCGACGTCGACCGGGGCGGCGGGCTCGGCGGACGCCATCGCCGTGTCCCAGTCCAGCCAACCGGCGTGGTCTGCAGCGGACGCGGTGAAGCCTTCCCGTGCCTTGACCAGCACGGGGGTCTCCGGCGCGCCGGCCAGTTCCAGCGCTTCGGCGACGGCCGGGAGGTACTCGATCCGCCGCGAGGGCTCGATTCCGCCGGAGGCGGTGACCACGGCGGCGGGGTCGGCGTCCCGGATGCGGGCGGCGAGTTCCTTAGGCGCGAAACCGCCGAAGACCACCGAGTGGATCGCGCCGAGCCGGGCGGTTGCCAGCATGGCGATGGCGGCCTCCGGGATCATCGGCATGTAGATCACCACGCGGTCGCCCTTGCCGACGCCGTGGCTGCGCAGCACCCCGGCGAAGCGAGCGACGAGGTCGGTGAGCTCGGCGTAGCTGAAGCGCTGCTGCGTGCCCAGCATGGCGGAGTCGTAGATCAGGGCGTCCTGGCCGCCGCGGCCCTCCGCCACGTGGCGGTCCAGGGCGTTGTAGCAGGTGTTCAGCACGCCGTCGGGAAACCAGCTGTAAAGCGGCGCGCGGCTGGAGTCGAGGGCCCGGCCCGGCGGCGTGCTCCAGTCGATCTTCCCGGCGGCCTCAAGCCAGAAGTCCTCCGGCTGCTCAACGCTGCGCTGGTAACTGTCCCGGTAGCTCTTGGTGACCATGAAGTAATCCCGTCCACGACGTTGTGATGCAGCTCATGGTAGCCCTGCTGGGGTCCTTCCACAAGGGCTGTGTATACACCGGACACTTGGATCTGGCTCTTTTTGCTGATTAGGGCCGGAAAGTGTGGCCTATTCTGCCGATTGTGTATACACTGGACGGGTCAGCCGAGGAAGGAGACCATCATGCGCGCCAGTGACAAGGCCTACGCCGCCCTGCGCGACGACATCATCGAGTGGCGTCTCCTGCCGGGAACAGTCCTCGCCGAGGTCGAACAGTCCGAGCGGCTCGGCATCTCGCGGACCCCGCTGCGCGAGGCCCTCAGCCGGCTCAGCGCGGAAGGGCTGACGACGACGGCGGGCGGCCGCGGCGTCGTCGTTACCGACATTTCCCTCGAGGACATTGACGAACTCTTCGAACTGCGCGAAACCCTCGAGGGCAGGGCCGCGGCGCTGGCCGCCGAGCGCGGCGATGCGGCGACATTCGAGCAACTGCGTCGCGAGCTCCTGCGAGCGCCGGAGCTGATCAATGGCACAGACCCCGCACGCCATGACTACTACAGCCTGGTCGGGCGGCTCGACGCGGCCATCGACGCCGCTATTTCCAACTCCTACCTGGTCCAGGCCATGCGCAGCCTGCGCGTTCACCTGGTCCGGGTGCGCCGGCTGGCGGCCGACGACGCCGAGCGCCTCACCGCAGCGGCCGCCGAGCACGCCACCATTGCCGAAGCCATCGCCGCCGGCAACCCGCGGCTCGCCGAGGCCGCCACCACGCTGCATCTGCACCGAAGCCTTTCCCACGTCAAAGCCACCCACGTACCTCACTAGAAGGAGCACCATGGTTAAGGAACACCACGTCCGCGTTTACAAGAGCGAGGAAAACCTGGCCCGCGAGGACCAGCTCGCCTATAAGATCGCCAAGGTCGCCGCGGATCCCGTCGCCGTCTCCGACGAGGTCACCGACATGGTGATCAACCGTGTCATCGACAATGCTTCGGTGGCCATCGCTTCCCTGAACCGCGCCCCGATCGTCGCCGCCCGCGCCCAGGCACTCACCCACGGTCCCAGCACCGGCGGCAAGGGCTCGAAGGTGTTCGGCATCGAGGAGCGCGTTGCTCCGGAATGGGCGGCCTGGGCCAACGGCGTCGCCGTCCGCGAACTCGACTACCACGACACGTTCCTGGCCGCGGACTACTCCCACCCGGGCGACAACATCCCGCCGATCCTCGCCGTCGCCCAGCACGTCGGTTCCAGCGGCAAGGACCTGATCCGCGGCATCGCCACCGGCTACGAGATCCAGGTCAACCTGGTCAAGGCCATCTGCCTGCACAAGCACAAGATCGACCACGTAGCGCACCTGGGCCCCTCCGCCGCCGCCGGCATCGGCACCCTGCTGGGCCTCGACGTCGAGACCATCTTCCAGTCCATCGGCCAGGCGCTGCACACCACCACCGCCACCCGCCAGTCCCGCAAGGGCGAGATCTCCACCTGGAAGGCCCACGCCCCCGCGTTTGCCGGCAAGATGGCTGTTGAATCCGCCGACCGTGCCATACGCGGCCAGACCTCCCCGGTGCCGATCTACGAAGGTGAAGACGGCGTCATCGCCTGGATGCTCGATGGCCCCGACGCCAACTACACGGTGCCGCTGCCCGAGGACGGCGAAGCCAAGCGCGCCATCATGGACACCTACACCAAGGAACACTCCGCCGAGTACCAGGCACAGGCGTGGATTGACCTGGCCCGCAAGCTGCACGGCGAGCACCCCGAGGTCACCGACCCGGCCAACGTCGAGTCCGTGCTGATCAAGACCAGCCACCACACGCACTACGTGATCGGTTCCGGCGCCAACGACCCGCAGAAGTACAGCCCCACGGCAAGCCGGGAAACCCTGGACCACTCCATCCCGTACATCTTCACGGTGGCCCTGCAGGACGGGGCCTGGCACCACGTCGATTCCTACGCCCCGGAGCGCGCAGGCCGCCCGGACACGGTGGAGCTGTGGCACAAGGTGACCACGGTCGAGGATCCGGAATGGACCCGCCGCTACCACTCGCTGGATATCGCGGAGAAGGCCTTCGGCGGCTCCGTGGAGATCACGCTCAAGGACGGCACCGTCATCACCGACCAGATCGCCGTCGCCGACGCGCACCCGCTGGGCGCCCGGCCGTTCGCCCGCGAGCAGTACGTCAACAAGTTCCGCACCCTCGCCGCCGGCCTCGTGGCCGAGGACGAGATCGAGCGCTTCCTGGCCGCCGCCGCGCGGCTTCCCGAACTCGCCGCCGGCGAGCTCGACCAGCTCAACATCAAGGCAGCCGACGGCGTGATCGACCTGGCAGCCGCCCCGAAGGGACTCTTCTAATGCTGTATTCGAAGACCACGCCGGAGCAGAAGCGGATCCGGTTCCGGGAGCTGCTTGCTTCCGGAACGATCCAGCAGTTCCCGGGTGCGTTCAACCCGCTCTCGGCCCGGCTGATCGAGGAAAAGGGATTCGCGGGGGTGTACATCTCCGGCGCCGTCCTCGCCAATGACCTCGGCCTGCCGGACATCGGCCTGACCACGCTCACCGAGGTGGCCACCCGGGCCGGGCAGATCGCCCGGATGACGGACCTGCCCTCGATCGTCGACGCCGATACCGGTTTCGGCGAGCCGATGAACGTCGCACGCACCATCCAGGAGCTCGAGAACGCGGGCCTGGCCGGCTGCCACATCGAGGACCAGTTCAACCCGAAGCGCTGCGGCCACCTCGACGGTAAGAACGTTGTGGACCTCGACACCGCGACCAAGCGGATCCGGGCCGCGGCCGACGCCCGGCGGGATCCCAACTTCCTGATCATGGCCCGGACCGACATCCGGGCCACCGATGGGCTCGAGGCGGCGCAGCAGCGGGCCAAGGCCCTCGTGGAAGCCGGCGCTGACGCGATCTTCCCGGAAGCCATGAAGGACCTCAGCGAGTTCCAGGCCATCCGCGACGCCGTCGACGTGCCGATTCTGGCCAACATGACCGAGTTCGGCAAGAGCGCGCTGTTCACGGTCGACGAGCTGGCCGGCGTCGGCGTCAACATGGTCATCTACCCGGTAACGCTGCTCCGTAGTGCCATGGGCGCTGCTGAGCGTACTCTGGAATCGATCAAATCCGACGGCACCCAGGAGGCACAGGTTTCGAGCATGCTGACCCGTGCGCGTCTCTACGACCTCGTCGACTACGAGGCGTACAACCGCTTTGACACCGGGGTCTTCAATTTCCAGATCCCCGGCATCTGACACCCCCACCGGACTGCCGGCCCCGGCCGGTCAACAGGCGTTAGGAACAAAGGAGTTTCAGCATGGCTGAAAATGAGATCAAAAAGGGCCTTGCCGGCGTCGTGGTGGACTACACCGCGGTGTCCAAGGTCAACCCGGACACCAATTCCCTGCTCTACCGCGGCTACCCCGTCCAGGAGCTGGCAGCCAAGTGCAGTTTCGAGGAAGTGGCCTACCTGCTCTGGAACGGCGAGCTGCCGACGCCGGAGCAGCTGGCGGAGTTCACCGCCGCCGAGCGCGCGGGACGTGCCCTGGATCCGGTCGTCAAGCAGGTCATCGACGCGCTGCCGATCACCTCGCACCCCATGGACGTCTGCCGCACCGCGGCGTCGGTGATGGGCGCCCGGCACCCGCTCGCCGAGGACTCCTCGCGGGAGGCCAACATGGCCAAGGCCGTGGACCTCTTCGCCGCCATGCCGGCGGTGGTGGCCTACGACCAGCGCCGTCGCCACGGGCAGGCAGCGGTGGAGCCCCGTGACGACCTGGGCTATTCCGCCAACTTCCTATGGATGTCCTTCGGCGAGGAGCCGGTCCAGGAAGTAGTGGAGGCCTTCAATGTCTCGATGATCCTGTACGCCGAGCACTCCTTCAACGCCTCGACCTTCACGGCGCGGGTAATCACCTCCACGCTCTCGGACCTGCACTCGGCCGTGACCGGCGCCATCGGGGCGCTGAAGGGGCCGCTGCACGGCGGCGCGAACGAGGCGGTCATGCACACCTTCGACGAGATCGGCATCCGGCAGGAGGAGTCGCTCGACGAGGCTGCGGTGCGGGCGAAGGCCTGGATGGAAGATGCCCTGGCGCACAAGAAGAAGGTCATGGGCTTCGGCCACCGTGTGTACAAGCACGGCGACTCCCGGGTGCCCACCATGAAGGCGGCCCTGGACAAGATGATCGCGCACTACGGCCGTCCGGAGCTGCTGGGGCTCTACAACGGACTCGAGGCCGCGATGGACGAGGCGAAGGCGATCAAGCCGAACCTCGACTACCCGGCCGGACCGACGTACCACCTGATGGGATTCGACACCCCCACCTTCACTCCGCTGTTCGTCGCCAGCCGGATCACCGGCTGGACCGCGCACATCATGGAGCAGCTGGACTCGAACTCGCTGATCCGCCCGCTGAGCGAATACAACGGTGTCGAGGAACGCCACGTGCCGTAGACAGCATGACTTAGCCAGTGCGAGCAACAAAAAAGCGCGGGCCGCCCACCTCCGGGAGGTGGACGGCCCGCGCTTTTTGTGGCTAGCCCTGCATCCTCAGGCTGAGGATCATGGCCTTGAGCTTCTTGTACTCCGGGCTCCGCATAAAGTCCTTGGCCTCCGCCAGCGAGTTGAAGATGGGGTCATCGTTCCTCTGGCTTTGGAAGGTGCGGTCGGCAAAGGACAGGGTGCCCTTGGGCGCACCGGACACGAAGGAGAACATCTTGCAGCTGTCCTTCACTTGCCCGGTCACATTGTCGACCAGTCCAACCTGGTAGTCGAAGGCGCCGCCGTCCGCCCGCATATCCAGGACGCGGTAGGAAAACCGCACTCCACTGGCCTGGGCCCACGGCGTGTCCAGGGCCGGCGCTGTGTCGAGTTCCGTCATTTTGTACGGACCCGGACCGCAGGCGCCGCCGACTGCACCAGTGGCGCCGTGATAAAGCTCGGCCACCTGCATCCTGGCTTCGTTGAAGACGATGATTTTGGTCCCCGGGAACTCGGCGGGCCGGTCCGTGGATTCCTCTACCGTCCAACGGTCAGGCAAGGTGAACGAGACCCCGGCCGAAGCGCTGACGTAACGCCCGTTGGTGACTCCGCTGACCGTCCCGTCCGTTGCGGGCGCTGTGGTTGCCGACGGCGTCGCGGATTCCGACGCCGTGGCGGTGGGCGACGGTTCCGTCGTGACGGTGGCGGATTCGGTCGGCGTGGATACTGCCGCCGTCGAGGCCGCAGCGGGGGCCGGGTCGGCGGGCCGCATATTGCCGGCGACGGCGACGCCCCCGGCAACGGCCGCCAGCGCGACGATAACGACGGCAGCCGCCAGCGGCCAGCGGCGGCGTGTACCGTTTACGGCCGGCTGTTCGTCGTCGTAGGACTCCCCGCCCGTAAGGTCGTGCTTGCTTGAATCCATGCCTTGCCCCCAATGTGGTCCGTGTGCCGCTTGCCGGCGAGCGAAGGAAGTGCCTGGATCGCCGCTGAGCAATGTTCGAAGCCTAGGCTACCGGCCGAGCCGCGGCATTCCCCGCACCGAGTTTCGAGTCGCGGAAATATTCGTCGCGGGCGCCGGGCCTCAGCCCTGCGCGGTCCTCTGCGTGGAGGGGTAGCGGATCGACGCCACCGTTTCGTTGTCCTCGTTGAGGACCACGACGACGTCGATGGTTTCGCCGGCCAGCGCCGGTGGTAGCCAGTGCCCGGCATCCTGCCACATGCGGTGCAACGGAAGCTCCCCGACGCCGAACCATTCGGGCGTTATTTCCGCGCTTTCGGCGGGTTCGCCGTTCCAGCGCCGGGTGGTGAAGAGCCGGCAGGCCATGTTCCATGCCGGCCGGGCGGGAAAGATGAACTCGACGTTGCCGGCGTGGACCAGGTCCTCCTGGAGCACCACGACGCCGACCTCTTCCCAGACCTCGCGGACCACGGCCTCGGCGTCGCTCTCCCCCGGTTCGACGTGGCCGCCGACGCCGACGATCTTGCCGACGCCGAACCCGGTCCTTTTCAGGCCCAGCAGCACCTCCGCGCCGCCCGCCGTATCGCGGAGCAGGAAGCAGAGGGTCACTGGTGTGAGGTTCATGTATTCCAGCCTAATAGCCGCCGGCACCGAAGTTACCCGGCCGCCGGGCCCTCGCCGACCAGCTTCGGCCGCAGTTTGACCGGAATTCCCTTGGCCGCGAATTCCTTGTCCATGGCCTGCTGCGCGGTGAGTCCCTGGTTGTTCGTCGCCTGGAACTCCCAGTTGAAGACGTAGGCCCACTCCTGCCGAACGTCACAGAGGAAACGGCCGTTTTGCAGCTTGGCAATCTTGTACCACGCGTTGCCGCCGTCGAGCTTGAGCGCCCGGACGCCATCATCGGAAATGGAGTAGGCGAGCCAACCGTCAGCACAGCCCAGCACGGTGTAATAAGCCTGCTCGGCGGCGGGGATCGCCTTGATGGCACGCGTCTGGTCATTGCGCTGCTGGTCGATATTGGACAGCGTGCACGCGACGCCGCCGGTGCTCAAAGCTGCGGCGCTCGTTGGAGCGGGAGCGGCTGTGGACGTGGGCGCCGTCGGGGTGGCCGAACTTGGTGAGGGGCTGGCAGGACTCGGTGCGGGGCTTGCGGAGGCGGTCACCGTTGGGACCCCGGTCTGGGCAGGGCCGGGCGCCGATTGCGGCATCAGGTTCCCGCCGATCACCACTGCGGCAACGACAGCAGCAGCGGCCAGCACGGTTGCCGCCGCGGCCCGGACGGTTTTGCGTCGTGCCGGTGTCCGCCCTGCGGGTGTGCGCCCGGCCAGTTGGACAATGTTGGGATCCGTAGAAAAGACGGCAGAGCGGGCAGCATCGCTCCCCGGCGCCACGCCCGGTGCACCGACACGCGGCTTGGCGTCCTTCATGAGCTGTTCGATGCGGTCCATGGCTAGTCCTTCCGTTCGGTCATGAGATGGGTGGGCGCGGCCTTCGCGAAGGCCCGGCGTGCCCGGTGCAGTCGGACTGCAGCGGCGGACGGAGAACATCCCAGCGCCTGGGACAGTTCAGCGGTGCTCAGTTCGTCCCAGTAGCTGAGCATGAGGACCTCGCGATCCCGCTCCCTCAACCGCGCTAGAACGTCCGCTACGGCGGCGCGTTGTTCAGTGTCTGGCCCTGGAACCTGGCTGCGGGCCTCATCTTCCAGCCGATCGACCAGTTCCTGGCGGCGACGGCGGCCCTTGTATTCGTTGCCGATCACGTTCCGGGCGGTCGCCAGCAGCCAGCCAATACCGGGTGGTTCCGGCAGCTGCTTTTCCCAGGCAATCCTGAAGACATCCGCAGCCAGTTCCTCGGCGCGGTGCCGGTCGCTGATCCGGCAGGCAATGTAGCGGTAGACCCGCACTGAATGTTGCGTGTGCAGGTCAATGAACGCTTGCTCTTTGGCAGCCAACATGGTGCTTCCCCCGGACATCGGATGACTTCTTCCTGAAGACTAAGTGTCCTGCGACGGGTTTTTTCTTACATCGGCCACTAAAAACATTCAGGAGCGGAAATTCTGGCAGGATGTCGTGATGCCCTTCACTTTGCGCGAACCCGCGCTGCCCGAGGCACTTGAGATCGCTGATCTGCACGTGGCCACGTGGCGGGAGACGTATTCACGCTTACTTCCTGAGGACTTCTTCACCGAGGAGCATGTCCGGAGCCGACACCAGATGTGGAACAGGGTCCTCGGGAACCCCCGCGTGGAATGGACTATCAGAATCGCGGAGAGCAGAGGACAGATCATCGGCTTCGCGTTCGCTGGTCCCAGCCTCGACGCGAGGGGTCAGCAACTCCCCCGCGACCGGCAGCTCTACAGCCTTTACGTGTTGGCGGAGCACCACGGCACCGGGGTGGGACAGGCCTTGATGGATGCGACCGTGGGCGATGGTGGGGCCATGCTGTGGGTCGCGAAGGACAATCCCCGTGCGGTGGCGTTCTATCGCCGCAACGGCTTCGATTTCGACGGTACGGAACAGAGGGACCCCGGGGCTCCAAAGATCGTCGACGCACGCATGGTGAGGTAGGGACCGTCAGTTGATTAGTCGATCAGACCGGTTGGAGAAGGCGCCCTACCAGCGTGGTTCCCATCGCCGAGGACCAGTCCGGGTCGGTTGCTTCAACGGCAGGGATTTCGTGCCCGACCCTAAATTCATACCAGTCCGGAAATTCATACCAGTCCGGGAGGGGATCCTCCGGCAGTTCCAGTCCAAAATGTTCGCCTGCACGATCCTCTGGAAACGGCGCGGGCACACTCCCGTATCCCGTATGCCCTGGCAGTCCTTGGTGGGACTGGGTGTCCGACTCCGCAATGAGCGTCGGCAAGTGGGGTGGTTCCCAATCCTGGTGTTCGCTGGCGTAGTGCCGGCCGGTCGGTGAGGTCCAGCCAGGCGGGTGGTCTTGACTGGCTTGGGTGGGTGCCCAGGCGGTGGTGTGTTTGAGGCGGTGGTGTTTGCGGCAGGGTTGGCCGAGGTTGGCGATCCCGGTGGTGCCGCCGTCGGCCCAGGCCAGGAGGTGGTCGGCGTCGTTGTCCAGGGACAGGTTGTTGCAGCCCGGGAACGGGCATTTGCCGTCACGCAGGCGCAGCCACTGCCGCAGGGCCTTCGGGACGCGGTAGCTGGTGCGGCCGATTTCCAGCGGGGCGCCGTCGCGCGGGTCGGTCAGGACCCGGTAGAACGAATCGGCGCCGCCCGCGACCAGACGGCGGGCCATCGACGGCGGGATCGGTCCGTGCCCGTCCAGCATGGCAGGTTCGTCGGTGACTCCAAGCAGGGAGAGGGCCGGGACCGTGATCAGGACCTGTGCCCGCGGCGCCGGGACATCCCCGGCCACAGCCTCGCCCCCGCCGCCGCCCGCTTCGCCGCCCCCGTTGCTCAGCAGCCAGGTGGCGGCAACGTCCGCGCGGAGCTGGCTCAGGGTCCGGACCTCCGAAGGGTTTTGCAGGGCCCGGGCCGCGCTGGTGATCCGCTCCCAGATACCGGCGGCCGAGTCGGCCGGAAGATACGCCGAAAGCCAGGCCATCCCGTCCCGGTCCGGGCAGTATTCGACCCGACGGTCCCCCGCACTCTTGGTGTGGCGCGACTCTACGCTGACCGGGTGGTGGTGTTCGCGCCAGCTACGGGCCTTGGCCCGAAACCGGCCCGGCGCCAACTCCCCGGCCGGGCATCCACGCGCCGGATCTGGTGCCTCCGGGTCCAGGAAGTGGGTCTCCAGCGCCGCCGCCCCGGCCGGATCCAGGCCCTCGGCTTCGTCGACCATGATCCGGGCGTGCTGCCACGAGATGGTTCCGGCCTGCAAGGCTGCCAGGGTTAGAGGCAACGACGTCGTGAGTGCCCGGCTTTCGTGCAGGAGGGCTCCGGCGCTCCGTTCGCTCACGGAAAGCACACATGCGACCTCGGCTACCACGGCCATCTCCTGCGCTCTCGAATCCCGCGGCGTCGCCGCGGGCTGTGCCAGGGCTTCTGCGGCCTGCAGGTAAGCCGCTGCGAGCCTGACCTTCAGTGCGGCGGTCCGGGCCTCCAGCCGGGCCACCTCGGCCAGACCGTCCAGGCAACCATCGACCAAGGCCCGCAGCGGATCGGTATGCTCTTCGCCGTCGCTTAAGACGGCAGCCAGTGCAGCGACAGAGTCGGCAACGGCTGCCAGTGCCTCACCAGTCTGCGCATTGAAAGCCACACCGCTTTTCATACCCCCAGCCTACGAACGAGCACCGACATTATTGATGGCGGTGCGTCGCATCCTGCCGGCCGGCAAGCTGCCGGCCGCACGCCCGGCAGGCCAAGCAAGCCAAGCGGATCAGGCAGGGTAGACGGCCAGGCCGGGCAGTCGAGGCGGTTGCCTACCCCAGCGCTCTCGGATGCGCGGCGGCGTAGATCTCGCGCAGCGTGTCAGCGGTGACCAGGGTGTAGACCTGTGTGGTGGTTACGGACGCGTGGCCCAACAGCTCTTGCACAACGCGGACATCCGCCCCGCCCTCGAGCAGGTGCGTGGCGAAGGAGTGCCGCAGGGTGTGGGGCGAAACGTCCTTGGTGATGTTGGCCTTCTCGGCCGCGGCTTTGAGGATGGTCCAGGCGCTTTGGCGGCTGATCCGGCCGCCCCGGGCGTTCAGGAAGAGGGCCGGGGTGCCTTTGCCCTTGGCGGCCAGCAGCGGCCGGCCGCGGACCAGGTAGGCGTCCAGGGCGCGTGCTCCGTAGGATCCCAGCGGCACCAAGCGCTCCTTGGAGCCCTTGCCGAACAGCCGGACAATCGCCGGGCCGGGCTCGTCGTCCCCTTGGAGCGAGATGTCGTCGACGTCGAGGCCTACGGCCTCGCTGATGCGCGCCCCGGTGGAATACAGGAACTCGAGCAGGGCGCGGTCGCGCAGTCCGGTCGCAGTGTCGGTCCCGGCCGCTTCCAGGATGCGGGTCACCTCATCGACCGTGATGGCCTTGGGCAGCCGCTTTCCGGGCATCGGCGGGTGCACATCGCTGGCCGGGTCGGCGGGCGTGACACCTTCCAGCGCCCAGAACTTGTGCAGCCCGCGAACCGCCACAACCGTGCGGGCGGCCGAGCGCACACCGAGGGCGGAACCGCCGTCGGACCCGTCGGAGAGCGCCTGCACGAAGCCGGTCACGTCGCGTCGGGTGATCTCCTCCGGGCGCTGGCGGCCGGCCCTGGCGAGGTGCCGGGCGTAGCGCGCCAAGTCGCGTCGGTAAGCGGAGAGGGTGTTCGCGGCCAGTCCGCGCTCAACCCCCATGTGCTGCAGGTAGTCGGTGATGGCGCGGTCGACGGCGGTCAGCGGGCGGGCGGGCGCCGGCTTCGCCGCGGGCTCGACAGCGGCAGGAGGTTCAGCGGCGGGAGGTTCGGCCGCCAGCAGTCCGGTCATCAGCGCTGGCTGGGGTGGGCCGGCCACGGCGCGTCGGCCGGGCGGAGTCCCTGGAACCCGTCGGACCGGGCCGCGGCGGCGGCGAGGATTCCGACGACGGCGGAGGGGTTGTGCAGCCGTCCGTCCAGCACCGCCGAGACAGCCGCGTCGAGCGGGATCCAGTGCAGCTCGATTTCCGCTTCCTCGTCGGTGCGGACGTGCAGTTCGTGGCCGGGGACGTCGCTCAGGTCCCGGGCCAGGTAGATGCGGATGGCTTCGCTGGAGGAACCGGGTGAGTTGAAGAAGTCCGCCAGCACGTTCCACGTCCCGGCCACCAAGTCCGATTCCTCGGCGAGCTCCCGGGCTGCCCCGGCCACGAAGTCCTCGCCCTCGACGTCGAGCAGCCCGGCGGGGATTTCCCAAAGGGCCATGCCCACCGGGTGCCGGTACTGCTTGATCAGCAGGATCTCGCCGTCGTCGTTCATCGGCAACACGGCCACCGCACCGGGGTGGTCGATGTAATCACGGACCAGTGGCTCGCCGTCGTCGCTCAGCTGGAAACTGTCGCTGACAACGTCCCAGATCCGGCCTTCGTAGACCTTCTCGGAAGACAAAAGACGGCGCGGGCTCGGCTCATCCGAAACCTGCCGTGCAGCATTGGGGGTCTCAGACTGACCGGGCATCGCGCCGTCCTTTGATTCAGTTGGGAGTTACTTTGACTCTGCCGGAGTCGACTTGGCGGCCGCAGCCTTGCCAGTGGCAGCGGCAGGCTGGCCCGCGCCGTGCTGGCGGTCCAGGGCAGCCTTGACCAGCCCGGCGAACAGCGGGTGCGGGCGGGTGGGCCGTGAGCTCAGCTCCGGGTGCGCCTGCGTGGCCACGTAGTACGGGTGGACTTCACGGGGAAGCTCGACGTACTCGACCAGCTTGCCGTCCGGCGAAGTTCCGGAGAAGACGAGGCCCTGGGCAGCGATCTGCTCGCGGTACTTGTTGTTGACCTCGTAGCGGTGCCGGTGGCGTTCGCTGACCGTAGTGGTGCCGTAGGTCTCGGCGATGACCGAACCCTCGTCCAGCTTCGCCTCATACAGGCCCAGGCGCATGGTGCCGCCCAGGTCGCCCTTGCCGTCGACGATGTCGAGCTGCTCTTCCATCGTGGCGATGACCGGGTACTTAGAGTCCGGTTCGAACTCGGACGAGGAGGCGCCCTCCAGGCCGACCACGTTGCGGGCGTACTCGATCACCATGCACTGCAGGCCCAGGCACAGGCCCAGCACCGGGAGCTTGGTTTCGCGGGCGTACTTCAGGGCGCCGAGCTTGCCCTCAAGGCCGCGGATGCCGAAGCCGCCAGGGACGCAAATCGCGTCCACGCCGGCCAGGGACTTGACGGCACCGTCGTGGGTTTCGCATTCGTCCGAGGGGACCCAGCGGATCTTGACCTTGGTGTCGTTTGCGAAGCCGCCGGCACGCAGTGCTTCGGTCACGGACAGGTAGGCGTCCGGCAGGTCGATGTACTTGCCCACGAGGGCAATCTCAACCTCATGCTTGGGGTTGTGGACGGCTTCGAGGAGCTTGTCCCAGCTGGTCCAGTCGACGTCCTTGAACGGCAGGTCCAGGGCGCGGACGATGTAGGAGTCCAGGCCCTGGGAGTGCAGGGTCTTGGGGATGTCGTAGATGCTCGGTGCGTCCGGGCAGCCGATCACGGCGTCGATGTCGACGTCGCACATCCGGCCGATCTTGTCGCGCATGGCCTGCGGGACCTCGCGGTCGGAGCGGATCACGATCGCCTCGGGCTGGATACCGATGGAGCGCAGCGCAGCGACGGAGTGCTGCGTCGGCTTGGTCTTCAGTTCCTGCGAGGGCCCGATGTAGGGCACGAGGGAGACGTGCAGGAAGAACACGTTGTTCCGGCCGACGTCCTGGCGGACCTGGCGTGCGGACTCGAGGAACGGCTGGGATTCGATGTCGCCAACGGTGCCGCCGATTTCGGTGATGATGACGTCCGGAGCGTTCTTGCCCTCGGCGGGGAGCCGCATGCGGCGCTTGATCTCATCGGTGATGTGCGGGATGACCTGGACGGTGTCGCCGAGGTACTCGCCGCGGCGCTCCTTGGCAATGACCGTGGAGTACACCTGGCCGGTCGTGACGTTGGCCGAGCCCTCAAGGTTTTCATCGAGGAAGCGCTCGTAGTGGCCGATGTCGAGGTCCGTCTCGGCGCCGTCGTCGGTCACGAAGACTTCGCCGTGCTGGAAGGGATTCATCGTGCCCGGATCCACGTTCAGATAGGGATCGAGCTTTTGCATTGTTACAGACAGGCCGCGTGCCCGCAGGAGGTGACCGAGGCTCGAAGCCGTCAGTCCCTTACCGAGCGAGGACGCCACACCACCGGTTACGAAGATGTGTTTGGTCGTCTTGGACGAGCCCGGGAACCGGGAATTTACACGGGAATTTGATCGCTGCACCACGGAATTTGAGCCTATCATCAATTCGGCCGTCCTAGGGTCGATAAATCACCGCTGTGATGGTCATCCCAGTCCCGGCGCGCCGGAAGATCGATCAGGCCTGCGGCAGCAGCTTCGCGTCGTCCAGCAGTTCCTGCGCGTGTGCCCGGGCCGATTCGGAGTCTTCCTGCCCGGCGAGCATGCGGGCCAGCTCGCGGACCCGTTCCGCCTCGTCCAGCAGCTGGACATCGCTGGAGGTGAAGCCGGTCGCCGTCGCGCCGTCGGCCCCGCGCACCGAGGTCTTGGTGACCCGGATGTGCTGGTCGGCGAAGGCCGCCACCTGCGGCAGGTGGGTGACCACGAGGACCTGGACATGCCGGGCGAGCATGGCCAGCCGGCGGCCGATCTCGACGGCGGCGCGGCCGCCGACGCCGGCGTCGACCTCGTCGAAGACGAACGTCGGTACCGGGTCGACGGCGGCCAGCACCACTTCGATGGCGAGCATCACGCGGGAGAGCTCACCGCCGGACGCACCCTTGCCCAGCGGCCGGGCCGGCGCGCCGGAGTGGGGCTGCAGCAGGAAGGAAATCTCGTCGGTGCCGAACGGGCCCAGCTGCTCACCGGGGTCCACATTGATGACCAGGGTGGCGTCGGCCATGGCCAGCGCGGTCAGCTCGGCGCTGACCCGGGCTGAGAGGTCCTTGGCGGCCTTCTTCCGGGTCTTGCTGATGGCCGCGGCCTGCTTGCGGAGGTCGGCCTCGGAGCGGGCGACCTCGGCGTCCAGCGCCTCGATCCGGGTGGAGTCGTCCTGGAGCTCTTCGAAACGGGCCCGGGCCTGCTCCGCCCAGAGCAACACCTCGTCGATGCTGGGGGCGTACTTACGCACCAGCTTGGCCAGCGCGGCGCGCCGGTCCTCGATCTCGGCCAGGCGTTCCGGCCCCTCAGTGTCGAGGGAGGCCTGGTAGCTGGCCAGGTCGCCGGCGATGTCGTTGAGCAGGAAGCCCACCTCCGCCAGCCGGGCGGCGGCAGAGCCCAGTTCGCCGTCGTGTTCCGCGACGTGCTCCAGGGTGCGCTTTGCGGCGTCCACCAGCGTGGTGGCATCGGCGTCCTCGCCGAAGTCCTCGGAGATGAGGGCCTGATGGGCGGTGCTGGCTGCGATTCGGAGCTCTTCGACGTTGGCGAGCTTGACGGCCTCCGCTTTCAGCGATTCGTCCTCGCCGGGCTGTGGGTCGACGGCGTCGATCTCGGCAAGGGCTGCCTCGAGGGATTCCGCCTCGCGCAGCCGTTCGCGGGCGGCACTGCGGAGTTCGTCCAGCTCGGCCTGGCTGGCCTTCCAGTGCCCGTGCAGCTCCTGGTAGGCGGCCAGGGAACCGGCCAGGCCCTCCCCCGCAAACTTATCCAGGGCTTCGCGCTGCGCCACCGGGCTCTTGAGCCTGATCTGGTCCGACTGACCGTGGACCACCACCAGCGTCCCGCCGATCTCGGCGAGGACTCCGACCGGCGCGGCGCGGCCGCCGAGGTAGGCGCGGCTACGCCCGTCGGCACCCACGCTCCGGGCGAGCAGCAGTTCGGCGCCGCCGTCGAACTCCTCGACCTCGGCTCCGGCCTCGCGTGCCCGGCTGATCGCAGCGTGCCCGGCGTCGAGCTTCAGCACGGCTTCCGCGGAGGCGCTTTTCGCCCCGCTGCGGACGGCGCCGGCGTCGGACCTTGCGCCGAGCAGGAGGCCGACGGCGGTGACCACCATCGTCTTACCGGCGCCGGTCTCGCCGGTCACCACGCTCAGGCCGGGGCCCAGCGGCAGCGTCGCGTCGGTGATGACGCCGAGGTCGCGGATTCTCAGTTCTTCAAGCATGGGTCACTTCACAGTCGAGGGATCAGTTGGTGCTTCCGGATCCGCGCCGGGGCCCGCATGACGGGGCGTGGGCAGCGCGCGGCTGGGCCGCGGGGTGCGCACCACCGGCAGGGGCCCGGTGTGGATGGTGTCGGTCTGCGGCACCGGACCGCGCCAGCCCTGGATGGGGAGCTCGAACTTGCGGACCAGGCGTCCGGAGAACGGGGTCTGGTGGGTGCGGGCCAGCCTTACCGGCGTGGCCGAGCGGGTCACTTCCACGCGGGCTCCCGGCGGCAGGTCCACGGAGCGCCGGCCGTCGCACCACAGCACGCCCTGGGCGTCGGTGCGGTTCAGGATTTCGACGGCCAGCCGGGACCTGGGCGAGACCACGAGCGGCTTGGCGAAGAGGGCGTGGGCACTGATCGGCACGATCAGCAGCGCCTCGACCTCGGGCCACACCACGGGGCCGCCGGCGGAGAACGCGTAAGCGGTGGAGCCGGTGGGGGTGGCAAGGACGACGCCGTCGCAGCCGAAGGAGGTGAGCGGGCGTTCGTCTACCTCGGTGACCACCTCGAGCATCCGTTCACGGTTGCCTTTTTCGATGGCGGCCTCGTTCAGCGCCCAGGTGTGCCAGATCTTCTGCCCTCGGACCCACACCTGCACATCGATGGTCATCCGCTCCTCCACCGTGTACTGGCGGCTGGCGATCCACTCCACGGTCTGGGCCAGGTCCGCCCGCTCGCTCTCAGCGAGGAAGCCGACGTGGCCGAGGTTGACGCCGAGCAGCGGCACGTCCACCTCGCGGACCAGCTCCGCGGCGCGCAGGATAGTGCCGTCACCGCCGAGCACCATGACGAGTTCGACGTCGGGCAGTTTGACGTGGTCGTGCAGGACCTCGACGGGCTGGTCCAGCCGGCCGAAGAACCTGACCATGTCGGCGAGCTCGGATTTCTGCATCACCGCGACGAGGCCGGAGGCATGCAGCTGGGCGCACGCTTCCCAAGCGGCCTTGAGGGATTCCTCGCGGCCGGTGTGGGCAAGGATGAGGACACGCCTGCTCATCGGGTTCCGCCTTCTAGTGCTTCTAGTGCTTCTCGTGCTGCTCTGGCCAGATCGTTCCGAGTAACGCAGCAACGGCTGCGTCCCGCTCCTCGATCTTAGGCAGGTCTGTCCGGATCCCGCGTTTTATCCACAGGAAGTACTCCACGTTTCCGTCCTGGCCGGGCAGCGGACTCTGCGCGAGGCCCGCCAGGTCCAGGCCTGCGTCCATCGCCGCGGACGCCACCTTGGCGACGGCCATGCGGCGTTCCCGCACGGAGGTGACCACGCCGGTGCGGCCCAGCCGGTCCTTGCCGATCTCGAATTGCGGCTTGACCATCAGGACCAGGTCCCCGCCGGGCTCGGTGCACGCCGCGAGGGGCGCCACCACGAGGGTCAGCGAGATGAACGACAGGTCCGCCACGGTCAGCGCCGCCGGGCCGCCGATCATTTCCGGGGTCATGTAGCGGACGTTGAGCCCTTCGTGGACCGAGACCCGCGCGTCGTTGCGGATTTGCGGTACCAGCTGGTCATGCCCGACGTCGACGGCGACGACATGCGCGGCGCCGCGCCGAAGCAGCACCTCGGTGAAGCCGCCGGTGGAGGCTCCGGCGTCGAGGCAGCGCTTGCCGGAAACCTCGACGTCGGGAAAGGCATCCAGGGCGCCGGCCAGTTTGTGGGCCGCGCGGCTGACGTAGTCGTCCTCGCTGGTGGCGGCGACATCAAGGGCCATGCCGTCCTGGACCTGGAAGGAGGCCTTGGCGAGCACTTCGCCTCCAGAGCTGACCTTGCCCTCGCCGATCAGGCGCGCGGCATGGGTGCGGGACCTTGCCAGCCCGCGGCTGACGAGGGCCTGATCAAGCCTGGTCATTGCGGGGAGTCCCCCGCACGCTGTCCGGTCACGTCCTCGTTGAGGGCTGCCGCCAGCTCGTCGTGCAGGCCGGCGTAGACCTCGCCGTGGTCCGCGACCGGCAGCTCCGGCAGCGCGTTCAGGCGCACCAGCAAGGCATCTACGGCCGGATCGTCTACAGCAGCGGCGTCGGCGGGCGCAGGCCAGTCGATCCGGGCGTCAGCGCTTTCCAAATCGGCATCGGTGGAAGAACTTTGCTCGGTCATGCTCTCCAGTCTAGTGATCCAGCCACTCGAGGCCGGGCGCCAGGGCGGTTGCAGTTTCGGGGTTCGCAGCCCACCAGGCGGCACAGGCTGCACGCCACGAGTCGAGGTCCGCGGGATCCCCGCTGACGCGCACCGTGGTCCCCTCGACGAGCGCCGAAGCCGCTCCGCAACGGTAGCGTCCCTCGGCGTCGCGCTCCACCGCCGGGTAGGGGCGGTAGAGGTCGGTGAGGTCATTGATCACGAAAGTGGGGCGTTCCATGGTGCGCGCGGTGAGGATGGATTCCCTCGTGTCCACACCGGTCAGCACGGCCACCGTCGCGAAGCCGGCGTTGTTGCCGCCGAGGATGTCCGTGTCCAGCCGGTCTCCGACCACCAGCGGGCGGTCGGCCGCCAGGCGCTTGGCGGCAGCGTGGAACAGCGGCGCTTCGGGCTTGCCCGCGACGAGCGGTTGCCGGCCGGTGGCGGCGGCGACGGCGGCAACCAGTGTGCCGTTGCCGGGCGCCATACCGCGGGCCTGCGGAATGGACATGTCCGTATTGGTGGCCACCCAAAGGGCGCCGGCCGCAACGACGTAAGATGCCTCCGCGAGGTCCTTCCAGCCCAGATCCGGGTGAAAGCCCTGCACGACGGCGACGGGATCCTCGGCCTCACTGCGGACCGGCACTAGCCCTGCGAGTTCGATTTCGCGGGCCAGCGCCTCGCCACCGGTGATCAGGACGCGGGCACCGGCAGGCAGCAGCGAGGCCAGCAGTTCGCCGGCCGCCTGTGGCGAACTCACCACCTGCTGCTCCTCCGCAGGGGCGCCGAGCTCGCGCAGGTGCTGTGCAACCTCCGCGGGCGAACGGGAGGCGTTGTTCGTTACGTAACCCAGCCCGACGCCGATTTCCGAGAGGCGGCGGAGCGACTCCACGGCGCCGGGAATGGCGTGCGGGCCCGCATAGACGACGCCGTCCAAATCGGCGAGGAGCGCGTCGAACCGGGAAATCAGCTCAGCTTCGGCCATTGCGGACTAGTCCTCGACGCGTTCCGAGTAGTGGGACTCCCCGGCGTCGGCGTCACTGGATTCCGACTCCACAGGTTCCAGTTCGTCGGCTTCCAGTTCGTCGGCTTCCACGGAATCCTCGTCGGATTCGGCGTCGTCGGATTCGAAGAAGTCGGGCTCTTCGTCGTCGGAGCCGGCTTCAAGATCGCGAACAGCAGACTGCGGCGCGTCGGTCTCCGGGAGGCCGGCCACCGCTCCGGCACCGGCGGCACGGGGTGCGGCCTCGCCGGCGGCCTGCTGCTCGGACTGCTGCTGCAGGATCCGGCGGCGCTCCTTTTCCTCGCGGGCTTCCTCTTCCTCGTCCCAACCGAGGTCGATGATGTCCGGTTCCTCGTCAACGCCCATGCCCAGGGCCTTCTCGGCGACGACGGCCTGGCGCTGCCACTTCCCCGCTTCGGCGTCGCGGCCGGCCGCCGTCAAGGCATCGGCGTAGGCGCGGAAGAGCCGCGGGCTGTAGGAGAACGCGCGGTTGATGTCCAGCTGCGCGATTTCGAGCTCGGAGACCGCAGCGTCGAGCTGGCCGAGGTCGGTACGGGCGCCGGCCGCGACGATCGCCAGTTCCACCTTGCCCGGAGCGTCGAGGTCCTTGGCCTCTTCGGAGCGGGCCATGTCCAGGGCACGATCCGGGCGGCCGAGGCCACGCTCGCAGTCGGCCATCACCGGCAGGTGCATGTTGGATCCGCTGATCCGGCGGTAGGTGCGGAATTCCCGCAGCGCCTCACCGTAGTGTCCTGCAGCATACGCAGTCAGGCCAACGGCTTCGCGGACCGCTGCGAGGCGGCCGCCGCGGCGGCTCGCCGCCAGGGCGTGCTGGAAGGCGAGCTCAGGCTCCTCATCAAGAAGGCGGCCGGCCATCACGAGGTGGCGTGCCACCCATTCGGCGCTGTTGTCTTCAAGGGTCTTGATCTGGTGCTGCGTGGCCCGGTCGAGTTCTTTGCCGGTGACGTCCTCGTCGATCTGCGGTGAACGCTCACGGTCCGGGCGGTTAGCGCTGCGCAGGTCCCGGGCGTTCGGCTCGCGCACGGGGCGGTCCTCGGCGCGGTCACGGCCGAACTGGCGCGGACCGGACTCGGCGCGGTCAAAGCTGCGAGCCGGACGGTCCTCGCGGTTGCCGAAAGGCTTGCGATTATCCCCGCCACTGAACGGCTTACGGTCCCGGTCGCCGCCGAAGCTGCGACGTTCCCCACCCTCACGCGAGGGACGGTCACCAAACGGCTTACGATCACGATCGCCGCCGGCACCGGTGAACGGCTTACGGTCCCGGTCGCCACCGAAGCTGCGACGCTCCCCGCCCTCACGCGACGGACGATCACCAAACGGCTTACGATCACGATCGCCACCACCACTGAACGGCTTCCGATCACGATCTGCGCCGAAGCTGCGACGCTCCCCACCCTCACGCGACGGACGATCACCAAACGGCTTACGATCACGATCGCCACCGGCACCGGTGAACGGCTTCCGATCACGATCGCCACCGGCACCGGTGAACGGCTTCCGATCACGATCGCCACCACCGCTGAACGGCTTACGATCACGATCTGCGCCGAAGCTGCGACGCTCCCCGCCCTCACGCGACGGACGATCGCCGAACGGCTTACGATCACGATCGCCACCACCACTGAACGGCTTCCGATCACGATCGCCACCACCACTGAACGGCTTCCGATCACGATCGCCACCACCACTGAACGGCTTCCGATTACGATCAGCATCGAAGCTGCGACGCTCCCCGCCCTCACGCGACGGACGGTCGCCAAAAGGCCTACGATCGCGGTCGCCACCGGCACCGCTGAACGGCTTCCGGTCGCCAGCCGGCTTCGATCCGGCCGAACGGTCGTCCCTGGCGCGGAAACCGCGGGGATCACCCCCGGAGTTGCTCGTACCACGGAATCCACCGCCGCCAGAGTTTCGTCCCCCGCCAAAGTTGCCGCGGTCGTTGCCGCCGCGGTTGCCGTCGTTGTGCTCAGCCATGTTGGATTCCTCCTGTTATGAGCTGACCACTGGCGCAATCGCAGCCGCTCTGTTTCCGTGTTTCGTTCGCTACGCAACCCGAAATCAAGCGCTTCGAAGTCCGTACATCTCAATCAATTCTAGGCGAGACGCCAGCACCCGGCTAACGGCAGCGGGGCTTTAGGCCGATGCGGTGTCAAGTCTCACAGCCCAGCCGGACGGCGCTCACCCGGGCCTCATCACAGCTTGGGCTGCGGGACGGTTCGTCGGGTACTTGCCGGTACCGCGGGAGAGTTATGCGAGAGCGATCCCGTCTACCACGCAGGTGGTGAGGAAGTGTCCGCTGATCCCTCTCAATGGCACTGTTTGGGGTGTTAAAGGGCTCAGGCCCCGACACTGTGTGTCGGGGCCTGGCTGTAATGGTTGTCCGGCGGTGACCTACTCTCCCACACCCTCCCGGGTGCAGTACCATCGGCGCTGTGGGTCTTAGCTTCCGGGTTCGGGATGGGACC
>NZ_JBFRDC010000007.1:0-159784 GCF_052113385.1 Arthrobacter sp. YAF16
GGCGCCGCCCGCTCCGGCGACGACCACGCCGACGCCGACCGCTCCGGCGACGACCACGCCGACGCCGGTGCCGACCGCTCCGCCGACGACCGCGCCGGCACCGGCCGAGCCCCCGGCCCCCACCCCCACACCCGCGGTGACTGATCCGGCGTCGGACCCGACCCCGCCCGCTCCGGCCCCCACCGCTCCGGCGGTCCCAGCGGAGACCGTCTCCACCGAGCCGACGGGCGCCCTGGAAACCGCGATCTCCCCGACTCCGTAGCCACGGCAGTCCGGCGCGGCCCGTACCCATACCCACGCGCCGTGGCAGCGAATTACCGTCGTGAACTGTTCCTGCCCCCAAGCCCGCGAGGAAACCAAGCCATGACATCCCTGCACTCCATCCCGCTGACCCTCAACGACGGCACCGAAACGGACTTTGGCCGGTTCCGCGGCCAGGTGGTGCTGGTGGTGAACGTGGCATCCCAGTGTGGTTTCACCCCCCAGTACGCAGGCTTGGAGGCGCTCCACAACAAGTTCCGCGAAGAGGGCTTCAGCGTCCTCGGCGTCCCGTGCAACCAGTTCGCCGGGCAGGAGCCGGGCGCCGACGCGGAAATCGCCGAGTTCTGCGAACGCAATTTCGGTGTGACGTTCCCGCTGACCGCCAAGGCCAACGTCCGCGGCAAGAACCAGCATCCGCTCTATGCGCAGCTGACCAAGTTCAAGAACGGCCTGCTGCCGGGCCTGGTGAAGTGGAACTTCGAGAAGTTCCTGGTGAATCGCGACGGCGAGATCGTGGCCCGCTTTGCGCCCACCGTGGAGCCCGACTCAGCCGAGGTCATCGAGGCAGTGCGGCAGGCGCTCGGCTGAGCCGCCGTCGGACCACCGCTGGTCCCTGCCAGCCAGCTTTGGGCGGCGGGGGAATGCAAGGGCACAAGGGGCCCTATCCCTCAGCATGCTTCAGGCCTAGACTGGCGAAACCCTCCGACATTCCGGGCATACCTGCGGCGCAGACACCTCTGCCCGTCGGCCGTGCAGCCGACGTAGCCCCGTGGAGGGCGCATCAGAACGCTTCGTGAGTCACAACTGGGCACTCAACATTGGGGTCCGTGAAACCAGGAGGAAAGTGATGACAGGAAACAAAGCCGTTGCCTACAAAGGGCCAGGAAAAGTCGAACTTATCGACATTGACTACCCCACCTTCGAACTCAAGGACGGCCCGGGGGTCAACCCCGCCAACGTGGGCCGCCCGGTGCGCCATGGCGTAATCCTTAAAACCGTTGCCACGAACATCTGCGGCTCGGACCAGCACATGGTCCGCGGGCGCACCACCGCCCCGGCAGACCTGGTGCTGGGCCACGAAATCACTGGCGAAGTCGTGGAAGTCGGCCCTGACGTCGAGTTCATCAAGGTGGGGGACATCTGTTCCGTCCCCTTCAACATCGCCTGTGGCCGCTGCCGGAACTGCAAGGAGCGCAAGACCGGCATCTGCCTGAACGTCAACCCCGCCCGTCCGGGCGCCGCGTACGGATACGTGGACATGGGCGGCTGGGTCGGCGGCCAGGCCAACTACGTACTGGTCCCGTATGCGGACTGGAACCTGCTGAAGTTCCCCGACCGGGACCAGGCGCTGGAGAAGATCATGGACCTGACCATGCTCTCGGACATCTTCCCGACCGGCTTCCACGGCGCCGTCACTGCCGGCGTTGGTGTGGGCTCCACCGTCTACATCGCCGGGGCCGGACCCGTGGGCCTCGCGGCGGCCACCAGCGCGCAGCTGCTCGGCGCCGCCGTCGTGATTGTCGGTGACATGAACGAGGACCGGCTCAAGCAGGCGCGCAGCTTCGGCTGTGAGACCGTCGACCTGTCCCAAGGCGGACCTGCCGAACAGATCGAGCAGATCCTGGGAGTCCCTGAGGTCGACTGCGGCGTCGACGCCGTCGGCTTCGAAGCCAAGGGGCACGGCCACGACGCCAAGGAGGCCCCGGCGACGGTGCTCAATTCGCTGATGGAACTCACGGCGGCCGGCGGAGCCCTCGGCATCCCCGGACTCTACGTCACGGGGGATCCGGGCGGCATTGACGAGGCAGCCAAGAAGGGGGCCCTTTCCCTGAGCCTGGGCACCGGCTGGGCCAAGTCGCTGAGCTTCACCACCGGGCAGTGCCCCGTGATGAAGTACAACCGCGGGCTCATGATGGCGATCCTGCACGACAAGGTCCACATCGCGAAGAACGTCAACGCCAAGGCGATTTCGCTCGAGGACGCACCGAAGGGCTACGCCGAGTTCGACGCCGGTGCCGCCACAAAGTACGTACTCAACCCGAACGGCTACCTGAGCTAGCCGCGAAGCAACCGAGTAATCCACTTTCCGGCGGACACAGCCTGCATATACGTAAGCAGGTATGTGTCCGCCGGAATACTCGATTTACACCCTTTTTCAAACATGCCTACTGGAGTTTGCACATTGCCGGCCGAATGTCTGGTTGGATAGATCTAACTGAGAGGGACGCTGGAGGCATCTGCCGCCACCCAACCAGGAAGGTTGCAATGGAGCTCATCGAGGCCGAGCACCCCCGGCCACGTCATTTCCTACTCCACCTGAGCGATCCGCATTTGCTGGGCGGTACGGATCCCCTGCACGGCGCGGTGGACGCAGATTCCCGGCTCAGACAACTCTTCGAGCAAGTCCGTGCCTCCGGCGCGCGCCCCGAAGCCGTGATCTTCACCGGCGATCTGGCCGACCGCGGCGAGGCGGAGGCCTACTCCAAGCTGCGCGGCATCGTGGAACCTGCCTGCCGCGCCATGGGCGCAAAAGTCATCTGGGCGATGGGCAATCACGACGACCGGACCAACTTCCGGACCAGGCTGCTGGACCAGCCGGCCGACGACGCACCTGTGGACCACAGCTACTTCATCAACGGCCTCCGGGTCATCACGCTGGACACCTCCGTCCCCGGGTTCCACCACGGCGAACTGAGCGCTGCGCAGCTGGAGTGGCTCGCCGCCGAGCTCGCCACCCCGGCACCCGACGGCACCATCCTGGCCCTGCACCACCCGCCGGTGCCCTCCGTGCTGGATCTTGCCGTACTGGTTGAACTGCGCGGCCAGGCAGCGCTTGCCGGGGTGCTGCGGAACTCCGACGTGCGAACCATCCTGGGCGGCCACCTGCACTATTCAACGACCGCCACGTTTGCCGGCATCCCCGTCTCGGTCGCGTCCGCCACCTGTTACACCCAGGACCTGAACGTCCCGGTGGGCGGAAGCCGGGGCCGGGATAGCGGGCAGTCGTTCAACCTGGTCCACGTCTACGAGCACACGATCGTGCATTCGGTGGTGCAAGTGGGCGACACGATGCCTGCGGTGGGCGAATTCGTCACGGCCGAAGAGGCCCAGCGGCGCATTGCCGCCGCGGGGATCCGGATTCCGCGCCAGGCCAGGCTTGAGGATCCGGCACAAACCCCGGGCCACCGCCGGATCACCACCCGGAACTAGCCGGCAGCTTCCCCGCGGCTAGTTCCCGTTTTTACTTCTCCCAGGGCGCCTTGATCGGGAAGTACTTCTCCAGGAAGTCCGTCACCAGTTCGGCGCGCTCCTCGGCAGCCACCTCCGGGAAACTTCCGTCGTTGAGGCAGAAGAAATCCATGTTGCGCTTCGAGAGCAGCTTCGGCAGGTAGTTCAGGCCGGCGCGGGCCGTCGTGTCCACGTACCGCACCTTGGCCGCAGTCTGGGTCACGGCCCGGCCGGTCAGCAGCGCGTAGTAGTGGTAGAACGAATTCGTCACGGAGATGTTGTCCGCGGCCCGGAACCGGCTGGCCGCCGTCTTCGCGAATTCGGCCGGGAACTCCTGTTCCATCTGCGCCACGACGCTGCGCCGGAGCGGCGCGGCGGTGTGTTCCAGGTGGCGGGTGGTGATCCGCCCGAACCGGTCCCAGAGCAGCTTGCGGTTCACCCGCGCCGCGTTCTCGAAACCGCTGCGCTCGGCGTCGTTGTCGCCCAGCCCGATCCGCGTCTCCGCCTCAATGAACTTGGTGATCCCGCCCGGGGTGAAGAACATGTCCGGCCGCACTGCCCGGCCGAAGAACATGTCGTCATTGGAATACAGGAAGTGCTCGGAGAGGCCCTCGATGTGGTGGAGCTGGCTCTCGACCGCCTGCGAGTTGTGCGTCGGCAGCACGGAGGGGTCGGCGAAGAACTCCTCGCTGCGGACGATCGTCACGCTCGGGTGGTCCGCGAGCCACTCCGGGGCGGGGGAGTCCGTCGCGATGAAGATCCGCCGGATCCACGGCGCGAACATGTAGACCGAGCGCAGGGCATACTTCAGCTCATTGATCTGGCGGAAGCGGGCCTCGTGGTCGTCTCCCTCGCCCACAACGACGCCGGCCATCCTCGCCCGGCGCGCGGCGATGTACTCGGGCGAGCTGCCGTCCACCCAGGAGAACACCAGATCGACGTCGAAGCTGATGTCGCTGGCGTGGTCGGCGAACATGTTCTCGATGGTGGGCCAGGTGTGGCCGTAGCGTTCGACGGTGCCGCGGACGGCGTCCTGGGCCAGCAGGGTCCGCCGGGTCAGTGAGTTTTCGATCGGCAGGATCAGCTGGTCGCCCTCAAAGCTCCAGAGCTCCAGCTGGACGCCGGCCGAGGCGCCGAACTCGAGGCCGCCGTCCGGTTCCACCCGGGGCCGGTACAGCCGGAAGATCCGGGCCTGGCGGTTGAGTGCAAGCTCACCGTCGGCCACCAGCACGGAGGACTTCTTCTTGGCGTCCACGGTCATCGAGTAGAACGGTTCGTCCCGGCAGGCCTCCACGAGGGCGGCGCGGAGTTCCCGACGGTTCTTCCAGTCCACGGCGATCACGGGGCGGTCGTTGTTGCCGCGGACCAGCAGGTAGTCCAGCTTTGCCCCGGCAAGCACGGAGCGCACGAACAGCAGGTCTTCCACCATGGCCTGGTACGGCGTGCGGTTTTCATTGATCAGCGCATACCTGCCGTGCCGGCGCACCACGTCGGAGCGCGTCCGGAGTCTGGCGACGGCGGCCGGCGAGGTGATCTCCGCGTGGGCGTGGTTGTCTTCGCTCGCCTGGCTGCCGTAGTAAATCTCGTCCTGGATCAATGCGTCTGTAATGTCGATTCTCCGAGTGGTTGAAGGTGCGTGGATCTCTACTTGCATAATAACCCGGGGCGCAAAAACGGCCCGGTGCGGGGCGCTCAGCCGGCCAGGGCGGCGCGCCAGTGACGCAGGAAGGCCGCGCCGGCGTCGTCGTGGATGACCTCGTCGCCGAGCCCCAAGTCGGCCGCGGTCAGGATTCCGTACGGCTTGACCGGCACGCCGTCGGCGGGACGGACGTCCACGTGCTTCACCGGGTGGTCGTTGTGGTGCAGCCAGTCGGCCATGGCGTAGTCGGTGCGCGAGTCGCCCACCGTCCGCCAGGCCTGCGGGGTGATGCCCTGGGCGGCCAGCAGCTCCACAGCCCGGCTGGCGCCGAGGTCCTTGCCCAGCCGGACGGATTCGATGTCGGTGGAGATGATGGTGGGGTCGACCCGGTAGTCGATCTGGTCATCGCTGTTCGGGGCGTGGTGGTCCAGCCGCACCACCCCCAGGCCGTGGCGGCCCATCAGGGCCATGGCGTCGGCGTCGAACAGCGCCTGTTCCTCGCGGTAGTCGGAGTTGGCGACGGCGACGTGCTGTTCCACGGAGACCATGGCCCGTTTGGTTTCGTCGTAGAACATGTGGGCGGAGTAATCCTCCGCGACAAGCCGCCGCACATCGTCCCCGAACGCCTGCGGGATGGCGAGTTCCCGGTCCACGTGCACGGCGCCGGCCCCGGCGGCGGTGTAGCTGAACCAGACGGCGCCCTTCTCGCAAATGGCGTGGATGGTGAGCCCCTCCGGCATTCCGGCAGCGATCATCGGCCCCATAACCTGCTCACGGATGAAGGCATCCGAACGGCCGGTGTTGAAAATGACCGGAATCCCGGCGGCCGCGAGGGCCAGCAGGTCCGCGATGATTCCCGGCTGGACGGTGCGGGTGAGCGGACTGGCCACGGGACCGTCGACGTCGAGCAGCAGGGCCAGCGGCGGGGCCGAAGGCACCAGGGCGGAGGTCTCGGTTGCAGTCATGCCTCCATTCTCTCAGCCGGGCCGGAACTTCGCCTCCGCCGGCGGACTCGTGACGCCGGGGCTCCGGACGGGCCAAAACCGGAATGACCTTTCTGTGCCCGGCAGTGACAGCACCGGACGTATCGATGACAAATGGTCACTGTTTGGCCACAACCTCCGGCGCCGTGGCGACTTTGATTCCCCTGACCGGTGATCTTCCTTAGGCTTGCATGGTGATCTTCAAAGCTGTGGGCGAGGGACGCCCGTACCCTGACCATGGTTTCAATACGCCCAAGGACTGGGCGGCGTTGCCGCCGCGCCCGGTCCGCCTGGACGAGCTCGTGACCACCAAGCGCACCCTGGACCTGGAAGCGCTGCTGGCCGAGGACTCAACCTTCTTCGGGGACCTCTTCCCGCATGTGGTGGAATTCCGCGGCGTGCTCTATCTCGAGGACGGCCTGCACCGGGCCGTCCGCACCGCCCTGCACCAGCGCACCGCGATCCACGCCCGCGTGCTGGTGATAAATGGCTAGGAAGCCGAAGGATCTCTCGGTCCTGCACGGGCACCACGTCATCACCGGCGCCGATCTGCGGGCCACGTTCGCGGAGCAAGACGAGCTGTACAACCGGGTCCGGAAGCGGCGGCGCATCCTGCACGGCGCGGTCCTGTTGATCCTTCTCGGGCTGCTTGCCGCAGCCATTGTGGTGGCCTTGGCCATCATGAACGGCCAGATCAAGCTCCCGACGGCGGAGCGCAGCCAGGCTGCTGCGCCGCTGTGCCCGGACGCGACGTACGACTACACGCCGCCCGGGAAGATCAAACTGAACGTCTACAACTCCACAAGCCGCCCGGGTTTGGCCCGGACGGTGGCCAACGAGTTTGCGGCGCGCAAGTTCGTGGTGGGGGCGGTCGGCAACACCGAGTCCGGCTACCGCGGTGTGGCACTGGTGGTGTCCGGGGCTGCCGGCCAGTCCGCGGCGTTCAGCGTCCAGCGCAACCTGCCCGGCTCGGACTACGTCCAGGACGGCCGCAGCGACGCCAGCGTGGACGTCATCCTGACCGGGGACTTCAAACAACTGGCCAAGCCGGGGCTCGTGGACCAGACGCCGGGCAAGCTCAGCTGCCCCCGGGAGACCCGCCGGGTAGTCGAAGATCCCAGCCTGCCCGTGGTGCCGACCATCGTCCCGGCCAGCCCCAAGCCCTGAGTCTCCGGGAGGAAGGCGTCCAGGAGGAAGGCTTCCGGGAGGAAGGCTTCCAGGAGGAAGCGGGCGGGCTCGGCTATGCGCTCACGCGCAGGGGGCGGCCGGCGTCGTCGAACCTGGCCCCGGCACCCAGCTGGATGAAGCGTACCGTCCGGGCGATCCGCGCCTCCGCTTCCGGGTCCGCGCCGGCCCCGTCCCCGCGGGCCGCACTGGAGGAGAGCGTGCCGTGGATGAGCTGGGCAAGCTGGGTGATGTCCGCTTCGGGGAGATAGCCCTGGGCCATGCCGTCGCGCAGGATGTCCTGCAGCAGGAGGCTGAGTTCGCCTACGTGGTCCGCCAGCTTGGCGAAGGAGGCAGGGGACAGGACAGCCCCCATGGCGGGGCCCGGCGGCAGGTGGCGGCGGCTCAGGTCCGCCACCTGGGCCCGCACGTAGAGCGCCAGCCGCTCCACGGGGTTCTCCAGCGAGGCCAGGGAATCACGCAGCTCGACGAGGAACCGTTCCGTCTCGTCCAGTGCGTAGGCAATGAGCAGCTCTTCGATGTCCGCGTAGTAGTTGTAGACGGCGGTACGGCCGATCCGGGCGTGCCGGGCGACGTCGGTCATGGTCAGGCCGGGCAGCCCGTGCGTGAACAGCAGTTCGCCGAACGCGGTCAGGATCCGGCGCTGGGTCTCGGCTCGTTGGGCGGCGTTGCTCGCGGCCGAAATCCTGGGCATATGGACACTTTAGCGCGATCTGTCAGTAAAAAGAGGCGAAGCTTCGGCGTGCGTGCGCTCGGGGCCACCGAAGCCGCCCCCGAAGCTGCCCCGCACCCGTCGGCGGCGTTCGGCGGCAGCCGGAGCCAAACCGGTCCGTGACGCGAGAAAAACATGCACCGGAAACGCCGCCGAAACCTCATCCGTGCATGCTGGTGCCAATGGAGCCCCGACGGAGGGGCTCCGATGGGGAGGAGTTGGCTATGGGTGGGGAAGGTGCGATCCGGACGTGCGGGGAACTGGCCGCCGGGGACGAGATCGAGGCATGGCACAACGGCAAGTTGTTCCACCGGGGGCGGGTCACCCAGACCATCCCGCCGATGGAGCTGTTCTGGATCCTGGACGCCCGGACCGGCGCCCGGAAACTGCTCGACGTCGAGGCGCTGGAGATCGTCCGCTGTGCCCCGGCCTCGCGGCTCGGGGTCACCGCAGGCCTGGCTCAGCCCGCCTAGGCCTCGGACGGGGACTCAGACAGGGCACCCGTCCGGGCCGCATGCGACGCCGTCCGAACCGGACGTGCCGGCGTCGACCATAACGAGCGGGTGGCTTTCCTGCCACGCCTGCTCCAGGGCTGCGGTGAAGGTTTCCGCGGGCTGGGCCCCGGAGATGCCGTATTTGCGGTCGATGACGAAGAACGGCACACCGCTGATGCCCAGGGCCCGGGCCTCGGCGAAGTCCTGCCGGACGTCGTCGGCGTACTTGTCCGAACTGAACAGCTCGTCCAGTTCGCCGGCGTCGATCCCGAGGTCGAGGCCCAAGGAGGTGAGGTATTCACGGCTGCCGATGTCGCGGCCGTGCTCGAAGTGGTCGCTGAGCAGCCGTTCCTTGGCGGCATCCTGCTGACCGTGCGCGGCGGCGAGGTGGATCAGCCGGTGGGCCGTGAAGCTGTTGGCCACCACGACGGCGTCAAAGCGGTAGTCGAGTCCCTCGGCGCTGGCCAGGGATGCCACGTGCTCGAACATGCCGGCGACCTGGTCCGGGGCCATGCCTTTGCGGGTGCTCAGGTAGTCCAGTTCGGTGCCGTCGTAGTGCTCCGGCAGGGACGGGTCCAGCTGGAAGCTGCGCCACTGCACCTCCACGCCATCGCGGTGCGGGAACGCCGCGAGCGCGGTCTCAAAACGGCGCTTGCCGATATAGCACCAGGGGCAGGCCACGTCGGACCAGATCTCAATCTTCATGCTGGCGACAACCCCGCCGGGCCCGCGCTCATTCCCGTCGGCCCGCCAGCTTCCAAAGTCCGTTCCCGCGGTCAGGGGACGCGGAGGGACGCGGAGGGGCGTGGTCAGGGCGCGAGCGGGCGTTCCATGACGAAGTCGTGCTCCACCGTGCTCCCCAGCCTGAACGACTTCGTGCCGACCTTCCGGAAGCCGGACTTCTCGTAGAACCTGATGGCACGGGCGTTCTGGCTGTTCACGCCGAGCCAGAGGCCGCGGGCGCCCGCGSCCGACGCCGCGACGATGCTGGCCTGCATCAGTTCGGCCGCCGCGCCGAGGCCGTGGTGCTCCGGGTGGACGTAGCACTTGCTTAGCTCCGTGCTCGGCCCGGCCCCGAGGACGGCAGCCACGTCCGGATCCTGCGTGGCGCGGTCCAGGAGCAGGCTGTAGCCGCGGAGCGCCCCGCCCGCGTCGAGCACGAGCACGGTGACGTCCGGATCGGCCAGGTAGTCGCGGAAATTGGCTTCGCTGAGTGTGTTGGCCAGGTGCGCGGCGATGTCCTCGGGCCGGGATTCCGGCGGGCAGGCGAGCGGAAAGGTGATGGCGGCGAGTTCGGCCAGCGGGCCGGCGTCGTCGGCCGTTGCCTTCCGGATGAGGTGCGTCATGCGAAAAACCCTAGTCCGCGGACCGCGCTGCTTGACCTTCGTGAAGCTGGCTCCGTCATGTTCCGGCGGGTGCCGGGCGGGCCGCAGCCGCGCGTGATAGCAATGGGACTGATGAAAACATATTTCTGCCCGGATGCCAGTCCGCGGACCGCCGGGTGAGTGCCCTGGCGAAGATCCCGCGCGGCGGGCTCCTGATGATTGCGATCGGACTCATCGCCCTCAACATGCGCGGGCCGTTCGTGGCGGTCGCGCCGGTGGTGGGGAACATGCAGCGCGACCTGGGCTTTTCGCCGGTCGAAATCGGCTTCCTGACGGGCATCCCGGTGCTCTGCTTCGCGCTGGCCGCGCCGCTGGCATCGCTGACGGGCCGGAAGCTGGGTCCGGAGTTCGCAATCACGCTGACCCTGCTGGGCGTACTGCTCGGCGTCGTGGTCCGCTCCGCGGGCGGGGGTGCCCTCGTGATGCTGGGGACCGTGATTCTTGGCATCGCCATCACGATCGGCAACATTGTGGTCCCGCTGATCATCCGGCGCGACTTCAGCCCGGCCAAGCAGGCAGCGGCCATGGGCACCTACACCGCCGCGCTGAATATCGGCTCCTTCGTCACGTCCATGATTACGGCGCCGTTGGCGGAACTGCTCGGCTGGCGTCCGGCCATCGCGGCGTGCGCCGTCTTCGCGGTTGCGGCCGGCGCGGTGTGGGTGCTGGCCGCCGGCAGCAGTTCGCTCCGGCCCGAAGCGATCCCGGGGGCGGATCCGACCCGAACGGCGGGGCGGCCCGCGTCGCGCTGGATCACCGTGGCGCTGACCGCGGGATTCGCCGGCCAGGCGTTTTCCTACTATGGGGTCACCGCCTGGCTGCCCAGCCTCCTTGCCGACGAACTGGGGCTGGCGCCGTCGGCGGCCGGCGCCGGATCCTCGCTCTTCCAGATCCTGGCGATCGCGGGCGGCCTAGGCGTCCCGTTCGTGGCGCGTTTTGCCAGCACGACGACGGTCGGACTTACCCTGGGGGCGCTGTGGCTGACGGTGCCGCTGGGGCTCCTGCTGGCGCCCGAGCTGTGGTGGCTCTGGTCCTCCTTCGGCGGCGTGGCCCAGGGCGGCGGCATCACCCTGATCTTCATCGCCATCATCCGGCTGGCCCGCGACCAGGCCTCGGCGGGCCGGATGTCCGCCGTCGTCCAGGGCTCCGGCTACTGTTTCGGCGCCGCGGCTCCCACCCTGCTGGGCTTCGTGCACGGCATCTCGGGCTCGTGGACCGGGCCCCTGCTGATGATCCTGGGCTCGGTGGCCCTGTTCATCCTGGGCTGCGCGCTGTCCCTGCGCCACATCCCGAAGGCGCACTGACCTCACTGAGCCCGGCGGGCCCCCCTCGTGAACGGACACTTGAGGCCCATGTTTTGTGGAAAACATGGGCCTCAAGTGTCCGCTCGACGCCGTTGTCGGGGACGGGGAGGGTCTTCCGTTGCCGGGCTGCCGCCCCGGATTTCGGGGTGCCTGTTGCGAAGGGCGTGGCAGCCCGGCGGACGGAATTCTTGCGGGGCCCGGGTGCGGACGCCGTAGGCGGCGCCCGCACCGGGCCGGGCGGCTAGACGGCCACGAGGTCCTCGCAGTTGGCTGCGGTGTCGGCGCCGTCGCGGGCTTCGTGCAGGAAGCGGTCGTAGGCCGGCAACGTCAGGAAGGCGGGGAACTCGTTGCCGAGCGTGACCTCCTCGAAGATGTCCCTGGCATCGGCGAAGCGGTCGCCCTCGAAGCGTTCCAGCTTGGCGAACTCCTCATCCAGCATGTCCTCCACCCACTCGCGGGTGATAACGTCGCCCGCGTCCGTGATGGCCCGGGAGAAGATCCACTGCCACAGCTGCGAGCGGGAGATTTCCGCGGTGGCGGCGTCCTCCATCAGGTTGTGGATAGCCACAGCGCCGTTGCCGCGCAGCCAGGACTCGATGTAGCGGATGCCCACCTCGATGTTGTTCCGCACGCCCTGCTCGGTGATCGTGCCCGTGGTGGAGGAGATGTCGATCAGTGCGCGGTCATCCGGCGTGACATCCTCGCGGAGGCGGTCCAGCTGGTTCGGACGGTCGCCGAGGACGCCGTCGAACACCTCGCGGCACACCGGCACCAGGTCCGGGTGCGCCACCCAGGAGCCGTCGAAGCCGTCGGCCGCCTCGCGGGTCTTGTCGGCGCGCACCTTCTCGAACGCGATGGCGTTGGCTTCCTCGTCCTTGCGGTTGGGGACGGCCGCGGCCATGCCGCCAATCGCCATGGCGCCGCGCTTGTGGCAGGCCCGCACCAGTTGTTCGGTGTAGGCCCGCATGAACGGCTGCGTCATGGTGACCTGGCCGCGGTCCGGCAGGACAAAGCGCGGTCCGCGGGTGCGGAAGTTCTTGATCAGCGAGAAGATGTAGTCCCAGCGGCCGGCGTTCAGGCCCGCGGCGTGCTCGCGCAGTTCGTAGAGGATCTCCTCCATCTCGAACGCGGCCGTGATGGTCTCGATCAGCACCGTGGCGCGGATGGTGCCCTGCGGGATCCCCAGCAGGTCCTGGGCCAGGACGAAGATGTCGTTCCACAGCCGCGCCTCGAGGTGGTTCTCGATCTTCGGCAGGTAGAAGTACGGCCCCTTGCCCTGGGCGATCAGGCGGCGGGCGTTGTGGAAGAAGTACAGGCCGAAGTCCACAATGCCGCCGGCCACCGGGGCGCCGTCGATGAGCATGTGCTTCTCCGGCAGGTGCCAGCCGCGGGGACGGACCACGATCGTGGGCAGTTCCTCGGCAGCGCGGAGCTTGTACTCCTTGCCTTCCGGGGAGGTGAAGTCGATCCGGTGCTCCAGGGCGTCGGTGAGGTTCAGCTGGCCCTGGATGACGTTGCGCCACGTCGGGGTGGAGGAGTCCTCCATGTCAGCGAGCCACACCTTGGCGCCGGAGTTCAGCGCGTTGATGGTCATCTTCTTGTCCACCGGGCCGGTGATCTCGACCCGGCGGTCGGTCAGTCCCGGTGCCGGGGGAGCGACGCGCCATTCCGGGTCGTTGCGGATGGACTCGGTCTCGGGGAGGAAACGCGGGTCCTGGCCCTTGCTGATCTGCTGGCGGCGTTCCTGCCGCGTCCGCAACAGCTCCTGCCGGCGCTCCGCCGTCGCCCGGTGCAGCTTGGCAACAAAAGCCAGCGCGTCCGGAGTCAGAACCTCGCCCTGCCGGCAAATCGGCTGTGCGGTCAACGTAACCCCGTTGATAGTGAAGTTGTCAGTGAAGCTGTTCATTTCAATCTCTCCTTAGAGAAGAAGCAAGGTCGACGGCGAATGGTGATTCAAGCGCGAGGCCAAAGGTGCCGGGATTGCGGCAGCCTGCGTAAAAGGGGCCCTGTGTCCGGGCCGTCCTCGCTCAGCGAGGTCGGGCCCGGACACGGGGAATAGCAGGCAGAGCAATGCCGGACCGAAGGCCGGACGCAAGGCCGCCGTCGTGAGTTAGTGGAACTGGCCTTCTTCTGTGGATCCCACGAGGGCCAAAGTGGATGCGTTCGGGTTGAGCGCGGTGGCGATGTCGTCGAAGTAGCCGGTGCCGACTTCGCGCTGGTGCTTCGTGGCGGTGTAGCCGCGGGCTTCGGAGGCGAATTCCTTTTCCTGCAGCTCGACGTAGGCGCTCATGCCTTCCCGGGCGTAACCGTGGGCGAGGTCGAACATCGAGTAGTTCAGGGCGTGGAAGCCGGCCAGGGTGATGAACTGGAAGGTGAAGCCCATGGCGCCGAGTTCACGCTGGAACTTCGCAATCGTGGCGTCGTCGAGGTGCTTGCGCCAGTTGAACGACGGCGAGCAGTTGTACGAAAGCATCTGGTCCGGGAAATCGGCCTTGACCGATTCAGCGAACTTGCGGGCCAGCTCCAGGTCCGGGGTGCCGGTTTCCATCCAGATGAGGTCGGAGTACGGGGCGTAGGCCTTGGCCCGGGCGATGCAGGGTTCGATACCGTTGCGGACCTTGTAGAAGCCCTCGGCGGTCCGTTCGCCCGTGATGAATTCCTGGTCGCGCTCGTCGACGTCGGAGGTGATCAGGGTGGCTGCCTCGGCGTCGGTGCGGGCGATGACGACCGACGGTGTGCCGGCGACGTCGGCCGCGAGACGGGCGGCGTTCAGCGTCCGGACGTGCTGCTGGGTGGGGATCAGGACCTTGCCGCCAAGGTGGCCGCACTTCTTCTCCGAGGCGAGCTGGTCTTCCCAGTGCACGCCCGAAGCGCCGGCCTGGATCATCGACTTCATCAGTTCGTACGCGTTCAGCGGTCCGCCGAAGCCGGCTTCGGCGTCGGCCACGATCGGCACCATCCAGTCCTCGACGGTCTGGATGCCTTCGGAGAACTCGATCTGGTCAGCGCGGAGCAGGGCGTTGTTGATGCGGCGGACCACCGTGGGAACGGAGTTGGCCGGGTACAGGGACTGGTCCGGGTAGGTGTGGCCGGAATTGTTGGCGTCGGCGGCAACCTGCCAGCCGGAGAGGTAGATGGCGCGGAGGCCGGCCTTGACCTGCTGCACGGCCTGGTTGCCGGTCAGGGCGCCGAGGGCGTTGGTGTACTTGCCCTCCTTGTGCTCCTCCGTGAGCTGCTTCCACAGCTTCTCGGAGCCGCGGCGGGCCAGCGTGTGTTCTTCGGAGACGCGGCCGCGGAGGCGGACGACGTCGGACGCCGAGTAATCCCGAGTGACACCTTCCCAGCGCGGGTTGGCAGCCCACTCGAGCTCCAGGGCGGCGGCCTGCTCTGTTGTGTCCTGGCCGGCCGGCTGCTGGGTGGGCTCAAATGCTGCAGTCATCTTTGTCTCCTTGAGGGGTCCCGGCCCGCCAGTCTGCGTCTCTGCAAGTCCCGGCGGGTTGTTCCGAGGTAGTGAATCTTTCTGTGAGATCTACTTTTCTTTACTTTCAAGGGGGTTTCTAGGGGAAATCTATGGAAAGAAATGCACTTCTTCCCGTATTCTCAAGAAATGCATCCAAGCAGCTGGAACCGTCAGGCAGTACCGCCGTCCCACCCCGCCGAACCAGAGGTGGATGTCATCAGCATGGGCCGAAGGGTCCGGCACCTGCGCAAGGCGGCCGGGCTCACGCTCGATGACCTCAGCGCCACGGTCGGAACGGCCCCCAGCCAGCTGAGCCTGATCGAGAACGGCAAGCGTGAGCCCAAACTCGGCCTGCTCCAGCAGCTTGCTGCTGCGCTTGGCGTCAGCATCGACGAGCTGCTCGGCGCGGAACCGCCGAACCGGCGTGCGGCCCTGGAGATTGAGCTGGAGCGTTACCAGCGCAGCCCCATTTACGAGTCCCTGAAGCTGCCCAAGATCCGCATCAGTTCAAGGCTGCCGATGGACGTGCTGGAGTCCATGGTGGGGCTGCAGCATGAGCTGGAACGCCGCCTCAACGAGCAGGTCGCGACGCCGGAAGAGGCCCGGCGCGCCAACGGTGAACTGCGGGCCATGATGCGGGAGCGGAACAATTACTTCCCGGAATACGAGGCGGAGGCGCAGAAGGTGCTGGCGTCGGTGGGCCACACGTCCGGCCCGCTGTCCCACCATGTCATCGCCGACATCGCCGGGCACCTTGGCTTCAGCCTGCACCATGTGGGCGACCTGCCGCATTCCACCCGCTCGGTGACGGACCTCAAGAACCGCCGAATTTACCTCACGCAGAACGCCCGGAGCGACCACGACCCCCGTTCGGTGCTGCTGCAGGCCCTGGGCCACTACGTGCTGGGCCACCAGACGCCCACCAACTACGGCGACTTCCTGATGCAGCGCGTCGCCACCAACTACTTCGCCGCCGCGCTGCTGCTGCCGGAGCAGGCCACCGTGGAGTTCCTGCAGAAGGCCAAGGCGGCCAAGGAAATCGCGGTGGAGGACATTAGGGACGCGTTCGCCGTGTCCTACGAGACCGCGGCGCACCGCTTCACCAACCTCGCCACGCAGCACCTGGACCTGCGCACGCACTTCCAGAAGACGCACAAGAGCGGCATCATCTACAAGGCATACGAGAACGACGGCGTGACGTTCCCGCAGGACCACACCGGCGCCATCGAGGGCCAGCCCTCGTGCAAGAACTGGACCTCCCGGGTGGTGTTCGACGTGCCGGACAAGTTCAGCGCCTACAACCAGTACACCGACACCCCGGCCGGGACCTACTGGTGCACGGCCCGGACGGAGCGTTCCGCCAACGGGGAGTTCTCGCTCTCGGTGGGGGTGCCCTACGCGCAGGTCAAGTGGTTCCGCGGCCGCGACACCACGGAGCGCTCCAAGTCGACTTGCCCGGACGAGAGCTGCTGCAAGCGTCCGCCGGCCGCCCTCGCCTCCGAGTGGGCCGGCAACGCCTGGCCCTCGGCCCGCGCCCACTCGCACCTGCTTGCCGCGATGCCGCCCGGCGCCTTCCCGGGCGTGGACGAGACCGAGGTCTACTCCTTCCTGCAGGCGCACTCCGGGAACTGAGTTCGACGGGACCCGGCACGCTCCCTCAGGTCCGTCGGGCTCGGGGAGCGTTCGGTGGTTTGGTTGCCGAACCTGTGGGAGCGTTTTCTGGGCGTGGCTGACAGGCGCGCAGACTATATTGGCCAGTGTCAGCTCATCGATCCACCTCGCGGGAGCGTGCACCCATGGCCAAGGAACTTGCCACCCAGCTTGTCGAACAACTCCAGGCTGCCGGCGTGCAGCGGATTTACGGGATTGTTGGCGACAGCCTCAATCCGATCGTCGACGCCGTCCGGAAGACCGGCGGGGCCGCGAAGGGCGGGATCGACTGGATCCACGTCCGGCACGAGGAGGCCGCGGCGTTCGCCGCCGCGGCGGAAGCCCAGCTGACCGGCAAGCTCGCGGTCTGCGCGGGGTCCTGCGGCCCGGGCAACTTGCACCTGATCAACGGCCTGTACGACGCCAACCGCTCCGGCGCCCCGGTGCTCGCCATCGCCTCGCACATCCCGAGCAAACAGATCGGCAGCAGCTTCTTCCAGGAAACCCACCCGGACCGGCTCTTCAACGAGTGCTCGGTGTACTCCGAGCTCGTCAGCACGGCCGAGCAGGCGCCGCGGGTGATGCACAGCGCCATCCAGCACGCCGTCGCGCTCCGCGGCGTCGCCGTCGTGACCCTGCCTGGCGACATTGCCGGGCTGGAGGCGACCGCCGAAACCCCGGCGCCGGCAGCCTTCCGGCCGGCCGCCATGGTGCCGGACCCCGCCAGCGTGCGGGAACTGGCGGACGCCATCAACGACGCCGGTAAGGTCGCCATCTTCGCCGGGGCCGGCGTCGACGGCGCGCACGACGAGGTGATCGCGCTGGCCGAACTCCTCGCCGCGCCGATCGGTCACTCGCTGCGCGGCAAGGACTTCATGCAGTACGACAACCCCTACGACATCGGCATGACCGGGCTGCTCGGCTACGGCGCCGCGGCCGAGGGGATCGAGGACGCGGACCTGCTGATCCTGCTCGGCACCGACTTCCCCTACGACCAGTTCCTGCCCGGGACTCGGACGGCGCAGGTGGACCGGGCCGCGCAGAACCTGGGCCGGCGGACCGACGTCGACGTCGCCGTGCACGGCGACGTGCTTCCGACGCTGACTGCGCTGATGCCGTTGCTGAAGCCGAAGAAAAGCCGCCGCTTCCTTGACGCGATGCTCAAGAAGCACGACCGGCTGATGAACAAGGCCGTCGGGGCGTACACCCGCAGGGTCGAGAAGACCGAGCCGATCCACCCGGAGTACGCGGCCTCGCTGCTGGACCAGGTGGCGGCGGAGGATGCGGTCTTCACGGCGGACACGGGCATGTGCAACGTCTGGACCGCGCGGTATATCAACCCGCTGGGCACCCGGCGGCTGATCGGCTCGTACCTGCACGGCTCCATGGCCAACGCGCTGCCGCACGCCATCGGGGCCCAGCTCGCCTACCCCGGACGCCAGGTGGTTTCGGTCTCCGGCGACGGCGGGCTCTCGATGTTGCTGGGGGAGCTGATCACCGTCGCGGCGCACCGGCTTCCGGTCAACATGGTGGTCTTCAACAACTCCACCCTGGGCATGGTCAAGCTGGAGATGCTGGTGGACGGGCTGCCCGATTTCGGCGTCGACGTCCCGGACGCCAACTATGCGGAGGTTGCCCGCGCCCTGGGGTTCCACGCCGTCCGCGTCACGGATCCGTCCCGGATCGAGGCCGCCTACCGCGAGGCGTTCGCGCACCCCGGACCCTCGCTCGTGGAGCTGATCACCGATCCCAAGGCACTCTCGATCCCGCCGAAGATCAAGGGCGCACAGATCCTGGGCTTCGCCACGGCGATGTCCAAGGTGGTGCTGAACCGGGGAGCCGGCGAGGCCGTGAGCATGGCCCGAAGCAACCTGCGCAACATCCCGCGGCGCTGACGGGCCGTCGCGCACCCGTGGCCCGCCTCCATTTCGACGGTTCCGTGCGGGCTCGACGCTACGACGCATCGAGTGGGCGGGGAACCGTCGAAATGGCCAAGGGCTAGCGCGGGGCGGCCCCCGCTGGTTGACTGGCCGTAGGCGGATTCCCGCCGTTTTACGCGGTGGTACTGGCCTTGGGGGCGCGATGAAAAAGAAGATTCCGGCCCGCCTTATTGCTGCCGCGGCGGTCGTGGCGCTGGTCCTCTCGGCCTGTGCGGCCTCGCCGCCGGCGCTGTTGAAGGCCGACGGCGTCGAACGCGTTTCGGTGGACCGCGCCGCCTACCCGGCCGAGTTGGCTCAGCTCCGGGCGTCGGCGCGGAAACTGGGCGCCGCGCTTCTGGCGGACGGCGGGGAGGCCGGAAACGGCAACGTGGTCTCGTCCCCGGGCAGCCTGCTGATTGCCCTGGCCATGCTGCGGACAGGTGCGGCCGGGGCAACGGCCGCCGAGATGGACGAGGTCCTGGGCCTCCCCGCCCAGCACCGCGACGAAGCTTTGGATTCGCTGCTCTCTTCCCTGGAAGCCTTCGACGGCGACCCCGGCTCGGTGGACGAGAAGAATCCGCCCCGCCGGCCGGTCCTGCACACCGCCAACGGCCTGTTCGTGGACAAGGGCGTGTCCACCGGAGAGGGGTACCTGCGTTCCCTGGCCCGGTACTACGGCACCGGCGTGTACCCGGTGGACTTTCAGGATGAGGACACCACTAAGCCGGCAATCGACGCCTGGGTGAACAAGAACACCGGAGGCCGGATCCAGAAAGCGCCTGCGGAGTACAGCAAATACAACACCTTCAGCGTGCTCAACTCGGTGTACTTCGCGTCTGCCTGGAAGGTGCCCTTCGACCCGGCGGACACCGCAGACCGTCCCTTCACGACGGCGGCCGGCCGGCAGGTATCGGTACCCACCATGTCCGGCGTCCAGGATCTCCCCTTTGCCCAGGGAAACGGCTGGCAGGCCGTCGATCTTCCCTATGCCGAGGGCTTCGTGATGCGCCTGGTACTGCCGGATTCCGGAGCTCCCGGCACCGGGGTGCCATACCTTGCCGAGGCTGCGCGGGTCCTTGACGCTGCCACGTCGTCGCCGACCCAGCTCTACCTGCCGCGATCGGACCAGAAGAGCACTTTCGAGTTGCGCAAGGTCTTCGCCGACCTCGGCCTGCGGGAAACGCTCCAAACCGAGACTGACTTCAACTCGATCCAGCACGGGCTCAAAATCACGCAGGCCGGCCAGTCCGCTAACATCACCGTGGCGGAAAAGGGCACGATTGCCGCGGCCGTGACCCAGATCAACGCGGAGGCGGTGAGCGGCGCCGCCTTCACGCACACGATCCATTTCGACAGGCCGTTCTTCTACGAAATCGTCCACGTCGAAACCGGGCTGCCACTGTTCGAGGGCCGGGTGTCCGACCCCAGCCGATCATGAGACGCTCCCTCAGATTCTGCCGGCAAGTATCGAACGCTCCCGCAGCGCGTGAGGGAGCGTCCGGTGGGTAGTCGCCGGACCTGAGGGAGCGTCCTCCGGGCTAGCGCGGGCCGCCCTGCCAGAGTGCGTCGAACGGCGCGCCCGAGGCCACCCGGTTCCGGATCCCCGCAGTGACAAAGTCCTTCGCCTTGCGGGCGGCCTCCAGCGGCGTCGCGCCCTTGGCAAGCTCCGCGGTCACGGCGGCGGCCAGCGAACAGCCGGCGCCGGAAACGGCGACCTCGCCCACCTTCGGGGCGGAGAGAACCTCCATTGTCTCGCCGTCGTAGTAGACGTCGACGGCGTCGGGCCCGGCCAGGCGCACGCCGCCCTTGGCCAACACCGCGGCGCCGCTGAGTTCGTGGATGCGGACGGCCGCGGCCTTGAGCGAGTCGACGTCGGTGATCTCCAGCCCGGAGAGCGACTCGGCCTCAAAGTGGTTCGGTGTGACTAAGGTGGCCAGCGGCAGGATCTGTGCCTTGAGCGCCCGGTCGGTGTCCAGGGCGTGGCCCGGCTCCTGGCCCTTGCAGATCAGCACGGGGTCCAGCACCACGTTCCGGAACGCAGAGTCGGCCAGCGCCGACGCCACCGTGGAAATCGTCGCCGGGCTGCCCAACATGCCGATCTTTACCGTGTCCAGCACGGACGGCGCGCCGGACGCGGCGCCGTACGCCGCCGTCGTCGCCTCCAGCTGGTCGGAGATGACCTGCTGGTCCACCGCGACGAAGCGGTGGTTCCAGTTGTCTTTCGGGTCGAAGGACACGATGCAGGTCAGGTTCGCGATGCCGAAGACGCCGAGTTCCTGGAAGGTCTTCAGGTCCGCCTGCGCGCCGGCGCCGCCGGTGGCCTCGGAGCCGGCGATGGTCAGGGCGACGGCGGGGTAGGCGCTGGCGTCGGAGGTCACGTTGTCCACGGCGTAAGAAGTCATGGACCCATCCTGCCACTCGGGGAAAACGGGCCGCATTGTGCGTATGACCAATATGACCAAAACCCGAGTGTTCTGGATCACGGGAACTAAGGTGGCGGACGGTGTTGCTCTCTTGCGACGCCGGATCCAGGAAGGTTCATTGATGAGCACCCAACTGTCCGAAGCGGCCCAGACCCGAAAAGCCGTCGGCAACATCCTCAAAGGCTCGGCCGGCAACCTCGTCGAGTGGTACGACCTGTACGTCTACACAGTCTTCGCGGCTTACTTCCAGTCGCACTTCTTCAACTCCAAGGACGAGCTCCAGGCGGGCCTCGAGGCGATGGCCGTCTTCTCGACGTCGTTCCTGATGCGCCCGATCGGCGCCTGGTTCTTCGGCCGCTACGCGGACCGCAAGGGCCGCAAGGCCGCGCTGACGCTGAGCGTGACGATGATGTCCGCCGGTTCCTTCGCCATCGCCATCCTGCCCACGCAGCAGCAAATCGGCCTGTGGGCAATGATCCTGCTGGTCCTCATCCGCGTGATCCAGGGTTTCTCGGTGGGCGGCGAGTACGGCACCAGCGCCACCTACATGTCCGAGGCCGCCACCACCAAGCGCCGCGGCTTCTTCTCCAGCTTCCAGTACGTCACGCTGATCGGCGGCCAGATGCTGGCCCTGCTGGTCCTGGTCATCCTGCAGAACGTTATGCCCAAGGGCGACCTGGGCGAGTGGGGCTGGCGGATCCCGTTCGCGATCGGCGGCGTCGCGGCCCTCGTGGTGCTCTGGCTCCGGCGTTCCATGGAGGAGACCGTCTCGGCCGAACAGATCGAGGCCGCCAAGGCCCCCGCGGTGGCCGGTCAGGCGCAGCCGGGCACCATGAAGCTGCTGTTCACCAGCTACTGGAAGCCGCTGATGATCTGCATCGGCATCACGCTCGGCGGCACGGTGGCGTTCTACACGTACACGAACTTCATCCTGAAGTTCATGAATGACACCTCGGGCATCGCCAAGACCGACACCTCGGTGATCAACTTCTGGGCGCTGTTCATCTTCATGCTGCTCCAGCCGGTCTACGGCATCATCTCGGACAAGGTGGGCCGCAAGCCGCTCCTGCTCTGGTTCGGCATCACCGGCGTCCTCTTCACGTGGCCGCTGCTTTCCGCCCTGGCCGGCACCAAGGATCCGCTCACGGCGTTCCTGCTGATGATGGGCGGCCTGCTGATCGTGGGCGGGTACACGTCCATCAACGCCCTGGTGAAGGCCGAGCTGTTCCCCGCGTCCATCCGCGCCCTCGGCGTCGGGCTGGGCTACGCGATCGCCAACTCGCTCTTCGGCGGCACCGTCCCGCTGATCGGCGCGGCGCTGCAGAAGGCCGGCCAGGAAGAACTGTTCTTCACCTACGTCACAGTGGCCATCGCCATCTCGCTGCTGGTCTACATCTTCGCGCTGAAGAACAAGAAGTCCACGCACCTGGACCACGAACAGGGCCACGCCTGGGAGCCCGCGGCTGCCCGTGAGGACGACGGCAAGGATCTCGTGGACGCCTCGCGCCGCTAGGGTTCCGAACGCTACCCTGGCGCCGTTTCGACGGTTCCCTGCCGATTCGACGCTACGCAGCGTCTTGTCCGCAGGGACCGTCGAAACGGCGCACCGCGGACGACGGCGGGCTGCCGGCTTCTGGACTTCGGTCCGGACCCGGCGGCCCGCCGTCGTCGTTAACGTCGGCGCTGCGACTGCGGGGGCGGCCGCCGGGGGTGCGGCGGGCAGGTGCGAGAATGGAGGCGGTTCCGGGCCCCGTGCCGCAGGAACCCCCAGTGCTAATACAGCCGGCCGACCCGCCCGTTCACGCGAACCGGGCCGCCGAGCGAACCACTACGAATGGAACGCCCATGACTTCCGCCAAGACCTTTCCGGCTGCCGCCCCGCCGAAGTTCGCCTCGATCGGTTCCCCATACTTCGGCATCATGCTGGCCGTCATGGCCGTGGTGCTGATCCTGTCCAACATCGGCGCCTCCAAGGGCGTGGCGATCGGCCCGATCATCACCGACGGCGGGTTCTTCCTCTTCCCGCTGGCCTACATCCTGGGCGATGTCATCAGCGAGGTCTACGGCTTCAAAGTGGCGCGCAAGGCGATCATCACCAGCTTCGCACTGTCAGCTTTCGCGTCCCTGTGCTACTGGGTCATCATCGCGCTGCCCGGCTTCGATGACGAGTATGGGGCCGCCAAGCAGTCCGCGCTGGAAGGCGCCCTGGGCCCGGTCCCGCAGATCGTGCTCGCCTCCCTGCTGGCCTTTTTCGCCGGCCAGACGATCAATTCCTGGATCCTGGTAAGGATGAAGGCCCGGACGGGGGAGAAGTCCCTGTGGGCCCGCATCATGGGGTCCTCCGTGGCCGGCGAGTTCGTGGACACGCTGATCTTCTGCAGCATCGCTGCCTCCGTGATTGGAATTACCGACGCAGCGATGTTCGTGAACTACGTCCTCGTTGGATTCCTCTACAAGACTTTCGTGGAGTTCGCCTTCGTGCCGCTGACCACGCTCGCCATTGGCTGGGTGAAGAAGCGCGAACCCAGCTACGGTACTGTCTAGCTCCGCCCGCAACATCCCCCGTTTCGACGGTCGCCAGCCCACTCGACGCTGAGAAGCGTCTAGCCGGCAGCGGACCGTCGAAACGGCGCGGAATCAGCCCCGGGCGCCGCGGTTCAGCGCCCGCAGGACCCGGTATTTGAACTCCACCTCGTTGAACAGGTGCTTCCACTCGATTCGGAGGAACGTCCAGCCCTGCTCCGTCAGCGCCTTCTCGCGCTGCCGCTCCGCGAATAGGACCTCTCCGGTGGGCCGGTAGTCGAAGTACTTGCTCTTGTCGTCGAACTCGAGGGCAACCTTGCGCTCGGGCCAGGCTAGGTCCAGCCGGTATTCCCCGAGCGGCGTCAGAACGCTGTACTGCAGCTCGGGCGGCGCAATCCCGAGCCGGTGCAGCAGCTCCCTCGTCAGGCTCTCTCCGGCTGATTCGGAGCGAGGATCGGCCAACTCGAGGGCCCGGCGCAGCGCCAACACTCCGTTACGCCCGGCTAGGGCACCACACTGGGCGCGGATCATGCCGAGATCCGCCCCCAGGCGGGCCGCATGATCGATCAGGATCACAGCCTGCGGCACGGTGAACATCAGGCAGCAATCCACGACCGTGCGTTCCAGGGACGTGCACGGCAATCCGTCCACGAAGCACATCTCGCGGCTTGTCACCCGCCTGGTGTGGGCGACGACGTCGCGCCCGTGCGAAATCCGCGAGGGGCAGCCGTTCTGCGTCAGGTGCACGCGGTAATCGACCCTCCACAGCTGGAGTTCATGGAGGCTGGCACCTGAGATGTGGCTGTACACGAAGCCTCCCGCCGACGTCGTCAGCGTTCCGAGCACATGCGCCGAAATCAGCTGCCGACGTCGGGCCGGGGCATCAAGGCCCCGCCACCACTGCCCGCGGGCGTAGCAGCCACGGCGCAGCCGGACGAGGGTTCCGTCCCGGACGTGCCTGGCAATGGCCCGGGAATTTCGTCCGGATGCCAAAAGCTGGTCCGTGCGCCAGAGGGTCCCGTCATCGGGAAGTTTGGTGGGCATGGGACCAGCTTTGGCCAACCGCCCGGCTCGCTCCAGAGCGCCGTGGGGGTATGTGGACAATGCCGTTTCGACGGTTCCCTGCGGTAAGGCTGCTTGGTTACATCGAACACGCAGGGAACCATCGAAACGGCCAGGACCATCGAAACGGCGAAGGCCGGGCGGTCCGTCAGGCCTTGAGCGTCCCGTCGAGGAGCTCGCGAAGCTCGCGGAAATGCCGTTCGGTGGCCTCCGGGTGGAACGCAGAGGTGTCCGCCATCGAATAGCCGTGGGGTGCCCCCGCGTAGACCTCGTTGGCAGCCTTCAGGCCCGCCGCGTCCAGGGCCGCACCGAGACGGGCAACGGCGTCGGTATCCATGCTCCGATCATGATCGGCGTGGCCGAAGACGAACCGGGCACGGGCGTTGCCGAGTCCCAGGTGGGGGCTGTCGGGCTCGTCGGTCGCCAGGCCGCCGCCGTGGAAGCCGCCGCAGGCAGCCACAGCGTCCGGGTGTGCGGTGGCGGTGCGGACAGCAAGCCGGGCGCCCATGCAGTAGCCGGTGACGCCGACCGGGCCGGGGGCGACGCCGTCCAGACCGCCCAAGGCCGCCAGCCACGCGTCGATGTCCGGCAGGGCTTTGTCCGTGGTGAGGCGGCCGACCCGCGGGAAGGCGGCCGCGCCTGCCGCCTCCCGGCCTTCCGGCGTGGTCATGTCCAGGTCCGGGGCCAGCTCGGCAACCGTTCCTTCGCGGTAGAAGACGTTCGGAGCCAGGACGACGTAGCCCCAGTCGGCGATGCGCTGCGCCATGTCCTGGATGCGGGGGCGCAGGCCGAAGGCGTCCATGTACAGGATGACGCCCGGGAACGGGCCCTCACCGGTGGAGGGGCGGGCCACCAGGGCCTCGGCTGTGCCGTCTGCGGCGGGAATCTCGATAAACATCCGGCCAGCCTATCCGACGCCATTTAGACGGTTCCCTGCGCGTTCGACGTTTACCCGCGTCGAACGCGCGGGGAACCGTCGAAGCGGCCGAAGGAGAGACGGGGGCGCGGCCGGAGCGGGAGCCTAGGAGTAATACCGGCCCAGGGTCTCGGCCTTGAATTCGAAGAAGGTCCCGGCCTCGATGGCGAGGCGGGCGTCGTCGACCATTTTCACCACGAAGCGCTCGTTGTGGATCGAGATCAGGGTGGCCGAGACCATCTCCTTGGCCTTGAACAGGTGATGGATATAGGCCCGCGAGTAGTTCAGGCAGGCGTAGCAGTCGCAGCCTTCCTGCAGCGGACCAAAATCGCGTTTGTACATGGCGCCGGAGAGGTTGTACCGGCCGGTGGGGTGGTAGAACGCCGAGTTCCGGGCCACCCGGGTGGGGGAGACGCAGTCGAAGGTGTCCGCGCCGTTTTCGATCGCGGTGAAAATGTCGTCCGGCTCGGAGATGCCCAGCAGGTGCCGCGGCTTGTTCTCCGGCAGTTCCTCGTTGCACCAGCGCACGATCGTGCCCAGGTTTTCCTTCTCCAGCGCCCCGCCGATGCCGAAGCCGTCGAAGTTCATGGCGCCGAGGTCCCGGCAGGCCTTGCGGCGCAGGTCCTCGTACTGGGCGCCCTGGATCACGCCGAACAGCGCCTGGTAGGGTTTCCCGGCACGCTCGGAGGTGAGCCGGAAGTGCTCGGTGATGCAGCGTTCGGCCCAGCGGCGGGTGCGCTCCAGGGACTCCTCTTGGTAGCCGCGGGAGTTCTGCAGCGTGGTCAGCTCGTCGAAGGCGAACATGATGTCCGCGCCGATCTGGTGCTGGACGTTCATCGAGATCTCGGGGCTGAACCGGTGCCGGTCGCCGTTGAGGTGGCTCTTGAACCAGACGCCCTCCTCGTCCACGTGGGCCAGGCGTTCCTTGCCGGGCGCGACGGCGTCGTCCGGGCCGGAGTGGTCCACCGACTTCATGTCGATGACCTTCTTGAACCCGGACCCCAGGCTCATCACCTGGAAGCCGCCCGAGTCCGTGAACGTGGGTCCGCGCCAGTTCATGAAGGCGCCTAGCCCGCCGGCCTCGTCCAGGATGTCCGCGCCGGGCTGCAGGTACAGGTGGTAGGCGTTGGCCAGCACGGCCTGCGCGCCGAGATCGGCGACGGCCTCGGGCAGCACGGACTTCACCGTGGCCTTGGTTCCGACGGCGATGAACGCCGGCGTCTGGATCTCCCCGTGCGGGGTGGCGATGGTGCCGGTGCGGCCCAGGAATTCCCCGCCGTTCGCCGCCACCTGCGCGCCCGACGGCGCGCACGTTTCGCTCAAGCGCTTGCCCACCCGGAAGGAAAACTCGGATTGCCGGGCAGGCAGCGGGGCGGAGGGGGCGGGTTCAGGATTCGCTGGCACCGTTCAAGTGTGCCAGCTAACACCGCGGAACCCTTAGTGCAGCGGGTCCGATGTGGGGTAGTTCTCAGCGCGCCAGTTGTCCCAGTAGTTGCGGATGGCCTCCAGCTGGTGGGCGCCGAGCTCGTAGGTGGAGACGATCACCAGGGAGCCGCCGTCGGGCCGGACCTCGGGGATGGCGGGCTGGTCCGCCACGATGACGAGGCCGTCGCCGTGTTCGGCGTACCCGTGCACGGTCAGGCCCACCTGGTGGTTGCTCCGGAACCAGACCTTCCCGGCAATCTCCTCCCCGGTGGCCAGGGTCAGCGAGTACGGCTCGCCCGGCGCGGGCACATCGGCCAGGCCCAGCTTGTCGATCGCGGAGCCACCCGTCCCGGGCACCGAGAAGAAGAACGTCCGCCGTTTGCCGTGCGGGTGGCGCTCGAGGGCGAAACGGAGCTGGTGCAAAAAGGTCAGCCAGCCCTGGGTGATGTCCTCGTCCCAGGCCGCCCACTCCGAATTGTGGTCGATCGCCGCGCGCGTCACGCTGACCTCCGTGCCGGCGGGGACCGGTTTGAGGGTGAAGATGTCGCCGCCGTCGACGACGAGCGACGTGTGGTCCGCGCTCTCGACCACGTTGGGGCTGAAGTAGATCGCGTTGATCTCGGCGGCCTGGTCGTCGGCCTCCCAGCCGTGCCACTGGGCCACCTTCGCGGGTTCGCGCAGCATCGTCCAGACCTGCGGCGCGTCAGAGTTGATCACCACGCTGAGATTGTTCGTCATGGGGCTGAATTTACCCCGCCCGGCCCTGACCGGGTAGGGCCAAACGCCCACCGATCGGCGTCCCGGGCGGGCCGCGTTCCGCCGGTGCGCTCAGCCGCGGACGGACTCGAGTTCGTTGCTGATCCGGCGTTCTATTTCCGGGCCTCCGATGGTCTGCGAGCCGCCGTGCGCGCGCAGGAAGAGGAGCGCCTCGAGCCGCAGCAGCCGCCACTCCCGCTCCGCATCCGGGTTGGAGTTGTCGATGGCGCGGAAGATTTCCTTGTCGTACAGGTTTGGCTCGTTGAGTGAGCGCTGGCGCACCTTGGCGTTTATCCGCGACTTAAACGGGTCCGTCTCCATGGCGTCCGGCGCCCGCAGGAACTTCTCATAGACGGCCGCGCGTTCGTCTTCCCCGCGCTGGCGGCAAATGTAGCTGGCCAGCGCCAGAGACGCTTCCACCGACGCCCAGCGGCCCGGGTTCCCGTCGAAGGGCAACACGTTGAGCAGGTCCGCGACGGCGAGGGCGTTGTCGGCGTCCTTGAGCACGACGAACAGTTCATGCGCCAGATCGCTGAGGTCCTTGAGGCAGCTGCCGGACTTGGTGTTGATGCCCTTGGTGAGCCGGTCGCTAAGCAACAACACGCCCAGCGCATCGGGGTGCGCCTCGGCCGCGGCCTCCACTACGGACTCCGGAGTTCCCTCCGCGATCGGGATCAAGGCCAGGTCCGCCTCGCTCGGTCCACTGACGGCCGGCGGAACCACCGGCGGCGGCGGGACGGCGACGGCGGACGGCGACGTCGGGCTGCCGTCCTCCGCGGGACGGGGCGGGACCACCTGCAGTTCCGGGCCGGCGTCGTCCGGGGAGGGAGCGGCGGGTTCGCCGGAAGCGGTCTCCGGAGCATCGTCGTCCTGGCGGCCGGCGTCGTCCACAGGGGACAGCTCCGCGGCCTCGGTCGGGGCGTCCCGGACCCGGACCACGGAGCCGGCGGCGATCCGCAGCACTCCGCCCCCGGTGAGGGTGGCGCGGACGATGGCGGGGGAACCGAAATCGTCGTTGTCGACGTCCACACGCTGGATTTCGGCGGTGCGCGTGGCGTCGGGCAGGAGCAGCAGATCCCCGGTCTGCAGAGATCCCGCCTGCCGTTCGCTGTAGTTCAGTGAGGCTGTGGGGTGGGTCATCTGGAGTCCTTAACTTCTCTTTCGGTCCGCTCAACAGTCTACAAAGACCGGCGCGCGAAGTCGGGGACGCCGGGGCGGCCCGGTCGTCCCGGGGGAGGTCCAGCTGCTCCGGGCGGACTCCCTAGTGGCCGACGCCCGCGAACGCAAGTGCCTGGCGGATCAGGGCGCCGCGGCCGCCGCTGAACTCCAGCTGCACGTCCGAGCTCATCACTTCCTCCGGGGTCATCCAGGTCAGTTCCAGGGCGTCCTGCCGCGGAGAGCATTCGCCGGTGACGGGGATGATGTAGGCCAGGGCGACGGCGTGCTGCCGGTCGTCGGTGAAGCCGGTGTGGGACGGGGATGGGAAGTATTCGGCCACCGTGAAGGGGACCGGGCTGATCGGCAGCTGCGGGAAGGCGAGCGGGCCAAGGTCCTTTTCCATGTGGCGCAACAGGGCCGCCCGGATGGTCTCGCGGTACAGCACCCGGCCGGAAACCAGGGACCGGATCATGGTGCCGTCCTCGTCGGCCTGCAGCAGGGTGCCGACCTCGTTCACGAACCCGAGCGGGTCAAGCCGGACCGGAACGGCCTCGACGTAGACCATGGGAAGCCGGCCGCGGGCCTCGAAGAGGTCCTCGTCGGAAAGCCAGCCGGGATTGGGGTCGGGGGTGCGAACGTTCATGGTTAAGTTCTACCCCATCCGCGTTCCCCGGGCGTGGTCACCCTGTCTATTCGGACGCGGGGGCCGCGGCGATCCACAGGGCGTGGGGGTGGGCGGCACTGCCGTCCGCATCGGGGTTGCCCACGTGCAGCAGCGGCAGGGCGGCCTCCTCGACCGCCGCAACGTCATGCCCCGCCTCGGCGAGCCGCTCGCGCAGAGCGTCGAGGTCGCCGTCGTATTCGAAGGCCAGCCCGGCGCTCCCGGCGCCCGCCGCGGTTCCGGCAGCGGCGCCGACCATCAGGACGCCGCCGTTTTTCGCCGTGAACGCCTCCGTTTCGACGATGTCGGGGTCGGCGTAGCCGACACCGGGTGCGCCCGGCACCGGGCGGGGGCGGGCGCCGATGTCGCGCAGGGTCTGGGTCGCCGCCCGCGGATCCTGCGCGAACCAGACGCCGACGACGGCGAGACCCGGCTCCGCCTCCGCAGACGTGGACCAGGTGCCGTCGGACGCGCGCACGGCGGGATCTGCCAGGAAGCTGAACCCATCCGGCGAAGAGACCCGGCACGAGGAACCGTGGTCGGCGTCGATGAGCTCCGCGGTGGTGCCGCCGCCGGCCCCGGCTTCGTTGGTCTGGCGGGCAAATTCCGCCAGGTCGCCGACCTCGACGCCGAAGGAGGTGGTGCCGTCCTCCGCGGACCCCGCCTCGGCGAAGTGCAGTGCCAGGCGTCCCGCGCCGGCGTCGAACTCCCGCCAGGTGGGCTCGTCGGCGGTCTTGACCATGCCCAGGTCGGTCAGCAGCCGCTCCCACTGATCGAGCCGGGAGGTGAAATGGATGGGGCGGACACGCAGCATTGGTATCTCCCTGATGGTTCGGGGCCGGGAGCACAATGGTGCCATGGCTGCTGAGCTAAGGGAACTGCTGGTGAAAGACGCCGCCGAGTGGCGCGCGTGGCTGGAACAGCACCACGCGGAGAGCCCCGGGGTGTGGCTGGTGCTGCACAAGAAGGGCGGCTCGGTTACCGAACTGGACTACGAGGCCGCCCTGCAGGAGGCGCTGTGCTTTGGCTGGATCGACGGGCAGGGCAGGCGCCGGGATGCCGAGACGTCCTTCCAGCGGATGACCCGGCGTGGGCCGAAAAGCGTCTGGTCCGCGCGGAACGTGGAGCGCGTCGGGCGCCTCGAGGCGGCCGGCCGGATGGCGCCCGCCGGGCGCGCCGCCGTCGACAGCGCCAAGGCCGACGGACGCTGGGAGGCGGCCTATGCGGGCCAGGCCGCAGCCGAGGTGCCGGAGGACCTTGCCGCGGCGATCGCGGCGGACCCCCGGGCGCAGGCGATGTTTGAGGTCCTGACGTCGGTGAACCGGTTCGCGCTGATCTACCGGACCAACTCGGTCAAGCAGGCCGCCACCCGGGAGCGGAAGATCGCCGGCTTCGTGGACATGCTCGCACGCTTTGAAACGCCGTACCCGCAAAGCCGGCGGCCGGATCCCGGACCTTCAGAGACTTCCCGGTAACCGTCCGGGAGCCCGACAGCCTGGGGTGGGAAAATAGCCCAATGCCTACCACCCAAAGCGGGCCCTCGCGCGGCGCCGCCCCCACCCAGCGTTCGCAGCGCACGCTGTTCTTTGCCGCCGCAGGCCTGTTGGTGGCCGGCGAGGCCGTGTTCTGGCTCATGCTGGCCGCAGTCCAGACGGACTCGGGGCTCGCGTTGCTCGACGGCGGAGTCCATGACGCCCTGGTGGAGGACCGGTCGCCCCTCGCCACAGGAATCCTGGCTGCCGTCAGCACGGTCACCTCGCCAAGCTGGATGACGGTCATCGGGGGCCTGCTCGCGCTCGGCTGGGCGGTCTGGAAGCGCGAAATCTGGCGGCCGGCGTTGCTCCTCGGAGCCATGGCGGCCGCCTTCGGCGTGTCCACCCTGATCAAACACGAGGTCGCGCGCGGCAGGCCCTCGGCTACGGACTTCCTGATGGGCCCCGACGATGCCCTGTCCTTCCCCTCCGGGCACACCTTTGGTACCGGGGTCTTCCTGCTGGTGCTGGTGTACCTGCTGCTGGGCAGCGCCGGCGCCCGCACGGCGCGGCGTTCGACGGCGGTGCTGGCCTTCTCGGGGGCCGCCCTCGGCACGTTGCTGGTCGCGTTCAGCCGGCTCTACCTCGGCTACCACTGGCTGACGGACGTGGTCGCCTCGCTGGGCCTGGCGGTGGCCGTCACCGGCGTCGTGGTCCTGGTCGATGGCCTGCGCGGCGCCCGGACGGCGGACCCCCGGATGGCGGACCCGGACCAGGCGCCGGCCGCGCCGGCACTTCCGGCCTACCCGGCACTTCAGGCCGAGCCGGGTCTGCCGGCCCGGGCGGAGCAGAGGCCCTAGAACGCTACGCCGAGCGCCTGGGCGAGCACCACCGCGGAGGCTGAGGACCACGCCTGCGGGTGGCAGGAGGCCGGATACGGCACCGCGCGCCCCGACTCGGCCGCGGTGACGCCGGCGAAGAGCTCCGGGAGCCGGTGCCCGAACGACCCCGCGGCGCTCAGCAGGCCCTCGGCCAGCACCCGTGCCTCGGCGGTGAATCCCTCGCTGAGCAGGCCCCTGATCGCGATGGCGGTGTCGTGGCTCCAGACCGAGCCGCAGTGGTAGCTGAAGGGCCAGAATCCCGCCGCGCGCCGGGACAGGGTGTGCAGGCCGTAGCCGGAGAACAGCTCCGGGCTGAGCAGCCGGTCCGCCACGAGCCGCGCCTCCGCGGCGTCCAGGATCCCGGTGCCCAGCAGGTGGCCCATGTTGGAGCCCGGGATGTCCAGCGGTTCGCCGTGGCCGTCGAGCGCCATGGCGGGGAACCGGCCGCCGTCGTCCTGAACCCAAAAGCGCTCGCGGAAGTTGTGTTTCAGCGCCTCGGCGAAGTCGCGCAGCTCCTGGGCCCCGGGTTCGCCGTACGAGTCGAACAGTTCTGCCGTCCCCACGGCTGCCTGGTAGGCGTAGCCCTGCACCTCGGAGAGCGCGATCGGGCCGTCGGCCTGGCGGCCGTCGCGGAACTGCATGGCGTCCCGGGAGTCCTTCCAGCCCTGGTTGCTCAGACCGTGGCCGGAGGTGTCCTGGTAGCTGAGGAACCCGCCGTTGCCGGAGTCTGCACCGGCCATCCCGGCGGCCAGCAGCCACTGCGCGGCGCGGGCGGCGTTCGGCAGCAGGGCGCGGACCGCGGCGTCGTCGGTGCCGGCGCGGCCCAGTTCGCCGAGCAGGCACAGCCACAACGGGGTGGAGTCCACGGCGCCGAAGTACACCGGCGGCAGCCGCAGGGCCTGGCTTTCCAGCACCAGTTCCTTGGCCCGCAGTTCGTGCAGGATCTTGCCCGGCTCCTCGGCCGCTGCAGGGTCCGTTTTGGTGCCCTGGTAAGCGGCAAGGGCGCGCAGGGTCCCGGCGGCAAGGGCGGCGTCGAACGGCAGCAGCAGCCGGGCCGCCCAGAGCGAGTCCCGGCCGAACAGGGTGAAGTACCAGGGCGCCCCGGCGGCGAGGAACGGCGCCTCAGGGGCTTTCCGGGTGGCCAGCCGGAGCCCGTCGAGCTCGTCGAGGGCATTGTCCAGGAGCAGGCCGAGGTCCCCCTCCGGTTCGGTCCGGACCCGGCGGGCGGGCGGCGGCGCGGCCACCACGATGTCCTCGGTGTCGGCCAGCACGGCCTGCCACTCGGCTTCCAGCGGCCTGCCGCGGCCGGCGGTCCCGCGCCAGATCAGCCGTTCGCCGCGGGACACCCTGCCGGGCGCGGAAACGGTCAGGGTCTTGCCGCCCTCGCTCCAGCGCAGCGAGGAATCATCCGCCGCCGCGGGCTGCAAGGGTTCGCGGTAGCGGCCGAGCCGGATGGCGGCCATGTCGGTGAAGTCCGCAGCCAGCCGCACCTCAACCTCCGCGTCCAGGGCCTCCAGCGAGGTGCTCAGCCGCAGCGAGACGCGGACAGCGCCGGGCGTGACGGTCCAGGTCTGCACAAGTTCGACGGCGGGATCCTCGGTGGGGCCCTCGATGCCGCGCACGAGTCCGCGGACGCGGAGCACCCCGCCGGGGGAGGCCTCGACCGTGGCCGGTTCCGGGGCGAAGCCGTTGACGGTCACCTCGGCCCGACACAGCATCCGGGTGTCGCCATGCAAGAGCCCGGTGAACCAGTCGCCGGCGCCTGTGGCGGTGGCTGTACCTGCGGCGCTCTCGCCGGATGCATCGCCGGCCAGCCGGCCGTCGGCGTCGAGCCACAACTGGGTGGGGGCGGCCACGGAACAGTGCTGACGGTGGAGTGCTGGCTGAACAGTCATGCGCCCCAGCCTATGCCGGAAGGCCGGGGCGGACCTAGGCCCGCCCGCGGTGCCGCCCGCCTGCAGGTCCACCCGTATGCGGGCACGCCGCCCGTCTGCGGGCACGCCGCCCGGCCGGCGGGACTCAGTCCTGCGTGGTGTCCTCCATCGGGAAGGCCACGGCCTCACCCACCACCCTCAGGCACAGTTCGGTGCCGGGCCGGGCGATCGACGCGTTCCAGTGCCGGATGGTGATGATCTCGCCGCCGCCGGGGTAGCGGTGGTCGGCAACGGCGCCCTCGGCCAGGACCGGAGGAACGGCCAGCTTGAGCCGTACCGTGGTCTCCGGGCCGAAGTAGTCCGTGTCCACCACGGTGCCGCGGATGGGGCCGTCCTCCGCGATCCGGATCTGCTCGGGCCGGAGCATGAGCTGCACCCGTCCCTGTGCCGGCGGCCGGCGGACCGGAATGCCGCCCAGCGAGCAGGTGGCTAGGGAACCCTCCATCCAGGCGTCGAGGATCACGGCGTCGCCCAGGAACTCCGCGGTGGCCCGGTCCGCCGGGCGCGTGTAGACCACAAACGGGTTGCCGATCTGGGCGAGCTTGCCGCCGCGCATCACGGCGACCTGGTCCGCGAAGGAGAGCGCCTCGGCCTGGTCGTGGGTGACCAGGATGGTGGTCACGCCGGCGTCGTGGAGCACCTTGCCGACCGCGCGGCGGGTGGCGACGCGCAGCCCGGCGTCGAGCGCGGAGAACGGTTCGTCCAGCAGCATCAGCTCGGGCTCGCGGGCCAGGGCGCGGGCCAGCGCGACGCGCTGCTGCTGGCCGCCGGAGAGCTGGTGCGGCCGCCGCTTGGCCATGGCCGGGTCCAGGGCGACCATCTCGAGCAGCTCCGCGACGCGGGCCTTGACTCCGCGGTGGCCGCCGGGGAGCTTGCCGGCGTCCAGTCCGAAGGAGATGTTCTGGCCCACGGTCAGGTGCGGGAAGAGGGCGCCGTCCTGGGCCACGTAGCCGACGTGCCGCTTGTGCGCGGGCACCCAGAGGCCGTCGCCGGCTACCTTGCGGCCATCGAGGGAGATGCTGCCGGTGTCGGGGTGCTCAAAGCCGGCGATCAACCGCAGCAAGGTGGTCTTGCCCGAGCCGGAGGGGCCCACGATCGCCGTCGTGCCGCCCTTCGCGACGGAGAGGTTGACGCCCTTGAGGACGGCCTGGGAACCGAAGTTCTTGGTGACGGCCTCGACTTCCAGGTGGCTGTTGGTGCTGGGCGCCACGGAGGGTGCGATCCGGGGTTCCGGAAGCCGGGAGGGGTTTTGTTCGGTCACTGTCCCGCTGCTTTCTTGGACTGCTGGAAAAGAAGGTAGGTCATCGGCGCCGAGATCAGGATCATCAGCAGGGCGTAGGGGGCGGCCCCGGCGTAGTCGATTTCGCTGCTCTTGCTCCAGAACTCGGTGGCCAGGGTGCGCGTCCCGTTGGGGGAGAGCAGCAGGGTGGCCGTCAGTTCGTTCACGATCCCAAGGAACACCAGGGCAGCGCCGCCGGCCGCGGCCGGAGCCGTGAGCCGCAGGGTAACCCGGAGGAAAGCCAGCAGCGGAGGCTTGCCGAGGGCCTGGGCCGCTTCGTCGAGCTCCTTGGGGGCCTGCGAAAGCCCGGAGCGGATGTTCACCAGCGCCCGGGGCACGAACAGCAGGACGTAGGCGGAGATCAGCAGTGCCGTGGTCTGGTAGAGGTCCGGTGCCAGCCGGATGCTCACGGTGACGAAGGCCAGGCCGACGACGATCCCGGGCATGGAGCTGGTGACGTAGTTGGAGAGCTCCAGGGCTTTGCTGAACCAGCCGGGATGCCGCACGGCGAGGTACGCCATCGGGAACGCGACCACGGTGGTGGCCAGGGCGCCGGCCAGGCCGTAGCCGAGGGTCTGCAGCAGCGCGGGCAGGAACTCATCGGCGGCCCAGATGTCCGGCCCGCCGGCGAAGATCCAGCGCAGCACGAACGTCAGCGGAAGCCCGAAAGCCAGCGCGGTCAGGGCCAGCAGGGACAGCTGCGCGGGCAGCTGGTAGGCGTGCAGCGGCAGGCGCAGTGCGCGGGCCTGGGCGCCGGAGCCCACCCGGGCGTAGCGGGCGGTGCCGCGGCTGCGGACCTCCACGAGGAGCAGGATCAGGCAGAGGAACACCAGCACGCTGGCCAACATGTTCCCGGCCGTCCCGTTGAAGGTGGATTGGTACTGGACCATGATCGCGGTGGTGAAGGTGTCGAAACGGATCATCGCGAAGGCGCCGTACTCGGCCAGCAAGTGCAGTGAGACCAGCAGCGCGCCGCCGGTCATCGCGATCCGCAGCTGCGGCAGCACCACACGGAAGAAGGCGCGCCACGCCCCAAGGCCCAGGGAGGCGGCGGACTGCTCGATGGCGGGGTCCAGGCGGCTGAGCGTCGCGGCGGCGGGGATGTAGACCAGCGGGAAGTAGGACAGGGTGGCGATCAGCACGCCGGACCAGAGCCCGCCCATCGATGGCACGGCCGAGACCCAGGCGTAGCTGTTGACGAAGGCCGGAACCGCGAGCGGCGCCGCGAGCAGCACGGCCCACCACTTGTGTCCCTTGAGGTTGGTGCGTTCCACCAGCCACGCGCCGCCCACGCCCAGGATCAGGCAGAGCGGCACGGTGATCAGCGTGAGCAGCACGGTGTTGAGCAGGAGCTCGCCTACCCGGGCGCGGAAGATCAGGCCGACGGCGGTGTCCCAGCCGGTGGCGACTGTCATGACCGCCACGTAGCCGAGCGGGATCAGCGAAAACAGGGCGATCAGGACCGCCAGGATGGCCACCACGGAAACGCCGAAAGGCGGGCGGGGGCGTTTGCCCCTGCCCGCCGTCGTCGTGCTTCCGGTGGTTCCGGGAGCCGTTAGCGTTTTTGTCACTGCTTAGAGCAGTCCTGCCTTGGTCATCAGGTCGGTGACCTTGGCGGAGTTCAGCTTGGCCGGATCGACCTTGGGTGCCTGTAGTTCCTTGAGCGGAACCAGTTTGTCGTTGGACGGGACGTCCGAGCCGACGGCGTACTCAAAGGACGTGCCCTTTTGCAGCACTTCCTGGCCCTTCTTGCCGGTGATGAACTTCAGGAAGGCCTGGGCGGCCGCCGCATTCTTCGAGGACTTGAGCACGCCGCCGCCGGAGACGGACACGAACGCGCCGGGGTCCTGGTTCTTGAAGTAGTGCGGCGTGACGTTCTTGGAGTTCTCGCCGGTCTTGGCCTGGTCGCCGTAGTAGTAGTAGTGGTAGATCAGGGCGGCGTCCACCTCGCCGGCGTTGACGGCCTTCATGGCCGTGCTGTTGCCCTTGTACGCCTTGTAGTTCTCCTTCATGCCCTTGAGCCATTCCTCAGTGGCGGCCTCGCCCTTGAGTTCGAGCAGGGCGGAGACGATCGCCTGGAAGTCGGCGCCGGACGGCGATGCCGCCCACTTGCCCTTCCACTCGGGCTTGGCCAGGTCCAGCATGGACTTGGGCAGCTTGTCCTGGCTCAGCTTGGCCTTGTCATAGACCAGCACGGTGGAGCGGGCGGCGATGCCGGTCCACTTGTTCGTCGAGGGCCGGAACTCGGCCGGAACCTGGTCGACAGTGGCCTTGTCCACGTCCGCGAACAGCCCGGCGTTTTCCACCTGGGCCATGGCGGGGGAGTTCTCGGTGAGGAACACATCGGCGCGGGAGGCCGCGCCTTCCTGGATGATCTGGTTGGACATTTCGGTGTCGTCGCCCTGGCGCAGGGTGACCTTGATGCCCGTTTCCGCGGTGAAGGCGTCAACCCATTCCTTGGTCAGGGATTCGTGCTGGGCGTTGTAGACCGTAATCTCGCCGGCCGGCTTGCCGTCGGCTCCGGTGGTGCTGCCGGAGGTCGATGCGCCGGAGCCACAGGCTGCGAGGCTGAGGGCGGCGGTGGCGGCGAGGGCGATGCCTGCCAGCGCATTGTTGCGGATCTTCATGAGGCTACTTTCTGCAAGGAAAAGGTCGTAGGTGCCTAACCTCCGTGAGCGGGAAGTTAGGGCATGCTCACTACGAAAAACTGTAGGTTAGCCAAACCTAAGCAACCAAGCCGAGAGCGCCTTAAGTGAGGAGGATCACACCAATTACGAAACTATTGCGTGACCTAATTCCCTGTGGAGGCTTCCTGGGCCGCTGTGGCGCTCTGCGCGGCGTCGCCCGCGTGGGTGGCGCCGGCCTCTGGGGTGGCAACGGCCGGAGCGCCAGCGTCTTCGGCCGCGGACTCGGTGGCGCCGGCTTCCTCGGCGGAGGGCTTCCCGACGGCGGGCAGCCTCCCGGCGATCGACGCCGCTGCCTCCATGACCATCCAGGCCTGCAGCTGCGTGGACAGCTCGACGGCGGACCCCGCCGGGTAGCTCCGGCGCGCCGGCAGCTCGGGGCGGGCCGAGAAGACCAGCCGTGCCCCGTTGCGTGCCAGCGGCTCCTGCGCCGCCACCAGGCGGCGGCCCTCCCAGAACGCCTCCGCGGTATCCGTCACCAGCAGGGCCGCCTCGGCCCGGGTCTCGGCGGACAGCCGTTCGTCGACGGCCGCAAGGGCCAAGTAGCGGATGAGGACACCGGTGAAGAGGCCGCCGTCGCCGGTTCCCTCGGACCGGAGCACCGTGGCCTTGCGCCCCAGCAGCGGGGCCTGGACCGTGAGGCTGCGCCCCACCGCGGCGACCAGCGCGGCCGCCCGTTCCAGGTTCGCCTCACCGCCCAGCTCCAGCAGCGCACCCAGGACCGGGCCCTGGTTGTAGGTGTAGATGGCGCTTTCCAGCACCAGCTCCCCGCCGGGGGCGATCCGGAGGCCGTCCCGGTACAGGCCCTGTTCCGGGTCGTAGAGCTTGGCGTCGAGCCAGTCGAGCAGGGCCTGTGCCTTGGCCGACTGACCGGTCCGGGCGTAGTACAAGGCGATCGGGGCCGTGGCCGGGGTGTTTTTGAAGTCGCGCTTCTTGCTCCAGAACGTGCCCCCGCCCAGGTCGTCGGTCGAGGCCGAGTCGAACTGGAGGGTGAGGCTCTTGAGGACCTTGGCGTTGCGGCGCCTGCCGGAGGTCTTGCGGGTGTCTTCGGCGAGCTTCTCCAGCCGCAGGGTGGCGAGGGCCAGCCAAGCCATGTCGTCGTAGTAGCTGTTGACGACGGTCAGGAAATTGCGCAGCCGGATGCCGGTGACCAGCCGGGAAGCCAGCTTGCCGGCGCTGGGCGGGTTGTCGCCGTCGAACTTGGCCGGGGTGTGGCCCTCGACGCCGAGTTCGCGGCGGCCGGTGTCCACGAGGCAGTCCACATAGTGTGCCTGCCACCAGTAGTGCCACGGCCGGGCCAAGTTCTTGAGCCTGCCGGAGGGGCGGGAAATCGCGGCGATGTGGGTGCCGGGCAGGAAGAAGAGGCGCTGCCCGAACAGCCGGGTCACCGAACGCGCGGCCTCATCGGCGCGGAAAGACCAGTTCGGGGCGGGGGAATGGGCAGGTGCTGCGGTCATGGTTCAAGCCTAGTGGCGGCGGCGGCTCCGGCGCGGAATCTCAGGGCCGAGGTGCGCAATGTTTGCATTCCAGTTAACCTGAACTAACTAATGTTCCCTGGTGCCAGTGGGCTGCGCGCAGCTCACGGCCGGGTTCCGGTTCCACATCAAGGAGGATGCATGGACGTCTTGGGTACTGTCGCACTGATCACCGGCGGCGCTTCCGGTCTGGGGGCCGCGACGGCCCGGCGGCTGTTCGATGCCGGCGCGTCCGTGGTGCTGGTGGACCTGCCGGCCTCGGCCGGGGACGCTTTAGCCGCCGAGCTCAACGCGTCTGCCGACGGCGGCGCTGCGGGCGGCGGTGCGCCGGTACCGGCGAACCGTGCCGTCTTTGTCCCGGCGGACGTCACCAGCGAGGAGCAGGTGCAGGCCGCCGTCGACGCCGCCGTCGCCCTTGGGCCGCTGCGGATCGTGGTGAACTGCGCCGGCATTGCCACCCCGGGCAAGGTGCTGGGCCGGGACGGTGTGCTGCCGCTGGAGACCTTCAGCCGGGTCATCCAGATCAACCTCATCGGCACCTTCAACGTCATCCGCCTGGCCGCCGCGGCGATGGCCGCCACCGAGCCAGTTGCAACCGAGCTGGGCGGCGAGGAGCGCGGCGTCATCATCAACACCGCCTCTGTCGCTGCGTTCGACGGACAGATCGGCCAGCCGGCCTACTCGGCTTCCAAGGGCGCCGTCGCCGCCATGACGCTGCCGATCGCCCGCGAACTGGCGCGCTCGCTGATCCGCGTCGTCACGATCGCGCCCGGCATCTTCGAAACCCCCATGATGGCCGGGCTGCCGCAGGAGGCGCAGGACTCGCTGGGTGCGCAGGTGCCGCACCCGTCCCGGCTCGGCCGGCCCGCCGAGTACGCGAACCTCGCCGCGCATATCGTGGACAACGCCATGCTTAACGGTGAGACCATCCGGCTCGACGGCGCCATCCGGATGGGACCGAAGTGACCCTCGACGTGGGCACTTCCGCTGCCGCGGACCCGGCAGTGTCCGGGCTGCCGACTGCCGATTTCTTTGACTTTGAGTCGATGCTGAGCGCTGCCGAACAGGCGAAACTGGCCGAACTCCGGGAGTTCCTGGCCCGCGAGGTGGCGCCGTTCGCCACCCAGTGGTGGAACGACGCCGAGTTCCCGGCGCATATCCTGCCCAAGCTGGCGGCGCTGGAGCTCAGCGCACCGGCCCAGCGCGGCTACAGCAACCTGTTCGCCGGCCTGGTCATCGCCGAGATGACCCGGGTGGACACCTCGCTGGCGACCTTCTTCCTGGTCCACCATGACCTGTTCGTGGAGTCGCTCTACGGCTTTGGTTCCGAGGAGCAGAAGGCCCGGCTGCTGAAGGACGCGGCCGATCTGCGCACCACCGGGGCCTTCGCACTGACCGAGCCGGACCACGGCTCCGACGTGGCCGGCGGGATGGAGACCACAGCGCGGCGCGTGTCCGGCGGGGACAGCGGCGACCACTGGGTGCTCAACGGTGCCAAGCGCTGGATCGGCAACGGGACGTTCTGCGACTACATGCTGGTCTGGGCCCGCGACGAGGCCGACGGCGGCATCCGCGGCTTCATTGTCGACGCCACGCTGCCCGGCGTGCGCCGGAGCAGGATCGAAAACAAGATCGCGCTGCGGACCGTGCAGAACGCCGACATCGTGTTCACCGACGTGCAGGTGGCCGAGGCCGACCGGTTCGCCGGGATCAACAGTTTCGAGGACACCAACGAGCTGCTGCGGGGTTCGCGGATCATGGTCGCCTGGCAGGGCGTGGGGCAACAGCTTGCCGCGTTCGACGTCGCCCGGCAGTACGCCGTCGAACGCCGCCAGTTCGGGCGGCCGCTGGCCAAGTTCCAGCTGGTCCAGCAGCAGCTGGTGACCATGCTCGGGAACGCGGTGGCCAGCATGGGCATGATGGTCCGGATTGCCCAGCTGCAGGATGCGGGCGCGGCCGACATGCCCCAGGTGGCGCTGGCGAAGTCCTATGTGAGCGCCCGGATGCGCGAAAGCGTGGCGATGGGCCGGTCCCTGCTGGGCGGCAACGGGATCGTCACCGACTACCGGATGGCGAAGATCTTCGCCGATGCCGAGGCGATCTATACCTATGAGGGCTCGTACGAGATCAACACCCTGATCGTGGGCCGCGCCGTGACCGGGGTGTCCGCGATCGTCTAGCCAGCCGGGCCCTGCTAGGCGAAGGGCTGCTTTTCGCCGGCCTCGATCCGGTAGTCCAGGCTGTTGTTCTTCACCGGCATGGGGCAGGTGCCGTACGGGGTGAAGGCGCTGGGGTAGTTGATGGCCCGGTTGAAGTCCAGGATCACGGTGTTGTCCGGCCGCGGCCGGGCCGTGGAGACCTTGCGCCATTCGTCCGTCGTGTCTCCATTGGTCTCGTCGTGGAACGTGACGGTGAGGGCGCCGAGTTTCTCCTCCTCGGCCTGCAGGTGGCACTCATGCTCCTGGCCGGGGAGCCGGAACACGAGCTCGCCGACGGAACGGTGCACGCCGTCCACCAGCGGGTTGGCGGTCCCGATGGGCACGTCCACCGGCTCGGGATAGGGCGTAAACCGCGCCTCGATGACCAGGTCCGGCCGGTAATCAAAGGTGGGTACGCCGTCGAACCCGGTGAACACCGGCGACTTCGAATCCCGGGTGCGCAGCGCGTATCTGTTGGCCCGCATGGCGAGCTCCACCCTGACCTGCCGGCCGTCCGTTCCGCCGAACTGGACCCACAGCAGCGACTCTTCATTGCTAAGCGCCGCGCTGATGGTCCCGTCCACGGGCTCGCCGGTCTCCACCAGGGTCAGCCCGTCGGCCGCGGCTGCGGTAAGGAACGCCGTCGTCCCGTCCGTGGACCAGAGGCCGGGGACGAGTTCGACGGCGGCCGGGCTCTCCGGCAGCCACTGGAAGGAGGTCAGGGTGAGCCAGCCGTAGTCACTGGCGAGGGCCTCGTTGCGGTTCTTGCGGAAGCGCTGCCAGCGGGCGAGTTGTGCGTCAGTGGGGGACGGGGCGGCGGTCAAAGGGCACCTCTGCGGGTATCAGCCCAACTAGCTCGCAGTTGTTGTCGTTCTGAGGGCTCAAAACGGCAACAACTGTCTGTCAGTTGGGGGTGGGCGGGTTGGTCAGGGCGGCCGCAACCAGTTGGGCCGCGGTGGTGCGGGCGGCGGCGGCAGCGGCGGGGTCGGCGTCGAGCACACCGCTGGCCAGGCCGCCGTCGAGGACGAGGGTCAGGCTGCGGGCCAACCCGTCCGGATCCTGGGCGCCGGCCTGCTCCGCCAGGTCCCGAATCCACGCCAGGATGTGCTGTTTGTGGGCGACCGTCCGTTCATGCACCCGGGTGCCGGAGGCCGACTCGGCCGCGGCGTTGATGAAGGCGCAGCCGCGGTAGCCGTCCCGGCGGCAGGCGGTGGAGAGTGCGTCGAACAGGCCCACGAGTTGATCCGCGGCGTCCGGCCCGGCGGCTTCGGCGGCGGCGTGCAGCTGCCCGGTCCAGACCCCGTCAACCTGTTCCAGATAGGCCAGGATCAGGTCATCCTTGGCCGGGAAGTACTTGTAGAAGGTGGCCTTCGCGACGCCGGATTCGGCGATGATCGTGTCGATGCCGGCCGCCCGGAGTCCCTGCGCGTAGAAGAGCCGGAAGGCCGTCGCCAGGATCTTGTCCTTGGCCTGCCCTGCCGGCGTCCGGACACTGCGCGGCCCGACGGCGGTTGGTGCGGTGGCTGCTGTCGGCGTCATAACTTCATGGTACACAGACCAGTCTGTCCGGGCGCGGTCCGGGGCCGTCTGACGGGCGGCCGGCGGAGCCAGCCGAGGCCGCTCCCAGGTCACAGTCCGCCGACGGGACGCTTGCCGTAGACAGTTCTGTCTGGTAGCGTCTCGCCCAGCGGTAGACGGACTTGTCTACCCTCAATGATCCGAAAATGTCCTACCGAATGAGGTCCCCATGAAAATTGCAGTATTCGGCACCGGCACGGTCGGTCCCGCCGTCGCAGGCGCCCTGGCAAAGCTCGGCCACGACGTCGTCATCGGAACCCGCGATCCGCAGGCCACGCTGGCCCGGACCGAGGCGGGACCGATGGGCGGCGTCCCGTTTGCCCAGTGGCACGCGGAGCACGGCGAAATTTCCCTGACCACCTTCGCCGAGGCCGCCGCCGGCAGCGAGATCGTTGTCAACGCCACCAACGGCACCGGTTCCCTCGATGCGCTGGCCGCCGCCGGCGCCGCCAACCTGGCGGGCAAGGTCATCGTCGACATCGCCAACCCGCTCGACTTCTCCCAGGGCTTCCCGCCGTCGCTGAACCCGGTGAACACCGACAGCCTCGGCGAGCAGATCCAGCGCGCCTTCCCGGACGCGCGGGTAGTCAAGACGCTCAACACGATGAACGCCGGGATCATGGTTGACCCGGCCAGCGTGGCCGGCGGTGACCACTCGGTGTTCGTCTCCGGCAACGACGCGGACGCCAAGACGGTGGTGGCGGGGCTGCTGGCGGACCTGGGCCACCGCGACATCATCGACCTGGGCGACATCACGACGGCCCGCGGGACGGAAATGCTCCTGCCGATCTGGCTGCGGCTCTGGGGTGCCTTCGGAAACGCGGACTTCAACTTCAAGATCGCCCGCTAAAACCGCCGGGCCCCGCCGGGTCCAGCCGAACTGGCTCGCAGTTGTTGCCGTTTTGAGCGCTGAAAACGGCAACAACTGCGAGTTAGTTGGGTGCAGCGGCCGTCGTCAAGGGTCCCGACACTATCTGAGACGGATTCCCCGCGTGAGCGTGAGCCGGGTAACATCCCATGGGTACAAGTAACCCGGCTCACAGTATCCAGCGCAGTGTACGAGCCAAGTCGAACCCTCGAAAGATTGTTTCCCGAACTGAGCCGCGCCGAACGGCTCGAAGTGCTCGGCTCCGAGCTTGCCTCCCGCCGCCCGCTCTCCGGCCACCCGATTAAGCTCGACGGCGTCGCGGACGGCACGTACGACGTCTTCCGTGAGATCCGCCGCGCCCTGCGCACCTACGGCCCGGACGTGATCGAGACGTACATCATTTCCATGACCCGCGGCGCGGATGACGTCCTGGCCGCGGCCGTGCTGGCCCGCGAGGCCGGGCTGGTGAACCTTTTCGGCGAGGCGCCCTATGCCAAGATCGGCTTTGCCCCGCTGCTGGAAACCGTGGAGGAGCTGCGCGCCTCGGCCGAGATCGTGGACGCGCTGCTCTCGGATGCGTCCTACCGCGAGCTGGTCCGGCTGCGTGGCGACGTGCAGGAAATTATGCTCGGCTACTCGGACTCCAATAAGGAATCCGGCGTGATGACGAGCCAGTGGGAAATCCACAAGACACAGCGCAAGCTGCGCGACGTCGCGGCCAAGCACGGCGTCCGGGTGCGGCTCTTCCACGGCCGCGGCGGCTCGGTGGGCCGCGGCGGCGGCCCGACCTACGACGCGATCATGGCCCAGCCCAACGGCGTGCTCGAAGGCGAGATCAAGTTCACCGAGCAGGGCGAGGTCATCTCGGACAAGTACTCGCTGCCCGAGCTCGCGCGCGAGAACCTGGAGCTCTCCCTCGCCGCGGTGCTGCAGGGATCGGCGCTGCACCGTACCCCGCGCACCTCGGAGGACCAGCGCGAGCGTTACGGCCACGTCATGGAGACCATCTCCGATGCGGCATTCGCCCGCTACCGGACCCTGATCGACAATCCGGACCTGCCGGCCTACTTCATGGCCTCCACGCCGGTGGAGCAGCTGGGCTCGCTGAACATCGGCTCCCGCCCGTCCAAGCGCCCCGATTCCGGTGCGGGCCTCGAGGGGCTGCGGGCCATTCCGTGGGTGTTTGGCTGGACCCAGTCGCGGCAGATCGTGCCGGGCTGGTTCGGCGTCGGCTCCGGACTTAAGGCTGCGCGCGAGGCAGGCAACTCGGCCCAGCTCGTGGAGATGATGGACGGCTGGCACTTCTTCCGCTCGGTGCTCTCCAACGTCGAAATGACGCTCGCCAAGACGGACATGGACATTGCCGGCTACTACGTTTCGACCCTGGTGCCGGCCGAGCTGCACCACCTGTTCCACGCCATCCGCGCCGAATACGAGCTGACCGTGGCCGAGATCCAGAACCTGACGGGGGAGGACCTGCTGCTCGACGCGCAGCCCACGCTCAAGCGCTCGCTCGAGATCCGGGACCAGTATCTGGACCCGATCAGTTACCTGCAGGTGGAGCTGCTGCGCCGCGTCCGCGCCGAGGCCGCGGCAGGGGAGGGCATGCCCAACTCCGAGATCGACGAACGCCTCCAGCGGGCCATGCTGATCACCGTCAACGGCGTCGCGGCGGGCCTGCGCAACACCGGGTAGTCCGCGCCCCGGCTCCGGGGCGCGTCCGGCTAGGGTTGTTCCATGCCGTCGTTCCAGACCAGACTCAAAATCACCGGACTCAAGCCGGGCACCCCGCCGGAAGCCGTGATGGCGGCTGCCGTGGAGGCGCTCGGGACGCGGCACCACGTGGAGGCCAACCAGCTGGAACTCGCCGGCGGGGTCCCGCAGCTGAACCTCCGCTTCCTGGTGGACGCCACGGCCTACGCCGCGGAGAACAGCCAGGCGCTGGAGTCGGCCGCCATGATGCGCGACGCCGTCGAACGCGTTGCGGTGACCGGGAACCTGACCGTGCTGCGGCGCAACAGGGGACGCTGGGCGCCGGTGTAGCCGCGCGGGGCCCAGCCGCGCGGGCCTGGGCCGGAGCGGAAGTGCCGGTCTAGAAGTCCAGCTCCGCGTCGGGGTCCGCCTCGGGGGAGCCGGGTTGCACCACGGGGGAGCGGTTGCCGCGGCGGCGGGTGACGACCACCCCGACGACGGCGCCGATCACCAGCCCAAGGCCCACCCCGATCAGCGAGCTCGCCCAGAACGGCAGCTTGGTGGCCGAACCTGTGATGTACCCCAGGCCCACCGACCAGACCGCCCACAGGCTGCCGCCTAGCGCCGCGCAGAAACTGAAACCGCGGGTGGACACGTTGGCGATCCCCGCCGCGGCCGTGGTGGCAAGCCGGCCGCCCGGGATGAAGCGGATGCCGATGATGGCCCCGTAGGTCGACGATCGTCCGGCCCGAGCGATGGCCAGGTGCACGCCGCTGTGGAACCTGCGGCCCCAGCTCCACCGGTCCAGCACGTGGCTGAGGCGGCGCTTGAAGAGCTGGAAGACCATGATGTCCCCCAGCCAGGAGGCCAGGGCGGCGAGAATTGCCACCAGGAAAACGTTGGCCCGGCCGTCGGCAGACAGGGCTCCGGCGGTGATGACCACCATCTCGGAGGGGACCGGCGGGAAGATGGCGTCGCCGAGGACCACGGGGATGATCCAGAAATAGATCGCGGCTCCCCAGGTGTCCGCATTGGCCAGGTCCATGGGCACAAGTTACCGCATATCCGGCGGGGATCAGTGGTTGGTGCTAGTGGGCTTCGGAAAGTTCGAGCCGGCTGCGGTACTCCACCGGGCTGCCCGAGATGGGGTCCACGAAGCGGATGCCGCGGGCCAGGAGCTGGAGCGGTTTGGCGTAGTCGTCCGGCGCCTTGTCCAGCAGCTCGGGATAGAACGCGTCGTTCACAATCCCGAGTCCCAGCGACGCCATGTGCACGCGGAGTTGGTGCGTCTTCCCCGAGTGCGGCTCCAGCCGGTAGAGCGCACGGCGCGGGGCGGCGTCGTCGGGTGCGTCAAAGGTGCGCAACCGTTCGATCCGGGTCTCGGCGTTGGGCACGCCCTCGATGACCTCGGCGAGCAGGTAGCTGCGGGACTTGGTCATCCTGTTGCGCACGACTACCGGGAAGTCGACGGCGGGGTGCCCCGGGGCGGGCTCCGCGGCGGACACGCACTCGTATTCCTTCTGAACCTGGCGCTTCTCGAAGAGCACCTGGTATTTCCCGCGGGTCTCGGGGTTGGTGGAGAGCAGCAGGATGCCGGCCGTCATGCGGTCCAGTCGGTGCATCGGGATCAGGTCCGGCAGCCGCAGCTGGTTCCGCAGGCGCACCAGGGCCGACTCCTGGATGTAGGTGCCGCCCGGGGTGGTGGGCAGAAAGTGCGGCTTGTCCACGACCAGGAGGTGCTCGTCCTGGTGCAGGATGTTCAGTTCCACCGGGATGCGGGTCTCGGGCGGCAGTGAACGGTAGTACCAGATGAAGGTGTGGCGCTGCAGCGGGGTGGTGCGGTCCAGCGGTACGCCGGCCTCGCCCACGATCTCGCCGGCGTCGAAACGGTCCTCGATGCCCTGCGGGTCGATGTGCCCCCAGCGGTGCATCATGTAGTCCATGGCGGTGTCCCACGGCCCCTCGTCCGGCAGCCGCAGGCGGGTCGCGTTCACGCCGTCACGCACGGGCAGGGGGGATTGCATCACCGGTCCATTCTACTTTGCCCGCCCCGCCGCCCCGCTTGCCCGCCGTGCCCCGCCCGCCTAAGCCCCGCCCGCCGTTTCGACGGTTCCGTGCCCGCTCGATGTTTCCAAGCGCCGCATCGGCAGGGAACCGTCGAGACGGGGCCGACGACAAAAAAGTTCTTGACAAATAAAACTGTCGGTAATCAGACTTGGAGCATGTTGGATATCGAAGTGATCGAAGACCCGGCCGCGGCGGAGGCATCCTTGGATCCGATCCGGACCCGCATCCTGCGCGAGCTGGCCGAGCCGGGATCGGCAACACAGCTGGCCGCGAAAGTGGGCCTGCCGCGGCAGAAAGTGAATTACCACCTGAAAGCCCTCGAGCGGCATGGTCTGGTCGAACTCATCGAGGAGCGCAGGCGCGGCAACGTCACCGAACGCATCCTGCGGGCGACGGCGGCGTCGTACCTGATTTCGCCGGCGGCGCTTGCCTCCGTGGCCCCGGACCCGCACCGGTTCTCGGACCGCTTCTCTGCGTTCTGGCTGCTGGCGCTCGCGGCCCGCATGGTCCAGGAAATGGGCCAGCTGATCGCCGGGGCCACCGCGGCCAGGCAAAAAATCGCCACCTTCGCGATCGACGGCGAGGTCACTTTCCGGTCCGCGGCCGACCGGGCGGCCTTCGCCGAAGAGCTCGGCGTCGCGGTGACCCGGCTCGTGGACAAGTATCACGACGGCGGCAGCGGTGTCCCGGCGGACGGCTCGCCAGAGTCCCCGGCAGCCCGACCGGCCGGACGCAGGCACCGGCTCGTCGTCGCACTCCATCCCTCGCTGAAGGCGACGGCACGCACAACAACCCACGCAACCCCGAAAGACACAACCACCCAAGCCAAGGAGCAGGACAATGACTGACAAGCGCGAATTCGAGATCGTTTACGACACCGAACTGCCCGGCACGCCCGAACAGGTATGGGAGGCCGTCACCAAGGACACCCCCGCCTGGATGTTCCCCACGGACCAGTGGCCCGCGGTGCGTACCGTGGACGAGTACCCCTCGCATCTGGTCACCCGGATGGACGGCCAGGACGGCTGGTTCAACCAGCTGGAGCACGTGCTGGAACCGCTAGACGGCGGCCGGGCGCGGCTCCACTACGTCCACAGCGGCATTTTTGCAGACAACTGGGATGAGCAGTACGACGGCGCCAGCAAACACACGGCCTTCTACCTCCACACTCTGGGCCAGTACCTGCAGCACTTCAACGGCCGGCCCGTCGTCTTCACGGACATCCAGGCGCCGGCCGCGTCCCAGGTCCCGGACGGCTTCGACCGGCTCAAGAAGGCCCTCGGCGTCGCCGGGTCGGCCCCCGGCGACGGGGTGGAGCTGGACGTCGACGGCGTCGGGCACCTGGCCGGCGAAGTGGACTTTGCCAACGAAAACTTCCTCGGCCTGCGGACCGCCGACGCGATGTACCGCTTCTTCGGCCGCAACAACTTCGGGGCGCCGGTGGGCATGACCGTGCACGACTTCAGCGGCAGCGGGGACACCGGGGCGACGTCGAACGCCTGGGCCGGATTCCTGGCGAAGGTCTATGCCTAGGTCTGCGCAACCAAGCCCCACTCGCCGTTTCGACGGTTCCGTGCCCGCTCGATGTTTCCAAGCCCCGGATCGGCAGGGAACCGTCGAAACGGGCCGGGGGCCGGGTCAGGCGATGGCCGCGGCGGGCTGGGCGGGGAGGTTCCGGCGCAGCTGCGGGGAGCGGTCCAGCCGGTCCTGGGCCGCGCGCAGGGCCAGCACCGCTGACTCGAGCTGCTCCGGCGGCAGGGTGAACGGCAGCCGCAGGTAGTACTCGAAGGCGCCGCCGACGCCGAACCTGGGTCCCGCCGCGAGGCGGATGCCGAAGTCCGGGGCGAGCACCGCCAGAGCGGTACTGACGGGCGCGGGAAGACGGCACCAGACCGACAATCCGCCAACGGGCCGCTCCGGCTCCCAGTCCGGAAGATGCCCGCGGATCAGGTCCAGCAGGCAATCCCGGTTTCCGCGCAGCGCGGCGAGCCGGGCGGGCAGCGGCTCGGCCAGGTCATTGACCAGGTGCGCCGCGGCGAGCTGCTCCACCACTGGACCGCCCAGGTCCAGTGTGGTCCGCGCCGCGGCGAAGCGCTGGATCAGGGGCTCGCTGGCACGGATCCAGCCGGTGCGCAGCCCCGCCCAGTGCGACTTGCTGAGCGATCCCAGGGACACCACCGCCGGCCCGAACGCGGCCATCGGAGTGGAGCTGGCGCCGTCGAGGTTCAGCTCCCGCAGCGTCTCGTCTGCCACCAGCACGGTGCCTGACGCCACGGCGGCCGCTACCAGGCGGCGCCGCTGGGCGTCGGGCATGAGCCGGCCGGTGGGGTTGTGGAAGTCCGGCACCACGTAGGCCATCGACGGCCGCTGCTGCAGCAGCGCCGATTCCATCGCCTCCAGGTCCCAGCCTGCCTGGCCCCCGGCGCGGGCGTGCTCCGTGTGGGCGCCGCCGCCGTGGGCCGCGGGCATGGCCACCGTCACCGGGCGGCAGCCCGCGGCCCGGATCGCGTCGAGGGCATTCGGGTAGCTCGGATGTTCCACGAGCACCTTCCCGGACCGCCCGGCGAGGGTCCGGAGCACGATGTTCAGGGCGTGCTGCGCGCCGGAGGTGACCAGGATCTGCCCGGCGGTGGTGGGCACCCCGGCCGCCGTGTAGCGGGCCGCAATCGCCTCCCGGAGCGGACCCACGCCGAGCGCGTCGTACCCGAAGCCGGGCAGCAGCGCCGGCAGCTCCGTCAGTGCGGCGGCAAACGCCCGGTGCACCACTTCGCCGCTGGCTGGCAGCGAGGCGTAGGCCAGGTCGAGGATCCCGTCGGGAACCGCCAGCCCGGGGGCGCCGCTGAGCCGCAGGCCGCCGTCGTTCCCGCCGGGATGGGCCGGGCCGTGGCTCGGGATGCAGCTCCGGCTCCGGCTGCCCTGGCCGCTGCTGAGGAAGCCCTGCTCGCGCAGCAGGGCGTAGGCCGCGGTCACGGTGGTGCGGCTGATGCCGAGGGTGGCTGCCAGCGACCGCTCGCTGGGCAGTGCCACATCCAGCGGGAGCCGGCCGTCGAGGATGAGCAGGCGGACGACGTCGGCCAGCTCGCGGTAGGCGGGCGAGGCGCCGACGTTCCACTTACCCAGCAGGCGGGTGAGGGAACTCGGATTCAGGGAGCCGGACATAAAGCCAGTATTCCAAACTGGCTATGGATTACAAGGCCAGTTTTCCGGCAGGATGGTGGCCATGATGACGCGCAGACTCCTCCAGCTCCTGATCGGCCTAGCCCTGTACGGCGTTTCGCTCGCCATGGTCATCCGCGCCAGCCTGGGCACGGCGCCGTGGGACGTCTTCCACCAGGGACTCGCCGGCAGGACCGGGCTGAGTCTTGGCACCGTGGTGATCATCGTCAGTTTCCTGGTCCTGCTGCTCTGGATCCCGCTCCGGCAGTGGCCCGGGGTCGGCACCGTCAGCAACGCCGTGCTGGTGGGGGTCTTCGCCGACCTCGGGCTGGCGCTGATCCCCAAGTTCTCGCACCTGGGTGGCCAGGTCGCGCTCCTGATCGGGGCGGTGCTGCTCAACGGCGTGGCCTCCGCCCTGTACATCGGTGCCCGCCTGGGGCCCGGAGCGCGGGACGGCCTGATGACCGGACTTGCACGGCGCACCGGCTGGCCGGTGCGGGGCGCGCGGACCGGCATCGAGGTGGTGGTGCTGGGCGCCGGCTGGCTGCTGGGCGGCTCGGTCGGCGTGGGGACCGTGCTCTATGCGCTGGCCATCGGACCCCTGGTCCAGCTCCTGCTGCCGCGCTTCACCGTCCCCGAGCTGAAGTCCGCCGAGCTGAAGTCCCCCGGAGAGGTCCTGCCCGCTGCGGACGACCAGCCCGCAGCGGAAGCGGCCGTGGCCGGGGCCTCGACACCGGCCACCTAGATCCACCGACGGAGCCTGGCGGCCGCGCACCCGGCCGGCCGCGTCAGGCTCCGAGCAGGGGCTGGCAGCTGGGGCAGAAGTAGATGTCCCGTTCCTCGGTGCCGGTGGCCTTGGCCAGGACGCCGCGCCGGATGGGGGTGCCGCATTTGAGGCAGGGCTGGTGCTCCCGCCGGTACACCCAGTAGCCCGGCCGCCCCGCCGTCCGGCCGACCGGAACGCCGCGAGCGTTGAGCACCGTGACGCGGCGGCCCGGGCCGAGGTTGGCTGTCAGCAGGACCTTCGCGTCGGTGATCATCGCCGCCAGGTCCGGGACCGCCGAGACCGGCGACGCCGGGTGGACGCCGGACAGGAAACACGCCTCGCAGCGGTAGATGTTGCCGATGCCGGCCAGATTGCGCTGGTCCAGGAGCGCGACGCCGATCGGCACCTCGGGTGCCGCGAGCAGGCGGCGTTCGGCTTCCGCCATGTCCCAGTCCGGGCCGAGCAGATCCGGTCCGAGGTGGCCCACGACGCTGGCCTCCTCCGCCGTCGGGATGACCTCCAGCAGCCCGAGCGAAAATCCGACGGCGTCCGCCGACGCCGTGCGGAGCACACAGCGGGCGGTGAAACCGGGCTTGCGCCAGCGCCCGCCGGGGGGATAGACCTGCCAGTTCCCCTCCATCTTCAAGTGTGAGTGGATAGTGAGCCGGTCCTTCGGGGCCGGTCCCGTCACGCGCATCAGCAGGTGCTTGCCGCGGGGGACGACCTCCTGGACGGTCCAGCCGCCCAGCTTCAGCGTGGCGAAGCGCGGCACCCGGAAATCGGACGCCAGCAACTCCTTGCCGGCCAGCGCGGCGTGCAGCTGCGCCGCAGCGCGGAAAACGGAATCGCCCTCAGGCACGGATCCTCAGTCCCTTCGGGGTGGAGTAGGCGCCGGCTTGGGCCAGGGCGGCGGCAACGGGGGTGTCCAGGATGCCGTGGCCGTTGACCTTTTCCATGATGAGCTTGTCGACGGCGCCCCGGGTCACGACACCCACGAGGGCTGCGCCGGCGGCGGCCAGAACTTCGGCGTCGGTGCTGAACGCCAGCAGGGTCTTCCCGCCGCGTTCGACGTAGAGGACCAGGGCTCCGTCGACCAGCACCACCAGGGCACCTGCCTTCCGGCCCGGCCGGTGGCCGGTGCCTGCCTCCTCATTCACGGCCGGCCACGGCAGCGCGGCCCCGTACGGGTTCGCGGGGTCCGTGGCGGCGAGTGCCAGGGCGACCGGCTCGGTCTTGTTCAGCTGGGCGTCCTCGACGTAGGAGCGCAGCCGGTCCACGGTGGCCGGCACGGCGAACTGGGCTGCGCCGAGGTGCTCAATGAAGTAGCCGCGGCGGCAGCGCCCGGCTTCCTCGAGCCGGGCCAGCACCTTGTACATCAGGCCGAAGCCGCCCAGGATGTTCTCCGCCATGACCGATCCGCGGGTGACCACGCCGTACCGGTCGAGCAGGAGTTCGGCGGTGGCGCGGGCGTGGATGGTGGCGTCGAGTTCGGGGGCCGGGAGTGCGGACCAGCGCCCCGCAGCCAGGGGAGGCGTGGGGGCGGCGCCGCTGACGGAGCCGTAACGGCCGCCGGTAAGGCCCGGCGATCCGAGCAGGCCGGTCCCGTGGGCGCGTCCCAGCCGGCTGAGCCTGGGCGCACGGGCCCGCGGGGCGCGCCCGACCTGCCGGTGCGCGGTGTGCCCGCCCGCGATCAGCGCCCGGACCGGAGCGAACGTATCGCCGGTGATCCGGCCCGCCCAGGCCAAATCCCAGAGTGCGGACACGACGTCCTGGTCGCTGAGTACCGAATCCATCCCGCCGGCAATGTCGGTTAGCTGCCGGAAGAAGTAACCGCCGCCGTTGTTCCGCAGGTGGTCCAGGAGCCGCTGCTGCGCGTCGCCGGGTTCGAAGTCCAGGGCCGGGTTCAGGGTCAATTCGGCGGAATCGGCCAGGTGCAGGCTTACCCAGCCGTCGTTGCCGGGCAGTGAGCCGGCTCCGGACCAGAGGACCTCGCCGGCGGCCATGAGCTCGTCGAGCATGGCCGGCTGGTAGTTGGAGACGCGGCTGGCCAGGACCAGGGGTTCCCAGGCGGAAGCCGGAATCGGCACGCCGGAGAGCTGGTCGATGGCGGTGATGATGCCGTCCAGCCCGCGCAGCGCCGACTGCCCCCGGGTGCCGGGTGTCCGTACGTTTTGCCAGGCCGGGAGGAACCGCCCGTAGGCGGACATATCCACGGGCTCGACCTCGGCGCGCAGCGCGGCCAGGGAGCGGCGGCGGAGCTTGCGGAGCACCTCGGCGTCGCACCATTCGCTGGCGCTTGCCGAAGGCACAACGGTCGCCGGAGCCGGCGGGGCAGCCGGGGCAGGCGCGTCCGCCGGCTCCCCGGCTGACCCGCTTTCCGGTGCCGTGACGTGGGGCCGGAACTCGCCCTCGACGGCGCGCCCATCCGCGGCCAGCCGCTTGAGCGCCGTGCCGACGACGGCGACGCCGAGTCCCAGCCGGGCGGCGGCCTCGGCGGCGGTAAAGGGCCCGTGAGTCCGGGCGTACCGCGAAACGAGGTCGCCCAACGGGTCCGCGACGGGTTCGATGAACGCCAGCGGCACGCCCATCGGCAATGGAACGCCGAGGGCATCGCGTAGTCTGGCGGCGTCCTCGACAGCGGCGAACCGCTCGGCGCCGCCGATGTTGACCTTGATCGCACGGTTGGCCCGCTGTAGCGCGGCCAGGTGCGCCGCGGCCTCGGGGCTGCCGGCCGCGATTTTGGCGGGCTCCGGCCCCGCATCGGGCACGCCGTCGACGGCGCCCTCTCCTGCTGCAGCGTCGGCAAGCTCCGTTCCGGACGCGGCCTTGGTTGCGGCGGGCTGGATCTCGGCCTCCAGCCGGGCGGCGACTTCGTCGGGGGTGAGCGGGCCCAGCAGCCGGAGCAGGTCGGCCACGCCCTCCAGCCCGCGCATTCGGCGGTCCGGCGCGAGGCGCTGGAGTTCAAGCTCGGTGGCCTCGATGACCTTCGCGTCGAGCAGTTCGCGCAGCTCCACCCGGCCCAGCAGTTCGTTGAGCAGGGTGGAATCCAGCGCCAGGGCGGCGGCCCGGCGCTCGGCCAGCGGCGAATCGCCCTCGTAGAGGAACTGCGCCACGTAGCCGAAGAGCAGGGACTTCGCGAACGGCGAGGGCTGCTGCGTGGTGGTCTGCAGGATCCGCAGTTCGCGCCGCTCGATCGAGGCGGCAATGTCCTTCAGGGCCGGAAGGTCGTAGACGTCCTGCAGGCATTCGCGCACGGTTTCGAGCACGATCGGGAAGGTCGGGTACTTCCGGGCGACGTCCAGCAGCTGGGCCGAGCGTTGCCGCTGCTGCCAGAGCGGCTGCCGCTTTCCGGGGGTCTGCCGGGGCAGCAACAGGGCGCGGGCGGCGCACTCCCGGAAACGGGAGGCAAACAGAGCGCTGCCGCCGACCTCTGCGGTGACAATCTGTTCCAGCTCCTCGGGCTCGAAGAGGAACAGTTCGGCGCCGGGCGGTTCGTCCTCCGTCATCGGCACCCGCAGCACGATGCCGTCGTCGGCGGCCATCGCTGAGCCGTCCATCCCGTAGCGCTGTTGCAGCCGCTGGCCCACGGCGAGGGCCCACGGCGCGTGCACCGGCATGCCGAAGGGGCTGTGCAGCACCACCCGCCAGTCGCCGAGCTCGTCGTGGAAGCGCTCGACCACGAGGGTCGTGTCGCTGGGGACCACCTCGGTGGCGAGCTTCTGCTCGGCGAGGTACTGGATCAGGTTGTTGGCGGCGAAGTCGTCCAGGCCGGTGGCCTTGCAGCGCTCGGTGGCCGGGCCGACGTCGGACGCCGAAAGTTCGCGCATGAACGCGCCGAGGGCCCGGCCCAGGTCCACCGGCCGGCCGAGCGAGTCGCCCCGCCAGAACGGCAACTTGCCCGGCTGGCCGAAGGCGGGGGAGACAAGGACGCGGTCGTGCGTGATGTCCTCGATCTTCCAGCTGGTGGCGCCGAGGGCAAAAATGTCGCCAACGCGGGATTCGTAGACCATTTCTTCATCGAGTTCACCCACCCGGCGGCCGCCCTTGGCCGTGGATGCCTGGCCCGCGGCCTTGCCGTCGCCGGTGCGGCCGGGGGAGCCGGTGCCCTCCACCTCCGTGCCGATGATGTACACCCCGAACATGCCGCGGTCCGGGATGGTGCCGCCGGAGGTCACGGCCAGCCGCTGCGAGCCGGGGCGTCCTTCGATGGTGCCGGCGTTGCGGTCCCAGACAATCCTGGGCCGCAGTTCGGCGAATTCGTCGGACGGATAGCGCCCGGCCAGCAGGTCCAGCGTGGCCTCGAACGCGGAGCGCGGGAGCGAGGCGAAAGGTGCGGAGCGGCGGACGGTGGCGAACCACTCCTCGACGTCGATCGCGCCGAGCGCGGTCGCGGCAACGGTCTGCTGGGCGAGGATGTCCAGCGGGTTGGCCGGGACGTAGAGCCGTTCGATCTTGCCGTCCAGCATGCGTTCCACGGTGATGGCCGTGTGGACAAGGTCCGCCCGATGCTTGGGGAAGAGCACTCCCTGGGAGATCTCGCCGACCTGGTGGCCGGCCCGGCCCACCCGCTGCAGCCCGCTGGCCACCGAGGGCGGCGACTCGACCTGCACCACGAGGTCCACCGCGCCCATGTCGATGCCGAGTTCCAGCGAGGAGGTGGCCACGACGCAGCGCAGCCGGCCGGATTTCAGGTCGTCTTCAATCGTGGCGCGCTGGTCCTTCGACACGGACCCGTGGTGTGCCCGGGCCAGGACCGGGTCGGCGCCCGCGGTGCTGCCGGCCTGGGCCATCATGTGCGCCGGCGTCGCGGTCGAGGCGGGCAGCGAACCGTCCGGCCCCGCCGCACCGGCGGCTGCCTCGTCCCAGCCGCCGCCTTCGGCCATCAGTTGGCGCTCGGCGTAGATCTCGTTGAGCCGGGCGGTGAGCCGTTCCGCGAGCCGGCGGGAGTTCGCGAACACGATGGTGGACTGGTTGGCCAGCACCAGGTCCACGATCTTCTCCTCGACGTGCGGCCAGATCGACGCGTGCGGCTGCAGCCCGGACGCCGGCCCCGAGTCGAAGGCCCCGGCGGCGCCCTGGAGATCGGACATGTCCTCGACCGGGACGGAGACGGTCAGGTCCCAGGTCTTCTTGGACGGCGGCGCGACGATCTCGACCGGTGCGGAGCCCGCCAGGAACTGCGCCACGAGTTCCTTCGGTTCCACCGTCGCGGAGAGCCCGATCCGCTGGGCCGGTTTGGGCAGCAGCGCGTCGAGGCGTTCCAGCGAGACGGCCAGGTGCGCGCCGCGCTTGGTGCCGGCCACGGCGTGGACCTCATCCACGATGATGGTGTCCACCTCGTCAAGGGTCTCGCGCGCCTTGGAGGTGAGCATCAGGAAGAGGGACTCGGGGGTGGTGATCAGGATGTCCGGCGGGTGGCTGAGCAGCGAGCGTCGGTCCGCCGCCGTCGTGTCCCCGGAGCGGACCCCCACCGTGATCAGCGGCGCGGGCAGGCCGAGGCGCTTGGCGGTCTGGGTAATGCCGATCAGCGGCGCGCGCAGGTTGCGTTCGACGTCGACGCCCAGCGCCTTGAGCGGGGAAATATACAGCACACGGGTCTTCCGCTTCGGAGCCTTCCGCCGCCCCTTGGCGGCCGCGGCATCCAGCCCGGGCAGTCCGGGAAGTTCCTCGGGGGCCGGCGGTGCGGAGACCAGCAGCCGGTCCAGTGCCCAGAGGAACGCCGCAAGGGTCTTGCCGGAGCCGGTCGGCGCCACCACCAGGGCGTGCGCTCCTGAGGAAATGGCATTCCAGGCGCCGTTCTGCGCCGGCGTGGGCGCGGAGAAAGCGCCCAGGAACCACTCCCGGGTCGGCCGGCTGAACCGGTCCATGGCCTCGGCCGCAAGTGTGCCGCCGGCGAGCTCCTGCCCCTTCATTCCTCCATCATGCCTTAAGGCACCGACACTATTTTGCTGCGCGATTTGGCGGTGGGGTCCGTTGGTGGGGTCCGGCGGTGCCCTGGGGCGGACGCTACATCGCGGTGAAGGCCGAGACGGTCAGGAGCTTGATCGCCGACTCGCGGCAGGCGTCCTTGGGTGCGGCGATGAACAGCGACGCCGTGTCTTCCGGCGGGTACACCCGGAAGCCCGCAGCCGGGGTGTGGGTGCAGCTGGGGTAGTTGCCGGCCTGCGTGTAGCGCAGGGTGGCTTTTCCGGACTTGCCCGGGGCGAGCAGCACGTCGGCAACGGGCGCCGAGTCGTCGCGTGTCGCCGCGGCACCGATGGGGGCGCCGCTGGCGCCGGCGGTGAGCGATACTCCGGCGAAGCCCTTCAACAGGCACGGCTCAGCGCCGGAGTTCTTCAGGATCAGCTGCATATAGACGCTTCCGGCCGCGCCCCCGCCCCGGGCGTCGAGGGACCCCTTGAGGTTGGCGGCCTTGCAGAGGGCAGGACCGGTCGCGGTGGATGTGGTGGCAGTTGCGGTCGATGCCGTAGCAGTTCCGCCGGACGCCGTCGTGGCAGGGCTGGCGGAAGCCGTCTCGCTGGCGGAGGCCGACGGCGACGTGGCGGTCGTGGCGCCCTGGGACTGGCTTTGGGGCTGGCTTTGGCCGCAGCCGCTGAGCAGCAGCGCAACCGCGGCGGCCGCCGTCACGGAAGTAATTACCAGTTTGTTCTTCATCTGCTGAGGCCTCATGGCACAACTTTGATGTTCCACGGTTGCCTTAGTCAACGACGCCACGACGAAGGGCCCGGATTGATGCCCGGATTGTGATTTCCGGGCATCAACCGGGGGTGCGTTACTTCGCGGGTGCTGGCTTGCGGCTGCGGAGCAGGGCGATGCCGCCCAGGACCAGGCCACCGACGCCGGCGACGAGGCCCGCCCAGCTTCTGGCCTGGCCGCCGTCGTCGTTTGTCGCGGACGCGCGGGCCGCGGGGGAGGACCCCGCCGGCTCGGCGCCGTGTGCGCCATGCCCGTCCGCCTCCGTGGCGGCTGCCGGCGCCGTCACCGTCAGCGACGGCGCCGGGGATTTCAGCGCATGGGCGTCCTGGCCCGGTGCCGGGACCTGCGACCAGTCCACCCGGCCGACTTCGCAGCTCTGCAGGGTCGGGAAATAGAGGGTCTTTCCGGCAGCATCCGGCAGCTTCACCGACAGCACCAGCGCGTCGCGGAGCTCCGGGCTCAGCGGCGCCTTGGCGGTGTAGACGATCTGGCTGGTGCGCTTGGTGATCGAGGAGCCGTCGGCCAGCTTCTTCGGCGCCGCCAGCTTTTCGGTGACCTTGGCCGCCGTCCAGTTGGGGTTCACGGTGGGCTGGGCGTCGTCGAGCTCCGGCGGCAGGGTGATGGCCACCTTGGTGGTGGCGGATTCCGCGCAGCCGTGCGGGATGGCGAAGGTCAGCAGGGCATAGGAGTTAGCCGTGGTCTTGTCCGGGGAGACGCCGACGTGGGCCGAGGCGCCGCTGATGCCGGCGAGCATCAGGGCGGCGGTGGCTCCGGCGGTTGCGGTGCCGGAGAGGGTGCGGCGGAGGGCGGTGTGTCGCTGAGTGGTGGTCAAAGCAGGTGCCTTTCAGGCGTGCGCGCGGCACTCAGTGCGGCACTCAATGCGGCGCGCGGAAACGGGGGAGGCGCGGGGCAGCTGCCCGCCGTGCCGGGGCACGGAGACTTTGCGGGGCAGGAACGGCCGCAGCCGGAAGGAAAGTTAGGAGGAAAAGACGACGACGGCGGGCGGCCCGCGGCGGCAATCGCGCCGGAGGTTGCGCCACGGCAGCGGGACAGCGCCGACGGACCGGCGCGGCAGCACGCGCGTGAGGGCCGGATGCGGCAATACCGCCACCGGGAGCTGGACGAGCGGGCGGAGCCACGCCGCGAGGGACCAGAGCGCATCCTCGCCCTTGGCCAGGAGCAGAGCGCAGGCAACGGTTGCCAGGGCGTGGCCGGCGAGCATGGACAGGGCCAAGGCGGAGTCCAGCTCGTGGAGCCGGAGGTGGTCCGCCGGGACCGGAATCGTGCCCAGGCCGGCGTGGTGCGCCGGCGCGGCAATTCCGCCGGTTACGGTGCCGGATAAGGGCCCTGACCCTGTCCAGCCGGCCGGCGTGCTGAACGCGGCGAAAGCCTCGTGCAGCACCACCTGCCCCGCGCCGAGCAGGCCGGTCATCGCGGGCAGGTTGAGCTTCAGCCTGGTGGCCGTGGTGGAAACCAGTCCGGTGAGGGCCAGGAAGGCGAACAGGATGGCGGGGGCGGGAAGCTGGCCTCCGGCGACAACGTGCGCTGCGGCGGCGAGCGTCACGATCGTCGTGGCGACGATGGCCGAGCGCAACGCGTGGAAGGGTGCTCTGGCGGCGGTGCGCATGGAACACTCCCTTCACCGGCGGCGGTCATGGTTGCTCCCGCGGGCGTCCTGTCGGCAGCGGGTTGTCCCTTGATTCTAGCGGCGATTTCTACAGGGCTACGAAAAAGGACTGTCTGCTACGAAGCGGACACCCCGGTCCGGGGACCGGGGTGTCGTTGTCATGACTTCCGGCGGGTGCGGCGGGACTCAGTTGCCGACGGCGGCTGCCGACGCTTCTGCGGCCCCGGCGAGCCGGATCCGGGTTTCCACCACGGTGTCGGGGTTCAGCGACACGGAGTCGATGCCTTCCTCGACCAGCCATTCGGCGAAGTCCGGGTGGTCGCTCGGGCCCTGCCCGCAGATGCCCACGTATTTGCCGCGCGCCTTGCACGCCTTGATGGCCATGCTCAGGAGCTTCTTGACGGCAGGGTTGCGCTCGTCGAAGCTGCCGGCGACGATCGAGGAATCCCGGTCCAGGCCCAGCGTCAGCTGCGTCATGTCATTGGAGCCGATGGAGAAGCCGTCGAAGTAGTCCAGGAACTCGTCCGCGAGCAGCGCGTTGGACGGAAGCTCGCACATCATGATCACCTCGAGGCCGTTTTCGCCGCGGCGCAGCCCGTTTTCCGCGAGCAGGTCGATGACGCCGCTGGCTTCGTCCAGGGTGCGCACGAACGGGATCATCAGCTTGACGTTGGTCAGGCCCATCTCGTTCCGCACGAAGGACAGGGCCTCGCACTCCAGGTCGAAGCAGTCCCGGAATGATGGTTCCAGGTACCGCGAAGCGCCACGGAAGCCGATCATCGGGTTCTCTTCGTGCGGCTCGTAAGCGGGCCCGCCGAGCAGGTTGGCGTACTCGTTGGACTTGAAGTCGGACATCCGCACAATCACCGGCTCCGGCGCGAAGGCAGCGGCGATGGTTGCCACGCCCTCGGCCAGGCGCTTGATGTAGTAATCGCGCGGACTGTCATAGGCGGCAATGCGTTCCCGGATCTCGGCGAGCACGTCCGCGGGCTGATCGTCCATGTTCAGCAGCGCCTTCGGGTGGATGCCGATCTGCCGGTTGATGATGAATTCCAGCCGGGCCAAGCCCACGCCGTGGTTGGGGAGCTGGGCGAACGTAAAGGCCTGCTCGGGGGTGCCGACGTTCATCATGACCTTCACCGGCGCCTCGGGCAGCTGGGTGATTTCGGTTTCCTCGACGCTGAAGTCCAGGATCCCTTCGTAGATCAGGCCGGTCTCGCCGTCGGCGCATGAGACCGTCACATCGAGGCCGTCGGAGAGGACGTCGGTGGCGTCCCCGGTGCCGACGACGGCGGGAATCCCCAGCTCGCGGGCGATGATGGCCGCGTGGCAGGTGCGTCCGCCACGGTTGGTCACGATCGCGGAGGCGCGCTTCATGATCGGTTCCCAGTCCGGGTCGGTCATGTCCGCGACCAGGACGTCGCCGGTTTTGAACGCGGCCATCTGGTCGATCGCGGTGAGGATCCGGACGCTGCCGGCGCCGATCCGCTGGCCGATGGCGCGGCCCTCCACCAGGACCCGGCCGGAGTCGTTCAGGCGGAAGCGGCTCAGGCTGCCGGAGGCCCTGCGGGACTGCACGGTTTCCGGGCGCGCCTGCAGGATGTACAGGCCGCCGTCGAGCCCGTCCTTGCCCCATTCGATGTCCATCGGGCGTCCGTAATGGTTTTCGATGGCGACGGCGTGCCGGGCGAGCTGCTCGACGTCGTCGTCGGTCAGGCTGAAGCGGTTCCGCAGGGACGCCTCGACCGGGACGAAGTCGATGGTGTGGCCGATTTCGCGGTTGCTGGTGTACGTCATCTGGAGCGCTTTTTCGCCGAGTCCGCGCTTGAGGATGGCCGGGCGGCCTGCCGCCAGGGCGGGCTTGTAGACGTAGAACTCGTCCGGGTTGACGGCGCCCTGGACTACGGCCTCGCCGAGGCCGTAGGAGGAGGTGACGAAGACGGCGTCCTTGAAGCCGGATTCGGTGTCCATGGTGAACATGACGCCGGATGCGCCGACGTCGGAGCGGACCATGCGCTGGACGCCTGCGGAGAGTGCCACCTCGGCGTGCTCGAACTTGTGGTGCACGCGGTAGGCGATGGCCCGGTCGTTGTAGAGGGATGCGAAAACGTCCTTGATGGCGGCCAGGATGTTCTCGATGCCGCGAACGTTCAGGAAGGTTTCCTGCTGCCCGGCGAAGGAGGCGTCAGGAAGGTCCTCGGCCGTCGCGCTGGAGCGGACAGCCCACGAGAGGTCCTCGGAGCCGCCGTGCTTGTCCACCAGTTTCTGGTAGGAATCGCGGATCTGCGCTTCGAAGTGCGGCAGGAAGGGCGTCTCGCGCATCAGGGTGCGGATCTCCTGGCCCGCTGCGGCCAGGGCCGTCACGTCGTCGGTATCCAGGCCCACCAGCCGATCGGCAATCTTCTGGTCCAGGCCGGAGTCGGCCAGGAAGCTGCGGTAGGCGTCCGCTGTCGTGGCGAAGCCGTCAGGAACCTGGACGCCGGCAGAGGTGAGGTTCTGCACCATCTCGCCGAGGGAGGCGTTCTTGCCGCCTACCCTGTCCAGGTCCTTGAGTCCGAGTTCTGAGAACCACAGGATGTCCGTCGTCATGGTTGCTGCTCCTTTGCAGATGATGCCTTAATGCCGCCTGCGTGGGCGGCCGCCGTTTGATGGGCGCAAGTCCTGTCCACAGTGACAGGTCGGCGCCGGTGATTCCACACGATGTGGTCCACGCAACAGTTGTGAAGCGTGGCCTCAGTGCTTGAGGTTCATCTTCTGGAGGATGGTGGCCGCCATTTCCTCCACGGACACGCTGGCCGAATTGAGGTACGGGATCCCGTGGGACACGTACAGCCGTTCGGCGCTGCGCAGTTCGAAGCCGCACTGCCGCAGTGACGCGTAGGGCGAGCCGCGGCGGCGTTCGGTGCGGACCTGGCTCAGGCGCAGGGGATTGGTGGTGAGGCCGAAACACTTGGAAACGAACGGCCGCAGCGGCTTGGGGAGTCCCTCGCGTTCAAAGTCCTCGTCCACCAGCGGGAAGTTCGCGGCGAAGATGCCGTGCTGCAGCGCCAGGTACATGGTGGTGGGCGTCTTACCGCAGCGGGACGGGGCCACCAGGATGACCTGCGCCTTCTCAAGCGCGCGCAGGCTCTGCCCGTCGTCGTGCTCCATGGCGTATTCGACGGCGGCCATCCGGGACTGGTAGCGGGCTGCGTTGCCCAGGCCGTGGGCCCGGCCTGGTTCCCCGCTGGCTTGCGTCCCCAAGGCCTGCTCCAACTGCCCGACGTGGGTCCCGATCAGATCCACGATGATCCCCTTGCAGGTGCCCAGCGTCTGCCGGATGTCGCTGCCGACGGCGGTGGAGAAGACGATCGGCTGCTGGCCCGTGGCCGCGAGGTTGTCGATGACCCTGACGACGGCGCGCGCCTGGTCGACGGTGGTGATGAAGGGGACCGTGATGCGGTCATATTCGTTTGCGGGGAACTGCGTCAGCAGGGTGTTGCCGAGCGTTTCCGCGGTGATGCCCGTACTGTCCGAAAGGAAGTAGACCGGGCGGGGAGCGTCATTGGTCATGAACGCATTGTGCACCAGCGGGGGCCGCGCGGTCTTCCATGACGCATGCGCCCGCCGCCGGGGTGCCGGCCGGACTGCGGGGAGTAGGCTGTGACCCACATCCCCAAAGGAGGCCGCATGAGCTACAAATACCGGACCGTCAGGGTCCGCGGTACGGACCTGGTCGGCACCATTGCGCGCAGGCACGGGGGCGCGCCCGAAATCTACGAGACCTCGAAGGACCCGAGTACTTCTGTGGTTCCCGTGTTCTTTCCGGAAACCGGCGAGATCCGCTTCTTCGACCGGTCGGTGCTGGAGGACGTTGTCAGCCCCGCGGGCTAGGAGCAGCGGCTGGCGTGACCTAGTGCGCGTTGTCCGCCCCTGGGTCGGGCTGGTCCGCTGTGGACTCGCGGAAGACCAGAACGGGGCAGTGGGCATGGTGGACCGCCTGGGTGGACACGGAACCAAGCAACAGCCCCGTGAATCCGCCGTGGCCGCGTGAGCCAACGGCAACGACGTCGGCGTCCCGCGAAGCGTCCACGAGCACCGCGGCGGCGCTGCCCTGCACAATGCGTCCGTTGATCTGAACGCCCTGGCCCCGGACCCGGGCAAGTTCCTCATCGAGAATTGACTGGGCGTCGGTCTGGAACACCTCGTAGTCCCAGGCCTGGCCGAGGGCGTCGGTGACGTAAGGGAAGTGCCAGGCCGTGAGGGCCAGCACTTCACCGCCGCGAGCCTTGGCTTCCTCGACAGCCCAGTCCATTGCCGCCCGGGACTGCTCGGAACCGTCCACGCCAACCACGATTCTGTAGCTCTCGTTTCCGGCCATATGCCTTCCTTCCGAATGCCAGGCCCGATGCCGGGCGGTGCAGTGATTCCTCATCCTGACAGCGCCGCACCCGGGCCGGGAGTGCCATTGGGCAGGGATCCCGCACGCGGTCCCGGTCCCGGGTGACAGTGGAGGCCGGCCGGATAGGCTGAGGACATGCCCGCTTCTCCGCTGGTCGCTGTCTGTGGCCCCGCCTCGTGGAACCACCTCATCCTCCTCGACCACCTCCCGGACCCTGTTCCGCACATGCAGTTCGCCCGCCGCGCCTGGCACACGGTGGGAGGCACCTCGGCGGGCAAGGCCTTGCACCTGGCGGAACTTGGCGTCCAGGTGCGCTTGTGTTCGCCCTTGGGCGCGGATGACGCCGGCGGCCGGGTGCGCGACGCCCTCGCCACAGCCGGCGTCACCATCGAAGCGATTACGTCGGACCGCACCGAGCGTCACGTCAACCTCATGACCGACGGCGGCGGCCGGGTATCGCTCTACGTTTCGGTGCCCTCGCCGCCGGCGGACGACGACCTTGACGCTGCCGCGGCAGTAGTGGCTGCAGCAGATGTTGCCGTGATTGACCTGAGCGAACTTGGCTTGTTGTTGCTCGAACGCGACGAGGTCCGGCAAACACCGTTGTGGGTGGACCTTCATGACTTCGACGGATCGTCCGCGTTCCATCAGCCGTTCCTGCGGGCGGCCGACACCGTCTTCATGAACGACGACCGGACCGACGATCCCTGGGAGCTGATGCGCTCCTGCCTCGCCCGGGGCCCCCGTCTGGCTGTGTGCACCCGCGGGGCAGAGGGTGCGGTAGCGCTGGAAGCGGACGGGACGCGGCATGAGGTCGCTGCTGTTCCCGCGGATGTGGTGGACACCAACGGTGCCGGCGATGCGTTCATGGCCGGGTTCCTGGGCGCGAGCCTGCAGGGCGCGTCCGTGACTGAGTCCCTCAAGGCGGCGGCCGTCCAGGCCCGCGTCGCCATTGAGAGTGAGCATCTGCACCCCGTCCTCGGGGGCTGATCCGCCGGCGCCCGATCCCGGGTTGGCAGCGGCCAGATGCCTGCCAGCGGGACCGGCTTAGAGGCCGGTCGGGAACTTAAACGTTGTGGGCATCGGCTCCGGGGCCGTCCCGTGGAACAGGACGACTTCATCGTGGGCTTTCAGGACGACAGCTTGGGCCGGCCCCGCCTGCTTGGCGCCGTTCACAGCGACGGACCAATCCGAGATGGGTGCATGCGCAGTCCCGGGCTTGCCGGTGCCGTCCAGGACACCCCATTCGGTCAAGAGCTGGCCAAGCGTGTAGGTAGCCCCGGCGACCGGCGCCTCAATGTGGATGATGCCGGTCTCGTCATGTGTGTGCAGCGCCGAGATGCCGTTGGGTTGGCCGGCCGCGGTGAAGCTGAAGCCGATGTCCGCCGGGACAGGAACAGGCTTGCCGTCCACGAAAACGTCCAGATGGGCGTGGAAGTGCTCGGCTGCGCCCTCCTCGTTGAGGACCGCCAGGCCTGCCGCTTTGATCCGTTCGGCTCCGCCCTTGGGGTTCAGTTCCCAGCCCGTGGACGGAGCCGCGGCTGCGGCGGATGAGGTGGCGCTTGCGGCCGGGGCGGTCGGGCTCGGAGCAGGGGCGGCGGTCGAACATCCCGAGACGGACAGGCAGGCAGCGCCCAGCATCACGGAAAGCGGGAGGAGCTTCTTCACAAGGGCTTCCTTCATTCGGGAGCAGGGGCAACGGTGGATCTGTGCGGGGGAGGCGAGAGGTGTTCGTGACTCCTAAGCCTACGTGGCAGGATCTTCCAGTCGTTTGCCATGGCAGGGGGCGGCCCCCGGGACGGGGGTCTGGCCGGACGAGGCTGGACAACTCGGCGCTGGTGCCTCCGTCAGTCACGTTGTCGAGGTCCGGAACGGTGACGCCAACGTGGTCGAACCGCACGATTCGTGTCATGAGCGGCACCCCCAAATGATCGTTTCTGGATGGTCTAGGCCGGCGTCTACGGTGAACTTTGCGGCGGAGTCGCGGTGCGAGGAAAGGCCCTATTGCGGGGGTGAGGTTATCCCTTGCCTTGGGCCGCGGGAGGTACGAAGATGAGCGCAGAATCAGCATTTCATCCGCAATCAATTCAAGGGAGATTCTCATGTTGCTTTGGATAGCCATCATTATTGCTGTTCTCTGGCTTCTGGGCTTGATCGGGAACATTGGCGGCGGGTTCATTCACCTGCTTCTGGTGATCGCCGTCGTGGTCCTGATCTTCCACTTCATCCGCGGTAGGTCGCGCACGTAGAGGCGGATCCCGAGCAATCCTGCCCGGGGCGTCTTGCTGCCCGGAAACTTAACAGGCCTCACGTCTACGTCAGCCGTGGGCAGGTCCACGCACCTGCCACACCGAGCGAGTACGCCGCGGCTGATCCTGGTGTTGGCGCTGCTCGGCCGCAGGCGTCGCCGGAAAGTCGCAGGCAATATTGAGAGCCTGCCGGGCGGCCATCTAGTGGATATGGAACGTGGCGAGTCTCCAGTAGATGAGGGCGTTGCGAACGCCGGTCAGGGCCTGGAGCGTATGGGGTCCGGTTCCGTGCATCAGGATGACGCCGCCCGCGCGAACCCGCGGGGTGGTGCGGTCGCCGAATTGCACGCGGCGGATGATGGTGCCGGCTGATGAGCCGTCCCAATCGCGCGTGTCAACGGTCCAATAGGCGGGGCGGCATCCTGCGCGGGCCAGGGCGTTGTAAACCCTGAGGCTGAACGCGCCGGCACCATAAGGTGGCCGACAGAGCTTGGGCGACGTGGTGGGTATGACGCTGCCGTACCGGTGGACCTCGGTATAGATCTGGTTGGCGGTCATGCGTGAGTAGTCGCGGTGGTCAAAGCTGTGATTGCCCAGCAGTTGACCGGCCCTGGATATCTGCGTGCGATAGGTCGGGTGGGCGAGCATGCATTGGCCGGTGAAGAAGAATATGGCCTGGACGTTATAGTGACGCAGCCAGTTCAGGAGTCCGGTGAGACGAACCTGGGTGGCGCAGTCGTCGAAGGTAAGTCGCACTCTTGGCCCGTGATAGTACAGATGCAGGATCTCGGAACGCTCGGCAGATGACATCCGGGATGCAAATGGTGCCGGCGGCATGGGGTTGGTGACTTTCTGGATCACATCTGGTTGTGCCGCGGCCCAGCTCGGCGCCGGAGCGCTGAAGCCGACAATGACCAGTAGGGCTACGACGATCGGTCGCCAAACCTTCATTGGGCAGTCCCCTTTTCCGCAACTGGGAATGAACTGCGATGAGCACGAGGCAGAGACCGGAGCATTCCCGGATTTGAGTGTCCCCCCGTCACCGACGCCGCAATAGGGTCAAGGGTCCTTTCCCAGGAACTGAGGCCCGGGCAGCGCCGAAGGGACGGCGGCCCGGTGATCGGCTTTTGAGGCGGAGCTGAAGCGCAAAGTCGGCGTGCGGCCCGGGCCTGCGGAATCAAGTTTTGCCAATTCTTTGCCAATGAGCCAGTCGCGGGAAAGCAAAAGGCCCCTGCTTCCCTTGTAAGCAAAGGGAAGCAGGGGCCTCGCTACCTGGCGGTGACGGTGGGATTTGAACCCACGTTGGCTTTTACACCAAACAACATTTCGAGTGTTGCACCTTCGGCCGCTCGGACACGTCACCAACCTGACTAGGGTACCGGAGCAAGGCGCCCAACCCCAAAACGGCCGCCGAAAAGCGCCCCGCCGCGCCCCGCCGCGCCCCGCCCGCAGCCCCGAAGCTTCCCCCTGTCCCCCCTCGGCACTAGATTCGTAAGCAAGATGAGCAACTCGAACAAGGTCAACCAGGCAACAACCACCGCAACCGCATATTGGACCGTCGGCCCGGAGCAGGGCGAACTCCGGCGCGAGCAATTGCGGGCACCCGGACCCGGCGAAGCGCTCGTGCGCTCGCTCTACTCCGGCATCAGTAAGGGCACCGAGATGGTGGTGCACAACGCCCGCGTGCCGGAATGCATCGCTGAGGAAATGGCCGCACCGCATCAGGTAGGCAGCTTCCCGTCGCCGGTGAAGTTCGGCTACCTTTCCGTCGGCGTCGTCGAGGAGGGCCCGGCCGAGTGGCAGGGCAAGACGGTCTTCTGCCTCTACCCGCACCAAGACCGCTACATCGTCCCGGTCGAGTCGCTCACCCAGGTCCCGGACGACGTTCCCGCCCGCCGCGCCGTCCTCACCGGCACCGTGGAAACCGCGGTCAACGCCCTCTGGGAGGCCGGTCCCCGCCTCGGCGACCGCGTGGCCGTGATCGGCGCCGGACTGGTCGGCGGCATGGTCGCCAAGCTCCTCGGGTCCTTCCCGCTCGGCCGGCTGCAGTTGATCGACGTCGACCCCGCTAAACGCGCCTTCGCCGACACCCTCGGCGTCGACTTCTGCCACCCCGACGACGCACTGCCGGACTGCGACATCGTGATCCACTGCTCCGCCTCGCAGGCCGGACTGCAACGCGCCCTGCAGCTGGTGGGCGACGAGGGCGAGATCATCGAGATGTCCTGGTACGCGGACCGCCTGGTCACCCTGCCGCTGGGGGAGGACTTCCACGCCCGGCGGCTCTCCATCCGCGCCAGCCAGGTGGGCGTGGTGGCCCGCGCCCGCCGCCACCGGCGCACTAACGCCGACCGGCTCCAGCTCGCCGTCTCGCTGCTGGCTGACCCAGTCTTCGACACCTTCCTCACCGGCACGTCCGACTTCAGCGAGCTGCCCGACGTCGTCCAGCGCGTCTCCGACGGCAGCCTGGACGCGCTCTGCCACGTCATCGAATACCCCGCCCCCGCAACAGAAACCACGAGGTAATCCGTGTTCAGCCTGACCGTACGTCGCAATTTCATGATCGCCCACAGCCTGCCGCGCCCGGCCTTCGGCCCGGCCCAGGGCCTGCACGGGGCCACCTTTGTCACAGAGGTGACCTTCCGCCGTCGGACGCTGAACGACGATGCGATCGTGCTGGACATCGGCGAGGCCGGCGACGTGCTGGACGCCGTCCTGGCGGGCCTGAACTACAAGAACCTCGACGAGCACCCGGACTTTACCGGCAAACTCAGCACCACCGAAGCCTTGGCCCAGTACATCGCCGACGCCGTGGCAGGCCAGATCCGCGGCGGCCAGGACGGGAAGGCCCTTGCCGGCATCGAGGTCACCCTGCGCGAAACTCCCGACGCCTGGGCCAGCTACTCGCTCGAGTTCGACGCCGGCTAGCAGCCCTGTGGATGCCCCCGGCCTCCGCCTCCTGGTGCCCGGCAACGTGCGCCACAACTCCGGCGGCAACGCCTACAACGCCGCGCTGCTCCGCGCCCTCGCAGACCTCGGGGTCGCGGCGTTGTCCTGCGAGGTCGACGGCGACTGGCCGGTCGGCAGCCCAGCGGACCGGCAGCGGTTCGGCCGCCTGCTTGCCGAGTCCGACGCCGGCCATCTCAAGCTCGTGGACGGTCTGGTGGCCTGCGGGGCGCCGGACGAGCTCGAAGCCGCGGCGGCTGCCGGGGCGCCGGCCTGGATCCTGCTGCACATGCCGCTGGGGACGCATCCGGAACTGGAACACCGCGCGCTGCAGGCCGCGGCCGGCGTTATCTGCACCAGCACCTCCGCCGCGGCGGCCCTGCAGGAACGGCACGGCCTGGGCGGCTTGGCTCGAATCAGCGTCGCGCTTCCCGGCACCGAGCCGGCACCGTCCGCGGCCGGTTCCGAGCCGCCCCACCTCCTCGCACTGGCCGCGCTGCTGCCCAACAAGGACCAGCTGCTGCTGCTGCGCGCCCTCTCGGAGCTCATGGACCTGGCCTGGACAGCATCCCTTGCCGGTTCGGACACCGCGGATCCCGCCTACGCCGCCCTGCTCCGGCAGGAATCGGAGCGCCTCGGCCTGACGGACCGCGTCCGGCTACCCGGCGAGCTGCGCGGAGCCGACCTGGCCGCCGAATGGGAGGCCGCTGACCTCAGCCTGCTCATTTCCCGGGCCGAGACCTATGGGCTGGTGGTCACCGAATCCCTGGCCCGCGGCGTGCCGGTGATCGTCCGGGAGGGAACCGGCGCCGTGGAGGCGCTCGCGGCCGGCACTCCCGGAGCTGGAGCAGGGGGTGCCCCCGTAGCCGCAGCGCCGGCTCTGCCGGGCGCCGCCGTCGCACTCGGCGAAGATCCGGCACCGCTGGCAGCGCTGCTGCGCCGCTGGCTCACCGAACCGGCCCTCCGCGCCGAATGGCGGGCCGCCGCCCGGGCCGCACGGGAGCAGCTTCCCTGCTGGGACGCCACGGCGCGGGCCGTGCTGGCCGTCCTCGCCCCGGCCGGCCCACCCAACTAACTCGCACTAGTTGTCGTTTTGAGGGCCCATAACGACAACTATTGCGAGCTAGTTGGGCCAAGCGGGTGGAGAATGACCCCATGACTACCGAGCCCATGACCGTGCAACTGCCGCCCGCGGAAAGCCTCACGCCCGAGCGGCTCCGCGCCTGGTCGTGGCACCGGCAAGGCCTGGACGGCTCGCTGGCGGGGTGCACTGCGGAACAGGTGTTCGCCCGGGCCGGCTGGGCACGGTCCGTTGGCGGGGCCAACCCGTACCTCACGCTCTTCGCCCGGGCCGGCATCCGGCGCTCTCAAGTGGACCGGGACGTCCTGGCGCACCGGATCCTGGAACTCCCGACGGCGCGCGGCTGCACCTACGTGCTGGGCGGGGACGACTTCGCCTGGGCGCTGCGGCTGGGACGGGACGCCGCCGAGGCCGGCCTCAAGGTCGTCGGCCGGCTCGGCGTGGACCGCGGCGAAATTGCCCTGCTTGAGGAGCAAGTGCTGCACGCCCTTGCTGAGGCCGGGGTGCCGCTGGACCCGCGGCAGCTCAAGGATGAACTCGGCGATTCGGTCCGCAACCTCGGCGAGGAGGGCAAGAAAAAGGGCGTCACCACCACGCTGCCCACGGCGCTGGGCATCCTGCAAGCGGACGGGCGGATCCGCCGGGTCCCCGCCAATGGCCGGCTGGACCAGCAGCGCTACGCCTACGAGCCCTGGGGGCTGCCGCCGAGCACGCTCAGTGACGATGAAGTCCGCGCCGAGCTGCTCCGGCGCTACCTCGGCTGGACCGGAGGAGCCACCTTCAAACAGTCGCAGTGGTTCACCGGCTTTACGGTCGCGCAGAGCAAGGCGGCGCTCGCCGCCGTCGACGCCGTCGAGGTTCCCACCGCCGCCGGCGGAGACCCGCTCTGGATGCTGCCCGACGACGTCGACCGCCTCGCCTCCTTCGATGAACCGGCCGAGGAACAGATCCAGCTGCTCGCCGGAACTGATTCGCTGGTGCTGCTGCGCCGGAACGCGGGGGAGCTGCTGGCCGCGGAGGACCAGGACAAGAAGGCGCTAGGTTCGCTTGCGCTGCAGGCCGACCTGCCGGACCATCCCATCTTCGACCGCGGCCGGATCATCGGTTTGTGGCAGTACGACCCGGGCCGGGAGAAGATCGCCGCCTGGGTGTTCGGCACGCCCACGCCGGCCGTGACCCGGCGGATCGCCGAGGTGGAGGCCTGGATCAAGGAGGACCTGGGCGATTTCCGCGCCTTCAGCCTGGACTCGCCCGCCTCCCGGCAGAAGCGGATCGACGCGCTGCGGGCGTCCACGACGGCCACCGCCGAGCGGTAGCTCACCGCCGCGTTGAGGGGGCCGGCGCCCGAAAGGCAGCGTCAGGCGCCGCGGTGGCCGGCGAAGAATTCCCGCAGCAACCCGCCGCACTCCTGCTCCCGGACCCCGGCGTACACCTCCACCCAATGGTTCAACCGGCGCTCGCGGAGAATGTCGAACACGGACCCGGCGGCCCCGGCTTTCTCGTCCCACGCGCCGAAGACCACCCGCGGAATCCGCGCCAGCACCACGGCGCCGGCGCACATGGCGCACGGCTCCAACGTCACCACCAGGGTGCAGTCTTCCAGCCGCCAGCCGTCGTCGGCTGCGCCCTCCAGCGCCCGCCGCTCGCGCAGCCGGGCCGCGGCCTCCCGGATCGCCACCATCTCGGCGTGCGCCGTCGGGTCCCCGAGTGCCTCCCGCTCGTTGCGCCCGGCGCCGAGCACCGAGCCGTCCGGTCCGATCACGACGGCGCCGATCGGCACGTCCTCGGTGGCCAGCGCCCGGCGCGCCTCGGCAAGGGCCAGGCCCATCCATTCCGCATGGCGTGGCTCGGGGGTGGTCATGGCTCAATGATAGTTTCGACCCTAAGCAAGCTGTGCACTTGAGCGGGTGCACCGGGAAGTCGGGAGAGGGCATTGAGCACCAAGACTGAGAGCTGGCTGATGCGGCGCTGGGGAAAGTGGGTGGTGCCCTATGCCGCACTCTGGATCACCATGCTGATCGGCGGCGTCGTCGTCGTCGCCCTGGCGCTGACGAGCGCGGAAGTCTACGACAACGTCGTGGACGACGCCGGCCTGGCAAGCCTCGACAAGCCCACGCTGGGGTTCATGCAACAGCTGCGCAGTCCCGGCCTGGACGCGTTCGTCACCGGGTTCACCAATATTGGCGGTGGAATCGGCATGCCGATCCTGGCCAGCATCCTGACGGCATGGCTGATCTGGGTCTCGCGGACCTGGCGGCCGCTCATCCTGATCGGCGGAGCCGCCGCGGTGTCGATCACCGCCACAACGGTGGGCAAGAAACTGATCGGCCGGGCCCGCCCCGACTTCGCGGACGCGGTGCCGCCTTACGAGACCTCGCCGTCGTTCCCCAGCGGCCACACGCTGAACACCACCGTGGTAATCGGGCTCGTGGTCTACCTCGCCTGCCTGCAGGTCAGACGCACCATAGCCCGCGTCGGTTTGATCACCGCGGGTGCGATCTTCATCCTTGCGATGGGCATGAGCCGCGTCTTCCTGGGCCATCACTGGATGACCGATGTGATCTTCGGCTGGGCCCTGGGGCTGGGCTGGGTGGGGATCGTGATCCTGGCCCACAGGCTGTTCCATGTGCTGCGGCACCGGGAACACACCGGCCCCGCGCCGACGTTCGACAACGATGCGCACCTGCGCGACGGCGCCCCCGCCCGCGGCCGCAAGGGCAGCACCGCGGAGCGGACCGCCGACGCCGATACCCCGGACCCCGCGGGACGGTCCTGAAGGTCCGGGTGGTAGTTTTGACCCATGCGCACTCTCGTTGTCGACCACCCGCTGGTCGCCCATAAACTAACCGTTCTGCGGGACAAGAACACCCCGTCCCCGGTCTTCCGCCAGCTCACCGAGGAGCTCGTCACGCTCCTGGCCTATGAGGCAACCCGGGACGTCCGCACCGAGCCGGTGACCATCGAGACGCCGGTCAGCACCACCGTCGGCACGGCTTTCACCAAGCCCACCCCGCTGGTGGTTCCGATCCTGCGCGCCGGTCTCGGCATGCTGGAGGGCATGACCAAGCTGGTGCCCACCGCCGAGGTCGGCTTCCTGGGCATGGCCCGGGACGAAGAGACCCTGGACATCATCACCTACGCCGAGCGCCTCCCGGAGAACCTGACAGACCGGCAGATCTTCGTCCTGGACCCGATGCTCGCCACCGGCGGCACCCTGCGCGAGGCGATCAAGTTCCTCTTCAAGCGCGGCGCGTCGGACGTCACCTGCATCTGCCTGCTGGCCGCCCCGGAGGGCCTGGCCAAGCTGGAAGAAGAGCTCTCGGACGCCAACGTGACCATCGTGCTGGCCTCCATCGACGAGAAGCTCAACGAAAAGTCGTACATTGTGCCCGGGCTGGGCGACGCCGGAGACCGCCTGTACGGCATCGCGGTCTAGCCGCCGGCATGCACTGCTGCCCTCGCGGGTAGGGCGGTTGAAACGTCCCCGCGGTCAAGGGTTCCGGCGTAAGGCGTCCGGGACTAGCCTGTGCCCATGGACTGGAAACTTGAACTCGTGTTTGTCCCCGTGTCGGATGTGGACCGGGCCAAGGACTTCTATGTGAACAAGGTCGGCTTCAACGCCGACTACGACGAACGGCCCACGCCAGGCATCCGTTTCGTCCAGCTGACCCCGCCGGGTTCCGGGTGCTCGATCGCGATTGGCGAGGGCCTCAACGACGCCCCGCCCGGCACCGCCCCCGGCCTGCAGCTGGTCGTCAGCGACATCCAGGCGGCGCACCAGCAACTCAAGGACAACGGTGTGGACGTCAGCGACATCGATGTCCAGGACTGGGGGCATTTCGTCTACTTCGCCGATCCCGACGGCAACAAATGGGGGGTGCAGTACATTCCCAACCGTCCGAACGGCTAGCGCGGCGGCGCGGTTCCGTAGCGCGGCCCGTATTCCGCAGGCGGCGCGGCGGCAGGCGCACGTGAGGCCCCGGATCCAAGGATCCGGGGCCTCACTCATGGCATGCAGCCTCGGCCGCGCTTAGTACCAGTTGTTCGCGTAGTGGAAGTTCAGGGCGCCGCACGGTGAACCGTAGCGGTCCTGCACGTACTGCAGTCCCCAGTTGATCTGGGTCCGGTAGTTGGTCCGGTAATCGGCGCCGGCGCTGGCCATCTTTTCGGCGGGCAGCGATTGGACCACGCCGTAAGCGCCGCTGCTGGCGTTGGTAGCCGTGGTCTTCCAGTCGGACTCCCTGGTCCACAACTTCATCAGGCATTGCATCTCGCTCGGGGCCCAGCCGTGGGCGGGCAGCTGAGAGGCGGCGTAGGCCTGCGCACCGGCGGGGTCGTCAATGGCGACCGGCTTCGCGGGAGCAGGCGCCTTGGCAGCCGGAGCCGGCGCCTTGGCCGCCGGGGCCTTAGCGGGCTTGATTTTGGAGGCCTGGGCCTCCACGCTCATCGGGGCGGGCGAGGTGGGCGTGTTGCTGCCGACGCGTTCGAAGTCCAGGGTCTGCAGGGACGCGGCCGTGTTTTTCGACGCTTCGGCCGTATGCGCTGCAGTGCCGGAGGCCTGGCCCGCGGCCCCTGCCCCCAGCAGGACGGCGAAAGCGGTGGCTACGACGGCGGCGCGCTTGCCGTTGGTCCGGGCACGGGGCCTGGACGGGCTCGAAGTGTGCTTCGCCGGCTCGGCGCGGTGGCGCGCGCGCTCGGCGTCGGACGTGCGTTTAGCGCCTTCTGGGCGCGTGGGTGCCTTGATTTCAGTCATGTTCGCCTCTCAACGCCTACGGAGTTAGCTGTCGGGTTCGGATGCGAAATCCGGCCGCACGGAATCTCGACGTGGCGGCTTAACCCCAAGGGTGCATGGATGCAGAATGCCCGGGAACTCTGGGTTCCCCGTCTCTGCCTGGTCCATGGGAATCCGGGTAGCGGCAGAGTTTGGCGTCAGCCCGGACACGCGGCCAGATCGATGGCCGCACCCTAAAACGGTACCGGACTTTCAATCAGATGTCACATTTAGGTAACGGCTGGCCCCTGCTGCGGAGCGGCGTCTTGCCTTCACGGCCGCCGCGTGGGTGCCCGTTTCGACGGTTCCGTGCCCGCTCGACGCCGGTAAGCATCGAGCGGGCACGGAACCGTCGAAACGGCGCGGCGGAGACGGAGGCAAGCGGGGGAGAGGAGCCTACTTCGCCAGCGTGTACACGGTGGCGTTCCCCACGGTCTGGGCCTGGTAGTTGGCCGCGACCCAGCTGGCGACCTCGGAGTTGCCGCCGCGGCCCCCGCCCAGGCCGCCCAGGCCGCCGGAGATGAAGTAGCCGATCTCGCCGCGGTCCACCATCGCTTGGAACTGCTCGAGCGTGGGGTACGGGTCGCCGCCGTTCCAGCCGCCCAGCGCGATCACATTGGTGCCGGTGGCGAGTTCCAGGCTGGCGGCCTGGGTGGCGCCGGAGACAATCCCGGACCATTTGGCGCCGGAGGACTTCAGCAACGCTGTCAGCTCGGCCGACGCCGTATCCGCGCCGGGTCCGCCGGGCCCGCCGGCGGCCGCCCCGCTGGAACCGAGGATCCCGCCGTCCGGCCTGCCCGCCGCCCCGAAGCCGCCGCCCATCGCGGACGCGGTGGGCCCGGAGGTGGGGATTGACCCCGAATGCGCCTGGGCCGCCGTCGCCAGCGTCCAGGCGGTGGTCCCGAGCCCGCCGGCCAGCAGTGAAAGGACCACGACGCCGGCCGCAGCGGCTTTGCGGAGCCGGGCCGGGAGCGCCGCCAGGCTGTCCACCCGGAGCAGCAGCGCCGCGGCGGCCAGCACGCCCAGGACGACGGCGATCACCCGGAGCCCGGGCAGCCATGCCGGGTCGCGGCCCAGGAGCACGGCGGACCAGACCGAGGCAGCCAACACCGTCACGGCCAGGACCATCCGAGCGGGCCAGTGGGTCCGGCCGCGCCACAGTTCCGCCGAGCCGATGCCCACCAGGGCCGCGACGGCGGGGGCCAGTGCCACGGCATAGTACGGATGCACGGTGCCGCTCATGAAGCTGAAGATGCCTGCCGTGATCAGCAGCCAGCCGCCCCAGAGCAGGAGCGCGGCACGGGTGGCGGAGGTCCGGGCCTCGCGCCGGGTGAACCACAAACCTGCCACCAGCAGAACCAGGGCCGCCGGCAACAGCCAGGACACTTCACCGCCGAAACTGGTTCCGAACATCCGGGTGATCCCGGCCGCGCCGCCGAAGCCCACGTTGCCGTTTCCGCCCGGGCCGCCGGCATTTCCGCCGGGCATCCCGCCGGGCATCCCGCCGCCGGACCCGGTGATCCGGCCCAGGCCGTTGTAGCCGAAGGTGAGTTCCAGGAAGCTGTTGGTCTCCGACCCCGCCATGTACGGCCGGGCCGAGGCGGGAGTGAGCTGGAACAGCGCCAGGTAGCTGCCGGCCACGACGGCGATCCCCGCCGCGGCGGCGAGGAGGTGCAGGAGCCGGCGGCCGAGGGTGGTGGGTGCCGCCCACAGGTAGGCCAGGGCCAGTCCGGGCACAATCAGGAAGCCCTGCAGCATCTTGGTCAGGAATGCCAGGCCGATTACCGCGCCGGCTACGGCGAGCCATTTCCAGCCGGCCTTTTCGATGGCGCGGGTGGTGAGGTAGGCGGCCAGCACCAAGCACAGGGTGAGCATGGCGTCGGGGTTGTTGAAGCGGAACATCAGGGCTGCCACTGGGGTCAGCGCCAGGGCGCCGCCGGCCAGCAGGCCCGCCGCGGGACCGGACACGCGTTTGACGGTCAGGTACAGAAGTCCGACGGCGGCCACCCCCATCAGCGCCTGGGGAATGAGCATGCTCAGTGCCGAGAAACCGAAGATCCGCCCGGCGAGGGCCGGGATCCAGAGCGCGGCCGGTGGCTTGTCCACCGTGATGGCGTTGCCCGCGTCGAGGGAGCCGAACAGCAGCGCGGTCCAGTCCTTGGTGCCGGCCTGGATCGCTGCGGCGTAGAAGGAGTTGGCGTAGCCGGTGGCTTCCAGGTTCCACAGGTACATCACTGCGGTGAAGACCAGCAGCAGGGCCGCCGAGGGCCGCACCCACCGCCGCTGTGGTCCGAACAGCAGGCGTGCCCGGCGGTCCTGCGCGGCGGCCGGTCGAGGAGCTGCCGGGCGGGTCGCCGTCGTCGAGTGTGCGGGCGCCGATGCGGGCGTGCTGCCGGCCGGGCCGCCGGTGGCGGGGTCGAGGGTTGCGGTCATTTACTTGGCCGTTTCTGTGTGGGGGAGGGCTGAGTCGTTGGCGGCAGACGCCGGAGCATAGGGAACGGCGCCGGGGGCCGGAGGAATGGGGGCGCCCCGACGGCGGAAGACCACGTGCCGGAACAGCAGGAATTTGATGGCGGTGGCGGCCAGGTTGGCGGCGGTCACTGTGACCAGTTCCAGCCAGCGGTCAGGGGTTCCGCCGGACGTGCCGTGGACGAAGGCGAGCGCACCGGAGGTCAGGGCCAGCCCGATCCCGAAGACCAGCAGCCCCTCGAAATGGTGGCAGGCCGCCTGGCTGCTGCCCTGGATGCCGAAGGTGAAGCGCCGGTTCGCCGCGGTGTTGGCCACCGCGGTAGTGAGCAAGGCGAGGAAGTTGGCCAGCTGCGGGTCCATGATTCCCCGGCAGAGCACGAAGATCAGCAAGTACGCGAGGGTCGAAGCCACCCCGATGCTGCCGAAGCGCACGAGCTGGCCGAAGAGGCTTCCGCCGGGGCTTTGTTCCTGGGCCCGGGACGAAGCCGGCAGCGGTCCGCGGGCCAGGGCGGAGCGGAGTTCGGGAACCGGGATCCGGCCCGAGAGCAGGTCCCGGCTCAGCCGGGCCATGCCGCGCAGGTCCGCGATGGCCGTCTGGACGATGTCCACGCTGGAGTCCGGGTCGTCGGTCCAATCGACCGGGACTTCGTGGACGCGCAGGCCGCACCTCTCGGCGAGTACCAGCAGCTCTGTGTCGAAGAACCAGGCGTTGTCCAGCGTGTGCGGGAGCAGCTGCCGGGCCACGTCCGCCCGGATGGCCTTGAAGCCGCACTGGGCGTCGCTGAAGTGGGCGCCCAGGCACGACTGCAGCAGCAAGTTGTAGCTGCGCGAGATGAATTCCCGTTTGGGTCCGCGGACCACACGCGAGTTGTGGGTCAGCCGGGTCCCGATCGCGAGGTCCGAGTGCCCCGAAATGAGCGGGGCCAGCACGGGGCCGAGCGCCGCCAGGTCGGTGGACAGGTCCACGTCCATGTACGCCAGGAGCGGCGACGGCGAGGCAAGCCACACCTTGCGCAGCGCATTCCCGCGGCCTTTTTCGGCCATGTGGACGACGTTGACCTCCCGGAGCTCACGGGCGACGCGTTCCGCCGTCTGGAGTGTTCCGTCGGTGCTGGCGTTATCCGCCACCGTGATCCGAAAGGAATGCGGGAAGCAGCCGACAAGGTAGGCGTGCAGCCGGCGCAGGCACGCTTCGAGGTCCCGTTCCTCGTTGAACACCGGAATGGTGACATCCAGCACCGGTGTGGTGGTGCGGGTGTCGATGGCTGAACGCAGGCTCCCGGGGCCGGTGACCGCCGGGGCCAACGGGCCCGGGCCGGGCGGCGCGGCCGGGCCGGCCGGCGTCGCCGTGGAGTGGGGCAGTGTTCCTGGGGCCTGGTCTGTGAACGTCATGGCTCAACTTTCCCGGCGGCCCATATGAGGGCTTTAGGGTCAGGCTGTGCGGGGGCTGTGGAAGTGTGGACCGGCGCCGCCGTGCCGCCGTCCGGACGTGCGCAGCCGCCCGCTACGCCAGCGGAGGCGCCGCGGGCAGCCGAACGGCGAACTCTGTCCGGCCCGGCCGGGACGTGACCTCGACGGTCCCGCCGTGCGCCTCCACGATCGACTGCACAATCGACAAGCCCAGGCCGCTGGTGCCCTCGGAGGCGGCGGCCGCTGTCGCGACCGCCGACGTGCCCTCACGGCTTCGCACCGGACGGGCCTCGGAACCGGCGGCCGGATTGGTGCGCGCGGCGTCGGCCCTGGCGAACCGGGCGAAGACCCGGCCGAGGAATTCGGGGGCGATGCCGCTGCCGTTGTCCGTCACGGTGACCACGGCGCTGCCGTCAGCCGAACGCATGACGCCCGTGACCACCTTCGTCCCGGGGGCCGTGTGTTTGCGGGCATTGGACAGGAGGTTGGCGAGGACCTGGTGAAGCTGGGTCGCGTCCCCGCGCACCACCACGGGTTCGTCCGGGAGCTCCAGCTGCCAGAGGCGGTCGGGTGCCATGACTTTCTCGTCGCTCACCGTTTCGACGGCCAGCTGGGTGAGGTCGACGTCGGTGACCTTGAGCGGCTGCCCCTCGTCCAGCCGTGCCAGCAGCAGCAGGTCCTCCACCAGGGTGGTCATCCGCTCGGACTGGCTTTGGACGCGGGCTAGTGACTTCTCGCCGTCGGGCGTGAAATGCTCGGTCATCCGCATCAGCTCCGTGTAGCCGCGGATCGCGGTGAGCGGGGTGCGGAGCTCGTGCGAGGCATCGGCGACAAACTGCCGCACCCTCATCTCGCTCTCCTGCCGTGCCTCGAGGGCGTTGGAGACGTTGTCCAGCATCTGGTTCAGCGCGTAGCCCACGCTGCCCACCTCGGTTCCCGGATGGGCAGCCGACGCCGGGACCCGCACGCCCAGGGCCACCTCGCCGGCGTCCAGCGGCAAACGCGAGACCTTGGTGGCCACCTCGGAGAGCTGTTCCAGCGGCTTCATGGTCCGCCGGATGAGAGCGGTGCCGGCGAGGCCGATCAGCACGAGGCCGCCCGCCGATACCACCCCCAGGGTCCAGACGAGCGAGGCCAGCGTGTTCTGCTTTTCGTCCAGTGGGAGGCCGGTGACGATCACGTCGCCATAGGTTGCGCGCACAGCCGTCAGTCGGTAGTCGCCGGCCGAGAGCGTCCGGTCCACGGGCACGCCGTTCGGGGTCAGGGCCAGGAGGACGGCGTTGTCATCGGAGGACAGGCTCTTTCTGGTGGCGTCCCCGGCCAGGAAGCCTGCGCTGGCCACCGTGCCGGCCAGCAGCCGGGCGTTGAGCGTCCCGATGCCCTGACCCCGGGCTTCGAGCGGGTCGGGGCGCCTTCCCGCATCGTCCGGGGAGGGCCTGCCGAACTCGCTCGACCGGTGGGATGCCTGCTCCAGCTGGGTGTCGAGCTGCCGGGTGAGGAAAGCGTCCATGGAGGCGTAGCTGAAGACTCCCACGGCGCCGCAGATGGCCACGAGCAGCGCCATGGCGACGAGGACCAGCCGGGTACGCAAATGCCACGTGGCCGGGTTGCGCCAGTCGCGCCCGGGTACGGGTGTCACGCCGGAAAGAGCGGGCACGGATCAGTCCGCCGGTTTCAGCACGTAGCCGGCGCCGCGCACCGTGTGGATCATCGGTGCGCGGTTGGCGTCGATCTTCTTGCGGAGGTAGGAAATGTAGAGTTCCACGATGTTCGCCTGGCCGCCGAAATCGTAGTCCCAGACCCGGTCCAGGATCTGGGCCTTGCTGATGACCCGTTTGGGGTTTTCCATGAGGTAGCGCAGCAGCTCGAACTGGGTGGCGGTCAGATGGATATCCTCACCGGCCCGGGTAACGTCCCGGGTGTCGACGTTGAGCACCAGGTCACCCACCACGAGTTCGGCGGTGTCCATGGCGGCCACCCCGGAGCGCTGGACCAGTCGGTGGAGCCGGAGCAGCACCTCTTCCATACTGAAGGGCTTCGTGACGTAGTCATCGCCGCCGGCCGCCAGCCCGGTAATGCGGTCCTGGACGGCGTCTTTGGCCGTGAGGAACAGCGCGGGAACTTCCGGCGCGAACGCGCGGATCCGGCTGAGCAGTTCGACGCCGTCGAACCCGGGGAGCATCACGTCCAGCACGAGCACGTCGGGGCGGAAATCCTTGGCAAGCTTGACCGCTCCGGGGCCATCCGCCGCCACAGCCACGGACCAGCCAGCCATCCGGAGCCCCATGCTCATGAGCTCCGACAGGCTGGGCTCATCGTCCACCACCAGCGCGCGGATGGGCGAGCCGTCGGGATGCGTGAGCTGGGGCAGGTTATTGGTCGTGGAGTGCGAAGTGGCCATGGGACGACTCTCCGGTCTGCCGTTGAGGCGCGGCTTTGGGGACCCTGTGCGGCACCTGTGAATCTCAGACTACCGAGCTGGAAGTCGCCCCGGGAGCGGGAGGCCTGGTACGGTACGGCTGCCGAACGGACGCCCGGTCCCGCTGAAAGGTCACAGGCGCGGCTGTTGGCCCGCACAGCCCCGGCACAGGACCGCTTACCACGCTGGGGTGGACACAAATCCGCACCCCGACAGGAGAAACACCATGAGCGGTCAGCAGCCCGAATCCGGTTCCCGCCCGATCCCCGAACCCGGCTCCGACGCCCCCACCCCGGCGGCTCCCGCGCCCGTCACCACGCCCTATGCCGCCGCGCAGCCTGCCGCCGAGCAGCCGGCGGCCTCGCCGGCGGCCTCGCCGGCGGAAGCCGGACAGCCCGCTGACGGTCGGGCCCCCGGCTGGGGTGCGCCGGCCGCCCCGGGCTGGGGTGCGCCGTCGGCCGCAGCCCGGCAGACCTCGGCGGGGAAGCCGTGGACCCTCAAGCGGGGACTCGCCGTCGCGGGCGCGGCTGTTGTGCTGGCAGCCGGCGCCGGCGTCGGCGTGTATGCCCTCAGCTCAAGTTCGGCGGAGGCCAGCGGGACCGGGGTCGGGGCAGCCGGCGGGCCCGGCAGCGCCAGCCAAGGCTCCGTCCCGGGGATGCCGGACGCCCCGCAAGGAGGGTTCGCGGGAGGCGGAATGTCCGGGCAGGGCGGTCACGACGACTTCGCAGCGGGCATGGGCGGCCTGGCCGGCGGGCTGTCCGCAGCTGTGCACGCCGAATACGTCGTGCTGAACGGAAGCGAGTACACCGCCATGGCCGAGCAGCTGGGAACAGTGAGCCAGGTCAGCGCGTCCTCCGTCACGGTCAAGAGCAGTGACGGGTTCGCCCGCAGCTATGCCCTCGGCAGCAACCTGGTGGTGAGCAACATGGAACAGCGGCGCCAGCAGGCCGGCGGAACAGGCTCCCAGATGAGCGTTGCGGACATTGTCGCCGGCGGGACCGTGCGGGTCGTCGCCGCGAAGGACGGATCCGGTTACACGGCCTCGTCGGTCCAGATTGTGGCGGCCACCGCCACCGGCCAGACCAACTGACTTCCGCAAACTTCCGCACCGGGCACACTGCCGGGCCACGCGGCCCGGCAGCGTGCCCACTCCGTGGACTACTGGCGGCGGCGGAACTCTTCCGAATGGATTCCGCCATTGATGCCTACAGTGAACGTTTTCCGGCCTGAGGGCCAGGATGGCGAAGAATCTTCGGCAAGGAGCGCCAAAGAGCCGTTCGGTCGGCAAAACACATATTGATTCGCCTGCTTATCAAAATTGTGATTTACACTACAATCGCCATTTTCGTCTCACGATGCGGACTTTGGAGTCCATTGTTACTTGCTAGTTCTTATTGTTACGTTGCACACTTCAATTGTGAACAAGAACTCAACAGCACCTGCAGCCGCAGCTTCCTGGATCAGCGCACCAGCTGGTACTGAGATGCCCTGTTGTCGAATGCACGCCTAACTTCTACACCCCAGAACGTTTCTAGGCATTCGCCCCCAGCCCAGCGTCGGGCGCCCCTCCCCAGTTCTCATTGCGGGGAAATTAGCATTCGAGCCGCGATGACGGCCATTCACATTGAGGTAAGCATTCCATGTCAGTTGCATCCGGATACGTCCACATCTCCGTCCGTAACGCCAACAAGGCCGGCCAGAACGGCCTCCGCCAGGGCTTCGGCGGCCGTCCGAGCTTCCCCGCCGGATCCGGCAACAGCTTCCCCGCCCCCGGCTATGCCGCGCAGGGCTACAACCCCAGCTCCTACGGCCAGCTCCGCGCCGTCCCCGCCGCCGAGCCGGCCCCGGCCACCGCACCGACCCCGGTGATCGCCTCCGGCAACGGCAGCCCGGTCCGCCCCGTGCCCAACGACAACGTGGCCCGCGGCTTCGTGCTCTACATGGGTATTGACGAGGAGACTGCAGCCGCTGCCGGCACCTCGATTGCCAAGCTGGCCCAGGAGATCCGCGCCTACGCCCAGTCGCTTGTGGCCGGCGCCGAAAGCTATGCCGCCGTCGCCGTCGCCCCGGCGTCCGCGCCGGGTTCCGCGCTCGACGTCGTCCGGTCCACCTTCGGCGATCCCACCGCCGGTGCCCGCCAGCGCGCCGAGAACGCCCGGCTGCAGCAGCCCCAGGACCCGCGCCCGTCCGGCGTGCTGATCGACCTCGCCCGCCGCGAAGTGGCGCTCGACGGCGAATCGCTGAACCTCACGTTCAAGGAATTCGAGCTGCTCAACTACCTCGTGGAGAACGGCACCCGCACCGTGGGCCGCGACGAACTCCTTGAGGGCCTGTGGCGCAATGCCGAAGAGGTCCCCAACGAGCGGACCATCGACGTGCACATCCGCCGGCTGCGCTCCAAGCTTGGCCGCCTGGCCAATACCGTGCGGACGGTGCGCGGCCAGGGCTACCGGTTCTACGAGCACCCCGAAGTCGTAGTCTGGGCCGCTCCGGAATACTCCATCTAGCTCTTAGCTTCACGCAAAGCGCCCGCCCCTCCTTTGGGGCGGGCGCTTCCGCTTTCGCGGCACGATAGTCACGCGCGTCCGACGGCATTTTGCCGTGCCTTAGACACCTCCCTCGTTCCTCGGTCGGCGATGCGGCACTACGCAAAACGCCGCCGTCCGCGCTGTCGGGATGCGCCGCTGCGCTGCAGCGCCCTCGCAACACGAACTGACATTCCGGAGCACGGATCGACGGAGTATGTGCCTCCGCGGGGTTTGGACTCTGTTGCGTTTGGGGGCTTCGGCGTAGTCTCGGTCCCGTCGATCCGACTATTGGGAGGAAACATGTCCGTTGCACGTATTACTACCCTGAGTTCCAACTCCAAAACCTCGTTTGACGCCGCCATCAAGGAAGGCGTCGACCGGGCCAACAAGACCTTGCGGAATGTCACCGGGGCATGGGTCAAGGAGCAGAAAGTTGAAATCAGCGACGGCGCCGTCGTGGCCTGGCATGTGGTGCTGGAAGTGACCTTCGTCCTGGACGACTGACAGGTCGCCCGCTGTGGAGCGCGCTCGTGGCCAAGCCGGCCGCACTAGGATTGAGCCATGAGCGCGCATCACATCAAACGTCTGGTGCTCATGCGGCACGCCAAGGCGGACTGGCCGGGCGGCATCGCCGACCACGAGCGGCCGCTCGAAGAGCGCGGGCACCGGGAAGCGCCGCTGGCCGGGAAGTGGCTCCTTAAACACGGTGTGGTCCCCGACTTCATCCTCTGCTCCAGCGCCCTGCGGACGCGGCAGACCTGCACCTGGGTGTGCAGCGAACTGGGGGACAAGGCCCCGACGCCGAAACTTGAGGACGGCCTTTACGGCGCCTCGGCCCTGCGCATGTTGGCGGTTATTAACCATGTCCCGGACACCGTCACGACGCTCATGGTGATCTCGCACATGCCCGGTGTGCAGGACCTGGCCATGCATCTGGCCTCCCGGGACTCCAACCATGACGCCTACATGGACGCGGCCACGCGCTATCCCACCAGCGGCCTGACGGTCTTCGAGACTGAGAAGTCCTGGGCAGAGCTGGACGGCCAGGACGCACGGCTGACCCACTTCAAGGTGCCCCGCGCGAAGTAGCAGGCCAGTGCGCCGGCCAGCCGATGGTCAGCACTCTCATTGTGTTGTTTACTGATGCTGTTATTGCTTTTACTGCCGGTGTTTTCTTAGCGACCGAGGGAAAAGGTGGATCAACGTGGATTCAGGACAGCTCGTAGGGATCATCGTCGGCATCGTAGTGGTGCTCGCGATCATCGCCGTGGCAATGTATCTCAGCCGCAAGCGCAAGACGGAGGCTGACCGGAACCGGGCCGCCGAGATGCGCGAAAAAGCGGAGGCCGACCAGCTGGCTGCGAGGGACCATGAGGCCAAAGCGGCGCGGGCGGAAGCCGACGCAAAGGCCGCCGAAGTCGAAGCCGAGCGCCTCCGCATGCAGGCCCGCGGCACACAGCAGGAGGCAGAGACCGTCCGTGCCGGTGCCGAGGAACAGCTCCGCCGGGCCGACGACGTCGACCCGGATGTAGTGACGACCGAACGCGGCGATGCCCAGTCCCAGGAGACACGCACCCACGCTGCCCAACCGCACGAGGAACTTCACCCGCACGAGGAACTGCGCCGGGACCGGGGCGACCGCGATCGCACGGCAGGAACCGGCGACGCCGCAGGGTTCCGCGAGGAAACGGTGGCGGAGCGCCGCGACACCGAGGACCCGCACGGTGAACGGCCGCGCAATCTCTGAGGCGCGGCAACGGCGACGGCCGCGGGTGCGATGACCCCTCGACATTCCGGGCTTGCCCTGCTCGTCGCCGTCTTGTGGGGCGTCAACTTCGTTGCCATTGACCTTGGCCTGCACCCCGACGGCGCGCAGATGCCGCCGCTGCTGTTCGTGGCCATGCGCTTCGCCCTCGTGGTGTTTCCCTGCATCTTCTTCATCCGCAAGCCGGACGTCAGCTGGAACGCCATCATCGGCGTCGGGCTGCTGATGAGCGCAGGCCAGTTCGGCCTGCTCTACCTGGCCATGGCCCTCGGCATGCCCGCGGGCCTGGCCTCGCTCGTGCTTCAGGCCCAGGTCCTGCTGACGGTCCTGCTGGCGGCGGGAATCCTGGCCGAACGGCCAACCCGGAGGCAACTCGCCGGCGTCGTGCTGGGGATTGCCGGGCTCGCCGTGGTGGCCGTAGGCCGCAGCCTCGTGGCCCCGCTGCTGCCCCTGCTGATCGTGCTGGCCGCGGCCCTGTCCTGGGCCGGGGGCAATATCGTGGCGCGGAAGGCGAAGGCCGCCTCCGGGCTCGGGCTGGTGGTGTGGTCCGGCGCGGTGGTGCCGTTGCCGCTAACCGGACTCTCGCTGCTGGTGGACGGGCCGGCGGCGGTGTCGGATGCCCTGGTGCAGCTGCAGCCGGTGACGATGCTCAGCGCGCTCTACACTGCCGTGTTCGGTTCCCTCGTAGGGTATGGCATCTGGAACCGCCTGCTGGGGCTCTACCCGTCCTCCGCCGTCGTTCCCTTCACCCTGCTGGTCCCGGTGGTCGGCATGACAACGGCCTGGCTGGTGCTGGCCGAGGTGCCCTCGGCGGCGGAAGTTGCCGGCGGACTGCTGCTCCTGGCCGGCGTGGCGATCGCCGTGCTGCGGGGTGGTCAGCGCCGGGTGGGGGCTTTGGCGGCGGGGCGGGCCGGGGCCTTGACCGCCGGTTTCGCCGGCGCCTTGGCAGCCGGCTTGGACCCCGACGACGCCGCCGGTGACGCCGGCCGCTTGCCGGCCGGCACGGCGGAACGTGGCGCCGAAGCCCGCGGAGCGGCGGAGCGCGGAGTTGCGGGCCGTGCCGCGGAAGCGCGCGGCGTCGCGGACCGTGGCATCGACGCCCGGGCGGCAGGGCGGGCAGCGGGTCTGCGGGGCGCCGCCCCACTGGACGCCGAAGCCGGGCGCCGGGGCGCGTAAGGGGCGCGGGGTGCGGGTCGGCGGCCGGGCAGGACGGTGCCGGCGAGCAACAGGACCAGCGTGAGCGCTCCGGCGGCTGCCGAGAGGTAGAAGTACAGGTCCGGATGCTCGGTATCAACGTTGGTGGACAAGGCGTTCGGATCCGGGTTGAAGGCCAGCCCCCACTGGCGCAGGAAGGCGATGCCAAACGCGATGAACAGGATGCTGCCGACGCCGCTTGCCAGCAGTGTCTTGTACCGCCGTCGGACCAGCACCTCGGCCACGGACGCCACATAGGCGACGGCGGAGGCGGTGAGGAACCAGAGTCCCACCGTTTCGTGCAGGGTGACGCCGGTGAGGGCCAGCAAGGCCAGAGCGGCAAGGGATGCTCCGATGGCAGTCTTGCCGCTGTTACCCATGTGGTGCATGTGACTAATCATCCCCGAGTGCGACTACTTCGCAACGTAGCCACGCATGATCGCCATGATTGCGGCGACACTTTGCGCCCGGGTGCGTTCGGGGTTGTAGGTCTGCCGGTCCAGCCCCACGACAAAGCATGCCCCGAAGATGGCCGTCTCCAGGCTGCCGCGGGACAGCGCGGGATCCACCGGGTACTTGGCGGCCACGGCCTCGATCGCGGCGCCAATCACCCCGAGCAGCCGGCCGCGGAGCTCGGTGAAGGTGTCCTGCCACTCGCTGGGCGTCCGCCAGTTCTCGCTGACCCACAGCCGGGCGAAGGAGGGGTATTCGGCCATGAAGTCCATCGCCTGGCCGATCATCTCGTCCATCGCCTCCAGCGGATCCGCCGACCCGTCCTTGACGCTCAGCAGCCGTGCCATCAGGATGTCCACGCCGTGCCGCAGCAGTTGGGCGATCAGATCCGACTTGCTGCCGAAGTTGTAGTACACCGTGCCCTTGGAGACGCCCGCGGCCGCGGCGATCTCGTCGACCGTCACGCTGGCGGCGCCGCGCTCGCCGATCAGCTCCATCGACGCCTCGAACAGCTTCTGCTTGGTGGCGTTGGTGCGTCCGGGCCGCAGCTTCTTCCCTGCGTCGGCGGCGGTCGCCACGTCCACGCGGGGCTTGGTGCTCATAGGGCGATCTCCGGCTTCAGGGTCTTGAGGGTCCAGAACTTGTGTTTCCGGACGGCGACGGCGGACATGGCCAGTCCCAGCAAAGTGTAGCCAACCAGGCCCAGCATGGTGGGCAGGATGCTGGCCAGATCGGCTCCGTAGATCAGGTGCCGCATGCCATTGACCACATAGCCCATTGGCAGCAGCTGGTGCACCACGTGCAGCGGCTCCGGTGTGGTCTGCCAGGGGAAGGTGCCGCCGGAGGAGACCAGCTGCAGGACCAGCAGGATCAGCACCACCAGCTTGCCGGGCGAGCCGAGCAGCGCCACCACACCCTGGATGATCGCACTGAAGGCCATGGCAGCTGCCAGCATCAGGACCCACATCAGCACGGGATGGGCGGGATCGAGGCCCAGCCCCACATCCACCACGAGGGTCAGCAGGCTGGCCTGGACCGCGGCAACCGCCAGGAACGGCAGCCAGCCCCCGACGGCGATCTTCCACGTCGGAGCGTTGGACGCCAGGGCGCGCTGGGTGACCGGCCGCATCGCCTGGATCAACATGAAGACACCGATCCACAGGGCCAGGGTCAGGAAGAACGGAGCCAGTCCGGCCCCATAGGAACCCGCCTTGGCCTGCGAGACGTTGCTGACGGCCACGGGGTCCGCCATGACCTTGGCGAGGCTGTCCTTCTTTGCGTCGTTCGGGTTGGGTACCTTGCCCGCGCCCTTGGCCAATTCGGTTGCGAGGGTCCCGGCGCCGTCGGACGCCTTCGCCGAACCGCTCTCGAGCCGTGCTGCGCCGTCGTCGAGCTGCTGGGCGCCCTGGGCGAGTTTTTCCGCGCCGGCCAGGGCGTTTTGCTGCCCGGCGGCGAGTTCCGCGGTGCCGCCGACGAGCTGATCCGCCCCGGCGGAGGCCTTCCCGACGGCGTCGCTCAGGGCCGGGGCCGCGCCCGCCAGCTGCGCGGCACCCGCGCTGACTGCGGCGGAACCGTCCGCCAGCTGCTGCACCTGGGCCGCCGCGCCCTGGAAAGCGGCCGCCGCTCCGGAAGGCGCCGGCGCGGTGTTGGCGTCGTAGTCGGCCAGGATGGCATCGGCCTGGGCCTGGGTAATGACGCCGGCGGCGACCAGGCGGCCATCGGAGGCCACGACCCGGCCGCGCTGGGCCTGCGCCGAGGCCTGTTCCGCGGACGCGAGCTGGCCCGCCATGCCCTGCAGCTTCGTGTTCAGTGCGGCGTTTCCGGCGGCCACCTGGGCGGCGCCGTCGGCCAGCCGCTGCGTATCCGCGGGCAGCGTGGACGTCTTGTCGTTGAGCTCGCGCAGGCCGCCGGCAAGCTGCCCGGCCCCGGCGTTCAGGGTGTTGGCCCCGTCGAGGAGTTTGCGCTGCCCGGCCACCAGTTCGCCGGTCCCGTTCCTGAGGGAGGAGGTGCCCTGGTGCAGGCTGGCCGAGCCGTCGTGGAGCGAGGACACCCCGCCGGCGAGGTCCCGCGCGCCGTCGGCGGCCTTGAGCATCTGGGAGTGGATGGTCCCGAAGCCGGTGAGGAGCTGGTTGGCGGTCTCCTGGCCCACTTCTTTCGCCACGGTCGAGTGGACGGCGGTGGTGAGCTTGTCCACGATCGTGCCGAGCAGGTAGTTGTTGGCGTCGTTGGTGGTGACGTTCAGCATGGCCTGGTTGGCGGCGTCGAAGCTGCCCGGCGAGACCAGGTTCGCGGAGAAGTCCCGGGGGATCTTGAGCGCGAACGCGTACTGGCCGCTGCTCACGCCCTGGTCCGCTGCCTCCGCGCTGGAGACGGTCTGCCAGTTGAAGACGTGGCCCTCGACGAGGCTGTCGGCGACCTTCCGGCCGGCCTCCAGCCGGGTGCCGTCGGCGGAGCTGGCGCCGCTGTCCTCGACCACCAGGGCGGCGTCGATCTGGTTCAGCTTGCCGTAGGGATCCCAGTTCGCGTAGAGGTACACCGCCCCGTAGAGCAGCGGCACCAGGGTCAGCGCCAGGATGGTCAGCTTCGGCAGCAGGCCGCCGGTCATGCGCTTGAGTTCGGAACGGGCCAGCCGCAGCACGGTCATCGGGCATCCTCGGTTTCGCGGTCGTGGTGGACATCCGCCGTTTCCGGCGCGGGGACGGCGTTGCCGATCTCCGCGACTGGACCGGTCCAGCCCGGCGGGAGGCTCCCGATGGCGGCGACGACGGCGAGGGGACGGCCGCCGTCGTACGCCAGCTCCTGAAGCCGCGGCAGCCAGTCGGCCGGATCGCCGCTGTGGCGGTCCGGGGAATCGACCACCAGCAGGTCGGTGTGCGGATTGGCCAGGGCCAGCGCCGTCAGCAGCTCGAGACGGCGGTCGGCGGGCAGCTCCTCGGCCCAGCGCCCGGCGATGTCCTCGAAGCGGTTGACCTTAAGCCACGGCGTGCTGAGCAGCGCGCCGCGGTAGCGGCGGGGGATCAGGGCGAGGTCCTCGGTGACCAGGTCGCGCACGCTCAGGTGCTGCTCCGGCTCGTTCACCCCGGGGGCGTCGACGACGGCGCTCGCCTGCCGCAGCTGCTTGATCCGGCCGCCGCCGTCCCACTCGAGGCTTCCGGCCGAGGGCTTCATCCGGCCGCTCAGGGTCAGGGCCAGGGCGGTGCGCTGGTCCTGGCGTTGGCCGGTGACGAGCAGGAGTTCACCCCGGGCCGCCTGCAGCGAGGTGGGCGGGAGCAGGTAGTCCCGCCGGCCCTTCACGTGAAGCTGTTGAACGCAGAGCAAGGAAAGCCTTTCGCAGAAATGATCTACTCCAAGGCTAACTAAACTGACCGGTCAGTTCAAATAGATGTGGGCGAACAGACACTTGGGGCCCCGGAACCGACGGTTCCGGGGCCCCAAGTGTCTGTTCGCGCTTAGAGGCCGTACTCCTCGAGAAGCCGCAGCCACACCTCGCTGATCGTGGGATAGGACGGGACGGCGTGCCAGAGCCGGTCCAGCGGGACTTCGCCGACGACGGCGATGGTCGCCGCGTGCAACAGCTCGGCAACATCCGGCCCGGCGAAGGTGGCGCCCAGCAGCACTTTGCGGTCCTCATCGACCACCAGCTGGGCCCAGCCCTTGTAATGTTCGGAATGCAGCGAGGAGCCGGCCACCTGGATGGGGAGCTGCACGGAGGTGGCCCGGTAGCCGTCCCTCTCGGCCTGTTCCAGGCTGCGCCCGACATTTGCCAGCTCGGGGTCGGTGAAGACCACATTGGGGACGGCGTGCTCGTCCGCGGTGTGGGCGTAGCGGCTCCACGGGGCCGGCTCGCCGGTGAGCGTGCCCTTGGCGCGGGCGGCAATCGCGTCGCCGGTGGCCCGCGCCTCGTATTTGCCCTGGTGGGTGAGCAGGACCTTGCCTGCGGCGTCGCCGACGGCGTAGAGCCACGGCCTACTGTCGTTGCCGTCGGCTCCCCGGACGAGCCCGCTCGCGTCCGTCTCGAGCCGCGGGGCCTTCCCGTCGTCGGCGGACAGGCCCACGCTCTCCAACCCGATGCCCTCCACAGCGGGGTGCCTGCCGGTGGCGACCAGGAGCTTGTCCACCGTGACGCTGCCGCCGCCCTCGAGCGTCAGGGTCAGGGAGCCGTCGTCGTTCTCATGGACGCCTTGGGTGCCGGTGCGGAGGTGGAGTTCGACGCCGTCGGCGCGCAGCCCCGCCTGGACCAGCTCGGCCGCCGGGGCCGGAAAAGCTCCCAGCAGCCCGCCGCGGGCCACGACCGTCACGGTCGACCCGAGCCGGGCGAAGGCCTGGGCGAGCTCCGTGCCGGCCACGCCGCCGCCGAGCACACCGAGCCGCGCCGGGATCTCGTGCGCGGAGGTGGCCTCCCGGGTGGTCCAGAAGTCGACTTCCTCGAGGCCTTCGATGGGCGGGATGGTGGGGCGCGACCCGGTGGCCAGCACGATGGCGTGGCGCGCCACGAGCTTGTAGCTGTTGCCGTCCACGCCGGCCACCTCCGCCCGGCGGGCCCCGGTGATCCAGCCGTGGCCGCGGAGCAACTCGATCCCGGTGTCCTCGACCCATTTGACCTGGCTGTCGTCCTGCCAATTGGAGGTGAAGTAGTCCCGCCGCTTCAGCACGGCCGCGGCGTCGAGCACCCTGGTGACCGCCTCCCCGGCGCCCGGCACGGTCTGGGCGCCATGGAGTGCGGTGCCGGGCCGGAGCAACGCCTTCGATGGCATGCAGGCCCAGTACGAACACTCGCCGCCCACCAGCTCCGCCTCCACCAGGACGGCCGTCAATCCGCCCCGGACCACGCGCTCGGCCACGTTCTCGCCCACCGCGCCTGCCCCGATCACGATGACATCGAATTCACGCTCAAAGTGTGCCGTCATGGCAACAGCCTAACCCCGCCGGGAGGGGCTTTGACGGGACACTGGGCAGGAGGTGGGACGTCCGCTACCCTGAGGATCACCTTTGGGGAGGAGTCCAGCCGTGTGCGCAGCCAATTCGGACGCGGGCGACGCCGGGCCGCCGCGCCGGTTGGGCGCGCAGGCCCGGCTGCGCGCCCTGCAGGCCGACATCATCGAGCTGATCCTTGAGCGGGAGCTGGAACCCGGCGACCCGCTGCCCACCGAAAACGAACTCGCGGCGCTGCTGGGGATCGGCCGGAACACGCTGCGGGAGACGCTGAAGGTGCTCCAGGCCCTGGGCGTGATTGAGATCCGGCACGGCTTCGGCATGTTCGTGGCCGCGAGCAACTTCGAGGCTCTGGTTGGCGGGCTCAGCTTCCGGGGGCGGATGTCGCTGCGGCACCGGGGGCGGGAGGCGCTCGAGCTGATCGAGGCGCGGCGGCTGCTGGAGTCGGGGCTGATCGGCGTGTCCATGGCGCGCATGACGGCGGACCACCTGGCGGGACTCGAGGCGGCGGTGCTGCGGATGGAAGAGCTGGCCGGGTCCGGGGAACACTTTGTCGAAGCCGACGCCGATTTCCATCGCAAACTGTTCGAGCCGCTGGGCAATGAGCTGCTGCTGGGCCTGGTGGACGCGTTCCAGGCGGTCTACCGCCGGATCCAGCTGGAACTGGGCGGCGACGCCCGGCCGGCCGCCGGCGAGGTCGAACCTGCCGGAGCCGACACCGCCGACGTTGGCACCGCCGACGTCGGCACTGCCGCGGGGGCTGCGCTGCACCGGGTCATCTACGAGGCTGTGGCGGCGGGCGACGCCGTCCTCGCCGCGGAACGGCTGGGCAGCCACTTTGACGGGATACGCCGGCGTATCGCGGCTGCCGTGGGGGAGTAAGTCGCCGGGCCGTGGCCCGTTTTCCGCTACCGTTTGAGACCGGTGCGGCCCGGATCGGACCTGCCTCTGTCCGGAACCGCCGCGGATTTCTGAAACAAGCCGGGAAAGCAAAAGATCCGCACCGGCGGACCGGTGCGGATCTTTTCTATCTGTGCGCCCAAAGGGATTCGAACCCCTGACCTTCTGTTCCGTAGACAGACGCTCTATCCAGCTGAGCTATGGGCGCATTCTCGGCTCTTCGGGAACTTCTCGCTCCCCGAACCTCGAATTACTTTACGCGAGAGGGGCCCAGAGTTCCAAATCGAGAGCCATGTAATCTGCCCGACTAGACCGGTCTACGTGACCTTGATCACAAAAAGACCAGCGCTCGGAGATATTAAACCTTGATTTTCCGGGGATTTTGGATCTCGGCTCCATCGTCAACCCGTATTTGGGCCTGAAACTGAATCACCCGCGAGACCTAGCATTTAGGACACACCACTGAACCCGAGGAAGGGAACCGTAATGGGCGATCTGGCGCGACTGCCGCTGCTTGAGAAAGCACCCACCACACATGCTGGACTGCTGGCATGGGTTGAAGAGGTTGCTGAACTGACCCAGCCGGACCGGATCCACTGGGTTGATGGCTCGGAAGAAGAGAACACCCGGCTCACGGACGAGCTCGTGGCGGCCGGAACCCTGACCCGGCTGAATGAGAAGCTGTTCCCGAATTCCTTCGCGGCATTCTCAGACCCCGCCGACGTCGCCCGCGTCGAGGAGCAGACCTTCATCTGCTCCGAGAACGAACGCGATGCGGGCTTCACCAACAACTGGATGGCTCCGGCGGAGATGAAGGAGAAGCTGCGCGGCCTGTTCAGCGGCTCCATGCGCGGCCGCACCATGTACGTCATCCCCTTCGTCATGGGCCACCTCGACGCCGAGGACCCGAAGTTCGGCGTGGAGATCACGGACAGCGCCTACGTTGTCGCCTCCATGCGCATCATGGCCACGATCGGCACCGACGTGCTGAACAAGATCACCGCCACCAACGCCTTCTTCGTCCCGGCCCTGCACTCCCTGGGCGCCCCCCTGGCCCCGGGGCAGGCTGACGTCGCCTGGCCGTGCAACCCGGACAAGTGGATCGTGCACTTCCCGGAGGAGCGTTCCATCTGGTCCTTCGGCTCCGGTTACGGCGGCAACGCCCTGCTCGGCAAGAAGTGCTACGCCCTGCGCATCGCCTCGGTCATGGCCCGCGACGAGGGCTGGCTGGCCGAGCACATGCTCATCCTCAAGCTGACTTCGCCGGAGAAGAAGAACTACTACATTTCCGCGGCGTTCCCCTCCGCCTGCGGCAAGACCAACCTCGCCCTGCTCGACCCCACGATCGAGGGCTGGGACGTCGAAACCCTCGGCGACGACATCACCTGGATGCGGATCGGCAAGGAAGGCGAACTGCGCGCCACCAACCCCGAGGCCGGCCTGTTCGGCGTCGCCCCGGGCACCGGCTGGGGCACCAACCCCAACGCCATGCGTGCCATCGCCAAGGGCCACAGCATCTTCACGAACGTTGCCCTCACGGACGACGGCGGCGTGTGGTGGGAAGGCATGACCGACGAGGTCCCCGCGCACCTGACCGACTGGCAGGGCAACGACTGGACCCCGGCGTCGGACCAGCCTGCCGCGCACCCGAACTCCCGCTTCTGCACCCCGATTTCGCAGGTCGACATGCTGGCCGAGGAGTACTACAGCCCGGAGGGTGTGGAGCTCTCCGCGATCCTCTTCGGCGGCCGGCGCAAGACCACGGTGCCGCTGGTGACCCAGGCCCGCAGCTGGACCAACGGCATCTTCATGGGCTCGACGCTCTCCTCGGAGACCACGGCCGCCGCGGCCGGACAGGTCGGTGTGCTTCGCCGTGACCCGATGGCCATGCTGCCGTTCATCGGCTACGACGCCGGCGACTACCTGAAGCACTGGATCAGCGTCTCCGGCAAGGCCAACCCGGAGCGGCTGCCGCACATTTTCCTGGTGAACTGGTTCCGCCGCACGGCTGACGGCGGTTTCGCGTGGCCCGGCTTCGGCGACAATGCCCGTGTCCTCAAGTGGGCCATTGAGCGCATCGAGGGTAAGGCCGACGCGGTGGAGACTCCCATCGGCTTCGTTCCGACCGGCCATTCGCTGGACCTCACCGGCCTGGACCTGACCCACGCCCACGTCGAGGACGCCGTCCGCGTGGACCGCGAGGAATGGGACGCCGAGCTGGCCTCCATCGAGGAGTGGTACGCAAAGTTTGGCGACTCGCTGCCGGACGCGCTGCGCGCCGAGCTCGACTCGCTCAAGGAACGGATGTCCGCGCACTAGCAGGCGGCTGATCCAACGACGGCGGCCCCGCACCTTGGATAAGGTGCGGGGCCGCCGTCGTTCCCTCATCGATTGTCCCCACCGGTTCCCTAGCCCCACAAGTTCGGCTGGGGAACCCTCCCGGCGTGGCCCCACCGCGGATGCCCTTTTGAGGCCTCAGAACGGCCGTTGCGGAGCAGCCGATGAGTCATGGCGGGGCCCCGGTGGCTGCCGGGACCAAGGCCCCTAGCCTGTAGTCGGGAGCGGCCGTAGGCTCGTCGCATTCATCAGCCGGGCCTGACGCTGACTGCCAGGGATGCGGGGAACATCCCGGGCGCGCGGCGGCGTGCCCTCCGCCTGCCCCGGCAGGCGAAACCCCAGGAGCACTCATGCTTGTCACCGAGGATATCCAGGCCCTGTCCGAAGCTGTCAGCGGAACGGTCGCTTTGCCGGACAGCCCAGAATTCGCGGCCGAGACGTTCGCGTTCAACGCCGCTACCGTCCACCGGCCCGACGTCGTCCTGGGCGCCAGCACCGCCCAGGACGTCGCGGCCGGGGTCAAATGGGCGGCGGAACGCCGGCTGCCGGTGGCGGTCCAGTCCACCGGGCACGGCGCCGACTCAGTGGTCGAGGGCGGCCTGCTGATTAACACCAGGCGGTTGCAGGAGCTGCACATCGACCCGGTGGAGCGCACCGCGAGGGTGGGGGCAGGAGTGAAGTGGCGCAGCGTCCTGGAAGCGAGCGTTCCGCTCGGGCTGGTGGGACTGCACGGCTCGAGTACCGACGTCGGCGTCGTGGGATACACCGTCGGCGGCGGGCTTCCAGTGCTGGGCCGCGCCCACGGCTTTGCCGCTGATCATGTCCGGAGCATGGAAGTGGTCACCGCGGACGGTGCGTTGCGCCGGATTGACGCCGAGGCCGAAGCCGAGCTGTTCGCGATGATGCTCGGCGGCAAGGGCAACTTCGGGATCGTGACCGAACTCGAATTCAGCCTCTTTCCGCTGGGCGAGTTCTACGGCGGCGGCATCATCTATCCGGGTGCCGATGCCGGCCTCATCCTGGCGGCGTTCCGGGAGTGGTTGCCTACGCTGCCGGAGGACGCCTCGCCCTCGATTTCGCTGCTGCGGCTGCCCGACATGGAGTTCGTCCCCGCGCCGCTGCGGGGCCAGTTTGTGGTGCACCTCCGCTTCGCCTTTCTGGGGAACCGCGAGGCCGGCGATGCGCTGCTGGCCCCGATGCGCGCCGTTTCGAGCCCGTTGATGGATACGGCCGGCCCCATGAGCTACCTGGACGTTGACCAGATCCACATGGATCCGGCGGATCCGCTCCCTTTCACAGCCGGCGGAGCGCTGCTGAAGGATCTCGGCGACAGTACCCTGGCGGAGTTGCTGAACCACACCGGCGAAGGCTCGGACTGTCCGCTCCTCCTGGTCGAAATCCGGCCGCTGGGTGGCGCCTTGGCCCGTGCCGGGGCGCTGCCGAACGCCGTGTCGGGGCGGGACGCGGCATTCCTGCTCTTCCTGCTCGGGTTCAAGATGCCCCCGGTCGCCGAGGCCGTCTCGGCAGCCATCCGCACGGTCCTGGCCGCGATGGCTCCGCACTCGACGGGTTTTACCCTGGTCAACTTCCACGGCGAACCCGGCGATGAGGCTGACCGTTCCAGGGCATGGTCGCCCGCCGTCTATGAACGGATGAGGGCCGTGAAGTCCAGCTACGACCCCGGCAATCTCCTGCGGTTCGGCCACGCGATCACCGGTGTGCCGTCGTTCTTTCATCGATTGCTAGGGAGTCAGTTGGCGAGCCAGATGTCCGGCCCGAAGACCTCGTAGTGGATCTTGGTGGCGGGGATGCCCGCATTGATGGCCTCGTTGCGGATGTTCTTCATGAACGGCAGCGGACCGCACAGGTACAGCGAGGCGTTGGCCGGCAGGTCCACGTCGCGCAGCGACATGAAGCCTTCCTTCGCCCCCGCCTCCGGCCGCTCGAGCCAGAGCTGCAACTCGGCCGCTTCCAGGCGCTCGACGTCGTCCGTCATCTGGGAGCGCAGCGCCCAGCTGTCCAGGGTGCTTTCCGCGTGCAGGACCAGCACCTGTCGGTCCGAACCGGCCTCGGCAAGGGAGCGCAGGATCGAAGCCGAAGGCGTGCAGCCGATGCCGGCCGACGCCAGGACCACGGGGCCCTCGCTCTCCTTGAGGGTGATTTCGCCGTAGGGGTTGGAGATCTCGAGGATGTCCCCGACCTCGACGTGGTGGTGCAGCACGGGGGAGACCTCGCCGCCGTCGTCGAGCTTGGTGGTGAAGCTACGGCTGGTGCCGGCGTCGCCGGAGAGCGAGTACTGGCGGACCTGGCGCAAGCCCTCCGGCAGGGTGACCTTGACGCTGACGTACTGGCCGGGGAGGGCCGGGGTGATGGGGGTGTCGTTGGCCGGTTCCAGGGTGAACGTCATGGAGCCGGTGCCGGCGGGGGTCTTCGCGGCGACCTTCCACGGGGACCACATCTTGCCGTTGGCCTGGCCGGCGTAGAGGCCCTTCTCGAGCTTGATCAGCGCGTCGGCCATAAGCCAGTAGACCTCGGTCCAGGCCTCGGCGATTTCCGGGGTGATGACCTCGGCCAGGTCTTCGGCGATGGCGGCGAAGAGGTGCTCGTAGACCACCTGGTACTGCGGCTCGGTGATGCCGAGCGAGGCGTGGCGGTGCGCGATGCGCGACAGCACGGTCTCCGGCAGGGTGCCCGGGTTGCTGACGAGGTGGCTGGCGAAAGCGGCGATGCTCCCGGCCAGGGCCTGCTGCTGGTTGCCGGAGCGCTGGTTGGAGCGGCTGAACAGCCCGTCCAGCAGCTCGGGGTGGGCGCCGAAGAGCCGGGCGTAGAACTTGGGGGTGATATCGCCGATCCGGGAACCGACCAGCGGCAGGGTGGCCTCGATGACGGGGAAGGACTTGTCCGAGAGCATGCTGACTCCTGAGATAGTGGCCCGGGGTCTTCAACCGGACCGTTTCTGAAATACCTGCATTTGAAATACGAGTATTTATGCCTCAGTTCTACACGGCGTAGAAAACGGTTGCAAATCGGGTGACGCCCGGGCGGGGCGGACTCCGGAGGGGGATCGCGGCCTCGGATGCCGGGGCCGCGCCTGGTTAGAGGCTGGCTACAGGCCCGGGCGCAGGCCGATGGCCTGGAAGACTGGATTCATTTGCCGGGAGGTCGGCAGCGAAGCGACGACAATGTCATCAAGCTCACGGTAGAACGCCTCACGCGCGCGGCCCAGGGCGCTGCGCAGCCGGCACTCGTTGATGAGCGGGCAGGCGCCCGCGGCAGCCACGCAGTCCGCCGGGTCGGTCCGGGTGTCCAGTGCGCGCAGCAGCTGCCCGACGGTGGCGGCCCGGCCGGCGCCGCTGAGCCGGGACCCGCCATTGCGGCCGCGTTCGACGTCGATCAGGCCGAGTTCGCGCAGCTTTGCCATTGCCTTGCTGACGTGGTTGTAGGGCGTGCCGACGGCGTCCGCGATGCTCTGGGTGGTGAGCAGTTCGCCGTCGGCTGCGGCCGCGAGCACCATCATCGCGCGCAGGCTCACGTCCGCGAAGGCGTTGATCTTCATGGCACCGGCTTGGTCTAGTCCACCCAGACGGCGGGTTCGTTGGTGTCGGCGGAAAGCTCGCCAAACTCCAGCTCGTGCGTCGCCGGGTTCGCGCCGTAGGGCAGTACCGCTGCGAAGACGGAGCCGTCCTGGTGCTCGGCGGCCACGTGGATCGCGTCCGAGTCCTCTTCCAGCAGGGTGATGTCACAGACGATCGCGGCGGCGCGGAACTCGTCCCGGTGCTGCCGGAGCAGCTCGGTGAGGTCGTTGATCATGGCGTCGGCGTCGAAATCGGCGTCGCTGTCCCCGGCTGCGTCTGCCGGGGTGACAGCCACCAGGCGGACTTCGCCGTCGTTCTCCACCACCAGGGCGAAGGGCAGGAAGCCGCCGTTGCGCTCGAGCTGCTCCTGGGCCGCCCCCACTCCGGTGCCGAGCAGGTTCTCCAGGTCGGTGGCGATGGCATCCGGCACCGAGCCGCGCCAGGAGTCCTCAGCCGGATCCGCCGGCTGCAGGACGGCCCCCTGGGTCTCCGGTGAATCGGTCATGGCGATCAGCCCCGGACCAGGGCCAGGACCCGGTCGCGGACGCGTTCCATGGTTTCCTGGTCCGTGGCCTCGACGTTCAGGCGGAGGAACGGCTCGGTATTGGACGGGCGCAGGTTGAACCAGTAGCTTCCGTCGGCGGCGATGAAAGTGCTGCCGTCGAGGTAGTCCACCTCAACGTCTTCGTCGTAGAAGTCCACGCGGACACGCTCCACGGCGGCGGCCTTGTCCTCGATTTCCGAGTTGATCTCGCCGGAGGACTTGTAGGGCTCGTATTCGCGGCCGAGCTCCGACAGCGGACCGTCCTGCTCGCCGAGGGCAGCCAGGACGTGCATGGCGGCCAGCATGCCGGTGTCCGCATTCCAGAAATCGCGGAAGTAGAAGTGGGCGGAGTGCTCGCCCCCGAAGATCGCACCTTCGGCCGCCATCACGGCCTTGATGAAGGAGTGTCCCACCCGGGTGCGGAACGCGCGGCCGCCGTCGTTGACCACCAGTTCGGGCACCGCCCGCGAGGTCAGCAGGTTGTGGATAATCGTCGGCGTTTCCTCGCCGTTGGCCTTGGCGCGGGCGATCTCGCGGCGCGCCACCATGCCGGTGACGGCCGACGGCGAGACCGGCTCGCCCTTTTCGTCGATCACGAAGCAGCGGTCGGCGTCGCCGTCGAACGCCAGGCCGATGTCCGCGCCGTGCTCGACGACGGCGGCCTGCAGGTCGCGCAGGTTTTCCGGCTCCAGCGGGTTGGCCGGGTGGTTCGGGAAAGATCCGTCGAGCTCGAAGTAGAGCGGGATGATCTCGAGCGGCAGCTTGGGCAGCAGCGTGTCACCCAGCACGGCGGGGGTCGTCATGCCGGCCATGCCGTTGCCGGCGTCCACCACGACCTTGAGCGGACGGGATCCGCTGAGGTCAACGAGGCTGCGCAGGTACTCGGAGTAGTCCTTGAGGACGTCCCGCACGCTGATCAGGCCGCGGGGGCCGTTCGCGGGGATGGTGCCGGCGTTGAGGTATTCCTCGGCCAGGGCCTGGATCTCCTTCAGACCGGTTTCGGAGGAGATCGGCACGGCGCCGGCCTTGGCCATCTTGATGCCGTTGTACTCGGCCGGGTTGTGGCTTGCGGTGAACGTGGCGCCGGCAGCGTTCAGGGCGCCGCAAGCGTAGTACAGCTCGTCCGTGGAGATCAGGTCGAGCAGCTGGACGTTGGCGCCGCGGGTTGCCGCGCCGTTGGCGAAGGCCCGGCTGAACTCGGGGGAGGAGGGGCGCATGTCGCCGCCGACCAGTACTGTCTGTCCGGCCAGGTCCAGGACGTCCACAAAGGCAGCCCCGACGGCTTCGACGATTTCCGCGGTGATGGATTCGCCCACAATTCCGCGCACGTCGTAGGCCTTGAAGGAAGCCGAGAGGTCAAAAGTCTTTGTCTGGTCGCTAGTCACGGCTCCCATCTTACGTGGAAGCCGCCGGGGACCGTCCGCGCCGGCCGCGTATGTGGATACGGATTGTCCACATACGACTCCGCCGGCTTCGTGGCTGTCGGAGGGGACTGGGATACTGAAGCAATGGCCAATAACCAGAACGCTGCACTCCTTTCCGCCCCCGAATCACCCTCCGCCGGGGGTACCGGGACGCGTGAGCAGGCCCAGGCGGTGCTGCGCGAACTTGTGGGGCACCCGGATGCTGAGTTCCACGACGGCCAGTTCGAGGCTATCGAGGCCCTCGTGGACGGCGGCCGGCGCGCCCTTGTCGTGCAGCGCACCGGCTGGGGCAAGTCGGCCGTGTACTTCGTCGCGTCCTTGCTGCTGCGCCGCCGCGGAGCGGGCCCGACGCTGATCGTGTCCCCGCTGCTGGCGTTGATGCGGGACCAGGTCGCCGCCGCCGCGCGGGCCGGGGTCCGGGCCGTGGCCATCAACTCGGCAAACCAGCTCGACTGGGACACCGTCCGCGAACAGCTCGCGGCCGACGAGGTGGACGTGCTCCTCGTGTCCCCGGAGCGGCTCACCAACCCGTCGTTCCGGGAGAACCAGCTGCCTGAGCTGGTCCGCCGGACCGGGCTGCTGGTGATCGATGAGGCGCACTGCATCTCGGACTGGGGCCACGACTTCCGGCCGGACTACCGGCGGATCGCCGACCTGATCACCCAGCTGCCGGACAGCGTCCCGGTCCTGGCCACCACCGCCACCGCCAACTCGCGGGTGGTGCACGACATCGAGGAACAGCTCGGTGAGGGCGTGCTGACCATCCGCGGCGCCCTGGGCCGTGAGTCCCTGCGGCTGGGCGTGCTGCGGCTGCCCGACTCCCGGGAGCGGCTGGGCTGGCTGCTTACCCACCTGAAGGACCTTCCCGGCAGCGGCATCATCTACACCCTCACCGTGTCGGGCGCGGAGGACACCGCCCGGCTCCTGGCCGAGGCCGGCCACGAAGTGCTCGCCTACACCGGCCGGACCGACCCCGCCGACCGGGAACGCGCCGAGCAGCTGCTCAAGGACAATCAGGTGAAGGCGCTGGTGGCCACCTCCGCCCTCGGCATGGGCTTCGACAAGCCGGACCTTGGCTTCGTGGTGCACCTCGGGGCGCCGTCGTCCCCGGTGGCCTACTACCAGCAGGTCGGCCGTGCCGGCCGCGGCGCGGCAAACGCCGACGTGCTGCTCCTGCCCGGCTCCGAGGACCGGGACATCTGGCAGTATTTCGCCACCGCGTCGATGCCCTCGGAAGAAAAGGCCTCCGCGGTCCTGACCGCGCTGGCCGAGGCCGGCACCGCGGTGTCCACCGTGGGGCTTGAGGCCCGGGTGGACCTGCGCCGGACGCCGCTGGAGCTCTTGCTGAAGGTGCTGGCCGTGGACGGGGCCGTCGAGCGCGTGGGCGGCGGATGGCGTTCCACCGGCCAGCCGTGGACCTACGATGCCGAGCGGTACCGCCGGATTGCGGAGGCACGCGTTGACGAGCAGGACTCCATGGTGATCTACCAGGACACCGCCGGCTGCCGGATGGAGTACATCACCTCGGTGCTCGACGACGAGACCGCCACCGCCTGCGGCCGCTGCGACAACTGCGCCGGCCGGTGGTTCCCCGCCGACATTGCCGCCGACGCCACCGAAACGGCGGGCGCGACACTGAACCGGGCCGGCATGGTGCTGGAACCGCGGCTGCAGTGGCCCGGCGGTATGGAGCGCCTCGGCGTGAACGTAAAGGGCAAGATCAAGCCGGAGGAAAGCCTGGCCAATGGACGGGTGCTGGCGCGGCTGACAGATCTGGGCTGGGGCGGCGCGCTGCGCGAGACCTTCGCCGCGGGTGCCCCCGACCGGGCCGTGGACCCCGGCATGCTGCGGGCCTGCGTGCAGGTCCTCCGCGAATGGGGCGGCGGCGACGCGCGCAACCCCGGCTGGAGCGGCGCTGGCCGTCCGGCCGCGATCGTCAGCGTCCCGTCCCGGGGCAAGCCCGAATTGGTGGAGTCGCTGGCCCGCGGTATCTCCGAGATCGGCCGCATCCCGTACCTGGGCCAGCTGCAGCTTGCCCACGGCGGCCCCACGGGCGGCCGCGGCGGAAACAGCGCCTACCGTCTCGCCGGGGTTTGGGACCGGGTCGTGGTGGGGCCCGAGCTGGCCGCGGCGCTGGACGGCATCCAGGGCCAGAGCGTCATGCTGGTGGACGATCTGGTGGACAGCCGCTGGACCGTCACCGTGGCCGGACGTGCCCTGCGGCTCGCAGGCGCCGGGGCAGTGCTGCCGCTCGTGCTCGGACAGGCCGGCTGAGCCGAGGCCATCCCGGGCAGCGCCTTTAGCAGCGCTTTTAGCCGCGTGCTTAGCAGCGCGCGCTTCGTTGCACGCGCTCAGCTGCTGCGCGGCCGCCCGGACTCCAGCACGGCCATGGCGGCGTTGTGGCCGCCGATGGCGCTGACGGCCCCGCCGCGGCGGGCCCCGGAACCGCAAAGCAGGAGCTGCGGGTCGTCCGTAGCGACGCCCCAGCGCTGCGCCGGGGTGTCCAGGGGTGCGTCGTCGTCCACGAATGGCCAGTCGAGGCCGCCGTGGAAGATGTTGCCGCGCGGCATGCCGACGGCGCGTTCGATATCCAGGGTGGTCTTGGTTTCGATGCACGGCCGGCCGTCCGGACCTGTCAGCAGCAGCTCCTCGACCGGCTCGGCGAGGACCCTGTTAAGCGAACGCAGCACCGCGGCCTGCAACTCCGCCCGCCGGGCGTCGTTGTTCTGCGCGGTCACCAGCCGGTCCGGGACGTGCAGGCCGAACACTGTGAGGGTATGCGCGCCGGCCGCCTGAAGCTCCGCGGACAGGATGCTTGGATCGGTCAACGAATGGCAGTAGATCTCGCACGGCAGGGGATCCGGAACAGCCCCTCCCGCGGCGGAGACGTACGCCGCATCCAGCTGGGACCACGTCTCGTTGATGTGGAACGTGCCGCCGAAAGCCGCTTCCGGACTGACGGCGTCGTCCAGCAGCCGGGGCAGCCGCTTGAGCAGCAGGTTCACCTTGACCTGGGCGCCCTCGCGGAGATGGTTCGGGTTCTGCGTGGCGTGCTTGGCGGGTGCAGTCCCGCCCTGCGCGGCCGCAATCGGACCGCCCGACGCAGCGTTGCGCAAGCGGTCCAGGACCACGGGGGCCACATTGGACAGGACCCACGGGGCGGAGACGGTGTGGTGTGCGCCGTCGTGCCGGTAGCTGACGACGCCGCCCGGGCGGACGGAGGTGGCCTCCGCAGAGGTGAGGATGGTCGCGCCCGCGTCCCTGGCCGCACGTTCCAGCTCCCCGGACACCGCGCCCATCCCGCCCACGGGCACATCCCAGTCACCGGTCCCGCCGCCGATCAGGTGGTACAGGAAACAGATGTTCTGCTGGAGGTCGGCGTCGTCGGCGCGGGCAAAGGTGCCGATCAGGGCGTCGGTCAGGACCACGCCGCGGACCAGGTCGTGCCGGAGTGCCTCGGCGATGGCGTGCCCGACCGGCTGCTCAACCATGGCCTCCCACGCCTCCGCGGCGCCGGCCCGGCGGGCGAGTGACTTCGCTGCCGACCGGGTGGGCAGCGGGGCCGTCATGGTGGGCCAGAGCGCCCGGGTGAGCTTCCCGCAGCTGGCGTAAAACTCGTTGAAGGCGCGGAACTCGTCGTCGGACGCCCCGATCGCACCGAACGAGGCGGCCGTGGACTCGGCGTCCTCATTGTCGATCAGGAGCGCCCGTCCGGGATTGGCCGGGTCCGGGGTGTACGAGGAGTACCGCCGCCGCGCCAGCGTGATCCTCAGACCAAGGTCGTCGATGATCTGCTGCGGCAGCAGGCTCACGAGGTAGGAATAACGCGAGAGCCGTGCCCCGACGCCGTCGAACGCCTGCGCGGACACCGCGGCGCCGCCGGGCTGGTCGAGCCTTTCGAGCAGCAGGACCTTCCGGCCGGCCTTGGCCAGGTACGCCGCCGCGGCCAGGCCGTTGTGGCCGCCGCCTACGATGATCGCGTCAAACGCGTGGTTGGTCGACATGCGCCCATCCTGCCATCCGGCCGGCCCGTCACGGACGAAGCTCGCCCGGGTGGAGGCGCAGAGCGGGACCAAGGGCCCCGGGAACGCAAAAGGCCCCGGTCCAGGACCGGGGCCAAACGCGGAGACGGGGGGATTTGAACCCCCGGTGGAGTTGTGCCCCACACTTCATTAGCAGTGAAGCCCATTCGGCCGCTCTGGCACGTCTCCAATTGCTATTACTAGCCAACCAAGGATACGCAGAAGGGGCCATGCAGTGCAAAACGGTCGACGCGGGGTCACTTACGGCCGGTCCAAGCGCCCGGGATGGGTCGTAAGTGACCCCGCGTTGCCCGTCCGTGGGAATTACACCTAGGCCGCCCGGCCCGCCAGGGCGCGCCAGAGGAAATGCTGGCTGCGGCTCTGCAGGGCTGCGGCCTGGCGGTTGTCCGAGGCGCCGGCGTGGCCGCCCTCGAGCGCTTCGTGGAACCAGACATTGGGGATGCCCATGGCCTGCATCCGGGCGGCCATCTTGCGGGCCTGCACGGGACCCACACGGTCATCCGAGGTGGCGGTCCAGATGAAGGTCTCCGGGTACTCCACCCCGTCGCGGAGCAGGTGGTAGGGCGAGAAGGTCCGGATGAACTCCCACTGCTCGGGCACATCGGGGTCGCCGTATTCGGCAATCCAGGAGTACCCCGCGGAGAGCTTGCTGTACCGGCGCATGTCCAGCAGCGGCACCCCGCAGGAGACGGCGCCGAACAGGTCCGGGTACTGGGTGAGCATGTTCCCCACCAGCAGGCCGCCATTGGAGCCGCCCACGCAGCCCAGCCGCTGGCGGGACGTCACGCCACGCGCGATCAGGTCCTGCGCCACGGCGGCGAAGTCCTCGTAGGCGCGGTGCCGCTTGTCCTGCAGCGCGGCGCGGTGCCACGACGGCCCGTACTCGCCGCCGCCGCGGATGTTCGCCACCACGTAAACGCCGCCCCGGCTGTGCGGCACGTCGCCCACGGCGCCCGCTGATTCCTCCGTGCGCCGCTCCAGCCAGGCCCGACCGACGGCGCCGCTGTAGGCAGGGGTGCGGGAAATCTCGAATCCGCCGTAGCCGGAGAGCTGCGTAGGGTTCTGCCCGTCCAGCACCAGGTCCTTCGCGGCGATCTGGAAGTAGGGCACACGCGTGCCGTCCTTGGACACGGCGAAGTGCTGCTGGACCTCGTAGGCGTCCTCGTCGAAGAACGACGGCGCAGTCCGGACCACCTCGTGCGTGCTGACGACGCCGTCCGCACCGGCGCGCGTGAGCGTGCCGCGGGTCAGCGTGCTCGGCGTCGTAAATCCGGTGGCGACCAGCCAAAAGTCGTTCCCGGCCCCGCCACTCCCGTCGCCGTCGTCGCCGCTGCCGTCTTCATCGTCCACGGCGTAGGCGTTGACGTCATGCAGCGGCGGGCAGGCATCGAGCACGCTGGAGGCCCAGGCGACGTCCGCGCCGGGCCGTTGCGGATCGAGCACCCGGATCTCGGAGGAGACGTCGCGGAGCAGGTTCAACAGCAGGAAGTCCCGGGTCCAGCTCCAGGACTGCAGGGAGGTGTGCGCATCCGGGGTGAACAGCACGGACAGTTCCCGGCTGCCGGCCAGGAAGTCATCGAAGCGCGCCGCCAGCAGGGACCCGGCCGGGTAGCTCGTTCCGTCCAGGGTCCACTCGCCCTGCGGACGGAATAGCAGCCATTCCCGGTGCGAGCTAAGGTTCACGTCCTCGGGCACGTCCAGCTCGACCCAGACGCCGTCGCGCAGTACCGAGGTGCGCTTTTCGAAGAAGCTGATCCAGTCCACCGCGAAAGTCCGCTCGAAGCCGGGGGTGGAGTCGTGTGCCAGGAGCGCCATCATGTGGTCTTCCGGGATTTCGAACAGCCGCTCGGCCGAGGCCAGTGACTCGCCGCGGCGCAGGACCACTCCGGTCCGGGCGTAGGAAGAGGTGGTTGTCGGCAGTCCCGCGGCCGTGCTGGCGACCAGCAGGGTGTCCGCGTCCAGCCACGAAACGTTGCCCTTCGCGGTCGGGAGGTCAAAGCCGCCCTCGGCCGGGTCGACAAAGCTGCGGGTCTCGACGTCGAACTCCCGGTAGCGGTTCGCGTCGCCGCCATCGGGGGAGAGCGCCAGCAGGGCCAGCCGGTGCGGCTGCCCGGCCGCGGGGCGGAGGAAGCTGGCGCCGTGGAAGACCCATTCCTCGCCTTCGGCTGCGGCCAGGGCGTCGACATCGAGCAGCGTCTCCCACGCGGGGGAACCCGCCCGGTAGCTCTCCCAGTCCGTGCGCCGCCACAGGCCCTTGGGATTGTCGCGGTCCTTCCAGAAGTTGTAGTACCACTGGCCGTGCTTGCCCACCATGGCGATCCGGTCGGTGGAGTCCAGCACCTCCAGGATCCGGTCTTCGAGTTCGCCGTACTCGGCATCCTCCAGCAGTTCCTCGGTGCGGGCATTTTGTTCCCGGACCCAGGCCAGTTGTTCCTCGCCGTAGATTTCCTCCAGCCAGATGTTCTCATCGACGGGTTCGGGGGCGGTCCCTGAAAGCGCGCCGGAGGGCTCGCCGGGCGCGGTGGGGTACTCAGCTGAAGTGGTGGTCATGGGCCCATCCAAGCAACACCGGTGCCGGGCAGGCAAGTCAAGGCGGCAGCGCGGATGCGGATACGCTGGATGCCGTGGGTAAATCGCAGAGCATCCGGACGGCACTGATTGGCGCCGGTCCCCGGGGTACCAGCGCGCTGGAACGGTTGCTCGCCAACTGGGCCCCGACCACCCCTGAAGCCTGCCTGCACATCGACGTGATCGACCCTTATCCCGCGGGCCCCGGCCACGTCTGGCAGCCCGGACAGTCCCGTCTCTACCTGATGAACACCCAGTCCTTCTATCCCACGGTGGTCCCCGAGGATCCGGACCTCGCGGCGCCGCTGGCCGGGGGCACCTTTGACCAGTGGCGGGAACTGCAGCGGAAGGATCCGGACCCGGCACTGTCGGCCGATGAACGCACCGAGTTGTCCGGCCTGGGTTCCGCCGACTTCCCCAGCCGTGCGCTGTACGGCCGCTACCTGAGGTCCACGCTCGAGGAGCTGCTGGAGAAGCTGCCCGCCGGGGTCACCGTGGATTTCCATCAGACCACCGCGACCTCGGTCCGGCCGGCCGCGGGCCCCGGGAACGCGGGGTTCGACGTCGCACTCGCCGACGGTACCGAGCTCACCGTCGGGTCCGTGGTGCTGGCGCTCGGCCACCTGGACTCCCGTCTCAACCCGGAGCAGCGTGAGCTCCAGGCAGCGGCGGACGAACTCGGGCTGAAGTACCTGCCGCCGGCCGCCCCGGCCGACGTTGACTGGTCCGGAATTCCCGCTGTCCAGCCGGTGCTGGTGCGGGGCATGGGCCTGAACTTCTTCGACGTGATGGGCCAGCTGACCGAGGGTCGCGGCGGCAAATTCCTGCCCGCACCGGACGGGGCGGGGCTGACGTACCTGCCGTCCGGCCGGGAACCGTCCATCATCGCCGCCTCGCGCCGCGGAACCCCGTACCGGGCGAAGGCGACCCTGGCCGGCTACTACCCTGCAGCGGTGTCGCTGAGGTACTGCACCGAGGATGCGCTCGCCAAGTTTGCCGCCGCCGGGATCCTGCCCGCTTTCGACCACGACCTGTGGCCGCTGCTGCACCGGGATGTCGTGTGGGCCTACTACTCCACCCTGGCACGCACGCACCCGGACGCCGTGGGCGCGGACCCGGCCGGCTTCCTGGCCGGACTGGAGGAGGCGCTGCAGCCGCATGCCCACTCCACCGTGAAGTGGGAAGAGGCCGCCGGCGCGGTGATCGACGCCCACGTCCGCCCTGCCTACCGGCTGGACCTGCTGGGACTTGCCGCGCCGCTGGCGGGCCGCAGCTTCGCGTCCCGGGCGGAACTGGATGCCGCCGTCGTCGACTATCTGCTCGACGACGCGAGGCGCTCCGCGCTCGGTGAGGACGATCCGGTGAAGATGGCGATCGGCGCCCTGCATCACGGCCGGGCAGTGCTGAAGACGGCCGTGGCCGACGGCGGCATCACCGAACAGTCCTGGGTCGCCGGCCTGCGCGGCTGGTTTGAGTCCTTCGTGGAAGGGCTCGCGAGCGGCCCGCCGGCCCTCCGTGCCGAGCAGCTTGCGGCCCTGGCCCGCGCCGGCGTGGTCAGCTTCGTGGGACCGGACCCCAAGTTCGGCGTCGACCGCAAGGCCAGGGCGTTCACGGCCGCCTCCCCATGGGTGGCCGGGCGGGACGGCGGCGGCGGTGAGGCAGTACAGGCCGCGGCGCTGATTGAGGCGCTGGCCCCTGCCAACCGGGTGGCGATCAACGCGTCGCCGCTGCTGGAGCAGTTGCTCGCGGACGGCCTGGTGCGCCCGCGCCTCATGATGAGCGTGGAAGGCACGCCCGTGCAGAGTTCCGGGCTGGAGGTGCTCCCGCATCCCTACCGGCCCGTCGGTGCGAACGGATCGGTCACGGAGGGGATCTACGTGCTGGGCCTGCAGCTCTCCGCCGCGCAATGGGGCACCGCCATCGCCGCGGAGGCGCGGCAGCAGCAGGGGCCGGTCTACCGCAGCGGACAGCGCACGCTGCGCGACGCTGACGAGATTGCCCGGGACATCCTCGCCCGGTAGCGCCCTGGTTCTCGGCGCCGGGGTGGATGCCGCGGGTTTCGGAGCGTTCGTCCGGGTCCGGATCCAGTCCGAGGGATGGTGCCTCATCCGCCACAGCAGCCCCGCCCGGGTTAGTGGAGTGGCCGACCCCAGGGCCAACGAAAAATGAGCATGTCCCCTCCCCGGGCCGGGCAGTGGACACTTGCACAATATGTCCACCGCTCCGGCCGGGGGAGGGGCATGCTCACTGAGGCTGGGCTACGGAACTAGCCCTTCAGGCATTTCCGGTACGCGGCCATTGCCGTGCCGTAGTTGGCCTGACCCACGAGGTCCGCGGGCCGCTTCGGCTTGACCGGCGCGGTGCACTGCGGCGGGACCGGCACGCTGGCCGCGACCAGCACGTCCGCCTTCACCACAGTGCCGGACTCGACGGCGGTGAGCACCAGGGTGCCCGTGCCCGCAACAGCGCCGGCCGGCACCAGCACGCTCACGGTGGCCGCGCCGGCGGAAACCGGCACCGTCCCGAGCGCGGTCACGGTGCCCGCGGCGTCGGCGAACTCGGCCCGCAGCGAGGTGTTGGCCGGGCTGCCGAGCGAGGTGAGGTCCAGCTTGGAGACCGCCAGGGTGATCGGCTCCCCGCTCTTGACCTCGGCCGCGGTGGTGTTCACCACGGCCACGGAACGGCGCGCGAAGTCCGGCGAGACGGGCGTGTGCGTCTGCAGGTACTTGATCCACGCGTCGCGGTCTACCAGCCCTGAGTCCTTGGTGCCGGTGCCGGACTTGAAGATGCGGAAGTTGTCGCCGCCGGTGGCCAGGAAGCTGAACGTGCCGATCCGGTAGGACTTCGCCGGATCGATCAGCGCACCGTTGACCCGGATCGCGGTGATCCGGTCACCCGCGGCGCGGGCTGCGTCGTAGGTGTAGTTGACGTTCTTGGACAGGCCCAGCTGCTGGTAGGCGCGGCTGGGGACCGTGCCGTCCGGGTTGGTCTGCCACTGCTGCTCCAGCAACGTCTTGAACTGCGCGCCCGTGAGCGTGGTGGTCCAAAGGTTGTTCACGAACGGCAGGACCGCGTTGGCCTCGGCGTAGGTGATGGTGCCGTCCGGTGCGTAGTAGAGCTCGTTGCGCAGGCCGCCCGGGTTGACGACGCCGATTTCTGCGGCGCCGAGCTCCGGCGCCTTGAGCGCGTCCACGAGCGAGTCCGCCACGAGGTTGCCCAGCGTGGATTCGCTCGCGCGGTCGTCACGCACGGCGGGGGTTCCGCCGAACGCCGTCGTGATGTCCGCGGTGACCGTGCCGACGGGCTGGTTGCCGATCACGGCGGCGTCGGCGACGGCCTTGTCCACGATGGTCTTGACCGCAGCCACCCGCGGGTACGCGGCGACCAGGTCGGCCGCCGGGTCCGTGGTGCGCTTGACGTTGGCCGCCTTGTAGCCGGTGACGGACATGGTCTTGGTGTCGATGGTGAGCTGGATCTGTCCGATGAACTCGCCGTAGTTGCCGGTCTGGACGATCGGACGGGTCTTGCCCGTGGGCTGCCCGGCAGAATCCAGCACGGGTGCGTCCCAGGCGTACTGCTTGTGGGTGTGGCCGTTGAAGATCGCGGCGACATCCGGGGTGACTTCCTTGACCATCTTGGCGAAGGGGCCGCCCGCGGCGACCTCCTGCTCCAGGGTGGCGCCCTCGGGAGTGCCGGAACCGGCGCCGTCGTGGTTCTCCACGATGATCACGTCGGCGAGCTTGCCCGCCTTGATCTTGGCGGCGACCCGGTTGATGGCATCGACGGGATCGCCGAACTCAAGGTCCGCGATCCCGGCAGGGGTGACCAGGGACGGCACTTCCTGCGTGACGGTGCCGATCACGGCGACCTTGATCCCGTTCATGTCCAGAACGGTGTATTCGGGCAGCGCCGGCTCGGTGGTGCCCTTCTGGTAGACGTTGGCGCCGAGGTACGGGAACTTTGCGTTGCCGCCGCCGGCGATGACCCGGTCGCGCAGGTCGGCCCAGCCGCCGTCGAACTCGTGGTTGCCCACGGCCGAGGTGCGGAGGTCCAGGGCGTTAAGGACATCGATGGTCGGCTGGTCCTTGGCGACGGCCGAGGCGAACAGCGAGGCGCCGATGTTGTCGCCGGCGGAGAGGAACGCGGTGGCGCCGGGGGCCGCGGCGGCCCGGAGCTTCTCGATCGTTCCGGCGAACAGCACCGTGTTGGAATCGATGCGGCCGTGGAAATCGTTGATGCCCAGGAAGTTCAGGTCAACGCTGGCCGGGGTGGTGGGCAGGTCCAGTCCGACGACGACCGGATCGTGGTCGCTGGCGCGGAACTGGTTCGGAGCGTAGTAGTCGGTGACGTTGTTGTTGTGGCGGCTGTATTCCAGCGCCACGGACTCCACCGAGTTGATGTTCCAGATGTCCGCGCCGGTGACGACGGCGTTGGCCGCCGGCGAGGCGAGGATGTGGTCCAGTGAGCCCACCAGGCCGCCGAAGAGGTAGGAGTGCTTGGCGCTGCCGTCGGCGTTCTTGGCCTTTTCGTCCTGGTTGACGTACCCGGCCGCCGTGAGGACGTTGATCGGGTCCTCCTTGGCGTAGGAGTTGAAGTCGCCGATTAGGAAGACCTTGTTGGTGCCCTTGGACTTCTGCAGCTCGTCGGAGAAGGCCAGCAGGGACTGCGCCTGGGCGGTGCGGGCGAGGTTCGAGGCGCCCTGGCCCTTGTCGGTGTCGTCCGGCGTTGCAGCCGAGCCCTTGGACTTGAAGTGGTTGGCGATCGCGATGAACTTCTTGTCATCGGCCGCGCCGACCGGCTTGAAGACCTGGGCCAGCGGCTTGCGGGCACTGGCGAAGGCAGCTGTGTCGTTGTGGATGATGGATTCGCCCAGCGGCTCCGCCGCGGCCTTCTTGTAAATGAAGGCGGTGCGGATCATGTCCTCATCGGCCAGCGGGGGTGCGTTGGCGGGGGTGCGGACGTAGTCCCAGATGCCGGGGGTTGCGACGTTCAGGGCGTCGACCAGCTTCGCCAGGGCGTCGTCCCGGTTCTTGCCGAACTGGGCCGAGTTCTCGACCTCCATCAGGGTGACGACGTCGGCGCCGGACTTGGAGATGGCGGCAACAATCTTGTCCTGCTGGCGCTTGAGGTTTTCGGCGTTCGAGGCGCCGCGGACGTTGCAGCCGCCGCTGACGGTGATGGGGTTGCCCGCCCGGTCCGTGTAGAACTTGCAGCCGGCGACCTGGTCGCCGGTGGTGGGGAAGTAGTTGAGCACGTTGAACGAGGCAAGCTTGAGGTTGCCGCCCACCGCCGTCGGGGCCTCGGCGCGGGTGGCGCCGAAGCCGGCCGGCTGGACCGTGTCCGCGTTGGCGGCGGTCAGCTGGGTCAGCGGCTGGAACTTCCAGGCGCTGTTGGCGTAGCTGAGCACCACGTTGGTCTTGAACGTCACCGGCGCGCCCACCCGGACGTGATCCGCGGTGGTCAGGTACGGCAGCGTCAGTGCCTTGTTGGTGGCGTCCTTGAGGAAGTTGGTGCTGGCGCCGTCGTCGAGCTTGATGCCGCGGGCGGCGTTGGCCGCGACGGTGGCGGTGTATTCGGCGGAGCCGTAGGGGGCGACGGCGGTGGGCTGCTCCAGCGGGGTGGTGCCGCCGGCCAGGCCGATTTCGCCGTACTGGTTCAGCGAGTAGTTGTCCGCAACAGTGACCGGCCCCTGCGGCGTCAGCAGCATGGCCTCGAGGGATTCGCGGAACGCCTCGTCGGCCGGAAGGGCGAAGCCGGTGGCCTTGACCTCGGGGGCGGCGTCCGTCAGCTTAGTGACTCCGGCGGCGCCGGCGACGTTGAGCTGGGTCATGCCGTAGTACTCGGCAACGTCGCCGGTGACCTCGACGTAATCGCCGATCTGCACTCCGGCGACGGCGGACGGCGCGTAGACGAAGATGGCGTCCGACGCCGTGTGGTTGGCCGGGGTCAGATCGCCGCCGGTTCCGGGCGTCTGGATGTAGAAGCCTGCGAAGCCGCCTGTCGGGAAGGTCGCCGTGACCTTTCCGCGGGTGGTGACGGAGGTGCCGGCGAGCGGGCTGGCCGCGCCGGTGCCCTGGATCTCCGCGATGCTCTTGGCCGTCGGGGGAGTGACCGGTCCCGGATCAACCGGGGCGGTTTCACCGTTGGCCGCCTTAGGCGTGATGGCGCCGTTAAGCGTGAAGTCAGCGGCGTTGTTGTTGCTGTCCGCACCGCCGCTGCGGTTCATGCTCTTGACATCGGTGTTGCCCGACGGCGCCGTTGCCGCCTGGGTTTCGAAGGTGTTGGAGCTGCCGTAGCCGAGCAGGTCGGCGACGTTCGTGGGTTCGACGACGGAGCCGGTGGCCAGCGTAGTCAGGGCGGTGGCCTGCTTGGCCAGGACGATCGTTCCGCCGGCGCCGGCCGGGTTGAAGCCGGTGGCGGTGACGTCCGCGGCGGGCAGATCAAGTCCGGCGGTGCCGTTGCTGCCACCCTTTAGCAGGTAGTACCCCTTGGCGGCGACGGTGCCGGACAGGGGCACCGTGGTGCTCGGGGCGGTGGTGCCCGTGGCGGAGCGGTACTGGATGGACCAGCCGTCCAGCGCGACCGGGGCGTCCGAGGTGTTGTACAGCTCCACGAACTTGTTCTTGTAGGCCGCTCCGGCGCTGCCGCCGCTGAGGTAGGCCTCGTTGACGATGACCGGCGAAGTTCCGGCGGCTGCCGGTGAGACCTCCAGTGCGGCGGCGGGCAAAGCGGTCAGCGGCGCTGCGATGAGCCCCGCGGACAGTGCTGTGCCCAGCGCTGTTTTCCAAGGTGTGATTTTCATCCGCTCTAACTCTCATTAGGGTGCCCGGGTAAGGGCTGGGTGCGATGTCCGGGTAGGTGGCCCGCGGACCGGCCGGTCTGCTCCTGGTCAAGCAGATCCCGGCACAGCAAAACAGGGGTGAATGAACACAGGGTGGATTGAGTGTGCATTCGGCGAGACGGCCCCCAGCGGAACGCCTCACAGCCGGCACGGAACCCCAACAAGGTGCCCCAGCGACGGTGTTGGTAGAGCTTTTTTGACTGCCCGGCCGTCCCCCTGGCCCGGGCACTCAAAAGAATACCGGCCAGTAGGCGCTTGGGAAGCGGCTGGCCGGTATTTCTTGTGGCAATTTTTCCAAAGGATTTAGTTGGCGCCCTGGCTCAGGCGTTAGGGGCGGCGGAAAGGCTCCGCCCGGAGCGCCGGTTCAGGCCTGGTTGAAGCGGACCATGTTGCCGGACGGGTCGCGGAAGGCGCAGTCCCGCGGTCCCCACGGTTGCACGATGGGTTCCTGGAGGACTTCCGCGCCGGCGCCGCGGACAGCCTCGAAGGTGGCATCGAGATCGTCCGTGCGGAACACGATCACGGGCAGGACGCCCTTGGTGAGCAGTTGCTGGAGCGCGTCGCCGTCGTCCTTGGAACGGCCGGCGTGCGGGGGAGAGAGCACGATCTCCAGATCAGGCTGTGCGGCGCTGCCGAGGGTGACCCAGCGGTGGCCGTCCGAGCCGACGTCGTTGCGCACCTCCAGGCCCAGCACGTCGCGGTAGAAGGCGAGCGACTCGTCGACGTCGTTGACGGTGATTTGTGCGTACTGCAGTGAAATGTTCATGACTCACACGCTACGACGGCGGGAGCGGGGGCGCTTCTTCAATCCTGCTCGGCTTCCGCGACGGCCGCGTGTGCTGCCGGGCGACGCAGGACGGCATGGCCTTCACCGCACGGTGTTCCCGGTCGCGGTACGCGCTGGGGGCCATCCCGACGATCTCTGTGAACCGGGAACTGAAGGAGCCCAGCGAGGTGCAGCCGACTTCCATGCAGGCGTCGGTCACGCTGGCACCGGCTCGCAGCAGCGCCATGGCGCGTTCGATCCGCCGGGTCATGAGGTAGTTATAGGGCGTCTCGCCGTAGGCCGCCTTGAACTGGCGGGAAAAGTGCGCGGGGGACATGAGGGCGCCGGCGGCCATGGTGGGCACGTCGAGCGGCCGGGCGTAGTCGCGGTCAATCAGGTCCCGGGCCCGGCGCAGGTGGCCCAGGTTGGCCAGCTCCTGCGGTGTCATGCCGCCATCTTAGCGCTGGTCAGGACCCGTGCGGGATGCTTCACCCGGCCGGCTATCTACTCGGCCCCGGTCTTTCACCAGGCCAGAGATTTTGCCTGTCGCGACTTGATTGCCGAAATCTGGCCGCAGTTCGAGCACGTGATCCGGTAGGTCTTGGAGGTGGTGAAGATGGGGATGAAAAACAGCGTGAACTTGGTGGCGCGTTGCTGCAGGTGGTGGTGAACGAACTGGCCGCAGTGCTGGCAGGTGGCCAACCGTCCGGGCAGGTCGTTGAGGACAGTCTTAAGGCCGAAAAGGAGGAACATTGCGTGGCACCTTTCGAAAGCGGTTAGGCCGTGGGCGACAGGCGGGCTGCAAGGCCCGTCAGCAGGATGGTGATGCCTTCGTCCAGCTCGGCCATTCCGTCGTAATCGGCGAGGACCGGCGCCAGGGCCCGGAGTCGGGGAAATTCCTTCGGCGGCAGCCGGTGCAGGCCCAGGCGGAGAAGAGCCTCATTTTCCTCGGGATCCACGATGAATTCCTGCAGTTCATTGAGGATGTGGCCGTACAGGTAGCCGTAGTAGGCGCGATAGACGTGCAGGGCGTCGGCCGGCGCGAAGCCGGCGTCGATCAGCAGCGCGAGAATCTGTTCCAGCGGACGCAGGGTCCCCAGCGGCCGGAGTCCCAGGGGCGTGGACAGGGGGCGTGTTACGAGCAACGGCACAACGTTCGGGTGCCGGAGCGCGAGCTCGCGCAGACAGTGCGCGATGCGCCGGAGCTGGGCCTGCCAGTCCGGGTCGTCGGGGACGATTTCGAGTTCGTTGAGGACGAGTTCGGAGACGCCGTCAAGCAGGGCGGCGCGGTTTTCGGCGTAGCGGTACAGGCTCATGGGGTCCCGGCCGAGTTCCTGCCCGAGCCGGCGCATGGTGAGCGCGTCCAGTCCTTCGGAGTCAACCAGCGTCAGGGCCGCGGACAGCACAAGCTCCCGGCTGAGGCGGCTCTTGGGAGCCGGGGCGGGCGCCGGCTTTTCTGCGGGGGACATGGAATCCGATCCTGTCGGGAGGGGCCGGTCCCACAACGGGGCCGTCCCTGGAAATTGATCAACAAGCTTGCTTACAGTGAAGTCTACGCCTATTGTCTACATTGTAGATACATCCTGGATGTTGCCGTACTGCGGCATCCGGACCCGCTTGGCGCCCCGTGCATGGCGTTCAAGTACCAGCTGCTGTAGCCCTCGGCGGCGCCCTGTGCACCCGGCGGAAACGAGCCACCATGGCAGATTCGCAATATGACCAGTTCCTTCAAGAAGCCACCACCTCCGACGCCGCATCCGGTTCCGTCCTCGGACGGGATTGCCTTTACGGGGTCTACACCAGCTGGTGTTTCCTGTCCCGGAGTGCGCCCCGGCCCGAAGATGCCTTCTGGGCGGCCATGAAGGAGAAAAAGATCCGTCCCGGGCATACGCCGCTGCGCATGAAGGGCCCGGCCGCCGCGGATTACATTCTCTCCAGCTTTCCCGGCCTGGTGTGAGTCGGATGGCCGCCACTTCGGGCACCTACCGGCCGGTCAGCGCCAACCAGCCCCGTGGCCGCCGTCCCTGGTGCGCTGACTGCCGCAGCGACCGGCACCTCCTCGCCGGTTCCGCTGCCGTTCTGGATGCCGGGGACGAAACCCTCGCCCTGGCTGTCACCTGCACGCGCTGCGGTCTTTCCAGGGTGCTGGCGACCACTGCAACATTTGCCGCCGCCATTGCCCGTCGGCGGAACAGGTAAGGCCGGTGGTGGCAATCTTTCGATCGCCGCCACCGGCCTCTGAACCGCGCAAAATCTGCGCTCCCGCGGAAGGTAAGAGATTCGAACTCTTGGTACGGGGTTACCGCACACTGGTTTTCAAGACCAGCTCCATCGGCCGCTCGGACAACCTTCCCTGAAGAGTAGTGTTTCATAGCCGGTAGGCAGCCACAAAAGTGGCGGCGCTCGCAGACGACGCCGGTTTGGCCACCTACTCTGGAAACGGGAGTTGCCCGCGCCGCGTGCGCGGACGCCCCGCCCGCACGAAATCAGTAAGGAATCGGGAGTTCTCCATGAAGGCTGTCTACATCTCAGAGCCCGGCGGTCCGGAGGTCCTGGAGGTCCACGAGGTCCCGGCACCCGTTCCCGGCCAGGGCGAGGTGCTGATCGATGTGGTTGCTGCCGGGCTCAACCGGGCGGACGTCCAGCAGCGCATGGGGTTCTATCCGCCGCCCCCGGGCGCCTCGGAAATTCCCGGACTCGAAGTCTCCGGGCGAATCGCGGGCTTCGGCCCCGGTGTCACCAAGCCCTTCTCCGTCGGGGACAAAGTCGTCGCGCTGCTGGCCGGCGGGGGCTACGCCGAGCAGGTGGCCGTTCCGGCCGGGCAGGTCCTGAGGATTCCCGACGGCGTGGACCTGGTCACCGCCGCGTCGCTGCCGGAAGTCGCGGCCACGGTCTATTCGAACCTTGTCATGACGGCCCAGCTGCAGGCCGGGGAAACGGTGCTCATCCACGGGGCCACCGGCGGCATCGGCACCATGGCCATCCAGCTGGCGAAGGCCCTCGGCGCTCGGGTGGCGACCACCGCGGGCACCGCGGAGAAAGTCGGCACCGCGAAAGCCTTCCTCGGTGCCGACATTGCCATCAATTACGCCGAGGAGCACTTCCCCGAGAGCCTCCGTGCCCAGAACGGCGGGAAGGGCGCCGACGTCATTCTCGACGTCGTGGGCGCCAAGTACCTCGGACAGAACGTGGACGCCCTGGCGGAATATGGCCGGCTCGTCGTCATCGGGCTGCAGGGCGGCACGAAGGGCGAACTGGACCTCGGACAGCTGCTGCGGAAACGGGCGGCCATCATCGCCACCTCGCTCCGTCCCCGCCCGGTGGAGGAAAAGACGGTCATCATGAACGCGGTCCGCGACGCCGTGTGGCCGCTGCTCGCCGACGGCCGGATCCGGCCGCTCGTGGCGAAGACCTTTCCCCTCGACCAGGTCCAGGCAGCCCACCGGTACTTCGACTCCGGTGAGCACGTGGGCAAGGTCCTGCTCGTCACCTAGCCCCCTGTGACGGACAGCATACGCGGATTGGCATATGCGAAGTGGCTGTCCCGGGTAAACGACGATAATGTAATTCCATACGCGGTATACACGCGTCTTGGGGCGCGTGTATGCTGTCGTCCTGCTACCGTCGGGGGCACCATGTCTATCCGCCACAGCCTTCTCGCGCTGCTGCAGGACCGGCCGCGCTACGGGTATCAGCTCAGGACCGAGTTCGAGGATCGCACCGGCTCCTCCTGGCCCCTCAACATCGGGCAGGTTTACACCACCCTCGACCGCCTCGAACGCGAGGGACTCGTCCAAAAAGACGGCGCAGACGGTGAAGGCCACATCGTCTACAGCATTACCCCGGCTGGCCTCGCCGAGGTCCGGGACTGGTTCCACGCTCCCGTGGGCCGTTCCAATCCGCCGCGCAACGAACTGGCCATCAAGCTCGCCCTCGCGCTGACGCTGCCCGCCGTCGACGTCGGCGGACTCATCCAGGCACAGCGCGCCGTCTCCATCCGGGCGCTGCAGGAGTACACCAAGTCCCGGCGCGAGGCCGTGGCGCATCCTCGCCCCGCGGACACGGCCAGGCTGCTGGTCCTCGACTCGCTGATCTTCCAGACCGAGGCGGAGGTCCGCTGGCTGGACCTCTGCGAAGCCCGCCTCATGCAGCTGGCCGGGCCGGCCTGACAAGCACCCCCGTTGTGACGCCGTTCACCGCGGACTCTGCACCGCTTGGCGAGCCGCCGGGCGTCCCTGCCCCGGGTCCATGTCCATTCGGATGCCGCGTTGATAGGGTGCCATGGGGCAGATCTGACTGCTGATCTGTCAGATGGGGTTTCTCAAGGAGGAGACATGGGCACAATGCCAGATGGCGGGTCAAACACCGCACGAGTCGACGACGGCATCACGCCGGTTCCGGGCCTTCCGGCCACGGCCGTCGACGAATCCGTCCGCGAAGCGGAAGAGCGCAAATGGACACCGGCGAAAATCGCGCTCTGGGCGGCGATCGCACTGCTGGGCGGCGTCGCCTGGTTCATGCTCGCGATCGTCCGCGGTGAGACGGTCAACGCGATCTGGTTCGTGTTCGCCTCGGTCTGCACATACCTGATCGGCTACCGCTTCTATTCCAAGGTCATCGAGCGGTACATCACCAAGCCGAACGACCGCCGCGCCACCCCTGCCGAATACAAGGCGGACGGCAAGGACTACGTCCGGACCGACCGCAACGTGCTGTTCGGCCACCACTTCGCCGCCATCGCAGGCGCCGGCCCGCTCGTCGGCCCGGTCATCGCGGCCCAGATGGGCTACCTGCCCGGCACCATCTGGATCATCATCGGCGTCGTCCTCGCCGGCGCCGTCCAGGACTACCTGGTGCTCTTCTTCTCCATGCGCCGCGGCGGACGGTCGCTCGGCCAGATGGCGCGCGAGGAACTCGGCGTAATCGGCGGCACCGCCGCCCTCGTCGCCACCCTGCTGATCATGGTGATCATCGTGGCCATCCTGGCCCTCGTCGTCGTCAACGCCCTCGGCGAAAGCCCATGGGGTGTGTTCTCCGTCGGCATGACGATCCCGATCGCCCTCTTCATGGGCGTCTACCTGCGCTACCTCCGCCCCGGCAAGGTCATGGAAGTCTCGCTCATCGGCTTCGTGCTGCTGATGGCCGCCATCATCGGCGGCGGCGCCGTGGCCGGCACCGAGTGGGGTGCCGCGTTCTTCCACCTGGACAAGGTCACCATCGCCTGGGGCCTGATCATCTACGGCTTCATCGCCGCGATCCTGCCCGTGTGGCTGCTGCTGGCACCGCGCGACTACCTCTCCACATTCATGAAGATCGGCGTGATCGTGATGCTGGCCCTGGCCATCATCGTGGTGCGGCCCGAAATCACGGTCCCGGCGTTCAGTGAGTTCGCCTCGCGCGACAACGGCCCGGTCTTCTCCGGGGCCGTGTTCCCGTTCCTGTTCGTGACCATCGCCTGCGGCGCCCTCTCCGGCTTCCACGCCCTGATTTCCTCCGGCACGACGCCGAAGCTCATCGAAAAGGAACGCCAGACCCGCCTGATCGGCTACGGCGGCATGCTGATGGAATCCTTCGTCGCCATCATGGCGCTCGTGGCGGCGATCTCGATCGACCGCGGTATCTACTTCGCCATGAACGCCCCGGTCGCCCTGACCGGCGGCACCGTCGAATCGGCCGCGCAGTGGGTCAACAGCCTGGGCCTGGCCGGAGTCAACATGACCCCGGATGTACTCGCCCAGACCGCCAAGGACGTCGGCGAGCAAAGCATCATCTCCCGCTCCGGCGGCGCTCCCACGCTCGCCGTGGGCCTGGCGCACATCATGCAGCAGTTCATCGGCGGCACCGCGATGATGGCCTTCTGGTACCACTTCGCCATCATGTTCGAGGCGCTCTTCATCCTCACGGCGGTCGACGCCGGCACCCGCGTCGCGCGGTTCATGCTGCAGGACTCGATCGGCAACTTCGTGCCGAAGTTCAAGGACCACTCCTGGCGGCCGGGGGCCTGGCTCGCCACTGCGGTGATGGTCGCCGCGTGGGGCCTGGTGCTGCTGATGGGCGTCACCGACCCGCTGGGCGGCATCAACACGCTGTTCCCGCTGTTCGGCATCGCCAACCAGCTGCTGGCGGCCATTGCCCTGTCGGTGGTGCTCGCCATCGTTGCCAAGCGCGGCACCTTCAAGTACCTCTGGATCGTGGCGCTGCCGCTGGCCTTCGCGTCCGTCGTCACCATCACCGCGAGCTTCTACAAGATTTTCTCGCCGGTCCCCGCCGTCGGGTACTTCGCCAACAACGCGGCGTTCGCCAAGGCACTGGCCGACGGAAAGACCTCCTTCGGCACGGCCAAGACGCAAGCCGCCATGGAAGCCGTGGTCCGCAACACGATGATCCAGGGCTGGCTTTCGATCATCTTCGTGGTGCTGAGCATCATCGTCATCATCACGGCCCTGATCGCGACGGCAAAGGCCTTCCGCAATGCCTCCGCCGGCATCGCCAACGTCGAATACGAGGACCCGGCCCAGCCGTCCCGCGTGTTCGCGCCGGCCGGGCTGTTCCCGACCGCGGCCGAGCGGGAGCTGGACGCGGAGTGGAAGAAGCTGCCCGCAGACCAGCGGCTCGAACACGCCGCACGGCACTGACGGTTGCTGCCATGAATGCACTCGTAGCGGGATTCCGGGGCTTTGCTGAGTACTTCAGCGGTGTCCTCGGTGCCGATGCCTACAAGAAGTACCTGGAGCACCATGAGGCCTCCGGCCACGACGGTCCGCCGATGTGTGAACGGGACTTCTGGCGCGACCACACGGACCGCCAGGACAGCAATCCGCAAGGCCGTTGCTGCTGACACCGCTGTCGCAATCCGGAAGGCGCCGTCGGGAACACTCGTTCCCGACGGCGCCTTCCGCCGTTTACGGGATACGACGCCGGGGACTGCGCAGGCGCATAACCGCGCACTGCGCAGGCGCCTAACCGCGCACTGCGCGGGCGCTTCGCCGGGGTGCGGCACGGGGCGTCATCCACCCCTGCCCTTCGCTGCCGCGCGTGAGAGTATGAAGCCATGAGCGATCCGATCGACACTCAGTCCGGCGACGACACTCCGGTGGAGGGCATCACCACGTCCGCCCCGCCGCAGGACGCACCCGACACCGAAGCGGCGGCCACGGGCCCGGCCCAGGGCCCCTCGGATTCCCGCGGGCCGGGCGTGCGCAACCGGGCCAGCCACCTGCAGGACCTGGTGGACGAACCCGCCAAGGTCATGCGGATCGGCACCATGTTGAAGCAGCTGCTCGACGAGGTGAAGTCCGCCCCGCTGGACGACGCGGCGCGGATCCGGCTGGCAGAAATCCACGAACGCTCGATCAAGGAACTGGAAGACGGGCTCGCGCCCGAGCTGGTGCAGGAACTCGAGCGGATCCATCTGCCGTTCCCCGAGGACGGCACCCCTTCCGACGCGGAATTGCGCATCGCCCAGGCCCAGCTGGTCGGTTGGCTGGAGGGACTCTTCCACGGCATCCAGACCGCGATCGCGGCCCAGCATGCCGCCCGGGAGCACGCGGCCGCGCAGCTGCAACTCCGCCAGCTGCCGCCCGGCACCATGATCGCGCCCGGCGTCATCATTGGGGAAAACGGCGAACCGCAACGCGCCGCCGAGCCCCAGCCCGGCGCGGATCCCACGCAGCCGGTCCGACCCGCCGACCCGGACCACGGTCCCGGCCAGTACCTCTAGGCCACCGTTGGGTTTCTTTAGCGCGGCACGGCAGGGACGCAAGGACGACGCCGAACTCGGCAAGGGCCTGTGGCGGCGCGCCCACGACCGGTTTGTCCGGGGACTGGACCGGTACCACCAGGTCCTCGAAGGCGTCGAGGATGAGGCCCTCTACGCGGAGCTGGTCGAGATCGCCAACGAACTGTCCGCCCTGGCCGGGCGGGTCCGGCAGATCTGCGTGGAGGCTCAACGCCGCTCGCCCAGCGACGGCCTCGACATCCCTGGAGCCCTGGCCGGCGTGCACCGTTCCCTGTCCACGGCCGGCAACTCGCTGGCCATGACCGCGGAAGCAGCGGCGATGCTGCGCCTCGCCGTCGGGCCGGTCCCGGTCGGTGCGGCGTCCGTGCGCCGCCGCGCGGAGTCCGTCGTGGAACACATCGACGACGCCGAACGGCGGCTCGCGGACGCAGCAACGCAAGGCTGATGTTGCGCCCACATCCCGGCGGGTGACCGGGTCGAAACACCGGGTGCTAAGGATATTCCGGGTTAAGCGCCTAGCTTAGCGGCGTCAAAACACTGGCCTGAGGGGCAGCCGCTTGGCAGGATGGACGAATGACTTCTTCACCCGAACTGACATTCAATGACGGCAACACCATCCCGCAGCTCGGCTACGGCGTGTGGCAAGTTGAGGACGACATCGCCGAGAAGGTCGTCGTCCAGGCGTTCGAGGCCGGCTACCGGCACATCGACACCGCCAAGATCTACGGAAATGAAGCCGGGGTAGGCCGCGCGATCCAGCGTTCGGGCCTGAAGCCGGAGGAAATCTTCATCACCACCAAGCTGTGGAACGCGGACCAGGGCTACGAGTCCACCCTGAAGGCGTTCGAGGAATCCATGGAACGCCTTGGCCTCGAGACCCTGGACCTCTACCTTATCCACTGGATGCAGCCCAAGCAGGACAAGTACGTTGACACCTGGAAGGCGCTCATCGAGCTGCAGAAGCAGGGCCGCGTGAAGACCATCGGAGTCTCCAACTTCACCAAGGAGGGGCTGCAGCGCCTGATCGACGAAACCGGCGTGGTTCCGGCGATCCACCAGATCGAGCTGCACCCGTTCTTCAACCAGGCGGAGCTGCGTGAATTCAACGCATCCAAGGGCATTCTCACCGAGGCATGGTCGCCGCTGGGCCAGGGCGGCGAGCTGCTGGAAAGCCCGGTCATCGCCCAGATCGCGGCCAAGCACAACGCCACGCCGGCGCAGGTGGTCATCGCCTGGCACCTCGCGATCGGCAACGTCGTGATCCCCAAGTCCGTCACCGAATCGCGGATCCGCGAGAACTACGCGGCCCTGGACGTCACCCTCGACGAGACGGACGTGCAGGCCATCAACGGTCTGGACCGCTCCGCAGAGGGCGCCGGCCGCATCGGTGCAGACCCGGCGGTCTCCGACTTCGCCTAGCCATCCCGGTAAATTAGGGGTTCCTCCCAGGAGGTAAGAAGTGAGCGGTCCAGGGCTATTGGCCCTGGACCGCTCTTTTCGTCGGTCTTCTTTGCATCGGCTACAGGTGGTTTTCGCGCAGTCAGGCGCCGGGACTGCAGGGGGCGACGTCGAAGGCCCCGTCCGGAGCGTCGGCGAAGGCGCGGATCTTTGCGATAAGTGCCCGCGTGGCGGAATCCTTTTCAAGCTGGGCGTAGACCGGGGCCGCCGCAGCTTCGAATGCTGCGATCTGCTCGTCGGTGGCTGCGACGATCGTGCCGCCGCTTCGGCAGTAGGCTGCCGCCTCGTCGGCGGTGTGGACCATGGAGCTCGTTACTGCTTCCCGGGTCTTCGCGGCCGCCTCCATCAGGATCCGCCGGTCGTCTGCGGCCAGGTGCGAATAGGTCTTGGTGTTAATGGCCAGCGAGTTGACCTTTACGTACAGCGGCAGATTCCCCGTGGTTGTGCTGGGCCGGGGAAAGGTTCCGGCCCTGGTGAAGGATGACTCGGCGGCCTTAACCGTGCCCTTGGTCAGCGCATCGGTGAAAAGTTCCCCCGCCAGTGACTGCGGCCTGGCTCCCAAGGCCTTCAGGGTCGCGTATCCCGTGCTGGAACCGGGGGCGCGGACAACTTTTCCGGCCAGGTCCGCCGGTGCCGTTACGGGTCCATCGAAGGAAAAGAGCATCCGCGGTCGGTCGGGCAGCAGGGCGAGCCCGGTGAGTCCGATCGGCCTCAGCCCTGCCATCATGCTGCCGGCGATCTCCGGCGCGACAATCTTCGCCACCACCTGGTCCGAGGCCCGGAGGAAAGGCGCCGAGAGTGCCGTGAAGGACAGGACACCCTCCGACTCCCAGGTCCGGGTGGGGACCAGCGCCATGTCGAAGTCGCCGCCTTCGGTGGATTGGGCCACGGCCTGGTCCCATGCGCCTGCTTCGTCGGCGGCCGCCCTGAGCACGAGTTCGATCCGGATCGACCCGCCGGAGAGTTCCTTCACCTGGCTGGCGAATTCCCGGACTTGCGCTGCGGAATGACCGTCGGGACCGCCAGCGGTGGCCAGGGTCAGGACCATCGCGTCAGCGGACTGCTGATCAGCCTGCGAAAGTCCGCTGGCCCCGCATCCGGCCGCCGTCAGGACTAGGGCTGCCGCCGCCATGATCGCCGCACCACGCATCCGTGCTTGCATGCTGGCCTCTTTTCGGGTCCAAGGCGAAGCTCCCAACGTAGCTGACACCAGAAGAGGAAGCCTCCACTCCGAAAGTTACTCCTTCGGGACGTCCGCCAACAGGCCATCCGGACGGACTTCCGGGCTCCCTGACGAGTCAGGACCTTCGCACGAGGTCCGAGGTTGCCCTCCCGTCTACGCTGCGGCCCGGCCCTGACGCGGCAGCACGGCGTCGATGACCGCCCAGCCGTGTTCGTCCTGGATGCGCCGGCTGGCAAAGCGCTCAGCCGCAGCGGCGTCGTCGAACGCTTCGGTGCGGATCCGGCCGCACTCGGTGTCCAGGTAGGTGACTTCCCAATGCTCTGCTGCGGACGGGGCTGCTGCCTGCCGGGCTGCCGTGAACTCCTGATGTTGGAAATCCTGATGCTGTTCCATGAATTAAGTCTGCAACCGCCCTCTGACAGTAAGTGGTCATCCGCCCGGCGTGTTGCCCAGCCGCAGCACCCGTTCCCGGGCCAGGTCCTCCCGGCGGCGGTCTTTCTCCGCCGTCCGGGCTGCCTGCTGCGCGGCAGCCGAGGCCAGTTCGAGCCGCTTTCGGGCCTGCCGCAGCCCGGCCTCGGCACGCGCCAGCTGTTCCCTGAGCCCGGCAGCCTCCTCCGTCAGTGCAGCCGCAGCGTCCGTCGCGTCCTCTAGTTCCCCGGATGCGCGTTCTGCCTCGGCGGCGCTGGAACGGGCGGCGTCGGTGGCTTGCCGGAGGGCGGCCTGGGCGCGCTCCCTGGCCGAGGGGCTGGGCGCCGGCCGTTCCTGCCGGACGGCCCGCAGGCGCGGCTGGCCGGTTGCCGGAGGCGTGCCCGGTGCCGGGGGCGCAGCGTTCTCCGGGGGAGCGGCCGGCGGCCTTGCCCCGGTCGCATCCGGGACGGCGACGGCGCCGTCGAGGTCAACGACGTCGACGCCGTCGGCGGAGAGCGTCCGGAGCAGCCGCCCGCTCCGGACGGCGGCAGCGGCGCCCTCGTCAGCCGTGGCCGCACGCAGGGTCTGTTCCACTTCCGCCGCGACGGTGCCGCTGATTTTCCGCCCCTGTTGCTCCGCCACGGCGCGGGCTGCGTCGACCGCGCCGGCCAGCATGGTCCGCCGTTCGCGGGAGAGGCTGCGGAGCGTTGCCGCGTCGAGGGAGGCCTGGGCCCGGCGCATTGCGAGTCCCAGCTCGGCCAGGTCACGGAGTGTTTCCGGCCGCCGCCAGGCGAGCATGTTGACGGCCCAGGCGCTCACCGAGGGTTTGGGCAGGGAGCGCACCTCCGCCGCGCGGGAGCGTAGCTCCGGCGTCGCGGGCGTTGCGGAGAGCAGTTCCTTGGCCGCGGCATTGCGGCCTGCGACAAAGCTGTCGAACGGCATCCCGTAGAGCTGCGCCGCAATGTCCGCGAGCTCACGTTTTGCCATGCAAGAATCATAGAAGCTCCGGCCCCCACGCCGGGGGCGCGCAGCACACGTCCACCGCAGGAGATTCCACGTGATTGAAATAGGCGGCCTCCCGGCCCACATCCTTCTGGTCCACGCCGTCGTTGTGCTTGGCCCGATCGCCGGCCTCGCCGCCATCGCCTACGCTGCCGTAACCCGCTGGCGGCGGTACCTGGCCTGGCCGCTGGGTGTTCTCTCGCTGGGGCTGGTTCCGGTCGCGCTCATCACCGCGCAGGCGGGGGAGCAGCTGCAGAAGGCCCGTCCGTCGACGGAATTGGTCCGGGAACATGCCGAACAAGGTGACGTGCTGAAGGTGGTGTCGATCATCTTCTTCGTGATCGTCGCGGCGATGATTATCGTGAGCTTCGAACCGATCGGCCGGCGCTTCGCCTTCCTCGGCGGCCTGCGCGAAAACCGGGTCCTGCGGACCGTCTTGCTGGTTGCAGGAGCCTTGGCCGGCGCCTTCTTCCTGTACCAGAGCATCATCACCGGGCACTCCGGCGCCGCGTCCGTGTGGGCACGCTGACGGTGCGCTGACGGTGCACTGACCATTCCGAGGGGCGCGCCCGGGCCTCAGGCCCGGCGCGCCCTTCGCACTGTCATGAGCAGCAGCACCAGGGCAGCCGCCTGCAGCGCGGCGACCGCTGCGATCAGCGCGGGCCACGCCCCGTAGAGGGCGCCATAGAGCGCGCCGCCGGCCAGCGCGCCGGCTCCCTCGAAAGCCGCGAAGACCCCGTACGCCGATCCCTGCCGCGGCTCCGGCACGAGGTCCGCCACGAGCGCCTTGACCGTCGAGTCCTGGATTCCGGTGGCGGCGCCCCAGCTGGCCACGCCAGCCACCACCAGGGCCACGCCGGTGGAGAATGCCAGTACGGGCACGGCCGCAATCAGCACCGGCAGCGCCAGCAATACGGCCGGGCCCGCGCGGTCGTAGAGGAAGCCGCTCCCCAGCGCGCCGAGTGCCGCCGCGCCCATGGCCGCGGCGTAGAGCAGCGGCACCACGGGCGCCGGAACCGCCACAGCAGCGGTCAAATGGTAGGAAATCACGCCGAAAGCCACCAGACCCGCACTCCAGAAGAAGGCGCACACCGCGAACAGCAGGAAAACGCCGGTGAACAACGACGGCGGTTTGCCCGCCGTTCCAGGCGGCGCCGGAGTGCCGCCGGGCTCCGCGACGCGGCGGCGCAACCAGAGCAACAGCGCGAGCGCCACCACAGCGGGAACAGCCAGGACCGCAAAAGCGGCCGAGATGAGGCCGGTGGCCGCCAGCACGGCCGCCACGATCAGCGGACCGAGGAGCGCGCCGGTGAGATCCAGGGACTTGTGCACGGCGAAGCCGCGGCCGCGCCCCACCCGCTTGGCCACTGAGGCGAGCAGCACGGTCTTTGCCGGGCTCCGCACGGCCTTGCCCACCCGGTCCCCGATGATCAGCGCCGACGCCAGGACCAGCCCGGCGGCACCCGCGGCCGGGGCGACGGCCAGCAGCGGCACGCAGAGCGCCGTCAGGGCGTAGCCCGCCAGCGTGAAGGTCCAGTACCGGCGGGTGCGGTCCGCCCAGGGCCCAAAGACCAAGCGCAGGCCCTGCGCCGCTGCCTCGGCCCCGCCGGTGACAAGCCCTACGATGAGCGCGGAGGCGCCGAGCTGCGCCAGCAGCGGTCCGGCGAGCGGGCGGGCGCCGTCGGAGACGACGTCGGTCGCCAGGCTGACCAGCCCGAAGCCCACCACCGTGCCCCACGGCCGGCGGCCGCCTGCCCGTGATGCAGTGGGGGACGCGGCCGGTGCCGGTCCCGGTGCTGCCATCCCGGGTCCGGTCGGCGTCGCGGCGGGGTCCGGCCCGGGAGGGGCGGGCACCTCGCGCTCAGGCCGGTCCATTTCCCAAGGGTCGCGGACGGGGGCGTGAATGACAAGAGCAGCCGGGGTCCGGGCCGTGCATGCCGCGGCCGCAGCCCCGGGCACTATTGGACCAAACGCGGGCACGCCGGCCGCTACGTGCCCGGCGTGCCCGTGTCGAAGTCCCCCCGGACCCGGACCCGGACCCGCATCCCGGGCCGGACCGCGTGGGCGGACAGCAAAGAACCCCTGGAAATCAATGATTTCCAGGGGTTCTTTGCTTCGAACTTCCGAGCTTCCTATCAGAATCGAACTGATGACCTTCTCATTACGAGTGAGACGCTCTACCGACTGAGCTAAGGAAGCAACCGCGTGAAACCCCGGCGAACCGGGCGGATCATGCAAGAGACAACTGTAATGGAGTCCCCGCGCCCGGGTCAAAATGAGCCGCGAGGGTGCCGTGGACCGGTCAGCAGACGGTGTTGTCCGCCGGTGTCTTGCCGTCCACGAGGTACCCGTCCACGGCCTTCTCAACGCAGCTGTTGGAACGGCCGTAGGCGGTGTGGCCCTCGCCCTTCCAGGTCAGCAGCGAGGCGGTGCCCAGTTGCTTGCGCAGGGCGACGGCCCATTCGTACGGTGTGGCGGGGTCGCCGGTGGTGCCCACGACCAGGATGTCGGCCGTGCCCTTGTACTGGGCCGGAGCCGGGGTGCGGAGGCTCTTGTAGGGCCAGTCCTTGCAGCTCGTGCCGCCGTACGCAAAGTAGTAGCCCAGAGTGGGGGAGAGTTGGCGGAGCCGCTTCTCCTCGGTCCGCATCGCCGCCGTGCCGGTTTCCATCGAGTAGTCGAGGCAGTTGATGGCATTGAAGGCGAACGCGGAGTTTGCCGAGTAGGTGCCGTTCGGCTCGCGGTCCGCGCCGAAGTCGGACAGCCGGAGCATCGGGGACAGATCGCCCTTCATCGCGCTGTCCAGGGCCTGGGTCAGCACGGGCCAGTTGTCGTCGTTGTAGAACGGCAGGATGAAGCCGCTGACGAACATGGACGCGTTGACCAGCCGGCCGTCCTTGGCGGGCTGCGGGTTGGCTTCCACGGCCGCGATGAGGTCCTGGATCTGCCGGACGGCCTCGTCCGGGGTTCCGCTCAACGGGCAGCCGCTGTTTTGGAGGCAACTGGTCGCATAGGCGTGGATGGCCTTCTCGAAAGCCTTCGCCTGGCCTGCGGTCAGCTCCTCATTGCTCAGGGAGGGGTCCAGGGCGCCGTCCAGGACCATCCGGCCCACGTTGTCCGGGAAAAGCGAGGCGTAGGTCGAGCCGAGGAAGGTGCCGTACGAGTAGCCCAGGTAGTTCAGCTTGGTGTCGTTCAGGACGCCGCGGAGGACGTCGAGGTCCTTGGCGGCGCTGACGGTGTCGACGTGGCCCAGGACCGGCCCGGTCTTCTCGGCACACTTGGCGGCGATGGCTTTGTTGTCCGCGAAGGCTTCGGCCAGTCCTGCGTCGGTGTCCAGCTTGTAGATCTTGGCGCGGTTGGCGTCGCGTTCCCGGTCGGTGAGGCAGGTGACCGGAGCGGAGCGCTTCACCCCGCGCGGATCGAAGCCGACGACGTCGTAATTCGAGCGCACCTTCTCGGAAATGTTCGTAGAGCCGGCGTCCCTGACGAAGTCGTAGCCGGAACCGCCGGGACCGCCCGGGTTAACCAGCAGGCTGCCCTTCTTGTTGCCGCCCTTCGATGCAAGTTTGATGACGGCAAGTTCGATCGTGTCGCCGTCGGGCTTGCTGTAGTCCAGCGGAACCTTGACCTTGGCGCACTGGAAGTCCCCCTCGCAGGCCGACCATTTGAGCTGCTGGGAGTAGAAGCTCCGCAGCTCGGCCGGGGCGGCTGCGGCGATCGAAGGGTCGGCCGTTGCGGAGGAGCTCTTTGGGCCGCCGTCGCCGGAGCCGAAAAGCGTGCAGGAAGACAGCACCAGGGACAGCACCAGGCCCAGCGCCAAGGCGCCGGCAGCCCGCACCCCGAGCCCCAAGGTTCGGCTGCCTGCCGGGGGTGGTGGTGCTGACGTCATGCTGTTCTCCTTGGGGATGTGGAACTGGGCGGATCGAAGCGGGTGGAGCGTTGCTGACGGGTCAGATCAGGCTGGCGGCCATGGACTCGATGGCCAGCAGCGGGGCCACATTGGTCGTCGTGATCCGTTTGCGGGCCTTGTTGATGGCATCCATCCGGGCAAGCGTCACCTCGGCCGTTGAGCGTCCGGCGAATTCCTGCAGCTCGCTCCTCAGCTCAACGTTGACCAGTTCCACGGCGTTCCCCATCTGGATGATCAGCACATCCCGGTAAAAGGACAGCAGGTCGGTCAGGGTACGGTCAAGCGAGTCGGTGACGGAGCGCTTGGCACGCCGCTTCTGGTCGTCCTCGAGCTGCTTGACCTGCCCGCGCATGGCCGGCGGGAGCGGCCCGCTTTCGGGTGCCCCCAGCGTGGCGAGCAGCGCCGCCTTTTCGGCGGCGTCGCGCTCGTCGTTGGAGCTGTTGGCTTCCTCCGTGGCGATCTTGACGAGCTTGTCCGCCATCATCACGGCCGCGGTGATGCCCCGCAGGTGCAGCGGGAACCGCACGGTCTCCAGCCGGCGTTCGCGGGCCTCCGGGTCCCTCGCCAGCCTGCGGGCGATTCCCACGTGGCTTTGCGCGGCGCGGGCGGCGCGTTCGGCAACCTCCGGTTCGACGCCGTCGCGCTTGACCAGGAGGGCCGCAACGTCGGCCGCCGGCGGGAGCCGCAGCGCCACCGGGCGGCAACGGGACCGGATGGTCACGAGCACATCCGCGGGTGACGGCGCGCACAGCATCCAGATGGTGCGCGGGGTGGGCTCCTCGACGGCCTTGAGCAGCACGTTGGTGGTGCGCTCCGCCATCCGGTCCGCGTCTTCGACGACGATGATGCGCCAGCGGGCGGAGGAGGGACGGTTGCCCGCGGTCGAGACCAGTTCGCGGGCCTCGTCGATCGTGATGGTGACCTTCTCGGTGCGCACGAACGTGACATCGGAGTGCGTCTCGCCAACGATGGTCTGGCACGCAGGGCATTCGCCGCAGCCGCGCTTCGTGATGTCTTCCTGGTCGCAGTTCAGTGCCGCGGCAAAGGCCTTCGCGGCGTTGGACCGGCCGGATCCCGGCGGGCCGGTGAACAGCCAGGCGTGCGTGAGACCGTCGCCCTCCGCGGCCTGGCGCAGTTGGGCGACGACGGCCGGCTGGCCCTGGAGGTCGTCCCAGACGCTCATGCCGAGCTGCTTTGACGGAGCGAGAGCAGCGTCTCGACCCGTTCGAGGATCCGGGCAGCCAGCTCCGACACGGGCAGGTGCGCCGCGAGAACCAGGTATTTTTCCGGCCGAGCCGCCGCCAGCGCCAGGAAAGCGGCGCGGATCCTGGCGTGGAAGTCGTCGGCCTCGGATTCGAGCCGGTCTTCCGCGGCGTCGCCGGCGGTCCGGCGCCGGCGCCCGTCGGCAGGGTCGACGTCAAGCAACACCGTCAGGTCCGGCTGCAGGCCGGAGGTGGCCCAGTCATTGATCTCACGCACCGCGTCCGTGCCGAGGTGCCGGCCCGCGCCCTGGTAGGCGACCGAGGAGTCGATGTACCGGTCGGTGAGGACCACCTCGCCCCGCTCCAGCGCCGGACGGATGACCTGCGCGGCGTGCGCGGCGCGGGACGCTGCAAAGATCAGGGCCTCGGTGTGGGCGTCGATGTGCCCGTGGCCATGATCCAGCACCAGGGACCGAAGCTTCTCGCCGATCGGCGTGCCGCCCGGTTCCCGCGTCCGCAGCACCGTCAGCCCGCGGGACTCGAGTGCTCCGGCGAGCTCCGCGGCCTGGGTGGACTTGCCGGCACCGTCGCCGCCCTCAAAGGCAATGAACAGTCCGGGGAAGGGTCCGGGAGTCTGGGTAGTCACTGCTCTAGCCTACCGACAATCACCGACACCATGGCGGCCAGCGCGTAACGCCTTACGGGCCCGGCGCGGCTCCGAAGTACCCTGTCACCATGAGTCTCTCCGAAGAACAGGCAGCCTCGCTCTCGGCCGAAACCGTGGTGGTGGCCGCAGGCCGTCCTCCGCGCGAACGCGACGCCCCGGTCAACCCGCCGATCGTGCTGTCCTCGACCTATTTCGGCACCGGTCCCTTGGGCCCCGGCGACCGCGGCTACGGCCGGTATTCCAACCCCAGCTGGGACCCCTTCGAACAGGCCCTGGCGCAGCTGGAAGGCGCCACGCTGCCGGGCCTGCTGTACGCCTCCGGCCTCGCCGCCGTAAGTTCCGCGCTGTCCCTGGTTCCGGCGCAGGGGGTGCTGGTAATGCCGTCCCACAGTTACGCCGGTTCGCTCGTGATGGCGACGGAACTGGCGCAGAAGGGTGCGCTGGAGCTGCGCACCGTGGACATTGCGGACACCGACGCCGTGCTGGAACAGCTGGCGCCCGCCGGCGGAACGCCTGCCAGCATGCTGTGGCTGGAGAGCCCCACCAACCCGATGCTCGGCGTCGCGGACATCCGTGCGCTCACCGCTGCAGCGCACGCGGCCGGCGCCCTCGTCGTTACCGACAACACCTTCTCCACCCCGCTCGTGCAGCAGCCGCTCAGCCTCGGCTCCGACGTCGTCCTGCACTCGGTCACCAAGTACCTCTCCGGCCATTCCGACGTCGTGCTGGGCGCCCTCGTGACCTCCGACGCCGAGCTCCACGCCAGGCTGCTGCACCACCGAACCATCCACGGCGGCATCGCCGGGCCGTTCGAGGCATGGCTGGCGCTGCGGGGGCTGCGCACCCTGGCCCTGCGGATTGAGCGCTCGCAGGCCTCCGCGGCGGTGCTCGCGGAGCGGCTGAGCCGGCACCCGCAGGTCGGCAGCATCCGGTACCCGGGCCTGCCCTCGGACCCCGGCCACGAACGGGCCAAGGCGCAGATGAAGGGCTTCGGTTCCGTGCTGTGCATCGAAATGGCCCCGGGGGACGGCCCCGACGGCGGGTTCAGCGGCGCGGAGGCGGCCGACCGGATGATCCGGGCCCTGCAGTTGTGGCTGCCGGCCACCTCGCTGGGCGGGGTGGAATCCCTGATCGAGCGCCGCCGCCGGCACACGGCGGAACCGGAGAGCGTACCGGAGAACCTGGTCCGGCTGAGTGTCGGAATTGAAAACGTCGAGGACCTGTGGGCCGATTTGCAGCAGGCTTTGGCAACACTGGACGGCTAGGCTGGGGGCATGGACGGAAGAACGCTGATTGAAATTGCCGATAGAGGGATCTACTTCCTGCTGGCGCTCGTGGCCCTGGGGCTTGAGGTGTGGGCGTTCTTCGATTGCCTGCGGCACAAGGCCAACGCCTTCGAGGCGGTGTCCAAGCGGACCAAGACGTTCTGGCTCGCCCTGACCGGGGGTGCCCTCTTCATCGGCCTGCTGTCCATTGTCGGCGGCGGCGGCGGGTTCTTCGGCCCGCTGGGGCTCTTCGGCCTCGCGGCCGTGACGGCCGCATCCGTCTACCTCGCCGATGTCCGTCCCGCGGTGAAGGATGCCGGCCGCGGCGGCAGCCGCAACATGGGGCCCTACGGCCCCTGGTGACCTGCCTGCTGTAGTCCGTCAGGCGCCACGGCTTCCCAGTCCACGGTCAGCTCACCCAGGCGCCACCGCGCCGGGCCGTCCTGCACTGGCCAGCCGCCGTCGCGCAGTGCACGGCACATTGCCGTCCAGCGCTGCCGGTTCCCAAACGAGGCCAGCGGCGCCGCCTCAAGCCAGGCCTTGTCCAGCGCCTGCAGGTAGGAATGGATTTTCTCGCCGGGCACGTTCCGGTGGATAAGCGCTTTCGGCAGCCGTTCGGCGATATCCGAGGGCAGCTCGAAGCCGCCGAAGCGCATGGACAGCCCCAGGCTCAGCGGCCGCACGTCGTCGAGCGCCACCCAGGTAACCCGGCGTCCGATCTCGTCACAAGTGCCGTCGATGAGCAGGCCGCCGGGGGCCAGCCGGTCCTGCACCAGCCGCCAGATGGCGGGCACATCCGCCTCCTCGTACTGCCGCAGGACATTGAAGGCCCGCACCAGCACCGGTCGGCCCGGAACCGGGAGTTCGAAGCCGCCCAGCTGGAAGCTGAGCCCGGGACGCTCCAGCGCCCTGGCCTGCCGGACCCGCTCCGGCTCAATCTCAATTCCGACTACGCGCACGTCGGCGCGGATGGCGGAGAGGCGTTCAAAGAGTTCGACGGCGGTGGCCGGGGACGCGCCGTAGCCGAGGTCGACGACGAGCGGATCCTTCGCGCCGCGCAAACGCCAGGCCTGCGGCCCGGTGAGCCAGCGGTCGACCCGCCGCATCCGGTTCGGGTTGGTGGTTCCGCGGGTCACGTTGCCCACGGGCCGGCCAGACCGGGTGCTGCCACCCGTCCCGCCCCGGGTCCCGGGTGACACCACCCGCTCAGCTTTCTGCACCACACGCCAACCCTATCGTCCAACGCGGGGTCAGATACGGTCCATGCCGGGCCCGGGGATGGGCCGTAGCTGACCCCGCGTCGCGGTAGCAGCCGTGGGTGTAACGCTCGGCACGGCCCGGGACCGCTCGGCTAGGATGAAAAGCATGACTTACAAGCTGATTCTGCTGCGCCACGGCCACAGCGAATGGAACGCCAAGAACCTGTTCACCGGCTGGGTGGACGTCGACCTGAACGACCAGGGCCGTGCCGAGGCGGTACGCGGCGGCGAGCTGCTGGTGGAGAACAACATCCTCCCGGACATCCTCTACACCTCGCGCCTGAAGCGGGCCATCAACACCGCAAACCTCGCGCTGGAGAAGGCGGACCGCGGCTGGATCGACGTCAAGCGCGACTGGCGCCTCAACGAGCGCCACTACGGCGCGCTGCAGGGCAAGGACAAGGCCCAGACCCTGGCCGAATACGGCGAGGAGCAGTTCATGACCTGGCGCCGTTCCTACGACACCCCGCCGCCGCCTCTCGCGGACGACTCGGAGTTCTCCCAGGTGGGGGATCCGCGCTACAAGGATCTCGGCGACGCGGTGCCGCGGACCGAATGCCTCAAGGACGTCTTGGTCCGGCTGCTGCCCTACTGGGAATCGGACATCAAGGAAGACCTCAAGGCCGGCAAGACCGTGCTGGTCACCGCCCACGGCAACTCCCTGCGCGCGCTGGTCAAGCACCTTGACGGCATCAGCGACGAGGACATCGCCGGGCTGAACATCCCCACCGGCATCCCGCTCGTCTACGAACTGGACGAGAACTTCAAGCCGCTGAATCCGGGCGGCACCTACCTCGACCCCGAAGCCGCCGCCGAATCCATCAAGGCAGTGGCAAACCAGGGCAAGAAGTAACGCCTTTCGCACCCCGGATACGACGACGGCGGCCGGTCACCTCCAAGGTGACCGGCCGCCGTCGTACCCGCTGCTTTGGGGACGGCTGGGCCGTCAGCTGTGCTCGATGCTGTTCGGGTGCCACGCGCCGGTGACCAGGTAGGTGACCTTCTGCGCGACGGAAACGCCGTGGTCCGCGAAGCGCTCGAAGTAGCGGCTGGCCAGGGCGACGTCCACGGTGGTGGCCGCGGATTCCGCCCAGTCGCTGCGCGCGATCGCCTTGAAGACGCTCAGGTGCAGGTCGTTGACGGCGCTGTTGGCCTTGAGGATGTCACGGGCCACCTCGAGGTCGCGGGTCTCCAGCAGCACGGTGAGCTTCTGCGCGATCTCCAGGTCGTGCTTGGCGAAGCTCTTGAAAGTCTCCTGCAGCTGCTGCGGGACCACGTTCGCCGGGTAGCGGAGCCGGGCGAGCTGGGCGATGTGCCGGGCGAGGTCGCCCATCCGCTCCAGCGAGGCGCTCATCCGGAGCGAACCCACGATCATGCGCAGGTCGCTGGCCACCGGGCCTTGCAGGGCGAGGATGTCGATGGCACGCTCGTCGAGGCTGTTCTGCAGGAAATCGATCCGGGCGTCGGCCGCGATGACGTCCTCGGCGAGGTCGATGTCGGCGCCCTCGAAGGCTGTTGTGGCCTTCTCAAAGGCCTCGCTGACGAGCTTCGAAATTTCGACGAGCTGCTCACCGACCTGGGCGAGCTCTTCCTGAAAAACCTTACGCACGGGTGCGTCCTTTCCTCGGAAACATTGCCGGGCACCTCGGCGCCCGGCCGTTTCGTTTCACCGTAGCGGCGTTCAACCTGCCACCCTTCCAGCCTCCGGTGAACTGTTACGCCTCAATAGGTGAACGTTAGCTGAACCAGCGCCGCAATCGCACAAGTTTTCGATTTCCGGCGGGCCGCAGCGCATAAGCTGGAGCCGTGGATCCAATGCTCATCGGTGTGATCGCGGGCCTGGTCGGCCTGTCGCTCGGTATATTTGGCGTGCTCGCCTTCCGGATCAGTGAGCAGCAGCGCAAAATCAGCGACGTCGAGACCGGCGATCCCTCGCTCCCGGAGGGCGCCGCCGAGGTGCTGGCCGTCGTGGGGCGCGCCTTCGTGGTGGTAGACGCGATCGACGGCGTTGTGCGCGCCAGCCCGGCCGCCTACGCCTACGGCCTGGTGCGGGGGCATACCGTGGTGCACCAGCAGTTGCTCGAAATGACCGGCAAGGTCCGGCGCGACGGTGTGATCCTCGAGAAACAGCTGGAGCTGCCGCGCGGCCCGCTGGGCCAGGGAACCATAGTGGTGCAGGTCCGCGCAGCCATGCTCGGCGAGGAATATATCCTGCTGCTCGCGGACGACCGCACCGAGATCACCCGCACCGAAGAGATCCGCAACGACTTCGTCGCCAACGTCTCGCACGAGCTGAAGACCCCCGTCGGCGCCATCTCGCTGCTGGCCGAAGCGTTGGAAGCCTCGCCCGATGACGAGGAGGCCGTCCGCCGGTTTGCCAAGCGCATGCACAAGGAATCCACCCGGCTGGCCGCCCTCGTGCAGGACATCATCGAACTTTCCCGGCTGCAGGGGGCGAACGTGGCCCAGCAGGCCCACCCCGTGGACATCAACAAGGTGGTCGCCGAGGCCGTGGACCGGTCCCAGCTTCCCGCCGAAAGCAAGAACATCGAGATCGTGGTCGGCGGCCGGACCGACGCGATGGTCTACGGCGACCAGGACCTGCTCGTGACCGCGCTGCGCAACCTGATCGACAACGCGATCCGATACTCGCCGGAGAACACCCGGGTGGGCGTCGGCGTGCGCGCCCGGGACGGCCTGGTAGCCGTCTCCGTGACTGACCAGGGCGAGGGACTCAGCCCCGAGGACCAGGAACGCGTCTTTGAACGCTTCTACCGCGTGGACTCCGCCCGCTCCCGCCACACCGGCGGCACCGGCCTTGGCCTGAGCATCGTCAAGCATGTGATGGCCAACCACGGCGGGGAGGTGACGCTCTGGTCCCAGCCCGGGCAGGGTTCCACCTTCACCATCCGCCTCCCGGAGATGGAGGGACAGGACGACCCCGCCGCGGATCCCCGCCGATCCGCGCCAAATGCACGACACGACCGACGCGACGCCGCCGGCGTCCATGAACAAGGAGCTAGCGCTTGAGCCGGATTCTTATTGTTGAGGACGAGGAATCGTTCAGCGACCCCCTCTCCTACCTGCTGGGCAAGGAAGGATTCGAGGTGGAGGTCGTGGACAACGGACTCGACGCCATCACTGAGTTCGACCGCAACGGCGCCGACCTGGTCCTCTTGGACCTGCAGCTGCCCGGCCAGTCCGGGACCGAGGTTTGCCGCCAGCTGCGCCAACGATCCTCCGTGCCGGTGATCATGCTGACAGCCAAAGACGCTGAGATCGACAAAGTGGTGGGCCTTGAACTGGGTGCCGACGACTACGTCACGAAGCCCTATTCTTCCCGGGAGCTGGTGGCCCGGGTCCGGGCCGTGCTGCGCCGCCACGGCGAGCCCGAGGAACTGGTCTCCAGCACCGTCCAGGCCGGGCCGGTGCGGATGGACATCGAGCGGCACGTGGTCAGCGTGAATGGCGAACAGGTGTCACTGCCGCTCAAGGAATTCGAGCTGCTCGAGATGCTGCTGCGCAACTCCGGCCGGGTTCTCACCCGCGGACAGCTCATCGACCGGGTCTGGGGCTCTGACTATGTCGGCGACACCAAGACCCTGGACGTGCACATCAAGCGGTTGCGCAGCAAGATCGAACCGGACCCCTCGGCCCCGCGGTACCTGATCACGGTCCGCGGGCTGGGCTACAAGTTCGAACCCTAGGCGCCAGGCGCCCGGGCGCCGTCAGGGCTGCGGAACGCAAGCCACAGGAACGCAAAAGGAGGGGCACCCGGTGCGGGTGCCCCTCCTTTTGCGTACTGGAGTGCTACGGAGTCGGAGTGGCCGACGGAGTCTCCGTGGGGGTTTCCGACGGAGTCGACGACGGCGACGGCGTGGCCGTACCCGAGGCGGTGCTGGAGCTGGTGGGCTCGGCGGTGGGCAGGTACTTCTTGTAGTCCGTGATCGTGGCGTCCAGGACGGGCATCTTGAACTTGGCGTCCAAGTTGGTGCCGTCTTCGCGGATCGTGACCTCGACCAGGGAGCCGGGCTTGCCTCCGGAGGTGCTCAGGATCGCCGGGTCGGCGGAATCGTTGAGCAGGACGTAGGAGTTCTTCTTGACCGGAACCTGGGTCTGGGATCCGCCGGCACCGTTGATGGTCAGCTTCACATCATTGGCGGAGGTGTTGTACACGGCACCGATGACGCGGCCCGGCTTGTCCTCGTCGTCGGAGATGATCATCATGTTGCGGAGCTGGAGCGGTCCGAGGTCGGTCCGGGTCCCGTCCGACGCCGAGTACTGCTCAGTGGTCTGCTGGGCATTGATATAGCCGCAGCCGGTCACCGACAGCAGGCCAATGCCAAGTGCAGCCGTTGCCATTGCCAGCTTGCCGCGCCGGCCCCGGGTCATCGCAGTGAAACGCACGTCACGCACTCCTTGAGAGTCTTGAAACATTATTCAGCCATAGCCTATCCGCAATGGAGCGCAAACGCGGATTCGGGGGAGTACACAAAGGCGCCCGCAGGGGAGCGGGACCGGCTGCCGGTCCGGCTGCCGGTCCGGCTGCCGGTCCGGCTGTGGAACCGGCTGCCGCCCCGCCCAGGGGCCGTCCGGCGTCGAACCGTGAGGCTCTTGGCAGCGGGTGCCCAATGCACTATTATCCGCATCCGTCAAGGGTTTTAAGGAGCCGATTCGGGCCATTTTCCGCGGATTTACGCGGTTTCGGGGCACGATCCATGGCAGTTGTATGCCTTAATCGTGATAAACTGGTCTGCGGGAAAGGGGAATGTCCACATGGTTTTTGAGGTCGGCGAGACAGTAGTTTACCCTCACCACGGTGCAGCCAAAATTGAAGAAATCAAGATGCGCACTGTCAAGGGCGAAGAGAAGATGTATCTCAAGCTCAAGGTGGCTCAGGGTGATCTGACCATTGAAGTTCCAGCAGAAAACGTTGACCTTGTTGGGGTCCGGGACGTAGTGGGCAAGGAAGGCTTGGAGCACGTATTCGACGTGCTGCGGGCCGAGTTCACTGAAGAGCCCACCAACTGGTCGCGTCGTTACAAGGCAAACCTGGAGAAGCTTGCTTCCGGTGACGTCATCAAGGTGGCAGAGGTCGTCCGCGACCTGTGGCGCCGTGACCACGACCGGGGTCTCTCCGCAGGGGAGAAGCGCATGCTGGCCAAGGCCCGCCAGATTCTGATCTCAGAACTGGCACTGGCTGAGAAGACTGATGAAGAGAAGGCCGCAAGCGTTCTCGATGAAGTCCTGGCTTCCTAACTAAGAATCGAACCCCGGTGGCGTTACGGCCGCCGGGGCTTCTTTTTGCCCAAAACCGGCCCAACTGACTCGCAGTTGTTGTCCTTTTGGGCCCTGAAAACGACAACAACTGCCAGCTAGTTGGGCTTGGGGCGCGGCGCCGGGACGTAGTCTTGTCCGCATGAACACTGCATCGACAGCTCACGTCACAGCGGTCATCCTCGTCGCCGCCGGATCCGGCCAGCGCCTGGGCTACGGCATGCCGAAGGCCAAGGTGCCGCTGGGCGGTGACAGCATCCTCATGCACGCCCTGCGGGGCGTCGCCGCGGCCGGCATCGCCCGGCAGATCTGCGTCGCGATCCCGCCGGGGGACACTGAACTGCGGGCCCAGTGCGAAACCTTCAGCGCGGAACTGCATGCCGAACACCGCCGCACCGCCGCGCCTGGAGCAGCCGTGCAGCTCCCCGACGTGACCATTGTCGACGGCGGGGCCAGCCGCGCCGAGTCCGTGCGCGCCGCACTGTCCGCGCTCTCGCCGGGCACGCAGTCCGTCCTCGTCCACGATGCCGCCCGGGCGCTCACCCCGGAAGCCGTCTTCCACCGCGTGGCCGCCGCCCTCACCGCCGGCGCCGTCGCCGTCATCCCCGTGATCCCGGTCGTCGACACCATCAAGACGGTGGACCCAACCTTCGGCGACGACACCGACGTCGCCCCTGAAGTGGTCACCGGCACCGCCCCCCGGGAAATGCTGCGCGCTGTCCAGACGCCGCAGGGCTTCGACCTGGCCACCCTGCTGGGCGCTCACGAAGCAGCCGCTGGATTCGACGCGGCCCAAGCCGCTGCCGTCACGGACGATGCGATGCTGGTGGAACTGCTCGGCGTCCCCGTGTACGCCGTGCGGGGCGCCAGCCAGTCGCTGAAGATCACCACGCCGCTGGACCTGATCCTCGCCGAGGGCCTCCTCGAAGGTCCCCTGGGCGCGCGCTGGGTGGAGGGCTAAGGATGGACGGGAACCGGCCGCAGCAGCCCGGAGTGCCGATCCCGCGGACCGGGATCGGCATCGACGTCCACGCCTACGCCCCCGAGGACGCGCCACAGCCGCTCTGGCTCGGCGGCCTGCTCTGGGAGGGCGAACGGGGCCTGGCCGGCCATTCCGACGGAGACCCCGTGGCCCATGCCGCCGCGGACGCGCTGTTCTCCGCCTGCGGGATCGGGGACCTCGGCACGCACTTCGGTACTGACCGGCCCGAATACGCCGGCGCCTCCGGCGTGACGTTGCTGGCCGAGGCGGCCCGGATCGTCCGCGCCGGCGGCTTTGAGATCGGCAACATTGCCGTGCAGTTCGTGGCGAACAAGCCCAAGTTCGGTCCCCGGCGGGAGGAATCCCAGCGAGTCCTCAGTGAGGCCGCCGACGCGCCTGTGAGTGTGTCGGCCACTACCAGCGACGGCCTTGGCTTCACCGGCCGCGGCGAAGGGATCGCCGCCACAGCCACTGCCCTGGTCTACCCGGCCGTCTGAGGACGGCCGGGCCGGGCGGGGCAATCGGGCCTACGCTTAAGGGACAACCCCTCCGCACCTCTCAGGAGACCTCCCGTGAAAAAGCTGCTTCCCGTCGTCGCCCTTCTAGCCGGAACGCTGCTGTCCGGGTGCGCCGGCGCCGCGACGCCGCCCGCTACCACCAGGCCCCGGATGAGCGTTGAGGAAAGCTGCAAGTTCCTCACCACCGACACCTTCGTGCCCAAGGGGAGCGACAAGGAAAAGGCCACCCAGATCGGCCAGCACTACCAGGAGGTCGCGGACAAGGTGGCCCCGGAAGTCTCCGAACCGATCCAGAAGATGGCCGACATCATGAAGCAGGTTGGAGCCAGCCCCACCGGCAGGCAGACCTCCGAGCAGCTGACGCAGCTGCGGCAACAGATGGACCAGATCGGCGTGCACTGCAAGTAGCCCGCCGGGCCGGTTCCCGGGCATCGGCTAATCTGGAGCGGTGACCCTGCGCTTTTACGACACTGCTTCCGCCGAAGTCCGCGACTTCGTCCCCCTGGTTCCCGGCAATGTGAGCCTGTACTACTGCGGTGCCACGGTGCAGGGCATGCCGCACGTTGGGCACATCCGTTCCGCGATCGCCTTTGACCAGCTCACCCGCTGGCTGCAGTACCGCGGGTTCCGGGTCACGGTGGTCCGCAACGTTACCGACATTGACGACAAGATCCTGGCGAAGTCGGCCGAATCGTTTGCCCCTGAATTCGAGGGCGAGCCGGGCGCTGTCCGCGAGGAGGAATGGTGGGCCTTGGCCTACCGGTACGAGCAGGAATTCCTCAAGGCCTACGACACCCTGGGCGTCTCCCGTCCCACCTACGAGCCGCGCGCCACCGGCCACATCCCCGAGATGCACGCCCTGATCCAGCAGCTGATCGACCGCGGACACGCCTACCCGGCGCTCGACGATTCCGGCGACGTGTATTTCGATGTGCGCTCCTGGGCAAAGTACGGGTCATTGACCCGGCAGAAGCTCGATGACATGCAGGGAGCTCCCGACGCCGACCCCCGGGGGAAGCGGGATCCGCGCGACTTCGCGCTCTGGAAGGGCCACAAGGAAGGCGAGCCGGCGACGGCGGCCTGGGCTTCGCCGTGGGGCGCCGGACGGCCGGGCTGGCATCTGGAGTGCTCCGCAATGGTCACCAAGTACCTCGGCACCGAGTTCGACATCCACGGCGGCGGGCTGGACCTGCGCTTCCCGCACCACGAAAACGAGATGGCCCAGTCCCAGGCCGCGGGCCACGGCTTCGCGAACTTCTGGATGCACAACGGCATGGTCACCTACGCCGGCGAAAAGATGTCCAAGTCCATCGGCAACACGGTCAGCCCGGCCGACATGCTGGAACTCGCCTCGCCGCGGGTGGTCCGGTACTACCTCGGCCAGGCGCAGTACCGCTCGGTGCTGGACTACCAGCCCACCTCATTGAGCGAGGCCGCCGCCGCGATGGAGCGGATCGACGGCTTCATCAGCCGCGCCGTCCGGACCCTTGGCGGCGCCGACGGCGGGGCCCCGGCCAGTTTCGGCTCCTTCAGCTACGGCGTCGTCCCGGACGCCTTTGCCGCGGCGATGGATGATGACCTCAACGTCCCCCAGGCCCTCGCCGTCCTGCACGACACCGTCCGGGCTGGCAACACGGCGCTCACCGCCGGCGAGCTGGACGACGCCCGGCAGGCACTGGCCAGTGTCACGGACATGACGCGTGTCCTTGGTCTCAACGACACGGCAGCCCCGGCAGTCGACGAGCAGGCCAACACTGCCCTCGGGGTCCTGGTCGAGGCCCAGCTCGCGGCCCGCGCCCAGGCCCGCGCCGGCAAGGACTGGGCCGCCTCGGACGCCATCCGGGACACCCTCGCGGCGGCCGGCGTCGTTGTCGAGGACGGCGCGGACGGCGCCAGCTGGAGCCTCAAGCGCGGCTGAACCCGTCCCCGCCCGGCGGGTCGAAGCGGGCCGCCGGAGGAGCCCCCGGTCGAGGATTTAACGCGAGTCAGTAGACTGGAGTTCAGACTTATCAACGAATCGCGTAGTTAAAAGGGTGAAACTCATGGCCAACAACGGTCGCCGCTCGGTCAAAATGAAGAAGGGCCCCACCGTCGGGACCGGCGGTCACGGCCGTAAAGCCCTCGAGGGTAAGGGCCCCACTCCCAAGGCGGAGGACCGTCCCTACCACAAGGCCCACAAGAGCAAGCAGCTCGCGGAACGCTCCGCAGCCAAGCGCGGCACGGGCACCCGCAACCCCGGCGCCCGCTCGGGCCCGAAGGGACGCGCCACCGAGGAAGTCGTCACCGGACGCAACTCCGTCGTCGAAGCCCTCCGCGCCGGCATCCCCGCCAAGGCCCTGCACGTCGCCATCCGGATCGAAATGGATGACCGCGTCAAGGAATCGCTCAAGCTCGCGGCCGAACGCGGCATTCCGCTGCTGGAGACCGGCAAGCCCGAACTGGACCGGATGACGGACGACGCCATCCACCAGGGCCTCGTGCTGCAGATCCCGCCGTACGAATACCAGGACGCCTACGAGCTGGCCGAAGAGACCCTTGAGAGCTGGAAGAAGGGCCACGTCGCCAACGCGCCGCTCTTCGTCGCCCTCGACGGCATCACCGACCCCCGCAACCTGGGCGCGATCATCCGCTCGGTCTCGGCCTTCAGCGGCCACGGCGTCATTGTGCCGGAACGCCGCTCCGTCGGCGTCACCGCCTCGGCCTGGAAGACCAGCGCCGGCGCCGCCGTCCGCGTCCCGGTGGCCCGCGCCGCCAACCTGAACAGCACGCTCAAGGCCTTCAAGAACATGGGCATCTACGTGCTGGGCCTGGACGGCGACGGCGACGTCTCGCTGCCGGACCTTGCCCTGGCCACCGAGCCGGTCTGCATCGTCGTCGGGTCCGAAGGCAAGGGCTTGAGCCGCCTGGTCCGCGAAAACTGCGACCAGATCGTCTCCATCCCGATCGACTCCGCCATGGAATCGCTCAACGCCTCGATGGCCGTCGGCATCTCGCTCTACGAGATCTCCCGCCAGCGCGCCGCCAAGTAAGTAAAACGCGGGGTCACTTCTGGCCCATCGGGGTGCCCCGGATGGGCCAGAAGTGACCCCGCGTTGCTAGAACTTGTGGCGGTTGGCGAGGACCGGGAGCTTGGCGCGGGCGTCCTCGACGACGGCGGGGTCCAGGTCGGCGAAGAGCAGGCCGGGGGCGCCGTCGAGCTCCTGGAGGACCTCCCCGAAGGGCGAGACGACGGCCGAGTGCCCGACGCCGGTGGGGGCGGACCCGGCGGGCTCGGTGCCAACGCTGGCCGGGTCGCCCTGGCCGCACGCCAGGACGAACGTCGTTGAGTCCGCGGCGCGGGCCCGGGACAACAGCTTCCACTGCTCGACCTTGCCCGGCCCGGCACCCCAGGAGGCGCAAACAATGTTGACCTGCGCCCCGCGCTCCGCGTTCTCCGTGAACAGGTCCGGGAACCGCACGTCGTAGCAGGTGGCCAGGCCAAAGGTGATGCCGCCGGCGTCGAAGGTGACGGGTCGGGTGCCGCCGTCCACAGTGTCCGACTCGGCGAAGCCGAAGGCGTCGTAAAGGTGGATCTTGTCGTAGCTGGCGTCTACGCCCGGGCCGGTGACCAGGAGTGTGTTGCGGACCTTGCGGGTGCCGGCGGCAGACGATCCGGGGGTGAACATGCCGGCCACGATTACGATGCCGAGCTCGGCCGCGATGCCGCGGACCTCTGCGGCCCACGGCCCCTCCAGGGGTTCGGCGACGTCCAGCAGGGAGTTGCCGAAGGCGCGCATCGTCGCTTCGGGAAAGACCACCAGTTCCGCCCCGCCAGCCTTGGCCCGGCGGGCGTAGTCCCGCACGAGGTCCAGGTTCCGTTCCGTTTCGCGGCCGGTGATGATTTGAGCCAGTGCTATTCGCACAATTACCTCCAGTTCGGCGCCTACTCCCAGTATGCGGGTCGCTTTGTGAACGGTCTTTGACGTCCCGCCGCGAAAACCAGGGTCATTTGTTATCCCCAGCTAAGCTTTAAGCGATGGTCAAGTCCTATGTAGATCCAGCTACCACCGTAGACGCCTCGCGGCCGTTTCCGCTCGGTGTCAGCGTCCCGCGCACGGGTTCCGCGGCGACGGACGACCCTCGGGGTGCCTTCGCCAATGTGGCCGTCTACGCGCCGGGGGTGGCTAACCTGGACATCGCCTACCAGGCCCCGGGGGGCAGCTGGCAGCTGAAGACCCTGCCCAACATCACGGACGGCGTCCACCACGGCATCGTCGAGGGACTGCCGGCCGGCTCGCGCTACGGCCTGCGCGCCTCGCCGGAGCCGGAGGCCCTGCCGCTCTCCGTGCCGACGTTGGACTTCGACGCCGACGGCGCGCAGCCGCTGCTGCTGGACCCGTACGGCCGCGGCGTAGACGAACGCGAAGACTTCATCACCAGCGTCCGGATGGCCGGCGACTTCGACTGGGGCATGGACCACGGGCCGCGCACACCCTGGCGCAACACGATCATCTACGAGGCCCACGTCCGCGGCCAGACCATGCTGCACCCGGACATCCCGGAGAACCTCCAGGGCACGTACGCGGGAATGGCGCACCCGGCCATGGTCGAGCACCTGATCTCGCTGGGCGTCACGGCCGTGCAGCTCCTGCCCGTCCACTTCCACATCGACGAGCCGCACCTGCAGAACCTTGGACTGCCCAACTACTGGGGCTACAACACGGCCGCGTTCTTCGCGCCGCATCCCGGCTACGCCACCCAGGCGGCCCAGGACGCCGGGCCCCACGCGGTGCAGGACGAGTTCAAGGGCATGGTCAAACTGCTGCACGCCGCCGGCCTCGAGGTGATCCTCGACGTCGTCTACAACCACACTGCGGAAGGCGGTCCGGATGGGCCGACGTTGAGTTTCCGCGGTCTGGGCGAGCTGGAGTACTACCGTCATGACGGCCACGGCAAATACGTGGACACCACCGGCTGCGGCAACACCCTGAACTTTGGCGAGCCCCGGGTGGTGCAGCTGGTTCTGGATTCCCTGCGGTACTGGGTGAACGAGTTCCACATCGACGGCTTCCGGTTCGACCTCGCCGTCACGCTGTGCCGCAACGCCAACAACGAGTTCGATCCGCGCCACCCGTTCCTGGTCGCGATCGCCGCGGATCCGGTGCTGTCTGAAACGAAGCTCATCGCCGAGCCCTGGGACGTCGGTTACGGCGGCTGGCAGACAGGCCGGTTCCCCGCGGGCTGGGTGGACTGGAACGACCATTTCCGCGACGCCGTCCGCACCTTCTGGCTGGCGGACCGCGCCGCGATCGACGCCGGCGGGCAGGGCGGCTCGGTGGCGCGGCTCGCCGATGCGCTGTCCGGTTCCGCGGGCCTGTTCGCGGCCTCGGGCCGCAGCCGGCTGGCCTCGGTCAACCTCATCACCGCGCATGACGGCTTCACCCTGGCCGATCTGGTCTCCTACGACCGCAAGCACAACGAGGCGAACGGCGAGCAGAACCGCGACGGCCACGGCGACAACCGCAGCTACAACCACGGCTTCGAGGGGCGCACCGAGGACGAGGAAGTCCTCGCGCGGCGTGCCCAGACCAGCCGTAACCTGATGGCCTCGCTGATGATTTCCCAGGGCGTGCCCATGATCACCGCCGGCGACGAGATCGGCCGCAGCCAGCAGGGAAACAACAACGCCTACTGCCAGGACAACCCCATCACCTGGATCGACTGGACCAGCACCCCGGAATCGCACGCGATGCTGCGCAGCACCAAACGCGTGATCCGGCTGCGCAAGGAGTTCCTCGCCGGCCAGCCGCACGACTACCCGGCACGGGACCAGCAGTCCTATTTCCACTGGTTCGATGTCCACGGCGAACCGATGTCCGGCGACCGCTGGCAGGATCCCGGCCACCGGGTCGTCCAGCTCCTGCTGGGGTCCGACGACGGCCGCGTGGACGGCCTCGTGGTGGTCAACGGCAGCGCCCAGGACGTCAAGGTCACCCTTCCCGTCATCCCCGCGGACGACGGCGGCGGCCACCGGCTCTATGAACTCCGGCTGACCACCTCGGAACTCCACGACCGCCGCCAGGGCGTTCGGATCTCCTCCGGCGAGCGGGACGTGGTCCAGGCCAACACCATCAATATCTACCGCGTCTAGGGTGTCCACACGCCAGGCATGGGGGAAACACGAATGAACGTCCGGCGGCTCACCGCCCTGCTCGCCGTTCTGCTGGGACTTGTGGTGCTGGCCTTCGTGCTGGCCGGCCTTCCGCAGACCGGCACGGTCCCGCCGGACGCCGGCCGGAGCGGCCCCGCCCCCAAGGCGACCGTCTCCCAAACCCCGACGCCGGGCAGGGCCCCGGCGGCCGGCGTCGCCAATCCCTCCCGGCTGCCGGAGATCAAGGCGTCGGAACTTCCGGCGGAGGCGCGGCAGACCCTTGCCCTGATCGCCAGGGGCGGTCCCTACCCGTATTCGCGCGACAATGTCCCGTTCGGGAACTTCGAAAGGATTCTCCCGCGGAAAGCCTCCGGGTATTACCGGGAATTCACCGTGCGGACTCCCGGGGAGTCGGACCGGGGCGCGCGCCGGATCGTGGCGGGTGCGGCTGGCGAAAAGTACTACACCGCCGACCATTACGAAACGTTCAAATTTATTGCCGAAGGCAAGTAGGGAAACCATGAAGATTTTCTCCGCCGACACTTGGACCCTTGAGGAATTGCAGGCGCAAGTCCACGACGCCGGCCGCCGGGCGCTCGTGATCCCCGCCGCGGACTCCAAGAAGGCGGTGCTGCGGACCTTCGGTGAGGCGCTGGACTTCCCCGAGCACTACGGCGTGAACCTTGACGCCCTCAACGACTCGCTGCACGACTTCGCCGACGCTGTCAGCGACGACGGGCAGCGGCCGGTCACCCTGATCTGGCAGGTCCCGGCCGCCTTCCGCGGCGACCGCACCTTCGGCGTCATCTGCGAAATCCTGCAAGACGCCGAACGCTACGCGGGCAAGGACCTGACCGTCATCGCCGTCTGCCTCTAACCCCCGCAAGACCCCTCAGCGCCCTAGAAGGCGAGCTGATCCGAAAGCGCGAGAACAACCGAGCAAATCCGCTAGCCGGCTATGCGTTCACGATCAGGCCCAGCTCGGCCTTGGACGCCAGTCCCTCGTGCTTGGGCAGCACCCGGACGGTGTAACCGAAGGATCCGGAACGGTCGATCACCAGGGTCCCGCTGAACAGGTACCGGCCCTTGCCCAGGTCTTCCACGGACTGCAGCTCCGCCACGGTGACATCGGTCAGCTCATCGCTGTCCTCGGCCCGGCCGAAGGCCACCTCCACCGCGACATCCTCCGGCCGCAGGGTGTGGAGTGCCACGTAGGCGTTCACCTGCAGGTCGTCGCCGATCTGCGGGTCTTCGGAGACGCCCACCGAGTCCACATGTTCAACCTGGATCTGGGACCAGGCGGCGCGGAGCTGCGAGGACCAGGCGGCGAGCTCCTTCGCTGCGGCAAAGTTGTCCGCCGACGCCTTCCGCCCGGCCACCGCGGCCGGCCGGTAGAGGACGTTGACGTAATCCTGCAGCATCCGGTCCGCGGACACGGCCGGACCGAGGTGGGACATGGTGTGCTTGATCATCGAGACCCAGTGCGTGGGCACCTTCTGCGCCACGGACTGGGAGGGGCCGGCGGCGCCCGCCTCGTCGGAGACGGTGAGCCCGTAGAACTTCGGCGCCACCTGGCTTTCGAGGAGCTCGTACAGGGCCGAGGCTTCAATGTCGTCGCGTTCCTCCGGGGACGCGTCGTTGTTCGCCGTCGGGATCGCCCAGCCGTTCTCGCCGTCGTACATTTCATCCCACCAGCCATCCAGCACGGAGAGGTTGAGCGAGCCGTTCAGGGCGGCCTTCATCCCCGAGGTGCCGCATGCCTCGAGTGGGCGGAGCGGGTTGTTCAGCCACACATCGCAGCCGGGGAAGAGGGTCCTGGCCATGGCGATGTCGTAGTTGGGCAGGAACGCGATCCGGTGCCGGACCGCGGGGTCGTCGGTGAAACGAACCAGATCCTGGATCATCTTCTTGCCGGCATCGTCCGCCGGGTGCGACTTGCCCGCAATAACCAGCTGGATCGGGTGGGTCTTATGCAGCAGCAGGGCCTTGAGTCGGTCCGGATCGCGCAGCATCAGGGTGAGGCGTTTGTAGGTCGGCACGCGGCGGGCGAAGCCGATAGTGAGGATGTCCGGGTCCAGCACCGAATCCGTCCAGGACAGCTCGGCGTCGGCGGCGCCGCGCTTCTTCCAGGCGGCCCGGAGCCGGCGGCGGACGTCTTCGACCAGCGAGACCCGCATTTCGCGCCGCAGCGCCCAGAGGGCTTCGTCGCTAACGTTGTAGGCCAGGTCCCAGCGGCCCTCCGTCTCGGCGTCGGCGCCGAACTGTTCACGGGCCAGCTGGGATACGCGGGGATCCACCCAGGTGGGCACGTGCACGCCGTTGGTGACCGACGTGATGGGCACCTCGGCATGGTCGAACCCGGGCCAGAGCGCGGAGAACATGCCGCGGGAGACGACGCCGTGCAGCTTCGCGACGCCGTTGGCGCGCTGGGCCAGCCGCAGCCCCATCACGGCCATGTTGAAGACGAACGGGTTGCCGTCGGCAAAGTCCTCGCGGCCCAGGTCCAGGATCTTTGCGATCGGCACATCGGGGGCCAGGCCCGCGGTGAAAAAGTGCTCGATCTGCGAGGTCTCGAAGCGGTCGATGCCGGCCGGGACCGGGGTGTGCGTGGTGAACACGGTGGAGGCGCGGCCCGCGGCCAGGGCTTCTTCCCAGCTGAGCGGGTGCTCCCCGGACATCAGTTCCTGGATGCGTTCGACTCCCAGGAAGCCGGCGTGGCCTTCGTTCGTGTGGAACACCTCCGGCGCGGGGGCGCCGGTCAGCCGCTGGTAGGCCCGCAGCGCCTTGACCCCGCCCATCCCCAGCAGGAGTTCCTGTTGCAGCCGGTGGTCGCCGCCGCCGCCGTAAAGGCGGTCGGTGACGCCGCGCGCCGCGTCGTCGTTGCCCGCCACGTTGGAATCCAGCAGCAACAGCGGGACGCGTCCGACGTCGGCACGCCACACGTGCGCCAGCAGGCGCCGGCCGTGGGGGAGCGGCAGGGAGATCTGGATGGGCCGGCCGTTACCGTCCGGGGCCGGCTCACGGAGCAGGGTCAGCGGCAGTCCGTCCGGGTCGAGGACGGGGTAGGTCTCCTGCTGCCAGGCGTCGCGGGACAGGGACTGCTTGAAGTAGCCGGCCTGGTAGAGCAGGCCGACACCGATCAGGGGAACGCCAAGGTCCGAGGCCGCCTTCAGGTGGTCGCCGGCCAGAATGCCGAGTCCGCCGGAATACTGCGGCAGCACCTCGGTGATGCCGAACTCGGGCGAGAAGTACGCGATGCAGCGGGGCGCGTCCTCGCCCAGGCTTTGGTACCAGCGGGGCTGCTCCAGGTAGCGGTCCAGATCCTCGGCGGCCGCGTGGACACGGCGCACCACGTCCTGGTCCGCGGCGAGGCGCTGCAGCTCTTCCCTGCTGACGAGGCCCAGGAAGGTCACCGGATCGTGGGCGCTCTCGGCCCAGATGGCCGGGTTTAGCTGCTCGAAGAGCTCCCGGGTCGGCAGGTGCCACGACCAGCGCAGGTTGGTGGCGAGCCGCGCCAGGGGCCGGATCGATTCGGGAAGAACAGTTCGGACGGTAAATCTGCGGATAGCCTTCACCAGCGAAACACTAACGGACAACGCAGAGCCCCGGAACAGCTTTGGGTTTCTTTCCGGTAAATGTCGGATTGACCTCGGGATTCACCCAAAAAACTGAGCAGCCTTAGCATTCTGTGCGATTTGTAGATAACGTCGAGGCTGTGACGACTAACTCGCGAACCAGTGCCGTGTCCAAGCAAAAGCCGAAGGCCCTGATCACGGAGGGCCTTAAATTCGGCAGGTTTCCAATCACCGCCGTGCAGCCCGCGGTCGAAGACGGAAAGTTCCCAGCCAAGGCAGTCGTCGGAGAGAGCATCGTGGTCGGCGCCACTGCCTTCCGCGAGGGCCACGACATGCTCGGCGTCAGCGCCGTGCTCCTGGACCCGCGGGGTAAGGAGCGGCAGCGCGTCCGTCTGGCCCCGCCGCGCGGGGACCGGGGCAAGGGCACCGACCGTTGGGAAGGCCTGCTCACCCCGTCCGGCACCGGCAAGTGGGCGTTCGTTATCGAGGCCTGGCACGACCGCTACGGCACCTGGCACCACAACGCCGAAGTCAAGATCGAAGCGGGCATCGACGTCGAGCTGATGCTGGCCGAGGGCGCCGCCCTGCTGACCGAGGCCTCCGAGGACGCCACCCGTCCCTCCGCCGATCGGCGGACCCTGCGGATCGCCGTCGTCGGCCTGTCCGATGGTTCGAAGACCCCGGAGGAGCGCCTCGCCGCCGGCTTCAGCGCCGACGTCGCCGATGTGGTTGCGCGCCAGCCGATCCGGGAACTGGTGACCGTCTCCGAGCCGTATCCGCTGCTGGTGGAGCGCGAGCTCGCCGGCCGAGGCGCCTGGTACGAGTTCTTCCCCCGCTCGGAGGGCGCCGTCCGCAACCACGAAACCGGCGAGTGGACCTCCGGGACGTTCCGCACCGCCGCGAAGCGGCTCGACGCCGTCGCCGCGATGGGTTTCGACATCATCTACATGCCGCCGATCCACCCGATCGGTACCCAGCACCGTAAGGGCCCGAACAACACCCTGCTGGCTGGCCCGCACGACCCCGGCTCCCCGTGGGCGATCGGTGCCAAGGAAGGCGGCCATGACGCCATCCACCCGGACCTGGGCACCTTTGAGGACTTCGACGCCTTCGTGGCGCGCGCCGGCGAACTGGGGCTGGAGGTGGCGTTGGACCTCGCGCTGCAGGCCGCCCCGGACCACCCCTGGGTGCAGAGCCATCCCGAATGGTTCACCACCCGCGTGGACGGCAGCATCGCCTACGCCGAAAACCCGCCGAAGAAGTACCAGGACATCTTCCCGCTGAACTTTGACAACGACCCGGCAGGCCTGTCCAACGAGATCCTGCGGATCGTCCAGCTCTGGATCAGCCACGGCGTCAAGATCTTCCGCGTGGACAACCCGCACACCAAGCCGGTGTGGTTCTGGGAATGGCTGATCGCCAAGGTCAACAAGAAGAACCCCGAGGTCGTCTTCCTGGCCGAGGCCTTCACCCGGCCGGCGATGATGCACGCGCTGGGACGGGCCGGGTTCCAGCAGTCGTACACCTACTTCACCTGGCGCAACACCAAGGAGGAGCTGGAGGAGTACTTCCAGGAGGTCAGCCACGAATCCCCGGCCTACTTCCGTCCGAACTTCTTCGTCAACACCCCGGACATCCTCACCGAGTACCTGCAGTTCGGCGGACCGGCGGCGTTCAAGATCCGTGCCACGCTTGCCGCCACCGCCAGCCCCATCTGGGGCGTCTATGCCGGCTACGAACTGTACGAGCACGTCGCCCGGCCGGGCGCGGAGGAGTACATCGACAACGAGAAGTTCGAGTACAAGGCCCGCGACTGGGACGCCGCGGCGGAGTCCGGCCGCACCCTGGCCCCGTACCTCACCCGGCTCAACGAGATCCGGCACACCCACCCGGCCCTCGGCGACCTGCAGAACCTCACGGTGCACCAGAGCACGGACAACGCCACGGTGGTCTACTCAAAGCACAAGACCCTCCCGGACGGCAGCAAGGACACCTTGATCGTCGTGGTCAACGTGGATCCGCATGGCATCCGGGAGAGCACGGTGACGCTGGACCTGGCGGCGCTGGAGCTGGACCCTGAGGACCTGACGCACAACGGCCGCTTCGTCGTCGATGACCTGCTGACCGGCGAAAGCTGGGAATGGGGGGAGTACAACTACGTGCGCCTTGACGCACATGTCGAACCAGCCCACATCCTGAGCATCCGGAGGCAGCGCCCGTGAGTTTCAGCCCGAGCAACCCCAACCAGCACTTCACCCCGAAGGGGACTTTCGAACTGAACGCTCCCGGACTCCAGCACGACCCCCACTGGTACCGGAAGGCGGTCTTTTACGAGGTCCTGGTGCGTGGTTTCGCCGACGGCAACGGCGACGGCTCCGGCGACTTCCACGGCCTGATCGAGAAGCTGGACTACCTGCAGTGGCTCGGCGTCGACTGCCTCTGGCTGCCGCCCTTCTTCCAGTCTCCGCTGCGCGACGGCGGCTACGACATCTCGGACTACAACTCGGTGCTGGACGAATTCGGCACCATCAGCGACTTCAAGCGGCTCGTCGCGGAGGCCCACGCCCGCGGCGTCCGGGTCATCATCGACCTGCCGCTGAACCACACCTCGGACCAGCACCCCTGGTTCCAGGAGTCGCGCAAGGACCCGGACGGCCCGTTCGGAGATTTCTACGTGTGGAGCGACACGGACGAGAAGTACCAGGACGCCCGCATCATCTTCGTGGATACCGAGGAATCCAACTGGACCTTCGATCCGATCCGCCGCCAGTTCTTCTGGCACCGATTCTTCTCCCACCAGCCGGACCTGAACTTCGAGAACCCCAAGGTGATCGATGCCCTGTTCGACGTCGTGCGGTTCTGGCTGGACCAAGGCATTGACGGCTTCCGCGCCGACGCCATTCCCTACCTCTTCGAGGAGGAGGGCACCAACTGCGAGAACCTGCCGGCCACCCACGAGTTCCTGCGCCAGCTGCGCCGGATGGTCGACGAAAGCTACCCCGGCCGTGTGATCATCGCCGAAGCCAACCAGCCGCCGGCCGAAGTGGTGGAATACTTCGGCACCGAAGAGGAACCGGAATGCCACATGGCCTTCCACTTCCCGATCATGCCGCGGCTGTACTACGCGTTGCGGGACCAGAAGGCCGCGCCCATCATCGAGACGATGAAGGACACCCCGGACATTCCCGAGGGCGCCCAATGGGGCACCTTCCTTCGCAACCATGACGAGCTCACTCTGGAAATGGTCACGGCCGACGAGCGCGCCGCGATGCTCGGCTGGTACGCGCCGGACCCCCGCATGCGCGCCAACATCGGCATCCGCCGCCGGCTGGCCCCGCTGCTGGACAACTCCCGCTCCGAGATCGAGCTGATCAACGCGTTGCTGCTCTCGCTGCCGGGAAGCCCGTTCCTGTACTACGGCGACGAAATCGGCATGGGCGACAACATCTGGCTCGAGGACCGCGACGCGGTCCGCACCCCGATGCAATGGAACCCGGACCGCAACGCCGGGTTCTCCAACGCCGACCCGGGCAAGCTCTACCTCCCGGTGATCCAGTCGCTGGTCTACAACTACAGCATGGCCAACGTTGAAGCCGAGGCCGCCCACTCCGGCTCGCTGCTGCGCTGGACCCGTCAGATCCTCAGCGTCCGCAGGAACCACCCGGCCTTCGGGCTCGGCTCGTTCCAGCACGTCGAGGCGGACCACGACGTCGTCCTTTCCTACCTGCGCGACCTACCGGCGGGCAACGCCGCCGGCGAGGAGGCAGAGACCATCCTGTGCGCGTTCAACCTGTCCCAGCACCCGGTGGCCACCACGCTGAGGGTGCCGCAGTATGCCGGCCGCGGGCTCCGCGACGTTTTCGGCGGTCAGGCGTTCCCCGCCATTTCCGACGACGGCACGCTGACCCTCACCCTGGGCAGCCACGACTTCTTCTGGCTGCGGATCCGATCGGCCGCATCCAACCCGGCCTCGCCCCACACCCAGGCGATGCCTATCCTGTCCATCGAAGGCTGAAATGACCCGACCCACCCTTTCCCCCGCGCTGGACGCCCTGCTCCGCAGCTGGCTGCCGCGCCAGCGCTGGTTCCCAGTCAAGAGCGCGCACTTCAGCTTCGAGCCGGCGGGCCGTGTGCGCCTCGGCGCCGGCCCGGCGGCCGCGACGCCGGAGATCGGCGCGGAGCTTGAAGTTCTGCTGCTCGCGGTGACGTACCCGACGGCGGACGGCAACCGCACCGACGTCGTGCAGGTGCCGCTCAGCTCCCGCGCCCTGCCGCTGGCGGGTGCGGGAGCCGCCCTGCTCGGGGAGATTCCCGCGGACGGCACGGACGCGGCACACGGCTGGATCTACGACGGCGTGCACGACCCGGCGTTTATCGCGGCCTGGCTTGAACTCATGCGCGAACGCGCCGCCACAAGCGACGGCACGGCCGCCGGGCACCTGGTGGAATCCGATTACCGGCTGCCGTTCGCCACTGGCAAGGTCCGGGTGCTCTCCGGCGAGCAGTCCAACAGTTCGGTCATAGTGGACGACGGCGCCTCCGCGGCGATCCTCAAATTCTTCCGGGTGCTGTCCGAGGGGCAGAATCCCGAAGTCGAGATCGGCGCGGCCCTGACCGCCGGCCGCACCGTTGAGGTCCCGGCCACCCTCGGCTGGGTCACCGGCGAATGGACCGTCCCCGGGGGTGCCTCGACCGCCCGCGGCGAGCTCGCCGTCGCGCACGAATTCCTGGCCGGCGGCCTGGACGCCTGGCGCCTGGCCGTGGACGCGGCCAGCACCGGCACCGACTTCACCGCCGAAGCCCGCGCCCTGGGCGTCGCCACGGCCACCGTGCACCGTCGGCTCGCCGAGGCGCTCGGCACCGCAGCGGAGTCCGTGCCGGGCGGGGACATCGCGCCCGGCGTCGCCCAGCGGGTCCGGCAGTCGTGGGCGGAAGCCGGCGCCGCCGTCGGGCCCTTCGACGATGAACTTGAGGCGCTCCTTACGCGGCTCGAAGGCAGCAGTGCCGGCCGGCTGCAGCGGATCCACGGCGACCTGCATCTCGGCCAGATCCTGCAGGTCCCCGGCGGACCCGGGAAACCGGCCCGCTGGGCGATCCTGGACTTCGAAGGGGAGCCGCTGCGCCCGATCTCCGAACGCAACTTCCCGGACGTGCCGCTCCGCGACGTGGTCGGCATGCTGCGGTCCTTCGACTACGCCGCCGGCGCCGCCGTCCGCGAGTACGACGACGCCGTCGTCCCCGCGGCCTGGGTGGACGGCTGCGCCGAGGCCTTCCTGGCCGGTTATGCGGAAGTCACCCCCGGCACGATCGACCGCGACTCGCCCCTGTTCGTGGCGTTGTGGCTGGACAAGGCTCTCTACGAAGTTGTTTACGAACTACGGAACAGGCCGGACTGGCTCGCCATCCCGGTGAATGCATCCCGTCGTCTCCTCGGCAGTACAGGCCCCGGCGTTCCCGCCGAAGCCGCAGCGGAAGGTAACAAAATGACAGGTTCAGCACGTACCGATCGACCCGGAGTCCCGCTTCCCGTGGACGCGGAGACCCTTGCGCGCGTCGCCGCCGGCGAGCACCACGCGCCGCATTCGGTCCTTGGCGCGCACCTCGACGACTACGGCCACGTCACCATCCGCACCGTGAAGCACCTCGCGGAAGCCGTCTCCGTGGTCACTGCGGCCGGCAGTTTCCCGATGTCGCACGAATCCGGCGGCGTGTGGGTGGCCGTGCTGGACCCGCTGGACGAAGGGCACGTTCCGGACTACCGGCTTGAGGTCACTTATGAAGGCCAGGCACCGCAGCAGGCCGACGAGCCTTACCGCTACCTGCCGACGGTGGGGGAGATCGACCTGCACCTGATCGGCGAAGGCCGGCACGAGCGCCTCTGGGATGTGCTGGGCGCACACGTCCAGCACTACAAGTCCGTCCTGGGCGACGTCGACGGCGTGTCCTTCGCGGTGTGGGCCCCGAACGCCCAGGCCGTGCGGGTCAAGGGCGACTTCAACGGCTGGGACGGCCGGGAATTCTCCATGCGCTCCCTCGGCTCCTCCGGGGTGTGGGAACTGTTCATCCCCGGCGTTATAGCAGGGGCGTGCTACAAATTCGAGATCAAGACCAAGCACGGGCACTGGGTGGAGAAGGCCGATCCGCTTGCCTTCGGCACGGAGGTTCCTCCGCTGACGGCGTCCCGCGTCGTCGAGCCCTCTTACGCCTTCAAGGACGAGGAATGGATGAAGGCCCGCGCGGCCCGGGATCCACACAATGCCGCGATGAGCGTCTATGAGGTCCACCTTGGGTCCTGGCGGGTCGGGCTCGACTACCGCCAGCTGGCCAAGGAACTCGTGGAGTACGTGAAGTGGCTCGGCTTCACCCACGTGGAGTTCATGCCCGTCGCGGAACACCCCTTCGGCGGATCGTGGGGCTACCAGGTCACGTCCTACTTCGCACCCACCTCGCGCTTCGGGCACCCGGACGAGTTCCGGCACCTCGTGGACGAACTGCACCAGGCCGGGATCGGCGTGCTGTTGGACTGGGTGCCGGCGCACTTCCCCAAGGATGCCTGGGCGCTGGCCCAATTCGATGGTGGGCCGCTGTACGAGCACTCCGATCCGAACCTGGGCGAACACCCGGACTGGGGCACGCTGATCTTCGACTTCGGCCGCAGCGAAGTCCGCAACTTTCTGGTCGCCAACGCCCTCTACTGGCTGGACGAGTTCCACATTGACGGCCTCCGCGTCGACGCCGTGGCCTCGATGCTCTACCTGGATTACTCCCGTGAGGAGGGCCAGTGGCAGCCGAACCGCTTTGGCGGCCGCGAGAACCTCGAGGCGATCTCCTTCCTGCAGGAGGTCAACGCAACGGTCTACAAGACGCACCCCGGTGCGGTCATGATCGCCGAGGAATCCACGGCATTCCCGGGCGTCACAGCCCCCACCAGCCAGGGTGGCCTGGGCTTCGGCATCAAGTGGAACATGGGCTGGATGCACGACTCGCTCAAGTACATGGCCGAGGACCCGTTCAACCGGAAGTGGCACCACGGCACCATCACGTTCTCCCTGGTTTACGCCTACACGGAAAATTTCCTGCTGCCGATCAGCCACGACGAGGTTGTGCACGGCAAGGGCTCGATGCTGCGCAAGATGCCCGGCGACCGTTGGCAGCAGCTCGCGAACCTGCGGGCCTTCCTGGGCTACCAGTGGGCCCACCCGGGCAAGCAGCTAATTTTCATGGGCACCGAGTTCGGCCAGGAAGCGGAATGGTCAGAACAGTACGGCCTGGACTGGTGGCTGGCCGACATCCCCGCGCACCGCGGCGTGCAGCTCCTGACCAAGGACCTGAACGAGTTGTACAGCTCCACTCCGGCCTTGTACGAACGCGACAACGACCCCGACGGCTTCCAGTGGATCAACGGCGGGGACGCGGACCGGAACGTGCTGACCTTTATCCGCCGGGACGCCGCCGGCAACGAGCTGGTGTGCGCCTTCAACTTCTCCGGCTCCCCGCACCAGGACTTCCGCTTGGGCGTCCCGGCCGTGGGGCAGTGGCAGGAAGTCCTGAACACCGACGCCGCTGCCTACGGCGGCTCGGGTGTCCTGAACGAGGGCACCCTGACAGCGGCCGACGGCGGCACCGACGGCCAGCCCGCCACGCTCACCGTGACGTTGCCTCCGCTGGGCGCCGCCTACTTCAAGGCGATCAGCTAGCCACGTGACGGCATGGCTGTGACGGCCATCTTGATCGGAGGGCCCGGAATCCTTGGGATTCCGGGCTTTTCCGTGTCCTGCGCCGGCCGCCAATCCGGGGCCGCAGGAGAGACCGCCGGGGGCCGCTTTGTCACCCGGCTCAAGTGGTGGTAGAGTTTATTTCCGCGCTGCTCCCCGGAGTTGATCCGCTAAGAAGACCAAGAAGCCTATGGCAAGACTGAGTCGGACCGCTGATTTGACTAGGGTGAAGCACGCGGGTAAGTTTGAAAAGTTGCTCCGGAGCGATCCTGGACCGTTGGGTTTGGGTGGTGCCGGGTGTGTCTGTTGTTTGAGAACTCAATAGTGTGCCAAGTTTGTTGATACCAATTTTGTATTGAATTGGTTGATTGTGCCGGGCCTGCCA
>NZ_JBFRDC010000008.1:0-140526 GCF_052113385.1 Arthrobacter sp. YAF16
GACCGGCGGTCGAGGCCGCAGAAATCCCTCGACGGCCTGGTCGGCGCCTGCAAAGTGGCCCTGGCTTCCGGCGCACTGCCCGCCACCGGAGGGCTCCGGCCCCAGGTCATGGTCACCATCGATTACCGCGACCTCCTCGAACGCCTCCACCGAGACACCGGCACCGCCGCCGACGGGGCCGGCCAACACGCCGCGGGGACAGTCCCGCTCGAGTTCACCGGCACCGGGACGCTGGCCTTCACCGGCCCCGTCACCGCCGCGATCATCCGCAAAATCGCCTGCGACGCGGACATCATCCCCGTCCTGCTCGGATCCCAGGGCCGGATCCTGGACATCGGCCGCACCACCCGGATCTTCCCGCCCCACCTCCGCAAAGCCATCACCGCCCGCGACCAGGGCTGCGCCTTCCCCGGCTGCACCATCCCCGCACCCTGGTGCGAAGCCCACCACATCAACTACTGGTCCACAGGCGGCACCACATCCACCGACAACGGAACGCTCCTCTGCTCCCACCATCACCACCTGACCCACAAAGAACAATGGACCATCCAGATCCGTGCCGGGATCCCCTGGTTCATCCCGCCACCCCACCTCGACCCACGCCAAACACCCCGAAGAAACCACTACTTCAGATGCTGAACCACGCAGCCGACGTCGGCGGTGAAACGGGGCACGCGGCGCGGTATCACGTGTCGAGGACGAAAATCCCGTCCGGGCCGTCGGCGGTGCTGCAACCAGAGACGGCCGGGCCGCGCATCTTGGCGGCGTACGCAGCATAGTCCGGTCCGTGGGTCACGGAATCAGTCTGCTACGGCGGTCGCCGACGTCTTCCGCGGTCAGCGGCGCCAGCGGTACGGCGTCGTCGTGGACACCCGGACCAGGCCGTAGCGCTCCAGGATAGGCCGCGAATATTCGGTGGAGTCGCTGTGGATGAGCGTCTTGCCGAGGGATATCGCCGCCCGCGCGCGGGCTGCGGTGAGCGCTCGGTAAATTCCCCGGCCGCGCCATTCCTCGCGTGTGGCGCCGCCCCAGATGCCGGCGAAGTCGGTGTCCGGCACCGGTTCCAGGCGGCCGGCGCTGACGATCACGCCTTGGTGCTCGGCGACCCACAGCTCCATCCCGTCGCCGCGGGCCATTCGGCGCAGGATTGCTTCAGCGTTTCCGTCAGAGGCGGGGCTGCCGAAGACTTCGTCCTGCATGGCGCTCATGGCGCGGATGTCCGTTTCGTCCGTAACCCGCCGCAGGCTCACCCCGCGCGGCAGGTCCACGTCGACGTCGAGCGCGCTGGCATCCCCGATCATGACCGATTCTGTCTCGTCTGGCTCAAACCCGTTCTCGAGCAGCGCCTCGTGCAGCCCGGGCGCATTGTCGTGGCCCCGGGTTTTCCATTCGACCCGCACGATTTCCGGATCCGCGCGGTAGAACGCCACCGTTTCTGCCACCCACCGCGCGATCTTCGACGCGTCGGCTCCGGCCAGATCCTGATAGGTCACGAATCCGCGGCCGCCCGCGAAGGTCACCAGCCGCAGCGGGCCCAAACGCTCGACGGCGACCGCACTAGGGGTCTCCGCATCGGTGCGGAGTTGCTGATCGTACGCCGTAAGGAGTTTCAAATTCGTCATCGGACCTCAGGCTACAGCGGCGCCGCAGTTACGGGCCGCGTCACTGGATCTGATGGCAGGATTCGTGGTCATCGCCCGCTAGGGTTGGCGTGATGAAGCGAGCGGTCATTCTTGGGGGTACAGGTGTGTTGGGACGGGCCATCGCGCGACGCCTGCTGGATGCCGGTTGGCAGGTGGAAATCACGGGCCGGGACGCGTCGAAGATGCCGGCAGTGCTGCGCGAGGCGGGGGCCACATTCGAGTCCTCCGACCGGAGGAACGACGCAGACCTTGCACGAACCGTGGGCAACGGAGCGGACCTCTTGGTGGACGCGGCCTGTTACACGGCGACGGACGCCCGCCTGCTACTCCCCCATCTGGCCGCGGTCGGGTCGGCGGTCATGCTATCCAGCAAAGCCGTCTACATCGACGACGCCGGCAATCACGTGAATTCCGACGTCGCGCCAAGATTCCCGCTTCCTATCAGGGAAGACCAAGCGACCATGCAGCCGGGGAACGGTGACTACGAATCCCGCGAGGGATACGGCGCCAACAAGGTCGCTGCCGAGCACGTCCTCCTGGACAGCGGCTATCCCGTGACTGTAATCCGCGCCTCGAAGGTTCACGGCGATGGAGCTGCCCGGCCGCGGGAATGGATGTTCGTCAAGCGGGTCCTCGACCGACGGCCTGCGGTGTTCCTGGCTTCCAAAGGGGCCGGAGGCGACCACACCACAGCCGCCGTCAACACAGCGGCCCTGGTCGAAACGATCGCAGCCCGCCCCGGCCAACGGATCCTCAACAGCGCGGACCCCGACGCCCCTACCGGTCTGGACATCGCCCGCACGATCGCGGACCGCCTTGACCACGAGTGGGAAGAAATCCTCCTCGATTCCGACGCCCATCCGGACCTCGGCGCGCACCCTTGGAACTTCACTCCGCCGCTGATCCTCGACACGCAGGCGTCCACGGCTCTCGGCTACCAGCCCGTTGGAACCTACGCCCAAACTGTCACTGCGGAAATCGACTGGCTACTCGCCAACCCGGCCAACCAGCCGGGCCCCGCGGAGCCGTTCTTCGACCACCTCACCGACTACGCCGCTGAAGACGCCTTCCTCGCCGCACGGAGCTAGGATCCGATCCCGGCCCGGCACCTGCAGGCGCTGACCGAAACCGCAGCAGCGTCCTGGCGGAGTCCGGAGGGAAAGCAGCACGCTCCGTCAGGGGTATCCCGCAAGGAAAATCCTCGGCCCCGGCCCTACGCTTATTGTGGCCTCCGTCCTACGCTTAAGAGCCTAAGGCTCAAGTCTCTCCGCTCGGCATGGATTCGAAGGTGGGCCACCCAATGGGCAGTCATCTCATGGCAATGGAGCAAGTGCACCGGGGCCCTCTCTTCTGGCCGCGAAGGATTCTGGTTGCGCTGCACGCCGCAATGGCCGCGGCACTGGCGACGGTTGTTGCCCTCGCAGGCTGCACGGCGATGGCAACGTCCGCGAAGGGACAGTACGTTCCGCAGACCCGGACGTATTACATCGGGGCGGACGAGGTCGACTGGAACTATGCGCCGTCCGGAATGAACCAGGTCACGGGCGCAGCCTTCGACAAAACAGCGGCCGTCTTCACCCAGCGCGGCCCCCGGCGCATTGGCGCCACCTACGTGAAGGCGCTGTACCGGGAGTACACGGACGCGTCCTTCACCAAGCTCAAGCCGCGCAGCGCCGCCGAACGGCATCTCGGCATGCTCGGCCCGGTCATCCGGGGCGTCGTCGGCGACACCATCAAGGTGGTCTTCAAGAACAACCTCGACCGTCCGGCTTCCGTGCACGTCCACGGCGTGTTCTACGACAAGGCCAGCGAGGGCGCCCCGTACGACGACGGCACCGGGGCGGCGGACCACGGGGACGACGCCGTACCTCCGGGACACTCCTACATTTACAGCTACAAAGTGCCGGACCGGGCCGGTCCCGGCCCGATGGACGGGAGTTCCGTGATGTGGATGTACCACTCGCACAAGGACGAAGTCGGAGACGACTACGCCGGCCTAGTCGGTCCGATGGTCATCACCAAGACCGGCGCCGCCCGCGCGGACGGTACCCCGAACGATGTGGACCGCGAGTTCTTTGTCCAGTTCAAAGTCAGTAACGAAAACGCCAGCCCGTACCTCAAGCGCAATATCGACCGCTTCGCCGGCGACCCGCGTTCGGTGGCGCCGGCTGATGAAGAGTTCGTCGAGAGCAATCTGATGCACTCCATCAACGGGTACGTGTACGGCAATCTGCCGTTAGATGCGCTGACTATGAAAAAGGGCGAACGGGTCCGCTGGTACCTGATGGGCATGGGTACCGAGGTGGACCTGCACACACCGCACTGGCACGGAAACACCGCGACGGCGCTGGGTATGCGCACCGACGTCGTGAGCCTGCTGCCGGCAAGCATGGTGGTGGCCGATATGGTTCCCGACGACGTGGGTACTTGGCTCTTTCATTGCCACGTCAACGACCATCTGACCGCCGGTATGTCGGTCCGGTACCGGGTGGCGGACGCGGCGAGCACCGGCAGCAGCGACCATTCCGACCACACGCCGTAGCAGGCAGGCGCGGCCGGTTTTTGGGAGAGTGACGGCCCGCCGGGAAGACCCAGGGTCGGTACGCTCGGGCAATGGGAAACTCCGAGAACCTGGCCGGCGTAAGAACCGCATATGACACGGTGGCCGAGGCTTATTCAGAGGCGCTCCCGGACACCAGCTTTGAAACGCGGCTCGATATGGCGATGACCAACGACTTCTGCGCGCGGCTTCGCGCTGCCCCGGGACGGAAAGTGATCGACGCCGGATGCGGCGCCGGACGATTGAGTGTCCGCTTAGCCGAAGCGGGGCTCGACGTTACAGGCGTGGATCTCTCACCGGGGATGGTCCGGGTGGCACAACGAAGCCATCCCGGGCTCGCATTCGAAGTGGGCGAACTGACAGCTCTCCCGGCGGCCGACGCTGCCGCACACGGCATCCTCGCCTGGTACTCGATCATCCACGCTTCCCCGCCGGAGCTGCGGCAGATCGCTCAGGAGTTCTGGCGGGCGCTCCGCCCCGGCGGCTGGGCCCTCATCGCCTTCCAGGCGGGCAGCGGCCAGCGGCCAGCGCACCATCGAGCGCGCTTACGGGCACGACGTCGTACTCCGGGCAGAACTGCACAGTCCCGACGACGTCGTCCGCCGCTTCACGGAGCAGGGCTTCGCGCTGGAGGTGCAACTTGTCCGGGCCGCACGGGAAGGCGAAAAACACCCGCAGGCAATGCTCCTTATGGGCAAACCGGACGCCCCAGCCGCAGCGGCAGTCCCTTAGTACCCTGCGGCGGACTGTCTTACGCTGATCCAGTAGCGCCAGACCCTACTAGGTCCGGCCTTGCTGACATTCTCACGCACTCCGCCCTGACGCTCGATAGTTTTCGCTGAGGCGACGGTGCCGGCGGCGCAGACCAGCAGGACTCGGTCCATGCCGAGCAACTGCGCCTCGTCGACCATCTTCCCGAGCGCCCAGGTTCCCAGTCCGCGCCGGCGCGCGGACGGCCGGATGCCGTAGCCGATGTGCCCGGTCCGATCCTCGGACCCGGTGGACGCGTGGCGCAGTGCGATCCCGCCGAGCACCCGTCCGTCCTCGATGATCCATCGGTAGGTGCAACGGGCCGACTCCTGAGCCAGTCGTTCCAACCACGCCTCGAAACCGGAAGGAGACTCAACGTCGTCGTCCGGCAGCAGCCCGAAGCCATCCTCGTGACCCGGCCCCCACTCGGCGTGGGCCTCAAGCCAGGCGGCGCGCAAACCTAGAGAAGGAACAGTCAGGGCTGGCATACCGGCACTATATCGATGCTTCCGGCACCAATGCCGTCCGGCCGGCGCGGTAAAGTGTCACCGGAAGATTCCTTCCCGGTCCCGCCACACATTCTTGAAAGGCTCGCTGCAATGAGCATGCTCGGCACCAAATGGAAGCTCCACGGAAACGGCAAGTCCATCCGCCCCGGCGAGGTCGTCAGGCCGGATGAGCGCCTCGCGTGGCCCCTGACAATCGGCGTGGGCATGCAGCACGTTGTCGCCATGTTCGGCGCCACTTTCCTGGTGCCGATCATCACCGGCATGCCGCCGGCCACCACGCTGTTCTTTTCCGGCATCGGCACCCTGCTGTTCCTGGTCATCACCAAGGGCCGGGTGCCCAGCTACCTCGGCTCCTCCTTCGCGTTCATCGCCCCGATCATGGCCTCCCAACAGCAGTACGGGATTCCCGGCGCGCTGGGCGGCGTGGTGCTGGCCGGCGTCGGGCTGGCCATCATCGGCGCCATTGTGCAGAAGTTCGGCGCGGGCTGGATCAACCGGCTGATGCCGCCGATCGTCACCGGCGCCATCGTGGGGCTGATCGGCCTGAACCTGGCCCCCGCCGCCAAGAACAACTTCGACGCCGCCCCCATCACCGCCCTGGTCACCCTCGCGGTGATCATCGTGGTCAGCGTCTTCTTCCGCGGCATCCTTGGCCGCCTCAGCATCCTGGTCGGCGTCGTGGTGGGCTACCTCGTCGCGATGATCCGCGGCGAGATCAACTTCGACAAGGTCGACGCCGCCGCCTGGGTCGGGCTCCCGCACTTCCAGACCCCCGAATTCCACCTCGGCGTCGTCGGCCTCTTCGTCCCGGTGGTGCTGGTGCTGGTGGCGGAGAACATCGGCCACGTGAAGTCGGTCTCCGCCATGACCGGGCAGAACCTCGACGGCGTGTCCGGCCGCGCACTGATGGCCGACGGCGCCGCGACTGTCCTCGCCGGCCTGGGCGGCGGATCCGGTACCACCACCTACGCCGAAAACATCGGCGTCATGGCCGCAACGAAGGTCTATTCGACGGCGGCCTACTGGGTGGCCGGCATCTTCGCCGTCGTGCTGAGCTTCTCGCCGAAGTTCGGCGAACTCATCGCGACCGTCCCGGCCGGCGTGCTCGGCGGCGCAGCCACCATGCTCTACGGCATGATCGGCGTCCTGGGCGTGAAGATCTGGGTGCAGAACAAGGTCAACTTCTCCAACCCGATCAACCTCACCACCGCCGCAGTGGCCCTGATTGTCGGCATCGCCGATTACACCTGGACCATCGGCGACCTCAAGTTCACCGGCATCGCCCTGGGCTCCGCGGCCGCCCTGGTGATCTACCACGGCATGAAGGCCATCGCGAAGGCCCGCGGCACCGTGGCCGAACCGGAGACCGAAGACGCCGCGCCCGTCGCAGCGGCCCGGGCTGCCGTCAACGCCGCGGCGAAGCGCTCTCCGAAGAAGCGCCGCTAGCCGCCGGCAGGCACACAACCCGCTGCACAAAAGGCCGGCGCCCTCCCACCATGCGGTGGCAGGGCGCCGGCCTTCGGCGTGTCCGCGGCGGTCTAGCCGGCGTCGAACGATTCCTTGTCTTCGCTGTCACGATCCTTCGGTGACTTCTCATCCGGCAGGTCCGTGCCGCTGCCGTCCGGAATTCCGGCGGCGTCCTGGCCGGACTCCGAGGAGAACGGCCGGCCCGGCTCCGGTTCCTCCGTGTTGGCCGCGTCCATCTCCGCGTCCGAGGAGGGCACCGCGCCGCCGCTTTCGGCTGCCGCTTCGTTGCCCTGCTCGAATCCGGCTTCGCTGCTTTCGTTTTCCGCGTTCATCTGTTCCTCTGTTCCTCCGAAGCGTCCGGCTCCGGGTTCTCCTGCACTGTCCTGGTCTTCGGCCCCGAACTGGCTCAGGTCCGGCGTCCCCGCCGGGTAGGTCTCGCCGTCCGGGCTGTCCTGGTTGAGGCCCGCGGCATCGAAGGCCTCTTCATCGCGGGGCTGTGCAAACGTCTTCGCGTCCCCGCCTGGCAGTTCCTGCTCGGCGGTGGGGGTTCCGTAGCCGCCCGCTTCCTCTTCGATGGGGCGTCCTTGCTGGTCCTGAGTCACGTCGTTCCTCCTGCTTTCTGGCATTCGGCCGGTCGAATCTGGATGATCGGATCTGGAGTCCAGCCGCGCCCGGGAGCGCAGCCTTTCCGTGTTTTCCACCGTACCCGAAAAATCCTCAGTAAGCTTAGTACCGACCTGAATTTGTGTTTCGGGCCAAGTTGACCGCCATCCCGTGCCGGGCGCACGCAAGGGGGTCGCAGGTGAAACTTGAAAGGGAGCGACGATGCCCAACGCCGAAGAAACCCGGAACGATGGCCGGGACGAAACCTTCGACGAGAAGATGGACCGCAACTGGGCCGAACTGCTGCAGGAGCTGCGGGTTCTTCAGACCGGCGTCCAGATCCTGGCCGGTTTCCTGCTGACCTTGCCGTTCCAATCACGCTTCGAGACGCTGGACGGGTTCCAGCTGACCCTCTACCTCACCAACGTTGTCCTGGCAGCCCTAACCACCGCACTGATCCTGCTGCCGGTGAGCGCGCATCGCCGGCTCTTCCGCAAGGGGCTCAAGGATACCCTCGTGGCCAGTGCGGACCGGATCGCGAAAGTGGCCCTGGCCGGCGTCGCACTGCTGAGCGTGGGTACTTCTGCGCTGGTCTTTGACGTGACAGCGGGACGGACCGCCGGACTTACCGCCGGCGGCGCGCTGCTGGCCGTACTGTTGATCCTGCTCGTGCTGATTCCCAACAGGCTCCGCCGCAAGACCGGACGGGGGTAGGCCATGAACGGAACTGCACCTCACACGATCCACCCAGAATCGGGAGCAAGAATGCGCAAGTGGGCCAAGGAACACGGACTGCTGCTGGCGAACATCGGACTTTTCGTCGTCTTCTTCGGCGGCATGGTCATCAGCGGGGCCGCCGACTACAGCGAGGACCAGCTCGCCCACGGCCAGGCCGCCGTCGGAATCTTCGAGTATCTGGGGACCGGAGCGTTCCTGGAGGCGACCTTCGAGAACTGGGAGTCGGAGTTCCTGCAGATGGGCATGTACGTCATCCTGACGGTCTTCCTCTTCCAGAAGGGTTCCTCCGAGTCGAAGCCGATGGGGAAAAAGGCCCCGCAGGACGAGGATCCGCGGGAGGCCACGATCAAGGCGGCGACGCCGTGGCCGGTGCGCCGCGGCGGTTGGGTGCTGAAAATCTATGAGCACTCCCTCTCGATCATGTTCCTGCTGCTGTTCCTGATGTCAGTCGCGCTCCACGCGGTAGGCGGCAGCGAGGAGTACAGCCAGGAGCAGCAGGCCCATGGCCAGCCCCCGGTCACCGTGCTGGGCTACCTCACGACGAGCCGGTTCTGGTTCGAGTCATTCCAGAACTGGCAGAGCGAGTTCCTGGCCGTCGCGGTGCTGGTCGGCGCTTCCGTGTATCTGCGGGAGAAGGGATCCCCGGAGTCCAAGCCAGTGGCCGAGCCGCACTACGAAACCGGCGCCTAGGGCGGAGGCTCTCCGGCTTCGCGGCTCAGGCCCCTTCGAGCACCTGGCTGGTGGCCCAGGCCAGGTACTTCGCGGCGTTGGCGATGGCATCGGCGGGGCTGGGCGCCACGTCCAGCAACTGGGCGGCGGCGACCACCCCGTGGCGGTCGAGGTCCTCGGGGGTGACGAGAATCCGGCCGGCGACCATGATGACCGGGATGCCCAGGTCGCGGGCAGCGTCGGCCAGGGCAATCGGCGCCTTCCCGGCCAGCGACTGGGAATCCAGGGAGCCCTCCCCGGTGATCACCAGGTCCGCGTCCGCGAGCTTCGCGGCAAGCCCGGTTAGCCCCGCGACAAGTTCAAAGCCGCCCTCCAGCGCAGCGTTGCTGAAGGCCAGGAACGACGCCGGGAAGCCGCCGGCGGCGCCCGCGCCGGGGACGTTGACGTCACGGCCGGTGGCCTGCCGCAGCACCGAGGCCCAGTTGCGCAGCCCGGCGTCGAGCACCTCCACGGCCTCCGCGTCGGCGCCCTTCTGGGCGCCAAAGACGTGCGCGGCGCCGTCGGCGCCGTAGAGGGGGTTCTGCACGTCCACGGCAATCCTGAACTTCACGGCCGCCAGCCGCGGATCCAGTCCGCTGAGGTCCACGGCGGCCACGTCGCCGAGCGAGCCGCCGCCGAGCGGCACCACATTGCCGGCGGCGTCCACCGGCTTGAGGCCCAGGGCGCGCAGGGCGCCGCTGCCGCCGTCGGTCATGGCCGAGCCGCCCACGCCAAGCACAATTTCGGTGGCGCCGGCGTCCAGCGCGGCCGCGATCAGCTGTCCGCACCCGTAGCTGTGGGCCCGCAGGGCGTTGGCCGGCGTCGGCTCCATGTGTGCGAGCCCGGACGCCTGTGCCGTCTCGATGACGGCGGTCGCCCCGCCGAAGGCGTCCTGGCGGATCGCCCAGGCCGCGCCGATCGGCGCCAGAATCGGCCCGACGACGGCGTTCAGGCGCTCCTCGTACCCGGCAGCGACCGCCGCCTCCAAGGTGCCCTCGCCGCCGTCGGCCACGGGGAACTGGACGGCCTCGGCCTCGGGGTAGACGCGCAGGGCGCCCTCGGCAATGGCGGCGGCGGCCTCGGCGGCAGTCAGGGAGCCCTTGAACTTGTCAGGGGCGATCAGGATACGCATGGCTCCATCCTGCCAGCCCGCGCCGACAATTACTTTCCGAGACAAGGCCGGGAGCGCCGGAGTAACGTGGGCACTTCCGGGCCGCCCGGGATCCTCCCGCGGACGGCCGTGGCAGTTCCGGCCCGCCCCGCGGGCCGGCGAGCAGGAGGTAGCGGTGAGCAACATCGGACACACCGGCGGCAGCTTGCCGGGCATCACGGGACTCGTACTGGTCCGGCACGGGGAAAGTGAAGGCAACGTTGCCGCCACCCTCGCGTATCAGGCCGGGGCGCAGGTCATAAACGTCCCGGCGCGCGACGCCGACGTCGGACTCTCGGACACCGGCCGGGAACAAGCGCTGGCGCTGGGCCGATTGCTGGCCCGCGTCCCCGAGCCGGGCCGCACCGCCGTATGGTCCTCCCCCTACGCCCGCGCCCGGCAGACCGCCGAACTCGCAGTCCAGACCGGCGGATGGCGGGTGCAGATCCGGCTGGACGAGCGGCTCCGCGACCGCGAACTCGGCATCCTGGACATGCTGACCTCCGCGGGCGTGGAGGCGCGGCTGCCGGAGGAAGCCCAGCGACGGCGGTGGCTGGGGAAGTTCTACTACCGGCCGCCGGGCGGCGAATCATGGGCCGACGTCGTGCTGCGGCTCCGCTCGCTGCTGGCCGACCTGCATCGTGACCATGCCGGGGAAGAGGTTCTGCTGGTCTGCCACGATGCCTTGATCGTGCTGTTCCGCTACATTCTGCAGGGCCTCTCGGAGTCCGAGCTGCTGGACATTGCCGCCACGACCAGCATTCTGAACGCCTCCGTCAGCCGCTTTGTCCGCACCGACGGGACGGGGGCGTGGGAGCTCGAGAGCTTCAACATGGCAGACCATCTGGCGGAGCAGGGCGTTCCCGTCACCGAGCACGCAGGGGACGCCGATGTCCACCCGCGCTAAGTCATCGCCCGCGGTGCAGCTGACACCCACTCTGCTGCGCGGCTGGCCGCTGCCCGGCGGCGGCTCCGGCAAGGACGACCGCGGTTCGGTGCTGGTGGTGGGAGGCGCCCGCAAGACGCCGGGGGCCGCCCTCCTCGCCGGCGTCGCGGCCCTGCGCTCCGGCGCCGGCCGGCTGACCCTGGCGGTGGCAGAGTCGACGGCGGTGCAGCTGGCGGTGGCGTTCCCGGAGTCCGGCGTCGTGGGGCTGCCGGAAACGGGCCACGGATCGGTTAAGGGCTCCGGGGCGTCGCTGCTGGCAGACGAGGCCGGCGCCGCTGACGCCATCCTCGTCGGACCCGGCCTGGACGACAAGGACGAGACCCTGTCGTTGCTGCGGGCGCTGCTGCTGCCGGGCCGGTCGCGGCCGAAGCGCGGACCCGCCGTCGTCCTCGATGCCTATGCACTGGGCTGCCTGCCCGAACTGGCCGGCGAACTGCAGCCCTGGGCCGGCCGGCTGATCCTGACCCCCAACGTCACCGAAGGCGGCATCCTGTTGGGCCGGGACATTGAGGATCTTCAGCGGGACGTGCCTCGGATCGCCGACAAGTACCAGGCGGTGGTGAGCTGCCAGGGGGTGATCGCGGAGCCCGGCGGGAACCTCTGGGAAATCACCACCGGACACAGCGGCCTGGGCACCTCCGGAAGCGGCGACGTACTGGCCGGAGCCATCGCCGGCCTGCGGGCCCGCGGGACCACCGATGCGCAGGCCGCCTGCTGGGGCTCCCATCTGCATGCCGCTGCCGGCGACCGGCTGGCGAGCAGGCTGGGCGGACTCGGCTATCTGGCGCGCGAGCTCTGCGATGAGCTGCCGGCGCTGATGGTGGAACTCAGCAGTTAAGCGGTGCGCGCGGCCGCCGTTGGTCAGGGCAGGGCCTCAGTCCGGCCACTGCCCACGTTCCTGCAGGACGGCCTTCAGCACGTCCGCGCGGTCGGTGACGATCCCGTCGACGCCGAGGTCCAGCAGGCGGTGCATCTCGGCCGCCTCGTTGATGGTCCAGACATGGACGTGCAGGCCGTGGCGGTGGGCGCGGCGGACGAACCCGGCCGTCACCACGGGCACGGCCCCGTAGCGGACCGGCACCTGCAGGGCGTGCACGTCGTGGAGCGCACGTGCCGTCACCCGGCGCAGCAGTGTCGCCGGGAGCAGCGGCCCCAGCAGCACGAAGAGGGCGTTGGAGGCCATGCCGGCGGAACTTGCGGCGGGCCGGCTCAGGCGGCGCAGCACGGCGCGCCGGCGGCGGTCGGAGAAGCTCGCGATCAGGACGCGGTCATGCAGGCCGTACTGCTCGATCGCCGCGGCCAGGGTGGCCACCGAGTTCCAGTCCTTGACGTCGAGGTTCAGCCGGACCTCCGGAAACTCCGCGACGAGCTCCTCCAGCAGCGGGATCGGCTCGGCGCCGGCGATCCTGGCCCGGGCCACCTTTTCGGCCGGGAGCTCGGAAATCCGGCCGCTGCCGTCCGTGACCCGATCGAGGGTTTCGTCGTGGAAGAGCAGCAGGACGCCGTCGGCGGTGGTGTGCACGTCCGCTTCCAGGTAGCCGTAACCGAGTGCGACGGCGGCGCGGAAGGCGGCCATCGAGTTCTCGGCGCCCTCGGGCGAGAAGCCGCGGTGGGCCATCGCCACGGGCGCGCCGGCAGCGCCGCCGGGGGCGAGGAAGGGGTGCGGGAGGGTCACTCTTGAAGCGTACCGGAGCCGGGCCGGCCGTTGCCGGAACGCGGGCTCAGGAGCCGTGGGGCAGGATCTCCACCCCGTCGCTGCAGTGCAGCAGTGTCCGGCCGCCGCCGTCGAGGTCCACCCACACAGTGGTGTGGTCCGGCGTCACCGCGTCGACGAACCCGCCGGTCTCGAACCCGGGCGTGAGCCGCACCCGGACCCGGTCGCCCTGGCGCAGGCTCTTCCAATGCGCGTCGGGATCCACCCGTCGGAGCGGCTGGTCATCAGTATGTCGGTTGCCGTACCTGGCCATGATTGCCCCACCATCAGTCAAGAGATCCGTTCGGTCACGCCAGCCTAGGCGGCCAAGGTGAACGGCAGTTGTCCGTCAGCTGGGAATCCCGTGTCCGCCGGGCGGCGTGGGTTACGGGAGCCGGACGCCCAGCTCGGCGAGCTTGGCTTCGAGGATCTGGGCCACGCCGTCGTCGTCGAAATGCGGTGCCTGCTGGCCGGCCGCACGGATGGCTTCCGGGTGTCCGCTGGCCATGGCGTAGCCGTGCCCGGCCCAGCGCAGCATCTCGATGTCGTTGGGCATGTCGCCGAAGGCCACGACCTCCTGCGCCTGAACGCCCAGGGACGCCGCGTATTCGGCGAGGGTCACGGCCTTGTTGACGCCGGGCAGCGACAGCTCCAGCAGCGCGATGTTGGGGGCCGAGTGTGTGGCTGCGGCCAGATGCGCGACAGCGGGCGAAACCTCGGCGAGGAACTCATCCGCGGTGCCTTCCCGGACGACCGCGAGGAACTTCACGACGGCGTCGTCGGCGCGGAGCGTGTCCTGCAGCGGGGCGGGCGTGAATTCGGCGAGCAGTCCGCTGGAACCGGTGCCCAGGAACCCGGGTTCCAGGTGGAAGCCGGTGAGGGTCTCCGCGGCGAACAACGCGGAAGGACGCAGCCGCTGGATGATTCGGCGGGCTTCGAAGACGGCGTCGAGCTCCAGGGCCCGGGCGGACACCATACGGTCGGCCTCCAGGTCCCACACCACCGCGCCATTGGAGCAGATCACGGTTCCGGTGTGGCCGAGTTGTTCCTGCAGGGGGTGCAGCCAGCGCGGCGGACGGCCGGTGACGAACACCAGTTCCACCCCGGCGTCGCGGCAGGCGTGGAAAGCGCGCACGGTCCGGTCGCTGATTTTGCCGTCGTGGCCCAGGATCGTTCCGTCAATATCACTTGCTACCAGCCGCATACTGCCAGTCTACGTTGGCCGCGCCCGCGCCATTTCGACGGTTCCCTGCCCGCAGGGCGGTTGGAATCGTCGAGGGCGCAGGGAAGCGTCGAAACGGGGGACGCGGATGGGCTGGTTCCGCTGCATACGACGACGCCGGTCAGTGCCGTTCGTACAGTCCGGTCAGGCTCGCCCGGGCCAGGGTGTGTGGGCCGAGCTTGGCTTCCAGCTTGGCCGGGGATGCGCCGGCGTCGAGCCCGGACTTTTCCACGTTCAGGGCGTGCACCGTGATGACGTAGCGGTGCGGGCCGTGGCCCTTGGGCGGGGCGGCCCCCAGGTAGCCGGCGGAACCGCCGTCGTTCCGGAGCTGGAAGGCGCCCAGCGGCAGGCCGCCGCCGTGCCGCGATCCCGCCCCCGCGGCCAGCGAGGTGACGTCCGCCGGGATGTCCAGCACGGCCCAGTGCCAGAAGCCGCCGTGGCCCGGCGCGTCGGGGTCGAACACCGTGACGGCGTAGCTTCGGGTGCCGGCCGGAGCGCCGCTCCAGTGCAGCGGCGGCGATTCATCCTTGCCGCCGGGACCGGTAGCGGCGCCGCGCTGGGCCGCCGGCAGGATCTGGCCGTCCTCGAAAGTGTCGCTGCTTAGGCTGAAGGCTGCCATGGCTTCCTCTCAATTGCTGGTTAGGCCCGCACTTTCCGGGCCCAGTTCCATCCGGTTAAGTTCGGCCCGGGTGGGCGGGTTGGCCCCGGCACGGGAGACCGTAACGGCGGCCGCCGCGGCGGCGTGGCCCAGGAGTTCGCGCAGGCTCCCGGCGGATAGCTCGCGCAGCTCCTTGCGGTTCTGGGCTCCGTTGAGGCCCAGGTCCACGACACCGGAGAGCAGCGCGGCCATGAAGGAATCCCCGGCACCGACGGTGTCCGCCACCTTCACCGACGGGGCCGCGACGCGCGCCTCGCCGGCGGCGTTGACGGCCCACGGTCCGGCCGCGCCGCGCGTGACCACCACCATGGCGGGGCCCTCCGAGCCGCCGAGCGAGAGCCACCGGCGGGCCGAATCCAGCGGATCAACGCCGGGGTAGAGCCATTCGAGGTCCTCGTCGGAGGCCTTGACCACGTCCGCGAGCGTGACAAACTTTTCGGCCTGGTGGCGGGCGTAGTCGGCGTCGGTAATGATGCTGGGCCGGCAGTTGGGATCGAAGCTGATGGTCGCCGAAGGATGGGCATGCTCGACGGCGGCAAGCACCTCCGCGGCACCCGGCGCCAGCATCGTGGCAATCGAGCCGGTATGCAGCAGCGTGCTGCCCTGCAGCATGAACGGCAGCCGGTCCGCGAGGCCGGGGAGCTCCCAGGCGAGGTCGAAGGTGTAGCTCGCGGCGCCGTCGTCGTCAATCAAGGCGGTTGCCACCGACGTCGGCAGTTCGTCCGGACCCAGCGGGAGCAGCACCGAACTGGACTTGAGGTGCGCCGCGACGGATTCCCCGTAGGCGTCCCGGCCGTAGCGGCCGATGAACTGCACCGGGTGGTCCAGCCGGGCCAGGCCCACCGCGACGTTCAAGGGGCTGCCGCCGACGTGGGCCTGGATACCTGAGGAGCGCTGGACAACATCAACCAGGGCCTCACCAATGACTGTGAGCATGCTCATACTCTGCCAGAGAACGCCGCCCGGCGCCGCCCCAACCGGTGTTTTGGTACGATACCCCCAGGGGTATAGCCTTAAGGAGTGCCCACCCCTGACACCCAGCCCTCGCCCCGCCGCGCCGGCGCGCCCGGCGCCGTGATCCTGGGGCTGCGCCAGAATATTGCCCAGTTCATGCTGCTCGTTGCGGTCAACGCCCTCGTCGGGGGCACCCTCGGCCAGGAACGCACCGTGCTGCCGCTGCTCGCCAGCGACGTGTTCCATCTCGACAAATACACGAGCGCCCTGACTTTCGTCCTGGCCTTCGGACTGGCCAAGGCAGCCACCAACTACTTCGCCGGGACGCTCTCGGACCGCTATGGGCGCAAGCCGGTGCTGGTGGCCGGCTGGCTGATCGCGCTGCCCGTGCCGCTGCTGCTGATCTTCGGCACCAGCTGGTCCTGGATCGTGGCCGCCAACGTGATCCTGGGCATCAGCCAGGGCCTTACCTGGTCCACCACGGTGGTCATGAAAATGGACCTGGTCGGCCCGAACCGGCGCGGCCTCGCGATGGGATTCAACGAGGCCGCGGGCTACCTTGGCGTGGCCGGCACGGCCCTGGTTACCGGCTACCTCGCGGCGTCCTACGGCCTGCGGCCGGCGCCGTTCCTGCTCGGCGCCGCCTACATCGCCCTGGGGCTCGGCCTGTCCGTGCTCGCCGTCAAGGAAACGCACCACCATGCGAAAACCGAGGCCGCAAACCACGTCGACGCGCACAGCGGTGCCGGCGCGGCGCTCAGCACCCGCGAAATCTTTACCCTGACCAGCTTCCGGGACCGCTCGCTCTCCTCGGTGAGCCAGGCCGGGCTGGTCAACAACCTCAACGACGGCCTGGCCTGGGGCCTGTTCCCGGTTCTCTTCGCCGGCGCCGGCCTCTCGATCGAGCGCATCGGCATCCTCGCCGCGGTATACCCGGCGGTTTGGGGAGCGGTGCAACTTATCACCGGCGCCGCCTCAGACCGGCTGGGGCGCAAGTGGCTGATCGCGGGCGGCATGTTTATCCAGGCCGTGGGCCTGGCCATCGTGGCGGCCGGCCATGGCTTCGAAATTTGGCTCCTCGCGGCCGTCCTGCTCGGCGTGGGCACGGCGATGGTCTACCCCACCCTGCTGGCGGCCATCGGCGATGTGGCCCACCCGCAGTGGCGGGCGCGTTCGGTCGGCATCTACCGCTTGTGGCGCGACGGCGGCTTTGCCGTGGGCGCGCTGCTGTCCGGGATACTCGCGGACGCCTACGGCATTCCGGTGGCGATCGCCGTCGTCGCCGCTTTGACGGCGGCGTCCGGGCTCGTCGTCGCGGTCCGGATGCGCGGCACCGACCACCACGCATAGCGCCGGCCCGCGCCGGTTCAGCGGCCCGCGCCGTCTCAGCGCTCCGCGCCGCCCTCCTGGTAGACGTCGGGAATCCCGTCATTGTCCGAGTCTCGCCGTTCCTCTTCCTCCGCCAGCCGGTACTGCCGGTTGCGGGTGCGGAGCACCACGCTCGCCAGCAGGGCGGCCAGCAACGACGCCGCCAGGATGCCGACCTTGGCGTGGTCGTCATGGAGGCTGCCGTTGCGGAAGCTGAGCTCCGCCACCAGCAGCGACACGGTGAAGCCGATCCCGGCCAGGATCGAGACGCCGAACACGTCGATCCACTTGAACGAGTTGTCCAGCCGCGCCTTGCTTACCTTGGTGAGCAGCCAGGTGGTGCCCAGGATGCCGGCCGGTTTGCCCAGGACGAGGGCCAGGATGATGCCCACGGCGACCGGGTCCGCCAGCGCCGAGCCCAGCCCGTCCCAGCCGCCCACGGCAACGCCGGCGGAGAAGAAGGCGAAGACCGGCACCGCGACGCCGGCCGAGATCGGCCGGAAGCGGTGCTCGAAGATTTCCGAAAGCCCCGGTCCGGCTTCCGGTCCCCCGCTGGCTTGGGAGCGGAGCACCGGGATCGCGAAGCCGAGCAGGACGCCGGCCACGGTCGCGTGGATGCCCGAGGCGTGCACCAGGGCCCAGGTGGCCAGGCCGAGGGGCAGCAGGATGAACCACGCCGCGGGGGCCTTCAGCCCGAAGAAGCGGCGGTACCGGTGCGCCAGGTAGGTGTACAGGCCCAGGGGCAGCAGTGCCAGCAGCAGGGGGGCCAGCTGGAGGTCGCTGGAGTAAAACACGGCAATGATGGTGATGGCGATCAGGTCATCCACCACGGCGAGGGTGAGCAGGAAGATCCGCAACGCACTCGGCAGGTGCGAGCCGATGATCGCGAGGACCGCGACGGCGAACGCTATGTCCGTGGCGGTGGGGATCGCCCAGCCCCGCAGCGTTTCCGGGCTGCCGAGGTTGACGACGGCGTAGATCACCGCCGGGATGATCACCCCGCCGGCGGCAGCGGCGACCGGCACGATCGACTTGTCCAGCTGGCGAAGGTCGCCGGCCACGAACTCGCGCTTGAGCTCCAGGCCGACCAGGAAAAAGAAGATGGCCAGCAACCCGTCGGCCGCCCACGCCCCGAGACTGAGGTCCAGGTGCCAGGGTTCGTAGCCGATCTTGAAGTCGCGGAGGGCAAAGTAGCTCTCCGACGCCGGCGAGTTGGCCCAGACCAGCGCGGCGAGGGCCGCGAGCACGAGCAAGGCTCCGCCGACGGTTTCCTTACGGAGGATTTCGCCGATGCGCAGGGATTCGGCGTAACTGCCGCGGCCGAAGATCGTCAGGCGCGGCGTGCCGGACGGGGGCGCGGGAGGAGGTGTGTGGCTCATGCGGAGGTCCTCAAATTTGGGTCGACTGAACTATGCCGACCAGACTTCCCGGCGCACCTGAACCCAGTCTATGCGATGACGCGGCTGCCCTCGGGGCTCAGCCCAGCAGCTGCTGCACGAGTTCGCGGCATTTCCGGTAGGCGGCCGCCTTCGGGTCGATCAGCGCAAAGTGGTCGCCGGGGACCTTGAGGAACTGGACCGGGGCGCCGCCGGCCTTGGCCGCGGCGGAGTAGGCCTCGGACTGGCTCATCGGCACGGTATCGTCCTCGGTGGTGTGCACGGCGTACACCGGAACCCGGAGCGGCACCGCGCTCATGGGGTCGGCGAACTTATGCCGTTTGGGGTATTTTTCCGAGGACCCGCCCAGGAAGTTGCTCACCGCGCCGTTGCTGAGGTTGAGCCGCTCTGCCTCGGCCAGGTTCAGCAGCCCGGACTGGCTGACGACGCCGGTGAGGTGCACCGCGCCGTCGACGTCGTCCTTGCGCTGCAGCTGGCGGTCCGCGTCCGGGGCGCCGAGCTGGCCGAGCCGGCTGCGGCCGGCCGCCCAGACGGCCAGGTGCCCGCCGGCGGAGTGGCCGAGCGCAACGACGCGGTCCAGGCCGAGGCCGTGTTCGCCGGCGATGTCGCGGAGCTTGTCGATTCCGGCGAGGACGTCCGCGAAGGTGTGCGGCCAGCCCCCGCCGTTGCCGGCCCGCCGGTATTCCAGGTTCCAGGCGGCCACGCCGTGCGCGGCGAGGTCCTTGGCCAGCGGTTCGCCGAGTTCGGCGCCGTACTGCGAACGCCAATAGCCGCCGTGGATCACCACCACCACGCCCCTCGGCTCGGCCGCGTCCGGGAGGAAAAGTTCCCCCCACTGGCTCGGGTCGTCGCCGTAGTGGTACTTCTGCCGCTTCACTGTGTCCTCCTTGGGGCCCGGTGAACAGGCAGCGACCGCCCCCAGTGTCGCCGCCGCTGCGACCGCGAATAAAGTCCGACGCCGCACATCAGCCATCTGCAGAGCCTACCTTGGGCGCCGAGCGGCGCCGTTGAAGGCGGCGCTGTATTGCCGCCACATGGCGACGCGCCGATCCCGCTGTCACAGCTGCGCCGTAAGCTAGGCCCATGGCTAGCAACTGGGAGCGCCTGGACCCCGCGCTGCGCGAATCCGTGCAGGACAACGTTGAACTCTATGAGCGGGTCCGTCCTGCCCTGAAACTGGTCACCCGCGAGGTGCTGCTGACGCTGCGCGCCATGCTCAAGGGCACCGAGGTGACGCCGCTGTTCGTGACCGGCCGGACCAAGACCGTGGAGTCGTTCCGCGAGAAGATTTCCCGCATTGAGGAGCCGCTGGAGCCGGGCGGGCCGCCGGTGCTGAAATTTCCGGACCCGTTCCGCACGCTCAATGACATGGTCGGCATCCGCGTCATCACCAAGCTCCCGGCCGAAAACGCCGTCGTCGCCAACCTGATCAAGCGCCAGCGCCAGCTTTTCGACTGCCGCGGCGACCGCGAGAAGGACATCGGTTCGATCGAGTCCGGGACCTACGGCTACTCCAGCCGGCACCTGATCCTGCGGACCATCCAGAACGAGGCCGTCAAGGAGTACCAGCAGGTCTTCAACCCGGAGGCGCAGCCCAACGGTAGCTACTTCTTCGAATGCCAGATCCGCACGGTCTTCGCGCACGCCTGGAGCGAGATCGAGCACGACATCCGGTTCAAGGCCGAGGATCCCCGGGCGTGGACCCCGCATTTCGACCGCCAGTTCACCGCCACGGCCGCCATGTTGGAGACCGTGGAGGGTGCCTTCGCGGACCTGCACGAGCGCTACGAGGAGGTCCGCAGCTACTGGGACATGGACGGCGAGGGCGCCGCGCAGCTCACCCCCAACCGGATCCGGGACGTCTGGCGGACGCTGCTGCCGCACGTGGATCGCAAGGTCGACGACGACTGGGGCTGGGCCGCCGAATTGATGGCCGCGCACGGCTTGAACCAGACCGTGCAGCTCGCGGGCCTGCTCAGCGCCAACCGGATCACCGAGGTCCGTAAGGCCCTGGACCACCGCTACTCCCCCGGCCCCGACCGGCTGCTGGACGACCTGCTGCTCTGGCAGTACGGCACGGCGCACATCGACCTCACCGCGGAACCGGCCGACGCCGTCCCGCACCCGCGGCGCGACAGCCTGCTGCGCCGGCTCAAGCAGATCGAGCGCTACCGGCTGACCCAAGGCTAGGGGCGGGGAATCTGCGCATCGCGGATACGTTTACGTCTCAGGAAACTGCCCCGCGGAAACGCGTGACGTAACGCCGCTGCCAGGGCGTTTCCACGGCGCTGCGCCGATAGTTTCGCCGCACGAAGGCGACGGCCTCGGCGGGCGGGACGCCGTCGAGCACCGCGATGCAGGCAAGTGCGGTGCCCGTTCTGCCCCGGCCGGCCCAGCAGGCCACCTCGACCCGCTCCGTTTCCGCGCGCCGCCACGCCTCGCGGAAGGCGTCGAGGGCATCGGCGTCGTCGGCGGAACATGCAGGTCCCGCCAGCGGACCCAGCGGGAGTCCCACTCCGTCGGATGCGGGCGGCTGCCCAGCAGGTACAAGCCGAATTCGGGCCGCGGACCGGACGGAAACGGTGCCAGTAGGCCCCGGCCGCGGATCAGGCGTCCGGAAGGAAGACTGAGCACACCGGGTTGGCCCGGTTCCCATGTCTGCGCCATAGTCCCGAGCGTAGCCCCTCCCGGAATCCGGTTGAAGGATCCCAAATTAGGGCCGGACGGGTCTGGCGGTAACCGATCCCGGTCCCTAGAGTGGCCCGGAACTCCAAGAACCGCTGAAGGGAATCCAAGGATGTCATTCCAGGCGTACCTCGACACGATCGAGGACAAGACCGGGCTTACTCCCCGCCAGCTCCTCGAGCTCGCCCGGCAGAAGGGCTTCGCGGACGCGCCCGCGCAGGCCGGGGAGATCCTCGACTGGCTGAAGACGGATTACGGGCTGGGCCGCGGCCACGGGATGGCACTCGTCCACGTCATCCGGCAGGGCCCCGGCATCAGCAGCAAGCACGTTGGCGCCACCGGCGCGCACAGCGACGAGTCTGACACGCTCTGGCTCGACGGGAAGGCATCCAAGCCGTCCTCGTAGCGCCCGGTTCCTAGTGCCCGGTTCCTAGTGCCCGGCGCCGAGTTTGCCGCCGAGGCGTTCGCGCATGTGGACGCTGGCGTCGTTGAGGCCGACGACCAACACGTCCTTGCCGTGTTGGTGGTATTTCTCAGTGATGGCGTCCAGCGCCGCGATGGTGGAGGCATCCCACAGATGTGAGGCATGCAGGTCGATGACCACGCGCTGGGGGTCCAAGGCGTACTCGAACTGGGTATAGAGGTCGTTTGAGGAAGCGAAGAAGAGTTCCCCGTCGACCCGGTAGGTGGCGACGTGGCCGCCGTCGACCTCTGCCACGGTGCGGTGCACGGTAACGAAGTGAGCGACCCGGCGGGCAAACATCACCATCGCGACCAGCACCCCGACGCCGACGCCGATCGCCAGGTTGTGGGTGGCGACGGTGACGATGACGGTGGCGACCATGACGGCGGTTTCGCTCTTGGGCATCATTTTCAGGGTCCGCGGACGGACACTGTGCCAGTCGAAGGTGGCCACGGAGACGAAAATCATCACGGCAACGAGCGCGGCCATCGGGATCAGCGAGACGATGCCGCCCAAGGCCACCACCAGGATCAGCAGGAAGACACCGGCCAGGAAGGTGGAGATCCGGGTGCGGGCGCCGGAGGCCTTCACGTTGATCATGGTCTGGCCGATCATTGCGCAGCCACCCATGCCGCCGAAGAACCCGGTGACGACGTTTGCCACGCCCTGGCCCCAGGCCTCCCGGGTCTTGGGCGAGCGGGTGTCCGTGATGTCATCGACCAGTTTGGCGGTCATCAGGGATTCGAGCAGCCCCACGAAGGCCATGGCGAGGGCGAAGGGGAAGATAATTTGCAGGGTCTCGAGCGTGAAAGGCACGTTCGGGATGAAGAGCGCGGGCAGCGAATCGGGCAGTGCGCCCTTGTCCCCCACGGTAGGGACGGCGACGGCGGCGAACACCGTGATGAGCGTCAGCGCCACGATAGCGACGAGCGGGGCAGGGACTGCCTTGGTGAGCTTGGGAAGCCCGAACACGATCAGCAGCCCCAGCGCCGTCAACGGGTAGACCAGCCACGGGACGCCGATCAACTCCGGCAACTGCGAGAGGAAAATCAGGATGGCCAGCGCATTGACGAAGCCCACCATCACCGAGCGCGGGATGAAGCGCATCAGCTTGGCAACCCCGGAGAGTCCCAGGATGATCTGGAACAGGCCGGCCAGGATCACCGCGGCGACTAGGTAGTCCAGCCCATGGGACTTCACCAGCGGGGCGATCACCAGGGCGACGGCTCCGGTCGCAGCCGAAATCATTGCCGGCCGGCCGCCGACGAAGGAGATGGTGACGGCCATGGTGAAGGACGCGAAGAGCCCGATTCGCGGATCGACGCCGGCGATAATCGAGAAGGCGATCGCCTCCGGGATCAGGGCCAGCGCGACGACGAGTCCGCCCAGGACCTCTGTCTTCAGCCGCCGAGGGGACAGCAGGGCGCCCCGGACCGATTGCAGCTGTTCGGGAGTGAAGGCCGGGGAATTCCCGGCGGTTTTGACGACCATCGCTGGCTCCGTTCAGGGTCAGGAGGCGCGGCAGGGCCCCTCAGTTGCGAAGAATGCAGGGGCGCAGCACTGCGCCGGCAGGGAGCGGGACCGGCCTTGGCGGTCGCACCACTCCCCACAAACCCTACCCTAACGTGATGGTAGAGTTTCAACTGGACGAAGGAAGGGGTCCCCATTGACGGACGCGAGCCGCAGCACCATGCACATCGGCGAACTGGCAGAACGCACCGGACTGTCCTTGCGGACTATTCGCCATTACGACGATGTCGGGCTGCTCCCCGCGACGGCCCGCACCGGGGGCGGCTTCCGGGTCTATTCCGAGGCTGACGCCGCGCGCCTGATGCTGATCAAGCAAATGAAACCGCTGGGCTTCTCCCTCGAGGAGATGGCCGAAATCCTGGGCCTGCTAAATACGGAGGCCGCCGGCCCCGCTGACACTGCTGGCGCCGACGCCCGGCTGGCTGAATTCCTGGAACGGGCCGAACACCAGCGCGCCAAGATGGCCCGCAACCTGCGCCAGGCGGAGGAGTTCATCGCCATACTGGGCCAGCGAACCCCGTCGCCTAACCCCGCTAGCCCGGCACCGGGGCTTTAAATCTGACATACTCGTCCGCCGATTGGTCATAAAGTGGCCGCATGGCGGACGCTGGTGGCACCATGCTTGGATGCTTGAGGCAACCAAATCCCCACAGTCCGCACCGGAGTCCCGCACTGACGCGGCCAGCCCGGTCAATCCGGCCCTCGCCGCCGAGGCGAAGATCGCCCGCATTGCGGTCACCGTTTTCCCGCTCCTGGTGGTGGTGGCCGGCGTCGCCGGTTTCCTCCTGCCGGGCGCCTTCAAACCGCTCGCTCCGAGCGTGCCGTACCTGCTCGGCATCATCATGTTCTGCATGGGCCTGACCCTGACCCCGCCGGACTTCGCCTCCGTGGCGAAGCGCCCCTGGGCCGTGGTGCTGGGCATCGTGGCGCACTACGTCATCATGCCCGGCGCCGGGTGGCTGATCGCCCAGGCACTGCACCTTGAGCCGGAACTCGCCGTCGGCCTGATCCTGGTCGGCTGCGCCCCTTCGGGCACGGCGTCGAACGTGATGGCGTTCCTGGCCAAGGGCGATGTGGCCCTCTCGGTGGCCGTCGCCTCCGTGTCCACGCTGATCGCCCCGATCGTCACGCCTTTGCTCGTGCTCTTCCTGGCCGGGTCCTACCTTCAGATCGACGCCGCAGGCATGGTGCTGGACATCGTCAAAACCGTGCTGCTGCCGGTAATCGCCGGCCTGCTGGCCCGCCTGTTCCTGAAGAAGGTCGTCGCCAAGGTGCTTCCGGCGCTGCCCTGGGCCTCCGCCGTCGTCATTTCGCTGATTGTGGCAATCGTCGTGGCGGGCAGTGCGAACAAGATCGTGGCCGCCGGCGGCATCGTCTTCCTCGCCGTGGTGCTGCACAACGGCTTCGGCCTGGGCCTGGGCTACCTGGCCGGAAAGCTCGGACGCCTGGACGACAAGGCCCGGCGCGCCCTGGCCTTCGAGGTGGGAATGCAGAATTCCGGCCTCGCGGCGACGCTGGCCACGGCCCACTTCAGCCCGCTGGCGGCCCTGCCGTCGGCCGTGTTCTCGCTCTGGCACAACATCTCCGGCGCCATCGTGGCCGCCTGGCTGGCCCGGCGCCCGCTGCGCGACGCCTGATTCCCGCCGGGGCCCTTCCCGGTTCACATCGATTGCTCCGTAACCGCCGTTTTCAAGCCTCATGACGGCGGTTACGGAGCAATCGACGTTTGACGAGCGGACGTCGATGCTCGGCAGCCGTTCCGTGACGCGGCGCGAAACCTGCCTTGCGGTGGAAGCTCGGGGTCAGCAGGATGAAGTAGACCGGATTCAATGCACGGCAGGGAGGTGGAACTCGCTCATGGACGACCAGTACACAACTGAACGGGACAGCTTCGGCAGGCTGCTGGCGGACCGGCAGGTCTGGCGGCAGGCCACCACGATCCCAGCAGCCGGCGAACTGACGGCACGCTGGCTGGAGGGCCGGAGCCAGTACCAGCCGGGAACGTTCACCCCCGGCATCGATGCGGAGACGGAGGCGATCGCCGGCCAGCTGGCGGCACTCAACCGGAACGGGCTGTTCACCAAGGAGTCGCAGCCCGGGCTCCGCCAGGGCGGCAACGTCCAGCGGGCCTACGTGACGGGCTACTGCACCCCGGAGTCGGCGGGCAGCCTTCTGGACCTCTCCTCGCGGACGGAACTGGTGACGGTGGCACACGCCCCGGGGGAAATGAGCCGCGCCTCGATTCCCGTGACACTGCAGGACGCCGAGATCGTTACCGTGCTGGGCACCAGCGAAAGCCCGATCGAAGCGGACCAGCTCAAAGACTGGTCCGCCGAGGCCAACGAATCGCTGGCGCTGGTGCTGGCCGAGTCCTGGTACGTCGAGATTTTCGACCCCGTCTGGGGCCGGGACGGTGTGCTGCTGGCTGCCGTGCTGGACGCACTGGCACAAAGCTGACGACGGCGGCTGCCTCAGCCGATGCTGGCTGCCTCGTCGAGCGTGCGCGATTCGAAGTGCTCCAGCATCTCGCGCATTGCGTCCACCCCCTGGGTGAAGGTGGCTGATGCCCGCCACTGTTCAATCTGTTCGAGTGATTCCCAGGGGCCGGTGCTGATGAACCGGTTCCTGACGTCATGGTCGTGCATCAGCACGGCCTTGGTGTTGGGATAGTCCTCCTGCGTTTTCCTCGCCAAATCCCGCCAGGCCTGGACAAAATCATTCTCGCGTCCCGGGTGGACCAGCCAGATTCCAAGCGTGTAGACAGACATGGCTGCCGCCTTCCATTCTCCGTACGGGGTTGATACCGCCGATTATGTTCCCGGGACGCGCGTGGCGGTAGGGCCGGACTGCCCGGCGGTACGGCCGAAAGCTCGGAAGGCGGCCCGCTCGACGGACGAGCATGCCCAGCCCTGAGCGCCGGGGTTGGACATAGTGGCACTATGTCCACCCGCCGGCTCGGGAGGTGGGCATGTCCCGCGGCTACCCGATCAGCGCCAGCACCGCTCCGGCCGTGACCACGCCGCCGGCTTCGGCCCGGACGTCGGTCACCGTTCCGTCCCGGTGTGCGGCGACCTGGGTTTCCATCTTCATCGCTTCGAGCACGACGACGGGTTCCCCCGCCGCGACCTCGGCCCCCGGCGCGACGAGCCACTTCACCACGGTCCCGGCCATGTGGGCCCGCAGTTCCCCCGGATCCGCGGGCGCGGCAGCGCCGCCGTCGGACGCGGTCCCCGGTGAGCCCTCCGGCGAGCCCCCAAGCGAAACTCCGGCAGGCAGCGCCCGGCCGGACCGCGCCCAGCCGTCCAGCAAATCCGCCGGCAGCCCGACGGCGAGCCGCTTGCCGTCGACCTCGACCGTGATGGTGCGGCGTTCGCCGTCGGGCGCCGTGGTGCTATAGCCGGGGTCTGCCGGAATCCGGTCAGCGAAGTCGGTCTCGATCCAGCGGGTGTGGATTCCCAGCCCGGCCTCGGAGGTGAAGTCCGGGGACTCCAGCACGGCCCGGTGGAACGGCAGCACGGTGGCCACCCCGGTGATGCTGAGCTCCGCGAGGGCGCGGCGGGCGCGGCGCAGGGCCTGCTGCCGGTCCGCGCCGGTGACGATCAGCTTGGCCAGCAGCGAGTCGAACTGCGGCGGGACAAACGAGCCGGAGCGGACGCCGGAGTCGAGCCGGACCCCCGGGCCGGTGGGGCCGGAGAACCCGGTCACGGTGCCCGGCGAGGGGAGGAAGCCGCGGCCCACGTCCTCGGCGTTGAGCCGGAATTCGAAGGAGTGGCCGCGGGGTGCCGGGTCCCCGGTGAGCCGCAGCGGCTCCCCGGCCGCGATGCGGAACTGCTCCTGCACCAGGTCGATCCCGGTGGTTTCCTCGGTGATGGGGTGCTCCACCTGCAGGCGGGTGTTGACCTCCAGAAAGGCGACCGTGCCGTCGGCGGCGACGAGGAATTCCACCGTGCCGGCGCCGGAGTAGCGGGCTTCCCGGCAGACCGCCTTGGACGCCCGGTAGATCTGCTCGGTCTGCTCTTCCGTGAGGAAAGGTGCGGGGGCTTCCTCGACGAGTTTCTGGTGCCTGCGCTGCAGCGAGCAGTCGCGGGTCCCGACGACGACGACGTTCCCGTGGGTGTCCGCCAGGACCTGGGCCTCCACGTGCCGGGGCCGGTCAAGGTAGCGCTCCACGAAGCACTCGCCGCGGCCGAAGGCGGCGACGGCCTCGCGGACGGCGGAGTCGAAGGCCTCCTCGATTTCGTCGAGCGCGCGGACCACCTTCATGCCGCGGCCGCCGCCGCCGAACGCCGCCTTGATCGCGATCGGCAGTCCATGCTGCTCGGCGAAGGCGCGGGCTTCGGCGGCGGAACCGACCGGGCCGTCGCTGCCGGCCACGAGGGGCGCCCCGGCGCGGACGGCGGTTTCACGGGCGGTGATCTTGTTGCCAAGCAGCCGGATGGCGTCGGGCGCGGGCCCGATCCAGGTCAGTCCGGCGTCGAGGACGGCCTGGGCGAACTCGGCGTTCTCGGACAGGAAGCCGTAGCCGGGGTGAATGGCATCGGCGCCGGATTCGGCGGCCGCGGCCAGCAGTTTGGGGATGTTCAGGTAGGTGTCGGCGGGCGAATTGCCGCCCAGGGCGAAGGCCTCGTCCGCCGCGGAGACGTGCACCGCATCGGCATCGATGTCCGCGTAGACGGCGACGGACGCCAGCTGGGCGTCGTCGCAGGCCCGGGCGATCCGGACGGCGATTTCGCCGCGGTTGGCGATCAGGACCTTGCGCATCAGTTACTCACTTCTTCGTCGGGGGCTTTTTCGGCGGGGGTGCGGTCGGAGGTGGCGGGGCCGGTGGTGCCGGAGTCCGCCCAGCGGAAGCGGATGGTCCCGCCGATCGGGACCTGCGCGGCGAGGTCCAGTTGCGAGTCGACGACGACGGCGATCACGGGGTAGCCGCCGGTGATGGGGTGGTCGGCGAGGAAGAGCACCGGCAGGCCTTCGGGCGGGATCTGCAGCGCACCCGCGACGGTCCCTTCGCTGGCCAGCTCCCCGTCCCGGGTGCGCTGCAGCGGTGTTCCGTCGAGCCGCATGCCCACCCGGTTGGACTGCGGCTTGACCAGCCACTCCTGGGCGGTAAGCGACTCCAGCGCCTCGGCGTCGAACCAGTCAGCGCGCGGGCCGGGGACGACGTCGAGCACGGTCACCCCGGTGCCGGGGAACTCGGGCTGCAGTTCCGGGTGGCCGACGACGCCGGACTCGGAGTCGCCGCCGGTGGCCAGGAGCTGCCGCGCGGTCAGCGGCGCCGGGCCGATCCCGGACATCGTGTCGGTGGAGCGGCTGCCGAGGACCGGGGCGGCATCCACGCCGCCGCGGACCGCGAGGTAGCTGCGGAAGCCGCTCTCCGGCGCGCCGATGCTGAGCGTCTCGCCGTCAAGCAGGGCGAACGGGGTGGCCATCGGCACGGTACGGCGGTCGGGCTCCGCGTCAGGGCGGCCCGGGGTGGTGATGGCCAGTTCCGACGGCGCCCCGGCGACGGCCAGGACCTGGTCCCCGACGGCCTGGACCGTGAGCCTGCCGGCGGCGGTCTCGATCGCCACTGTCTCAATACCGGCTGCGCCGGGCGCGTTGCCGACGAGGCGGTTGGCGCGGCGCAGCGAGGCGCGGTCCAGGGCGCCGGCGGCGGAGACACCCAGTCCGGAGTGGCCGTGGCGTCCGAGGTCCTGGATCAGGCTCTGCAGGCCGGGCGAGACGATCCGGAGTCCCGAAGTCACCTCCGGCGCGGGGGTCTCGGGCTGCGGTTCCGGGGCAAGCGCCACCGTCTCCCGGACCGCGCGGAACTGGATCCGATGGCCGGGCGCGGCCAGGGCGGGCTGCTCGCGGTCCAGGTCCCACATCCGGGCGGCGGTGTGGCCGATCAGCTGCCAGCCGCCGGGTGAGCGGCGCGGGTACACGGCCGAGTACGTTCCGGCCAGCGCCACGGCACCTGCGGGAACGGCGGTGCGCGGGGAACTGCGGCGGGGAACGTTGAGGACTTCGTTCTCCCCGACGAGGTAGCCGAATCCCGGGGCGAATCCGGCGAAGGCCACCGTCCACTGCTGGCGGCAATGGGCGGCGATCACGCCCTCGATCCCGAGCCCGGTCAGCTCCGCCACTTCGGCGAGGTCCGCGCCGTCGTACACGGTGTCGATGACCACGAGGCCGCCGTCGCGCTGCACCGGGGCGGTGAGGTCGAGCTGCAGCAGCTGCGCGGCGATCCGGCGGGCGGCGACGGGCGAGTCGGCCGTAACCATGACGGTTTCGGCGGCGGCGAGCACGTCCAGTTGCCCGGGCAACGGGTGCTCAAGGAGCAGCGCCTGCAGCGCCAGCACGCCTTCGGTGCCGGTGAGTTCTGCGAGCACCGCGCGGGTGCCCACCGCCCGCACCGCGTTCACTTTGTGGACGGCCGCCTGCCGCGCTGCCACCGTTTCCATTGCTGTCTCCATCATTGCCGCCGTCTCCAGGGTCCGCGCCGTTTAGGCGCGGGCTTCCTGCAGCAGCCGCTCTTCCTCGGCTGTCTGCGGGTTCCGGCCGATCGCCAGGCCTAACACCGTCACCACGGCGGAGACCGCGAGGTAGCCCGCGATCAGGAACCAGTTGCCGGTGGCGGCGTAGAGCGCCGTAAAGACCAGCGGGGCAATGGCGCCGCCGATCACGCCGGCGAGGGTGTAGGCCAGCGAGCTGCCGGCGTAGCGCAGCCGGGCCGGGAACTGCTCGGTGATGTAGGCGGCCTGCGGGCCGTACATGAACGCGTGGAAGGCAAGGCCGATTACGACGCCGATGGTGAGCATCAGCACGGACTTGCCTTGGATCATCAGGAAGAACAGCGGGATGTAGAGGGCCGTGCCAACGGCGGCGATGCCGTAGACGAGGCGCCGGTTGAAGCGGTCCGTCAGCGCGCCGGCGGCCGGGATCAGGGCGAGCTGGAAAGCCGAGCCGATCAGGATGGCGCCGAGGACGTTGCCGGTGGTCATGCCCAGCTGCTTGGTGGCATAGAGGGCGACGAAGACAGTGAAGAGGGAGTAGAGCACGTCGGGGCAGATGCGGGACAGGGCGGCTGCCAGCAGCGCGCGGGGTTCCTTGGTGAAGACCTCTTTGATGGGGGCCTTGGGGGCCTCGCCGTGGGCCTGGATGGCCTTGAAGACGGGGGTTTCTTCGAGCTTGAGTCGGATCAGGAGGCCGAAGACCACCAGCAGGGCGGAGGCCAGGAAGGCCACGCGCCAGCCCCAGGACAGGAACGCCTCGTTACTGAGGGTTGCCGCGAGGAGGGCCAGCACACCGTTGGCCATCAGGTTGCCGGCCGGCGGGCCGATCTGGGCTGCCGAGGACCAGAAGCCGCGCTTGCGGGCGTCGCCGAATTCGCTGGAGAGCAGGACGGCTCCGCCCCATTCGCCGCCGACGCCGATGCCCTGCGCCAGGCGCAGCAGCACCAGGATCGCCGGAGCCGCGACGCCGATCGCGGAGTAGTCGGGGAGGGCGCCAATGAGTACCGTGGCGACGCCGATAAGCATCAGTGTGACCACCAGGACGTGCTTGCGGCCGATCCTGTCGCCGAGCCGGCCGAAGATGACGCCGCCGATCGGGCGGGCCAGGTAGCCGACGGCGAAGGTGGAGAAGGACAGCAACAGGCCGACCAGCTCGTCGCCCACCGGGAAGAAGATCTTGGGGAAGATCAGCGCCGACGCCACGGAGTAGATCGCGAAGTCGTAGTACTCCAGCGAGGTGCCGGTGAGGCTTGCGATGTAGGCCTTGAGGGCGCCAGGGGGCAGGTTCCTCTTGCCGGGCCTCTTGCCAGGCCTCTTGCCGGGCCTCTTGCTTGCGGCCGGGGCGGCCTGGTGCGGTGCGGTCATGATGTTCCTCCAGATGCGGGTGCTGCCTGTGCTGGGTGGGTGTGCTGAAGTCGCGCCGGGCTCAAGACGCAGCGCCGGTGAGGCTGTTGGTGTTCCTAGATGAATGAGGCGGTGCCGATGCCGGCAGCGCTAAGCGCTTCGCGAACCGCGGCTGCCATGGCTACGGCTCCCGGGGAGTCGCCGTGGACGCAGATGCTTTCGGCCCGGATTTTCAGGATGGAGCCATCGATGGTGCGGACGGCTGAATCGGTGGCCATCCGGAGGACATGTTCGGTGACCTCGGTGTGGTCGTGCAGCACGGCTCCGGGGAGGGTGCGGGAAACCAGGGTGCCGTCGCGGTTGTAGGCGCGGTCCGCGAAGGCTTCGGTGACCGCCCGGATCCCGGCCGCCCCTGCCAGGCGAAGCACTTCCGAGCCCGGCAGGCCCAGGATGGGCAGGTTCGGATCCACGGACTTCACCGCGTCGACGACGGCCCGCGCCTGCGCGGTGTGCGCGACGATCGCGTTGTACAGGCCGCCGTGCGGCTTGACGTAGCTGACCTGGCCGCCTTCCGCGGCGGCCAGGGCCTGCAGCGCACCGATCTGGTAGACGACGTCGTCCGCCAGCTCGTTCGGATCGATGTCGAGGAAGCGGCGGCCGAAGCCGGCCAGGTCGCGGTAGCCGACGTGGGCGCCGATCCTGACGCCGGCGGCGACCGCCTCGCGGCAGGTCCGCCGGATGACGCTGGGGTCTCCGGCGTGGAAGCCGCAGGCCACATTGGCGCTCGAAACGGAGCGGAACATTGCTGTGTCGTCACCGAGGCTCCAGCGTCCGTAAGACTCGCCGACGTCGCTGTTCAGGTCGATGGTGTTTAGCCCGGTGTGTGCCATTTGTGATCCTCGTCTCAGTGCTTGGCCCCCTCTTAGGATGCACTATCCAGTCGGATTGTTCAACAATCCGACGATTCCTGTTTTGGACAATCGTGTACATTCGGCACTATGACGACTTCCGAAGCCGGCCCGCGCGCCCTGGCGGCCGCGGCGCGGCTGCGCATCGCCGTCCCCTCCGTGGCGGACCGGGTCGCGGCCGAACTCCGCCAGCAACTGGCCGACGGAGTGCTGCTGCCGGGCACCCGGCTGACCGAGTCGACGATTGCCGAAGACCTGGGCGTCTCACGCAACACCGTGCGGGAGGCCTTCGCCGAACTGGCCGCGGAGCGCCTGGTGGTCCGGCAGCCCAACCGCGGAGTGTTCGTGGCCAGCCTGGCCCCCGGCGACATCCACGATGTGTACACGGTGCGGCGCGCCGTCGAGGTCGCAGCCCTGCGCGGCGGAGGCACTCCGGAGCGCGTGGCCGCGGTCCGTGCCGCGGTCGAGGAAGGCAAGGCCGCGGCGGCCGCCGACGACGAGGAGGCTCTGGGCACCGCCAACCAGCACTTCCACCGCGCGATCGTGGCGCTGGCTGGCAGCCGCCGACTAGACACGATCATGTCGCAGGTTCTCGCCGAGATGCGGCTGTTCTTCCACAAGGCCACCGTGGACGCGCACTTCTACCGGAGCTACCTCGACGACAACGAGCACATCTGCGCCGCACTGGAAGCCGGCGAGCCTGACCGCGCAGCGGAGCTCCTGCTGGCCTACCTCGACCGCTCGGAACAGAAGCAGAGCGCCGTCCACGGCGCGTGAGGTCCCCGGGCGGCGGCCGTCAGGCGGATGTCACAGGCATTCGTCCACGATCTTGCCGGCCACTCCGCCGATGATGGTGCCAAGCCCGGCACCAGCGGCCCCCCCGAGGATGCCGCCGATCGCTGCGCCCGCCCCCGCCAGGGTCTCCTGCCAGTTCCCGCCGGACTTTTTGTAGACAACGCCGGTGCTGCCTCCGCCACCGTCCTCCGTAACGTCGCCGGACAGATAGGAGCCGGCCGACGCCGATGCGAAGGCGAGCGCTACCGGGCTGGCACCTGGTTGCAGGAGCAATTGGTCATAGGATTTCCGGACCTCGTGGTACGCCGCGGATGCCTCCTTCTTGCCGGAGCTGGCGGCAAATCCTTCCTCACAGATCCGGACCAGGACCGGGAGGTCCGCTTCCGTGATCAGCCCCATCTCCAGGAGCTTGTTCAGGATGATTTTGGTTGCCTTCAGCCGGTCGCCTTTGGCCTCCCGCATGATGCGTGCGGTCTCCCGTGAAACCGCGAACTGCAGGTCTCCTGCCCCGACTCCCAGCACCTGCTTTTTGTCCAACATTGTGCCCACCTCCATCAACTAGCGTCCTGCAAGTGCGCACAGGTTACGCCCGGGGAGGGGCTTCCGGAAGGCCCCGCGGGTTCCGCGACAGACCCCCGGCTCAGAGCCGCCGGGCTCCCGCGGCGGGGCGCGCGGCAAAGATCTCCGGCGCCCCGAATCCCTGCCCGGCAAAGGCCCGCAGCACGGCCTCTTCCACTCCCCGGGCTTCGGCCGCGGGAACCAGCGCGATGGCGGAGCCGCCAAACCCGCCCCCGGTCATCCGGGCGCCGATGGCCCCGGCGCCGCGGGCGGCGTCCACCGCGAGGTCCAGTTCCGCGCAGGAAATCTCAAAGTCGTCCCGCATGGAGCGGTGGCTCGCGTCCAGCAATTCGCCGATCGCCGCTGCGCCCCGGCTCTCCAGCAACGCGACGGTCCGTGCCACGCGGTCGTTTTCGTGGACGATGTGGCGGACCCTCCGGAAGGTTTCCCCGTCGAGAATACTTTCGGCGCGGGTTAGATCAGTGACGTCGAGGTCCCGCAGGGCACCCACGCCCATCAGCTCGGCACCCCGGGCGCAGGAGGCCCGCCGCGCCGCGTAGCCTCCGTTGGCATGGGCATGCGAGACCTTCGTGTCGATCACCAGGCACACCAGGCCGGCCCCCTCCAGTCCCAGCGGTACCCGGCGAAAGCTTCCGTCGCGGCAGTCCAGGTAAACCGCGCAGTCCTGGGCGCCCAGCATCGAGGCGTACTGGTCCATGATCCCGGTGGGGGCTCCGACCACGTTGTTCTCCGCCCGCCGCCCGACGTCCGCCAACTCGGTGGCGCCCAACTTCGCCCCGGCGAGCTCGGCGAGGGCGGATGCGACGGCGCACTCCAGCGCCGCCGACGAGGAAAGCCCCGCGCCGACCGGGACGTCCGAGGACACCAACAGCTCGAAGCCCGGGACGGAAACCCCGGCCCGCCCGAGCTCCCAGGCAACGCCGGCCGGGTAGGCGGACCAAGCCCCCGCTGGCCCGGGTGCGAAGGTGGCGGGGTCGAAGGTGTTCAGGTCAAACTCGACGGGCGCCGCCCCGGCGAAGGCGGATGCCAGCAGCACGCGGCGGTCATTGCGTGCGGCCACCGCGACCGTCGTCGCCCGGTCGATCGCGAACGGTAGAACCAGGCCCTCGTTGTAGTCGGTGTGCTCGCCGATCAGGTTCACCCGGCCCGGAGCCTGCCACAGCCCGTCCGGGGCATGCCCGAAGTGCGCGGTGAAGGCGTCGGCAAGCTTTACGGCGGGTCCCGCGGTTTCCGTCGGTGTCATGGCGTTCCTGTCCTGCCCGGGACGGTGTCCCGCAGCGCGGCGGCGACCTGTTCCGGTGTGGTGTCGTTGATGAAGGCGCCCATCGCGGCCTCGGAGCCGGCGAGGAATTTGAGCTTGTCCGCGGCCCGGCGTGGCGAGGTGATCTGCAGGTGGAGGTATCCGGAGCGGCGCAGGACCGGGTCCACCGGAGCCTGGTGCCAGGCGCTGATATACGGCGTCGGGGTGCCGTAGAGACCGTCGAGGCGGCCCAGGAGGTCCGGATACAGCACGGCCAGCTCGTCGCGTTCGGCACCGTTCAACGCCGCGAGGTCGGCCACCTGGCGGTGCGGGACGAGGTGGATTTCGAGCGGCCAGCGCGCCGCGAACGGCACATAGGCGCTGAAGTGCTCGCCTTCGACCAGCATCCGCGAGCCGTCGGCCCGTTCGCCGGCCAGGATGTGCCCGGTGAGGGTCCGTCCCGTGTCCGCGAGGAAGGCCTCGGCGGCCCTGGCCATCACCGCGGCCCGCGGCGTGAGGTACGGGTAGGCGTAGATCTGCCCGTGCGGGTGGTGCAGGGTCACGCCGATGTCCTGGCCGCGGTTTTCGAAGCAGAACACCTGCTGGACCCCGGGCAGCGCGCTGAGGGCTTCGGTACGGTGCGCCCACGCGTCGATCACGGTGCGGACCCGCCGGGTGCCCAGATCGGCGAAAGCGCCGGTGTGGTCAGGGGTGAACGCCACCACTTCACAGCGGCCGCCGGCAGTCCCGCGGGTTCCCCAGCCGGGCGAGGACGGTGCGGCGGCGAGGTCTGGCCCCAGCGAGGGGAAACGGTTTTCGAAGACGACGACGTCGTAGTCCGGCGCCGGGATCTCCGAGGGCCGGTCCGGGGTGCTGGGGCAGAGCGGGCATTCGTCCGCCGGCGGCAGGTGCGTCCGGTGCTGGCGGTGGGCCGCCACCGCCACCCACTCCCCGGTCAGCGCGTCGAAGCGGAGCTCACCGGAGGGGCCCCGCTCGGGCAGCGCCCGGGAGTCTTCCGTGCGGCGCTGCTGGGCGCGCGCGCCGTCGTCGAAGTAGAGCAGCTCCCGCCCGTCGGCGAGGCGCGTGCTGCTGACCGCCGTCAGCGATGCGGGGGCATCTTCCCGGCTGGTGCTGCTGGTCATGGTGTCGTCCTTGCGCGGATTGGGTGAAGCGGAATTGGGAGGGCGGAAATCGGGGAGGCGGGATGCGAAACGGGGCCGGGCGGGCCGCCGCTAAACGGCGAAGATGCTCCACGAGGCCCGGTGCGAGGCCCCCGGCTCCAGCCGCACCAGGTCCTGTCCGCTGTTGAAGGCATCCGGCGGGCAGCTCATCGGCTCGACGGCGAGCCCGGCCCTGCCGGTCGCGCGCGGCTCGGTGTCGCCGGTGAACAGCTGCAGCCAGGGCAGGCTCCGGTCCCAGGACATTCCGACGCCGTTGCCGCCGGGGTCCCGGACGGTCAGCCGGGCGCGGCCGGCGTCGTCGAAGCCCAGCCCGGTGAAGGCGTTGTCGATCTTCGTCGCGCCGATGGGACGCGGGGTGCGGAAGTTGAAGGCGTGCCCGCGCACCGGCTGCGGCCCTAGGGGCAGGCGCCGTTCCGGATCGGCCGCCAGGAAGGTGTCGGCCGAAAATTCCAGGGTCCACTCGTCCAGCGGTGCGGGACCGGCCAGCAGGTACGGATGCGGGCAGATGCCGTACGGCGCGGCCCGGTCCCCCGTGTTGGTGGCGGTCACCTCGGCGTGCAGGCCGTCCCCGTCCAGCCGGTAGCTGGCGGTGAGCCGGACCGCGAAGGGGTAGCCCGGCGCCGGGCCGAGGGTGCAGGCCAGCACCAGCGAGGACTCCCCCCGGGCCTCGGCTGTCCAGTCCTCGCCGAGGCCCAGGCCGTGCAGGGCGCAGCGGCGTTCGGGTTCGTTGACCGGCAACCGGTGGCTTCCGCCGTCGAAACTGTAGCGGCCGTCGGGAATCCGGTTCGGCCAGGGGGCCGCGATGATGCCGCGGAAGTCCGGGATCGGGCCGCCGGCCGGGAACGGGAGCACCAGATCGCGGTCCCCGTGCCGCAACTGGCGCAGGGCGCCGGCCCGCGCGGTAAACACGGCACTGTACCCGTCCGCCTCGATCCGGTGGTCGGCCCAGGTCACAGGCCGCCGGCCAGCCGGTAGTACGCCGCATTCCAGTTCAGTTCCTTCTTGAACTGCTTGATCGTGGTGCCCTCGTCGATGGCCAGCAGCTCGGTGCGGGCGATCTCGGCAAAGTCCTCGAAGACCTCCATGCCGACGGCGGTGGTCAGCACGGTGTGGTGGGCCGCGCCGGCGGTCAGCCAGGCAGTCGCGGAGGTGGCGAAGTCCGGCTTGGGCGACCAGAGGGCGCGCGCCACAGGAAGCTTCGGCAGCGGTTCGTCCAGGTCCACGACGTCGACGGCGTTTGCGACCAGGCGGAAGCGGTCGCGCATGTCCGAGAGCGCCACCACGACGCCGGGCCCGGCGTCCGTGTCGAAGACCATCCGGACGGGGTCCTCCTTGCCGCCGATGCCGAGCGGGTGGATCTCGACGCGCGGCTTGGAGGCGGTCAGCGAGGGGCAGACCTCCAGCATGTGGGCGCCCAGGATTTTCTCCTGGCCGGGGGTGAGGTGGTACGTGTAGTCCTCCATGAGGGAGGCTCCGCCGGGCAGGCCGGCGCCCATGACCTTGGCCGCGCGGACCAGGAGCGCGGTCTTCCAGTCGCCTTCGGCGCCGAAGCCGTAGCCGTCCGCCATCAGCCGCTGGACGGCCATGCCGGGCAGCTGCCGCAGCGCGCCAAGGTCCTCGAAGGAGGTGGTGAACGCGGCGGAGCCGTTGGCCTCAAGGAAATGCCGCAGGCCCAGCTCAATCCGGGCGCTGTAGCGCAGCGACTCGTGCCGCGCTCCCCCGGCCTTCAGCTCGGCGGCCACCTCGTAAAGCCGATCGTACTCCGCCACCAGCGCGTCGACGTCGGACTCCGCGGCGCCGTGAACGGCGTCCGCGAGCTCGTTGACGGACCAGGTGTTGACCGAGACGCCGAAGCGCAGTTCGGCCTCGGTCTTGTCGCCCTCGGTGACGGCCACGTTGCGCATGTTGTCCCCGAAGCGGGTCAGTTTGAGCGTCCGCACCGCGGCCCAGCCGGCGGAGGCGCGCTGCCACACCCCCACCTGGCGGGTGACCTCGGGGTTGGACACGTGGCCCACCACCGTCTTGCGCGGGATGCCCAGCCGCGACTGGATGTAGCCGAATTCCCGGTCGCCGTGCGCGGCCTGGTTCAGGTTCATGAAGTCGAAGTCGATCTCCGCCCAGGGGAGTTCCACGTTGGCCTGGGTGTGCAGGTGCAGCAACGGCTTGCGCAGCAGGTCCAGGCCCTGGATCCACATCTTCGCCGGCGAGAACGTGTGCATCCAGGCGGTCACGCCGATCACCGCGTCGTCGGAGTTCGCCTCGAGGGCGGTCCGCCGGATCGCGTCCGAGTCGGTCAACACGGGTTTCCAGACCACCCGGACCGGGACGTCGGAGGAGCTGTTGAGCTGGCGGGCGATCTCCTGCGACTGCTCCGCCACCTGCTTTAGGACGGCTTCGCCGTAGAGGTGCTGGCTGCCGGTGAGGAACCAGACCTCGTAGGGCTCAAGGGAGGTGTTGTGGGCGTGGGTCATGGGTTTCTCCTGGAAATTCTTGGGCTGGTCCGGGCCCTAGCGGCCGTAGACGTTCTGGTAGCGGGCGTGCAGGGCCTCGATCTTGGCCTGGTCGATCGGCAGCGGTTCGCCGAGCTGGCGGGAGATGTGCACGGTGCGGGCCACTTCTTCGCACATCACGGCGGCCTTGACGGCCGCGCGAGCGTCCGCACCGATGGTGAAGGGTCCGTGGTTCTGCATCAGCACCGCCGGGGAGTGCGAGCCGGACAGGGTCTCGACGATCCCGCGTCCGATCGCGTCGTCGCCGATCAGGGCGAACGGTCCCACCGGGATGCTGCCGCCGAATTCGTCGCCCATCATGGTCAGCACGCAGGGGATCGCTTCGCCCCGGGCCGCCCACGCGGTGGCGTAGGTGGAGTGGGTGTGGACCACCCCGCCCACCTCCGGCATATGCCGGTAGACGTATGCATGCGCGGCGGTGTCCGACGACGGCGTGAGCTCCGGGTTTTGCCACTGCGCCGGGGAACCCGCGGCCGCGGTTACGGGGTTGCCGTGCAGGTCCGTGACCACCATGAGGTCAGGGGAGAGCTCGTCGTAGGAGACGCCCGAGGGCTTGATCACCATCAGGTCGTGGCCGGGGACCCTGGCCGAGACGTTGCCGGCGGTCCAGACGACCAGTTCGTACCGGGTCAGTTCGGCGTGCAGGGAGCAGACTTCCCGGCGGAGCCGGGCGATGGTTTCCGGCAGATCTTCCGCTCCGGAGCTCATGCCGGGACCCCCGCGGACAGCAGCGGGGCGGCGGCTTTGCGCTGGATCGCCTTGAGCCGGTGCATGACCTCGTTGGCTCCCCTGCCGAAGTAGTCGTGCAGGGCCCGGTATTCGTGGAACAGTTCCTCGTAGGCTGCCACGTTTTCCGGGATCGGCGTGTAGACCGCTCCCGGTTCGGCGCCCATGGCTTCGGCCGCGGACCGGACGTCGGGGTAGCGGCCCGCGGCGACGGCCGCATGGATCGCCGCACCGAGCGCCGGGCCCTGCGTGGACCCGATCGTGGAGAGCCGCAGCCCCGTTACATCGGCGTAGATCTGCATCAGCAGCTGGTTCTTGATCAGTCCCCCGGCCACAATGAACTCGCGGACCGGAACCCCGGAGTCCCGGAAAGCGTCCACGATCGTGCGGGTACCGAACGCCGTCGCCTCCAGCAGGGCCCGGTAGGTGTCTTCGGGGCGGGTGGCCAGCGTCTGGCCGACAATGACGCCGGAGAGCTCGTGGTCGACCAGGACGGAACGGTTGCCCGAGTGCCAGTCCAGGGCGATCAGGCCGTGTTCGCCGATCGCCTGGCGCGAGGCGAGTTCGGTGAGGTACTCGTGGATGCCGAGCCCCCGTCCGGCTGCCGCTGCGTGGTATTCGGGCGGAACGCCGTTGCCCGTGAACCACCCGAAGATGTCGCCCACACCGCTCTGGCCCGCCTCGTAGCCCCAGAGTCCGTCCACGATCCCGCCGTCGACCGCACCACACATGCCCGGCACCTCGCTCAGCTCGGTCCCGTTCATGACGTGGCAGGTGGAGGTGCCCATGATCGCGACGAGCTGTCCGGGCTCGACTGCGCGGGCTGCCGGGGCGGTGACATGGGCGTCCACGTTGCCGACGGCGACGGCGATCCCCGCCGGCAGCCCGGTCCAGGCGGCGGCCTCGGCCGTGAGGTAGCCGGCTGCGTCGCCGAGCCGGCCGATCGTGTGCTCCAGCTTGCTGCTGACGAAATCCTTGAAGTCCGGGTTGAGCGCAGCCAGGTAGTCCTCCGAGGGGTATTTGCCGTCCTGGTAGATGCCCTTGTAGCCGGCCGTGCAGGCGTTCCGGGCGTAGCTTCCGCAGAGCTGCCAGACGATCCAGTCCGCCGCCTCGACCCACCGGTCCATGGCCGCGTAGACCTCGGGGGCTTCCTCCAGGAGCTGGAGGCCCTTGGCGAACTCCCATTCGGAGGAGATCAGGCCGCCGTAGCGCGGCAGCCATTCCTCGCCGCGCTCCCGGCCGAGGGCGTTGATCCGGTCCGCTTGCGGCTGCGCCGCGTGGTGACGCCAGAGCTTGACGTAGGCGTGCGGGCTGTTCGCGAACTCCGGCAGTTCGTTCAGCGGCGTCCCGTCGGCCTTGACCGGCACCATGGTGCAGGCGGTGAAGTCGGTGGCGATCCCGACGACGGCGGCCGGATCGATCCCGGCGTCGGCGACGGCAGCGGGGACCGCGTGCCGGAGGACGTCACGGTAGTCGTCGGGAACCTGCAGCGCCCAGTCCCCCGGCAGACGGGCGGCGTCAGCGCCGGCCAACTCGGCGGGAAGGGTGTCGGTCAGGACGGCGTGCGGGTAGTCGAAGACGCCGCTGCCGAGTTCCTTGCCGTCGCGCACCCGCACCACCACGGCCCGGCCGGAGAGGGTGCCGTAGTCCACCCCGATGACATAGTTTTCGGTGCCGTCAGCTGTGACGTCCATAAAATCCTCCAGTTACGTGCCCGCCAGACCGCGGGCTGAGCTCAATTGTGAGCGCTAACACTTTGGCTGTCAAGGAGTGCGCCGGCTTGGGTGCGCAGCCGGCGGCGGCAGTCGGGGATTGCGGGCGGGGCGGACTAGGCGATGCTGGCGGTGCTCGCGCGGACTACCAGCTCGGGCGCCACTACGGTATTCCCGCTCGGCGCACCGTGCTCGATCTGGGCCAGAATCACGTCCACGCAGCGCCGCCCCAGCTCCCGGAAGTCCTGCCGGACGGTGGTCAGGGGCGGGGTGAAGTACGCGGCCTCGGGCTGGTCGTCGAAGCCGACCACCGAGACATCCTGCGGCACCCTGACACCGGCCTCCGTGAAGGCCCGCAGCAGGCCCAGTGCCATCTGGTCGTTGCCCACCAGGACCGCAGTGGCGGTGCGGTCGGCGGCGAGCTTGCGGCCAAGCCGGTACCCGCTGCCGGCACTCCAGTCGCCCTCCAGTTCAAGGTCCGGTTCGAGTCCCATCTCCGCCAGCTGCTCGCGCCAGCCCTGGGCGCGCGCGTGGGCATCCATCCAGTCCCGCGGTCCGGAAATGTGCCCGATCCGGCGGTGCCCCTCGCTGATCAGGTGCGCCACCGCCATGCGGGCGCCGAGCTTCTGGTCCACCATGGCGCCGCTGAACCGGCCGGGGCTGCCGGCGCCCACGACGACGACGGGCACCTGGAGGTTGAGGCTCTCGAGGGTCTGGACTGTTCCGCCGTGCGGGACGATCACGATGATGCCGTCGGCGCCCTGGTCGGTGAAATGCCGGACGGCGTCGGCGATGGAATCCGCGCTGGAGTCCTTGAGGGCCGCAATGCTGACAAAGTACCCGGCCTCCCGGGCGGCCTGCTGGACCCCCACCAGGGTGTTTGCCGGGCCGTACTGCGCGAGCTCGACGCCGAGGACCCCGATGGTCTGGGAGCGGCGGGTGACCAGGCTCCGGGCCGCGGTGTTGCGCCGGTACCCGAGCTCGGCGATGGCTGCCTCGACCCGGTCCCGGGTGGCCTTGCTGACGTTGGGGTGGTTGTTGACCACCCGCGACACCGTCTGGTGGGACACGCCGGCCCGCGAGGCCACGTCCTCAAGTCGTGGCGGACGTCGTTCGTTAGCGTTCCCCGGCTGAGGCATCTTCCACTCCCTGTGCAATGTGTTGTCAACATCCTACGGCCGGAGCCGAAGCCCCCTCGGCCGCGCCCATTCTGTGACTTGACTCACAAGCCGGGCCGGTGCTACGTTCATCAAACAGACTTGTTAGCGCTAACACAAGCGGGCATAATCTAGGCTCGTCGGGACATGGCTAACCGGACCTCATCCATACTGGGCTCTCTAGTTGCGCAGGCGCTTCCAGAGCCCGTATCAGTTCGCGGACTGTGCTGTCCGCGGAAGGAGAATATCGTGAGAATGAAGAAACTCCTGGGCGCGTTCGCCGTCGTCCTGGCCATCACCGCCGGGGCCACCGGCTGCGGGAGCCGCGGCGGCGCCGCCGCCCCGTCGTCGGCTGCGGCCTCGGATGCCGCCGGCGCCCTGGTCGGCATCTCGATGCCCACCCAGACTTCCGAGCGGTGGATCGCGGACGGTAAGAACGTCTCCGAATCCGTCACGAAGCTCGGCTACAAGGCGGACCTGCAGTTCGCCAACGACGACATCCCGACGCAGGTCTCGCAGATCGAGAACATGCTCACCAAGGGCGCCAAGGCCCTGATCATCGCCGCGATCGACGGCACCACGCTGACCGATGTCCTCGCCAAGGCGAAGGAGCAGAACGTCAAGGTCATCGCCTACGACCGGCTCATCAACGGCTCGCCCAACGTGGACTACTACACCACTTTCGACAACTACACGGTGGGCGTCCAGCAGGCCACGTCGCTGCTGACCGGCCTGGGGCTGGTCGACGCGAGCGGCAAGAAGGTGGACGGCAAGGGTCCCTTCAACGTGGAGCTCTTCGCCGGCAGCCCGGATGACAACAACGCCAACTTCTTCTGGAGCGGCGCCATGGACACGCTCAAGCCGTACCTCGATGCAGGCGCCCTGAAGGTTCCGAGCGGCCAGACCAAGTTCGAGCAGGCCGCCATCCTCCGCTGGCAGGCTCCCGTGGCCCAGAAGCGGATGGAGGACATCCTGACCGCGGCCTACAGCTCCGGCAAGAAGCTCGACGGCGTGCTCTCCCCGTATGACGGCCTGTCCATCGGCATCATCTCGGCACTGACCAGCACCGGCGGCTACGCCAAGGGCAGCCTGCCGATCGTCACCGGGCAGGATGCCGAGAAGGGCTCCGTGAAGTCCATCATCGCCGGCGAGCAGTATTCCACCATCTTCAAGGACACCCGCCAGCTTGGCGCCCAGGCCGTAAAGATGGTCGACGCCGTACTCAAGGGCCAGGAGCCGGAGACCAACGACACCAAGACCTACAACAACAAGGTCAAGGTTGTTCCGGCCTACCTGCTCAAGTCCGTGATCATCACCAAGGACAACTACAAGAAGGAACTCATCGACTCCGGCTACTACACCGACGCCGACGTCAAATAGCCGAACCAGCGGGTGCGGCCGGGCCACCGGCCGCACCCGCTGTGCAGAGGCCCCTTATTAACCGCAGAGCGGTCCAGTTTCGACCAGTCAGTGGGAATTGACGATGAAAACACCCATTCTTCAAATGCGAGGAATCACCAAGACCTTTCCGGGCGTGAAGGCCCTGCAGGACGTCACCCTGGAGGTGAACCGCGGCGAGGTCCACGCGATTTGCGGCGAAAACGGCGCCGGCAAGTCCACCCTCATGAAGGTGCTGTCCGGCGTCTACCCGCACAGCTCCTTCGACGGTGAGATCCTCTTCGAAAACGAACCCTGCAATTTCTCCGACATCTCGGACAGCGAAGAGCGCGGCATCGTCATCATCCACCAGGAATTGGCGCTCAGCCCGTACCTGTCCATCGCCGAGAACATCTACCTCGGCAACGAACAGGCCACGAACGGCTGGGTGGACTGGCGCAAGACCAACCTCGAGGCCGCCAAGCTGCTGGCCCGGGTGGGCCTGAGCGAGAATCCCGTCACCCCGGTCCAGCAGATCAGCGTCGGCAAGCAGCAGCTGGTCGAAATCGCCAAGGCGCTCTCCAAGAAGGTCAAGCTCCTCATCCTCGATGAGCCGACGGCGGCCCTAAACGACGAAGATTCGGGCCACCTGCTGGACCTGATCCTGCACCTCAAGGGCCAGGGCGTCACCAGCATCATCATCAGCCACAAGCTCAACGAGATCCGCAAGGTTGCGGACGCCGTCACGATCATCCGGGACGGCAAGACCATCGAGACCCTCCGCCTCGACGAAGGCAGCGTCACCCAGGAGCGCATCATCCGCGGGATGGTGGGCCGCGACCTGGAAAGCCTGTACCCGGAGCGTGAGCCCGTGATCGGCGAGGAAGTCCTCCGGATCGAAGACTGGTCTGTCCGGCACCCGCAGGACCACAGCCGCATGGTGGTCAACAACGCCAGCCTCAATGTCCGCAGGGGTGAAGTGGTGGGACTGGCCGGCCTCATGGGTGCCGGCCGGACGGAGCTGGCCATGAGCGTCTTCGGCCGCTCCTACGGCACCGCGACGTCCGGGAAGGTGTTCAAGCACGGCAAGGAGATCAACACCTCCACCGTTGCCGAAGCCATCAAACACGGCCTCGCCTACGCCACCGAGGACCGCAAGCTCTATGGCCTGAACCTCATCGAGGACATCAAGCGCAACATTTCCATGGCCGCGCTGCGCAAGCTTGCCAAGGGCGGCTGGGTGGACAAGAACAAGGAAACCCTGGTGGCCAACGGCTACCGGAAGAGCATGAACATCAAGGCCCCTTCCGTGGCGGCCATCACCGGGAAGCTTTCCGGCGGCAACCAGCAGAAGGTCGTGCTGAGCAAGTGGATGTTTTCCGATCCGGATGTGCTCATCCTCGACGAGCCCACCCGCGGAATCGACGTGGGCGCCAAGTTCGAGATCTACACGATCATCGCCAAGCTGGCCGCCGAGGGTAAGGCGGTCATCGTCATCTCCTCCGAGCTGCCGGAGCTGCTGGGCATCTGCGACAGGATCTACACCCTGTCCGCGGGCCATGTCACCGGCGAGGTGCCCATCGCCGAGGCATCCCAGGAAACCCTCATGCACTACATGACCCAAGAGAAGGAATAGCGAACATGTCCGCCCTACGAGAATCCCTCGGCTTCCTGACCAGCCGCCTCCGCCAGGTTGGCATCTTCGTCGCCCTGATCCTGATCGTCCTGCTGTTCCAGGTCCTGACCGACGGCATCCTGCTGGAGCCCCAAAACGTCACCAACCTAGTCGTTCAAAACAGCTACATCCTGATCCTCGCGATCGGCATGGTGATGGTCATCATCGCCGGCCACATCGACCTGTCCGTGGGCTCCGTCGCCGGCTTCATCGGCGCCGTCGCCGGCGTCATGATCGTGCACTGGGGCTGGCCCTGGTGGGCGGCCATCCCGGCCTGCCTCCTGGTCGGCGCGCTGGTCGGCGCGTGGCAGGGCTATTGGATTGCCTACGTCGGCATCCCCGCATTCATCGTCACCCTCGCCGGCATGCTGATCTTCCGCGGCCTGACCCTGATCACGCTCAAGAACCAGCAGATCACCCCGTTCCCGGCGGAGCTGCGCGCCCTCGGCGGCGGATTCCTTCCCGACATCTCCGGCGGGACCTCGGTGCTGGAATGGCTCACCGTCATCCTGGGCGTCGGAGCCACGCTGGCCCTGTTGATCCAGTCCATCAAGGAACGTAGGATCCGCGCGAAGTTTGAGCTGGAGAACGAGCCCATGACCTGGTTCGTGATTAAGACCGCGTTCATTGCGCTGCTCATGCTGGTCATCACCTTCCTGCTGGCCAGCTACCGCGGCACCCCGATTGTCCTGATCGTGCTCGCGGTCCTCGTGATCGTCTACAGCGCCCTGATGAACAACAGCGTTTTCGGCCGCCACACCTACGCGATCGGCGGGAACCTGCACGCCGCGGAGCTGTCCGGCATCAAGACCAAGGCCGTCACCTTCCGCCTGTTCGTGAACATGGGCGTCCTCGCCGCGCTGGCCGGCCTGGTGTTCACCGCGCGGCTCAACTCCGCGCAGCCTGCCGGCGGCACCGGCTTCGAACTGGATTCCATCGCGGCGGCCTTCATCGGCGGCGCCGCGGTCACGGGCGGCATCGGCACCGTGGCGGGCGCCATGATCGGTGGCCTCATCATGGGTGTGCTCAACAACGGCATGTCCATCCTGGGCCTCGGCACCGACTACCAGCAGCTCATCAAGGGCCTGGTGCTGCTGATCGCCGTCGGCTTCGACATCTTCAACAAGAACCGCGGCGGCGGGGGCAGCGTCCTGGGGAACCGCTTCAAGCGCAACACCACTCCCCCGGCCACCGAGACTGCCGCTCCCCCCGCGGCACGTCCCGCCGGCGCCGCTGAGGAACCGGCCCGGACCGCGACCGTCCCCACCCCCTGACCCGTCGTCGCGCAAAATTCCTGTCGACCCCCGAATTCCGGGGTCGGCAGGAATTTTCCGCGTCGCGGGCCGATTTTCACGGACGAATGCCGGCCGCCAAAGTCCGGCACCGGCGGCTTGCTAGGCTGAAAACATGAAACGTCCCCTCGCCGCTGTTTCCCTTGCCGTCCTCGTGGTTGTCCTGACCGGCTGCGGCCAGGTGCAGCAGGCCGCCGAGAAGGCCGTCAACGACGGCGCTTCCCAGGTCGCGACCGCGGCCGGCAGCGAGATCAAGAAGCAGGCCTGCTCCCTCGTGGCGGACGGCCTGGTCAGCGTCCAGGACAAGAAGGCCCTTGGCGGCCTGGTGGCCGGTGCCCAGGGCGCCGGAGTGCCTGCGGAGATCACCACCCCGCTGAAGCAGATCGCGGATTCGGGCGACCAGGTGCCGGCCGATTCGGTCAAGGCCCTACAGGACGCCTGCGCCAAGTAGCTGGCAGTTGTTGCGAGCCAGCTGGGTGGGCTGGCTAGCGCTTTCCCTTTTTCCGGGATCCTTTGCCGCGGCCCTTGTCCGGGTTCGGCGCGTACCGTTGCGCCACCTTGGGTTTCTTGACTGCGGGCCCGCGCCGGTCCGGCTTCGGCTCGCGCTTGGGTTTCTCCTGCTGGGCCGAGGGCTGCCGGGAACTGGCCGCGGTGCGGCCGCGGACGATCCCGATGAACTCCTCGATCACCGCATCCGTTGAGTCGCTGGGCCAGGCCAGGGCGATTTCGGTCGTTGGCGCGCCGGTAAGCTTCCGGGCCACCGTGTCCTTGACGTTGAAGTGCCGCGCCACGGACATCGGCAGGATGGCCAGCCCGGCACCGGTGGCCACCACCTGCAGCGCCTGTTCGGGTCCGCCAAGGGCAGCCACATCGAGGAACGTCTCGGCGGCCAGGTCCGCCAGCGCGACCTCCTCGAAGACGGAGATCTCATGGCCCTTCGGCGCCACCACCACGGGTTGCTCTTCGTAGAGCGGGATGACGCTCAGGCCCTCGCGCTCCACCGGCAGGCGGACGAAACTCAGGTCCGCCGAACCGTCGCGCAGCACCGCGAGCTGGGCGCCCTCGTCGGACATGAACGAGTGCAGCGGAACATCGGGCATCCGCTCTTCCCAGCGTCGGATCCATTTACCGGGAGTCACGCCGGCAACATACGCGAACCGCAGTTCCCGGCTCTCGGGTACCGATTCGTCGTGGGGCTGGGCTGTTTCTTCTTCTGCGGGCACAGGTTCACAGTACCGTCAGTGCCGCAGGATGCTCCCGCCCCGACGGCTGCTGGTTGCTGCTTTGATGCTGCGTTGGTGCCCTGCGGGCGCCCCGCCGGATACCCTTGAACCATGACCTCTGCAAACTCCCAGTCCATGAAGCCGGCCACCGTTGCCAAGAAGCTTGGCATCTACCTGCCCGCGACACCCCAGGAGTTCCAGGATTCGGTTATCACCCGCGCTGATTTCGCCGAGCTCCAGGCCAATCCGCCGGAGTGGCTCGCCGAACTGCGCCGCACGGGCCCGCACCCGCGCCCCGTCGTCGCGCAGAAACTCAACGTCTCCATCAGCGGCCTCGCCCGCGGCGGCGTCGAGGAGGCGCTGACGACGGCGGAAATCACCGCGCTACTGCAGGCTCCCCCGGCCTGGCTGGTCGCCGAGCGCGCCACCCACGCCGCGGTCCGCGCCGAAGCCCAGCGCGTCAAGGACGAGGCTGCCAAGAAGGACGCCAAGAAGGCCCGCGCCAAGGCCGAGTAGCCGCTGCCGTTTCGACGGTTCCGCGCCCACTCGACGCCGCTAACCGCGCTGCCGGCAGACAACCGTCGAAACGGCGCTGCCGTCGCTTAGTCCTGGTGCAGCTGGACGTAGTTCCCGCAGCCGTCGTCGAGCACCACGCTCGTACCCCAGGGTCCGTCTGAAGGTTCCGCCTGGAAGATGACACCCTTGGCCGTCAGCCGCTCGTACTCCGCCCGCACGTCCGGTACGCCGAGCACGATCGCGGGCAGACCGGCGTCGTGAACCGCATTCATATACGCGGCGCCGATAGGGTTGTCGCTGGGCTCCAGCAACAGCCCCGCGGACTCTCCGCCGCCGGGGTCCTTGATGATGTAAAGGTTCTGTTCCGGCAGCGCCATGAGCGTTTCGAACCCCAGGATTCCCGTATAGAACTCGTGGGCCGCCGCCGGGTCCTTGACGTGGATACTGCACATCTTCAGTCGCATGGGCCCTAGGCTACCCGGGACGCACCCGGGTGGGAACCGCGTGGGAACCGGCCATTGACGGCCTGCGCGGGATGGATTCCAATGGAAGCAGCGGAACTGCACCCGCCCGGGACGGGTTCCGCAGGAGGTGCGCCATGCCGTCACTATCAGGCTCCGCCCCGCTGGGGGCGTGGCAGTTCGCGTCCCTTGCCTTCCTCGTCGCGGCCGCGGTGGCCGGCACGGTCTACCTCGTCCGGAAGCACCGGGCGTCCGACGGCGGGCTACCGGACGCTGTGTTCTGGGACGGTTTCGCAGGGATCGCGATCGTCGCCCCCGCTGTGCTCCTGCCATCGCTGGTTTCCCCGTGGACCGGGCTCATGCTCGCAGCCGTGGCCGTTATGACGGCTGCTGCCAGCTACCGCTGGACGCCTAGGCTGTTCCGCTGGCAGGAAGCAAGGCGTACGGCGCGGGGCGCCGCAGCCGCCGATGCAGCCGCGGCCATCCGGCACCGCGCGGTCCTCGCACGGTGGCAGCGCTACGAACTGGATCCCGCATTCTGCATCGATTTCCCGGCCATGAGCGATCCGGCCCGGCCGGAAACCGCCGCGATGCTGAAGGCGATGAAGGCGGCCGAACGGCTACGCCACGGATCCGGCCCGGACGGTCAGGCACCCGGCGGCTACAGCACCGCCGTCGACCGGCTGGAACAGGCACTGGCGGAGGCAGAGCGCGCCGCCGGCGCGTTGCAGGTTTCCACTGAAGGGGCACGATGACTGACGTCACGATTATCGGCAGCGGCAACATGGCCCGGGCGATTGGCCTGAGGGCGGTCGCGGCCGGACGCTCCGTCCAGGTCCTGGACCGGAGTCCGGACAACGCCGCCAAGCTTGCGGCGGAGCTGGGTCCGGCTACGACGTCGGGCGGCCTCGGCGATGTGCCCGAGGGCGACATTGTGGTCCTGGCCCTCTACTTCGAACCGGCCAAGGAAGTCGCAACCCACTACGGCGACACGCTCAGCGGCAAGACGGTGATCGAGATCAGCAACCCGGTCAATATGGAAACCGGGGACTCGCTGGAGGTCGAACCGGGGACCTCGGCGGCGGAAGAGATCGCCCGGCTGCTGCCCGGAGCCCGTGTGGTGAAGGCCTTCAACACGACGTTCGCGGGCACCCTGGCGGAGGGCTCGGCGAAGGGCATGGCGCTGGATGTCTTTATCGCCTCCGACTCAGAGGCGGCCAGCAATGAGGTGGCGGCCTTTGTCGCCGCGGCAGGACTCCGGCCCCTCCAGGTCGGGGCGTTGCGGCACGCCCGCGAACTGGAGGGGATGCAGCTGCTGGTGATCGGCCTGCAGCTGAACCCGGCCTATGAATCCTTCAATTGGGGGACGGCGCTCAAAATCATCGACTGAGATGATCGGCTGAGCAGCGCCGCCGGCCGGGCCGGCCTAAAGTTCGACCGTACCGCTTTCGCCGACGCTCATCCGGCTGTTGGTGACCTTCGACTTCACCCACTGCAGCACAGTCGCGGCCGTTCCGCCCGGGCTGGTCCAGTACTCGGCCGAATCGGAGTCCACGCGCAGCAGTACCACCTCGGGGGTGTCCGGCCCGTCCGGGAACCATGCCTCGACAGCCTGGTTCCACCGGTCGCGGATGGCCTGCCGGTCCGTGACCACTTCCGCCGTACCGGCCACCGACACCCACTCGGTGCCCTTGCCGAAGGACACATTCACCGCGGGGTTGGCCTTGACGTGTGCCACCTGCGAGGTGCCCTCCGAGGTGAAGAACCACATGTCGCCGTCGTCCTGGACGTCCTGGACGGCCAGCGGGCGGCTGACGAGGGCGCCCTGCTCGTTGATAGTGGTGAACATCCCGATCCGCGAATCGTTAATGATGTCCGTCACCTTGCTGATGTCCTGTGCGTCCGACATGCGCTCACCTCGTCCTTGATCCAACGGAGGAAGGTCCTCCTGCCGCCAGCCTATTGATAAGTGTGCTTACTTTTCAAGGCGCACACGCAGGGCTGGTGGAAGGAGGACCTTCGACTGTCCGGGTTCCGGCTTACTTCTGGTCAGTTGCCGCGGGTCAGGACCTGTCCCTTGAAGAACTCGGGGCGGAGTTTGGCCATCACCAGCATGAGCACCGCACCCAGCAGGATGACGCCCATCCCGAGGATGAACACCAGGCCCAGGCCGCCGACGGATGAACCGGAGCCGTACTCCGGGTCCATCGAGTCGTAAGCGGTCTTAAAGAACATCACCAGCAGGATGACGCCGCCCAGCAGCGGAGCGAGGAACTTGAAGAAGAAGGAGTGCGCTCCGCTGAAGGCCTGGGCGCGGAAGAACCAGACGCAGGCCAGGGCGGTGATGCCGTAGTAGAAGCAGATCATCATGCCGAGGGCCGTGATGGTGTCCCACAGCGCATTTTCGGAGAGGGTCCGGGTGACGACGTAGAACACGGCGGCGGCCACGGCCGAGGCGATGGTGGCGTAGCTCGGGGACTTGTAGCTGGGGCTGATCTTGCCGAATTTGTGCGGCAGCGCCTTGTAGTGGCCCATCGACAGGAGGGTGCGGGCCGGGGAAACGAAGGTGGATTGCAGCGATGCGGCCGAGCTGCTCAGGATGGCCAGTGACATCAGGATCGCGAAGGGGCCCATCACGGGTCCGGCGAGGACGGCGAAGATGCTGCCCTGGTTCTCCGGGTTGCCGGTGCCGAGGCCCTCGGTCCCGACGCCGGCGAAGGCCAGGGTGGACAGCGCGACGGTCATGTAGATGATCACGATGACCAGCACCGTCACGGTGGCCGCGCGGCCCGGGGTCTTCTCCGGGTTCCGGGTCTCCTCGTTCATGGTCAGGGTGACGTCCCAGCCCCAGTAGATGAAGATGGACAGCGAAACGCCGGCCGCAAAGGCGGAGAAGGATTCGACGGCGAAGGGGTTGAACCAGTCCGGCGCGATGGCGGTGGCGTCAAAAGCCGTGCCGTTCGCCACGTGGCTGAAGGCCGCAACGGCGAACCAGCCCAGCACGAGCAGCTGGAAGGCGACCAGGACGTACTGGACGGTCTTGGTGGTTTCCATGCCCCGGTAGGAAATCCAGCACGCCAGGGCAATGAAGACCAGCGTCGTGGCGATGTTGAGCGGCAGGTTGGTGGTCAGGTCCGCCAGCTCCGGGTTGCCGAAAAGCTGGGCCAGCATGAGGTAGAAGAAGTCCACGGCGACGGCGGCCAGATTGGACAGCACGATGATGGTCGCCGCGATCAGCCCCCAGCCGCCCATCCAGCCGATCCACGGGCCGAAAGCCCGCGAGGCCCAGGTGAACGAGGTGCCGGCGTCGGGCATGGCGTTGTTCAGTTCGCGGTACCCGAAGGCCACCAGCAGCATGGGAAGGAAGCCCACCAGGAAGATCGCCGGAAGGTGGACGCCGACCTCGGAAACCGTCGGGCCCAGGGCCGCGGTCAGGGTGTACGCCGGTGCGATGCAGGAGACGCCGATGACGACGGCGCCAATCAGCCCCACCGATCCGGCCTTCAGTCCCTTCTCGCTCAGGCCGTGGTCCTGCTTGCTGTGTGCTGCGGCCTTGGCGGTCGCGTGTTCAGTGCTCATGCTTGTGCCTCTCGGGAGGTGTCAATCGACGGTGATTGGTTCTGGTGCTTGAGCTCGTAGTCGCTGGGGACCACGATCATCGGCACCGGCAGGGCGCGCAGGATGCGGTTGGCCGTGCTGCCCAGGAAGATGGAGCGGCTCCGGGCGAGGCGGCTTGATCCGATCAGCAGGATCTCGCCGTCTTCCCAGTCCAGCCGGTCCACGGCCTCTTCGACACTGCGGCCCTGGGCCACCACGACGTCGGCCTTCGCGGCCGGCGCGGCGCCCGACGAATCGGCCGGGAGGGCCGCCGCGAGGTGCTTGTTGGCGTACTCGCGGGCGGCATCTGCCGCCTCGTCCGAGTCACCGGCATCCAGGGTCAGCAGCGACACGACGCGCAACGGCACCTCCCGGTTCACCGCCATGGAGACGGCGAAATCCAGCAGCTTCTCGGCGCCGGCACGGCTGCCGAGCCCGCAGCTGACGCGGGTAAGCGCGTCCCGGCGGTGGTAGCCGTGCGGAGCCAGTGCCACCGGGACCGTTGCAGCGTGCAGCAGCGCACTGGCCACGGAGCCGACGGTGAAGCGCTTGAACAGCCCGCTGCTGGTGGCCCCGATGATAAGCATGTCGGCCTGGAACTCGTCGCAGGCCTCGATCAGGGTCTGTGCGTCGGATTCCCCGCTGCGCACATGGGCCTTGGCGGGGACGTCCGCCGGGATGAGGGAGAGGGCTTCGTCGAGCCATTCCCCCGCCTGCTGGTGCAGGTAGCTGTCATAGCCCGCGGCGGGCGCGTGGGCCGCGTTGAACACTCCGGCATCCGGGATGGCCACCACCAGGTCCAGGCTCGCTCCACGGCCGCGGGCCAGGGAGACGGCCAGATTGACGGCATCACGGCCTCTGGCATTGGCGGAATACCCCACTACGTAACGCATCTGGCCGACCTCTCTGACTTCTTGGATAGGGTTCTGGGACAAGGATTGATTTGAAGGGACGTGCTTTTCGGGGGCTAGCGGGCGGCCGGCATGCGGTCGGCAGCGGCGGTGATCCGGGCGGCTATCCGGCGCCCCATCCGCACTGCGCCGTCCACGTGCTGGTACCCCTCGGCCGCGAGGTCGGAGGAAGCCCAGTAGATCGGACCCACCGGCGCGTGCTGGTCCTTGCCGTAGCGGTGCAGGCCGCCCAGGTCATAACTGGCGGCGTAGGCGCCTCGGGTCCATTCCTCCGAACCCCAGTCGGATTCGTAGTAGACCTCCGGCTCGAGGGCCTTCTCGCCCAGGAAGCCGGCGATTGATTCAAGGATGGCCCGGCGTCGCTCCGCCGCGCTGAGCTCGAACATGGCGTCGGCCTTTTCGTCCGAGACGAAGCCCACCAAGGTGCCGCGGGGGTCCTCATGGTTGGTGTTGTCGTAGACCTCCTGGACCAGCGCGTCCGCCCCGAAGCAGGTGCCGGACAGTCCGTCCTCGCGCCAGAACGGGGTGCTGTAGACGGCGTGCACCTTGATGACCAGGCCGAGGGACTGGTGCTGGTGCATCTGGTGCTGGCGGCGGGGCAGCGGCGGGTTGTAGGAGACCCGGGAGTAGAGGTTCGGCGGCACAGCCATGACCACGAAGCGGGCGTTCACGGTGGCGCGGTCCGACACCACGGTCACCCGGTGTCCGGTGCCACTCTCATCCCAGTTGATCGTGCGCACCGGACTGGAGAGGACGACGTCGTCGCCCAGTTCCGCTGCCTGCAGCAGCGAGACCTGCTGCATGCCGCCGACGACGCGCTTGTCCAGGATGAAGTCCTCATCGGTGAGGTGGGTGAAGGAACCCGCCGAAGCCGCCATCAGGACGGCCTGCAGGGCGGAGAAAGCGTGCGCGGGCTTGGTCAGCATGCCGCCGGCGATGAACAGGCCGATGTTGTTGCAGGCTTCCTCGTCGGAGGAGTTCTGGCGCAGCCAGTGGTGGAAGGAGATGGTGTCCAGTTCACGGGCCTTGGGGTGCGCCCACGGCTCGGTGGCGCCGATTTCCGCGGCGAGCGAGTCCAGCAGCGCGGTCAGTTTGTCCATCTCAGCGGCAGTGGTGTCACTGACCGGGAAGGAGTCACCGGTGTACAGCGTGCGCTTGCCGTCGGCACCGATGTAGACGGACTGGCCGTCACGGTAGCGGTCGTAGGTCTTCAGGCCGAGCTCATCGAGGAGCTCAAGCAGCGCCGTCTGGTCCGGCGAAACCCACTGTCCGCCGATCTCCAGCATGGCGCCGTCAATCGTGTCCGTCCAGGTGCGGCCGCCCACCCGGTCGCGGGCTTCCAGCACGGCAACGCTCAGGCCGGCCTTCTGCAGCTCCCGTGCTGCGGTCAGCCCGGCCGGCCCGGCTCCAACGATGACGACGTCGCGGTCAAGTTCCAGCATGATGTCCTCTCTGTGGCCGCGAAGTGATGCGAACCACTAAATGAATGCCATTCATTTAGTACGACTATAGCGGTAACGTTGGAAAGAGGGAAGACCCCGGCGCAAGATCGCATCCGGTGGAATAATCCGTGGAATAGTCCAGAGGACAGCCCAGTAGAAAGGCCCGCAATGCCGGCAGCCAAAAGCGCCACCGCGGATCCGCACCGACCCGACGCCAAACCGCGCCGCCGGGTGGGCAGGCCCCCCTCGGCCGTCCTCGACCAGGACGGCATCACCGCGGCCGGCCTGCAACTGGTGCGCAAAAGCGGCTACGACGGCTTCACCATGGCAGCCCTGGCCCGCTCGCTGAACGTGGCGCCGTCGGCGCTGTACAACCACGTGTCCTCAAAACGGGAGGTGCTGGTCCTCATCCAGGACCACCTAACGTCATTCGTGGACGTGTCGGCCTTCGAGACCGAGCCTTGGGACCAGGCGGTGCGCGATTGGGCCTGGAGCTACCGCGACGTCTTCTCGCGGCACACCCCGCTGATCCCGGTTATTGCGGTGCTTCCGGTGGCCGACGCCCCGAAGACCCTCGCCATGTACGAGGCCGTCAGCGCGGGGTTCCGCCGGGCAGGGTTCCCGCAGGAACGCATCATCTCGGCAATCGTGGCCCTGGAGTCCTTCATCTTCGGTTCCGCCTACGACGTGACGGCACCGGCGGACATCTTTGATTCCGGCAGCCTGGCGGCCGAGACGCCGAACTTCTCCGCCGCCGTCGCCAGCCTGGGCGAGCAGGGCTACGCGAACCAGGCGGACGTGGCCTTCGGCCTGGGACTCGAAGCGCTGATCGCGGGCTTCGGGGCGCTGCGGGGGTAGGACGGTGGCGCCGGACCGGCCGGGCGGCCCAACGAAGCCCGGAATCTGACTGAGACGCGACATCAAACAAAAAGAACCCCGGTCCGAAGACCGGGGTTCTTTCATTTGCGTGCGCGAGGGGGGATTTGAACCCCCACGCCCTTTCGGACACTGGCACCTGAAGCCAGCGCGTCTGCCGTTCCGCCACTCGCGCGCAACTTCTTTCACCTGGCAGAGGCCCGGAATCCGGACCAGCAACCTCGTAAAAGCAGCGAGATCAAGCATAACGGACAACTGCGGGAAAACACCAATCGGGACTCCGGGGGCGCCAAACCGCCGCAACGAAGGCACCCGGAACCCGCCTGCCCAGTCCCCCGCGGCGCCAGCCCACCCGCAGTGGGCTCCCGGACATCCGCGCACGTCAGGGCCGGTCAGACGCAAATATCCCGACCGCAGCGGCGGGCCGCATTAAGGCCATTCCCAGCCTTGCCCAGTAGTATCTGATGTAGGAGTGCCCGGTTACGGCGGACTCCTGCGAATGTTGGAAACCGAGTTCCGGAACAAACGCTGCCCCGCAGCTGCCAGGAAAGGAGAAGGACCATGGGCTTGCTGGACAAAGTCGAGCGCGGCATCGAAAAGGCCGTCCGCGGAGTCTTCTCCACCGGTTCCCGCGCCCAGGTTGAGCCGGTCGAGATCGCCAGCCACCTCCGCCGCGAAGTGGACAACAAGGCCCTCACCGTCGCCGCGGGACGCACCCTTGCACCCAACGTTTTCGATGTCCTGCTCAGCGGCGACGATTTCCAGCGGGCCCAGGAGTGGGGAACCCCGCTCGCGGAAGAACTGTGCGACGTCGTCATCAACCACGTCCGCAGCCAGGGATACACCCTCCAGGGTCCGGTGCGGATCAGCTTCCGCCGCGACGAGGACCGCCGGGCCGGCGATTTCGAAATCACGTCCCGGACCGAAAAGGCCGGTGGAGCCCCCGCCCAGCCCGGCGGCCAGGGCACTATGCCCGCAGCCCCGACCCGGCAGCCCGGCCGCCTCCAGCCGGTGCTGGACATCGACGGCCAGCGGTATTCGCTGAATGCACCCTCGGTGGTCCTGGGCCGCTCCTCCGAAGCGGACATCCTGATCGACGACACTGGAGTGTCGCGCCGACACCTGGAGATCCGTACCGGCCAGGGCGCAGCGCAGGCCATCGACCTGGGCTCAACGAACGGCAGCTACGTGAACGGCCACAAAGTGGTGGGCAGTTCGGAACTCACCGACGGCGCCACGATCACGATGGGACGGACCAAAATCATTTTCCGCCTGATGCCCGCCAACCCGGGCGGCCGCCCGTGAGTGAACTGACCATCACCGCCCTGCGCTTTGGTTTCCTGATCCTGCTCTGGGTGCTCATCTTCAGCATCGTCTCAGCCATGCGCCGCGACCTCATGATCGGCCGCAAAGCCGCCGCCGGTGCCCCCACCGCACGGCAGGTGCGCCGGAACCCTGCACTGGCCGAACCTGCCCCGGCCCCGGTGAAGCAGCAGGCCCGCCAGCTCGTCGTCACCGAAGGCCCGCTGAAAGGCACCACCCTTCCGTTGGCCGCGAGCCCCATCCTGCTGGGCCGGGCACAGGAAGCCACCCTGGTCCTGGAGGACGACTACGCCTCCGGCCGGCACGCACGCCTGTTCCCGCAGGGCAGCCGCTGGTTCATCGAGGACCTCGGTTCCACCAACGGCACGTATCTGGCAGATCAACAGCTGACCCGGGCACTTCCGGTGGAGCTGGGTGTCCCCGTGAGAATCGGCAAGACGGTCATTGAATTGAGGCCGTAGCCATGGCTGCCCCCGAATCCCCCGCAGACAAGGCAGCAACTGCCCCGAAGCGGCCGCTCATCATGCGCTACGCCGCGCGCTCCGACGTCGGCCGCGTGCGCGCGAAAAACGATGACTCCGCCTACGTCGGCCGCCACCTCGCCGTCGTCGCGGACGGCATGGGCGGGCACGCCGGCGGTGACGTGGCATCCGCCGCCACCGTCCTGGACATGATCCATTTGGACCGCGATGACTACGACGCGGAGGCCGGCGAGGCCGACACCGTCCTGGCTGACGAGATCCAGACCGCCAACTCGCTCCTCTCCGAGCTGGTGCACATGAACCCGAAACTCGCCGGCATGGGGACCACCGTGACCGCGCTGCTGCTGGCCGGAGGCAAGCTCCACTTCGCGCACATCGGCGATTCGCGCGCCTACCGGCTGCGCAACGGCAAGTTCGAGCAGGTCAGCGTGGACCACACCTTCGTCCAGCGGCTCATCGACGAGGGCCGGCTGCGCCCCGAAGAGGCCGAAACGCACCCGCACAAGAACGTGCTCATGCGTGTCCTCGGCGACGTCGACGCCAGCCCGGAACTCGATCTGGACGTCCTCGACGTCGAACCCGGGGAACGCTGGCTGCTCTGCTCCGACGGGCTGAACTACGTTGCCGGCCACGTCGTTGAGCGCACGGTCCGGGAGACCAAGAGCCTGCGCGAGTGCGCCGAAAAGCTTGTAGACCTCACCCTGGAGGCCGGCTCCCCGGACAACGTGACGGTCGTCATGGTGGACATCGCGGAACAGACGCCCGACGACGTGAACACCGCCGCCGTCCAGGTCGTCCCGGCAGTTGTCGCCGCGACAGCACTGGCATCGAAGACCGCACCACCGGCCGGCAGTGCCGGCAGCACCGGCAGCACCTATGCCGGCAAGGCTTCCGAGAGCGCCAAAGACGACAACTCGGCCGGCAGATCAGACAAAACCCCGGAGGAGGCCGCCGGCCCGGCCAAGGAGCCAGAGCCCTCCACCGATCCGCATCTCGGCGAGCACCTGTCCGCCGAAGTCCTGCGTGAGGAACTCTCAACCCGTCCGCATGAACTCGTCGGCGCGGCGGCCTCCGCCGCGGCCTCCGGCTCCATCCCCTCCATCGCTGGCCGCACGGTGGCCCGCCGGGCCGCAACGGTGTTGACGCACAAGGCGGAGCCGGACAGGGAAGACGCCGACGAGTACAAACCGCCGGTCAGGCGCCGGCGCTGGCTGACAATCTCCATCGCCGCGGCGATCGTGGCCGTGCTGGGTATCGGCCTCTGGCTTGGCTATGCCTGGACGCAGACCCGGTACTACATCGGGGAGCACGATCAGCGAGTTGCCATTTTCAACGGGGTTTCCCAGCGCTTGGGCCCCATTCCGCTTTCCACCCTCGAGACGGTGACCGATATCCGGATGTCTGACCTGCCAGAGTTCTCGCAGCAGCGTGTACGCCAGACCGTTCCCGCGCGGGACCTCTACGACGCTCAACGGATCGTCAAGAACCTTGAGCGCACCGGCACGACGGCGCCGGCCGACGAGTGCCTGACCCCCTCCCCCACGCCGAGCGCCAGCGCGACCGGGCGGGCCACATCCGGCGCGGCCGCCCGTTCCAAATCGGCTTCCCCGACCCCGACGCCCTCGCCGTCGCCGAGTTACTGCGAGGGGGGCAAATGACGCCGATCGATCCCACGCCCAAGCCGCGCCGCAACGCCGAGCTGGTGCTGCTGGTCCTTGCCCTCGCGGTGGGGATCGGTGCCAACGCCCTCGTCGGCGTCGACCGGCAGAAGGCCTTCGACACCGATTTCTGGTTCCAGTCCGGCCTGCTCACGGCCGCGGCGCTGGCCTTCCATCTGGTGCTCCGCATCCGCGCAAAATATGCCGATCCGGTAATACTTCCCCTGGTCGTCGCGCTTAACGGCCTTGGCCTGGCAATGATCCACCGCCTCGACCGCGTCGGGGAAGACACCGGCAACAACCAGCTGCGCTGGACCCTGGTGGCGATGGCCGTGGCCATCGCCGTCATCTGGTTCCTGAAGGACCACCGGATCCTGCGCCGCTTCACGTACATTTCCCTCGCGGTCAGCGCGGTGCTGCTGATCCTGCCGCTGGTCCCGGGGATCTCCGCCGGCGAGGTTCTGGGCGCGAGTGTCTGGATCAAACTCGGGTCCATGACCTTCCAGCCCGGCGAAATAGCGAAGATCACCCTTGCCATCTTCTTCGCCGGCTACCTTTCCTCCAACCGGGACCTCATCCTGCTGGCCGGACGCAAGATCGGGCCCCTTCAGTTCCCCCGGTTCAAGGACATGGGCCCCATGATCACCGCCTGGCTGGGCAGCATTGGCGTGCTGATCTTCCAGCGCGACCTCGGCACCTCGATCCTGTTCTTCGGCCTGTTCCTGGTGATGATCTACGTCGCCACCAGCAGGATCAGCTGGGTGATCATCGGCGTCGTCCTGATGGTGGCCGGCGGCTTCGTGGCGTCCAAGGTCTTCTCGCACGTGGCACTGCGGATCGACGGCTGGCTCAATGCGTTCACCGAGGAGGTCTACGGGCGGGAATTCGGCGGCAGCCGGCAGATCGTCGAAGGGCTCTTCGGCATGGCCAACGGCGGCCTCGTCGGCACCGGCCTCGGCCAGGGCCGCCCCAACCTCGTCCCGTTCGCCAACAGCGACATGATCGTCGCCTCCTTCGGCGAGGAACTCGGGCTGATCGGCGTCTTTGCGATCGTGCTGATGTATCTGCTGCTCTTCACCCGCGGTTTCCGCGCCGCGCTCGGAACCCGGGACGCGTTCGGCAAACTGCTCGCCACCGGATTGTCCTTCGCCATCGCCCTGCAGTGCTTCGTGGTGATCGGCGGCGTCACGCGCCTGATCCCGCTGACCGGCCTGACGACGCCTTTCCTGGCGGCCGGCGGCTCCTCCCTGCTGGCGAACTGGATCATCGTTGGCCTGCTGCTGATGATCTCGCACACCGCACGCGGGCCGGTGGACACCACGCCCCTCCCGCCGGGCCAGGATCCTGGGCTGCAGAATGAGACTCCGGCCATGCCGCCGAAGCCTGCCACGGCACCGGCCCGCGGCACCAGCACCAGTCCAGACGCTCCCACCGAGGCGGTGAAACTCCCGTGAACCAGGCCATTCGCAACTCCTGGATCGCCGCGATCGCGATGTTCGCGCTGATCTTCGGTGCGCTCAGCTATGTCCAGGTGGTGGGCGCCGATGAACTCAAAGCCAACGCGTGGAACAAGCGCACCTTGCTGCAGAACTACTGCAACGACCGCGGTGCCATCATCGTCGGCGGCAAGCCGGTGGCGCAGTCCGTGGCGGGCAGCGAGAGCTGCCAGTTCCAGCGCAGCTACGCGCAGCCGGAGCTCTACGCCGGCATCACCGGCTATTTTTCGAAGAACTACGGCCTGACGGGCATGGAACTGGCCATGAACGAACAGCTCGCCGGCAGCTCGGACCAGTTGTTCCTGGACCGGGTCGGCCAGCTGTTCCTCGGCAACCAGCCCAAGGGCGCCTCAGTCGAGCTGACCCTGGATCCGAAAATCCAGAAGCTTGCCTATGACCTGATCCCCGAGGGCCAGCGCGGATCGATCGTGGTGTCCAACCCGAAGACCGGTGCGATCCTGGCCATGGTGTCCAAGCCCTCGTATGACCCCAATCTGGTGGCCACCCAGGATTCCGACGCCGAAGCGGCGAACATCACCAAGCTGAACAAGATCCCGGGCATCAACCTGAACCAGTCAGTGAGCGGTCCCACCGGCGCGCTGCTGGCTCCGGGGTCCGTTTTCAAGATCATCGACACGGCGGCGGCCCTGGGTTCCGGCAAGTACAACAAGGACAGCGTGCTGCCCAACCCGGCCGAGATGCCGTTCCCGGGGATCCAGTACAAGCTGCCGAACTACGCCGGCGGCAACTGCTACACCCGGAACACCGCCTCGTTCGCGTTCGCCCTCCAGCAGTCCTGCAACACCCCGTTCGCCAGCATCGCTATCGACCTGGGCCAGAAGGCGATCGAAGAACAAGCCAGCAAGTTCGGCTTCGGGCAGGACTTCGGCAACCAGCTGAAGCTCCAGATGGCAAAGAGCACTTTCCCGAGCGAGCCGCTGGACGACGCCGGGCTGGCGCAGTCGGCCATCGGCCAGCGGGATGTCCGTGCCACGCCGCTGCAGATCAACATGATGACCGCGGCCATCGCGAACGGCGGCGTTCAGATGAAGCCCAACCTGATCAAGGCCCTGCGGTCCCCCGATCTGCGGATTCTCAACGAGCCCAAGCCCGAGGCACTCCGGACCTCCACGAGCCCGGAAATCGCCCGCCAGATCAGCGAATGGATGACCAGCGTCGTCAGCGAAGGCATCGCCCGCGGCGCCGCGGTGCCCGGCGTCGAGGTGGCAGGCAAGACCGGCACGGCCGAGCTCGGCACGGGCCTGAACAATTCATGGTTTACCGGGTTCGCCCCGGCGAATGACCCGCAAGTGGCCGTCACGATTGTCATGCAGGGCGTGGACATCACCACCGGCGCAAATCTAACCAGTCCGAACGCGAAGAAGATTTTTGAGGCGGTGTTGAATAAGTGAGGCCTACATCGGGAATCACCCTCGGCGGCAGATTCCAGCTGACCACACGCATTGCGATCGGCGGCATGGGAGAAGTCTGGAAGGCCAAGGACCTGATCCTTGGCCGGATCGTCGCGATCAAGGTCCTCAAGGAGGAATACACCGGCGACCCGGGTTTCCTCCAGCGTTTCCGGGCCGAAGCGCGGCACACCGCCCTGCTGAACCACGTGGGCATCGCCAACGTTTTTGACTACGGCGAGGAAGAAGGCTCCGCCTATCTCGTCATGGAACTCGTTCCCGGACAGCCGCTCAGCAGCATCATCGAGCATGAGCAGGTGCTCTCACCGGACCGCACCCTGTCGATGATCTCCCAGACGGCACGGGCCTTGTCCGTCGCCCACGCCCAGGGCCTGGTGCACCGGGACATCAAGCCAGGCAACCTGCTCATCACCCCGGACGGCCGGGTCAAGGTCACCGACTTCGGCATCGCGCGGCTGGCCGACCAGGTTCCGCTGACGCAGACGGGCCAGGTGATGGGCACGGCCCAGTACCTCGCCCCGGAACAGGCCACCGGGCAGACCGCGACCGGCGCCTCCGACATCTACTCGCTCGGCGTGATCGGCTACGAATGCCTCACGGGGCACCGTCCGTTCTCCGGCGAATCCCAGATTGCGATTGCGCTGGCCCAGGTCAACGACGCCCCGCCGCCATTGCCGGACAGCCTGCCCAGGCCGGTCCGCGCGCTCCTGATGTCGATGCTGGCCAAGGACCCCAAGAATCGCCCGGCCGATGCGATCAAGCTCGCCGAAGCGTCCGATGCCATCCGCAACGGCGACATCGCGGCCGCGCACGCGGCCGTTCCGGGCATGCTCCTCTTCGAAGCAGCCACCGGCCCCATTACCGCACCGGTGAACGTCCCCACCGCAGCGACGGGTGTCATCGGCGCCAGCGCGGCTGAGGACAAGTCGACGTCGGCGCTGCCGGTGATCGGCGCCGCCGGCGCGGGTGCCGCAGCCGGGCTGGCGGCCGGGGCCGCCGCGGCAAGCGGACACGGCGCACGCAGTGCCCTGTCCCGCGCGGATGCGCTGGCCGCGGAACGCAGCTGGATACCTGAGGAAGAGGACTATGACGGCTACGAACCGGAAGAGGAAGAGCCACGGCGGAAAGGCCGCAGCCCCTGGACCTGGCCGCTGATCGCCCTGATCCTGCTCGTTCTGTTTGCCTTGGTGGGAGTGGTCCTGTCGCAGGCCGGGATCCTGTTCCCCTCGTCCCCGGCCGCCACCAGCTCCAGCGCCAAGGCCAGTACGACAAGCGCCGCGCCGACGTCCAAGAGCCCGAGCCCCAGCCCCTCCAGCAGCTCGGCCACGCCAACCGAGTCGACGCCGGCCGCCATCAACCTGATTCCGGATGCATACAAGGGCCGCCCCTATAACGATGTCCGGGCGGAGCTGAACGGCCTGGGCCTTCAGGTCAAGGGCAACCCCATCGCGGACCCCTCCGCCCCCGACACGGTGATCGACATCGATCCCTCCGGCCCCGTACAGCCGGGTGAAACCATCACGGTGAGCTACTCCAAGGGACCGGAGAAGGTTACCGTTCCGACGCTGGAAACGGGGGCCAGCGAGGCAGCCGTCCAGCGCGCGATCGAGGGGGCCGGGCTGCGCTGGCAGAAGGGTGCTCCGGTCGAAGGCGACGGAACGCAGCAGGAGGGCACCTTTGTCAGTTCCGAGCCGGGATCAGGCGAGAAGGTCCCCGCCGGTTCCGTGGTCACCTATCACCTTGCCACCGCGCCGGCGCCCGTCTCGGACTCTCCCTCGCCGAGCGTCAGCACCACCAAGTAGGCGCCCGTGTCCACTTCACCCCGCACTCCATCGCACCGGGAGGACAGCAGCCCGGCGTCGGCCCAGCGCGTCCTCAGCGGGCGCTATGAGCTGGGTGAGCTGATTGGCCGCGGCGGGATGGCAGACGTGTTCCGCGGGATTGATACCCGGCTGGGACGAACCGTGGCCATCAAGCTGCTCCGCCCGGACCTGGCGCGGGACCCGCAGTTCCAGGCCCGGTTCAAGCGTGAGGCCCAGGCCGTCGCGGCGCTGAACCACCCTTCCATCGTCGCCGTCTTCGACACCGGGGACCATGCCGTCCCCGGTGGCCACGACGACACCGTGCGGGTGCCGTACATCGTGATGGAGTACGTCTCGGGCAAGACCATCCGCGACCTGATCAGGGCCAAGGAAGTCACGATCGACCAGGCCATAGACTTCTCGCTGGGGGTTTTGGCCGCCCTCGATTACAGCCACAAGGCCGGGATCGTGCACCGCGACATCAAACCGGCCAACGTCATGTTCTGCCCGGATTCGAACAGCGTGAAGGTGATGGACTTCGGGATTGCCCGCGCCATGGCCGACTCCTCTGCGACCATGACGCAGACGCAGGCCGTGGTGGGAACGGCCCAGTACCTCTCTCCCGAACAGGCACGCGGCGAAACAGTCGACGCGCGCAGCGACCTGTACTCGGCCGGTTGCCTGCTCTACGAGATGCTGACCGGACGCCCGCCGTTCGTCGGCGACAGCCCGGTCTCGGTCGCTTACCAGCATGTGCGTGAGATTCCGGAACCGGCCAGCAGCCTGAACCCTGAGGTTTCCGCGGCGCTGGACAGCGTGCTGGCCAAAGCCCTGCAAAAGAACCGGGCCGACCGGTTCCAGGACGCGGCTGCATTCCGGCGCGCGCTCCGGGCGGCCCGCAGCGGCGTCGCCGTGGCGGCCCTGCCGGCCAGTGAGGCGCCGACAGACCCGAACAACACGGTCGCGGGCACGGAGCAGGCGCCGCCCACGGCCGCCTTCGCCTTGACCGGGGCCAAGTTCCTCGATGACGTCCCTTCCGGCCGCATCACGCCGCAACAGACCGCCGCGGAGGACGAGGCACTCGCCCAGTCCGGCTCGGCCCCGCACGGTCACCCCGACACCGACAGTCTCGAGCTGAGCCTTCCGGCCGAACGCGAACCCACCCCCCGGCAAAAGTCCCGCCGCCGGATGTGGACGGCGACGCTGCTGATCTTCACGCTGCTGGTATTGGCCGGAGGCGGCCTGTGGCTCTACAACATGGTCAACCAGCGGCCTGCGCCCATAGCCAAGGTGGACGTCCCCGCGGTGACGTCGCTGACCGAATCCGAGGCGCTGCAAAGGCTCTACAACGCCGGGCTCAAGCCCCAGTTGAAGCGCATCCAGCACGAGACCGTCCCCAAGGGCATCGCCGTCGGCACCGTGCCCACGGCCGGGAGCTCGCTGGAAAGCAATTCCGAGATCACCCTCAATATCTCCGAGGGCCCCAGTGTGATCACCATCCCCGCGGACCTGCCGGGCCGGACCGAGGCGGATGCCCGGGACGAGCTGCGCCGGATAGGGCTGACCGGTGCCCCGAAAACCACCCTGGACAACAGCCCCAATGTGCCGGCGGGCATCGTCATCACGACCAACCCGGCGCCGGCGCAGACCGTGGCCGTGGACAGCACGGTGGAACTCATCGTGTCCACCGGCAAGGTTGCGGTGCCGCAGCTCATCGGCCTTCCGAAGGCGGAGGCGCAGGCTGCACTGAAGAAAGTCGGCCTCCTCGCCATCATCAAGGAAGTCGAAAACACGCAGGTCCAGCCGGGCAAGGTGACGGCGCAAAGCGACGCCGCGCAAGCCGCCGTCGAGCAGGGCAAGGCGATTACCGTAACCGTGGCAAAGGCCCCGCCGCCTCCGCCCCCGCCGACGCCGACCCCTTCGCCCACACCTTCGCCGACCCAGACGGACGTCACGGAAGGCGTCGGCAAGCTGCTGGGGCCCGGCGCCTAGCAGCGCGCCGGGTTCAGTGCTGGATGAGCGGGCTCAGGGCCGCCGCCCGCGCCGCGGCCCCCGCCATGCCCAGTGACTCAAGCCAGTTCCCGAGCATCAGGTAGCCGCCCTCGGTGAGCACCGACTCGGGGTGGAACTGGACGCCGCAGAGCGGTGCCGCGCGGTGCTGCAGTCCCATCACGACGCCGGTGGCCGTCTCAGCGGTGATCTCCAGGATCTCCGGGATGCTTTCCCGCACGGCGGCGAGGGAGTGATACCGCGTCGCCGTGAACGGCGACGGCAGGCCGCTGAAGACGCTGGTCCCGTGGTGTTCGACGAGCGAGGTCTTGCCGTGCATCAGTTCGGGGGCGTGCGTAACGCGCCCGCCGTAGGCCTCCGCCAGCGCCTGGTGTCCGAGGCAGACGCCCAGCATGGGCTTGTTGTGGCTGCCGCACCACTTGATCAGCTCGATGCAGACACCTGCGTCGGCCGGCGCACCGGGTCCGGGCGAGACCAGGACGCCGTCGCGGGCTTCGGCCATCTCGATCGCCTCGGCAAGCGTCACGTCGTCGTTGCGGACCACGGTTGTCTCCGCGCCGAGCTCCTGGAGGTAGCCGACCAGGGTGTAGACAAAGCTGTCGTAGTTGTCTACGACCAAGATTTTGGTTGTGCTCATGGGTGCCTTGCTAAGCCAATCGTCGAATCAGTGAACGGGCTGAATTGCGCCATCCAGGGAAAAAGGAACTGAACCATCAATACCAGCACGCCGGCCAGCAACACCAGCGATGTGACGATACGCAGCCATAGCGGTCCGGGAAGCCCGCGGAAGATCCATCCGTACATCGTCTAACCCTCCCCGAGGGTGCGGGCCACCTGGGCTGCTATTTCGGCCGGTGGCCCCGCGGAAGCGGGCTGCCAGCGCTCCAGCAGGGAATAGGCGATGATCCGCTCCTGCGAACCGAAGCGCGGGTTGCAGCTGGTCATGGTGAGGTAGCTTTCCGTCGGTTTGGCCGAGGGCTGCGCCGGGACAGGCAGCAGGACGTCCGTGGCGGAAGGCAGAACGATCTCGCTGTTGCGGAACCGGTAGACGTAGTAGCCCTCCCGGGTCTGCACGTAGATCCTGTCGCCCGGGACCAAGGAGTCGATATTGTCCAGGACAGCTCCATGGGTCTGCCGGTGCCCCGCCAGCGCAAAGTTTCCCGCCGCGCCGGGCATCGCGGTGCCGTCGTAGTGTCCGAGCCCCAGCGAGTCCAGTACCTCGGGCGTGGTTCCCTGCACGACGGGCCGCGTGTACCCGGCGCCGAAGCGCGGCACGTAAACGACGCCGATCGTAGTGCCGGCTGCCGGCTCGGAAGCGACAGGGGCTGGACCCGGGCCGGCGGAGGCAGGGCCGGCCGAACCGTCCACGCCGGTGCTCGCGCCACTGGGCCGGGGGGCGCCCGGTCCGTTTAGCTCCCGCGCGAAATCCTTGACGACCTCGCGTTGCCGGGCATCGGCGTCGAGGTTGGTCCACCAAAGCTGCCAGGCGACAAACAGCAGCAGGACCACCCCTGCCGTCAGGAGCAACTCCCCGGCAACTTGAAGGGCGCGGGACACCGCGCTCCGCGGAACTTCGCCGCCGCCCCGCGCAGGCGCGGCCAGGGATTCCGCCTTCTCCTGCAGCACCGTGGCCTCTCCTCTGGGCGTTCGCAGCGGGCGGAGTGTGGCCTTAACTACAGCTAGAATTGGCTGCGATTAGGATTTCAAACTCCACCAAGAGCGCGTTGACCGCCGGCTGTTCCTTTTCTTGCAGGATATCAAGCCGAGGCACCCGCTCCTCATCCAGCCCGCCAAGGAGGACCCGTGCCCGAGTCGAAGCCGCGAAAGAGGACTGCCAGCGTCGCGCAGCAGACTTCTGCGACGCAGGCCTATAAGCCCAACCCCGTCTGGTTCAAGCCGGTGATGTTCGGCCTGATGATCATCGGACTGCTGTGGATCATCACCTTCTACATCAGCGAAGGCACCCTCCCGGTCAGGGAGTGGGCGTCGTGGAACATCGTCGCCGGATTCGGCATCGCCATCGTCGGCTTCCTGATGACCACGCGTTGGCGTTCCTGAACCCCGCATTCCCCTTCGCAGCAGGCCGGCACACAGAGTGTGCCGGCCTGCTGCGTTAAGCCCGCGCCGTTAGCGTCGGCTGGTCGGGCGATAATGCTGGAAGGCAAACTCTCCAGCAAAGGATTCCAGATGACCCCCGACGTCAGTGGCTGCATCATCGGCGACGATGGATTGACCCGGCCGGCCTGGGCAGCCACAGACCCGCTCCTGCGCGACTACTACGACAGCGAGTGGGGGCTCCCGGTCCGGGACGAACAGGGGCTCTACGAACGGATCAGCCTCGAGGCGTTCCAGGCCGGCCTGTCCTGGGCGACGATCCTCCGCAAGCGCCCCGCCTTCCGCGCCGCGTTCGCCGACTTCCACCCTGAGACAGTGGCCGCCTTTACCGAGGACGACGTCGAGCGCCTGCTGCAGGACGCCGGCATTGTCCGCAACCGGCTCAAGATCCGGGCAACGATCACCAATGCCCAGGCCACTGTGGACCTCAGGGACGACGGGGGGCTGGTGGACTTCGTCTGGGGCTTCCAGCCTGACAGCACCCCGGAGCCGACGGCCCTGACAGAGATTCCCACGAGCTCCCCGGAGTCGGTCGCGTTGTCCAAGGCCCTGCGCAAGCGCGGCTTCGTGTTTGTCGGCCCCACCACGATGTACGCCCTGATGGAGGCCATCGGGATGGTCGACACCCATCTGCTCGACAGCCACCGGCGCGGCACCTCGGGCGTCTGGCTCCGCTAGTCGCAGCCCACCGGGTCCACAGCTGTGCACAAGCAGCCCAAAGTTATCCACAGCCTGTTGATACCCCGGGCGGATCGCGGCCCGGGGAAAACGGTCCGCGCTGGCCCGCCCGCGCACCCAAATCAGGGGATAGAGACCCGGTCCCTCCGCTGAATCACAGACCTGTAAGTTATTAACACTGTGGACGGTCTGTGGATAACCGCAGTCGGAGCCGAGTGTGGCCGCCTTCGACCCATTGCCAGGCCGGTTGCGCCGTCGCCCAGCTCTCCACTCTGTGCACCGGGTTGCATCGGGTGTGCCTTGGGATACTTGTCCACTTAATAACAGGCCGCTACCCACAACTTATCCACAGCTGGGGATAAGTGGCCGCTGGCCGTCGCCCGGCAGCCCCGGAAAAGCCCGGAATGGCGCGTTTTCCACGGCGAAACTCAGAGGATCAAGTTATTAACAATGTGAACAACCCTGTGAATAACGGCCTATAAATCAGATAAATAGGACCCCTCCCGCGATCGCAGTCGCTTAGGCTCCCCTGGCGTGCAGGACTGGGAGGGCCTGGAAGGGTGTTTCCGGCCCTGGCGGCTGACGGCGGCAGCAGCGGCTGGAGCAGGGGCTGGCCGGGGGAGACGGGTCCGCCTGGGCTGACGGTTGTGGCGGGTCCGCGCGGAGAGTCCCCGGGCGCGCTGGGTCCGGCCGGAGGTTGTCCACTTAACCACAGGCGGTCCCCAGCAAGTTATCCACAGGTGTGGAGAGTGGCGGGTGGGCTGCGCGGGATTTGCCAGCTGTGGCGGTCAGATCCGGCATCGTCGGTTGAACTACAGGCATGTAAGTTACCAACAATGTGGATAACCCCTGTGGAAAAGTTTCACGCCGGAGATGGCGCGTAACATACGGGGGCAGGGCTTACGGAAAAGCGCGGCGGTTTTGGACCGGCGCATCCCGGACCCGGGGCGCCTCCGTCCGGAACCGTAGCGGAAACCCACGGCCCTAGCGCAGAGCGGGTCGCCTAGGCCGGCAGCGAGGTGGCCGCGGCGTGCAGGGCGGTGGCTGCGACGAGCAGGCACAGCACCACGGCAAGTCCGGCGGCCTGAAGGAGCCCTTGGCGACGGCCCCGCGGAACGTAGGCGATCACCGCGGCGCTCAGCGCTCCAGTGATGAGGCCGCCAAGGTGGGCCTGCCAGGCGATCTGGGGGATGACAAAGCCAATGACGCCGTTGATGGCGATCAGGACCCATAGTTGCCTGGTGTCGCCGCCGCGGTGGCGCTGGACCACCAGCATGGCGCCGAAAAGGCCGAAGATGGCGCCGGAGGCACCGACAACGCCGGTGAGGGCCTGGCCCGGTGCGTAGGCCGGTGTCAGCAGCAGATAGCCTACGGATCCGCCAACGGCTGACAAGAGATAGAGCGCCAGGAAGCGGACACGCCCGAGGAGGGGTTCCAGCGCCTGGCCGAACATCCACAGCATGTACATGTTGAGCACGATGTGGAGGATGAAGCCTTGCGAGTGAAGGAAGGCCGAGGTCAGCATCCGCCAAGGTTCGAAGGCGCCGTAGGCGGGGTTGGCGTAGACCGTGGCGAAGGCGAAGTTCTGGTAGATCCCGTCGTTGGGAACTATCCACTGCAGCACGTAGACGAGGACACAGGCTGCGATGATCCCTAAGGTGGCCAGCGGCTTCCCCAGGGCGGCGGCGCCGCCGTAGACCGAGCGGGCCGTCGGCGTCGTACGTTTGGTTTCGTTGACACAGTCAACACACTGGAATCCGACGGCGGCCGCCCGCTGGCAGTCGGGGCACGCAGGGCGCCCGCACCGCTGGCACCGCACGTAGGCGGGCCGGTCCGGGTGCCGGGGGCACACCGGGATCTGCGCGGACGGCTCTGCCGCCGGAATTCCGTAGCTCATGGCGTGGGCTAGAGCTGTTCTACGTCAATGCTGTTGATGACGACGTCCTCGACCGGGCGGTCGCCCATGCCCGTGCGGACACCTTCGATGGCGTCGACGACCTTCTTGGACTCATCGTCCGCGACCTCGCCGAAGATGCTGTGCTTGCCCTGCAGCCAGCCGGTCGGGATGGTGGTGATGAAGAACTGGGATCCGTTCGTGCCGCGGCCCATCTGGATGCCCGCGTTGGCCATGGCCAGCTTGTAGGGCTCGTTGAAGGTCAGCTCCGGGTGGATTTCGTCGTCGAACTTGTAGCCCGGCCCGCCGACGCCACGGCCCAGCGGGTCGCCGGCCTGGATCATGAAGTCCTTGATGATGCGGTGGAAGATGGTGCCGTTGTAGAGCGGCGTGCCGGTCTTGTCCTCACCGGTTTCCGGGTGGGTCCAGGCCTGCTCACCGGTGGCCAGGCCGACGAAGTTCTTGACGGTCTTGGGCGCGTGGTTACCGAAGAGGTTGACGACGATGTCGCCCAGGCTCGTGTGAATGGTTGCTTTTGCGGTTGCGATGGCAGTCATGGCCCTATTCTTCCACGGCAGGGGTTCGCGCACAGGGCCGCAGAGTCAGTTCCGCGCTGGGTGAAATCCAGCCGAAATCGGGCCTGAGAATAGCCGGTGGGGTCCCGGACACGTAGGCTAACTGCAGAACCGTCACATTAATCGGGAGGTAGTTGTGAAGAAAACGGATCGTATTGCCCGTGAGCTGGAGCAGTCAGTCAGCACCGCAGTAGAAAACGCCAAGGACTGGGCAGGCCCGCGGGTCGAAGCAGCAGTCGACTGGGCTGTTCCGCGTCTGCAGCAGGGCCTGGACACCGCTTCTCCCAAGATCCAGGAGGGCCTCAAGTCGGCGGCCCACAACCTGGCCGACGGCGTGGCCACTGTGACCCCCCGCATTCAGGACGGGCTGGCCCAGTTGGCGCCGAAGATCCACGATGCCGTCGAAAGCGCCACCCCCCGGCTGCACGATGCCCTGGACAAGGCCACCCCGGTGATCGCCAACGCCCGTGACCGCGTCGTCGTCGAATACCTGCCCAAGCTTTCGGACCAGATCGGCCACGCCTCCGACGCCGTGCACCGCACCCTGGAAGGCGCACCGGCACACGTGGACGCTGTGGCACAGCGGCTGGTTGACTCCGGTGTTGTCCACAACATCCAGGGGCAGGCGCAGTCCGCCGGCCAGCAGATCAAGGCCGCCGCCGCCGAAGCCAGCCGTGCCGTCACCGGTGAGCTTGGCAAGCCGCAGAAGCCCAAGCACCGCGGCTTCCTTATCTTCGGCGTCATCGCCGCGGCCGTGGCCGCCGGCGTCGCCGCCTGGAAGGCATCCAAGCCGATCGAGGACCCGTGGAAGACGCCGGCCCCGGTCACGCCCGTGACTCCGGCCCCAGTTCCGGCCACTACGGTCAGCGACGTCAAGGAGACCGTGAAGGAAAGCGTCAGCGACGCCGCCGACGCGACGGTTGCCGCAGCCGACAAGGCGGCCGAGGCTTCGGCGGATGCCGCTGACGCCGCTGCAGCCAAGTCGGGGGATTCCTCCGCGAAGGTTGCGACCGACGCCAAGACCGCGGTTCGCAATATCGCAGCGAGCCTGAACGGCGACGACAAGACCAAGTAGCTCCTGGTCTGCCGGTGAACCAGCCGGCAGCCTGAGGACTGCACTTCAAGGAGGGGTTCCGCTGCCGGCGGGGTCCCTCCTTTTGGTTTGCCTTTAGCCGCCCGGGATGCCCGTCAACAGGCCGCAAGAACGGTGCAGGTGCTAAATTTGGGGGGATGTCACCCGATGAACCCTCTGTGGATGCCCCACACGATGCTGAGCAGCCCCCGGCTGTCTCCATCGTTATTCCGGCGTACAACGAGGAAAGCGTCATCCGGCAGTGCCTGATTGCCGCCGTCTACCAGTCCGTCCCGGCGCACGAGATCATCGTGGTGGACAACATGTCTAAGGACCGCACCGCGGAGATCGTCCGCCAGATGCAGCTGGAGTACCCGGAGAGCCCGATCATCCTGCTCAGCCAGGACACAGACCAGGGCCTCATCCCGACCCGGAACTTCGGCCTGGACCACGCCAGCGGGGATGTCCTGGGCAGGATCGACGCCGACTCGGTGCTGGAACCGGACTGGGTGGAACAGGTCCAGCAGGCCTTCGCGGACGCGTCAGTGCATGCCGCCACCGGGCCCGTTGTCTACTACGACATGCCAATGCGACGCTTCGGCCTTAAGGCCGACGACAAGATGCGCCAGCTCATGCTCAAGCTGGCCAAACACCAGTACCACTTCCTCTTCGGCTCCAACATGGCCCTGCGCCGTTCCGCGTGGGAGACCATTCGGCTGGAGACCTGCCGCGATGAGAAGGATGAGATGCATGAGGACATCGATCTCTCCCTTCACCTTGCCGACCACGAGCTGCGGATCCAGTACTGGCCGCAGATGGTGTCCGGGATGTCAGCGCGCCGGCTCGAGGATTCGCCCCGCGACTACCGTTACTACGTCACACGCTTCGACCGCACCTACAAGGCGCACAACGTCAAGAAAATGGCTCTGAAAGCGCCCATGGTGGTCTTCTTCTCGGTGTACTTCCCGGCGAAGCTGCTGCGCGCCATCCACACCGTCAACACGGCCCAGCCGGCCCGCCGCGGCGGCCAGTAGGGCCCGTAAGGCTCGCCGGCGCACCCGCGGCCGCCGCCGTCGTCAGTCCGTCCCCAGCTCCGCCAGCCGGGCGGCAGCACGCCGCACCGCGCGGGAGCGTCGCTGGCCCATCACGACGACGGCGAGTCCCACCAGGATCATGCCCAGGCCGGCATAGGTTCCGGCCGGCAGCGTCTCGCCCAGGAAGGCCGCCGCCAGCAGCGCCGCCCCCGGGATCTCCAGCAGGATGATCATTGAAACCAGCAACGGGCTCATCGTGGCGAGCAGGTGGTTGAACGCCGTGTGGCCCACCAGCTGCGCGCAGACGGTGATGGCCAGGATGCCCAGCCAGCCGGTCGCGTCGAAGCCCGCGAGCGGCTGCCCGGTGGCCAGGGCCAGCACCGCCACGACGGCGGCACACATGCCGTAGCAGAGTGTCGTGTAGACGCCGGTGCCCATGGTCTGGCGGGCCTTGCCGCCGGCCAGCGTGTAGATGCCCGCCAGCACGCCCCCGGCAACGGCGAGAAGATCCCCAACCAGGGCTTGCGGCGAGCTGCCCATGTCAAAGCCGGTGATGGCCACAACACCGCCGAAAGCGAGGCCGAGGCCGGCGAGGACCTGCCAGCGGTGCCGGACCCCGCGGAAGAGCTGGAACACGGCGATCCAGCCCGACTGCAGGCAGACCAGGGCGGTCGCTGCCGCCACCGACGTGAGCTGCAGGGACGTGATGAAGCAGGCGAAGTGCAGTGCCAGTGCCACCGCGGCCGCCAGCGACCAGCGGAACTCGCTGCCCGTGACCCGGCCGAACTGGCGGGGCTGGCGAACCAGCACGGGCCCGGCCATCACGGCCGCTCCGATGGCGTTGCGCCAGAAAGCGATTGCGAGGGCGCTGACGGACGTGGCGCCCAGGGTGGCGGCGATCAACGGGCCGGAGGAGGCGACACCCAGCACGCCGAGGGCGGCGAGGAAGAAGTTCACGCTCCAACAGTAGTGTGCCGGCGGGGGCGTCCAGGTTCCGCGCCGGCCCGTTACGGGAAGCCTCGAGGGCTTAACGCAAAAGGTCCCGGCCAGCGTTTCCGCTGGCCGGGACCTTTCCTATGGTGGAGGCACGGGGACTCGAACCCCGAACCCCCTGCTTGCAAAGCAGGTGCGCTACCAATTGCGCCATGCCCCCATAAGAAGCAACCCGTCAATCATACCCCGCTGCCGGAGAGCCGTTGCCAGCTTTCCTGCCGGGGTTCCGGGCTAATCAACCGTGTCGGTCGACTCGCTCCAGACTGCCTTCCGGGCTTCGGATTCCTGCACCTTCCTGTAGAGCAGGACGCCTGCGATCGTGGCTGCAACAACCAGCAACTTCTTCACATGCACCCCGTTCCGGTCCAGTTTCACGTGGACCTTTACAGGAACCAGTACAGGTTCCGTGGGCGTACCAGGACTTGAACCTGGGACCTCTTCGTTATCAGCGAAGCGCTCTAACCGCCTGAGCTATACGCCCCGATGCCTCATCGGGCCGAGATATGACTTTACAGCACATCCCGGCCCGATCTCAAATCGAGGCATTTCCCCGGAGAATATCCGGGAAAACTACGGGTTCTAGTCGTCCGTAAGGGTGACGCCGATGCCGCCCACGAGGGTGGCAGCGATGTTGTACAGCACCGCCGAAAGCATCGACAGGGCCGTCAGCAGCACCACGTTGATCACCGCGATGATCACCGCGAAGGAGGCAACCTGGCCGAGGGAGGCGACCTTCTTCAGTTCGAAGCCGCCGCTTTCGGAGCCGGCCAGGGTTCCGAGGAGCCCGTCCACCTGGTCGAAAATGCCGGTCAGGTCCAGGACGGTCCAGAGCACGATCGCGGCGACGACGGTCACGATGCCGAGCGCCACCGAGAGCAGGAAAGCCATCTTGAGCACGGACCAGGGGTCGACCTTGCTGATCAGCAGGCGCGCGCGGCGGACTTTCGCCTTCGGCGCCGGCTTAACCAGTCCCGGAGTTCCCTGGGCAGGGCGCTGGCCGGAGGCTTCCGGTCGCTGTCCGGCTGCTGCGGGACGCTGGCCCGGAGCGGCCGGCCGCTGTCCTGGGACAGCGGGACGCTGGCCGGGGACGGCGCCGGCCGGTCGCTGCTGCGGACGCGACGGGGCGTTCACCCGCGGGGCGGCAGCCGGCTGCCGCATCCCGCCGGGGCCGCTGCTCGACTTGGGATATGAGTCGGAATTGCTCACGCGTTACCTCCGGTATTGTCTTCGTCCAGCTCGGCATGGCCTGATGACTCATCTGACTCCGGGGCCGGTACTGATTCTGTCTCTGCGGACCCCTCGTGTGATCCGGTCTCTCCAGCCAACGTTACGTCATCCTGCTCCGTAGCCCGACTTTCATCGCCGCTTTCGAGGGCTGTTTCGTCGGTCTCGAGGCCGCGTTCGCTGTTGCGGGCCACCGCGATGATGCGGTCGTTCTTGTCCGGTTTGGCAAAGATCACGCCCATGGTGTCGCGGCCCTTTGCGGGGACCCCGGTCACGGAGGAGCGGACCACCTTGCCTCCTTCCATGACCACCAGGACTTCGTCTTCCTCGTTGACGATCAGGGCACCGACGAGGTGTCCGCGTTCTTCCTGGTACTTGCCGACCTTGATGCCGAGTCCACCGCGGCCCTGGAGACGGTATTCCTCCACCGCGGTCCGCTTGGCGAAGCCGCCTTCGGTGACGATGAAGACGAACGATCCGTCCTGTACGACGTCGGCCGCCAGCAGTTCGTCGTCCTCGCGGAACTTCATTCCGGTGACGCCGGACGTTGCCCGGCCCATCGGGCGCAGTGCCTCATCCGTGGCCGTGAAGCGGATCGACTGGCCCTTGCGGGAGACCAGCATCAGGTCATCCGTTTCGGACACCAGCTGTGCCGAGACCAGCTCATCGCCGTCGCGCAGGTTGATGGCGATCACGCCGGCGGAGCGGTTGGTGTCGTAGTCCTCCAGCCGCGTCTTCTTGACCAGGCCGCGCTTGGTGGCGAGCACCAGGTACGGGGCGTGCTGGTAGTCGCGCAGGTCCAGCACCTGGGCGATGTGCTCGTCCGGCTGGAAGGCCAACAGGTTCGCCACGTGCTGGCCCTTGGCGTCGCGGGCCGCTTCCACCAGTTCGTACGCCTTGGCACGGTACACGCGGCCCAGGTTCGTGAAGAACAGCAGCCAGTGGTGCGTGGTGGTGACGAAGAAGTGCTCCACGACGTCGTCGCCGCGCAGCTGGGCGCCCTTGATGCCCTTGCCGCCGCGCTGCTGCGACCGGTAGTTGTCGCTGCGGGTGCGCTTGACGTAGCCGCCCCGGGTGATCGTGACGACCATTTCCTCTTCGGGGATCAGATCCTCGATCGACATGTCGCCGTCGTAGCCCATCAGGACCTTGGTCTTGCGGTCGTCGCCGTGCTTGGCCACAATTTCGGCCAGCTCGGTGCTGATGATCTCGCGCTGGCGCTCCTCGGAGGCAAGGATCGAGTTGTATTCGGCGATCAGGGCTTCGAGTTCCGAGTGGCGGTCCTGGATCTTCTGCCGCTCCAGGGCGGCAAGCCGGCGCAGCTGCATATCCAGGATGGCCCGGGCCTGCAGTTCGTCGATGTCCAGCAGTTCCATCAGGCCGTCGCGGGCCGCTTCGGTGGTGGTGGAGGCACGGATCAGGGCGATGACCTCGTCCAGCGCGTCCAGCGCTTTGAGGAGGGCGCGCAGGATGTGCGCTTCCTCCTCCGCCTTGCGCAGGCGGTACCGGGTGCGCCGGGCGATGACGTCCATCTGGTGCGTGACCCAGTGCCGGATAAACGCGTCGAGGCTGAGCGTGCGCGGAACCCCGTCGACGATTGCAAGCATGTTCGCCGCGAAGTTGTCCTGCAGCTGGGTGTGCTTGTAGAGGTTGTTCAGCACCACCTTGGCGACGGCGTCGCGCTTGAGCACAATGACGAGGCGCTGGCCGGTGCGGCCCGAGGTCTCGTCGCGGAGGTCGGCGATGCCGGAAATCTTGCCGTCCTTGACGAGTTCGGCAATCTTGATCGCCAGGTTGTCCGGGTTGGCTTGGTACGGCAGCTCGGTGACCACGAGGCAGGTGCGGCCCTGGAGTTCCTCGACGTTGACGACGGCGCGCATGGTGATGGAGCCGCGGCCGGTCCGGTAAGCGTCCTCGATGCCCTTGTGGCCCAGGATCGTGGCGCCGGTCGGGAAGTCGGGACCCTTGATCCGCTGGATCAGTTCTTCGAGCAGCTCTTCGCGGCTGGCGGTCGGGTTGGCCAGGTACCACTGGACGCCGTCGGCAACCTCACGGAGGTTGTGCGGCGGAATGTTGGTGGCCATGCCGACGGCGATGCCGGACGAACCGTTAACCAGCAGGTTCGGGAAACGCGCCGGCAGAATGGTCGGTTCCTGGTTCTTGCCGTCGTAGTTGTCCTGGAAATCAACGGTTTCCTCATCAATGTCCCGGACCATTTCCATGGCCAGCGGTGCCATCTTGGTTTCGGTGTACCGGGGAGCCGCGGCGCCGTCGTTGCCGGGCGAACCGAAGTTACCCTGGCCGAGTGCCAGCGGGTAGCGCATGGTCCAGTCCTGGATCAGGCGGACCAGGGCGTCGTAGATCGCGGTGTCGCCGTGCGGGTGGTACTGGCCCATGACCTCGCCGACCACGCGGGCACACTTGTTGAAGGACCGGTCGGGGCGGTAGCCGCCGTCGAACATCGCGTACAGCACGCGGCGGTGGACGGGCTTGAGTCCGTCGCGGACGTCCGGCAGCGCTCGTCCGACGATGACGGCCATGGCGTAGTCGAGGTAGGAGCGCTGCATTTCGGTCTGCAGGTCAACCTGTTCGACGCGGTCGGTCAGCACATCGGTGTCAAGAACGGTGCCTTCGAGCACGGGTTCCGCGCCGGATGCGGCTGGAACCTCGGGTGTTTCGTCACTCATAGTCTATATTTTCCGTTTCAGGTATATATCGGTTCTGGAATATTTAGGGCCTTGGCCGCTAGATATCGAGGAACCGAACGTCCTTGGCGTTCTGCTGAATGAAGTTTCGGCGGGATTCGACGTCCTCGCCCATCAGGACGGAGAAGGTCTGGTCCGCCGCCAGGGCGTCGTCCATGGTGACCTGCAGGAGGGTGCGGTGGTCCGGGTCCATGGTGGTGTCCCAGAGTTCCGTGTAGTCCATCTCGCCGAGGCCCTTGTAGCGCTGGATGCCGTTGTCCTTGGGGATACGGCGGCCGGCGGCTTGGCCGGAGACCAGCTTCGCGTCGCGTTCCCGGTCGCTGTAGACGTAGTCGTGCGGGGCGTTGGACCACTTGATCCGGTACAGCGGCGGCTGGGCCAGATAGACGTAGCCGTTCTCGATCAGCGGGCGCATGTAGCGGAACAGCAGCGTCATCAGCAGCGTGGTGATGTGCTGGCCGTCGACGTCGGCATCGGCCATCAGGACGATCTTGTGGTACCGGAGCTTGGCCAGGTCGAAGTCCTCGCCGATGCCGGTGCCGAACGCGGTGATCATGGACTGGACTTCGGCATTGCCGAGGGCTTTGTCGAGCCGGGCACGCTCGACGTTCAGGATCTTGCCGCGCAGCGGCAGGATGGCCTGGGTCTCGGGGTTGCGCCCGCGCTTGGCCGACCCGCCGGCCGAGTCACCCTCCACGAGGTAGACCTCGCACTTCTGCGGGTCCTTGGAGGAGCAGTCGGACAGCTTGCCGGGCATGCCGAACGATTCCAGCGGGCTCTTGCGGCGCGCGTTGTCGCGCGCCTTGCGGGCGGCCATCCGGGCCTGGGCCGCGGAGATGGCCTTGCGGATCACGTCGCGGGCCGGGCCGGGGTTGCGTTCCAGCCAGTCGCCGAGACCGTCGGTGACGACGCGCTGCACGAAGCCCTTGACCTCGGAGTTGCCGAGCTTGGTCTTGGTCTGACCCTCGAACTGCGGTTCGGCGAGCTTGACCGAGATGACTGCGGTCAGGCCTTCGCGGATGTCGTCGCCGGTGAGGTTGTCGTCCTTTTCCTTGATGATGCTCTTCTCCCGCGCGTAGCGGTTGATGAGCGAGGTCATCGCGGCGCGGAAACCCTCTTCGTGGGTTCCGCCCTCGTGGGTGTTGATGGTGTTGGCGTAGGTGTGGACGCTCTCGGAATAGGCGTTGGTCCACTGCATCGCCATTTCCAGGGCGATGTGCCGTTCCGTGTCCTCGGTTTCGAAGGCGATGACGTCCTCGTGGACGACGTCGACCTTTTTGCCGGAGTTCAGGTGCTTCACGTAGTCCAGCAAGCCGTCGTCGTACTGGTACACCACGGTGTGGAACTCCGCGGGGACTTCACCTTCGGTCTCGACGACGTCGAGATCCAGGTCGTCATCGTCGGACGGCTCCGCGGCCGCGCGGCGCTCGTCGGTCAACGTGATGCGCAGTCCCTTGTTCAGGAACGCCATCTGTTGGAAGCGGGCCCGCAGGGTCTCAAAATCGAACTCGGTGGATTCGAAGATGGTGCCGTCCGGGTAGAACGTCTGGGTGGTTCCGGTTTCCTGGGTTTCCTCGCCCTTGACCAGGCTGCCCTGGGGCTTGCCGCCGTCGGCGAAGGACATCCGCCAGACGTGGCCCTGCCGGCGCACCTCAGTGTCAACGCGGCTGGAGAGCGCGTTCACCACCGAAATACCGACGCCGTGCAGGCCGCCGGAGACCGCGTATCCGCCGCCGCCGAACTTTCCGCCGGCGTGCAGGATGGTCATGACAACCTCCACCGTGGGCTTGTGCTCGGTGGGGTGCATGTCCACGGGGATGCCGCGGCCGTTGTCGACGACCTTGACGCCGCCGTCGGCCTGCAGGACGATCTCGATGTGCGTGCAGTACCCGGCCAGCGCTTCATCGACCGAGTTGTCCACGACTTCATAGACCAGGTGGTGCAGGCCGCGCGGACCGGTGGAACCGATGTACATGCCGGGGCGTTTCCGAACCGCCTCCAGGCCCTCAAGCACCGTGATGTCGCTGGCGCCGTACTCGCGGGGGGTCACCGCCTCCGCAGGGGTGGCCGCTGAAGCACCTTCCGCCGCTGGGTCCGCTGCCGGGAAATCTGTATTGTCGTTAGCCACAGGCGCTTTCGACTCCTCTATGTTCGTTGAAGGCCGGCCGTCGCCGCTTCCGAAGAGGAACGGTTACCGCCAACAGGCACGTCACTGTTGGCACCGCTGCATGGATCGCCTCAGCCAATTCCGCGCAAAGAAATTGCGTCGGAAACGGACTCAGTCGACGTTTCACCGGCGCCCAGTTATCTACCACGATTCTACCGTGTTATAGGACGGATTCCCGCATTCCAGAGGCCCAAACGGCAGCTAAAGTGCCGCTGAGAGGCCGTTGGCTCCGGCTGCACGGCTCCCGGGGTCCTCCGGTTGGGTTCCTATACGCGTCTGGGGCGTTGGAGCGCCCTACACGGCGCTTGCGGATTTTTCAATAGTCTTGGAAGAAGTGCTTCATACCCGGCGGTGCTGACTGGACCGCGGACCGCGCCGCGGGCTATCCGTAGGTGTCGCGCGGGCCGCGGCCGTTGACCGTCCGGGCACCCTTGCGCCAGCTTGGCGCCGCGGGACCGAGCACCTGAAAGCTGGTCACGACGCCCTCACCCAGTTCTATGCGGAATTTTTCCAGCAGACTCAAACTGAGCAGGCGCAGCTGGGTGGCCCAGGCCGTGGAATCGCAGCGCACGTGGAGGGTCGTGTCGGTAAAGCTCTCCGGTGTGCAGTGTGCGGAAATTTCCGGTCCCACCAGGGCCGGCCATTGCGCCATTACGGAACCGACAGCCACAGGTGAGCTCCAGCCCCGTTCCGCGACGAGCCGTCCCACCACCTTGCCGAGCCCCAGCGGGTCCCGTCCGGTGCCGTGGAACTGGCTGAATCCGCGGGTGCCGGCACTGCGGGCCGGCTTTTGGGTGCTGCCCGGCCTTGGGGGCGCCTTCCGGCGGATTTCTCCCCGGGCTGCCGCGGCATCGCGCATCCGGTTCAAAGCTGCCTGGGCGGCGTCGATGTCATCGGGGTCGCGGCCCGGCTGCAGGCCGCCGTCGGTATCCTTATTCATCGCATGTCCGGCTCATCGATTCCTCCCGGAATGACCTTCACCCGCCGTCCGGCCAATTCTGCCGGGATGTCCTCCTCGACGGCGGCGGTCACCAGGACCTGTTCCGCGCCGGATACTATTGCCGCCAGTTTACGCCGCCGCTGGACGTCCAGTTCGGCAAAAACGTCATCAAGGATCAGGATCGGAGCGGAGCCGCCGGTGCGTGCGTCGTCCAGCATCACATAGTACGAGGCAAGGCGCAGGGACAGGCACATGGACCACGTTTCCCCGTGCGAGGCATACCCCTTGGCGGGTGCCTGCCCCAGGACCAGTTCCAGCTCGTCGCGGTGCGGGCCCACGAGCGAGATTCCGCGTTCCAGTTCCTTGCGGCGCGAGGCCGCGAACGCTTGGATGTAGCGTTCGGTGAGTTCCTCCACACTCAGCCGGCGGAGGTCCTCGAGGCTGGCCGGGGCGTCAGCGGCTCCGCCCGCTGACGCTTCGCCGTCGTCGTCGAGCACCCCCTGCAAGGTGGAGCGGTAGACCGCTCCGGCCTCCTTGGACCCGTCAGTGAGCTGGGCGTAGGCGTTCCTAAGATGCGGCTGCAGCAGTTCCACCAGCTCAAGCCGGGCGTGCAGGAGTTCCGCTCCGGCCCGAGCCATGTGCTGGTCCCAGACATCAAGCGTTGCCTCGTGGCCGGCGGTGAACTTGCCGGAACGGCCGGATTTGAGCAGCGCGTTGCGCTGTTTCAGCACCCGGTCATAGTCGCCGCGCGTGGCGGCGTGCCGGGGAACGAGGCTGACCAGGAGCTCATCCAGGAAACGGCGCCGGTTGGACGGATCGCCCTTGACCAGGGCGAGGTCTTCCGGGGCAAAGAGAACCGTCTGGCAGATCCCCAGGATGTCCCTGGCCCGGACCGGGTTGCTTCGGTTGATGCGTGCCCGGTTGGCGCGGCCGCCGTTGATTTCCAGCTCCAGCACGGTGGACTGTTCGCCGCGGACCAGTTTGGCGCGGATCATTGCACGCTCGGTGCCGAACCGCAGCAGCGGGGCATCGGTGCTGACCCGGTGCGAGCTCAGCGTGGCCAAGTAGCCGATGGCTTCCATCAGGTTGGTCTTGCCGATGCCGTTGGAGCCCACAAGCACCGTGACACCGGGTTCCAGGCTGAGGTCAACCTGGGCGTAACTGCGGAAGTCTGTCAGCGAAAGTTGTTCGAGGTACACGCCGGTTGCAGGATTCCAGGGACTACTTGGCCGGCCGGGTGGCGTGGCCGCCGAACTGGTGGCGCAGGGCGGACACCATCTTCATGGCAGGCGAGCTGTCTTCGCGGGAGGAGAAGCGTGCGAACAGCGCCGCCGTGATGGCCGGGGCCGGCACCGCGTTGGCAATGGCTTCCTCCACCGTCCACCGTCCCTCGCCCGAGTCCTCGACGTAGTCGTCAATGGATTCCAGTCCGGGATCCTCGTCCAGGGCTTTGACCATGAGGTCCAGCAGCCAGGAGCGGACAACGGTGCCCTTCTGCCAGGCCCGGAAGGTGCCGGGCAGGTCGGTCACGATGTCCTTCGCCGCAAGGAGTTCGTAGCCTTCCGCATAGGCCTGCATCAGGCCGTATTCGATGCCGTTGTGCACCATCTTGGCGTAGTGTCCGGCGCCGACGCCGCCCACGTGCACGAAGCTGTCCGCGCGGTCGCCTTCCGGGCGGAGTGCGTCAAAGACCGGGAGTGCCCGTTCGATGTCGGCAGGATCACCGCCGGCCATCAGTCCGTAGCCGTTCTGCAGGCCCCAGACCCCGCCGGACACCCCGCAGTCCGCAAAACGGACGCCCTTTTCGGCCAGCGCAGCCGCGTGCTTCTGGTCCTCGGTGAAGCGGGAGTTGCCTCCGTCGATCACCAGGTCACCGGCGTCGAGCTTGTTGCCGAGCTCGCTGATGACGGCGTCGGTGATCTCGCCGGCGGGAACCATGACCCAGATCAGACGCGGCGCCGGCAGTGCGGCGATCAGCTCGTCAACGGTGGCCACGTCGGTGACATCCGGATTGCGGTCGAAACCGGTGACCTGGATTCCACCCTTGCGCAGGCGTTCGCGCATGTTGAAACCCATTTTTCCAAGGCCGATCAGTCCAATGTGCATAGTGCGGGTTCTCTTTCTGCATTGGGTGTCGGTTGTCGATTTGGGGCCCAGAACGACAACAACTGCCTGGGCCCACGCCGCCAGGGTTCCCTGGCCGAGCTTGCGAGGCGAGGGTGGCGGTGGGGACTAGTTGGGCAGACGGACCGGCATGACCAGGTAGCGGTAGTCGTCCTGGTCCTCGCCGTCGGCGTCCTGCTGGGCGGTGATCATCGCCGGCTTTGGCGCCGTGGTGAAGGAGAACCGCACAAACTTGGTCTCGATGACGCTCAGGCCCTCGATGAGGTAGTGGGGGTTGAAGGCCACGGTGATGTCTTCGCCGGTCAGCTGGGCTTCGAGCTCTTCTGAGGCCTGCGCGTCTTCACCGGTTCCGGCGTCAAGGTGCAGCTGTCCCTGGGTGAAGGCAAGCCGGACCGGGGTGTTGCGTTCGGCCACAAGCGAGACGCGGCGGACGGCTTCGACCAGTTCCTGGGTCTGCACGGTGGCGTGGATCGGGGTGGAATCCGGGAACAGCGACCGGATTTTCGGATAGTCGCCATCGACCAGGAGCGACGTCGTGGTGCGGCCGCCGCTCTCGAAACCGATCAGCCGGCTGTCGTCATCGGCGAGGGCGAGGTTGATATCGCCGCTGCCGCCGAGTGTCTTGGCCACTTCGTTGAGGGTCTTGGCTTTCACCAGGGCGCTGGTGGAGATGCCCGGAGTTGCGGGCTTCCAGGGCACTTCGCGCATGGCGAGGCGGTAGCGGTCGGTGGCGAGCAGCGTGATGAGGTCGTCCTCGATCTCCATCCGGACGCCGGTGAGAATGGGCAGCGTGTCGTCCTTGCTGGCCGCGATAATCACCTGGGAAACGGCCTGCGCGAACGAATCGCCTGGCACGGTGCCACTGATCGGGGGCAGCGCGGGCAGCGGCGGGTATTCCGCCTCCGGCATCGTGGCCAGGTGGAAGCTGCTCCGGCGGCAGGTCAGGGTGACTTTGTTGCCGTCGGTTTCGATTTCGACCGGGGCGGAGGGCAGGCTGCGGCAAATGTCCGCGAGCAGGCGGCCGGAGACCAGGATCGTGCCCTCGGTGGTGATGTCAGCGGGGATTTCCAGGCGTGCCGAGGTCTCGTAGTCAAAGCTGGAGAGGCTGACAGTGCCGGCTTCTGCCTTGAGGAGCAAACCGGAAAGCACGGGAACAGGCGGCCGCGGAGACAACGACCGGGCGGTCCAGGTCACGGCTTCGGCCAGGACGTCCCGTTCGACTCTGAACTTCACGGAAGGGTGCCGCCTTTCATTGCTGCTGACAAAAGCTAAAACTCACAGGGCCATGGCGACCCCGGCGCGCTGCCGGATCCGCCAAAAAGGTAAGTGCATGCACTCCAGGTCTTTCTCCGCCGCTGTCCGTTTCCGGGTTGCGAATGACAAGAGAGTGTCCGGGACGGACGCACTGCAGACAGCTTAGCCCCAAGATCCTAGTTCTCCCATCCCCGGGTTACACCAGTGTGGTTCCGGAGCGGGCTTCCGGGCCGGGCTTCCGGAGGGCCTGTGCTGGCAGGTGGGGGGTCGGAAGGAAACTGTTGTTTGAGGGAATTTCATTTTCTTGGGATTAGTAGTGTTAATAACTGCTGTGGAAACTGTGGATAACTCGGTCTGGCCGTGCGTTTCCGGGGTTAAGCCCTGTTCATGGACTGTGGGTGGAGCAGGTTTTAAACAGGGTGTGGATGGGGACAACATTGTCGGGCGTTGCGCCGATCCACAGGCGCCTTAAGGGTTTTAAGCCCATTAACCGCGGTTGTCCCCTTAAGTATCCACAGGGTTGTCCACAGGCCCCTGTTAATAAGGTAAGAGTGCGCGGCGCCGATACTCAGGAATTGCGCTGCTGCTGCTTGATCCGGTTGGTCAGTTCAGTAACCTGGTTGTAGATCACGCGGCGCTCCGCCATCAGTTCGCGGATCTTCCGGTCCGCGTGGATGACCGTGGTGTGGTCGCGGCCGCCGAGCTCCTGGCCAATCTTGGGCAGGGACATGTCGGTGAGCTCCCGGCACAGGTACATCGCGATCTGCCGCGCGGTGACCAGGGTCCGCGTGCGGGACTTGCTGCAGAGTTCTTCCATGCTGAGCTTGAAGTAGTCGGCCGTCTGGGTGAGGATCTGCGCAGAGGTGATCTCCTGGGCGCCGTCGTCGGTGATCAGGTCCTTGAGCACCATTTCGGCCAGGGCCACATCCACCGGCTGCCGGTTCAGGCTCGCGAACGCCGTGACCCGGATCAGCGCACCCTCAAGTTCGCGGATGTTGCTGGAGATCTTCGAAGCGATGTACTCCAGTGCGTCGTCCGGGGCGGACAGGCCTTCGCTCAGCGCCTTCTTGCGCAGGATAGCGATGCGCGTTTCCAGTTCCGGCGGCTGGATGTCGGTCAGCAGGCCCCACTCGAAGCGGGACTTCATGCGGTCTTCGAAGCCGGCGAGCAGCTTGGGCGGCTGGTCGGAGGTGATGACGACCTGCTTGTTGTTGTTGTGCAGGGCGTTGAAAGTGTGGAAGAACTCCTCCAGCGTCCGGTCCTTGCCGGCCAGGAACTGGATGTCATCGATCAGCAGAACGTCCACGTTGCGGTAGGTGGTCTTGAAGCTGGTGCCTTCATCGTCGCGGATGGAGTTGATGAAGTCGTTCGTGAATTCCTCGGAGTTCACATAGCGGACCCGGATGCCGCTGTAGAGCCGGCGGGCGTAGTGGCCGATCGCGTGCAGCAGGTGGGTTTTGCCCAGACCTGAGTCCCCGTAGATGAACAGCGGGTTGTACGCCTTGGCAGGCGCTTCGGCGACGGCGACGGCGGCCGCGTGGGCAAAGCGGTTGGAGGAACCGATCACGAAGGTGTCGAAGACGTACTTCGGATTGAGCCGACCGAATTCGTGGGAAGTGCTCGGCAGCATTGGCTGCGGCTTCAGTTCCACCATGGGGTCGGCGACCAGGGACAGTTCGGCCGTTGGTTCGGGCTCGACATGCAGTGGCACCAGATCGGTGTCGACGTCGATCGCGCAGCGGATTTCGTCGGAAAAGACATCCCGCAGGGCGTCGTCGAGGGCTTCCTTGACCTGGGTCTGGAGTACCTCGCGGGTGAGTTCGTTGGGTACGGCCACCAGCAAGGTTGAGCCGATCAGTCCCTGGGCCTGGGCGAGGATCACGAAGCCACGCTGCCGGGGAGTGACCCGGTGGTCGTTCTCAAGAAGGCTGACAACCCGCCGCCAGGAACTTCCGACGGTGTTTGCTTGGTTGGCTTCGTCTACCGTCATCAATCAGTTCCTCAAACCTTGCTTGCCTGCGTTACCTGCAGCCACGAGGCCTGAACCAGACTGCTGGCCCCGGCTTAATCCACAGGGTTGTGCACAGTCCGTGGATAATCGGCTACTGGGACACTCTAGGGGATGAAAAGACTAGAAGATAGCTGGGATCAGCCCTGTGGATAATTACACTGGTGTGGTTCCAAATGCGGGGGCGTGACCCACTTCATCCACAGGCTGGCGACCGGGTTAACCACAGCTGGGGACAGGCGGCTGAACACCTCCCGGTTTGACTCTGGGGGCGCTTTTCCCCTAACGTTGTGAAGTCCTTTGTGTCCGCTTTTCGCCTCATTGAATCTCTCCCCGACGCCTGCGTCTTGCGAGTCGAGGGTAGCGGCACATACAAAACTTAGCGTCGGCCAGTTCTTCCCCTTTTTTGATCGGGTGGGCGCACCTTTGATCCACTGGAGTAACTAACGTGAGCAAGCGGACTTTTCAGCCGAATAACCGCCGTCGAGCCAAGAAGCACGGCTTCCGCCTTCGTATGCGTACCCGTGCCGGCCGTGCCATCCTGGCAGCCCGTCGTGGCAAGGGCCGCACCGAGCTGTCGGCCTAAATAACTGACTCGTCGGTCACCATCCCTATGCGAGTTGAACGGTGCTAGCCACCCGGAACCGTCTGAGGACCCCTACCGATTTTTCAACAACTGTACGTTCCGGCGTCCGCAATGGACGCCGGAACTTAGTGTTATATACGGCAGCTCTCGCTGCCGATGAACCAAGCCGGATCGGTTTCATCGTTTCCAAGAGTGTTGGGAACGCTGTTGTCAGGAACCTCGTTAAGAGGAGACTAAGAGAAGCCGGCGCCTTGTCGCTGCAGAAATATCCCAGCGGGTTCGCTATCGTGGTCCGGGCACTGCCCGCCTCTGCGGCCGCCGGCTGGGATGATCTGTGCAGCGACTATGACGCCGCTTTGGAGACGACCATGAAACGCTTGGGCAGCCGCCTTCCACAGGCCGCTTCTACAGTTTCTTACGAGACAACACAGGAAGGGACCCCGCGTGCGTAACTCGACTGCCGCCGTCGTCCCTGTTTCTGAATCCCGCGTCAAAGCGGCCGTAGCCTGGCTCGGCCTTGCGGTCTGGAACCTGCCCCGCAACATCTTGATCCTGCTGCTGATGGCCTACCGCAAGGTGGTCTCGCCGCTGTACGGGCAGGTTTGCCGGTTTTTCCCCAGCTGCTCGGCGTACGCGCTGGAAGCGGTCACGGTGCATGGCGCCGTCAAGGGAAGCTGGCTCGCGGCCCGGCGCCTGGCGCGCTGCCACCCATGGAATTCCGGTGGAGTGGACCACGTCCCCGCCGGGCACCGGGAGTGGCCGGATGGCCACACCCCCAGAATTGTTGTGCTGAACAACCCGGATAAGTACCTGGCTGCTCAGTCTGATGGAGAAGGCCGCTCGGCGGCCTGACGAATAGGGATATCGTATGGACTTCTTTGAAACAATCATGTTTCCGTTCAAGTGGCTGGTTTCCATCATTATGGTGGGCTTCCACGATGGACTGAGCGCCATCGGCCTCCCGGCCGCCAACGGCTGGACCTGGACGCTGTCCATCATCGGGCTGGTGCTGGTCATCCGCGCCGCCCTGATCCCCGTGTTCGTCAAGCAGATCAAAGCCCAGCGCGGCATGCAGCTGCTCCAGCCCGACCTGAAGAAGCTTCAGGACAAGTACAAGGGCAAGACCGACCAGCTCTCCCGCCAGGCCATGGCACAGGAACAGATGGCCATGTACAAGAAGCACGGCACCAACCCGTTCTCGGCCTGCCTGCCGATGCTGATCCAGATGCCATTCTTCTTCGCGCTCTTCCAGGTTCTCTCCGGCATCAGTAACGCCAAGACCACCGGCAAGGGCATCGGCGCGCTGAGCCACGACCAGGTGGTGCAATTCGACGAATCCAGCATTTTCGGTGCCCCGCTTTCGGCATCCCTGCTGCACGGCGGTGGCGGCAACCAGATGGCGGTCTGGATCCTCTCGATCGTGATGATCCTGGCGATGACAGCCTCGCAGTTCATCACCCAGAAGCAGATCATGGCGAAGAACATGTCCGAAGAGGCCATGGCGAGCCCGTTCATGAAGCAGCAGAAGATGATGCTGTACGTCCTGCCGCTCGTCTTCGGCGTCGGCGGCATCAACTTCCCCATCGGTGTCCTGATCTACTGGACCACCACGAACCTTTGGACCATGGGCCAGCAGTTCTTCGTGATCCGCCGGATGCCGACGCCGGGCTCCCCCGCCGCGAAGGCCCTGGCCGAGCGCCGTGCCGCCAAGGGACTGCCGTCCCTGCCCCTGATGGGTGCCAAGAAGGCCGACGCCGAGGCTGAAGCGGCCGCCGCGGCGGCCGCCGTCGCCGCGAAGAGCCAGCGCATCCAGCCCCAGCGCAAGAACAGGAAGAGGAAGTAATGTCTGCCGAGAGCACCGAACACGCTATTTCCGCCGAAGCCCCCGATCAGGACACTTTCCAGGACGACGTGCAGGTAGACAGCAACCAGGAAGCCGGGGACGAGTCCCAGGACGCCGCTGCCGGTTCCGGAAAGGGCACCTCGGCAAGCCGCCTGGAGGAAGAGGGCGACGTCGCCGCGGACTACCTCGAGGAGCTCCTGGACATCGCCGACATCGACGGCGACATCGATATTGAGGTCCGAAACGGCCGCACCTACATCTCCATCGTTGCCGAGGAAGACTCCTCGGGACTGGAGAGCCTCGTTGGCGCCGACGGCGAGGTGCTCGAAGCCCTTCAGGAACTCACCCGCCTTGCGGTGCTCTCCGCCACGGAGAACCGCTCCCGCCTCGTGCTGGACATCAACGGCTACCGTGCCGACCGCGCCGGTGACCTGCAGCAGATCGCCGAAGACGCCATCGCTTCGGTCAAGGACACTGGCAAATCCGTCGCGCTGGCACCGATGAGCGCGTACGAGCGCAAGATTGTTCACGACGCCGTTGCCGATCTCGGATTCGTCAGCGAATCCGAAGGCGAAGGCGCTGACCGGCACATCGTTGTCTCCGCAGACTGAATCCGCGGAGTAGCTTGATGGTGGAAATTACCGCGGCCGAACTGAAGGCCGCAGAGTCTATTTTTGGCGACCGGCTTGAACTGGCAAAACGCTACGTTGAGCACCTGGCCACGTCCGGCACCGAACGCGGGCTGATCGGGCCCCGCGAAGTGCCCAGGTTGTGGAGCAGGCACGTGCTTAACTGTGCCGTTATTGAACGCGAGATTGCCCAGGGAAGCCACGTTGCCGACGTCGGCAGCGGGGCCGGGCTCCCGGGTCTTTGCCTGGCCATTGCGCGGCCGGACCTGGAACTAACGCTGATCGAACCGCTGGAGCGGCGGGTGATCTGGCTGCAGGAAGTCGTCGATGACCTGGGGCTCGAAAACGTCACCGTGATGCGGACCCGTGCGGAACTGGCCGTGGGCCACGTGAGCGCCGACGTCGTCACTGCCCGGGCTGTTTCTGCCCTCTCCAACCTCGCCGGACTCACCATTCCGCTGCTCGGAGGCAAGGGCGAGGTCGTCGCCATCAAGGGGCGTAGCGCCGGCGAAGAGATCGAGAAGGCCGCCAAGGTCATCCGGAAACTCGGCGGGGTGGAGACCTCTGTTGTGATCGTCGGCGAAGACCTCCTCGAGGAACCCACGACCGTAGTCCGAATCGTTGTGAACAAGCCTCGAAAGATTGCGTAGCACCCGCCCGGTGCCCTCGGTCTTGTTTAGGAAGAGGTTAGGCTAGTAACCGGCAGCAAAAGCCGAATGAGAGCGAGAGTGTCAAGTGAGCAGTAGCGAAGCCTCCACACAACGGATCCCCCCGTTTGTGTCCCTGGGGTCAGCACGGGCCTTTTCCGCGCCCGCGGTCGCTCACAATATCTCGTCCAAACAAGCTAAATCGGTTGCGGACGTCACTGTCGCCGCCGGCGTTTCACGTGAAACCTCCGTCGCGTCCGTCGGCAACGTCTTGGACTCGATCGACGATTCCAGCCCGATTGCCCGCGAGCTTGCGCATGAGAACAAGCGTCGGGAACGACTGCTGGGCCGTGAACTGCCGAAGCCGGAGAAGACCCGCATCTTCACCGTGTCCAATCAGAAGGGCGGGGTGGGTAAGACAACCACCACGGTCAACATCGCCGCTGCCTTGGCTGCCGCTGGCCTGAATGTGCTGGTGATCGACATCGATCCGCAGGGTAACGCCTCTACCGCCTTGGGTATAGAACACCACGCCGACGTCGACAGCATCTATGACGTCCTCATCAACGATGTGCCGCTGCAGGACGTCGTGGCACCGTGCCCGGACATCGACAAACTAATTTGCGCGCCGGCCACCATCCACCTTGCCGGCGCTGAGATCGAGCTCGTCAGCTTGGTCGCCCGTGAGCAGCGACTCCGGCGGGCCATCGATGTCTACGCCAAGGAACGCGCCAAGAACGGCGAGGAACGCCTCGATTACATCTTTATTGATTGCCCGCCGAGCCTGGGACTTCTGACAGTCAACGCCTTCTGCGCGGCCGGTGAGGTCCTCATCCCGATCCAGTGCGAGTACTACGCCCTTGAGGGACTGAGCCAGCTGCTCAAGAACATTGAAATGATCCAGAAGCACCTCAATGCCGATCTGGTGGTCTCCACCATCCTGCTGACGATGTACGACGGGCGTACCAATCTCGCGGCCCAAGTGGCAGCGGAAGTCCGTGAACACTTCCCGGAGCAGGTGCTCGGAGCTGTGGTTCCTCGGTCGGTGCGAATTTCCGAGGCGCCGAGCTATCAGCAGACCGTGATGACTTATGATCCTTCCTCCAGCGGCGCTCTTTCCTATTTGGAAGCCGCAGCGGAAATTGCTGAACGTTAGAATCTTCTCAACATTGCACTAGCCAGAGCCGGGTTGAGCCGGGCTCTTCCACTGGAGGGATTTATCCATGAGCGATAAGCGACGCGGCCTTGGCCGTGGACTTGGCGCACTGATTCCAAGTTCCGCCTCGGCTAACGCCTCCGGAAGCGGTTCTGCCCCGTCCCGGCCGGTGGATCTGTTTTTTCCTGAGGCCAGGAAGCGGACCCCCGACACAATGCTGACGGAAGAGACCCCGGAAGCGACGGAAGCCGCTGCAGACAAGACGACGGCGTCTTCTTCTGCGACCGCTGCCGCGGCTACGGCTGCCCCGGACGAAACTGCCGGCACGGACGAAACCGCTGCGCCGGCTGGAAAGCCTGAGCCGGTTCGCTCCGGGACGAAGACTGCGACGAAGCCTGCGACAAAGGCTGCGACAAAGAACCAGCCTGGCCCGGCCCAGACCGGCGGCGCGGCTGCGAAGAAGGCCGCAGCGCCCAAGGACTCCGCAGCCCGGAACGACTCCCGGCCGATGCCCGCGGCGGACGCGGTTGCCGATGACAACGGCGTTGATCTGATTGAAGTTCCTGGCGTCCGTTTCGCGGAAATCCCTGTTTCGGACATCCACCCCAACCGCAAACAGCCGCGCTCCGTCTTCGATGAGGACGATATGGCGGAGCTGGTGCACTCGGTTCGTGAAATCGGCGTGCTCCAGCCAATTGTGGTGCGTACATCAACCGAAGAAGGTGGCGAACCCTACGAGCTCGTCATGGGTGAGCGCCGCTGGCGTGCCGTACAGGCCGCCGGACTCGACACCATCCCGGCGATTGTCCGCGACACCACTGATGATGACCTGCTTCGTGACGCCCTGCTCGAGAACCTCCACCGCAGCCAGCTGAATCCCCTGGAAGAGGCTGCGGCGTACCAGCAGCTGCTGGAGGACTTTGGAACCACCCATGAGCAGCTTGCTGATCGGATCGGCCGCTCCCGGCCCCAGGTCTCGAACACCCTCCGCCTGCTGAAACTCCCGCCGCTTGTTCAGCGTCGTGTAGGCGCCGGCGTGATTTCGGCCGGCCACGCTCGTGCCCTCCTTGCTCTTCCTGACGCCGCTGCGATGGAACGGCTTGCCCAGAAGATCGTGGCAGAGGGTATGTCGGTCCGCGCCACGGAAGAGGCTGTGACGCTGTACCAGAGCCCCGCTGCGCCGACGAAGAACAACATCCCCCGTCCGGGGGCACGCCACGAACGACTCGATTACCTGGCGTCTTCGTTGTCCGACCGCCTGGACACCAATGTGAAGATTTCCCTGGGGGCCCGTAAAGGCCGCGTCAGCATCGAATTCGCCAGCGTCGAGGATCTGAACCGGATCATGGACGTTCTCACCCCTGGGGCACCGAGCTAACTCTCAGCACACTTGCTCAAGATGGGGCCTGTTTCACGTGAAACAGGCCCTTTTTTGTGTGTTTGATGGCATACAGTTTCCCGAATTGCCATTCTGGGCAACCGCTCGGTTTGTGTGCATTTGGGAGTTCCAGGTGTGGATCGTCCACCCACAGATACCTGCCAACGCTGGCGGGGCCGGCCCGCGGACCCCTCTTGGCCCTCCCGTGGCCCCGCAGGGCCCGTCGGTTCCGCTTGTGGAGCCCCGCGTGTGCTCGGCGGCAGCTGGGACGTCTCCATTGCCCCAAAGGATGCTCTGGGATGGTCTCAAGTACGGGCCAAGGTGCCGCAGAACGCAGGATGCACTGCAGAGCGGAGCAACGTACGTAAAGCGCTTGCGGGGCGGGAGTGATGGTCCCTATAGCGCCTTCGGTCGTTCATTGGGCCCGGTTGTCGAGCGCGCCGGCCAGGAGGCTGTCCCCTTGCATGCACAGCAACGCGCCGCAATGACCTCAGCTGGCAGGTGGAGGGTTTACATATTTTCGCGGGCCCATACAGTATGTTTCACGTGAAACCACGTGGGACGAGACGGGCAATGTAGTAGCGATGCGCGCAGTCCAGCAGTGTGGGACGAACGGGGCAAGGCGGACCACCAAAAGTACCGCGTTGGCGGCACTTTCGGCAGTATGTCGCGACGCTAGCAAATCCTGTGTGGGCGGGTGGCAATAGTTGGATACGCCCAAGTCGGACCAACGGCCCCGGTGTGGTCGCTGCGAGCCGATCACATGGCCGGATCGGCGTCCTGCCGTCCTTACGAGCTTGTTTTGGCCTCCCCATGGATGCCATGATGGGGGCTCAACCGCAGCGGCTTGCCTGTTTGATTGTCTTGCTGTTGTTCCCCTAGCAGCCCAAGGTGGGCATCTCCGTTGCGCTGCTCGGTCCACGTTGGGCGGCTGGCGCAGCCTCCTAACCGCAGTAGTAGTGAGCCGCGGCCGCTCTCGCCGGCAGTCACAGATCACGGTAGGAGCGCCACAGATGGGATCGGACGTTGGCCGCCGTCGCTCCATTATCTTCGGGTGTTTCACGTGAAACATTCCGAGGATGCGGACTCCTCATACCGAAGGCTCGATCAGCTTCGCGGACGACATAGTGTCAGCTGATGGAATCACACCGACGGCAACTACCCCCACGTCCGGGTGGCATCACTTTTGAGGGCGGCCTGGACGTAACGCGGCCCGAGCTCAGCCGAGAATTGGCCCGAAAGCCGCATTGGGGCCGGGTAACGTGCTCGATCGCGTCTGCACTCCCCCTCCCGTACCGGAACCTGGGTATACGTTAGTGCCCCTCGAACGTCGGTGAGCATGGCGCAATCCGTCGAGGTGGCGCCAAAGCGCCTGGGCTGGGAGCTCCTGGCTGGCCGCATTAGACATGCGCCAACCCACGGACCCGGCCGTGGGAGATGCATTTGCGTTCGCCCAAGGACCCCGTAGTACAAGATGCATTTGCGCCGGCCCAAGGATCCCGTCGTAGGAGGTGCGTGTGTGCCGCCGAACGAACCCCGCCGCAGGAAAAGCTTTTCGGCGGTATGGGGTCGTGCGTGTCGTGAGACCTCACCGGCCCTACCGCGTGTTCTTCCTGGCCATGACGAAGCTCCCCACTCCGCCGGTAGACGGCAGGTGGCTGCTGTCTTCGCTGGATCGTCCAGTACGGCAGGCGGAGATGCCCCGGATTCAGGCAGCCGCTAGGCTTCCCAGGTGCGGTGGCGACCTGTGGTGACGGCACCGCCTGGACGTGTGGGACGATACTGCGCGGTGTGCGGGCAGTAGCTATTGACTCCCCCGTCCTCCCCATCGCACCGTGGTCTGTCCCGTCGGACAGCCGCGAAGCCGGGTCGAAAGCCAATGTCGCGTCCGGCTGGAGCGGGAGCAATGCATCTCTTAGACACCCTCTTGGCACGGCCGGGCATATTCCTGGATCGCGTATATCCGCTGTGAGTCGGTCGGCATTCCTCGATGCGGGCTGCGAAGCCATCGTAGGTCCAATCTCCCCAATGCCGTTCCCGGCAGGGCTAGTGCTCTAATTGATGGTTCTCCGGTCGGCGTTTCCACTGCTGGCGGTGCACTGGCAGTCGTCGCACGCTGTAACTGGAGCGGTGGATATCGCTGTGGATAACTTTGTGGATTAGACCCCGGCGCCAGTGGACGGTGGGACCTGGAGGCAGGTCTGCGTCTTGGCCACATAATGCGCCGGTCGATGGCCCACCGTGTTTGGCCATATTGTTTCACGTGAAACACGGCGCTCCACATGCGGCCGCCACGGATGAAGACCGAGAATGCTTACAAAATCCACATAGTCCGGTTAAATTTACGGCCGTCCCACGCAACGCTGAGTCGTGAAGCAGGCTGCCCGACGTCTGCGGATCTGGCGTGCTGAAGGCAGGGTGCCTGTCGACGCCTACATGTGAGCCTTGACAGCCCAGAGGCTGGTGCCCAAGGCCCTGTGGATAGCGCTGTGTAATGTCTCAGTGCCCTGTGGATAACTGTGTGCATAACTTCTGTGGGGAAGAAGCTGTGAACTCCCTCGCTCGCCCTCTCTCAACACCCGGTCAGTAGTACAGCGATCGGGATTTCAAGATCACGGGCACGCCCAGCCAGGTAGGACAGCGTCCGCAGCTGCTGTCCCAATTCGATCGTAGGGACGCTCTCGGTCCCGTAGGGGCTATGACAGATCGTGGGACCCCGCCCGGCAGGAACGGTCGCTTCGCCATAGGTCCTACTGCACACGGACACTCCAGACCTCTAGCACGGTTCCTGCGCTCGTACCTCTCTGGGCTGGCCATTTGACGGAGGGATTGCTCCGGCTTCCGCCCAAGGATGACGTCCCCAGTGTCTGGCGTCGTATACTTGCTTCCCGACGAGCATGTGAGCCCCGTGCCGGCCGCGTACGCGAGGGCGCACTGGGCGATGCCTGCGCTGTTGCTTCGCCGTACAGAAGTCCTCCGGGAGCAATTCAATGCACGTCATCGGGCTGGCGTCCGGGCCCGTGCCGGAGGGCCGCAGTCGCCCAGCTGACCAGAGCGATCCGAGCTTGCACTTGTCCTGGTGAGCTTTCGGGCCTGGCTCCCGGTAGTGGCCATAGTCTTCTTCGTTGAGTCCAGATTCTGGCTGCGAGATTTGGTATAGATCGTCGGACTATAACGGCCGGTCGATTGGTTTGAGTCAGACCGCGGATCCCTCACGGTGCTTGCGAACGCAGGTAGCCAAGCGCCGAAGATGCCTTCCGCAGCCACCACGGCCCGCTCTCCGGAGTGTCGCCGGAAATCATTGCGCGCCCCGCCTTCCGATCATGTCCGTCCTGTCAGCGGGCCCTCCCCAGAGTTTCCTGCCCGAGTGGCAGGCCAGCGCGTCATATCCCCATCGATAGCCTTGCGGTGAACATAGCGCCTGCCAGGGTGCGGATGGTGCTGCGCAGGAATGGGACCGAACGGACCGTAGTCCCCTGGCGCCGAGGGCAGGTGTCTTCCCAGCAAGATATTCATCCGCCTATCCAAGGAGCCTAGGAGGTGTCGAACGTAGGGCGGTCGCTTGAGCGCTACCACCCCGAAGCTGACCGGTAGCCGGAAGGTCTCTTCGGCGATTCATCCTAGAGGCTGTGCGTCGTGGAATGCGTTTGCTGGCCGACCCATGGCGGCTGCTCGTTGCTGCCCTGGCGGAGACCCAATGGGCGGAAGAGAACTGCCAAGGGGTTCCTAGGCGGTGGTAGTGGGGGTGGGCGAGCGGGCGTTTCACGTGAAACATCGTCGGATGGGCCTAGGGTTGCGAAGCGGTGGGATGCCTGTGATCGGCGCTGAGGTACATCCGCAACGCGGAGGGAAGGAAGCTCAGTGGGCAATTTGCTGCGTAGACGGGTCACTACGCTGGGTGTTGCTTGTTTCGCTTTCGCTGGCGGTTGGCCGCATCGCGTGGGATGGGACCGCGATCCGGCGGCCGGCTAGGAGCTGCATTGCGGGTGAGCGCACGGTGCCACTACGCGCCCGAGAACCCATAGCTAGGTATCGATAGTGAACTACCGTTACAGCTCCAATAGAAGAGCGGAAGGATGTAAGTTTGTTCTTCTTCTGGTCTCCTGGGGTAGCGGAAATAGATTGTTCGACGTGTCCGGAGGATCATGTTTCACGTGAAACATGATCCGGCGGCGTGGAACGTGCATTGATGCGGTACATGGGGCCCGTCACGAGGTTTTCGGCCCTGTGCCATCGGTTAGCAACACCTTCATCAGGGAGACAGATCGCCGTTTCCGCGCTACGACCGGCGGAAGGGCTGCGTGCGGTGACAGTTTGTTGAGATGCGGGAGCGCCAATTTTGGACAGCATCTCTGTCCTTCTCCAACGTCCTGGCGTCCGGTGCAATAGAGACCCTGCAGCGCAGGGATTCGCGGGTGGCGCGACGAAGAGGCGCAAAACGTGACACATCTTGGAACCAGCAGCTGAGCGTCGGTTTCACGTGAAACATACCCATGTTCGGCGGCGGTGGCATTTCGTGTAGAGTACGGGGCTGCGTAATCTTGGCTCCGATCAAAATGAAGTTGGAAGGGTCGGTCAGTGGGCCAATCCCGACCCGGATTGGTTTCTTTTGCACCACACCCGCCCCACCGGCACGTGAAGGTCGTGTTTCACGTGAAACATTGCCCACGGCGCACGAATTCGTACCGCGCAATGCGGGAAGCGCTCCATTCACACGAGTCACCAAGCACACTGCTGATCTAGCCGGAGGATGCCGCAGCTTGACGTCGCGCAGCTCGGGGTCGGAGGCGCCGACACAACATTGGGATTCCGAGCCCGCGCGGTCGGCCAGCCACTGCCGGCCCCCCGGATGAACCATTCGAACAGCAATATCGCGCCTACCCCTGGTTGGGCCGGCACGTGCACAGATTCGCGTGCTGTTTAGGCTAAAACCACCGCATCAATCAACGGGATAATGTTGCTTTCCAGCAGTAGGCGCAAAGATCGGCACGGAGGTGGCGTGGGACAGGCCCGGGGCGGTCCGGAGGTATACGGGCGAACTCCTCAAGAGGGGCAGCTCCGGCGGCGGCAGGCAAACCCTGCCCAACTCCGGCATGCACCCGGCGGTCTAGTCCGCCCGGCGGCCTAGTCCGCCTGGCCGCCTAGTCAGCCCGACGGACTAGGCCTGATGCAGACTCGGCCCGGCCATCCAACGGCCGACCTGGTCCTCTGTCCGCCCAATCCCCGCCCGCCCGGGCATCTACCTGCCGCCAAGACTCCGTGGCATAAGCCCAGGATCTTGATCGCCGCACGCACCCAAGTAATTGCTCCCTCCGGCACTCAGCCGCAGAGTGGGTTACCCCGTCAGACGCGGCGTCCCGAGCTTCGGCCCTTCAATCCGGCTGGCCGGCACAGGACAGTGCGGAGCCCCGCAGTGCCGGGAACCAAAAAACGCTGGCCCCTACTCAGTGAGTGGAGGCCAGCGTTACGGCCGGCCCCATAATCGGGCCGGCCGGAAGTTCGTTACAGGCTAGGACAGCACGTCTGCGAATTCCTTTTCAAAGAACTGCTTCGGCCTGGCGCCGATGACTGTGCTCTTCACTTCCCCACCCTGGAACAGGTACACGGCCGGGATGGAGGTGATGCCGTACTCAGCAGCGATGGCCGGGTTGTCATCGACGTTCACCTTGACGACGTTGACCTTCTCGCTGTACTCGACCGAGATCTCGTCGAGGATCGGCCCAAGCTTGCGGCAGGGACCGCACCATTCGGCCCAGAAGTCCACGATGACGGGCTTGTCGGCTCCCAGCACGTCGGTGCTGAAGCTAGCGTCTGTTACATCTTTAGCGTTGCTCATAACCTTGTCTTTCTCTTAGATGCTTGCCGTTCGCCGATCAGGCGGGGAGGTCTGCGAGGTAGTGTTCGACGTCGAGCGCGGCGACACAGCCCGAACCCGAAGCGGTGATGGCCTGGCGGTAGGTCGGGTCGATGACGTCACCGGCAGCGAAGACCCCCTTGACGCTCGTCTTGGAAGTACGGCCCTGGACGGCAATGGTGCCTTCGGGTGAAAGATCCAGTTTGCCTTTGACGAGGTCAGTGCGGGGATCATTCCCGATCGCAACGAAGACTCCAGTCACGGCGAGCTCGGTTTCGGTGCCGTCAATGAGGTTCTTCAACCGCAGGCCGGTGACCTTGTCGCCTCCCAACACGTCTTCTACGCCGCTGTTCCAGATGAAGTTGATCTTCTCGTGGGCGAGGGCGCGGTCGGCCATGATCTTCGAAGCGCGGAGGGTGTCGCGGCGGTGAACCACAGTGACGGACTTCGCGAACTTTGTCAGGAACAGCGCCTCTTCCATTGCCGAGTCACCGCCGCCGATGACGGCAACGTCCTGATCCTTGAAGAAGAAACCGTCGCAGGTTGCGCACCAGCTCACGCCGTGGCCCGAGAGTCGTTTTTCGTTCGGAAGGCCAAGCTCGCGGTAGGCAGAGCCGGTCGACAGAATGATGGACCGCGCCTGGAAGGTCTCCCCCGTGCCGATGGTCACGGTTTTGATGTCGCCTTCGAGATCCAGTTCGGTGACGTCCTCAAACTGGATTTCCGTGCCAAAGCGCTCGGCCTGCTTTTCGAAGTTTTCCATGAGGTCCGGGCCCATGATGCCATCCGGGAAGCCGGGGTAGTTCTCGACGTCGGTGGTGTTCATCAGCTCTCCACCGGCGGTAACGGAACCTGCCAGGAGCAGCGGCTTCAGGTTGGCGCGCGCCGTGTAGACCGCGGCGGTGTAGCCTGCGGGCCCGGAGCCGACGATGATGACATCACGTACTTCGGACGCGGTGTTTTCTGCGTTGCTCACTAAACGGTGAACCTCTTCCTTTGTCGATGCGCCCGCCTGGGTGGCCGGCCACATGGCACAACTAATGTGGGCAGCTGAATATTCCACCCACACCGGGCGCGGCACAGCCGCGCCCACCACTCAGGGTACCGGTAGCCACGGGTTCGGACCGTTTGCTTTCCTGCGGTTACGGCCTGGAACGTGGGGCAGTTACTGGATCTTGATCTCGGCCAGGCGCAGGCCGTAGCCGTAGCGGGTCTTGGGTGCGGCCAGCTTGGGCAGGCTCTTGATGGCAACGATCACGTACTGTGCCTTGACCGGTTCCTGCAGCGGCATGGTGAGCTCGGGGGACGTGAAGCTGTTGCTGCCCACCTGCTTGGCGCCGTCGAGCGTGGGACGGTCGTTGGTGAAGATGCTGATGTTGCCGCCGGACGCGCCGAGCTGGCTCAAGGTCACCGAGGAGATCTGGGCCGGGCCCTTCAGCTTGACGACAAGCGGCACGCCGTCGGGAGCGAAGCCGCCCCAGCCGTCGGTGGCAAATTCCATGTCGGACCAGTAGCTGGCGGCGTTGCCGTCGTAGGTCTTGACCAGGTCGCCGTCGTAGGTAGCGGCGAAGTCGAAGTTGCCCTGCCGGGTGACTGACTCGATAGCGGGGGGAACCGCGGCCGGCGGCGCGCTCTGGGTGGCGGAGGGCGTGTCCGACTTCGTAGGCGCGCTGGTGGACGCCGTGGTCTTGGCGGCCTGGGGCGTGCTGCCCTTGAAGAGGCCGCCAAGGTTGGTGACGGCGAAGATCAAGCCAATGACCAGCACGGCGGCCAGCAGGGCGCCGACGAGCCAGCGCAGGGACCGCGGTTCGCGCCGGGGTGCGTCGTCGTCATCATCGTTGTCGTAGTCGTCGTAGCGGTCCTCGGAGGCACTCTTCTTCGCGAAAGCCGGGAAGCTTCCCGCCGCGCGACCTTCGCCGGCGCCCTTCGCACTGGCTGCCTGCATCGCCATCGTCCGCTGATCAGGCTGGGTGTCGTCGTAGTCGTCGTCCTCCCAGCGGGAGACCTTCGGCGCCTCGGGGGCGGCCTCGCTCGGGACGGGCTGTGCGGCCTGAACGGGCTGGGCGGCCGTTGGCTGCGCGGTAGCTTCCTGCGGCGCAGTCTTCGGGGAGCTCGAAGCGTTGGCCGCGGCAGCACCGGCGGCGGCCCCGGCAGCTGCCGCTCCGGCACCACGGGCGCCGGCGGCCGGCGAGGCCGTCGGCGGAGCAGGAACGCGCTGCGCGGGCGCCGCCGACGTCGGGGGCAGCTGCCCGGCCTGGCGCTGCTGCTCTCCGTAGTTGATGTACCCGGCGTCGACTTCCTCGTCGTCGTAGAGTCCGTCGTAGGTCTCAGGTTCGTTGGAGCGTGGCTGGCCGAAGATTTCGCTGCCCAGCGTGTCGGTGAAGAAAGGCTCGACGTAGGGCGGGTTGGAACTCACCACGAGGTCCAGCAGGTCCGCGGCCGAAGTGTGGTTGGTGATCAGGTAGGTGGCAGCGTCGCTGACTCCAAGGTCAAGGATCTGGACGTGGCCGGGCCGCTCGCCGGTCGCCACTTCGCGGGCGCTCTGGGCGACCTGGTCGGCGTTGCCCGGGCCGGCTACGAGGATGCTCACCGGCCGATTCAGTACCTGATCCACTCCGTCCAGCACCAGATCCTGGTCATGCGAGGTCAGAACCATGGCAGTGACCTTGTAGCGGCCGCCAAGTACTGATCCGACATCGATCGGGTGGGACACGGGCTCCTCCTAGACTGTCCGGGAACTGCCGGCCTCGGCGACTTCGTCAGTCACCTAAGGCCCCCGGTAAAGCCGGTTGACCCTTGGTCTGCAACTCCCCTTGTTAGTCTTCGATCCTAGCCGATGCAGTGTCCGCGCCGCGTGATCCCGGCGCCGGGCGCATGAAAGGCGTCATTTCTTCCTTCGCCGGTCGAACGGGAAGTAAGGGTTGTGACCGGCCTGGCCCTGGTAGGTCCGGCGCCCCGGCAGCGGAATTTCGGCACGGCCCTGGCTGCCCTGGGCGGTGCCGGGGAGTTCCTCCTCGGGAAGGTAACCGCCGTCGGCCGCCCAGCCCCGGACATCCCCGCTACCCAGGTCGGGGCCGGCACGGAAGGAGGCGGCGTCGAATTCGCCCGAGATCCGGGGAATCAGGCCGGTATCCACCGATGTGGTGGCGCGTTCCGGCGCCGGGCGGGGCGGTGCCGGAACTTCGCGCGCGACGGCTTCACCGGCGCCCGCTTCGGCTCCAAGCTCCGGCGCGGTTTCCGGGCCGGGGGCGGCGGGAGTGCGCCGCAGGCGGCCCAGCAGCGGCTGCAGCAGGTCCTGCAGTTCCGTAACCCGGAGGACTTTCAGCAGGACAAAGTAGACGGCCAGCATGACGGGCCCGACGACGACGACCGTCACCAGGGCTGCGGGCCGGCTGCTCCAGGCGAAGCCGTCGGCCTGGTAGCTGCCCATCAGCCACAGGGCGCCAGCGCCGGCGATGGCCGAGCCGAGCGCGGCGTAGCCCATGCGGATATAGGAGCTGGCCACACGCGGACCGTCGAGGTGCCCGAGGAGCCGGCGCAGGAAGAAGGCGCTGACCATGACCGAGAGGATGTTGCCGCCGGTGTAGAGAACCGCGATCGCGAAGATGATCTGGTCAAAGGGCAGGAACTGGATGAAGAACGCCGACACCACGTTGACCAGGGCCAGCACCAGCTGGATGAAGAACGGGGTCCGCGCATCCTCGTTCGCGTAGAACACCCTGGACATCATGAAGTTCGCGCTCATGAACGGGGTGCTGAGCGCCAGGATGGTGAGCGTCTGGGCCAGCATGACGCCGTCCTGTTTGTGGCCGCCCGAGAAGAACATGCCCAGCGGTCCCGCGAGGGCGAAGAGCGCCAGTGCGCCGAAGACCGTGGCGACGGCCATGGTGCGCAGGCCATGGGACAAGGCCCGCCGGAGCTCGGCCCGGTTGCCGTCCTGGGAGGCGCGGGTCATGCGGTTGAACAGCACCGTGGCCAGCGAGAGCGCAATGATGGAGTGCGGGAGCAGGTAAAGCTGGCTGGCCACTTCGAGCACGGCGTTGCCGGGCAGGGTTGCCGCCGTGGCGTGGTCCCCCGCGCGTTCCAGCCGGAGCCGCTCGGCACCCGGGATCGTGGCGATGCGCATGACATAGAGGAACGCCAGCTGCCCCGCGGCCGCGGTGGCCAGCGTCCACACACTCAGTTTCGCTGCCTGGCCCAGGCCCACCCCGCGCCAGCCGAAACGCGGCCGCAGGCCCAGCCGCAGCCGGAAGACCGGGACCAGCAGGATAGCGGTCTGCGCCACCACGCCAATCGTGGAGAACCCCGCCACCAGGAAGGTCTGGAAAGAGCCCCAGTTGTCGAGCGTGTGCGGATTTATTTCGTTGGCGCCAAGGATTCCGATGAACATGCCCAGGCCGGCAATCGCGACAATATTGTTCAGGATCGGCGCCCACATGGCCGGACCGAAGGCGCCGTTGGCGTTGAGTACCTGGGTGAGCAGGGCGTACAGGCCGTAGAAGAAGATCTGCGGAAGGCACCAGAACGCAAAGGCCACAGCCAGCGACTTCTGCTGCGGCGAATAGCCCTGTGTGGTCAGTTCAATCACCCACGGCGCAAGGAGGGTCACCAGCAGCGTCAGGGAAAGCAGCACGACAACGGCCAGGGTCAGCAGGCGGCTGATGTAGTCCGCCCCGCGGTCCGGCGCCTTGCTGGCCTTGATGATCTGCGGCACCAGGACGGCATTGAACACCCCGCCGGCCACCAGCAGGAAGATCAGGTTTGGCAGGTTGTTGGCGTTGATGAAGGTGTCGGTGACCGTGGAGCCGAGGCCCAGGGCGGCTCCCAGCATCCAGGTCTTGCCGAAGCCCAGGAAACGCGAAACCAAGGTTCCGGCGGCCATGACGGCGCTGGACCGCGCCTCTCCGGCGTGGGCGGCCTGAGGGGCGGCAGGACCGGAGGTGACGGACTTTTCGGAATGGGGCTTGGCGGCAGACATTATCTTCATCGTCTCACCCGGGCGCGCCTTTGTGCGTAATCCGGCCTCCCGGGCGGCGCGGGTTGCCGGCCGTCCGGCCGCCGGTGGTCCGGCGCGGAGAGGCCGCAGCCGGAAGCCTTAGCGGTGTTCGGGCAGGACTTCCCGGGCGAGGTCCGCGATGCGGCGCTCATTCGGAAAGGAGAGCTTGCGGGCGAGCTCGTGGATGGGGACCCAAGCGACGTCCACGGCTTCCTGGTCCGGATCGTTCTCGATCGTCAGTTCCCCGCCGGTGGACTGCAGCAGATAGTGATGGACGGTCTTGTGGACGCGGTGCCCGCTGACGGTAAACCAGTAATCGATGCTGCCGAGCGGTGCGAGGATCTTGCCCTCGATCCCGGTTTCCTCCGCAATTTCACGAACCGCGGCTTCCTCGTTGCTTTCCTTGCCCTCCGGGTGGCCCTTCGGCAGGCACCATTCGAGGCGGCCGCCCCGGTTGAGGCGCGCGATGATGGCGACCCGCAACTCGGCGTCGGAGGTGTCCACCACGACGCCGCCGGCGGAGATTTCCTCGACGGTCGGCAGGGAAGCCTGTCCCGGGTGCTGCGCAGGCGCGACGTTGGCACCGATTGCCGATGGCAACGGTGCGTTTGTCCTCCTGCCGGGAGCGCTCGGTACGGGATGGGCCATGAAGTCCACTCTAACGACTCTTGCCCGGACTTGATGACCTAAACATGACAGGAAAGTGGCCGGGCGGAAAACTGGATTGACGCATCCGCCTCTTCGCACCGTGGCCACCGGCGGATCGAGGACCGCCATGGTGTGGTGCTGGCCGGGATTTCTGACAAGCTTAAGAGACTATGGCGCACGCACATCACCAGACTGACTCCCACACTGTCGATTTCCAGGTAGATCCGGTGGTCCTCGAGCTTGGGCAGCGCTTTGTCGACGCCGGTCACGAACTCTCCCTGGTGGGCGGACCCGTCCGCGATCTCTTCCTAGGCCGGGTCTCGCCGGACCTGGACTTCACCACGGACGCGACGCCGGACCAGACGGTTGCGCTGATCAAGAAGTGGGCGGACAACTACTGGGAGATCGGGCGCGCCTTCGGGACGATCGGCATGCGCAAAGCCGGGTTCCAGATCGAGATCACCACCTACCGCGCGGAGGCCTACGATCCGGAATCGCGCAAGCCCGTGGTGGCGTTTGGATCCTCGCTCACCGATGACCTGCTGCGCCGCGACTTCACCATCAACGCCATGGCCCTGCGGCTGCCGACGCTGGAGCTAGTGGATCCGTTCGGCGGCGTCCGGGACCTGCACTCCTCCACGCTCGCGACTCCCGGCTCGCCGGAGGACTCCTTCTCCGATGACCCGCTGCGGATGATGCGCGCCGCCCGCTTCGCCGCCCAGTTGGGCGTGAGCGTGCACCCGGACGTGCGCCAGGCGATGACGAAAATGGCCGAGCGGATCAAGATCATCTCCGCCGAGCGCGTGCGGGACGAACTGGTCAAGCTCATCTGCGCCGCCCGGCCCCGGACCGGCGTGGACCTGCTGGTGGAGACGGGGCTGGCGGAATTCGTGCTGCCCGAGGTCTCCGCCCTGCGCCTCGAATCCGATGAGCACCACCGCCACAAGGACGTGTACCAACACTCCCTGCAGGTCCTGGAACAGGCCGCGGCGCTGGAATCGGAGGCTGACGGGCCGGTGCCCGGCCCTGACTTCGTGTTGCGGTTCGCTGCCCTCATGCACGACGTCGGGAAGCCCGCCACGCGCCGCTTCGAGCCCGGCGGGGCGGTGAGCTTCCGCCATCACGACATGGTGGGGTCCAAACTCACCTCGAAGCGGATGAAGGCGCTCCGCTTCGACAACGACACCATCAAGGCTGTGGCCAAGCTGGTGGAGTTGCACATGCGCTTCTACGGCTACGGCGATGCGGGCTGGAGCGACTCGGCGGTCCGCCGCTACGTCACCGACGCCGGCCCGCTGCTGGAGCGCCTGCACCGGCTGACCCGCTCGGACGTGACCACCCGCAACCAGCGCAAGGCCGAGAGGCTCGCCTTCGCCTACGACGACCTTGAGGCGCGCATCGCCGCCCTGCGCGAGCAGGAGTCCCTCGAGGCCGTGCGCCCCGACCTCGACGGCGGCCGGATCATGGCGCTGCTGGGGCTCAAACCGGGGCCCGTGGTGGGGCGGGCCTACAAGTTCCTGCTGGAGGAACGGATGGAACACGGACCGCTGGAGCCAGCCGTGGCCGAAGCCAAGCTGCACGAATGGTGGGCGGCGCAGCCGGAAGCTGCCGCCGTCGACGTTTCCCCAACAGAGGAGTCCTAAGTGATTGCACCTTCCAACGCCCCCCGCCCGCAGCTCTGGATCCTGCGCCACGGCGAAACGGAGTGGTCCAAGAGCGGGCAGTACACCGGCCTGACCGACCTTCCGCTCACGGTGGAAGGCGAGCAACAGGCCGTGGAGGCGCGGAAGGTGCTCGACGCCGTCGACTTCGACCTCGTCCTGACCTCCCCGCTGCGCCGGGCACGACGGACCGCGGAACTCGCGGGATTCCCGGATGCCCAGCAGGAGCCACTGGCCGTGGAGTGGGACTACGGCGAGTACGAGGGCATCAGTTCCGACCTGATCCGCAAGGACAATCCCGACTACCTGATCTGGACCCACGGGGTTCCCAACGGGGAGTCCCTCGACGACGTAGCCGCCCGCGCTGACAAGATCGTGGCCCGCGTGCTCGAGTCCGGCCTGGACAATGTGCTGATCGTGGCGCACGGACACTTCTCCCGGATCCTTACCGCCCGCTGGCTGGGACTCGACGCCCACGAGGGCCGGCACTTTGTGCTTGGAACCGCGAAAGTCTGCACGCTTGGCTGGGACAAAAAGACACCCGCCGTCGTCAGATGGGGACTATAAAACCCCGCTTGGAAAAGTTTTTGCAGAATCTTTATGAATTCGGTGGCCAACGGGCACATTCATGATGTATTTTTATTCCTGACCCCAGAGCGACTTGCCGGGGTCACGGCGCGCGTCGCCCGGCCAGTCAGCCGGAGCCACGGCAGAACAGAAAAGGAGGTTGGGAAAATGATTACTTTGACTAGCGGATGGATGTACACCTTCACCGCCACCCCGGCCTCTGTCGCTGCCGCGCGCCCGAAAGTCGGACTGCCCGCCTGCTGATTTCCGCGCTCCCGGCCTGAAGCCGGCGCAGAAGGATTGCCAGGCCATCCCTCCGGGGTGGCCTGTACGGAACGGTCTGACCCAGCGGAACCACGCGGTTGCGCAACATCCCCATAGTTCGGAACCCAGCTTCTTGTTGGGGTTGCGGCGCCATGCGGCCAGGGGCCATTCTTCCGCTTTGCGGAATCCCTCAATTAATACCGGGCATTTCTTTGCCTAATTAGGGTCTTATTCTTCCATTTTCAGGGACCTTAATTGTCATGCCCAATTACTTTCCATTTCCGAAAGCAACGAAAGGTCAACCGTGACTATCGCAACGAGCTCCACCGCCCGCGCCGCCACCCGTCGTGGCCCGCGGAACCAACGTCTCCACCATGACTTCCGAGGGGAGGTGACCACCATGATCCGAAAACTGCAGGACGTACTGATCTTCAACTCGCACCCGGTGCGCAAGGACAAGACGCAGTTCAACGCCCAGCTGCTTGAGCAGCGGCGCGAAGACATCTTCCTCGCCATGCACCAGATGGGACTGATCCGCTGATGACAAGCATCGGAACCGATCCGCAAGGAGCCCACGCGGCGACGCGTGGGCTCCCCCATTTAACCGCCGTTCTTGCCGCCGTGGCCATCCACGGACTTGCATCCGGGTCCTGCCGCCGCACAGTCCGGCGGCCCCGGTAAGCTCGAGGCATGCAGGAGACAATGCCGCCGGAGAACCGCAAGCGGACCCGACTGGTAGTCCCAAGCCGCAGCGACCTGCTGCTGCGGAATTTCACCGAACTCATCGGTGGCCCGCTCGGCCGCCGCACGGCCCCCGGCGTCGTCTCCCCCGGGCTCTTCACCGTGGAACGGGTCCTCGTCCTGCTCACCGTCCTGGCCGCCCTGGTGGGGCTGCTGCTGAAGGGGTACTGCCGCAGCAAGGGCTGGGAATCCCCCGGCCAGTTCTACGCGACCTGCTACTCGGACTTCCCCGAGCTGTTCAAGAACCGCGGTCTGGGCGACGGGGCTTTCCCATTTGTCACCGCAGGCAGCTTCTTCGAATATCCCGTGCTGATGGGCTTCATCGCCGGCGCCACTGCACTCCTGGTTCCCGGTGAGGGCGTCAGCAATTCCCGCATCCTGGCCTACTTCGACGTCAACGCGACCCTGATCGCCGCCGTCTGGATCGTCACCGTGCTGGCCACCGCCCGCACCGCCCGACGCCGGTCCTGGGACGCCGCCATGGTGGCCCTGGCCCCGGGCATCGTCCTCGCCGGCTTCATCAACTGGGACATGTGGGCCGTCGCGCTACTGGCCCTGGGCATGTACTTCTTCTCCAGGAACAAGCTGCTTCTTGCCGGCCTATTCATTGGCTTGGGCACCGCGACCAAGCTCTACCCGCTGCTGATCCTGGGCGCGGTCCTGCTGCTGGCGCTCCGCACCGGCAAAATTCGCGCCTTCCTGGTCACCGCCGGCGCCGCCGTCGCGACCTGGCTGGCCGTTAACATCCCGGCCGCCGCGGGTGACCCGGCCGGCTGGAAGTACTTTTACCAGTTCACCGAATCACGCCCGGCGGGCTACAGCTCACCCTGGTTCGCCTACAACCTGGTGGCCGGACGCCTGGGCTGGAAGCCGCTGGAAGCCGAGGTCATCAACGGCCTGGCCCTCAACCTCTTCCTGTTCGCCTGCGTGCTGATCGCCGCCCTTGCCCTCGCGGCGCCGCAGAGGCCGAGGCTGGCCCAGCTGGTGTTCCTGATCGTGGCCGCCTTCATCCTCACCAACAAGGTGTATTCGCCGCAGTTCGTGATTTGGTTGATCCCGCTGCTGGCGCTGGCACGGCCCAGATGGCGGGACTTCCTGATCTGGCAGTCCATTGAGGGCCTGCACTGGGCCGCCATCTGGATGTACCTCGGCCAGGTGACCAGCGGCGGCGCCACACAGCACAACATCGACATGCCGTACTACGTCCTTGCCGTCCTCGCCCACATGCTCGCCACCGGCTACCTCATGGCGCGTGTGGTGTGGGACATCCTCGACCCGAGCTACGACGTCGTCCGCCGCGGCGGCACCGATGACCCGCACGGCGGCCCCTTCGACGGCGCCGCCGACTGGCTGCGGCTGGACGTGCGGCGCCCCGCAGCGTCCGTGCTGCCGTGGCGGCGCGCCCATGCGGACGCTGAGTCCCGTGCCTGACGTCGCCGTCGTCGGTTCCGGTCCCAACGGGCTGGCCGCAGCAGTGACAATGGCCCGGGCGGGGCTCGCGGTGCACGTCTACGAGGCGGCTCCTTCCGTTGGCGGCGGCCTCCGGACCACGGAACTCATCGAGCCCGGACACTTCCACGACGTGTGCTCGGCCGTGCACCCGATGGCCCTGGCCTCGCCCTTCTTCCGCGAGTTCGAGCTGTCCGGGCGGATCCGGCTGGAGGTACCCGAACTCTCCCATGGTGCACCGCTTGACGGCGGCCGGGCGGCGCTGGGTTACCGCTCGCTGGAGCGGACGGTGGCGGCCCTGGGCCGCGACGGCGAAGCTTACCGGCGGCTCATGTCCCCGCTGGTGGACCGGCTCGAGGGCGTTTCCGATCTGACGCTGAACCAGCTGCTGCGGATACCGCGGCAGCCGGTGGCGGCCGCCATGTTCGGACTACGCACCCTCGAGCAGGGTACCCGCTGGTGGGGCGCGAGGTTCCGGGACGAGCTGGCTCCGGCCCTGCTCAGCGGGGTCGCCGCGCATGCCGTGGCCCCCCTGCCGACGCTGCCCGCGGCCGGCGCAGGCCTGCTGCTGGGTGCGCTGGGGCACGCTGGCGGCTGGCCGATCCCGGTGGGCGGATCCGCAGCCATCGCGCGGGCGATGGTGGCGGACATCGAGGCCCACGGCGGCGTGGTGCAGGCCGGGGTGCGGATCGGCTCGTTGGCGGAATTGCCTCCGGTCCGGGCCACCCTGCTGGACGTGGCACCGCCCGGACTGCTTCGGATTGCCGGCAACCGCCTGCCGCCCGGCTATACCCGCGCCCTTGAGTCGTTCCGCTTCGGCAACGCCGCGTGCAAGGTCGATTTCATCCTCTCCGGTCCGGTTCCGTGGGCCGCTGCGGAACTCGCCGACGCCGGCACCGTCCACGTGGGCGGCACCCGGGCCGAAACCGCCGAGGCGGAACACCTTGTGGCCGCCGGCCGGCACCCGGAACGGCCGTATGTCCTGGTCTCGCAGCCCTCCCGCTTCGATGCCGGCCGCGCCCCCGCCGGCCGGCACATCCTCTGGAGCTACTGCCACGTTCCGGCCGGGTCCACGGTGGACATGGGCGAGGCCGTCACCGCGCAGCTGGAACGCTTCGCCCCCGGCTTCCGGGAGCTGGTGGTGGCCTGCCGCGTGACGACGGCGGCGGGACTCGCCGAGTACAACGAGAACTATGTCGGCGGCGATTTCAGTGCCGGGGCGATGGACCTGCGGGGCATGTTCCGCCGGCCGGTGCTCAGCCCGGTGCCGTGGCGGACCCCAGTTCCGGGCTTGTACCTCTGTTCCTCGTCGACGCCGCCCGGACCGGGAGTGACCGGCATGCCCGGCCTCCACGCCGCCAGGCACGCCTTGAAAGACATCTTCGGGATGCCGGTCCCTGGGCTGGGCCGCCAAGAGGCCAGTCAGGGCCCGGCCGACCCCGCCTAGGGTGCCGGCGCGAGCATTCCGGCGGCCGAAAGGCGGCCGTCACGCATCGTCGCCACGGCATCGGTGTAGGAAAGCATCCCGGTGTCGTGCGTGACCATCAGGGTCGCCACGCCGAACTCATCCGTGACCTGGCGGAGCAGCCGGACGATCTCCGCGCTCCGCTCGTGGTCGAGCGCCGCCGTCGGCTCGTCGACCAGCAGCACCGCGGGGTCGGCCATCAGGGCACGGGCAATGTTCACGCGCTGGCGTTGGCCGCCGGAGAGCTGGTGCGGGCGTTTGTCGAGCACGGATCCGAGGCCCACCCGTCCCAGCAGTTCCGCGGCCCTGATCCTCGCAGCGCGGAGCGGCTCGGCCCGCAGGTGGGCGGCGATCACGAGCTGTTCGGCCGCGGTAAGGGACGGCAGGAGGTTCGGCTGCTGGAAGATGATGCCGATGCTGTCCCGTCGCAGTGCGGTCCGCCCCGCATCCGGAACGGCGCCGGCGTCGCGGTCCGCCACGATGACTGACCCGGCCGTGGGCCGGACCAGGGTGGCGGCCACGGCCAGCAGCGACGATTTTCCCGAACCCGAGGGCCCCACCAGCGAGACGAATTCGCCACGGTGCACCTCCAGGCTGACGTCGTCGAGGGCCCGCAAGACCCCCTCGCCATCTGGGTATTCCGGCGTGACGTTGCTGAGCTTCAGTGCGGTTTCCATACATATGCCTTTCAAGGAATGTTCGTGTGCCCGGGGAAGGGCGGTGTGCGCCGGGGTTTTCAGTTGCCGCCGAGCGCCAGCAGCGGGTCGATGCGGGTGATGCCCCGCACCGCCAGCGCGGCGCCCGCGAGGCCCAGGACGACGATCCCGGCGATCGGCAGCAAGGTGGTTTGCGCTGTGGTGAGGAACGGGGCGGCCCGCGCGGCGAGCAGGCCGCCGAGTGCACCCGCCGTGCCTCCGGCGGCTGCCCCGGCCACGAGGACGACCGCGGCCTGCACCATGGCGTCCTTCAGCACATAGTTCGAGGAACCGCCCAGGGCCTTGAGCACAGCGATGTCCCGCGTGCGTTGCACAGTCCACACGGTCAGGAAGGCCACGATCACCAGCGCGGAGATGCCGTAGAGGAATGCCTGCATGAGCATGAGCGAACCGTTCTCGCTGCGGTAGGAGCCAAGCGCCTGGAAGGAGCCCTCCCGGGTGGCGCTGACTGTTCCGGCGGCCTGGTTGGCTGCGGCGACATCGACGTCGGCGCCGTCGTCGAAGCTGACCGCGATCACGGTGCCGAGGGCTTCTTTCCCGGCAAGGTGGGCCAGCTTCCGCCAGTCCGCCAGCGTGGTCCAGACGACGCCGGTGTGCGAGTACCACTGCTCCGACACCACGGCCGATACCCACAGTTCGGTGCCGCCCACCGCGACCCGGCTGCCGACGGTGAGGCCGAGCTCCTTGGCCAGAGCGGCCCCGACGGCCACGGTGCCCTCGGCCGCCGGGGCCGGGGAGAGGCTGCTGCCGGCGCCGGTGCCGAAGACGGCCACATTAGCCGTCCCGGCCGGGACTCCCCCGGCACCGAGGACCTGCAGCCGGCCCTGGCTGATGCCCAGGGGCTCGGCCTTGCTGACGCCGTCGCGGTCGGACCAGCCGGCAACTTGGGCGCCGGTGACCTCGGATTCGGTGAAGGAGGCCTCGGGGCTGCTGCCGGCGGGTGCGCCGAAGACAAGCTGGTCCGCGGGCAGCCCCGCGATGGCGGAGGTCGACTGGTTGCCGAGCCCGGCGGTCAGTCCGGAGAGCATCACCAGCAGCAGGGTGATGAGGGCGACGACGCCGCCCATCAGGGCGAAGCGGCCCTTGGCGAAGCGGATGTCGCGGATGGCGAGAAACATGGGTGTCCTTTTTCTGGTGGTTGTTGGCCTCCCTTCCACTCTCCCGGCGCGGGGCGGCCGTGCCATCAGGCCTGGGGATGGTCCGCCGCGGCCGTCGGGTTGGTCCGGCAGTCAACCAAAAGGTTGATCCTGGCCCGCCGGGCCCCGGTTCCGGCCCGTTTTCGGAGAACGGGAGGCCGCCCGGCGCTAGGCTGAAAGCATGGACGGCAGAAGCAGCGGGGCGGAGGGGAACCCCACGGACGCGGCCGTCATCCTGCGGGTCCTGCGCGTCAGCCTGCACGTGGGATTCGCCGTGCTGCTGCTCGTGGCGCTGGTCAGGCTGCTCGCGGCCGGGATCCACGGCGCCGGCTGGCTCAGCCTGGGCCTGGTCCTGTGCCTTGCCGGTGTTTACCTTGCGGGCACGGCGCTGGAGAAACGCCACTCGGTCCGGCCGGGACGCTTCGATCCGCGGCCCTATTCCACCTGGTGGCTGGCTGCTGTCTGCCTGCTCTGGCTGCTGCTGGTCTGGGGCAGCGCAGACTTCGTCTGGCTCGCCTTCCCGCTGTTCTTCCTTCAGCTGCACCTGCTGCCCAGGGGTCCGGCTCTGGCCGCAATCGCCGCCAGCACGCTGCTGGTGGTCACGGCGCTTTGGTTCCACAACGGCGGTCCGGGGAACGCCCTGCAGCTGCCGATGCTGCTCGGACCGGGTTTCGGAGCAGCATTCGCCGTCGTCACCGGCCTGGCCTACCGTGCCCTGTACTCGGAGGCAGAAAATCAGCGTCTCGCGGCTGAGGAACTGCGCCGCACCCGCGCGGAGCTTGCCCGCAGCCAGCACGACGCCGGAACCCTGGCGGAACGGAGCCGCCTGGCCCGCGAAATCCACGACACCCTGGCCCAGGGCTTCTCCAGCATCATCCTGATGGGACGCTCGGCCGAGCAGGCGCTGGAAGCCGGAGACACCGGGACGGCCCGGAACCGGCTCCGGACCGTCCAGGAAACCGCGGCCGCCAACCTGGCCGAGGCCCGCAACTTTGTCCGCGGCCTGCAGCCCCCCGAGCTTGAACAAAACCCGCTCGTGGACAGCCTGCGCCGGCTGTGCGAACAGACCGAAACAGAGGCGGCCGCCCGGGGCAAGGCCCTGCGCTGCCGCCTGGAAATCGACGGAACCCCGGCGGAACTTCCCAACCCGTACCGGACCACCCTGCTTCGCGCCGCGCAGGCCAGCCTCGCCAACGTGTGGGCCCACGCAGACGCCCGCACCGCCGTCGTAACCCTGTCCTTTTTGGGCACCGAAGTGGCCATGGACATATTCGACGACGGCGACGGCTTTGACCCCTCTGCGGTGCCGGACCGGGCCGACGGATCCGGCTACGGGCTGAAATCGTTGCGGGACCGGGTTGCAGCGCTGGCCGGGACCATCGACCTCGAATCCGCGCCCGGGGACGGCACGGTAGTGGCCATCCGGCTGCCGCTCGGGAAGGAAGAACCGTGAACCAAATCCGCGTTCTCCTCGTCGACGACCACCCCGTCGTCCGCGCCGGCCTGCGGGCCATGCTCACGGACTTCGAGGGCATCACCGTCGCCGCGGAAGCGGCGGACGGAGCCGCCGCCCTGGCTGCGCTGGCGCGCCTGCGCACCCTGGGCGAGCCGGTCGACGTCGTACTCATGGACCTGCAGATGGGCGCCGGCATGGACGGGGTCACCGCGACGGGCAGGATCAAGGCCGGCGAGGCCGGGACGCCAGGGCCGCCCGTGCTGATCCTCACCACCTTTGATTCCGACGCGGACATCCTTGCTGCCGTGGAGGCGGGCGCGAGCGGGTACATGCTCAAGGACGCGCCGCCGGACCAGATCCGCCAGGCGGTCTTGGCTGCCGCTGCGGGTCAGACAGCGCTGGCGCCGGAAGTTGCCGCGCGGCTGCTGGGGCGGATCCGGAAGCCCGAGCCGGCCCTTTCCGCCCGGGAGATCCAGCTGCTCGAGCTGCTGGCTACCGGCCTGGGGAACCGGGCCATCGCCAGGCAGTTGTTCATTTCCGAGGCGACGGTGAAGACGCACCTGGTGCACATCTACGGGAAACTGGGCGTGGACAACCGAACGGCCGCCATCGCTGTGGCCGCGCAGCGGCGGATCATCCGCCGGGGCTAGCCACAGGCGGGCGGCCTGCCCTGCGGGCCTGGTCCCTGTGACACGGAGCTGTCCGTGCCGCGGGGCATAATGGCGCCATGGGGAAAATTCAGAAGCTCTCGCTCGCTCTTGTCGGTCTGGTCCTTGGCGCCTCGCTCGTGGCGTGCGACGACGGCCGCTCCGGCGCCCAGGATGCGGCGAAGCAACTGGCCTCGGCAGTCGCGGCGCTCGACGTCGGTTCCGTGGCCTTCGACGGCAAGGATTCCGGCCAGGCGAACGACCGGCTCAAGGCGGTCTTCAAGGCGCTTGACCCGGCAAAACCCACCGTTACCGCCGGGGACCTGGTGCTGGAGAAGGACACCGCCACAATCCCGTTGGACTACAGCTGGAAGGTCGGCGCAGGCGAGTGGAAGTACACCGTGTCCGCACAGCTGAAGAAGGCGGACGGCAAATGGCAGACCGTGTGGAGCCCGGAGCTGCTGGTGCCGGGCCTCGCGGACACTGAAGTCCTCGGTTCCTCCAGCGATTCCCCGCAGCGGGCCGATATCCTCGGCGCCGGCGGCGCAAAGCTGGTCACCTACCGGCCGGTGGTCCACGTCGGCATCGACAAGGCGCAACTGGAAGCCGCGGATCCGGCCGGCCCCGCGGGCAAACTGGCGCGGCTGGTGGGCGTGGACCCCGCCGCCTACACCAAACAGGTCACGGACTCCGGACCGTCGGCCTTCGTCGCGGCGATCACGCTGCGCCAGGCCGGCCGGACCATCACGGATGAACAAATCGCCGCGATTCCCGGCGCCCGGGCCATCCAGGACTCGTTGCCACTCGCCCCCACGCGCGGCTTCGCCCGCGCCGTGCTGGGCACCGTGGGTGAGGCCAGCGCCGAGCAGATCGAAAAGTCCGGCGGTGCACTCCGGGCCGGAGACACCACCGGCACCGGCGGCCTCCAGCAGCAGTACGACGCCCAACTGCGCGGTACCAGCGGCATCCAGGTCTTCGCCCAGACCGAGGGCCTGACCGCGGAACAACGGCAGGAACTTCTCAACAACGGCCGCCGCGTCCTGTTCCAGGAACCGATGAAGCCCGGAACCCCGCTCAAGACCACCCTGGACCCGCGGCTGCAGCAACTGGCCGAGGACGTGCTGGCCGACGTCGGTCCGGCGTCCGCCGTCGTCGCCCTCCGTCCCTCCAGCGGCGCGGTCCTGGCCGCCGCCTCCGGCCCCGGCAGCAACGGCTACGACACCGCCCTGCTCGGCCAGTACGCCCCCGGATCCATCTTCAAAATCGTGGACTCGCTCGCGATGTTCCGCAACGGGATGACCCCGGACTCCAAAGTGGACTGCCCGCCCACCCTCACCGTAGACGGCCGGACCTTCAAGAACGCCGAGGGCTACCCCGCCTCCTCGCTGGGGTCGGTAACCCTGCGCGACGCCTTCGCGTATTCCTGCAACACCGCCTTCATCAACGCCCGGGGCAAGGTCAGCCAGGCCCAGCTCGAGTCTGCGGCCACCTCCCTCGGTGTCGCCGTGGAGGCGCCATCGCTGGGCGCTGCGGCCTTCCTGGGATCGGTCCCGGGCGAGGCTGAAGGCACCGAACACGCCGCCTCCATGATCGGGCAGGGCAAGGTACTGCTCTCCCCGCTGGCGGCCGCCGTCATGGCCGGGTCCGTCGCCAAGGGCGCGCCGGTGTCGCCGCAGCTCGTGCTCAACCCGAACGCGGCGGCCGCGGGAAGTCCGGCACCCTCTGAGGGACCGACGGCGGCGCCGTCGTCGTCCGCCCCGGCACCCGCAAAGTCGTCCGGCAAACCGGTGACCGCCGCGGAAGCGGCGTCCCTGGCGGACATGATGCGCGCCGTGGTGACCTCGGGCCACGCCGGCTTCCTCGCCTCGGTGCCCGGTGCCCCCGTCGGTGCCAAGACCGGGACCGCCGAATTCGGCAAGGACAACCCGCCGAAGACCCACGCCTGGATCGTCGCCGTGCACGGGGACCTCGCGGTCGCCGTGTTCGTGGAAGACGGCGGCCTCGGCGCCACTACCTCCGGGCCGCTGCTCAGGGAATTCCTGACTTCCGCCGCCGGCTAACGGCGGACGGTCCGAAAGGGCCGTGGGAAGATTGCTGTGTGGCTCATATTGACGTTTCCGGCATCGACTACTTCCTCTCCGACGGCACCCAGCTGCTCAACGGGGTGACGTTCAAGGTCCCCGACGGCACCAAGACGGCGTTGATCGGGCCGAACGGAACTGGCAAGACGACGCTGTTCCGGATCATTTCCGGCGACCTCGTTCCGGACGAAGGCGTGATCGGCCGCTCCGGAAACATGGGCATCATGCGCCAGTTCGTCGGCCAGGTGCGGGACGACTCCACGGTCCGCGACCTGCTGGTCTCCGCCGCCCCGCCCGCACTCGCGGCCGCCGCGCGCGCCGTCGACGAGGCGGAACTGGCGATGATCGAGCACGACGACGAGCCCACCCAGATGAAATACGCGCAGGCGATCGTGGACTGGGGCGACGCCGGCGGTTACGACGTCGAGACCGTCTGGGACGAGGTTTGCATGGCCGCCCTCGGCCTGCCCTTCGACCGCGCGCAGCACCGGCCGGCGTCGAGCCTGTCCGGCGGCGAACAGAAGCGGCTGGTCCTGGAGGCGTTGTTTGCCGGACCCGACGAGCTGCTCCTGCTCGACGAGCCGGACAACTACCTTGACGTCCCGGGCAAGCGCTGGCTGGAAGCTAAGCTCAACGATTCCAAGAAGACCGTCTTCTTTATCAGCCACGACCGCGAGCTGCTGAACAACGCCGCGGGCCGCATCGTGACCCTGGAGCCCGGCATCAACGGCGCCGGCGCCTGGATCCACGGCGGCGGCTTCGGCTCCTACGTCGACGCCCGCGCTGACCGCAACGCCCGCTTCGAGGAGCTGCGCAAACGCTGGGACGAGGAGCACGTGAAGCTCAAGGAACTCGTCAACATGTACAAGAACAAGGCCGCGTTCCGCTCCGACATGGCCAACCGGTACCACGCCGCGCAGACCCGGCTGGCGAAGTTCCTCGAGGCCGGCCCGCCCGAGGCGCTGCCGATCGAGCAGAACGTGCAGATGCGGCTCAAGGGCGGCCGCACGGCCAAGCGCGCCATCGTGGCCGAGAAGCTGGAGCTCACCGGGCTGATGAAGCCCTTCTCCACCGAGGTCTGGTTCGGCGACCGGGTCGGGGTGCTCGGCTCCAACGGTTCCGGTAAGAGCCACTTCCTGCGACTGCTCGCGACCGGCGGCACCGACCCGGAACGCGAGCACCTGCCCGTCTCCGATGTGGAGATCGCCGAGGTCCCGCACGAGGGCGCCGTGAAACTCGGCGCCCGGATCCGGCCCGGTTTCTTCGCCCAGACCCACGTCCGGCCCGACCTGCTCGGCAAGACCCTGCTGGAGATCCTGCACCGCGGCGACGAACACCGCTCCGGGCTGGGACGCGAGGCGGCGGCCGGGGCGCTGGACGGCTACGGCCTGGCGTCGCAGTCGGAGCAGAAGTACGAATCCCTGTCCGGCGGCCAGCAGGCCCGGTTCCAGATCCTGCTGCTGCAGCTCTCCGGCGCCACCCTGCTGCTCCTCGACGAGCCCACGGACAACCTGGACCTGCACTCGGCCGAGGCACTGGAACGCGCCATCGACCACTTCGAGGGCACGGTCCTGGCCGTCACGCACGACCGCTGGTTCGCCCGCACCTTCGACCGCTTCCTGGTTTTCGGCTCGGACGGCAAGGTCTACGAATCGGCCGAGCCGGTGTGGGACGAAAAACGCGTCGAGCGCGTCCGCTGAGGTAGAGCCAGCCGATGAAGTGATCATTTGATGATCAAATGATCACCGACTGGTATTATTTGCTCATGAACACGGATGAGCGGCATCGCTATATCGGCGAGCTCCTTCGCCACCGGGAACGCGTGAGCGTGGATGAGCTAATGGCCGCCTGCGCAGCCTCCGGCGCGACGATCCGGCGCGATCTGGACGGTCTGGCCGGTCACGGCGTCCTGCGCCGGGTCCACGGCGGGGCAGTCAGTCTGCTGCTGCAGGGCGAGAACCCCGGGTACGGGCAGCGCGAGCTGGAGGAGCACGCAGCCAAGGTGCGGATTGCCGCCGCGGTTGCGGCGATGCTCAAGGACCGTGGCCGTATCTGGCTCGACAGCGGCACGACGGCCACGCAGATCGCCCGACAGCTCCAGCAGCGCGACATGACGATCATGCCAATGTCGCTGAGGGCCGTCGGTGAGCTGGCCGCAGACCAGGTCCCGGCCGGGCGCCGCCCTGAGCTCCTGTTGCCCGGCGGGAGCCTTGTTCCGGGCGAATTGTCCTTCCGCGGACCCCTGACGGAGGCAAATATCCGCTCACTGCGCTTCGACACAGCCGTGGTCACCCCCTGTTCGCTGGATCTCCGGGATGGACTGCTGGCCCATGATCTCGACGACGCCGCGGTGAAGCGCGCAGGGCTGGAATCGGCAGCCAGAGTGATCGTTGCCTGCTCCGGATCCAAATGGAACGCCAGTGGCATGGCCCTGGTGGCGCCGCTGGACGCTGTGGACGCCGTCGTCACCGACAAGGCTCTCAGCTCCGACGAACTCACCCTCCTTGCCCAACACTCAGTGGAAGCAGTGATCGTATGACCAGGACCTCAACCGCCCCGCAATTGAAGGCGGCGGCCGCAGCGACCTTCCTGATCTTCGGGATCAACGGCCTCGTATTCGCCAGCTGGGCCGCCCGCATCCCCGCGGTGACCGAGATCCTGCACATCTCCTCCGGACAGATGGGAAGCCTGCTGCTGTGCGTCGCGGTCGGCTCGCTGATCGCGCTGCCGACCGCCGGGCTCGTGGTAGGCCGGCTCGGAACCGCCAACACCGTGCGCGCAGGCGGTCTGCTGGCCGCCGTGGCGGGCGCAGGGGTGGCGCTCTCGCTTGGCGCCGCAGCCGTCCCCGGTACGGCCATCTCGCTCTTCTTCCTCGGCATCGGCATCGGACTCTGGGACGTGTCCCAGAACATCGAAGGGGCCGACGTCGAACACCGGCTGGGCCGGACCATCATGCCGCAGTTCCACGCCGCGTTCAGCGGCGGCGCGTTCGTGGGCGCGCTGGTCGGCGCCGGTCTGGCGACGCTCGGCGTCGGCCTGCCGGAACACCTGCTCGCCATCACCGCCGTGGTGGCCGCCGCGACCCTGATCGCGCCGCGGTACTTCCTGCCGCACACACCGGAGCAGGCACCTGCTGCCGGCGAGGCCAGGCCGCCGCGGGCCGCTTCCGCCTGGCGGGACGGCCGCACCCTGCTGATCGGCGTCGTCGTCCTCGGCGCCACCCTGACCGAGGGCGCGGGCAACGACTGGATCGCCAAGGCCTCCGTGGACGGCCTGGGTGCCGAGCAGTCCACCGGAGCCCTGCTGTTCGCCGTCTTCGTGCTGGCGATGACGGCCATGCGTTTCTTTGGCGGCCGGGCGATCGACGTCTACGGACGGGTCGCGGTGCTGCGGGCCAGCATGGCAGCCGCCGCGGCCGGGCTGGCATTCTTCGTCTTCGCCGGCAATATCTGGCTCGCGACGGCCGGCGCGGCACTCTGGGGCGTGGGAGCGGCCCTCGCCTTTCCGATGGGCATGTCCGCCGCGGCCGACGACCCCCGGCACGCCGCGGCCCGGGTATCGGTCGTGTCCACCCTCGGCTACATCGCGTTCCTTGCCGGGCCCCCGCTGCTGGGCTACCTCGGCGACCTGACGGGGATCCGGCTGGCGTTGCTGGCTATCGGGGCGCCGATTCTGGTTGCTCTGCTGCTCGCCGGCGCCGCGAGGCCCTTGCGCGCCAGCTGAGCAGCGGCCCGGGACCCAGCACCCGGGTCAGCGCCTCATCCAGGGGGCCCGCAGTAAGGTGGGGAAATGCGAAGCATACTGGGGAAAACGCCGCACCGACTGGAGAAGCTGGACCGTCGACTGGTCCAGTCCCTCTCACGGGTTCCCGGCGGCGGCCACGACGACTTCTTCCGGCGGCTCTCCGCGGCCGCCAATAAGGGCAAGCTCTGGTTCGGGATTGCCGCGGTGATGGCGCTCTTCCCCGGCAAGACCCGGCGTGCTGCCCTGCACGGCGTGCTGGCGCAGGGTGTGGCCTCCGCGGTTACCAACCTTGTCTTCAAGACCCTGCTGCCCCGGGCCCGCCCGCTGCCAGAGCACCTTCCGGTCTTCCGCTTCGTTCATCCGCAACCGAGCAGTTCCTCCATGCCTTCCGGGCACTCCGCGTCGGCCGCCGCGTTCGCCCTCGGCGTGGGGCTGGTCCGGCCGGCGCTCGGCACCGCGCTGGCACCCGTCGCCGCCGGCGTCGCCTACTCCAGGGTGCACACGGGGGCGCACTGGCCCTCGGACGTCTTCTTCGGCTCCGCGATCGGGGCGGGTGCGGCCCTCGTGACGAGGAAGTGGTGGCCGGTCCGTCCCCCGTTCCCCGCGGTTCGGCGCACCCCCGTCGGAGCTGCCGCACTGCCCGACGGCGAGGGGCTGGGCATCGCGGTCAACACGCTCGGCGGCTCATACGCCGATGAGACGGCCGAGGCCCTGCAGAAAGTATTCCCTAAGGCGTATATAAAGGAAATTGCCCCCGACGAGGATGTGGCGGCCGGAATCGAGGCGGTGGCCACCCGTCCCGGCGTCGTTGCCCTCGGAGTCTGGGGCGGAGACGGGACGGTGGGCACCGCCGCGGCGGCCGCCGTCGAGCATTCCTTGCCGCTGCTGGTGCTGCCGGGCGGAACGCTCAACCACTTCGCCCGCGACGCGGGCACCGGCACCCTGAAGGCCGCCGTTGAGGCCGCCGCCAAAGGGGAGGCGGCGCGAGCGGACATCGGCCACGTGTCGGTAGAACGGGGGCTGCCGGACAGTCCGGAGAAGCTGGAGCTGTCGATGCTGAACACTGCCAGCATCGGCCTGTACCCCAACCTGGTGCGCCGGCGCGAGCAGCTCCAGCCCGCGCTGGGAAAGCCGCTGGCCGGCGTCGTCGCCATGTTCCGGACCTTCGCCGCGGGCACCCCGAGCACCCTGGTCGTGGACGGGGTGCGCCACAAGCTCTGGATCCTTTACGTCGGCCGCGGGCGCTACTACCCCCGCGACCATGCCCCGCTGGTCCGGCCGGTGCTGGACGACGGCGTGCTGGACCTGCGCATGATCACGGCGGACGAATCCTTTGCCCGGCTGCGCCTGCTCTGGTCGGTGCTGACCGGAACCGTGGCGACCTCCCGGATCACCCACCTGCGCGAAGCCAGCCGGATCCGGGTGGAACCGGGCGACACGACCATGGTGCTGGCGGTGGACGGCGAAGTCATGCCGGGCGTCCGCGCCGTCGAGTTCTCGGTCAAGCACGGCGGGCTGGTATACTACTCCCCGCAGCCGGAGGGCTGAGCGGCGGCCATGCCGCCATTGTCCGGATTACCCTGATTCAGCCCTGAATCAACCCTTAAAGCGGCGCATTCGCGCGGCGGCGTCGGTAGCGTGGTGGGTACACAACCACACGCGACGCAAAGGAACGCTTCCATGATCGAAGCACGAGGCCTGACCAAGGTATACGGCGAAAAAACCGCCGTCGCCGGAGTCAATTTCACCGTCGAGGCGGGCCGGGTTACCGGCTTCCTAGGACCCAACGGAGCGGGCAAGTCCACCACGATGCGCATGATCATGGGACTGGACCGGCCGACGTCGGGCTCCGTCACGGTCAACGGGGTGCCGTTCAACCGGCACCACGCGCCGCTGCGGGACGTCGGTGCCCTGCTGGACGCCAAAGCCGTCCACACCGGCCGCTCGGCCTACAACCACCTGCGGGCCATGGCCGCCACGCACAGCATCCCGAAAAAACGCGTGCACGACGTCATTGAAATGACGGGTCTGGCCGAGGTCGCCAGGAAGAAGGTGGGCGGCTTTTCCCTCGGCATGGGCCAGCGCCTCGGCATCGCCGCCGCCCTGCTCGGCGACCCGCAGACGATCATCCTGGACGAGCCGGTCAACGGACTGGACCCGGAAGGCGTCGTCTGGGTCCGCAACCTGGTCAAATACCTCGCCTCCGAGGGCCGCACCGTGTTCCTGTCCAGCCACCTGATGAGCGAAATGGCGGTCACCGCGGACCATTTGATCGTGATCGGACGCGGCCGGATCATCGCCGACGCGCCGATCCAGGAGATCATCACCGGCAGGGGCCAGGGGCGCACCCGCGTCCGCACCGACCAGCCGGACCAGCTGATGCGCCTGCTGGCAGGCACCGGCGTCACCGTGCAGGTGCAGGACAACGAACTCCTCGAGGTCACCGGGCTGGAGCCCCGGCAGATCGCCCGCACCGCCCTCGACAACCACGTCATGATCTACGAACTCACCCCGCTCCGGGCCAGCCTCGAGGAGGCCTATATGGAACTGACCAAGGATGAGGTCGAATACCACTCACTGATCACCACGGGCGGCCACGCCCCCGCCCAGGCCGGAGGCAACTAAGCCATGAGCTCGACCACCCTTGAACCCAATCCCTCGAGCCGCGGGCCGCGCTCCGGCGCTGCAAACAACCAGGCAGGCGACCGGACCGGCGACAGCCTCAGCACCGGCCCGGGACCCAGCTTCCTGCGCGTCCTGAACTCCGAAGTCATCAAGTTCCGCACGCTGCTGTCCACCCTGATCCTGCTCGGCGCCACCATCGCCGTCATCATCGGGGTGGGAGCCCTTGCCGCCTGGGGCATCGGCCAGGCGCTGCAGGCCTCCAACTCCGATCCGCAGCGCTCCGCCGCGCTGGCCGCGCAGGGCGACATCGCCGCGTCGGCGCCCAGCGCCGGCATCTCCTTCGCGCAGCTGATCCTTGGCTCACTGGCCGTCCTGATAATCAGTTCAGAGTTCACCACGGGAATGGCGCGGTCCACGTTCACCGCCGTCCCGAAGCGGATTCCGGCCTTGACCGCCAAGCTCCTTGTTGTTGTGGTCTCCGCGTTCCTGGTCACGGCACTTTCGCTCTACCTCGCCGGCCTGGTGGCGGTGCCGATCCTGGACCAGTACGGCCACACCCTGGACGTCTCCAGCGGGCACTACTTCCGGACGCTGCTGGTCAACAGCGCCTACGTTGCCGCCGTCGCTGCGATCGGGATGGCCCTCGGCGCCCTGATCCGGAACTCCGCCGGCGGCATCATGACGCTCGTGGGAATCTTCTTCGTGCTGCCGATCGCGCTGCAAATTATCCAGGGCGACTTCGTCACGGAACTGCGCAAATTCATCCCGTCGAACACGCTGGCACCGTTGACCGCCGCCGAACACGTCCCGGACACGCTGGAAAGCTGGCAGGCCGCCCTGGTCCTTGGCGCGTGGGTGGTCATTCCGATCGTGCTGGCCGGCATCCTGCTCAAGAAGCGGGACATCTAGTCCGAAGCAGTGGTTTCAGGCACATTTCAGAATTGCCTCCCAGGCAACATCCTTTGCCTGGGAGGCTCTATGGCTGGAGATCCGTCCCATTTTGGGGGGCGTAATCTGTGTGACTGCACAGAACTAAGCCTCTCCGCGGCGGTCTAGGGTGAAACGACATTGTGGTCCGCCGCACATCCTTGCCTGGCATCGCCGGCACTGGGGCGCGGGCCGACACCACCCACGAAGGACGGCGCTTCATGCAGGCTGACCAGCAACTCTCCAAATCCCTGAAACCCCGGCATCTGTCCATGATCGCCATCGCCGGCGTCATCGGTGCCGGCCTCTTCGTCGGCTCCGGCGCCGCCATCCAGCAGGCCGGCCCCGGCATTCTGGTGGCCTACCTGGCGGCAGGGCTCGTGGTCATCCTGGTGATGCGCATGCTCGGCGAAATGGCCGCCGCCAACCCCGAAACCGGATCGTTTTCCACCTACGCGGACAAGGCGCTGGGCCGCTGGGCGGGCTTCAGTATCGGCTGGCTCTATGCCTGGTTCTGGATCATCGTGCTCGGCATCGAAGCCACGGCCGGCGCCGCGATCATGCACCGCTGGGTTCCCGGCATCGACCAGTGGATCTGGGCGCTGGTCCTGATGGTGCTCCTCACGCTGACCAACCTGGGTTCGGTTAAGTCGTACGGCGAGTTCGAGTTCTGGTTCGCCTCCATCAAGGTCGCCGCGATTGTGCTGTTCCTGCTCTTCGGCGTCGCCGCTATCCTGGGCCTCGTCCCCGGCGTCCCCGCTCCCGGCCTGGACAACCTGACCGGCAAGGGCGGCTTCATGCCGAACGGTCCCGGCGCGGTGCTGGCCGGCATCCTGGTGGTCGTGTTCTCCTTCTTCGGCGCCGAAATCGCGACCATCGCCGCCGGCGAATCCGAGAACCCGGTCGACGCCGTCAAAAAGGCCGTCAAATCGACCGTTTGGCGCATCCTGGTGTTCTACATCGGCTCCATCGCCATTGTCGTGACCCTGCTGCCCTGGAACTCCGCCTCCGTGGCGAAGAGCCCGTACGTCGCCGTGATCGAACTCTTCGGCATCCCCGGCGCCGGCACCATCATGGACATCGTCGTGCTGACCTCGGTGCTGTCCTGCCTCAACTCGGGCCTCTACACCGCCAGCCGCATGCTCTTCTCGCTCTCCCGCCGCGGCGACGCGCCCCGCACCTGGATGCGCATCTCCAAGCGCGGCGTCCCGGCCGCCGCGGTGCTGGCCTCGACCGTCGTCGGCTTCATCACCGTGGGCCTGAACTACATCGCCCCGGACACCGTCTTCCTGTTCCTGGTCAACACCTCCGGCGCCATCGCGCTGTTCGTCTGGCTCGTCATTTCGGTCTCGCAGCTGATCCTCCGCCGCCGGATGGGCACCGCCGCCCGGGATCTGGAGCTGAAGATGTGGCTGTTCCCGTACCTGACCTGGCTCGCGATCGTCAGCATCGTCGCGCTGCTGGTGGGCATGGTGGTGCTGGACACCACCCGTGAATCGCTGCTGCTTTCGCTGGCCCTGGCCGCCGTCGTCGTGGGAATCGGTCTCTGGCGCTACCGCAGGCACGGCGCCTCCCCGGTGGCAGCACCCCAGCCCGCAGGCCTCCCCGCCGACGCCGAAACCCGCAGCGAGGATGCCCCCGCCGGCGTCGGCCGGTCCAAGTAAGCCCGCGGCGCTAGACTCGGAGCCATGCCTTCCTCCGCCACTGCTGCAGACCACATCCAGGACCTCGGCGCGTATGTCAGCGCGTCGCCGTCGAGCTTCCACGCCGTCCACGAGGCCGCCCGGCGGCTGGACGAAGCGGGGTTCACCGGCCTCGACGAACTGCAGCAGTGGCAGGGGGTCGGCGACGCCGGGTCGGCGGGGAAGTTCTACGTGATCCGCGACGGCGCCCTCATCGCCTGGGTGGTGCCCGCCGGCGCCGGACCCACCACGGGGTTCAACATCCTCGGCGCGCACACCGATTCGCCGTCCTTCAAACTCAAGCCCAAGCCCACCACCGGCAAGTTCGGCTGGCTGCAGGCCGGCGTCGAGGTCTACGGCGGTCCGCTGCTGAACTCCTGGCTGGACCGCGAACTGCAGCTTGCCGGGCGTCTGGTGATGCTGGACGGCACCCAGCACCTCACGGCCACCGGGCCGTTGCTGCGCTTCCCGCAGCTCGCCATCCACCTGGACCGGGCCGTGAACGAGGGCCTGGCCCTGGACAAGCAGCAGCACATGAATCCGGTCTTCGGCCTCGGCGATCCGGCCGGCGAGGACCTGCTCGGCCTCCTCGCCGAGCGGGTTTCCGGTGCCACCGTGGATCCCGCGCAGATCGGCGGTTACGACGTCGTCATCGCGGACACGCAGGCCCCGGCGGTGTTCGGCGCCAAGGGTGAATTGTTCGCCTCCGGCCGGCTCGACAACCTCTCCGCCACGCACGCCGGCCTTACCGCGCTGATCGCGCACGCCGCCGGTGAGGTGCCGGTGGACGGGCCGATCGCCGTGCTGGCCGCCTTCGACCACGAGGAAATCGGCTCCGCCTCGCGCTCCGGTGCCTGCGGCCCGGTCCTCGAGGACATCCTGGTCCGCATCTCCGACGGGCTGGGTGCGACGGCGAGCCAGCGGCGGCAGGCGTTCGCGGCGTCGTTCTGTGTTTCCGCCGACGCCGGCCACGCCGTGCACCCCAACTATGCCGAACGCCACGACCCGGCCAACCGCCCGGCCCTGAACGGCGGACCGCTGTTGAAGATCAACGCCAACCAGCGCTACGCCACGGACGCCGCCGGGGCAGCGCTGTGGGCCAGGCTGTGCACCGATGCCGGGATCCCGTACCAGGAGTTCGTCTCCAATAACGTGATGCCCTGCGGTTCGACAATCGGCCCGCTGACGGCCACCCGGCTCGGGATCAGGACGGTCGACGTCGGCGTCCCGTTGCTGTCGATGCACTCGGCACGCGAGCTGTGCGGCGTCGAGGACCCGCACCGGCTGGCGACAGTCACGGAACTGTTCTTCCGCACCGCCTCCCAGCCGGCTGCCTAGGACCCGGCGAGGCCAATCACGAGGTTGACGGTGGCGGCAAGGATGACGGTGCCGAACAGGTAGGACAACAGGCTGTGTTTGAGCGCCTCGGCCCGGATTGCATGGTTTTCCAGGGCAGTGTCCGACACCTGGTAGGTCATCCCGAGGCTGGTGGCGAGGTACGCGAAGTCGGTGTACTGCGGCGGCTCGGCCTGGTTGAAGTTGATGCCGCCCACCGCTGCCCCGGCCCGAAGCTCGGTGCTGTAGTAGAGGCCGGCATAGCGGACCGTGAAGAGTGTCTGCACGAGCATCCACGACAGTGCAACGGAGGCCAGCGCCAGCAGGCCGCTGCCAAGCCGCGATCCGCCGTTGTTGCTGTGCGAGTCGAGGACGACGGCGGCCACAGCCGCCAGGCTGGCGACGTTGGCGGCGAGGATCATCAGATCCGTGACGCTCCGGGACGGATCCTCCAAGGTGGCGTGGGCACGTGTATCGGCGGCGTCCAGCGGACCGATCACAATCCAGACCCAGAGCACGTAGGTGAGGGCGGCACTGCTCCAGGCGATCGCCGGGGCTTCCACCCAGTGTCCGGAGAGCCCCGACGCTGTGGCGGCGAGCAGTCCTGCCAGCACCATCACAGCAAACCGCAGTCGGCTGCGGTGGACGGGGGATGCGAGGGAACGGGGGGCGGAACCGGTGCTCATTCCCCGATCATGGCACAAGCGCCCATGCGGTTATCCACAGCGCCGCCGGGGAGCTTCCACGGACGGCGCGAGGAGTCTAGGGTGGCGGGACAGGAAATCGCGGAAACTGCCCCGGATGCACTAAGCTATTGAAGTCTGTGCTGCGCCCTGCCTCCGTTCCGGGGGCGATGCGCCGCGCAAGCACCGCAAATGAACCTCCTGTTACGGAAATGCCGTAACCGCTTAGCCCAAAGGAGGTGGGTTCACATATGCGTCCTTACGAATTGATGGTAATCATCGACCCCGAGGTCGAAGAGCGTACCGTTGAGCCAACGCTTCAGAAGTTCCTGAACGTCATCACGACCGATGGTGGAACCATCGAAAAGGTTGACATCTGGGGCCGTCGTCGCCTGGCTTACGAAATCCAGAAGAAGTCCGAAGGTATCTACGCCGTGGTGAACTTCACCGCTGAGCCGGCTACCGCCAAGGAACTTGACCGCCAGCTGAGTCTCAATGAGACCATCATGCGCACCAAGATCACCCGCCCCGAAGAGCAGAAGGTTGTTGCTGAGTAATTCAGCTCTACCCTTCAATCTTTAACCCCGCAGGAACGAACAAGGAGGACGTAGATGGCAGGCGAAACCACTATTACGGTCATCGGTAATCTCACCAATGACCCCGAACTGAGGTTCACACCGTCAGGTTCGGCAGTAGCGAACTTCACCATCGCTTCTACGCCCCGCACTTTCGACCGCCAGTCCAATGAGTGGAAGGACGGGGAAACCCTGTTCCTCCGCGCATCGGTATGGCGCGAAGCAGCCGAGAACGTCGCCGAGTCCCTCACCAAGGGCATGCGCGTAATCGTTTCCGGCCGCCTGAAGAGCCGTTCCTACGAAACCAAGGAAGGCGAGAAGCGCACCGTTATCGAGCTTGAGGTCGACGAGATCGGCCCCAGCCTGCGCTACGCCAACGCCAAGGTCAACCGCACCCAGCGCTCCGGCGGACAGGGTGGTCAGGGTGGCTTCGGCGGCGGCAACAGCGGCGGTAACAGCGGCGGTTTCGGTGGCAACTCTGGTGGAAACCAGGGCGGCAACTCCGGCGGAACCTGGGGCGGCAACCAGCCCGCAGCGCAGGACGACCCCTGGGCGACGCCCGGGGTCAGCAATGCAGGCGGCTGGGGCAACGGCCCGGATTCCGAACCTCCCTTCTAAACAACATCTAAGGTCCGACGTCGTGACCCGCGAGGCAGCCGCACGGCAGCCCCGCGATGACCGCCGCGGATCACCACCATCCCGTGGATCAATATCCACGGGCTCCATCGAATAGGAGCTCCACGATGGCTAAGGCTGAACTCCGTAAGCCCAAACCAAAGTCCAACCCCTTGAAGGCCGCTGACATCACTGTCATCGACTACAAGGACGTAGCATTGCTGCGCAAGTTCATCTCCGACCGCGGAAAGATCCGCGCCCGTCGCGTCACCGGCGTCACGGTGCAGGAACAGCGCAAGATCGCACAGGCAATCAAGAACGCCCGCGAAGTTGCTCTGCTGCCTTACTCCGGCGCTGGCCGCGGCTAAGGAAGGGATTAACTAATATGGCAAAGCTCATTCTGACCCACGAAGTAACCGGTCTCGGTGCTGCTGGCGACGTTGTCGAGGTCAAGGACGGTTACGCACGTAACTTCCTGCTGCCCCGCAACTTCGCCCTGACCTGGTCCAAGGGCGGCGAGAAGCAGGTTGAGTCCATCAAGGCTGCCCGCGCCGCTCGCGAGCACGCTTCCCTGGAAGACGCTCAGAAGCAGGCCGCAGCACTGCAGGCCAAGCCGGTCAAGCTCGTTGTCAAGGCTGGCGAGACCGGACGCCTGTTCGGCACCGTCAAGCAGGGCGACGTGGCGGACGCTGTTGAGGCCGCCGGCCTCGGCCGCATCGACAAGCGCAAGGTTGAACTGCCGGCTCACATCAAGTCGACCGGTTCCTACCAGGCCAACGTCCGTCTGCACGACGACGTTTCCGCTGTGATCGAACTCGACGTAGTTGCAGGCAAGTAGTCTTTTCGACTAACTGAACTGCCGGGAGGCCCCCGCGTCCGGATTCCTTTGGGAAGCCGGACGCGGGGGCCTTCTGCGTTGCCAGCCCGGCGGGGTGCCGGTGATAGCCTTCGGCAGTGACTCCGACTACCGCACCCCGTCTCCGCCCCTTCACCCAGGTGGACGTCTTCAGCGCCGAACCGTACCGCGGGAATCCGCTGGCCGTCGTCCTCGACGCCGGGGACCTCGACGCCGACGCCATGCAGAGGTTTGCCAACTGGACCAACCTCTCCGAGACCACGTTCCTGCTGCCGCCCACGCACCCCGACGCCGACTACCGGGTGCGGATCTTCACCGGCAGCGAAGAGTTTCCCTTCGCCGGCCATCCCACCCTCGGCTCGGCCCATGCCTGGCTCGAGGCGGGCGGAGTCCCGCTGCACGACGGAGTCCTGGTCCAGGAATGCGCGGCCGGGCTGGTCCGGGTCAAGCGCGACGGCGGCCGCCTGGCCTTTGCCGCCCCGCCGCTGACCCGCTCCGGACCGGTGGCCGAGACGGATCTCGCCCGCATCGCAGCCGGCTTGCAGATGCCCCGGGAGGCGCTCCTGGACTCGTCCTGGCTCGTCAACGGCCCGGAATGGATCGGAGTGCTGCTGGACTCCGCGGAGCAGGTGTTGGCCATCCGGCCCGACTTCGCCGCAATGGCCGGACTCAAGGTAGGCGTGATCGGCCCCCATCCCGCCGGATCCGAGGTCGGCTTTGAGGTACGCACCTTCATCCCCGGAGACGCGGCCGCGGAAGACCCGGTCACGGGCAGCTTCAACGCCGGTGCGGCCCAGTGGCTGATCGGAGCCGGCCGGGCGCCGGAGTCCTACCTTGCGGCCCAAGGGACCGTGCTGGGCCGCGCCGGCCGGGTCTACATCGAGACGACGGGGGACGACGTCTGGGTCGGCGGGAACTCGATGAGCTGCATCGAGGGATTTGTCCTGCTCTAAGTGGCGCGGGGAGCCGTCGTTGCTCTGTCAGATATGGCTGCTATTCGGCGGTCAAAAGGGCCCGAAGTGATAGAGCAGCGGGGGAGGGAATAAAGGGGGCCGGCCGACCCTTCTACAGGTAGATGCAAATGCATATAGTTACCGAAACCGTGGACCAGCTACAGGAGCACACCGTGGAAAGCCGCCGCATTACCGTTATCTCCGCCGGACTCGGCGTCCCGTCGTCGAGCCGCCTGCTCGCAGACCAACTGGCGGCCTCCGCTGAACGCCAGCTCGCCGCGGCCGGCTACTCCGTGAGCGTCGACGTCGTGGAACTGCGCGACCTGGCCGTTGAGATCGCCAACAACTTCGTGACCGGCTACGCCGCGCCGCGCCTGGCGGAGGTGATCGCCGGGGTGGAGGCCTCGGACGGCATCATCGCGGTCAGCCCGGTCTTCAGTGCGTCGTACAGCGGGCTGTTCAAGTCGTTCATCGATGTGCTGGATCCCAAGGCGCTGGACGGCAAGGCCGTCCTGCTGGGCGCCACGGGCGGCACCGACCGGCACCAGATGGTGCTGGACTACGCCATGCGTCCGCTCTTCAGTTACCTCCGCACCCGGATCGCGGCCACCGGCGTCTTCGCAGGCCCGCAGGACTGGGGAACAAGCGGCGACGGCGACTCACCGCTTTCCGCGAGGATTGAGCGGGCGGCAGGGGAGTTCACCGGTCTGCTCGAAGGAGCGCAGCCGCGCCCGCAGCAGGCGCCGCTGGAGTCGCTGCCGTTCGAGCAGCTGCTCGCCGGGATCTCCGGCCGCAACTGAACTTATTCGGTGCGCCGTTCGTTGTTCGGGACATGAAATGTCCTGTGGATTCCGTAGACCTGGTAATGAGCGAACGAAGCGGCGTGGAGATCGACTACTGCCCGCAGTGCCGCGGAGTGTGGCTGGACCGCGGCGAGCTCGACAAGATCATCGACCGTGCGGCGGAGGGCTTCGGCGCCTCCGCCCCGTCTCCTCCAGCCGCACCGCCGGCGGCGGCACCGACTCCCCCGGGACACATCCCGCCGCCGCTCTACGCCCCGGAACCGCGCCGGGACGACCGCCGACCGGATGACCGGCGCTTTGACGACCGCCGCCATGACGAACGCCGGGACCGGCCCCGCTACGAGCAGCCGCGCTACGACGACCGACGCCGGCCCAAGAAGAAGGAGGGCTGGCTGGGGGAGCTGTTCGACTTCTAGCGTCCGCCTCCGCCCCTCACTCCTCAAGCAGTGCGATGAACTCCTGGGCCTGCTTGAGGGAGATGTCCGAGTGCCGGGTCAGCGCGGCCGCTGCTGCCTCGGTGTCGCCGCTCTTGGCCAGGGTGCGGATCCGGCCGTAAATCTCGTCGTTGAGCATATTGCTACTGACCTCGCGGGTGACGTCGCCCTTGCTGGCGATCGCCCGGTAACGGTAGGGAAAGCGCTGCGGTGCGTCCTCGTCGTCGTCGTGGGCGGGCTGCTCGGGCGCCTGCCGGGGACGGTAGGGCTGGGGGTGGGCCGCCAGGGCGCCCACCGCGTCCCGGGAAGCCCGGAGGCCCTCGCCGGTGGCTTCCAAGTACAGCTTGATGGCCGCCATCGCCTGACCCTGGGCAATCAGGGCGTATAGGCGCCGGTGCTGCTCCTGATCCAGCCGCGCGGCGGCAGTGCGGGCGAGCTCCGCTGAGTTGCGGACGGGCTGCGGCGACGCGTCCTGCGGAGTTTGCGGCCGACGGCGCCCGATCGCACGTGCGGCAACTGCGACGCCGAGGCCCACGAGAACGAGGATCAGGATGGGGACTAGCAGGGCTTCCATGGACTACAGCCGATCTACGTAATTCTTGGCGGTCAAAAGATCTGAGTGGGTGGCCTGCCTCAGCAGCTTGATGGCTTGGACCTTGTGGCCGGACCGGGCCAGGGCCTGGAGCTGCAGCGTGAACTGGGGATTCAGCTGGCCGCCGGGCAGGACCGCGCCGGGGTAGCCCGGCTGCGTCCTGTCGCTAAAGGGGCCCCGGCCGCCTTGCAGGGCCGCGCGGGCGTGCTCAGCCTGCTGCGACTGCTGCTGTTCGTTCTGGCTGGGGCGGGTCGCGGCATCCACCCGGGCGCGGGCCGCTGTGGCAGCCTTCACCTGGGCCTCGTAGTGGGCGCGGGAGCGCATGGCCAATTCCAGCTGGTAGCGCTCCGCGTCGGAGATACCGAAATTACGCGGCTTCAATGCCGCGGCGACTGCCCACAGCACGCCCGCGAGGATGAGGGCAGGCAGTATGACTATCAAGACATCGCCCATGGCCACAGCTTATGCCAGATAGCAGTTATCCACAGCATATTCGAGGTGTCGCATACAGGCCGTGCCCACGAGCGTCAATTTGCCGGCGTCCGGGTGACAAGCATCACAGAATTCGCATATTTGACCACTCCTGTGGCCCATGCGGCCAGCCGCTATCCCCAGCCGCCAGCCGCAAGCTGTGGATGAAGCTTGGCGAAAATAGTTTTTCATCCACAAGTAAAAACGGGTGTTTCCGCAGGTCAGGTAGCTATTACGGGTGAAAGAATTCTTCTATCCACAGGGGTTCCCACAGGCTGTGCACAAGCACGGGCCAGTAGTCCACAAGTTATCCACAGGAACGCCGGCTGGGCGGGTTGGTGCGGGCCCGATCGGGGGATAACGTAGCGGGAGACCAGGTTGTCGGCACCGAAATCCGGCCCCGGCCGCAGGCCACCGCCGCAAGCTGCATTCCGGCGGCGCAGCGGTTGCCCCTGCGGCCGAACCGCGGCGGTCCGGCGTGGTGGACGAGGCGGGTTTTGGATGAGGCGGTTATGCATAAGGCGGTCAGCGGCCCCGCAAGCTACCGCCGGTGCCGCTCAGCAGGACTGCCGCAGCCCGGATGCCAGACAAAGTGTCTGAGCCTGCTGCTAATAATGAACCGGTGGAGGCCTGCCGGATCAACGCCATGGCATCACAACACGGCACCACAACACGGCATCACAACACGAACTACAACAGATGGCCTAAGCGCCGCCGGCGAATAGCATTCCGCCGGCACACAATGAAGGACGGCAGTTTTGTCAGTTACGCATCTGGACTCGGTCGAGGGCACTCGGGGAGCCGAAGGCAGCCGCAAGCCGCCGCAGGACATCCCCGCGGAGCAGTCCGTGCTGGGCGGCATGATGCTGTCCAAGGATGCCATTGCGGACGTCGTGGAGATCCTCCGCGGCCAGGACTTTTACCGCCCGGCGCACGAAACCATCTACGAAGCGATCATCGACCTGTACGGCCGCGGTGAACCCGCCGATGCCGTCACCGTCTCGGACGAGCTGACCAAGCGCGGCGAAATCAACCGGATCGGCGGCCCGGCCTACCTGCACGAGCTAATCCAGACCGTACCCACCGCCGCGAACGCCGGCTACTACGCCGAAATCGTGGCCGAACGGGCCGTCCTGCGCCGCCTGGTCAACGCCGGCACCAAGATCGTTCAGCTCGGCTACGGGCAGGACGGCGAGGTGGAGGACCTGGTCAACCAGGCCCAGGCCGAGGTCTACGCCGTGGCCGAACGACGTACCGCCGAGGACTACGTCGTCCTCAAGGACGTGATGGAATCCACCGTGGATGAAATCGAAGCGTCCGGGCACCGTGGCGAAGGCATGGTTGGTGTCCCCACCGGTTTCTACGAACTCGACGAGTTGACCCACGGCCTGCACCCCGGCCAGATGATCGTCATCGCCGCGCGCCCCGCCGTGGGTAAATCCACCTTCGCACTGGACTTCGCCCGTTCCGCGGCGATCAAGAACAACCTCGCCACCGTCATGTTCTCCCTGGAAATGGGGCGGAACGAGATCGCGATGCGCCTGCTGTCCGCGGAGGCCACGATCGGGCTGCAGGATCTGCGCAAGGGCACCATCAAGGACGAGCAGTGGTCCAAGATCGCCACCACCATGGGCCGGATGAACGACGCTCCGCTGTTCATCGACGACAGCCCCAACATGTCCCTGATGGAAATCCGCGCCAAGTGCCGCCGGCTGAAGCAGCAACACGACCTCAAGCTGGTCATCCTCGACTACCTGCAGCTCATGAGCTCGGGCAAGAAGGTCGAATCGCGCCAGCAGGAAGTCTCGGAGTTCTCCCGCGCCCTGAAGCTGCTGGCCAAGGAACTCCAGGTCCCGGTGATCGCGCTCTCGCAGCTGAACCGTGGCTCCGAGCAGCGCCAGGACAAGCGCCCCATGGTCTCCGACCTCCGAGAGTCCGGTTCCATCGAGCAGGACGCCGACATGGTCATCCTGCTGCACCGCGAAGACGTCTACGACAAGGAGTCTCCGCGCGCCGGCGAAGCCGACATCCTCATCGCCAAGCACCGTAACGGTCCCACCAAGGACATCGTGGTCGCATTCCAGGGCCACTACTCCCGCTTCGCCAACATGGCGGGCGACGCAGGCGGCGGGGGCTTCTAGGGCAGCGCCTTCGGGAGCAGGTGGTTGGGCAGTCGGTTTCCGGGTGCCCGGCCCCGGATCTCGAGCAGCGCCCGGGCATGGGCGTGCAGGCGCTTGTCCTCCTCGGACACCGGAACCCACTGCGGGATCGGGACCGAGGTTCCGCTCTCGTCGCGGGCCACCATGACGGTCAGGCAGTACGTGGTGAGGTTCAGTTCGTGCCCTTTGGGATCCCCGGAGCGGACATGGACGGCTATGTGCATGCCCTTTGTTCCCGTGTAGACCAGCCGGGCCTCCAGCTCCACCAGGTGACCGATCAGCAGCGGCCGGTAGAAGCGCACGCCGCCGGAGAAGACCGCCACTGTGTCCTTCCCGCAGTAGCGCGAGGCACAAACGTAGGCCGCCTCGTCGATCCACTTCATGACGATTCCGCCGTGGACCTTGCCGCCCCAATTCACATCCGTGGGGGCGGCCATGAACCGCAGCGTGACGCGTTCGGCGGTTCCGGCGTCGGTGTACTCCTGGCCGCTCATGGCTTCGACGATGTCCTCGCGGACCTTGATACGGGCCAGCGCATGCTCGCGCTGCTCAATTTCCGCCGGCGTCGTCGGTTCGAACTGCGGCACCGGAATCGGCTTGCCGTCCTCGCCCACCGCTACGAAGATCACCATGCACTGGCTGCGCATCGTGGCCGGCCCGCCCTTGGGATCGCCGGAGGAGACCACGGTGCGGATGTGCATCGAGGACCGGCCGGTGTAGACGATGGTTGCGGTAACTTCGACCATGTCGCCGCTGTTGACAGGATCCGCGAAGTGGATATTTCCCACATAGGCGGTCACGCAGTAGGACTTCGCCCAGCCGACGGCGGCGGCATAGGCAGCCTTGTCCACCCACTCCAGGACCGTGCCCGCGTCCACCGAGCCGCTGTGGCCCACGTCCGTGGGGGCGGCCAGGAAGCGCAGGGTGACGGCGTTGGCGGAAATCTCGCTCATGGAAGCGAGTGTACTGACGGTCCGCCGAACCGTCGCCGGCGCCCGACACAAACCCGGCTCCGGCCGCCACAGACGCCGCCACGGGCGCCGGCACAGACGCCGCTGTCAGTACAGCGCCGGCGGCCGGGGACAACGGCGGGCGGCCACCAAGAAGTGACCGCCCGCCGTCGAACGCTGTTACTGCTGCCGCGCCTAGGCCAAGGCGCTGAGCCTGGAGCCGGTGCGGCCGAAGACGGCCCCATCCACAGAGACCCTGCCAGCACCTACGAGCGCCACGGCCAGGGCCGCGGCGGCCAGGATCAGCACCAGCTCATAGCCACCCGCAACGACAAATATTCCCGCCGAGGCATGAACCAGGAAGAGGGCGCCCAGCATATCGACCGCCAGCAGCAGGGCGAACACGCGGGTGAGCACGCCGAGGATCAACGCAATGCCGCCGGCCAGCTCCAGCGTGGCGACGGCCGGTGCGACAAGGTTGGCGGCCGGGACGCCCATCTGGGCAAACGCGGCTTGGGTTCCCGGGATGGTGAACTCGCTGAATTTCTGCCAGCCATGGGCGGCAAAGAGGAATCCGGTGACGACGCGCAGGATGATGCGGGCAGTGGTGGTGAGCGTGGGCTGGTTCATGGAAATACCGTTCTAACGTCTGGCAGGGGGCTGCAGGAGATGGCAGCCCGCACAGGTTTAGTTGAAGATTCAACTTCAAGTGTTCCGGCGCATAGTTGAAATGTCAACTAATGCGAAGCCGTGCGACGCCGCTAGGGTGGTTCCGTGCCCGCCTCCGCCCCGACTCCCGCAACACTTCCGCCGCCGGCAACCCGGCGTCGGGAAATCCTCCGCCTGGCCGTGCCGGCCTTCGGGGCGCTGATCGCCGAGCCGCTCTTCCTGCTTGCAGACTCCGCGATCGTGGGGCACCTGGGCGTGGCCCAGCTTGCCGGCGTGGGACTGGCCTCGGCGGTGCTGCATACCGCGGTGGGGCTGATGGTGTTCCTCGCCTATTCCACAACCCCCGCCGTCGCGCGCGCGATCGGCAACGGCCAGCTGCCCAGGGCACTCGCGGCCGGGCGTGATGGAGTCTGGCTCGCGCTGCTGCTGGGCGTCGGACTCGCCGCGGCTGGGTTCTTCGCCGCCGAACCTCTTCTGGACCTGATGGGCGCCCGCGGCGAGGTGCGATCCTTTGCCGTGGATTACCTGCGCTGGTCCATGCCGGGCCTGGTGGCCATGCTGCTCATCTTCGCGGGTACCGGAGTGCTGCGGGGCCTGCAGGACACCCGGACTCCGCTGGTCGTGGCGGCCGCCGGCTTCACCGTAAACATCGTGCTGAACCTCTTCCTGGTCTATGGGCTGCAGCTCTCCGTCACCGGGTCGGCCCTGGGCACCAGCATTGCCCAGTGGGCCATGGCCCTGGTCTACGTCGTGATGGTGCAGCGCAATGCCCGCAACCACGGGGTGACCCTGATCCCCGACTGGCGCGGCATCCGGTCCCTGGCCAGGGTGGGGTCATGGCTGATGCTGCGGACGCTCAGCCTGCGCATCGCGATCCTCGCCACGGTGGTGGTCGCCACGGCCCAGGGGCCGGTGAACCTCGCCGCCCACCAGCTCGCGATGACCGTCTTCACCTTCCTGGCCTTTGCCCTAGACGCCCTTGCGATCGCCGCCCAGGCCCTGATCGGCAAGGAACTCGGCGCCTCCCGCCCGGCGGCGGTGCGCGAGCTCACTGGAACCATGGTCCGCTGGGGGCTCGGCTTCGGGGTGCTGACCGGACTCCTGCTGGCCGCCGCGGCGCCGTGGGCGGGGCAGCTGTTCACCCCCGACGCCGGGGTCCGGTCGGCCCTCACGCTCGCCCTTTGGGTGCTGGCCGCCGGGCAGCCGATCGCGGGCTATGTTTTTGTCCTTGACGGTGTGCTGATCGGCGCCGGGGACGCGCGGTACCTGGCGATTGCCGGCGTCGTGAATCTTGCCGTCTACCTGCCGCTGCTGCTGGCGGTCCGGCTGTCCGGGACCGCCGGCGGTGCGGCGCTGCTCTGGCTCTGGGCGGCCTTCTCGCTGGGCTACATGCTGGCCCGCGCCGTCACCCTCGGGCTGCGGGCGCGCACGGACCGGTGGATGCTGCTCGGCGCCCACGGAGGCACCCACTAAACTGGGCAGGTGACTTTCCCCGCAGACCCCCAAGCCTCGACTGCCCTGCCCGCCGCCCCGGACGTGTGGAAGCCCGTGCTGCTCCGGGCCGCCATCGCGCTGGCGTTCGGCGCCGTGACGGTTTTCTGGGCAGCGCCCCCTGTTGCCGGCATGGGCTGGGCCGGGGGCCTTTATCTGCTCGCCACCGGGCTGGTGCTGCTCTGGAGCGTCAAGAAAACCGGTTTGCAGCACGGAGGCCGGACTGCCAAGGTCCTGGCCGCCGCGGGGGCCGTCCTGACCGGAACCGGCGCAGCCGTGGCACTGCTCCCCGGCAACCTGGTGTTCGGCATCATCGGCGCCCTCGGTCTGGGTCTCGCTGGCGCCGCGGAGCTCTACCTGGGCATGGCCGAGCGCCGCCGCTCCGTCCTGGCACGGGACTGGACCGCCTCCGGAGTGATCGGGTTGGGCGCCGCCGTGGCGCTGCCGTTCTTCATTGACCTCGGCCCGCACGCGCTGCTCGGCGTGGCCGGCGGAGGCGCGATCATCAGCGGGGTGCTGTGGACCCTGGCCGGGCTGACCCTGCGCCATGATGCGCGGGACGTATCCGCCGAGGCCGTAAACTAGTAGGAACAGGTTCTACCTTGCGTAGAACAACCGCAGTATCACGACTGCCACGCCAAGCCGGCGTTGGCGGCAGGAGGAAAGCACCTTGGCAGAACAGAATTCAGGAGAACGCCGCAGCCTGCGGACTTCGGTCAAGGGTCCTCTTATGTTCTCCGCGTTCTGGGCAGTGCTGGCCTTCTTCGCCGTCCTGATCTTCGCCTCCGGGGGCAGCGCCAAGGCCCCCCGCTTCGATTTGGCCTTTACCGGCGCCGGCATCGCCTTCATCGTGACCCTCGTGATTGCGGCCATGCTCTCGATGAGCTACAAGGACAACGCCGAGCACCTCGGCAAGGGCTCCGGCGTCAACCTGAGCTCCAGGAAGCCGGCCTCGTCCTTCGGCGGACACGCCGCCGAGCCGTCCTCCGACGCCGACGAGCGCGGCGACATCCGCTAGGACGCCGCTTTCCGCGCCCGGTAGGCCGCGACGTGTGCGCGGTTGGCGCAGTTTCCGGTATCGCAGTAGCGCTTGGAACGGTTCCGGCTGAGGTCCAGCACGACGGCGTCGCAGTCGTCCGCGGCGCAGACCAGCATCCGGTCCATTTCCTTGCTGCGGATCACATCCACCAGCGCCATCGCGGCCTCGGTGCTCATCCTGTCGGCCAGCGGCGCCTCGGGTGTGGTCGCGTGCAGATGCCAGTCCCAGCCGTCGTGCTTCATCAGCTGCGGCAAAGCGTGGGCCTCGCGCAGCAGGCGGTTGACGGTGTCCACGGCGGTGCCCTCATCCGCCAGCCACAGCCTGGCGAGTTCGCCGCGCAGCCGGTGCACGCTGGCCAGCTCGGCGGCATCCTGGGTCCGGGAACCGCTGAAGCCCTCGGCGGTGAGGAAGCGGTCCAGGTCCGCGACGGTGGCCAGTCTTTCCTCCCCGTTCGCCGCCGTGTTGATCAGGCCGACCACCGAGCGCAGCGCAACCTCTGTGTCAGGTGCAAAAACCATCTTGACTCCTTACGTCGCCCGGGCGTACTGTCATGACCATAACCCAACTTTACTCCTGACAGGAGGCAGCCCGTGTCTGCCGCACGCCGCCCCGCCGGGGCTCCGGCCAAGAACCGCCCACAGCTCCGCCCCGCCGATAAGCCGACGCCGGACGCTCCGGGCTTCCTGGCCTCGGGCTTGGGAATGGCCCTGTTTTCCTCGGCGGTGTTCGGTCTTTCCGGCTCCTTCGCCAAGGCGCTGTTGGAGACCGGCTGGACGCCGGGCGCCGCGGTCACCGCCCGGCTCACCGGAGCCGCGCTGGTCCTGGCCGTCCCGGCCGTTCTCGCCCTGCGCGGCCGCTGGCACCAGCTCCGCGACAACTGGCTCACCGTGCTGTTGTTTGGCCTGATCGGTGTCGCCGCCTGCCAGCTGTTCTACTTCAACGCCGTCGCCCGGCTGTCGGTGGGCGTCGCACTCCTGCTCGAGTACCTCGCCCCGGTGATCATTGTGCTGTGGCTCTGGGCGGCGAGCCGGAAACGGCCGCGGCCCCTCACTGTGGCAGGAACGTTGCTTTCCCTCGCCGGCCTGGTCCTGGTCCTCGATCTGACCGGGGCGGTAAAGATCGACGTGGTCGGCGTGTTGTGGGGCATCGCGGCCGCCGTCTGCCTGGCTATCTACTTCTTCATCACGGCCAAAGAGAATGACACGCTGCCGCCGATCGTGCTGGCCTCCGGCGGCCTGATGGTGGGTGCGCTGGTCATGTGGCTGGCGGCGGCCACGGGGCTGCTGCCGATGGTGGCCAGCACGGCCGACACCAGGCTCGGAGCCTGGGTCACGCCCTGGTGGGTGCCGCTGCTCGGGCTGGTCATTCTTGCCACCGTGCTCGCCTACGTCTCCGGCGTCGTGGCCGCGCGGGCGCTCGGTTCGAAGGTGGCATCCTTCGTCTCGCTCACCGAGGTGCTGTTTGCCGTCATCTGGGCCTGGCTGCTCCTGGGCGAACTCCCGGGCCCCGTCCAGCTCCTGGGCGGCCTGCTGATTGTCGGCGGCGTGGTGCTGGTCCGGCTGGACGAACTGCGCGTCCCCGCCCGGCTGCCCGCCGAACTCGACCACGCCAACGACGTCGAGCCGGTTCCCTGAGGGACGGGTCCGGCTGCCAAGCGAACCGCTTTAAACGACCAGCCCGGACGCGGTTGCGTCCGGGCTGGTCTGGAGAGGGTTCCGGCTAGCGCGAGGAGGCGCTTTCCTGCTCGGTGGCGTTGCGGTTGGCCTGCTGGCTGGCCTGCTGCAGCGCCTGGGACACCCGGGTGAGGGCGGCAACGTGCTCGCCGTTCCACTCGTTGCGGAACTTCTCCGCGTCCGGTCCCAGCCACTGGGTACCGGCCAGGACCTTGGTCAGCATCGACCTCTGGTTGTCGATCTCCTGAGAACCGGCCTGCAGCTTCGTCCCAAGAGTCTTGAGCTG
>NZ_JBFRDC010000009.1:0-132441 GCF_052113385.1 Arthrobacter sp. YAF16
GCTTCGTCCCAAGAGTCTTGAGCTGAGCAACATCTGCACCCCAAATAGCCATTCGAAAAAACTCCTTAGTTCACCGGACCCGAAACTCTCGGCATCCCCAGCGGCCCCCGGCTGATCCGGAAGATCCAATGCCTCGAACCTACCCTGCCTCGCAAAAAACTGTCGATGGGCAGGCCTCCCCATTGGGTTACTTGCCGAAGCTGCGCAGCCGCAGCGAGTTGGCCACCACCAGCACGGAGCTGGCCGCCATCGCCGCGCCGGCGATCATTGGGTTGAGCAGGCCCAGCGCAGCAACCGGAATGCCGATGGCGTTGTAGAAGAAGGCCCAGAACAGGTTCGTCTTGATCGTGGCCAGGGTCCGGCGGGACAGCTCGATGGCCTGCGCGACCTGCCCCAGATCGTTGCCCATCACGGTCAGGTCCGCGGCTTCGATGGCGACGTCGGTGCCGGAGCCCATTGCGATGCCCAGATCCGCCTGGGCCAGCGCTGCGGCGTCGTTCACGCCGTCGCCGGCCATGGCCACCGTGGCGCCGCCGGCCTGCAGCCTCCGCACGGCGTCGACCTTGCCCTCCGGCAGGACCCCCGCGAAGACGTCCTCCGGCGGGATGCCGACGGCGGCGGCCACCTGGCCGGCCACCGCGGCGTTGTCGCCGGTCAGCAGGATGGGCCGCAGCCCCAGCTCCCGAAGCCGGGCGATTGCCGCAGCGGAGCCGGGCTTCAGCGTGTCGCGCAGGCTCACGATGCCGGCCGGTTCGCCGTCCACGGCCACCCAAATGGCGGTGGCCCCGGACTGCTCGGCGGCGGACAAGGCTTCGCGCTGCGCTCCGGAGACCGCAACGCCGTTCCCCTGCAGCCAGCCGGACCGGCCCACCGTAACGAGGCGGCCTTCCACGCTGCCGCGGACACCGCCGCCCGGGGCCGAGTGGAAGCCGACGACGGCGGGCAGCCGCGCGTCGTCGCCGCGCCCACGCTCCGCGCTGAGCGCCGCTGCCGCGATGGCCCGGGCGACGGGGTGTTCGGACGCGGCCTCCGCTGCGCCGGCGAGCCGCAGGACCTCGTTTTCGCTGAACGGGGCGAACGCGCTGGTGCCGGCGACGGCAAGGTGCCCGGTGGTGACGGTGCCGGTCTTGTCCAGCAGGATGGTGTCCACGGTGCGGGTGTCCTCGAGCACCTGCGGGCCCTTGATCAGGATGCCCAGCTGGGCGCCGCGGCCTGTGCCAGTGAGCAGGCCGACCGGGGTGGCGAGCCCCAGGGCGCACGGGCACGCGATCACCAGCACCGCGACGGCCGCCGTGAAGGCGGCGCGAAGCTCGGCGTCGCTGACCTCCGGCCCGGCCAAGAGCAGCCACGCACCGAAGGTGAGCGCGGCGATGGCGAGGACCACGGGGACGAAGACGGCGCTGATGCGGTCTGCGAGCCGGGCGATCGGGGCCTTCCCCGACTGCGCCTGGGAGACCAGCCGGCCCATCTGGGCCAGGGTGGTGTCGGCGCCGACCCGCGTGGCGCGGACCAGGATCCGGCCGGAGGTGTTGATGGTGGCCCCCGTGACGGGGCTGTCCGGACCGACTTCAACCGGCACCGATTCCCCCGTCACCAGGGAGGCGTCAACGGCGGAGGCGCCCTCGATGACCACGCCGTCGGTTGGGATCTTCTCGCCCGGGCGGACCACGACGACGTCCCCGACCCGGAGCCGGTCCGCGGGCACCGGGAACTCGGTGCCGTCGCGGAGCACGGTGGCATCCTTGGCGCCCAGATCCAGCAGGGCCTTGAGCGCGTCACCGGCCTTGCGCTTGGCGTTCGCCTCCAGGTAGCGGCCGAGCAGCAGGAAGGTCGTGACGACCGAGGCGACCTCGAAGTACAGGCCGGCCGAACCCATGCCCTCCATGCCCGGGTGCTCGGTCAGGCGGGGATCGGCCAGGAGCTGCCAGGCCGAGAAGATATAGGCAGCCGATACGCCGATCGACACCAGCGTGTCCATGGTGGATGACAGGTGCCGGGCGTTCACTGCCGCGGCCCGGTGGAACGGCCACGCCGCCCAGCTGACCACCGGCAACGCCAGCGCGGCGGCAACCCAGCCCCAGTTCGGGAACTGGACGGCCGGGAGCATCGAGAGCACGAAAACCGGGACGGTGAGGGCGGCCGCGACAACCAGCCGGGGCTTCAGCGTCGCCGCAGGTCCTGCGGCAGCCTCCTCGGCCGGGGAGGCAGGCTCCCGCAGGGTCCGCACCGTGGCCTTGTAACCGGCGGCGTTCACTGTCGCAGCGATCTGCTCGTCTGAGATGTTGGCCGGGACGGTGACCCGGGCGGACTCCAGCGGGAGGTTAACCGAAGCCTGCACGCCGTCGAGCTTTCCCAGCTTGCGCTCGACCCGGCCGACGCAGGAGGCGCAGGTCATGCCCTCGATGTCGAGTTCAATCACCCGGCTTCCGGACTGGTCCAGCAGTTGCGCGTTGCTCACGGTATGTTCTCCTCGGTCGTGTTCGGTGAAGTCCTGCTCAGGTCCTGCTTCCGGGAGGCCGCCCGGCGCCGGGCTCAGGCCTCGTTCGCGACCACCAGGTAGCCCGCCTCGGCGACCGCTTCGCCGATTTCGGCGGGCGAGAGTGCCTTGTCGGAGGTGATGGTGACGGTGGAGATCCCGCCCGCGTTGAGGTCGACGTCGACGCTTTCGACGCCCGCCAGCGCTTCAAGTTCTTCGGAGACGGAGGACACGCAGTGCCCGCAGGTCATCCCGGATACCTCGACGGTGGTGGAAACGGTGCTCATGGCTTGCTCCTTGGTGGGGGACTGGTTTACCAGTCCGGTCGTGTTGTGGGAGGTGTGGTGAGTGGTGTTGCCGCTACCGCAGCAGGCGCCCGATGGCATCGGTGGCCTCCTTCACTTTGAAGTCGATGGCTTCGGCGCGAAGTTCCGGATCCGGTTCCGCGGCCGCCCCGACCACGCAGTGGCCGATGTGTTCTTCCACCAGACCGAGGCTGACGGCGTGCAGGGCCTTGGTGACGGCGGCGACCTGGGTCAGGATGTCGATGCAGTACTTGTCCTCATCGACCATCCGGGCAATGCCGCGGACCTGGCCCTCGATCCGCTTGAGCCGCTTGAGGTAGGCGTCCTTGTTGGCGGTGTAGCCGTGCTGCTGGGGCAGTGCGCCCTCCAGGGGTGCCACGCTGGAGGCTTCGGACTCGTTCATCCCATCAAGTTATACCCCCCAGGGGTATCTGGCAAGTACCCTCCGGGGGTACCGTGCCGGGAAAGGGAATTCTGTCCGGAAATTAAAGAGCTCCGGAGTGCGTTATTGGGGGATACGCACTCCGGAGCAGCTATGGGGTAGGGGTTTCCCGCCTACGAATACAACCTTACTTGGCAGTAGAGACCATGCGCCAGCACCTCGAATAACTACTTTCGCTTTATTTTCCCGGGCCGGTCAGGAGCCGCGGCGGGGCCTGCCCGCCCCGCTGGATCGCACCGGGACGATGAGGACCGGGCGGTCCTGATGATGGCTGAGCCAGGCGGCCACCGATCCGTTGAGTGCAGCAGTGAGCCGGTGCCCGAGTCCGGGTTCGGGAGTACCGACGATGATCATGGCCGCACCGGCGTCCGCCGCCAGCCGGCCGAGCGCCCGGGCGGGATCCCCGGCCAGGGTCCGCAGGTTCCATTCCACCCCCGGGACATCGCAGACGGCGGCGATCTCGGACCGCAGCCGCTCGGTGGCTGCCCGGATCTCCGCATTGTCGGCCTCCGGGTGGAGCGAGAGCCGGTGCGCGGACCGGGCCGGATCCCACTCCACGAGGTAGCTGGCCTCGTCCACGTAGGCACAGACCAGCGGGGCGGAAAGGCTTCTCGCCAGTGTCACCGCCGTTTCAAGCACCTCCGGGGGCTGGCCCGGGAGGACGCCGACAACCAGAGGTGCTGGGCTCATGCGCTCTGCGGGCATACCCAATTCTTGCCCCGGCTCTTCCGGCCCGGCTAGGGCCTTCCTCCCTTGATCGACTCCGGCGCCGGGCCTACGGTTGGAGGACACGGGAAGGGCGGCAGCGGTGGAAATCTTCATGTGGTGGCTGGACCTGGATCTTGCCAGCAAGGAATGGCTGCGCGGCAACCTGCGGGCCGAGGAGTTACCGCTCCCGGTGCTGCAGGGCATCGCCGAGGCCGGCGGCCCGCATCCGGACAAGGCCACCGGCGTCCTGAGCGCCGCGGACTGGGACTTCGTCGAAACCCAGTCTGAATTCGTCGATTGACCCCCGAAAAACCATTGCGGCGGCCGGGCCGCGGTGGTTGCATGTAGGGCATGGCTACCGCAGAAAGTTATGTCCTGGCGATCGGCACCAAGAAAGGGCTCTGGCTGGCCAGCAGCCCGGACCGGCAAAACTGGTCCCTCTCCGGACCGCATTTCCTGATGAGCGAGATCCCTAGCATCGGAATCGACACGCGCGAAGGCCGGACCCGCATCCTCGTCGGGGTCCGCTCGGAACACTGGGGACCCACCGTCTTCCACTCTGACGACCTTGGCGAAACCTGGAACGAGCCGGAAAACGGAGCCATCCGCTTTCCCGAGGACACCGACGCCGCGCTGGAGCGCGTCTGGCAGATCCACCCCGACGCGGAGTCGCGCCCCGGCGTCGTCTGGGCCGGGTGCGAGCCGATCTCGGTCTGGAAATCCACCGACGGCGGCGAACACTTCGAGCTCAACCGCGGCCTCTGGGACCACCCGCACCGCAGTGAATGGGGGGCCGGCTACGGCGGGGCGGCGGCACATTCGATCGTCGTCAACCCGGACGGGGAGAAGGTGCACGTCGCCATGAGCACCGGCGGTGTCTACCGCTCGCTCGACGGCGGGACGTCCTGGGAGCCGCGGAACAAGGGGATCTCGGCTTACTTCATGCCCGATCCCAACCCCGAATTCGGCCAGTGCGTCCACAAGATTGCCGCCGACGCCGCGGTGGACGGGCGCCTGTACGCGCAGAACCACCACGGCGTCTACCGCAGCGATGACGACGCCGAGAACTGGGAATCGATTGCCGAGGGCTTGCCGGCGGACTTCGGCTTTGTCATGCTGACGCACCCGCGCCGCGCGGGCACAGCCTGGGTCATCCCGCTGAAGGCCGACGGCGAACGGATCCCGCCCGGCGGAAAGCTTGCCGTGCACCGGACCGACGACGCCGGCGCGAGCTGGAAGCGGCTGGACGCCGGCCTGCCCGGGGCAGAGTTCAATTCCGTGCTCCGCGACGCGGCCTGCGTCGACGCCGCCGAACCCGCCGGAGTCTATTTTGGGACCCGCGGCGGCAGCGTCTACGCCAGCGCCGACGAAGGCGAACACTTCACCGAGGTCGCCTCGCACCTGCCCGACGTGCTGTGCGTGCGGGCCGCGGCTGTTGTCGGCGCCCCGGCGCCTGCGGCGCGCGTTGCCGCGGCTTCCGCTTGAGGCTAACTGTGCCTGAGATCAGTGTGCTGCTTCCCAGCGTCCTCCAACCGCTGGCCGGCGGGCAGTCCATCCTGACTGCGCCCGCGGACGGGGCCGTAACGGTCCAATGGGTGCTGGATACTGTGGCCGGGGACTTCCCCGCCCTGTCCCGGCGGCTGCGGGACGAAACCGGAGCCGTCCGCCGCTACGTGAATATATACGTCAACGGGAATGAAATCCGGCGGCTGCAGGGCCTCGGCACGGAAGTGGCGCCCGGCCAGGAGGTCCTGATCATCCAGTCCGTCGCCGGCGGCTAGCTCGTTAGGCCACGCGCCAGAGGGTGCACTCGTCGGCGTTGACCGCCTTGCGCGTGCCCGATTGCCGGTCCAGGATCCAGACGACGCCGATCCCCGGCGCCGTTTCCTGCACGCTGCCGCGGCGGATCACGACGTCGTCGTAGTTGGGGCCGACGCGCAGGCGGGCCTCGATCTCGTCGCCGCGGTGCAACTGATCGAGGGCGCGGATGCGGGTGGTCTGGGCTTTGGCTTCCTTCAACATGGCGGGCCTCCTGGACTGGAGCTGGTGCCTGCTCTTGCCGGCACTTCCAGTGTCCTGCGCCATTGTTGCCGCTGCGTTTCGGCCCGGTAAGCGGTGGGTTAGTTTTCCGGGCCGTCCTGATTTCCGCGCCAGGGCCGCCGGCCCAGGCGCACGCAGGCTCTGTCGTGGAAATCCGCACGAAGGCCGGCCGCTAGCCCCCGACTGGCCGCTAGCCCCCGGCTGGCCGCCCGGGGGTCGACGTCGGCGGCCGGCCCGGACAGAATGGGCCGTATGCGACTGCCGCTGATGCCCCCGATCGCGCCGATGCTGGCGAAAGCCGTAAGCGCCCTGCCGGAGGGTTCGATGAGTTTTGAGCCCAAGTGGGACGGATTCCGTTCCATCATCTTCCGCGACGGCGACGAGGTGGAGATCGGCAGCCGCAACGGCAAACCCCTGACCCGGTACTTCCCGGAGCTCGTGGAGTCACTCAAGGCAAACCTCCCGCCGCGCTGCGTTCTCGACGGCGAGATCGTCCTGGTCGGCGCCGCGGGGGACCGCCTGGACTTCGATGCCCTCCAGCAGCGGATCCACCCGGCCGCGAGCCGCGTCCGGCTGCTCGCCGCCCAGACCCCCGCAAGTTTCGTTGCTTTCGACCTGCTGGCCCTCGACGACGAGGATCTCACCGGCCGGCCCTTCGGGGAGCGCCGGGCGGCCCTCGAGCGGGTACTCGCGGACAGCTCCGCGCCGGTGCACTTGACCGCCGCCACCGCGGACCGGGACACCGCGGCGAGGTGGTTCCGGCAGTTCGAAGGCGCCGGCCTGGACGGGATCGTGGCCAAGGCGCTGGACTCCAGCTACCAGCCGGACAAGCGCACCATGTTCAAGGTCAAGCACGAACGCACCGCTGACTGTGTCCTCGCCGGTTACCGGGTGCACACCTCCGGCCCGGACCGGATCGGTTCGCTGCTGCTGGGGCTCTACGACGACGACGGCGTGCTCGCCAACGTGGGTGTGGTGGGTGCGTTCCCGATGCAGCGCCGCAAGGAGCTGTTCGAGGAACTCCAGCCACTCGTCACCGATTTTGCCGACCACCCGTGGGCGTGGGCCAGGCAGGAGGAGGGGGCCCGGACGCCGCGCAACGCCGAGGGAAGCCGGTGGAGCGGGGGCAAGGACCTGGGCTTCACGCCCCTGCGCCCGGAGCGGGTGGTGGAAGTGAAATATGACCACATGGAGGGCGCGCGTTTCCGGCACACCACCCAGTTCGTCCGCTGGCGGCCGGACCGGGAGCCGGGGTCCTGCACCTACGCCCAGCTGGAGGAGCCGGTCAGCTACGACCTGGCCGCCGTGCTCGGCGCCGGCCAGGGCTGAACTCCCGCCGTCGGGCGGTCCACACGACGCTCCCGCCCGGTTCTTCCGCCCGCAACACCGCCGACACGCGGAAAAGCCCGGCGTGTTCACCGAACACGCCGGGATTTTCCAATAAGAACTGGGCGGGAGCGTCGCGGATGCCCTTGCCCGTCGGGGGCCTTAGCGTAGGCCGAGCTCCTTGGTGGGAACCTTGAAGGTTTCCTTGGCGGTCAGCGCGGAGATGGCGGCGATGGCGCAGATGATCCCGGTGAAGATGGTGATCTGAACCCAGCCACCGGGCTTGATGCCGCCCATGGCCGCCACGATTGCCGGGGCGAAGCCTGCCATCAGGAAGCCGAGCTGGGTGCCGATCGCCAGGCCGGAGAAGCGGACCCTGGTGCTGAACATTTCGGCGTAGAAGGACGGCCAGACGGCGTTGGAGGCCGCGTAGCCGAAGGAGAAGAAGCCGATTGCGGCCAGGAACATCAGCGGGACGCTGCCGGATTCGAGGCTGAGCAGGAATACCGGGGTCAGCAGCGCGCTGGAGAGAGCGCCGTAGATGAAGACCGGCTTGCGTCCGATCCGGTCGGCCAGCTTGCCGAAGAGCGGCTGGGTACCGAGTGCCACGAGGTTGGCGCCCACGACCAGCCACAGCGTGACGGTGCCGTCCACGTTGGCGACATTCTTCGCGTAGCTGATGGCCAGGGTACCGAACACGGTGGAGACGGCGGCGATGAAGGCGCATGCGACAACGCGGAGCACGTCGCGCCAGTGGTGCTTCAGCAGGTCGGCGACCGGGAGCTTGGAAATCTGGGCGCTCTTCTGGGCCTCCTCGAAGGCCGGCGGCTCGTGCAGGGTGCGGCGGATGAAGAAAGCAACCACGACGACGACGGCGCTGAGCCAGAACGGGATGCGCCAGCCGATGCCGTACTTGACCTCGTCAGGCAGGGCAAGGACGGGGATAAAGACGAGGGCGGCAAGGATCTGGCCGCCCTGGGTGCCGGTCAGGGTCCAGGAGGTGAAGAACGAACGGCGGTTGTCCGGTGCGTGCTCCAGGGTCATGGAGGAGGCGCCGGCCTGCTCACCGGCGGCGGAGAGGCCCTGGCAGAGCCGGGCAATCACCAACAGCACGGGGGCCCACCAGCCGACGGTCTTGAAGTCCGGCAGGCAGCCGATCACAAAGGTGGAGGCGCCCATCAGCAGCAGCGTGAACATCAGGACCTTCCGGCGGCCCACCCGGTCACCGAAGTGGCCCAGGATGACGGCGCCGACGGGACGGGCCACATAGGCGAAGCCGAAGGTCGCGAAGGACATGATGGCGGCGTTGGCGTCCGCGTCCGGGAAGAAGACCTTCGGAAAAATCAGGGCGGCGGCGGACCCGAAAATGAAGAAGTCGTAGTACTCGACGGCGCTGCCCAGGAAGCTGGCGAGGGCCGCCTTCTTAGGCGTCCCGGCCGGTGCGGCAGTGCCCGGCGTCGTAGACGGGAGTGTCTGGCTCATGGTGTTCCTTTAATGTGACGACGTTGTCGCGGATGGATCGGGAGGGTCCTGCCGGCCGGTGGCTTCAAGTGTGCGGCAGCCGGTGGACCGAGGAAAGACCCGGACTAGTAGCCACATGGTGGGAGCTACTTGTGCGATGTAGCAAGCATGGCTGTGAGCGCGGTCACTTGTCAAGAAAAATAATCACGATCTAGCAATAGCTCTCACTATGTGAGAACATCGATGCATGAGTGTGAATCAAGACACAGAGCCGGACCTCGCTGCCGGGGCCCCCGATGAAGAGACCGCGAAGCCTGCGCGCCCGGCCAGGGAGGACTCGCGCACCGATATGGTGGGCAAGGCTCTGGGCCTGCTGGTCCTGCTCGGCGATGAACCCCGCGGAGCCAGTGCCGCGGAGCTCTCGCGCCGGGCGGAACTGCCCTTCAGCACCACGTACCGCCTGCTCGGTTCGCTGACCAGGGACGGCTTTGTGGACTACGAGCCGGACGGCCGCCGCTATCATCTGGGCCTGCGCGTCTTCCAGCTCGGCCAGCGGGTATCCAACCACCATGGCTTCGCCGGCACGGCGCTTCCCATCCTGCGGCGCGTCACCGAGGAGACCGGCGAGGCCACCATCCTTTCGGTGCGTGACGGAAACCACCACCTCACCGTCAACAAGGTCGACGGTCCGCAGACCTTCCGCGTCACCTCCGATCCGGGCCACCTCGGCGCGCTGCACACTACCTCGGTGGGCAAGGCGCTGGTTGCGTTTGCCGACGATGCCACCCGGGACCGTCTGGTGCAGGACCTCGAACTGGAGCCCCTGACGGAACTCTCCATCACGGACCGGGATGCGTTCCGGGCCGAAATCGAGCTGGTCCGGAAGCGGGGCTACGCCACCATGGACGAGGAAAACGAGCTGGGCATGCGCGCCGTCGCCGTCCCGGTCTTCAACTCCCAAGGCCATGCCTTCGCCTCGCTGGCCACCGCTGTGCCCGTCTTCCGGATGAGCATGGAGGCCCTTGTGGCCCTCGTGCCGCTGCTCCAATCCGCCGCGGCCGAGCTCTCTGCCCGGCTGCCCCAGCAGTGAAGAAATATATGTTCGTAATAAGAACATCAGTGCAATATGTGAACACTTGCGGTAATGTAATCCCTACCACCCGGCCTGCCGCCCACATTGCGGCCGCCGAGTGCCGTTGTCAAAGGAGCTAGACGGATGAGCAATCGAGCAGAGTCCTTCCTCGTGGGCCTCGTAGGCGATGGCGTGACGCCGTCCCTCACGCCCCCCATGCATGAACGCGAAGGCGATGTGCAGGGCCTCCGGTATCTTTACCGCCCCATTGACCTCACCGAACTGGGCCTCCCCGGCCAGGCCGTCGGGGAACTCCTGACCGGCGCCCAGCGGCTCGGCTTCAACGGATTGAACATCACCCACCCGTGCAAGCAGTTGGTGCTGGAACACCTCGACGAGATCTCGCCGGACGCCCGGCGCCTCGGTGCCGTCAACACCGTGACCATCCGCGACGGCCGCTTCATCGGCCACAACACCGATTTCTCCGGCTTTGCCTCCGCCCTCGCCTCCGGCCTGCCCGGGGCGAAGCTGGACCGCGTCGTGCAGCTCGGCGCCGGCGGCGCCGGGTCCGCTGTCGCCTACGCACTGTTGACTGCCGGGGTCCGGCGGCTGGACCTCGTGGACACCGACGCGGCCCGCTGCGCGGACCGGGCGGCCGAACTGGCCGGGTTCTTCCCGCACAGCCAGGTCACGGCCCGGACGACGGCGGAGCTTCCCGGGCTCATGCCGCTCGCCGACGGGCTGGTGCACTGCACCCCGGTGGGCATGGCCGCCCACCCCGGTGTCCCGCTGGACATGTCCCTGCTGGAACCCCGGCACTGGGTCGCGGACATCGTCTACCGGCCGATCGAGACCGAACTGGTCCGCGAAGCCCGCGCCAAGGGCTGCGAGGTGCTCGACGGCGGCCGGATGGCCGTGGGCCAGGCAGCCGACGCGTTCCGGATTTTCACCGGCCTCGAAGCGGACGCGGACCGGATGCGGGCCCACTTCCTGGAGCTCGTGGCTGCCGAGGAGGTGGCCGCCTGATGCGCACCGGAATCGCCACCGTCTGCCTCTCCGGCACCCTGAAGGAGAAGATGCACGCCTGCGCCGTCGCCGGGTTCGACGGGATCGAGATCTTCGAGCAGGACCTCGTGACGTCCTCGCTGAGCCCGGAGGAGATCCGATCGATGGCCGCGGACCTGGGCCTCGGCCTCGACCTGTACCAGCCGTTCCGCGACTTCGACAGCGTGCCGGAGGAGCTGCTCGCCGCCAACCTGCGCCGGGCGGAGGCCAAGTTCCGGCTGATGTCCCGGCTGGGCATGGACACCATCCTGGTCTGCTCCAACGTGGCCACCGCCAGCATCGACGACGACGAGCTCCGCGCCGGGCAGCTGTCCCGGCTCGCCTCGCTCGCCGGCGAGCACGGTGTGAAGGTCGCCTACGAGGCCCTGGCATGGGGCAAATACGTCAACGACTACGAGCACGCCCACCGCCTCGTGGAACTGGTGGACCACCCGAACCTGGGCACCTGCCTCGACTCGTTCCACATCCTGTCCCGGGACTGGGACACGGCCCCGATCGAGCGGTTCAACCCCGAGAAGATTTTCTTCGTCCAGGTGGCGGACGCCCCGAAGCTGTCCATGGACGTGCTGTCCTGGAGCCGGCACTACCGGGTCTTCCCGGGCGAGGGGCAGTTCGAGCTCGCCAAGTTCATGGGCCATGTGGTCCGTGCCGGCTACTCCGGCCCGGTCTCGCTGGAGGTGTTCAACGACGTCTTCCGGCAGTCCGACGTCGAGCGCACTGCGGTGGATGCCATGCGTTCGCTGATCTGGCTCGAGGAACAAAGCGCACAGTGGCTGGAGGCGCACCCCTCGGCGCCAGAGGCGGCCGAAACGGCCGCCGGGACCGCCGGCCGCCGTCGTCATCCGATGGAACTGGCCACGCTGCCGCAGGTGGCCGAACCGGCGGGCTTCAACTTCGCCGAGGTGCGGGCCGCCGACACCGCCGCCCTGGAGACCCTGCTGGGCCAGCTCGGCTTCGCGTTCAACGGCCGGCACCGGACCAAGAATGTGCAATTGTGGACCATGGGCCACGCGCGCGTGATCATCAACGAGGAAGCCCCCGCCGCGGCGGAGACCGCCATTGCCGCGGTCGGCTTCGACGTCGACTCACCCGTGATCGCCGCCGCCAGGGCGCAGCAGCTCAAGGCCCCCGCAGTGCCGCGCAAGAGCCAGGCGAACGAGGAAATCTTCCAGGGCTTCGCCGCCCCGGACTCCACCGAAATCTTCCTGTGCCAGGGCAGTCCGGACGGGACCGCCGCCTGGGTCAACGAGTTCGGCACGCCCGCCGGAACTGGAAACGGCACTGGAGACGGCGCTGCCGGCGCAGCCGCAGGCAGGGCTGCGGGGCCGCAGGCCGTGATCGACCACGTCAACCTCGCCCAGCCGTGGCAGCACTTCGACGAGGCCGTGCTCTTCTACACCAGCGCCCTGGCCCTCGAGCCGCAGCCGTACGCCGAAGTGGCCAGTCCCACCGGGCTGGTCCGCTCCCAGGTGATGACCACCCGGGACCGCGGAGTGCGGCTGGTGCTGAACCTGGCCCCGCTGCACCAGCAGGAGGGCGGCCAGGACGCAGCCGGCGGCGCACCCACCGGAATCCAGCGCCGGACCTACCAGGAACACATCGCGTTCGCGGTGGATGACCTTGTGGCCGCGGCCCGGGCCGCCCGCGGCCGCGGCCTGGACTTCCTGCGCATCCCGGCGAACTACTACGAGGACCTGGACGCGCGTTTCGACCTGGATCCGGGGTTCCTCGCCACCCTCCGCGAGCTGAACCTGCTCTACGACCGTGACGCCGACGGCGAATTCCTGCACTTCTACACCGCGACCGTCGGCAGCGTGTTCTTCGAAATGGTGGAACGCCGCGGCTCCTACGACGGCTACGGGGCCCCCAACGCCCCGGTCCGGCATGCCGTGCAGTACGACCATCTGCACCAGCTCAAACTCACCGCCTGACCGCTCCCGGCCAGGTTCGACCCACCCCAACGAAAGGAGGCTGCTGTGCCTGAAGAAATCAACCTCGAAATTTTCAACGCGGACCCGATCACCGAAGACGTGTCCGACGCAGCACCCGAGGCCACACCGCAGGCCGCCGCGCAGGCTGTTCCGGCCCTGGACACTGCCGCGGAATCGCAGCAGATCCTCAGCGACGAGATGAAGGCACTGGGCGACGCCTACGCGCAGGCCCGCCTCAACGGCGCCGCGGCGGAAACCCAGCCGCGGCTGGACTACCCCCCGTACCGCAGCAGCATCCTCCGGCACCCGACCAAGAGCCTGCAGCACGCGGACCCCGAGACCATTGAGCTGTACTCGCCGGCCTTCGGACACATGGACGTGCACGCCCTCGAATCCGACCTCACCATCCAGCACAACGGCGAACCGATGGGCGAGCGGATCATCGTCTCCGGCCGGGTGCTCGACGGCGACGGCCGGCCGGTGGCGGGCCAGCTGGTGGAAATCTGGCAGGCCAACTCCTCGGGCCGCTACATCCACAAGCGCGACCAGCACCCGGCCCCGCTCGACCCGAACTTCACCGGCGTCGGCCGCTGCATCACGGGCGCGGACGGGTCCTACAGCTTCACCACGATCAAGCCCGGCGCTTACCCGTGGAAGAACCACCTGAACGCCTGGCGGCCGGCCCACATCCACTTCTCCCTCTTCGGCCAGGAGTTCACGCAGCGGATCGTCACGCAGATGTACTTCCCCGGCGACCCGCTCTTCGCCCTGGACCCGATCTACCAGTCGATCGTGGACCAGGACGCGCGGGACCGCCTGGTCGCCAGCTACAACCATGATCAGACCAAGCCGGAGTGGGCGCTGGCCTACAACTGGGACATTGTCCTGACCGGTTCGAAGCGGACCTGGACCGAGAACGAGGCGCTGGGCGCAGAAGGAGACGACCATGAGTAAATTGACCCCCACACCCGGCCAGACGGTGGGCCCGTTCTACGGCTACGCACTGCCCTACGCGAAGGACCGGGAGCTGCTGGCCCCCGGGTCCGCCGGCTCGATCCGCCTGCAGGGCACCGTGTTCGACGGCGCCGGCCATCCGGTCCCGGACGCCATCCTGGAGATCTGGCAGGCCGACGCCGAGGGCCAGGTCCCGCAGCGCACCGGCTCCCTGGTCCGTGACGGCTACACCTTCACCGGCTTCGGCCGCAGTGCCGTCGGCAACACCGGCGTCTTCACCTTCACCACCGTCAACCCGGGCCCCACCGCGCCCGGCGCCGCACCGTTCATCTCCGTGGTCGTGTTCGCCCGCGGCCTGATGAACCGGCTCTTCACCCGCGTCTACCTGCCGGAGAACGAGGAGGCCCTCGCCGCCGACCCGCTGCTGTCCGCCCTGGAGCCGGCACGCCGCCGCACCCTGATCGCCCGGCGCGATCCCGACGGCGGCCTCAGCTGGGACATCCGGCTGCAGGGCGAGGGCGAGACGGTGTTCCTCGATTTTGAAGGCGACGGCGCTGAAGCCAGTAGCATCGAGGATGCCGGCGTTCAGGACGCTTCGCAGTGACGATTCCCAACGGTGACGCAGCTGCCGGCCGGGACGGCGATTTCGGCCTGCTAAGCCCCGTGTCGGCGTCGCCCCGGGTGGCGGCGCTGACCGGGGACCGCGCGGTGCTCGCCGCCATCCTCCGGGTCGAAGCCGGCTGGGCCGCGGTCCTCGAGGAAGCGTCCCTGGCCCCGGCCGGGTCCGCCGCCCTCGTGGCGGAGGCCGCCGACGTCGGACGCTACGACATCGCTTCAATCGCCGTCCGAGCCCAGGGCGGCGCCAATCCGGTGATCCCGCTGCTTGCCGACCTCCGCAAGCAGGTCACGGCCCTCGACACGGCCGGCATCGGCGCCGGACGCGCCGTGCACACCTCGCTGACCAGCCAGGACGTGCTCGACTCCGCCCTGATGCTGCTGGCAGCCGGAACCGTTGGGGAACTGCTCACCGACGTCAAACGCACGACGGCGGCCCTCGCCGCCCTCGCGGAGCGGCACCAGCAGACGCTGTGCGTGGGCCGGAGCCTGACCCAGCACTCGCTGCCGTTCAGCTTCGGGCTCAAAGCCGCGCAGTGGTTCCACGGGCTCGCCGCTGCCGCGCGCCGGCTCGAGGCACTGGAGCTGCCGGTGCAGACCGGGGGAGCCGCCGGAACCCTGGCGGCCGGCACCGTGCTGACCGAAGGCTCGGCCCTCGCGCCGCTCGACCTGGCCGACCGCCTGGCCGCCCGGCTGGGACTGGCCGCTGCCCCGGCGCCCTGGCACACCAACCGGCTCGCGGTCACCGCGCTCGGCGACGCCCTGGCAGCCGTGACGGACGCCGCTGGCAAAATCGCCGCCGACGTGCTCTTCCTGAGCCGCCCGGAGGTGGCCGAACTCGCCGAACCGCGGGCCGCGGGCCGGGGAGGCTCCTCGGCCATGCCACAAAAGCAAAACCCGGTGCTGTCCGTGCTGGTCCGCAGCGCCGCGCTGCAGGCACCGGCGCTGGCGGCGCAGCTGCACCTCGCGGCGGCCAATTTCAACGACGAACGTGCCGACGGCGCCTGGCACAGCGAGTGGCCCGCGCTGCGTTCCCTGCTCCGGCTGGGCCTGGGCGCCGCCGGACAGCTCCGCGAACTGGCCGAGGGCCTGCAGGTCTTCCCGTCGGCGATGCGCCGGAACCTGGACCTGTCCGGCCCGCTGCTGCTCTCCGAGGCGGTGACTGCCGCCGTCGGCCCGCTGCTGGGCGCGGACGGCCCACGACGGCTCCAGGACGTGGTGGACCAGACCCTGCAGGCGCCGGCGGCCGAACAGCCAAGCACCTACCGCAAGCTGCTCCGCGCGGCCGTCCCGGCCGAACTGCTCTCCGACGAGCGGCTTGAGGAGTTGCTGGACCCGGCCAACTACCTCGGCCAGGCCGCCGAAATCTCACGACGCATCCTCGCGGCGTGGCCCGACTTCGCTGCGGCCCTGCCCCCTCATATCGAACCGAACCAAGCGACCGAAGAGAACGGAGCCCACCGTGGCTAGACCAACCGTCAAGGCCGTACTGCTCTCGCCCGTGCGCGAGCTCGGCGATAAGCCCCTCCTCGTGGTGGGCCCGTCGCTGGGCACCTCCACGCTGCTCTGGAGCCAGGCCGGCGCACTGCTAGGCAACGACGTCGACGTCGTCGCCTGGGACCTGCCCGGCCACGGCGTCTCCCCGGCCGCCGCCGAATCCTTTTCCGTCGCCGAACTGGCCGACGCCGTCATCGAACTGGTCGACTCGATCGCGCCCGGCGCGCGGTTCCACTACGCCGGAGTCTCCCTCGGCGGGGCCACTGGCCTGCAGCTGGGCATCAGGCACGGCGAACGGCTCAAGAGCCTGTCCGTGCAGTGCAGCGGCGCGAAGATCGGCACCCCGGAAGGCTGGCTGGAACGGGCCGAAACCGTCCGCAACCAGGGCACCGGAGTGATGATCGAGGGCTCCGCCCAGCGCTGGTTCGCGCAGGGCTTCATGGAGCGTCAGCCCGAGCTCAGCAGCCGACTGCTGCACACCCTGCGGGACGCGGACCGGTTCAGCTACGCCTTCTGCTGCGAGGCCCTGGCCGGCTTCGACGTGCGGGACGAACTCGGCAGCATCCGGGTCCCCACCCAGGCCCTGGCCGGCGCCGAGGACACCGTCGCCCCTCCCTCGTTCGCCGAGGAGATCGCCGCCGGCATCACCGCCGGCGGGGGCACGGCCAGCGCCGCGACGCTGGAGGGCGTATCCCACCTGGCACCCTTCGAGGCCCCGGGGCACGTGGCCGAACTGCTGCGCAGCCTGATCAGCTGGACCGAATCCCGCGGAGCCGCAAAGTGACCGGCCCCAGGCCCGGCGGCCCGCAGGCCGGCCCGGAACGGAACGGCGTCGTGCAGCCGGACGCCACCAGCCAGGAGATCTACGACGGCGGCATGAAGGTCCGCCGCGAGGTGCTCGGCGCGGCCCACGTGGACCGGGCCAACGCCAACAAGGATTCCTTCACCGAGGACTTCCAGGACATGATCACCCGGATCGCCTGGGGCGGGATCTGGACCAGGCCCGGGATCAGCCGCCAGATGCGCTCCGCCGTCACCATCACCGCGATGGTGGCCCACGGCCACTGGGAAGAACTCGCGATGCACATCCGTGCCGCCATCACCAACGGCCTGAGCAGGGACGAGATCAAGGAAATTTTGCTGCAGACCGCCATCTACTGCGGCGTTCCCTCCGCCAACACCGCCTTCAAGACCGCGCAGCAGGTCTTCCACTCCATGGACGAGGCCGCCCCACCCAACTAGCTCGCAATAGTTGTCGTTTTGAGGGCTGAAAACGACAACAACTGCCAGCTACTTGGGCCCCACCGAGAATTCAGAGGAAATCATGATTCAGGCTTTTGTTTACGACGCCGTGCGGACCCCGTTCGGCAAGTTCGGCGGCGGACTTGCCGGCGTGCGCCCGGATGATCTGGCCGCGCACGTGATCGGCGAGGCGGTCAAGCGCGCCCCGGGCCTGGACGCGGCGCGGATCGACGAGGTGGTGTTCGGCAACGCGAACGGCGCCGGCGAGGAAAACCGCAACGTGGCCCGGATGGGCACCCTGCTGGCCGGGTTGCCGGTCTCGGTCCCGGGGACCACGGTCAACCGGCTGTGCGGTTCCTCGCTGGATGCGGCGATCATCGCGTCCCGGCAGATCAACACCGGGGACGCGGAGCTGATGCTGGTCGGCGGGGTCGAATCGATGTCGCGGGCGCCGTGGGTGCTGCCGAAGACCGAGAAGCCCTACCCGGCCGGGGATCTGACCCTGGTCTCCACCACGCTGGGCTGGCGGCTGGTGAACAAGGACATGCGCCCGGACTGGACCATCTCGCTGGGCGAGGCGACCGAACGGCTGGCCGAGAAATACGGGATCACCCGCGAGGCGCAGGATGAGTTCGCGGCGGCCTCGCACAACCTGGCCGCCGCGGCCTGGGACGAGGGTTTCTACGACCGGCTCGTCACCGCGGTCCCGGGCACGGACCTGGTCCGGGACGAGGGCATCCGGCCCGGATCCTCGGCGGAGAAGCTCGCCTCGCTCAAGACCGTGTTCCGGAGTGAGGCCGGGACCGTGACGGCCGGGAACGCGTCGCCGCTTTCGGACGGCGCCTCCGCGGCGTGGCTCGGGTCCGAGGACGCCGCCGGGCTCCTGGGCCTGGAGCCGCTGGCCCGGATCGCCGGGCGCGGCGTGCATGCGAACGATCCGCAGTTCTTCGGCTACGCCCCGGTGGAGGCCGCGAACAAGGCCCTCGCCAAGGCCGGGATCGGCTGGGACCAGGTCGGCGCCGTCGAGCTCAACGAGGCGTTCGCCGCGCAGTCCCTGGCCTGCATCAACGCCTGGGGCATCGACCCCGCAATCGTGAACCGGCACGGCGGGGCGATCGCGATGGGCCACCCGCTCGGCGCCTCCGGCGGACGCATCCTCGGCACCCTGGCCCGGTCCCTGCAGGCCTCCGGCGAACGCTGGGGCGTCGCCGCGATCTGCATCGGCGTCGGCCAGGGCCTCGCCGTCGTCCTCGAAAACATGACCGTTGCCGGAACCAACACAGGAAAGGCCTAAGGGAATGCTCAACTTCGTAGATACCGTCGGCGAGGCCGTCGCCGGGATCCAGGACGGTTCCACCGTGATGATCGGCGGTTTCGGCAACGCCGGGCAGCCGTTCGAACTCATTGACGCCCTGATGGACTGCGGGGCCACGGACCTCACAGTGGTCAACAACAACGCCGGCCAGGGCGACCAGGGCCTTGCGCTGCTGATCAAGGAGGGGCGGGTGAAGAAGATGATCTGCTCCTTCCCGCGTCAGTCCGACTCCTGGCACTTCGACGCCAAGTTCAGGGCCGGGGAGATCGAACTTGAACTCGTGCCGCAGGGCAACCTGGCCGAACGGATCCGCGCCGCCGGCGCCGGGATCGGCGGCTTCTTCACCCCCACGGGCTACGGCACCATGCTGGCCGAGGGCAAGGAAACCCGCTTCCTGGACGGAAAATGGCAAGTGTTCGAGACCCCCATCCACGCCGACGTCGCGCTCATCAAGGCGCTCACGGCCGACGGCAAGGGCAACCTCGTCTACCGCAAGACGGCCCGCAACTTCGGCCCGATCATGGCCGCCGCGGCCAAGCACAGCATCGTCCAGGTCTCCGAGATCGTCCCGACGGGCGGCCTGGACCCGGAGGTCATCGTGACCCCCGGAATTTACGTCAACAGCATCGTGAAGGTGGCCTGATGAGCAGCGCGACGAGTATCCAGACGTCCGACAAGCCGCTGGGCCGCGACGACCTCGCCCGCCTGGTGGCCCGGGACATCAGCCCCGGCTCCTTTGTGAACCTCGGCATCGGCCAGCCCACGCTGGTGTCCAACTATCTCGAACCGGAGCAGAACATCACGCTCCACACCGAGAACGGCATGCTCGGCATGGGCCCGGAAGCCACCGGCGACCAGATCGACGGCGACCTCATCAACGCGGGCAAGATCCCCGTGACCGAACTGCCCGGCGCCTCCTACTTCCACCACGCCGACTCCTTCGCGATCATGCGCGGCGGCCACCTGGACATCTGTGTGCTGGGCGCCTTCCAGGTCTCCGCAACCGGTGACCTCGCCAACTGGCACACCGGCGCACCGGACGCGATTCCCGCCGTCGGCGGCGCCATGGACTTGGCGACCGGAGCCAAGGACGTCTTCGTGATGATGACGCTGCTGACCCGCGAGGGTGTGTCCAAGCTGGTGGAGTCCTGCAGCTACCCGCTGACCGGGATCGGCTGCGTCACGCGGGTCTACACCGACAAAGCCGTCTTCCTGACCGGCCCCGACGGCGTCCAGGTCCGGGAGACCTTCGGCTGCACCCTCGAGGAACTGCAAGCGCTCGTGCCGGTGCCGCTCGCCGCCGCCGCCTCAGCCTGACCACCCACGTGCGAACGAACGCTTGGTGCCCGGCCGGAGAGCCGTTTCGGGGCCTCAAGTGTACGTTCGCGCGTATAAAGTGATGCGTGATCGAGAGGCGTGAAATGACTGAGGCAGCAAAGGCCACCCGTGCCGACGGGGCGCCCGCAGCCAGCGACCAGTACGTGCAGTCGCTGGCGAGGGGACTGGCGGTGATCCGGTCCTTCGACGCGGAGCACCCGCTGATGACCCTGACCGAGGTCGCGGCCCGGACCGACCTCACCCGTGCCACTGCGCGGCGTTTCCTGCACACGCTCGTCGAGCTCGGCTACGTCCGGACCGACGGCAAGGCGTTCGCGCTGACCGCCAAGGTGCTGCAGCTCGGTTACGCCTACCTCTCCGGGCTGTCGCTGCCGCAAATCGCCCAGCCGCACCTGGAGGAGCTGTCCCTGAAGCTCGGGGAGTCGACGTCGGCCGCCGTGCTGGACGGGACGGACATCGCCTACATTGCCCGGGTGGCGACGCGGCGGATCATGACCGTCGGCATTACCGTGGGAACCCGCTTTCCGGCCTACGCCACCTCCATGGGCCGGGTCCTGCTGGCCGCCCTGCCGCCCGCGGAGCTCCAGGAATACCTGGACGCGGCCCGGATCCGGCCGCTCACCCCGCGCGCCATCGGCACCCGCGAAGAACTGCTGGCGGAGCTGGCCACCGTCCGGGCCCAGGGCTGGTGCCTGCTGAACCAGGAACTGGAGCTCGGGCTGATGTCCCTGGCGGCGCCGATCTACGACGGGCCGGACAAGGTGGTCGCCGCCATTAACGTCTCCCTGCAGGCGCAGGCCGTTGCGGCGCAGCCGGACCCGGAGGCGTACTTGGATTCGGTGCGCGAGGCCGCCGTCGCCACCGCGGAACTCATCTCCGCGGACCTCTCCGCCGGACGCTGACGCTGCCGGACGCTGACTGGTCCTAGCTTCGGCGGGACTGGGCGAACAGTTGCCGCAGCGTGAAGAAGCAGCCCAGGGCGCTGAACAACAACGCCATCAGGAACTCGCCCTTTAGGCCCTCGACCAGGTGCGTGTTGTTGGCGAAACTGTAGCCCAGCAGGTCCCAGGCCTGCGGTTCGAACAGCAGTGCCAGCGGTGAGCCTCCAAGGTAGTCGGCCAGATCCAGCCAAATGGTGCCGAGGAACGAGAGCAGCACCGTCGCCACTGTCACGGCCACGACAACCCAGGCGCCGCGCCTCGTCATGGCGCCGCCGCTGCCCACGGTGCTGCCGGCGACATACAGCCGGGCGGCGCCGGCCGCCGTCACGAAGGCCACAATCGAGGCCATCCAGCCAAGCTTCCACAGGATCAGCCACAGTCCGACGCCGACCGGGATCACGGCCAGGGCAAAGACTGCGCCCCGCACCGAGTGTTCCAGGGACTCCGTCCGGATCCGGGGAAGGGGCAGCGGTGGCAGCTGCGCCTGCCGGCGTTCGGAGGAATCCGGCCAAGGGGCCCCGTCCGGCCAGCGCTGACTGTAAGACGGCTCGGCCCTGCCGAAGGATTCGGATTCTTTTCTGGCGTCAGAATTTGCGCGCTCTGTCATCATTCCCCCAAATGAGATGAGTGTCCCGGCCCACTGTATGCCGGTAAATCCCGCTTAGTCTGGCACACAAAGGGAGGGAATTGATGATTTGAGCGGCTTTATTTCCGCCCGGGCGTCAGCCGGCGGACTCCGCCGTCGTCGACACCGTGATCGTGACCCCCGCCGCGTCGTCACGGATTCTGAGGTGCAGCGGCCGGTCCACGAGGCTGGCGTGCATGTCTTCGCTGTCTTCCGGGGCAAGTTGCTCCGCCAGCCGGGTCAGGGCCAGCGCCATCGCCCGGCCCCAGTCGTGCGGATCCCTGCTTGAGGCTTCGGCTTCGGCTGAGTAGTTTTCCTCTGGTTCGGTCATGTGGCCGCCTTCCGCGCCTGGAACGCGGCCACCCCGGCGGTTCCGGGACGGCATCCGGCCAGGCCGGCACGCTTCAGTTCCTAAACATGGCCAGTGTAGTGACCCGCCGGACAGCGCGTCCATGATTCGCTGCCATGGCGCGCAAGTTATGCCGCCCCACCCCGATAAGATTTCCTTGCGGGGCCTATCCCGCCACATGCCCGAAGGACGCCATGCCCCAGACCAATGCCGCCCAAGACAATGCCGCCCAGGACAGTTCCGTGCAGCCCAAGCGCGCCGCCGTGATCATCAACCCCATGAAGTCCTCCGGCGAGGATTTCAAGGCTGCGTTCTACCGGCTCTGCGAGACGCAGGGCTGGAAGGAGCCCCTCTGGCTCGAAACCACGGCCGAGGACACCGGACTGGGCCAGGCGCGTGAAGCGCTCGAAGCGGGGGTCGACGTCGTGATTGCCGCCGGAGGTGACGGAACCGTCCGCTGCGTGGCCGAGGTCCTCGCCGGCACCGGCACGCCGATGGGCCTGGTCCCGATGGGCACCGGCAACCTGCTGGCCCGCAATATCGGCGTCGACATCACTGACCCCGTGGCCGCCAGCTACGACATCCTGAACGGCTCAGACATCAAGGTCGACGTGGTGAAGGCAAGCCTGGACCACGCCCGGGACGAACAGCTTTTCCTGGTCATGGCCGGCCTTGGCTACGACGCGGCGATCATGGCGAACACCGTGGACGAACTCAAGGACCGGGTGGGCTGGCTCGCCTACGTCGAGGCCGGCATCCGGCACCTGCCCGGCAAACCGGTGAAGGCGCAGATCAGCATCGACGGGCAGCACCCGGTCCGGCGCCGGATCCGCAGCGTGATGGTGGGAAACTGCGGCCAGATCACGGGAGGAGTGGAAGTATTCCCCGACGCCAAAATCGATGACAACATTCTCGACGTCGTGGTTCTGGCCCCGAAAGGCAAGCTCGGCTGGTTCAGCGTGCTCGCCGGCATGTTCGGCCGCAAGAACGCCAAGAACAAGTCGGTCGAGTATTTCGCCGGCAAATCCGCGGAAATCACCCTCGACCATGAGCAGGAATTCCAGCTCGACGGCGACCACATTGGCAAGGCCAAGCACCTCAAGGTCGCGGTGGAGCACGAGGCGCTGACCATCCGGATGACGAAGGCGGCCTAACCGTTCCGGGCCCGGGACCCGGAGCTACCGCCAGGTAGTATCCGGGCCGTGCCAGGCCGTTGGGTGAAGGCCTCGGCGGGTTCGGCCGGCCGGTGCGGCCGCCCGAATTAGCGGCTGTGTTTCCCCGAGAGCTCGACCGTGCGACCGCCGGGGAGTTCGGATGTGTCTTCGCCGCGGTCGGGATGCCCGGCGGTCCCGCCGTCGGCGTCGGGATGCCCGGCGGTCCCGCCGGTGCCGGCCAGCCCGGCCAGCAGGTCGCGGATCTCCGCCAGCAGTGCGGTGTCGGCCGGGACCGGGTTCTCCTCCGGCTCCGCGGCGGCCAGCCGGTGCTTGACCATCCTGTTGATCCGGTTCATCGGAGCCACAAAGATGAAGTACACCACCGCCGCGGTGATGAGGAAAGTCACGAATGCCGTGAGGACGGCACCGATATTGACGAAGGTCTTCGCATTTCCGGGCCAGACGTAAAAACCGAGCCCCTGGGTTTCGACGCCGCCGGCTGCCGCGATGATCGGGTTCACGATGTTCGTGGTGAACGCCGTGACCAGGGCGGTGAACGCCGTACCGACGACGACGGCGATGGACAGTTCGATCACGTTGCCGCGCAGGATGAAGTCCTTGAATCCTTTGAGCATGGGTCCTCCGGAAGATGCCGTGTGGGTGGTTCAACCGATAGACGCTACCACCATGCCGATCCCCCGCTTGTTCCGTTGAATGGAATTCGAAGCCTGCCGGCCGCGGTTGCCGGCGTACGATTCAGCTGGATGCCAGTGCCGCCGTCGTTCTCAACCGACTGCAAAGGAAGACCCATTCCACCTGTGAAACCCGCGACATTGTTCGGCGAGATGTTCACCATGGCTCCAGCCAACAAGGACCACCAAGCCGCGGTCCGTTGCGCCGTCGGCGTCTTCGTCCCGCTGATCACCCTCGTGCTGCTGGGCCGGCTGGATCTGGCCATCTTCGCCTCCTTTGGGGCCTTCGCCGGGATCTACGGCCGGAACGAGCCCCACGGCCGCCGCTTCGTGCTGCAGTTGCGCGCCGGCACCCTCATGCTCGCGGTGATCCTGCTCGGCGCCTTGGCGGCCCGCGCCGGGGCGGCGTTGGCGCTCACGCCGTCGGGCACCGTCTGGCTGCAGGTCCTCGCGACCACAGTGGTGGCCGGCGGCTGCTCCCTGATCGTCGCCTGGTGGCGGCTCCGCCCGGCAGGATCGCTTTTCCACATTTTCGCCTTCGCTGCCATCGCCTCCATCCCCAGCCAGCCACCGCTCTGGCAGGGCATGCTGGTGGCCGTCCTGACCGTCGCGCTCTCGCTCCTGATCGGCTTGTCCGCCCGGGTCGCCCCGAGCCGCCGGAAGCCGTGGTCGTGGCCCCGGCCGGTCCGGCTGACCACAGCGGAGCGCCGCGTTGCCAAGCTCGAAGCCGTGGGCTACCTCGTGGCGGCCGGCCTGGCCGGCACCCTCGCGACCCTGGCCGGCGAATGGCTCGGCTTCGGCCACAACTACTGGGCCATGGTGGCCGCCGTCGTGCCGCTCGTGGGGCACAGCACGCGTCACCGCGTCAGCCGCGGCGTTCAGCGCATCATCGGCACCGCGCTCGGGCTGGTGCTGCTGGCCGCCATCCTGCTGCTGCAGCCGGCCCCCTGGCAGACCGTGCTGGTGATTGCCGCCTGCCAGTTCGGCGCCGAGATGTTCATCGCCCGCCAGTACATGCTGGCCCAGGTCTTCGTCACCCCGCTGGCGCTGATCTCGACCCTGCTGGTGGCGCCCGTGCCCGCGGGGACCCTGCTGGGCGACCGGTTCCTGGAGACGGTCATCGGAGCCGCCGTCGGCGTCGCCGTCGTGCTGGCGCCGGCCCTCTGGTGCCGGGTGGCCGCCGGCCACCGTTCAATGGAAGACTGATCCCAGGCAGTCAACAATTCGGGGAAGCGGGAAGCGTGGCCAATTCCGGGTCGGGGGACTCCGTGGTGGACCGCGTGGTGCGCCTGATCGAGGCCTTCCCCGAGGGCTCTGCCGCCCTGCAGCTCTCCGAACTCGCGGACCGGGCCGGCCTGCCCCTGACCACCGCCCACCGATTGGTCCGGCAGCTGGCCGGGCACGGGCTCCTGGAGCTCGGCAGCGGGGGGTCGGTCCGGCTGGGGCTGCGGCTGTGGGAGCTGGTCAACCGCAATTCGCCGACCCTGGCCCTGCGGCAGGCGGCGATGCCGTTCATGGAGGACATCCAGCAGGTGCTCAACCAGAACGTGAACCTGGCTGTCCTGGACGGCTGGGACGCCTTGTTCGTGGAGCGTCTGTCGCGCCGCGGCTCGGTCGCCAACCGGGCGAAAGTCGCCGGGCGGATGCCGGTGCACCTGTCCTCGGCCGGGCTGGTGTTGATGGCCCACCAGCCGGCCTCGGTGCAGGCGGCATACCTGCGCCAGTTCAACGACCCCGCAGGCAGGCTCCGCGCCGGGGACCTCCGCTCGCTCCTGGCCGAGGCCGCCGAGGAAGGCTACGCCCAGCTGGCCGGCGTCGTGGACCCCGACACCTGGGGGATCGCCGTCCCGGTGCGGGACGCGAGGAAGCGGACCGTCGCTGCCCTCGGCGTCGTGGTTCCGCTGCGGGAGATGCGGCTGCAGGCGCTGGTGCCGGCGCTGCAGACCGCGGCGCGGGGCATCGGACGCCGGCTCGGGGACTCCCGCGCGGCGGCCGAATTCCGTTCAACGGAAGACCTGTAACGCAGATCACTGCTCCGGGCGCACACTGTTAGCCAGAAGACCGATCCGGTCCGGACCCGCGGCGTGCGGCCGACAGCTTGGCACGCCGCTCCGGGCCCCGCAACGAAGCGAGGACAACATGGCAGCCCGAAAAGTCATCACCACCCAGGTGGCCATCGTGGGCGGGGGCCCAGCCGGGCTCATGCTCTCCCACCTGCTGGCCAAAGAGGGCATCGAGTCCACCGTGGTCGAACTGCGCAGCCGGCGCGAAATCTCGGAAACCGTCCGTGCCGGCATCCTCGAGCACGGCACCGTCAACCTCCTCGTGGACACCGACGTCTCCGATCGCGTGCTGCGCGACGGCGACCGGCACGACGGGATCGAGCTGCGGTTCAACGGGGAAAGCCACCGCATCGACTTCCAGGAGCTGGTTGGCGAGTCGGTCTGGCTCTACCCGCAAACCGACGTCTTCATGGACCTCGCCGCGCGCCGGGAGGCCGACGGCGGCGACGTCCGGTACAGCGTCACGGACACCAGCGTCCATGACATCGAGGGTTCGCCGAAGGTGTGGTTCACGGACGCGGACGGCACCGAGTTCGAGCTTCAGGCCGACTTCATTGCGGGCGCGGACGGCTCGCGCAGCCACTGCCGTGTCCAGATTCCCGAGGCTGACCGTAAGTGGTACTTCCACGAGTACCCCTTTGCCTGGTTCGGCATCCTGGCCGAGGCGCCGCGCAGCTCCGACGAGCTGATCTATGCCAACTCGGAGAACGGCTTCGCCCTGATCAGCCAGCGGACCGAGACGGTGCAGCGGATGTACTTCCAGTGCGACCCCGGGGAGGACGTCAACAACTGGGACGACGAGCGGATCTGGGAGGCGTTCCGCAGCCGCGTGAACGGCAACGGCTTCGAGCTCAAGGAGGGCCCGGTCATCGACAAGACGGTCCTGAAGTTCCGCAGCTTCGTGCACGCCCCGATGCGGCACGGCAAGCTGTTCCTGGCCGGGGACGCCGCCCACACCGTCCCGCCCACCGGAGCCAAGGGCCTGAACCTGGCCATCCACGACGTCAAGGTGCTGTTCGAAGGCCTGGACAGCTTCTACAAGACCGGCTCCACGAAGCTCCTTGACCTGTACAGCGACCGCGCCCTGGACCGGGTCTGGAAAGCGCAGCACTTCTCCTACTGGATGACCTCCATGCTGCACACCCCGACCGGAGCCGACGACTTCGCCCGCGCCCGCCAGCTCGGCGAACTCAATTCGGTGGTGTCCTCGCGGCACGGCCGCGCTTACCTTGCCGAGGCCTACACGGGCTGGCCGGCAGGGAACTAGGACGTCCTCCGGGACTCCGGCAGCTCCGCATCTTTCCATCGACAGCACCCCGGGCCAGGACTAGCCTTTAACCGTCCCAGCATGACCCGACAAGGACGACGGAGAGGTGTCCGATCATGGGAAACGCAGAGAATGTTGAACTGGTCCGGCGGGGGTACGAGGCCTTCAACGCAGGGGATATGGCGACCCTCAGCGAGCTGTTCGCGGAGGACGCAGTCTGGCACGTGGCCGGAAGCGGCGTGCTATCGGGGACGAAACAGGGCCGCGACGCCATCCTGGCGTATTTCGGCGAACTGGGAGCGCGCACGCAGGGAAATTTCCAAGCCAAGGTCCAGGACATCGTGGGCGGGGAAAGCCACACGGTCGCGATCCAGCAAACCCACGGGGAGGGCAACGGCAAGACCCTGGACATGGGCACCGTCATCACTTTCGTGGTCCGCGACGGCAAGATCGCCGAGGGCCGGGAGTACTTCGAGGACACGGCCAAGTCCGACGATTTCTGGACCTGACGGTCCGGGCCCGGCGGCCCTGGCAACGCAGGCACTGACAGCGCATGCGGCACGCAGCGACGCGCGGCCTCACGCCATGGCGGTGTGCGCGGCGCTGTGCGAATCGATCGGCTTCGCGTAGCAGTACGAGTGCTCCACGCCGATGTATGGGCCGAAGTTGGGCACGGCCACAAAGCCCGAGTTCTGGTAGAACTGCCGCCCGTCGGTCTGCGCCGACCCCGCCTCAGCGGTCAGGGTGGTGACGCCGAGGGCATGGGCGTGCCCCTCCAGCGCCGCCAGGATGGAACTGGCCACGCCCGAACCTCGCGTGTACGGCAGCACGTAGAGCCGCTTGATCTCGGCGGTGTGCTCGTCCAGCAGGCGCAACCCGCCGCAGCCCACCGGCTGGCCCGACGCCTTGTCGTGCGCCACCAGGAACACCGCGGTGTCGACTTCCGACGGCGGTGGCCCGGACTCGTGCCCGCGGTGGCCGAAGCGGGCGTCCAGTTCCGCCTGCTGGGCTGCCCGCAGGTCGGCTCCCACCGGGTTGGACCAGGGGACCTGCCGGATGTTGAGCCGCGGGTTGGTCTGCATCGCTGCCTCGATTCGCCGAAGGGTTATGCAGACCAAGGCTATGGAGCGGCGGTTTCCGTGGTGTTTCGGCCACGTAAGGGCTTTGAGAACTCGGTTTCCGCGATTTCGACGAGTCCGCGCACATTCGGCGTCCGGAAACGCCCGTCCGGCAGGGAAACGTCTAAGCGGACGGTTCGGCGGGGCGGCCGGTGGGGTCCTCCGCCGTCGGGTCCGCCAGGGCCAGTCCGCCCACCGGGCTGTCGTCCCAGTGGATCAGCCGCCAGCCGGCGTCGGGATCGCCTTCCAGCGCCACGATGCCGGTGTTGGCGAGCACGTGCCGCGCGGCGAACTCCGCCTCGACATTGGCGGCACGCAGGCCGGTCCAGACCCGGATCGCGGCGCCGTGGCTGACGACGGCGACGGCGGCGTCCCCGGCGGCGGAGGCAGCGGCGGCGATCCTCGCGATCGAGTCGTCGTAGCGTTCGAAGAAGTCGTGGCCGCTGGGGCCGGAGGGCATCCGCCGGTCCAGTTCGCCCGCCGTCCAGGCGAACACTGTGCCGAGGTAGCGCAGGTGGGATTCGCGGTCGGTGAGCTTCTCCAGCGCCCCGGCTTCGATTTCCCGCAGCCCTCCCAGCACCTCAATCTCCAGCCCGCGGGTGGTGGCGAGCGGTGCGGCCGTGAGCTGGGTGCGGACCAGGGTGGACGCGTAGAGCAGTCCGATCTTTTCGTTCGCCAGGGAGCGGGCCAGCGCGGCCGCCTGGCGTTCGCCCAGCTCGGTCAGTCCGGGGCCCGGATGGGCGGTGTCCAGCTGTCCCAGGACGTTGCCCGGGGTCTGGCCGTGACGGATCAGCAGAAGCCTCATGGCAGCGATTTTACCGGCTGGGCCGGGGCCCGGCGCGGCCCCGCTTGCCGCCCGAGATTCCGGCGGTCAAGGGATCCGGACCGTGGCCTGGATCGGGGCGTGGTCGCTGGGGTACCGGTCGTCCAGCCGGAAGGTGTTGACCGCGGCCTCCGCGACCTGGATCTCCGGCGTGACGGCGATCCAGTCGATGCGGCTTTCGCCGATGACCGGGTCCTTGTAGTTCGGGAACGTCCCGTACTCCGGAGTCAGCCGCTGCTTGGCCGCGGTCCAGGAGTCCCGGAAGGTGCCGCTCCCAACCAGGGTGCTGTACGCGCCGGAGGCACCGGCGTCGGCATTGAAGTCGCCCATCAGCACGGTCGGCAGCCCCGGCTCGAAGCGTGTTGCGTGCTCCACGATGGCCTCGGCGCTGCGCAGCTGCGCGTTCTCGGACTCGTGGTCGAAGTGGGTGTTGACCACCATCAGCTCACGTCCGGTGTGGTTGTCTTCGAACCGGCCCCAGGTGGCGATCCGGGTGACGTGGTTGCCCCACGTCGCCGAGCCGGCCACCGTGGGCGTGTCAGAGAGCCAGAACTGGTCCCACGTCCGCAGCTTCAGGCGGCGGGCGTCGTAAAAGATGCAGGAGTGCTCGCCCCGGCGGCCACCTTCGCGGCCGTGGCCGATCATCCGGTAATGGTCCGGAAGGGCCTCGCCGATCACGGCCAGCTGGTGCTCCAGGCCCTCCTGGATGCCCAGCACCTCGGGCAGCTCCTCGGCTAGTACGGCCTGCAACGCCGGAACGCGCTCCGGCCAGTAGTCGGCCTGGCCCGGCAACGTCGCCGCGATGTCGCAGCGGATGTTGAAGCTCATCAGGCTCAAGGCAGCCGGGTCGGCCGCGGCGTCAGCAGCCGCGCCGGCTCCTGGGCCGGGGTCGGCGTCGGGACCGGCCGCTGGGCCGGGGTCGGTCAGAACGGTCCGTGCTGTCGACGGTGCGTCGCTCGGCAAGGGGTCTCCTCGGGTCGGTAACAGCCCCAGCTTCCTTTCTGAAGCTGGCCAGTCCTCGACGGCCGCGTAAACGGCGGCCTGCCGGAAGGTGAATTCGGGGCGAGCACGGCTAGGCCAGGTGGTCGACCAGCTTGTCCGCGATGCCGGTGTACTTGCCCGGGGTGAGCGCCAGGAGGCGGGCTTCGGCATCGGCTGACAGGCCCAGGCCCTGGACGAATTCCCGCATCCGGGCGGCGTCCACCCGCTGGCCGCGGGTCAGGTCCTTGAGCCGCTCGTACGGGTTTTCCATGCCCGCGACGCCGGCGATCGCCTCGGCCCGCATGACCATCTGGATCGCCTCGCCGAGGACCTCCCAGTTGGTGTCCAGGTCCCTGGCGAGCACGTCCTCCGCCACGTCCAGGCGGTCCAGTCCCTTGGCCACGTTGGAGATGGCCAGCAGGGAGTGGCCGAAGGCCACGCCGATGTTTCGCTGCGAGGAGGAGTCGGTGAGGTCTCGCTGCCAGCGGGAGGTGACCAGCGTGGAGCCCAGTACGTCCAGCAGGCCCGAGGAGATTTCCAGGTTGGCCTCGGCGTTCTCGAAGCGGATCGGGTTGACCTTGTGCGGCATCGTGGAGGATCCGGTGGCTCCGGCAACCGGGACCTGCGCGAAGTAGCCGATCGAGATGTAGCTCCAGATATCGGTGCACACGTTGTGCAGGATCCGGTTGAAGCGCGCGACGTCGGCGTACAGCTCGGCCTGCCAGTCGTGGCTTTCGATCTGCGTGGTCAGCGGGTTCCAGCCCAGGTCCAGGCCTTCTACGAAGCTCTTGGCGACCTGCTCCCAGTCCGCCCCCGGCACGGAGGCGACGTGGGCGGCGTAGGTGCCGGTCGCGCCGTTGATCTTGCCGAGGTACTCGGTCCGGGCAATGCGGTCCAACTGGCGGGTCAGCCGGTGGGCGATCACGGCCAGTTCCTTGCCGAGCGTGGTGGGGGTGGCGGGCTGGCCGTGCGTGCGGGACAGCATCGGGACCGCGCGGTTGGCCTCGGCCATCGCGCTGATCTGCGCGACCAGCTTGCGGGCCGCGGGCAGCCAGACGTCCTCCACGGCGCCCTTGACGCCGAGCGCGTAAGAGAGGTTGTTGATGTCTTCCGAGGTGCAGCCGAAGTGCACCATGGCGGTCAGGTGCTCGATTCCGATGCCCGGCAGTCGGCGGCCGATGTAGTACTCCACGGCCTTGACATCGTGCACGGTGACGGCCTCGATTTCGGCCAGTTCGGCGACCGACGCGGCGTCGAACTCGGTGACGATGGCCCGCAGCTGCTCCTGCTGCCCCGCGCTCAGCGGTCCGGCCCCCGGCAGGACGTTGTTGTTGGTCAGGTGGATCAACCACTCAACCTCGACGGCGACCCGGTCACGGTTGAGCGCGGCCTCGGAGAGGTAGTCCACCAGCGGCGCGACCGCCGACTGGTAGCGGCCGTCGAGCGGGCCGAGCGCGATCTGGTGGTCGGACGCGGCGAGGGCCAGGCGTCCGGACGGCGTGCGGGTCTCAGCTGTGGCGGCAGTTTCAGGCATGGTCCGATTCTTTCACGAAGTGCCGCCGGGCCTTAAGCGGGCAGTTCCTTATGACATTTCCCCCCGCGGACGGGACCGTTCCGCCCCCTGCGCGGACGGCTGCTTTTCCACATAGCTGTCCCGGCCGCTTCCGGCGCCGCTGGCCGGCCCCTAGCGTCGAACCCGGGACTGAACTGCGAATGAAAGGGGCCCGGACCATGAGCGGCACGTTGACAGCGGCGGAGGCGGCGGCGTGCGCCTCACGCAGCTACGAGGTCCAGCAGCTAGCTGCCAGGGTCGCGTCATGTGCGGACCAGGGCGGTGCCGCCTTGGCCGCACTGAGCCGGCTGGAACTCCACGGCTGGCAGTCCCCGGCCGGCCGCGCCTACCGCTCTACGCTGTCGCTTCAGTCCGCAGCCTTGCGGCGGGGCCGGGACGGGCTGCAGGACGCGGCAGCGGTGGTCCTGCGGCACGCCCAGAACGTGACGCTTTCGTCGGGACGGCCGGGGTACTGATGGCGGAGGCGACCCCGGCGGGCTCCGGAGGCGTCCCCCGCCCCTCCGCGCCGCCCCCGGACGGGATGCTCCGGATCCGTGGCGGGATCGGCGGCCTCAGCTTCCAGTTCGAGGAACTGCTGGCGGGCGCGGCGGCCCTGGATGGGGTGGTGCGCCAGCTCTACGCCCTGGAGGCGGAGGCCGACGGCGTCCGCCGCGCTCTGTTCGACTACCAGCCCGACTCTTACCGCAGCGGCAGCGACGCCATCATCGCGGTGGGGGAGGCCGGCCGTGACGTCAGCCGCGTCAGGGCCGAATTGGAACACATCGCCGCCCAGGTCCGGGCCAGCCACCGGGAGTACGAATTCACCGAAGCCCGGAACGCCTTGCTGCTTCGGATGGGGCTCTCCGCCCCCGGGTACGGCTCCCCGCAAAGTCTCTTCGCGCTTCCCGGGATCCGCGACCAGGTCGAACACGGCGTGGCCATGGCTCCGCGCAGCCTGGCGCTCCTGTTGGGCCTGCCCGTTCCCCTGGCCGGGGCCGTCGGCGCGCTCAGCGGGCCCACTGACGTCCGGCGCGCAATCCGGGACCTGGCGGCCGCGCCGGGACTGGGGTTCCTGAAACCGCGGCCGGTCACAGTGATCGGCAGCGAAACAGCCGCCGCGGACGTGGACCTCTCCCCGGCGGGCCTGTTGCGGCGGGCGGACGCGGTGGGCCGGAACAGCGGCGACATTGAAGTCATCCGGGTCGAGGGCGGCAACCGGCGCGCTTGGGTGGTCATCATCCCGGGAACCCAGCTCGGCGGGCTGCCCGCGGGAACCAACCCCTTCGATACGTCAGGCATCGCCGAGGGGCTCGGCTACGATTCGCAGGCAACCACAGCGGCCATCAGGCAGGCACTGCGCGAGGCCGGTGTGGAGGCGGGCGAGCAGCTCGCCGTCGTCGGCTACAGCCAGGGCGGCATCCACGCCATGAACCTCAGCAGGGACAAAGCCTTCCTGGCCGAATTCGACCTGAAGTTCGTACTGACCGCCGGTTCCCCGGTGGGCGGCATCACCCCTGAGCCGGGCATCGGCAGCCTGCACCTGGAGCACCAGCACGACTGGGTGCCGGGAGCCGACGGACTGGCCAATGCGGACACCAGGGACCGCGTGACCGTGACCTTGACCAATGACCTGGTCATGCCGCCGCCGCAGGATTTCGGTCTCGGTCCCGGCCATCGGCTGGAAAACTACACGGCCGGCGCGGAGGCGGTCGCGGCGAGCCGGGATCCCTCGCTGCGGGCATCCACCGCCGCACTGGCCGCCGTGGTCGGTGCCCGCGGCATCGCAACGGTGAACCGATTTTCCCTGCGGCGCGAACCGCAGCCGGCGCAGGGCGTGGTCACGGCTCCGGGGCCCAACCGCTCGACCGGCGTATTGCCCTCAGCCCGCGTCGCGACGGACGCACGACCCGCTGCGGCCCCGGCTGCGGCGGGGATGTCCGGCTAGGGACTGGGCCGGGAGTGCCGGCGGGAGTGTCCGCGGAGGGCCGGCTAGCGGCGCCGGCCGCCCGGGAGCCGCCCGGCGACGAGGGACACCACGGTGATGATGATGGCTGCGAAGACCGCGGTCCAGAAGAAGGAGTCGATGGTGAAGTGCACCGGCGTGTAAGAGCTCAGCCAGGAGGTGAGGTACAGCATCGCGGCGTTGATGACGATCGTGAACAGCCCCAGCGTGAGGATGGTCAGTGGCAGCGACAGCAGGCTGACCAGCGGCTTGACGAGGGCGTTGACGAGGCCGAAGATCAGCCCGATAAACAGGTACGCCAGGATGATCCCGATCGTGTCCGTGCCCTGCGTGACGCCGCTATTGGCCACGGCCCCGGTGGTGGCGGACGTGGAAATATCCAGCCCGGGGAGGATCCAGCTGGCGATCCAGAGGGCCAGAGCATTGACGATGACCCGCACGAAGAGTGAGCGCATGGCCCCATGCTGTCACATCACCGGTCGTACCGGCAGGAGGGCGAAGTAGGCTAAGACGCATGACTTCATCAGACAACCAGGCCGGAGGGATCCGCCCGCGGCCGGTAGTAGACCTCCTTCCCCGTTACGCAGCCGGAAAACCGCCGGTCCCGGTCGAGGGGCTAGTGAGCTACAAGCTTTCCTCCAACGAGAACCCGCTGGCTCCGATCCCTGCAGTGCAGCAGGCCATCGCGGCGCAGACCGACTTCAACCGCTACCCGGACCCGTTGAGCAGCAAGCTGCGCGGTGCGCTCGCGGGCTTCCTGGACGTCCCCGCCGAGGACATCGTGACCGGCGCCGGCAGCCTCGGTGCGCTCAACCAGCTGCTGGCCACCTTTGCCGGCCAGAACGACGACGGCAAGGCCGACGAGGTCATCTACGCCTGGCGTTCCTTCGAGGCGTATCCCATCAGCGTGGGCCTGGCCGGCGCCGAGAGCGTGCAGATCCCGCTGACGGCCGACGGCCGGCACGACCTGGACGCGATGGCTGCCGCGGTGACGGCCCGCACCCGGATGATCCTGCTGTGCACCCCGAACAACCCCACCGGCCCCATTCTCATGACCGAGGAGACCGAGCGGTTCCTCAAGACCGTCCCCTCGGACATCGTGGTGGTCATCGACGAGGCCTACCAGGAGTTCGTCCGGGCCGAGGATGCCGTCGACGGCATCGAGATGTACCGCAAGTACCCGAACGTCGTCGTCCTGAGGACCTTCTCCAAGGCGCACGGCCTGGCCGGACTGCGCGTGGGTTACAGCGTGTCCCAGCCGGACCTCACCCAGCACCTGCGCGTCACCGCGACGCCCTTCGCGGTTTCCCAAATCGCCGAGGCGGCGGCTGTCGCCTCGCTGCAGCACTTTGGCGAGGTTGTAGAAAGGGTACAAAGCCTGGTCGATGAGCGGGACCGCGTGACCGAGGGCCTGCGTGAGCTCGGCTGGTTCGTACCGGACGCCCAGGGCAACTTCGTCTGGCTTAATCTGGGTACCAACAGTGCGGAATTTGCCGCACTGGCGGGGGAGCGGGCACTGTCGGTCCGGGCCTTCGGCAACGAGGGGGTGCGGGTGAGCATCGGCGAGGCCGAAGCCAACACCCGTTTCCTCGAATTGTGTGCGATCTATACAAAACCCCCACAGCGTTCCTAGCGCTTAACACGAAGTCCGCCGAAGGTACGCTGCGGATAAAGTAGGGACGAGTAAGCCAAAATATATGCCGGACCTGGAATGCATGCCCGGTCCGGCATATATCCCAGCGATTGCGGCGCATTCGGATGCGGCAGGCAAGGAGACGGTATGGGCGCCACACATCTGCCCTCTACCGAGTTCGACGGAACCGACGTGGATGACCAGCTCGAGGCGCAGGCCGAGGCGGTGCTGGGCGACCCCGCTGTCCCGATGGTCCAGCTGCTGGGTCCGGACGGCACCCTGGGTTCGGATCCGGTGTTTTCCGAGTACGCCGCGCGGCTCGACGCCGGGAAGCTCCGCGGTTTCTACGCGGACATGGCAAAGATCCGCCGTTTCGACGTCGAGGCCACCGCGCTGCAGCGGCAGGGCCAGCTGGCCCTGTGGGTCCCGCTCACCGGCCAGGAAGCGGCGCAAATCGGGTCCGGCCGGGCGAGCCAGCCGCAGGATTACATCTTCCCGACCTACCGGGAGCACGGGGTCGCGCTGACCCGCAACGTCGACCTGGCCGAGCTGCTGCGGCAGTTCCGCGGGGTGTCCAACGGCGGCTGGAACCCCAAGGACACCAACTTCCACCTCTACACGCTGGTCCTCGCCGCCCAGACGCCGCACGCGGTCGGTTACGCAATGGGCATCCAGCGCGACCAGAAGCTCGCCGCGGCCCAAAAGGCAGCCGGGGAGGCGCCGGCCGGTTCACAGGCGCCCAAGGCCGCCGTTGTGGTCTATTTCGGCGACGGTGCCAGCTCCGAGGGCGATGTCCACGAGTCCATGGTCTTCGCCGCCTCCTACAACGCCCCCGTGGTGTTCTTCTGCCAGAACAACCACTGGGCCATCTCGGTTCCCACCGCCGTCCAGACCCGCATTCCGCTCTCCAACCGCGCCAAGGGCTACGGCTTCCCGGGCATCCGGGTGGACGGCAACGACGTGATCGCGGTCCACGCCGTCACCGAGTGGGCCCTCGAACGCGCCCGCGAAGGCAAGAGCCCGGTGCTGATCGAGGCCTTCACCTACCGCGTCGGCGCGCACACCACCGCCGACGATCCGACGAAGTACCGCGGCTCGGATGAAGAGGCGCAATGGCGGGCGAAGGATCCGCTGGAGCGGCTCGAGAAGTACCTGCGCGCCGAAGGCCTCGCCGACGACGCCTTCTTCGAGCAGGTCAAGGCCGACGGCGACGAGCTGGCGGCGTACGTCCGCAGCACCATCCACGACCTGGGAACCCCGGACATCCGGACAGCCTTCGCCAACACCTACGCCGAGGCACACCCCCTGGTGGCCGAGGAGCTGGCGTGGTTTGAGGAATACAGTGCGGGCTTCGCCGACGAGGCAGACGGAGCCGAGGCAGGCGCTGCCGGGTCCGAAACGGCCGCGGCACACACAGAGGGGGCGGTGCGCCGATGACCACCATGACCATTGCCAAGGCCATCAACGAGGGCCTGCGCGCGACGCTGAGCAGCAACCCCCGGACCCTGCTGATGGGCGAGGACATCGGCCCGCTCGGCGGCGTCTACCGAGTCACCGACGGCCTGATCGGGGAGTTCGGCGCCGACCGCGTCGTGGACACCCCGCTCGCCGAGTCCGGCATCATCGGCACCGCGATCGGCCTGGCGCTCAGCGGCTACCTGCCGGTCTGCGAGATCCAGTTCGACGGCTTCGTCTTTCCCGGCTTCAACCAGATCACCACGCAGCTGGCGAAGATGCATTCGCGCAGCAACGGCAACCTCACCGTCCCCGTCGTCATCCGGATCCCCTACGGCGGCGGCATCGGCTCGATTGAACACCATTCCGAGTCCCCCGAGGCGCTGTTCGCCCATACCGCCGGGCTGCGCATCATCACCCCGTCCAACCCGCACGACGCCTACTGGATGATCCAGCAGGCGGTCGACTGCCTGGACCCCGTGATCGTCTTCGAGCCGAAGCGGCGCTACTGGCTCAAGGGCGAGGTCGACACCGGCTCCCCGGGCCAGTCCGCGGACCCGTTCAGGGCCCATGTGCTGCGTGAGGGGTCGGACGCTACCGTCGTGGCCTATGGCCCGCTGGTTCCCGTGGCCCTCGCGGCCGCCTCCGCGGCGGCCGAGGACGGCCACAGCGTCGAGGTGATCGACCTGCGTTCCATTTCGCCGATCGATTTCGACACCGTCACGGCCTCGGTCCGGAAAACGGGCCGGCTGATCGTGGCGCATGAGGCGCCGACCTTCGGCGGTATCGGCGGCGAGATCGCGGCGCGGGTCAGCGAGCGGGCCTTCCATTCCCTCGAAGCCCCGGTCATCCGCGTCGGCGGCTTCCACATGCCCTACCCGGTCGCCAAGGTGGAGGAAGACTACCTGCCGGACATCGACCGCATCCTTGAGGCGCTGGAACGCGCCCTCGCCTACTGACGGGGACCTCCATGACCGTGAACAAGTTCAACCTTCCTGACGTGGGCGAGGGCCTGACCGAGGCCGAAATCGTGTCCTGGAAGGTCAAGGCCGGTGACACCGTGGCCGTCAACGACGTGCTGTGCGAAATCGAGACCGCCAAGTCCCTCGTGGAGCTTCCTTCCCCCTACGCCGGAACTGTCACCGAGCTGTTAGTCCCGGAGGGCGTGACGGTCGACGTCGGAACGCCGATCATCAGCGTTTCCGACGCCGCCGCGCCGGCCGGGACCCCGGCGGTTGCCGCCGCTGCCACAACAACTCCGGCGGCTACTCCTGCTGCCGCTGCGCCGGCGCCCGAGGCGCCGATGTACGGAAAGCTGGAGCAGGACGCGTCCGACACCGCCGAGCCGGCCGGGCCCCCGGCCGGCGGCCCGCTGGTCGGTTCCGGTCCGAAGGCCGACGCCGTCAAACGGCGCCGCCGGATCTCCGCGCCGGTTGCGGCGGCCTCCGCCCCCGCCGTCGAACGGGCCGGGATCGAGGCGCACGACATCTGGATCAGCCCGTCCGCGGCCACCCAGGCTGAACCGCCCGTCGCGGCGGAAGCCGAAGCTGTCGACCAGCGCCCGACGCTGGGCGGGGCCATCACCGGCCTCGTCAACCGTGTCCTGGCCAAACCCCCGGTCCGGAAGATTGCCCGCGACCTCGGCATCGACCTGGCCGACGTCGTTCCCACCGGCGCGCGCGGCGAAGTGACCCGTGAGGACCTCGTCAGCTATCAGGCCCAGCGCGACGCCGAGCTGGACCAGGCGGATTCGTTCTGGGGCAAGACCGGCCGCCCCCAGGAGCAGCGGATCGAGCGCATTCCGGTCAAGGGCGTCCGCAAGGCCACCGCACGGGCGATGGTCGAGTCCGCCTTCGCGGCCCCGCATGTGAGCATCTTCGTGGACGTGGACGCCAGCCGCACCATGGAGTTCGTCAAGCGGCTCAAGGCTTCCCGCGATTTCGAGGGCATCAAGGTTTCGCCGCTGCTGATCCTCGCCAAAGCCGTCATCTGGGCCGCGGCGCGGAACCCCAGCGTCAACGCGAGCTGGGTGGATGCCGAGGACGGCAGCGACTCAGCCGAGATCCACGTTAAGCACTTCATGAACCTCGGCATCGCGGCCGCGACCCCGCGCGGGCTGATGGTGCCCAACATCAAGAACGCCCAGGATCTCTCGCTGAAGGAACTGGCGCTGGCCCTCAATGAGCTGGCCACCACCGCCCGGGCGGGCAAGACCCAGCCGGCGCAGATGCAGGGCGGCACCCTCACGGTCACCAATATCGGCGCCCTGGGCATCGACACCGGAACGCCGATCATCAATCCCGGCGAGGTGGCGATCGTGGCTTTCGGCACCATCAAGCAGAAGCCCTGGGTGCTCGACGGCGAGGTGATCCCGCGCTGGATCACCACGCTCGGCGGTTCGTTCGACCACCGGGTGGTGGATGGAGACCTGTCGGCCCGCTTCATGGCCGACGTCGCAGCCATCCTCGAAGAGCCCGCACTACTGCTGGACTGAGCTGGGCGGCCGCCGGTCCGGCCGCCGCTCCGGGGCGCTGGCCGCCGACGCTCCAGCCCAGTTGTTCCCGGCCAGTTCCTGGCCAGTACCCGGCCGGGCGGCGGGATCCCGCGGTTCTCCGGCGCCGGCGCGGACCCCGCTGCAGTGGAGATGCCCAAGAACCGGGCGGGAACGCGGGGTCCGGGCGTGTTGCGCCTAGTTCGACCCGTAGGCGGCGAAGGTCGAGAGCAGCTCGGTCATGCCCGGGTCGCTGCCCCAGCCGGCAACGGCGGCCGCTGCGGCAAACACCACGCCGGCGAAACCGAAACTGCCGGCCGTGACCGCGCCCAGGAACTTCCAGTCCTCGCGCAGGATGCTCCGGACCGTATCGGGCATCCGCAGCGCCGGGGAGATCAAATTGGGGGCGCTGTCCACCGAGCCGTCGTCGAGGTACGCGACCACCCGGCCGGCGGCACGGTCGACCCGCATCGTGCTGATGTGGTTTCCATGGCGGGCCAGCAGAATGTCGTGGCCGACGAGCTGGCGGCGCTGAAGAACAGGCATGGTTTCTCCCCGGGAGGTGGCGGATAGGTCTGTCCGCACCATCGGGGGCACCTCCAATTTTACCGCCGCGCGCCGCGCCGTCGCCGGTAATTCCGGGTGAGGCTGCCCACGACAGAGGGTGACCGCGGTCAAATCCAGGCGAATCCTGTCCCGGAACCGCGCGGCGGCACTAGAGTGGCACCAGCCGCCGCCGAGCCGGCGAACGCCGATCAAAGGAGATTTTGCGTGTTCTCGAGCCCGTTCCCCGCTGTAGAAATTCCCGACGTCAGCCTTTACGAGTACCTCTTCGGCGGCCTGGAGGAGGCGGACCTGGACCGGGTCGCCGTCGTCGACGGCAGCAGCGGAGCCGAAACCAGCTACCGCGAGCTGCGCGACCGGATCAACGCCCTCGCGGGCGCCGTCGCCGCCCAGGGGCTGGGCATCCACGGCGTCGCCGCCATCCTATGCCCGAACATCCCGGCGTTCACTGTCGTGTTCCACGGCCTGCTGCGGGCCGGCGCCACCGTCACTCCCGTCAATTCGCTGTACACGGCCGATGAGATCGCGAAACAACTCACCGACGCCGGAGCCAGCTGGCTCTTTACGATCTCGGCCCTGCTGCCCGCCGCCCGGGAAGCGGCCGGCCAGGTGGGCATCCCCGCGGAGCGGCTGGTGGTGCTCGACGGCGCCGAGGGTCACCCCTCGCTGACGGAGCTGCTCGCCAGCGGCGCACCCGCCCCGGATGTCAGCTTCGACCCTGCCACCCACCTCGCCGTGCTGCCGTACTCCTCGGGCACCACCGGACGGCCCAAGGGCGTGATGCTGAGCCACCGCAACCTCGTGGCGAACGTGGAACAGTCGCGCGGGCTGCTCAAGGTCCGGCCGGACGACCGGCTGCTGGCACTGCTGCCGTTCTTCCACATCTACGGACTCACGGTGCTGCTGAACCTGGCCCTCCGGGAACGCGCAAGGCTGGTCACCATCCCGAAGTTCGACCTCGCGGAATTCCTGCGGATGGTCCAGGACCACAAGTGCAGCTATCTCTTCATTGCCCCGCCGGTTGCCGTGGCACTGTCCAAGCACCCGCTGGTGGCGGAATACGACCTCAGCTCCGTGCACACCACGTTGTCCGGCGCGGCGCCGCTGGACGGCGAACTGGGGGCGCGGCTGGCCGAGCGGCTGGGCTGCCGGGTGCTCCAGGGTTACGGCATGACCGAGATGAGTCCCGTTTCCCACCTGATCCCGGTCGACGCGACGGAGGTTCCGGTCAGCTCGGTGGGCTACACCGTCCCCAACATGGACTGCCGGCTGGTGGATCCGGCCACGGGCGAGGAAATCGAGGTCCCCGCGGAGGGAACCAGCGCCCCGGGCCACCTGCTGTGCCGGGGGCCCAACGTGATGCTCGGTTACCTGAACCGGCCGGATGAGACGGCTGACACCCTCGACGCGGACGGCTTCCTGCACACCGGGGACATCGCCACGGTGCGGGCGGACGGCGTGGTGTCGATCGTGGACCGGCTCAAGGAATTGATCAAGTACAAGGGGTACCAGATTGCGCCGGCCGAGCTTGAGGCGCTGCTGCTTACCCACCCCGGCATCGCCGACGCCGCCGTGGTCGGAACCGCCGACGCCGACGGCCAGGAGGTGCCGATGGCTTTCGTGGTGCGCCAGCCGAACGCCGAGGGCGAGCTGCTGGACGAAGCCGGGGTGCAGGAATTCGTAGCCGCCCGGGTGGCGCCGTTCAAGAAGATCCGGCGCGTGGAATTCATCGAGGCGGTGCCGAAGTCCTCGTCCGGCAAGATCCTGCGCCGGATGCTGAAGGCAGTGGATGCCTAGGACAGCAAAGCCGGCGCAGCAGCCCTAGGGCTGCTGCGCCGGCATCTGCAGTTGCGCCGCTACTCGGGGCTGTCGGTCTTGGCGATGTAGACGTCGCAGGGGGCGCCGTGGGCCACGCTGTTGGCAACGCTGCCGAGGACGCGCCCCAGGCCGCGCATCCGGCGGTTGCCGACCACGATCATCTGCGCGTCGGAACGTTCCGCCTCGTGGATCAGCGCTTCCGCGGGCTTGCCCCGGGCTGCCGCGTAGGTGACGTTGATCCCGGCCGTCCGGAGACTGTCGGCTACACCCTTGGCCACCTTCTCGGCGTCGTCGGCGTCGGAAACAATCCACCGGTCGCTGCCGCTGCCGAACACCTCGGTCCGGTCGCTATCGAACGCGCTGACCACGTGCAGCGTCGCGCCGAGCGAGACAGCCAGGTCCCGGGCCGTTTGGGCCGCCTTCAGGGCAGTCTCGCTGCCATCGACGCCGACAACGATGATTCCGGTCATAGGGGACTCCTCTGGTCAGGCATGAATACGTCAGGCGCCGTTCAGTCAACAGCAATAGTTCAGGCTACAACGCCGCGACTGCTTCCCGCAGTACCGGCGCCAGACGCCGGACGCCTTCCTCGATTGCGTCCGGCGGCACCGCACTGAAAGCGAGCCGCAACTTGTTGGAGGGCTCGTCCGAGTGGGTAAATGCTGCACCGGGAATGAACACCACTCCGGCATCGATGGCCTTCTGCAACAGCGGGTAGGTGTCGATGCCCTCGGGCAGCGTGACCCAAATGAAGAAGCCGCCCTGCGGGCGTGTCCAGTTCAGCCCCTCGGGCATGTACTTCTCGAGGGCTGCGAGCATGGCCTTGCACCGCTCCTGGTACAGCCCGCGGTAGGTGGCAATCTGGCCGCGCCAGTCGTAGTCGCGCAGGTACGCGGAGACCAGCATCTGGTTGAGCGTCGGCGGGCACAGGGTGACGGCTTCCGAGGCGAGGTAGTAGCGGCGCTGCAGGTGCGCCGGGACCAGGGCCCAGCCGATCCGCAGTCCCGGGGCGAAGATCTTGGAGAAGGAGCCCATGTAGATCACATCGTCCGGGTTGCCGGCCCGCAGCGGGGTCAGCGGTTGGCCGTCGAAGCGCAGCAGGCCGTACGGATTGTCCTCCAGGACCAGAATATTCGCGTTGCGGCATATATCGACTACCTGCTGCCGGCGTTCGGCGGCGAGCGTGATACCGGACGGATTGTTGAAGCTTGGGATCGTGTAGAGGAATTTGACGTTCTTGCCCGCGGTCTGCAGGGCCGCGATCCTGGCCTCGAGGAGGTCCGGGATGATCCCGTGCTCGTCCATCGGCACCGTGGCCACCTCGACCTGGTAGGCCTCGAAGGTGTTCAATGCACCGACGTAGGTGGGATCCTCCACGAGGACGACGTCGCCCGGGTTGCAGAAGACCTTGGTCGCGACGTCCTGGGCGGACTGCGAGCCTGCGGTGATGACGACGTTTTCGGGCTTCGCGTCGAGGATCCCCTCGGCGGCCATGACCTCGCAGATCTGCGCGCGGAGCTCTTCGGTACCCTGCCCGCCGCCGTACTGCAACGCCGTCAGGCCGTGTTCGGCGATGATTTTCGCGGCGGACTGGCCCAGCCGCTCCAGTGGAAGGGACTGGAGGTAGGGGCTGCCGCCGGCGAGGGAGACCAGGCCCGGACGCAGGGAGATGTCGAAGACGTCCCGGACGGCCGACTGCTTGATATTTGCTGCGCGCTCCGAGAAAAGCCTCTCGTGGCGGTGGGCGGACGTAGCCGCACGTTCGATTGCGTCAATTGCCTCGGCCGGAAGGAGCTCTGCGGCGGCATCAAGTGTTTCGTGGGTCACAATCCTAGGATACAGGCCCGCGTTGTCACGGGGAAAACTTTTGTTCACAAGAACGGCAAGGGGATCCCGGACACAGGACACCCCCGGCAGTGGGGGGGCGCTGCCGGGGGTGTCGGTCTGTGATGAGCCTGCTTAGGCGGCGTCGGCGGTACGGGCTTCGGCCAAGGCTTCGAACACGCCCTTGATCTGCTCCACGACCTCGGCGTCGTCCTTCGGGTGGACCTCGGCGAAGCGGACCATCGAACCGGGGACGGCAAGCTTGACGTCTTCGAGCACCTTGGCACCGGCGATGCCGACGGCCTTTCGGGCCTCGTCCTGGGCCCAGACGCCGCCGTACTGGCCGAACGCGGTGCCGACGACGGCGGTGGGCTTGCCGCTCAGGGCGCCGGCGCCGAAGGGCCGGGAGAGCCAGTCGATGGCGTTCTTCAGCGGTGCGGGAACGGTGCCGTTGTATTCCGGGGTGACCAGGAGCAGGGTGTCGGCGTCGTTTGCGGCGGCACGCAGCGCTGCGGCGGCGGCGGGAACCTGGCCCTCGACGTCGATGTCCTCGTTGTAGAACGGAATGTTGCCGAGGCTCTCGTGGATGACGACGTCGACCTGCTCGGGAGCGTTGAGCTGGATGGCTTCGGCCAGCTGGGCATTCGTGGAGCCGGCGCGCAGGCTGCCGACCAGGGTGAGAACGGTGTTGGTAATCATGTGAACTCCTTGAAACGCGCCGCGGAGATTCCGGCGGCTGGATGGTCGCGGAGGCTTTGATGGCCTTCACCAAAGCTAAACGGACTGCGGTCCGCTTATTATTCCCCCGGGGCTAGACTGGGCGTTGTGAGCCTCATCCCAATTCGGCCCGGCGGGCAAGCAGACGACCCTCCGGCCCACCCCGGCAATCGTCCCGGCGTCCGGGGCGCGGCCGAGTCTGAACGCCGGGATGCCGCCCGCAACCGTGAATTGTTGCTCCGGGCCGCCCGGGAATTGATTGAGGAGTGCGGGGCGGACGGCCTCACCATGGCGTCCCTGGCCGGGCGCGCCGGCGTGGGCAAGGGGACCGTCTTCCGGCGCTTCGGCAGTCGGGCGGGACTCATGATGAGCCTGCTCAGTGATGCCGAGGCGCAGTTCCAGGGCCGGTTCATGTTCGGGCCGCCGCCGCTGGGGCCCGGTGCGCCGCCCCTGGAACGGCTGATTGCCTGTGGCGCGGAACGGATTGCCTGGGTGCTGGAATTTGGTGAGCTCGCCCGCGCCGCGGATGCGTCCGCCCACAACCGGTTCGATGTGCCCGCCGCCGTGCTCTGGCACCGGCATCTGGAACTGCTGCTGCGCGAAGCCGGGGTCAGTGCGGATCCCTGGCTGATGGCGGGCGCCCTGAGCGTGACCCTCGAGCCGGAGCGCATCCTGCATGCGGTGCGGGTCCACGGGGTCGCCCCGGACCGGCTGGTTGAGTCCTGGCGGGAGCTGGCCACCCGGGTGGTGCGCGGCGCGTAGGCTAGCCGACCCGCGCGGAGACTGCCAAGTCAAATCAATTCAAATGAGTTATTCATAACGATCTGGTAGTGGGCATACCGTTTCGCCCCCTTTCGCGCGCCTCCCCGCAATTTCTATGTGGTAGTTTCCTCTGGAATGTGACCCGCAACATAGCCCGGCTGGGCTGGCCGCAAGGCCTGCGGGGGGCCAGGCACCCGCTGGCCGAGATCCCGGATCGGCAGCGGACACCCCGCTGCCTTATGGGGGGACGACGGAAGGAACCACGCTGTGAATGTTGTAACGACCCCGGCCTGCGGACAGGCTGGTCCAGCCCGTCCGGTGGCCTCCGGAACCGCGCAGACCACGGCGATCCTGAACTAGCCCCATGCTCCGATACCTTGCCAAACGTGCCGTCACGTATGCATTCATGATTTTCCTGACCACCAGCGCCGGGTATTTCCTGGCGGTCACCAGCCTGCAGCCGGCGCTGCTGGAGCAGGAAAAAATTCCGCGCCCCACGCCGGAACAGGTTGCCAACTCCTTCCGACTCAAAGGACTGGACCCTGCCCTGAGCCCTTGGGAACGCTACGTGGACTGGCTCACCGGAATCGTCACGCGCTGGGACTGGGGACGCAGCCCCAACGGCGCCTTCGTGAACGCCGAGTTCGGCGACCGGGTCTGGATCTCCACCCGGCTGTTCCTGGCTTCGATCATCCTCACCCTGATCATCGGCGTCGCCCTCGGCGTCTACACCGCGGCCCGGCAGTACAAGTTCTCCGATCGCGCGATCACCTCGTACAGCTACCTCGTGTACATCGTGCCGGCCCCGATCGCCTACTTCCTGGTCCAGCTCGGCGCCATCAACATCAACGAAACCGTGGGCGACCGGATCTTTTTCGTCACCGGCATCTCCACACCCGGGCTGGACGGTGACGGCTGGGTGCAGTTCGTCGACATGATGGCCCACTACGCCGTGCCGACCTTCGCCATCACGATCGTGGGCTGGGGCGCCTACCAGATCGCCCAGCGCCAGTACCTGCTGGACAACGTCAACGCCGACTTCGTCCGCACCGCCCGGGCCAAGGGCCTCACCCGCAACCAGGCCATCAGCCGGCATGCCCTGCGGGTCTCGTTCATCCCGGTGGCGCAGAGCATCGCCTTCACCATCCCGGCCATCTTCGCCGGCGGCTTCTTCGCCGAGAAGATCTTCGCCTGGCACGGCGTCGGCTCCTGGAGCATCGACGCGATCGCGCTGCAGGATGTCAACGCGGCCACGGCGACACTCGCCTACGGCTCCGTGATCTTCGCGATCGGGGCGATCCTCGCCGACTTCGCCACCACCCTTGTCGACCCGAGAGTGCGGGTGCAGTAGCCATGACGAACTTGAACGCCATCGATCCGGCCGCCGTCGCGGAAGAAGCCAAGATCAAGAACAACGACGTCGTGATCGCGAAGTCGCGGATCATCGTGCGGCGCTTCCTGCGCAACAAGACCGCCGTGACCGGCCTGGCGATCTTCGTCCTGCTCACCGTGCTGTCCCTGATCGGCGGGATTTTCTCCAGCTGGGACAAGGAGACGATCGACCCCTTCAACATCGGCATGGGCCCTTCCTCGGAGCACCTGCTGGGCACCTCCCAGGCCGGCATCGACCTGTACGCCCTGACCGTGGAAGGGACCCGGGTCTCGATCCTGATCGGCCTGGTCGTCGGCCTCGTGTCAGTGCTGATCGCCGCGGTGTACGGCTGCACCATGGCCTACTTCGGCGGCAAGGTCGACAAGGTGATGCTGTTCATCCTGGAAGCCCTGATCATGATGCCGGCCCTCCTGGTCGTGGCCGTGGCCACGAGCGGCGGCGGCAACGGGCTGCAGCAGAACCTCCCCAGCTGGCTGCTGCTGATCATCGTCCTGCTGATCTTCAACTGGATGGGCACCGCCCGCCTGATCCGCTCGCTCTCGATGTCGCTCATGCAGCGCGACTTCGTCAAAGCCGCCCAGTACATGGGCATCCCCGCGCGCCGCATCGTCTGGCGCCACCTCGTGCCGAATATCGGTTCGCTGCTGGTCCTGGACATCACCCGCGGCGTGACCGGCGCCATCCTCGCCGAGGTCGCGTTCTCCTTCATCGGCATCGGCATCAAGGTCCCGGATGTGAGCCTGGGCGTGCTGATCGGCCAGGCGACCTCCCAGGTCTCCACTTTCCCGTGGATGTTCTGGGTGCCGCTGACCGTGATGTTCCTGCTGACCGGTTCGCTCGCCATGATGAACGACGGTCTCCGTGACGCGTTCGATCCCAGCTCCAGCTCCATTGGCAGCGCCAAGAAAAAGAAGAAGACCTCATGAGCAGCGATACCACCGCCACCGACCTCAGCACCGCCGAACGGCTGCACGTGGCCGGCCTGCACACCGCCGGCGGGCACTACGCAGATGCGCCGGCGGGTGCCGTGCTCTCCGTCCGCGACCTCAACGTCCGCTTCAACACCGAGAACGGCGTGGTGCACGCTGTGCGCGGCATCGACTTCGACCTGATGCCGGGAAAGACCCTCGGGATCGTCGGCGAATCCGGCTCGGGCAAGTCCGTCACCTCGATGGCCATCATGGGCCTGCTGCCGGATACCGCCGAGGTCACCGGCTCCGTCCGGCTCAAGGGCCAGGAACTGTTGGGGCTCAGCGACAAGGCCATGTGCCGCTACCGCGGCAACGAGCTGGCCATGGTCTTCCAGGACCCGTTGTCCTCGCTGACCCCGGTCTACACCGTAGGCAACCAGATCATCGAGGCGCTCACGGTGCACAACCCGACCATGAGCAAGCAGGCCAAGGAGGCCCGCGCCGTCGAACTCCTGGGCATGGTGGGCATTCCCAGCCCCAAGGACCGGCTCAAGGCCTTCCCGCACGAATTCTCCGGCGGTATGCGCCAGCGGGTGATGATCGCCATCGCGATTGCCAACAACCCGCGCGTTCTGATCGCGGATGAGCCGACGACGGCGCTCGACGTCACCATCCAGGCGCAGGTGCTCGAGGTGCTGCACACCGCGCAGGAGGAAACCGGCGCCGCCGTCGTGATGATCACGCACGACCTGGGCGTCGTGGCCGGAATGGCCGACGACATCATGGTGATGTACGCCGGCAAGCCGGTGGAGACCGGCAGCGTCGACGACATCTACTACAACCCCAGGATGCCCTACACCATGGGGCTGCTGGGCGCCGTTCCCCGCGTCGACGTGGCCGAGAAGACCTCGCTGGTGCCGATCGAGGGCATCCCGCCGAACCTCATCCACGCGCCCACCGGCTGCTCCTTCGCCCCGCGCTGCCCGCTGGTCAGCGAGGCCTGCCTGCAGGGCGAACCCGAGCTCTGGCCGGTCAGCGGCACCGGCGACGGCACCCTGGAGCACAAGGCCGCCTGCATCAAAACCGATTCCCTTGCCACCGAGGTGGACGTCCACGAAATCTTCCACGCCCCCGCGGTGCCCGTCTCCCGGTTCGACGCGGTGCCCCGGGCCGAGCGCAAGGCTGTCCTGGAGCTCAAGGACGTCAAGAAGCACTTCCCGCTGATGAAGGGCGCCCTGCTCAAGCGCCGGATCGGCACGGTCAAGGCCGTGGACGGTCTGAGCTTCGACATCCGCGAGGGCGAATGCTTCTCGATCGTGGGCGAGTCCGGCTGCGGCAAGACCACCACGCTGCTGGAAATCATGGAATTCCACCGCGACCAGGACGGCGAGGTGACCATCGGCGGCCTGAGCAACAAAGCCGCCTCGGACGCCAAGACCAAGGCCGCCATGCGCAAGGAACTCCAGATGGTGTTCCAGGACCCCACCGGCGCCCTGGATCCGCGCTTCACCGTCTACGAGGTGCTGGCCGAGCCGCTGGAGAACTCCGGGATGGCCAAGCCTGCGATCCGGAAGCGGATCATGGAGCTGATGGAGCTCGTGGGCCTCCAGCCGGACCACGTCAACCGCTTCCCGAACCAGTTCTCCGGCGGCCAGCGCCAGCGCATCGGCATCGCCCGCGCCCTGGCGGTGAACCCCAAACTCGTGGTCCTGGACGAGCCGGTGTCCGCGCTGGATGTCTCCGTCCAGGCCGGCGTCATCAACCTGCTCGACCAACTCCGCGCCGAACTCGGGCTGAGCTACCTGATGGTGGCCCACGACCTGTCCGTGGTGCGCCACATCTCCAACCGTGTGGCCGTGATGTACCTAGGCAAAATCGTGGAAATCGGGGACGTCGACAGCGTCTTCGACAACCCGCGCCACCCCTACACCCGCGCCCTGCTCTCCGCCATCCCGGTGCCGGACCCGCAGCTGGAGCGCACCCGCGAACGCATTATCCTGCAGGGCGACCTGCCGTCGCCGCTCGATGCGCCGAAGGGCTGCAACTTCGCCACCCGCTGCCCGGTCTTCGCCGCACTCCCGGCCGCCAAGCAGGAAAAGTGCCTGACCCTGGAGCCGCCGCTGGAAACCGCGACGGCGCCTGCCCCGGCCACCGGCCCCCGGACCGACGCCTCGCCGTCGGCCTCCACAGACCAGCAATTCGCCTGTTTCTACCCGGACGGCGAACTGGACGCGGACATGTTGGTTGTCCACGAGTCCCTCTGACGCACCAAACCGCACCTGAACCACAACTCGCACCAAAAATGAAGGGGATCATTATGAAGAATCTGACCAAGATCGGCGGGGTGGCCGCCGTAGTGGCAGCCCTCGCGCTGACCGGATGCGGCGGAGGCGGCGCCACCACGACCGCCGAGAGCGCCAAGGCCCAGGACGCCAACGGCGACCTCAACAAGCTCGTCAGCGTCAACGCCAAGAAGGCCGACGAACTGAAGCAGGGCGGCACCGTGACCCTGCCGGTCGGCAACATCGGCCCGGACTTCAACGGCTTCTCCAATGCGGGTAACTCCGCGGACAACACCGAGCTGCACTACCCGATCGACGAAGCCGGTTACGTGGGCTGCTGGAAGCTCGACTTCGACGGCACCGCGAACCTGAACAAAAACTTCTGCGAAGACTTCAAGAGTGAGGTCAAGGATGGCAAGCAGACCATCACCATCAAGATCAACCCGAAGGCCGTGTACAACGATGGCACCCCCATCAACGCCGCTACCTTCGTCAACACCTGGAAGATGCTCAACGGCAAGAACAAGGACGTGGACATTGTCTCGTCCGGTGCCTACGAGTTCATCGACTCCGTCAAGGCCGGCAGCAGCGACAAGGAAGTCATTGCCACCACCACCCAGCCGGTCTACCCGCTGAGCGACATCTTCGGCGGCTTCATCCCGCAGACCGTCAACACGCCGGAGCTCTTCAACACCGGGTTCTCCGGCCAGATGCACCCCGAGTGGATGGCCGGCCCGTTCAAGGTCGACAAGTTCGACTCCGCGGCGAAGACCGTCACCATGGTCCCGAACGACAAGTGGTGGGGCGAAAAGCCGGTCCTGGAAAAGGTGGTCTTCCGCCAGCTCGAGGCCAGCGCCGAGATCGCAGCGTTCAAGAACGGCGAGATCGACATGGCTGACGGCCGCACGCTGACCAAGTACAAGCAGCTCGAAGGCTCCAAAAACTCCGAGGTCCGCCGCGGCCAGCGTCTGTTCGCCGGCGGCCTGAACCTCAACGCCCTGAAGGCCCCGCTGACCGACGTCGCCGTCCGCAAGGCGATCTTCACCGCCGTCGACCGCCCGGCCATCCGCGCCGTGCGCTTCGGTGGCTTGAACTGGGAAGAGGAAAGCTCAGGATCGATGATGCTGATGCCGTTCTCCAAGTACTACCAGGACAACTACCCGGTCAAGGATGTTGGCGCCGACGCGGCGAAGAAGGCCCTGACCGAGGCCGGCTACGCCCCCAACGCCAAGGGCATCATGGAGAAGGCCGGAAAGCCCGTCTCCTTCAAGATCACCAACTTCGGTGACGACCCCACCTCGCTCGCCACCGTTCAGACCCTGCAGAAGCAGCTCCAGGCCGCCGGCATGGACGTCGGCATCGACCAGCGCGGCGACGCCGACTTCGGCAAGGTTGTGGGCAGCCGCGACTTCCAGCTCACCATCAGCGGCTACACCGTAGGCTCGGACGCAACCTCGGGTGTGAAGCAGTTCTACGATTCCAAGACCAACGAAAACCAGCTCGGCGACGCCGAACTGGACAAGGAAATCAAGGACCTCGCTTCCATCCAGGACGATGCCCAGCGCAACAAGGCCGCCATGGAGGTCGAGAAGAAGCACATGGCGAAGTACTTCTCCATGGGCGTCATCATGAACGGCCCGCAGATCTACTTCGCACGCACGGGCCTTGCCAACTATGGCGCGTCCCTGTTCCAGACCCCGGACTGGAGCCTCGTCGGCTGGCAGAAGTAAGCCTTCCCTTCCGACGCTCCCTCACCTAGGGCAGCAATCCAGGCGACCCTCCCCACTCTGCGGGGGAGGGTCGCCTGCGTTGTTGCCGGGCCTGAGGGAGCCTCGGGCGGGCGGGTAACGTGGACGCATGGCACCTTCCTCCCCGCCCATCCGCACCGCAGTCGCCGGCTTCGGCCTCTCCGGCAGCGTGTTCCATGCGCCGCTGATCGCGGCCAACCCGGCTTTTTCCCTCGACGTCATTGCCACCTCCGACGCGGGCCGGAAGGCGACGGCCGCCGCGGCCTACCCGGCGGCCAGGATCGTCGATACCCCGGCCGCCGTCCTCGAACTCGCCGGCGGGCTGGACCTGCTGGTGCTGGGGACGCCGCCGGCCACCCACTACCCGCTGGCCAAAGCCGCGCTGGAGGCGGGCCTCGACGTCGTCGTTGACAAGCCCTTCACGGTGCGCAGCGCCGAGGGCCGGGAGCTGATGGACCTGGCCGCACGGCTGGGCCGCGTACTCACCGCCTTCCAGAACCGGCGCTGGGACGGCGATTTCCTGACCGTGCGCGCCCTGCTGGAGAGCGGCGTCCTGGGCACGGTCACGCGCTTCGAATCACGCTTCGAGCGCTGGGCGCCGAAGGTCACGAAAGCGTGGAAGGCGGCGGCCACCCCCGACGACGGCGGCGGGGTGCTGTTCGACCTCGGCACGCACCTGCTGGACCAGGCGCTCGCGCTCTTCGGCCCTGCCGCCGTGATCCACGCGGAACTGGCGGCCCGGCGGCCCGGGGAACGGGCGGACGACGACGTTTTCGTGGCCCTGCGGCATGATTCCGGGGTGACGAGCCACCTCTCGATGAACCTGCTGTGCGCCCAGCAGGGGCCGCGCTACCGCCTGTTGGGCAGCGACGGCGGCTTCACCAAACACGGCGTGGACCCGCAGGAGCCTTATCTCGCCGCCGGCGGGAGTCCGCTCGACGCAGCCTACGGCGTGGAGGACCGCGAGTGGGCCGGCCTGCTGGGCCGCGACGGCCACCTGGACCGCCTGCCCACCGAACGCGGCGCGTACCCGGAGTTTTACCGGATCCTCGCCGAGAAAATCATCGACGGCGGCACGTCCTCGGCTCTGCCGCTCCCGGTGGATCCCGCCGACGCCGTCGAAGTGCTGCGGCTGATCGAACAGGCCCGGGAGCTCGTTTAAACACCCATCGACTGCTCCGATAACGCCGTTTGGGGGGTCCAAAAGGGCGTTTACGGAGCAGCCGATGCCGGTGGAACTTACGCGGAGACCAGCTCGTGCCAGTCCGCGACCAGGGGCAGGTTGTGCGCCTCGGAGACCGAGCGGTGCGCAACCTGGCCGGCGGCGATGTTGAGGCCGGCAGCGAGGGCGGCGTCGCGCTCAAATGCGGCCTTGACGCCCAGGTTGGCCAGCGAAACCGCGTAGCGCAGCGTGACGTTGGTCAGGGCGTAGGTGGAGGTGTTCGGCACGGCGCCGGGCATGTTGGCGACGCAGTAGAAGATCGTGTTGTGGACCTTGTACGTCGGTTCCTGGTGTGTGGTGGGGTGCGTGTCCTCGAAGCAGCCGCCCTGGTCCACGGCGATGTCCACCAGCACGGAGCCGGGCTTCATCCGGGAGACGAGCTCGTTGGTGACCAGCTTCGGGGCCTTGGCGCCGGGGATCAGCACGGAACCGATCACGAGGTCGGCGTCGACCACGGACTTCTCGATCTCGTAGGCGTTGGAGGCGACCGTCTTCAGGCGGCCCTGGTACTGGGCGTCGAGTTCGCGCAGCCGGTTGATGTTGATATCCAGGATGGTGACGTCGGCGCCGAGGCCCAGGGCCATGGCGGCGGCGTTGGTGCCGGCCACGCCGGCGCCCAGGACTACGACCTTGGCCGGGCGGACGCCCGGGACGCCGCCGAGCAGCACGCCCTTGCCGCCGGCCGGAGCCATCAGCGAGGTGGCGCCGACCTGCACGGACAGGCGGCCGGCAACCTCGGACATCGGGGCCAGCAGCGGCAGCGTACGGCCTTCCTGCACGGTCTCGTAGGCGATGGCGGTGACGCCGGAGTTGATGAGCTCCTGCGTCAGTTCCGGCTCGGCGGCCAGGTGCAGGTAGGTGAAGAGGATCAGGCCCTTGCGGAACCGGTGGTATTCGGCCTTGACCGGCTCCTTGACCTTCATGACCATGTCGGCGCGGGACCACACGTCGTCCGCTTCGGCGACGATCTCGGCACCGGCAATGGCGTATTCCTCGTCCGTGATGCCGGAGCCCAGGCCTGCGCCGCGCTCGACCAGGACGGTGTGGCCGTGGTGGCGGAATTCGTGCACGCCGGCGGCCGTGATGGCGACGCGGAATTCGTTGTTCTTGATCTCTTTGGGGACGCCGATGATCATTTTTGGGCTCCAGTGGTGGTGGCCGCGCGGGCCGGGTGTGCGGGGGAAGTCGTGATTCCAGAATAGAACCGGCTGTGAGGCAGGCGACAGGGCCGCCGGTCCCGCCCCACGCCGCACCCGCGTGTTTCCGGGAATTTCCAAAAGCTCGGCTCGACAACTGTCGAGTCAGGGAACGTCAGGTGTCGCCTCTTGTCCGTCGCCGTTCCGTTCGGCCCCGGGACCCGCGGGGCAGTAATGTGGCAGCATGCAGCAGCAGGACGTAGAGCAGCTCGTGGAGCGGGTGGCCCAGCGGCTCGGGCGCGGGCTCTCGCTCGAAGACCTCGACGGCGTCCTGCTCGCCTACAGCTCCAACCAGTCGCACGCGGACCGGGTCCGGGTGAACTTCCTGCTCAGCAAGCGCGTCGCGGCGGACGTCAGCGCCTGGCAGCTCTCGCACGGCATCGCGACGGCGGTGCGGCCCGTCGTCGTGCCGGCCAACGAGGAACTGGGCATGCTGGGGCGCGTCTGTGTCCCGTTGCTGGTCCGCGGATTCCGGGTGGGCTACCTCTGGGTCCAGCTCGACGCCGCGGAGCCCACCGCGGGCACCGTCCTGGCCCAGTTGCCGGAGGTGGCGCGCGAGCTGGAGGAGCTCTCCGCCCTGCTGCTGGACTCGAACACGGCCGAATCCGAGTTCCGCCGCCGGCGCGAACAGGAGTTCCTCGCCGCCTGCCGGGGCGAGGCGAACGCCGTCGCCGCCGTCGCGGGCTGGAAGGAAGTGCAGGGCCGCGGGCCGTGGCAGCTGGTGACCGTCCTCGACGCCGACGGCTGGGCGGAGGGTTCGGACCCGATCGCTTCCACACTGATCCACAGGTCCGCTGCGCTGCAGGCCACCATCGGTGTGGACGCGGCACTGTTCAGCGCGGGGACCGAGACACACGCCGTCGTGCTGTTCAAGGAATCCACCGGACGGGCCAACCACGCCCAGGTGCTGGTCCACTACCAGCTGGAACTGGCCAAGCGCGCGGGCCGACCGGTCCGCCGGATCATCCTCGGCACCTCCGAGGGCTTCTCCCGGCCGCGGGAACTGGCCGAGGCGTACCGGCAGTCCCGGCAGGCGGCGCAGGCCGCGGCCGTGGACCCCCAGCTGGGCGAGCTGGTGGACTGCCGTGCCACCGGTCTCTACCAGTTGCTGGCCTCGGCCGGCGGCGGGGCCGGAGCCTGGGCGGATGCGGGCTCGGTGTACTTCCGGATGCTGGAGGACCACGACCGGAACGGTGAACTGCTGCCGGTGCTGGAGCTTTTCTACGATAACGACAGTTCGGTCCAGGAGGTGGCGGCCAAGCTGCACCTGCACCGGAGCAGCATCTACAACCGGCTCGGCAGGATCCGCCAGGTGCTGGGCGTTGACCCGCTCAAGGGAATGGTCCGGCTGGAACTGCACGCGGCGCTGAAGGCGCGGCGCTGGGCCCAAAGGCCAAGGATCTAGGCTGCCCCGGCTAGCGGTCGTCGCGGAGGGCGGAGTCTTGCTCGCTGTCGGGGCGGGAGGCCAGCGGCCGCGCCGCCTCCCGAAGCGCATCGGGCGCAGTCTCCCGCGCTGTGCGCCTCCGGCGCGATATCCGGCTGTCCATCCACAGGGCGACGGCCACGAACGCGACGCAGCTGGCCATGAACGCCGCGGTGTTGTTCAGCCCCATCACCGTTCCGAGGATGCCGGTGAGCACCATGGCGGCGATGCCGGCCAGGATGTGCCACCCTCTGAACTTACCCACAATTCAAGCGTAACCCCGGCCTCTGCCGCGTTTCCGCGCCGGGACGGGATCGTTGTTTGATCCTTATCACGCCGTCACGAAGCATCCGCGCCGCCGCTGTCATTGCTGTCAGCTGAGTCGCCGACGGCCTCGGGTGCCGCATTTTCCGCGGCGGTTTTCTTCTTTTGCGTCTCCAGCCACGCCATGATGTCGGCCAGCCGGATCCGCCGGTGCGTGCCGCGGTACTCGACCGGGATCTCGCCGCGGTCCGTCATGTTCCGCAGGTACGTGTGCGAGATGCCCGCCAGCTCCGCCGCCTTCGACGTGGTCAGCATCTCCTCCACGCTGCTGACGGTGACCGACTCGCCCCGGCTGAAGCGGCCCAGCAGGTCGACGACGGCGTCCCTTGCCGCGGGCGGCAGGCGGTGCACGGTGCCGTCGACGAAGACCGTGATGTCGTTGCTGCCGTTGAGCGCGTACTTGAGTTTTTGTGCGTCTTCGGCAGGAAGCCCGGCGGTCACCCGGGGAGCAATCAGTGTCATGGAGTGCATCCTAGCGCCCCGGGTAGGGCCTCACGTTCCGGTTACAGACCCAGTTCTTCCAGCACCGGCAGCTTGGCCCGGACCCAGGCGCGCGCCTCTGTGGCGCTCGGGGCGGAAAGTGCCAGCTTGGCCAGCTCCTGCGCCTCGGCCAGGGTCACGGTCTTCAGCACCGCTGCCACGGCCGCGATGGAACGCGCCGTCATCGACAGGGTCGTGACGCCCAGCCCGGTCAGCACGACGGCGAGGGCAGGATCCGCCGCGGCCTCACCGCAGACGCCCACCGGTTTGCCGTGGCCTTCGGCGGCGGAACCTTCGACCGTCAGGCCCACGAGCCGGAGCACGGCCGGCTGCCACGGGGTGTTCAGCGCGGCGAGCGGGCCCAGCTGCCGGTCCGCGGCCATGGCGTACTGGGTCAGGTCGTTGGTGCCCAGGCTCGCGAAAGACACTTCCCGCAGGATGGCCTCCGCGGTCAGCGCCGCGGACGGCACCTCCACCATGACGCCGGGGGTCTTGATCCCGGCGGCAGCGCACAGGGACGCGAATCGTGCGGCTTCCTCCGCCGTCGAAATCATCGGTGCCATCACCCAGACGTCCGCCTCGGATTCCTGCTCCGCCAGGGCGATGGCCTGCAACTGGCGTTCCAGCACTCCCGGGGTGGTGAAGTCGGTCCGGTAACCGCGGACGCCAAGGGCCGGGTTGGGCTCGGTGGCGTCGGTCAGGAACGGGAGCGGCTTGTCCGCGCCGGCGTCGAGGGTGCGGAGCACCACTTTCTTGCCGGGGAAGGCGTCGAAGACGCCCTTGTAGGCGGCGGCCTGCTCCTCCACGGTGGGTTCGGTATCCCGTTCGAGGAAGCAGAACTCGGTCCGGAACAGGCCCACGCCCTGGGCGTTGAGCCCGGCCGCGGCCACGGCATCCTTCGCCCCGCCCACGTTGGCCAAGAGCGGCACGAGGTGGCCGTCCGCCGTCGCACCGGTACCGTCAAAGTCCGCCAATAGCGACGCGGTCGCGGCCCAATGCTCCGCGGCGGCGCGCTGGGCGTCGTCCGGTTCAGCCGTGATGGTCCCGGCGGCCCCGTCGACGTAGACCTCCGTGCCGTCCGGCAAGGCGTCGACGCCGGCGGCAGCGACGACGGCGGGCAGGCCGAGGGAGCGGGCGATGATCGCGGTGTGCGACTGCGGGCCGCCGCCGGCGGTCAGCAGTGCGAGCACCTTTTCGGGATCGAGCGTGGCCGTGTCCGCCGGCGCCAGGTCCTCCGCAATCAGGATGAACGGGGTGGCGGCGGAGGGGATGCCCGGGGCGGGCACGCCACGCAGCTCGGCCACGATCCGCGCCCGCACGTCCAGGACGTCGGTGGCCCGCTCAGCCATGTAGCCGCCGAGGTTGTGCAGCATCTCCGAGACGGACGCGCCGGCTTCCCAGATGGCGCGCTGGTTGGAGGTCCCGCGGCCAATCAGCTTGGCGGCGGACTTCAGCAGCATGGTGTCGGTCGCCATCAGCGCGGTGGCCTCCAGCACGGCCTTGCCGTCGCCGCTGACCGTCTCGGACCGCGCCTTGAGCTCGTCGTGCACGGCCTTCGCCGCCGCCTTCAGGGCCGCCGTGGCCTCCTCGGGGGAGACGCCGGCCGGAAGCTGTTCGCCCGCCGGCGGCTCACTGACCGGCCTCGGCATCTGCCGGATGGTGCCGATGATCCGGCCGGGGCTGACGCCTACTCCTTGGAAGTTCTGCACTGAAAGTCCTCATTCTCTGCCGTGAGCCAGTAAGTCAGTCCAGGTGCCGCCACTGAACCGCTAGATCCTAGATTTCCTGCGGCTGTCCACTACGTCAACCGGCAACTTGCGGTACCTGAAAAAAGTGTATGTGATGCACTTCATATAGCGTTGCTATAGGTGCTAGGGTAGCGGTTATGAGTATCGAAGGCCAGCTACCGCCCAAAATCCGGCTGCTGCGTGCAGCTGCGGGATTGCTGGCCAAGTCCGGGGGAGCCGCGGTTTCCACGCGCCAGATCACGCAGCTGGCGGGGGTGACTGCCCCCACCCTGTATCACCACTTCGGTGACAAGGAGGGGCTTTTCGACGCCGTTGTGGCGGCAGGATTCGAGGAGTACGTGGCCGGCGAGCGAGACTTCGCTCCGTCCGGGCAGCCGCTGGAGGACATCCGGCGGATGTGGGACCAGCACGTGCAATTCGGGCTGAAGCAGCCGGAACTGTACCTCGTCATGTTCGGCAACATCCGCCCCGAGAGCCGTCCCGCCGTTGTGGCTGACGCCGAGGCGCTCATGGAGGAAATGCTGAACAAGGCCGCGGTCGCCGGCCAGCTCAACGTCCCGCCCCGGGAGGCGGCGAGGAGCATCCTGGCTGCGAACGTGGGCGTGACCCTCATGCTGATCACGGAGAAGGCACCGGAGCGCAACCTCGAGCTCTCCGCCATGACCCGCGACGCGATGATCTTCGCGGTCTCCACGGAACAGGCCCGGCAAGCCGGGCCGGAAGACTCCGGGAAGTCCCCGGTAGTGGTAGCGGCCATCGCCCTGAATGCGGCGCTGCAGGCCTCGCACTCGGACCAGCTGTCCAGCTCTGAACTCAAGCTCTTTCTCGAATGGCTCCACCGGATCTCCACCAGTTCCACCAGCTAGCTCGTCGAAAATATCGGACAATCCTGCGGTGCAGCAGGAATCACGGTTAGGAAATCACATGGCAACAGAGACCGTTGCGAAACCCCGGACCAGTATCAGGGTCGGTGTGCAGAAATTTGGCACCTTCCTGTCCGGAATGATCATGCCCAACATCGGCGCCTTCATCGCCTGGGGCATCATTACCGCCTTCTTCATCCCGGCGGGCTTCACCCCCAACGCCGACCTGGCCAAGCTGGTCGGCCCGATGATCACCTACCTGCTGCCGCTCCTGATCGGCTACACCGGCGGCCGCATGGTCTACGGCGTGCGCGGCGGCGTGGTCGGCGCGGCGGCCACCATGGGCGTGATCGTCGGAACGGACATCCCGATGTTCATCGGCGCCATGATCATGGGGCCGCTGACGGCGTGGATCATGGAGAAGATCGAAAGCCTCTGGGAGAACAAGGTCAAGCCCGGCTTCGAGATGCTGATCGACAACTTCACCGCGGGCATCGTCGCCGCCGTCATGGCCATCTTCGGCATGCTGGTGATTGGCCCGGTGGTGAAGGCCTTCAGCAACGGCGCCAGCGCCGTCGTCGAGTTCCTGGTCAACAACGGCCTGCTGCCCTTCACGAGCATCTTCATCGAGCCCGCGAAGGTATTGTTCCTGAACAACGCCGTGAACCACGGGATCCTGACCCCGCTGGGCACCGAACAGGCGCTCGCCCAGGGCAAGTCCATCCTGTTCCTGCTTGAGGCCAATCCCGGCCCGGGCGTGGGCGTCCTGCTCGCTTACATGATCTTCGGCAAGGGCATGGCCAAGGCTTCGGCCCCCGGCGCCGCCCTGATCCAGTTCGTCGGCGGCATCCACGAAATCTACTTCCCGTACGTGCTGATGAAGCCGATCATCATCCTCGCCGCGATCGGCGGCGGCATGACCGGCATCTTCACCCTCGTCCTGACCGGTGCGGGCCTGCGCTCCCCGGCCGCCCCGGGAAGCATCCTCGCGGTCTTCGCCGCGACCCCGCCGGACAGCTACTTCGGCGTGGCCTTGTCCGTGCTGCTGGCCGCGACCGTGTCCTTCCTGATTGCCTCCGTCATCCTCAAGTCCAGCAAGGACGTCGAGGGTGACGAACTTGGCGCCGCGACCACCCGGATGGAAGCCATGAAGGGCAAGAAGAGCTCCGTCTCCTCCGCCCTCGTGGGCGGCGGTGCGGGCGCCGGCGGCGTCGCGGTGCTGGCCGGTCCGGTCAAGAACATCGTCTTCGCTTGCGACGCCGGCATGGGCTCGAGCGCCATGGGCGCCTCGGTGCTCCGCAACAAGATCAAGGCCGCCGGCTACCCGGATGTCAAGGTCACCAACTCCGCGATCGCGAACCTGAGCGACACCTACGATGTCGTCATCACGCACCAGGACCTGACCGAACGGGCCAAGCCCGCGACGTCCAGCGCCGTCCACGTCTCGGTGGACAACTTCATGAACTCGCCGCGGTACGACGAGATCGTGGAACTGGTCCGGACCAGCAACGCGCCGGCCGACGCCTCCGGTGCGATGGCGGATGCGGGAACGGGTGTGGCCGTGGCAACGGCATCCGCACCGGAAGCGGAGCCCGAAGCCGGGCCGTCCGGCATCCTGGTGGCCGACAGCGTGATCCTCAGCGGAACGGCAACCACCCGTGACGCTGCGATCGACGAGGCGGGCCGGCTGCTGCTGGACCGCGGCGCCGTCGACGCCGGCTACCTCGACGCCATGCATGAGCGCGAGGAATCCGTCTCGACCTACATGGGCAGCTACCTCGCGATCCCGCACGGCACCAACGCCGCCAAGGACCACATCATGAAGTCCGCGGTCTCGGTGATCCGCTACCCGAACGGCATCGACTGGAACGGCAAAGAGGTCAAGTTCGTCGTCGGCGTCGCCGGCATCAACAACGAGCACCTCCAGATCCTCTCCTCGATCGCCAGGGTCTTCACCAACAAGGCACAGGTCGCGCAGCTGGAGGCGGCCACCACCGTCGACGAAGTGCTCGACCTGTTCGGAAAGGTAAATTCCTAGTGAAGGCTGTTCATTTCGGAGCCGGAAACATCGGCCGTGGATTCGTCGGACTGCTGCTGCACGAGGCCGGGTATGAGGTGGTGTTCGCGGATGTCGCGGATGCCCTCATCACCCAGCTCGCCGCGGCGGACAGCTACCAGGTCCACGAGGTGGGGGACAGCCCGGCCGTGCGCACGGTGGACAACTTCCGCGCGCTGAACTCCGGCACCCAGGAAGCCGACGTCGTCGCGGAAATCGCGACGGCGGACATCGTCACCACCGCGGTGGGCCCGCACATCCTCAAGTTCGTGGCACCCGTGATCGCCAAGGGGATCGCGGCCCGGCCGGCCGGGCTGGCGCCGCTGCAGGTGATGGCGTGCGAGAACGCGATCAACGCGACCGACATCCTGAAGTCCGAAATTTCCGCCCAATGGGATCCGGCCGCCGGTTCGCTGGATGCCGCCGCCGTGTTCGCCAACACGGCGGTGGACCGGATCGTGCCCAACCAGGAGGCCGGGCAGGGCCTGGACGTCACAGTGGAGACGTTCTATGAGTGGGTCATCGACCGGACCCCGTTCGCGGGGAAGGAACCAGCCATTCCGGGGGCGACCTTCGTGGACGACCTGGCGCCCTACATCGAGCGGAAGCTCTTCACCGTGAACACCGGGCACGCCTCGGCCGCGTACTTCGGCTTCGAAGCCGGGCTGTCCAAGATCTCCGAGGCCATGGCGGACCAGGACGTCGCCGCCGATGTGCGCGCAGTGCTCGACGAGACCAAGGAACTGCTGGTGGCCAAGCACGGCTTCAACCGCGAGGAGCAGGAAGCCTACGTGCAGAAGATCCTCGGCCGGTTCTCCAACCCGCACCTTCCGGACACCGTGAACCGGGTGGGGCGGGCACCGCTGCGCAAGCTCAGCCGGCACGAGCGCTTCATCGGTCCCGCTGCGGAGTTGGCCGAGCGCGGGATTGTCCCCGAGGCACTGCTCGGTGCGATCGCCGCCGCGCTGCGCTTCAACGACCCGGCCGACGCCGAGGCCGTGGAGCTGGCGCAGATCCTGAACTCCTCCACCCCGGAGGACGCCACGACGAAGATCACCGGCCTGGACTCGGGGCATCCGCTGTTCCCGGCCGTCTGTGCCCTCGTCGAGGAAGCCAAGGCCGCCGTCTAGCCGGACGCTTCCTCACCTTTCGCGGAAAAACAACGGGCCCTCCCTCACACCAGGTGAGGGAGGGCCCGTCGTTTAGGCCGTGGATCTGCGCGGGCGTCGCCCCAGGACCGGCAGGCCCGGCAGGACCGGCAGGAGCTGCGGAAGCGTCAGACGCGGCTGGCGGCGGCGGTTTCGCCGTCGGCCATCGCCTTCCATTCGGCCACGCGCGCCTGGTGCAGCGGCGAGCGGCGGACGACGGCGAACGCGGCACCCAGGACCGCGAACCAGAGCGGAGTGACCAGCAGGGCCACAAGGGTGTCCGGCTGCGTGGTCAGCGCCCAGACCAGGAACGCGAAGAACGCAAACACGACCCACACCATGGGAATGCCGCCGGGCATCTTGAACGTCGAGGCCGCGTGGAGTTCCGGCCGGCGCTTCCGGAACACGAGGTAGCTGGCCAGGATGATGCTCCAGACAAACATGAAGCAGACGGCGGACACGGTGGTGACCATGTCGAAGGCCACGCCCACGTCCTTGCCCGCATACAGCAGCGCGACGCCGGCCAGCAGCAGCACGCAGGACAGGAACAGCGCGTTCTGCGGGACCTTGCGGCTGGAGAGGCGGCCGAAGAGCCTGGGGGCGTCGCCGTCGTTGGCCAGGCCGTAGACCATCCGGGAGGTGGAGTAGATGCCGGAGTTGGCCGAGGACATCGCGGAAGTCAGCACCACGAGGTTCACCACCGTGGCGGCCATGCCGAGCCCGGCGAGGGAGAACATGGCGATGAACGGGCTCTGGCCCGCCTTGAAGCCGGTCCACGGGGTGACGGACATCAAGATGATGAGGGCGCCGACGTAGAACAGCATGACGCGCAGCGGGATCGCGTTGATGGCGCGGGGCAGGTTGTGCTCCGGGTTCTTGGTTTCGGCCGCGGCGGTACCCACCAGCTCGATGCCCACGAAGGCGAAAACAGCGATCTGGAAACCGGCCACGAAGCCCATGAACTCCTTGGGGAACAGGCCGCCATGGCTCCACAGGTTACTGAAGCCCGCGGTGCCGGCGTTGGAATGGAAGCCGGTGAAGATCATAACCAAGCCCACAGCGATCAGCGCCACGATGGCCACGATCTTGATCAGGGCGAACCAGAATTCCGTCTCACCGAAGGCCTTGACGGTCGGAAGGTTCAGCAGGAGCAGGATGATGATGGTCGCGATCCCCGGGACCCACAGCTGGATGCCGGGCCAGAGCTGCTCGGCGTAGCCGGCAATCGCGATCACGTCCGCCACCCCCGTGACCACCCAGCAGAACCAGTAGGTCCAGCCGGTGAAGAACCCGGCCCAGGGGCCCAGCAGGTCGCCGGCGAAGTCGCTGAAGGACTTGTAGTTCAGGTTGGACAGCAGCAGCTGGCCCATGGCGCGCATGACGAAGAACAGCATGAAGCCGATGATCATGTACACGAAGATCACGGACGGTCCGGCCACGGAAATGGTCTTGCCGGAGCCCATGAAGAGGCCGGTGCCAATGGCGCCGCCGATGGCCAGGAGCTGGATGTGCCGGTTGCTCAACGAGCGTGCAAGGTGGGGCTCGGTGTCCCGGCTGGAGGCAGTTCTCTGCTCCGCGGTTGTCTGTTCGGGCATGTCAACAATCCTTCGTGTGGTCCGCCGCATTGGTGACGGCGGTTACAAATCAGCCTTTCTAAGGTACAGCTTCGAAGGCCGGGCCCCCTGCCGAACGTTTCATCGTTGCGTCATGGCAAGCTGGGCGGGTGACTACAAATTCGGCGGACCAGGCCGCCCTGCTAACATTCGGCGTCGACGGCGGGACGTTCCGGCTGCGCCCCGCCGCCCGCGCGGACCTGCCCGCCATTCTCCGGCTGCTCGCCGACGACCAGCTGGGCTCCTCGCGCGAGGATGCTGCGGATCTGGCGCCGTACCAGACGGCCTTCGACGCGATCGACGCCGATCCGGCCCACCTGCTGCTGGTGGGGGAACTGACACCGGAGCGCGGCGCCGGGCCCCGGGTGGTGGCGACCTTCCAGCTCAGCTTCTTGCCCGGGCTGTCCCGGCGCGGGTCGTGGCGTGCCCAGCTCGAGGCCGTGCGGGTCGCCGGCGAACTGCGGGGCCAGGGCGTCGGCGCCGCGATGGTGCAGTGGGCGCTCGGGGAGTCGCGGCGGCGTGGCTGTTCCCTGGTGCAGCTCACCACGGATAAGTCGCGGACAGCGGCGCACCGATTCTACGAGCGGCTGGGGTTCGCGACCAGCCATGAGGGCATGAAGCTGCTGCTCTAGCGGCCGCGCCGGCGGCAGCCGCACCGTTGACTCTTAGGCCGCCTAACTGTTAGGCTCCCTAAGTATGAGTGAACACCCGCTGCCGGATCCCGTACTGCTCGCCCTCTCCCGGGATTTCCGGGAAGCCCTGCGCCACAGCATCTACCTGGTCCGGCGCTTGGACGCCGACGGCGAACTCAGCGCCGCCCAGCTCAGCACTCTCAAGATGCTGCTGGACAGCTCCGAAGACAGCGCCGGGGCCAACGGCGTGCGGGTGGGTGAGATTGCCCGCAACCTCGGGGTCAAGGTTCCCAGCGCCACCGAGCAGATCATCAAGCTCGAACGGGCCGGGCTGGTCCGGCGTGAGGCGGATCCGGCCGACTCCCGGGCCGTCCGCGTCAAGCTCACCGCCGAGGGCCACGCCGCCGTCGAATCGGCCAACACCCGCCGCAACGCGGTCATGGCAGGGATCCTCGGCTCACTCACCGATGCGGAACGGCAGGCCCTCGCGGCCGCCATCCCGGTGATCGGCAAGATCAACGAGAGCCTGCAGCCCTGACAGCCAGGCCACTGCCTGCCAGGAACAACGACAGCAAGAACCCACAACCTTAGGAGCGCCCTCCATGGACGGCCAGCTCACGGCCCCCGCGCCGGAAGCAACATCAACCCTTGGGGCCGAAAAAGCCTCGCTACTCAAGCAGCCCAAGGCGGTCTGGGCCACGGCCCTGGCGGCGGTGTTCGCGTTCATGGGCATCGGGCTGGTGGATCCCATCCTGCCCGCCATCGCCAAGAACCTTGACGCCACCCCCAGCCAGGTGTCCCTGCTGTTCACCAGCTACTTCATGGTCACCGCCATCGCCATGCTGATCACCGGCTTCGTCTCCTCCCGGATCGGCGGCAAGCGCACGCTGCTGGCCGGCCTCGCCATCATCGTGGTGTTCGCCTCGCTGTCCGGCCTCTCCGGCAGCGTGACCGAACTTGTCGGCTTCCGTGCCGGCTGGGGGCTGGGCAATGCCCTCTTCGTCGCCACCGCCCTGGCCGTGATCGTCGGCGTCGCCAGCGGCGGCGCCGGGACCGCCATCATCCTCTACGAGGCGGCGCTGGGCCTGGGCATTTCACTCGGCCCGCTGCTGGGCGCCTTGCTCGGGGGGTGGCAGTGGCGTGCCCCGTTCTTCGGCACCGCCGTCCTGATGGCCTCGGCCTTCATCGCCCTGATCGCCCTGCTGCCCAAGACCCCGCTGCCGGAACGGAAGGTCCGGCTCCGGGACCCGCTGCTGGCGCTGGGCCACAAGGGCCTGCGGACGACGGCGGCCAGCGGGCTGTTCTACAACTACGGCTTCTTCACCATCCTCGCCTTCACCCCGTTCATCCTGGGGATGGACGCCTACGGGATCGGCGGCGTGTTCTTCGGCTGGGGTGTCGCCGTCGCCGTCTTCTCGGTGTTTGTCGCCCCCGCGCTGCAGCGGCGCTTCGGGGCTGTCCGCGTGCTGAGCGGCACGCTGGCGCTGCTGCTCCTGGACCTGGCCGGCCTCGGCCTGGCCGCGGGGCACTCGGTGCCCGCCGTCGTCGTCCTCGTGGTGGCCTCCGGCGCCCTGCTGGGGATCAACAACACGATCTACACCGAGCTGGCCATGGGCGTCTCCGACTCGCCGCGGCCCGTGGCCTCGGCCGGGTACAACTTCGTGCGCTGGATGGGCGGCGCACTGGCGCCGTTCGCCGCGGCGCAGCTGGGTGAACACTTCGGGCCCCAGGTTCCGTTCTTCGCCGCGGCGGTCGCCATGGCGCTGGCGATCGCGGTGGTCCTCGGCGGGCGGCGGTACTTGAGCACGCACGAGCCGCACCTGGTCTAACCCGCCGGACCTACAGTTGAGGCCCATGTTCCGCGGAACATGGGCCTCAACTTTTTGTTCGTGCAATGCCGCGGGGGCTACTTCTTGGCGGAACCCTTCGGCACGAACAGCGTCTCCGCGTGCTCCAGCGCCATGCCGTTGGTTTCCGGCACCTTGAACATCACGAAGAAGAACGACGCCGCCGCGAACAAGGCGTACATGGCGTAGGTCAGCGGCAGCGAGGCTGCCGCCATCACGGGGAAGCTCAGCGTGATGGCGAAGTTCGCGATCCACTGGGCGGCCGCGGCCAGGCCCAGGGCGCGGGCGCGGATCCGGGACGGGAAGATTTCACCCAGCAGCACCCAGACCAGCGGGCCCCAGGAGGCGCCGAAGCTGATCACGAAGACGTTGGCGGCCACCAGGGCGGCGGGGCCCCAGGCGCCCGGGAGCGTGATCGCATCGCCGGATCCGGTGGCGGATCCGAAGGCGAAGGCCATGGTCGCCAGCGAGACGGCCATGCCGATGGAACCCGCCAGCATGATGGGGCGGCGGCCGATCCGGTCCACCAGTGCGATGGCGACCAGGGTGACCAGGATGTTGGTGATCGCGGTCGCCACGGAAATCGTGAGCGAGTCCTTCTCCTGGAAGCCCACAGCTTTCCAGAGCGTCGTGGAGTAGTAGAAGATCACGTTGATGCCGACGAACTGCTGCAGCACCGACAGGATGATGCCGATCCACACCACCGGCTGCAGGCCAAGCGCCTTGCCGCGCAGGGAGCCCTTCTGGCCGGCGAGCTTGTCCTCCTCGATGGCCTTCTTGATGTCACGCAGGTGGCGGTCGGTGTCCTCGTCCGGCGCGATGGATTCGAAGACCTTGAGGGCGTCCTCGTCCTTGCCCTTGAACACGAGGAACCGCGGCGATTCGGGAAGCGTGAAGGCGATCCAGCCGTAGACGACGGCCGGGACGGCGCCGGCAATGAACATCCAGCGCCAGGCCTCGATGCCGAACCACAGGTTCTGGTCGGCGCCGCCGGCGAAGTTGGCGAACACGGCGTCGGAGAGCAGCGCCGCGAAGATACCGGTGGTGATGGCGAGCTGCTGCAGCGACGCCAGCCGGCCGCGCACGTGGCGGGGTGAAATCTCGGAGATGTAGGCCGGGGCGATCACCGAGGCGAGGCCGATTCCCAGGCCCCCGACGAGGCGCCAGAAGATCAGGTCCCAGACGCCGAACGCGAAGCCGGTGCCGAAAGCGCTGACCAGGAACAGCAGCGCGCCGAGCTTCATGGCGGGGATGCGGCCGTAACGGTCCGCGACCTTGCCGGCCAGGTAGGCGCCGGCCGCGCAGCCAAGCAGGGCGACGGCGACGGCGAACCCGGTCACGGCCTCGCTGAGCGCGAATTCTTCCTTGATGGCGTCGACTGCGCCGTTGACAACCGAGGAATCGAAGCCGAAGAGGAAGCCGCCAACGGCGCCCGCCACGGCCAGCCAAATGACCCGCTTGGGGATCTTGGCGACGGTCTGGTCTTGGGTGGTGGTCATGTGGCTCCCTCGGCAATTCGTGGTCAGCGGCTCACGCCGCAGCTACCCAGTCTGACACCGGGGATGCCGCGATGCACGTCACAGGACGGGAAAATGAGAGCAAGCTTACAATTCCTGAGGAGATGCGCCGCGCGGCCCACCGGCGGCGTCACGCCGGACCCACTTTCGACGTCGGCGGCCCTGGAAGGCCGCGTCCCGGCGGCCAAAAGCGTGGGCAGGCAGTCCAAAAGACTGCCTGCCCTGACGTGCTGCGGCGTGTGCCCTAGTGCGCGGGGACGGCCTCCTTGGCGGCGGCCTTCGGGTCCGTGAGCTTCTTGTTCGGCAGCGCGAAGCTGATCAGGAAGGCGACGCCGGTGAGCACGGCGGCGGTGAGCATGACGGCGTCGATCGACTGGGCGAATCCTTCGGTGATCGGCCGTGTCAGGCTGGCGTTCGCGGTGTGCAGCCAGCTTGTGTCGTTCAGCGAGTCGTTGCTGGCGCCGTTCTTGAAGAACTCGTAAAGCTTGGCGTTCGCGGGGTCGGCGGCAACGGCCGGGTCCTTGAGCACTTTGAGGTAGTCCGCGTTCTGCGCGGCGGCTTTCATGCCGGTGGCGATCTTGTCCGCCGCGAGGCTGAACAGCATCGAAATGAACACCGCGGTCCCCACGGCACCGCCCATGGAGCGGAAGAACGCGGCGGAGGAGGTGCCCACGCCCATGTCCTTGGCCGGAACGGAGACCTGCATGGCGAGGGTGAGCGGCTGCATGCAGAAGCCCAGGCCCAGGCCAAAGAACACAGCAATCGCGCCGGGGACCCAGAGCGGCGTATCCACGCCCAGCGAGAGTCCCATAACGACGGCGGCCGCGGTCAACACGGCGGTGCCCAGGATCGGGAAGATCCGGTAGGTGCCGGACGCCGAAATGGTCCGGCCGGCCGTGATGGACCCGGTGAGGATGCCCACCGTGAAGGTGATCATCATGAGCCCGGCCTCGGTGGGGGTGAGGCCCTTGACCAGCTGGAGGTACATCGGCAGCATCGCGATCGCACCGAACATGCCGACGCCGATGATGAAGTTCAGCAGCGAGGAGAGCCCGAAGGTGATGTTCTGGAACAGCCGGAGGGGGATCAGGGCGTAGTCGCCGGCGCGCTTCTCGGCCAGCAGGAACGCGACGATGCCGATGATGCCGAGTCCATAGCAGAGGAAGGCCCCGGTGGAGCTCCAGCCCCAGGTCCGGCCCTGTTCGGCGACGAGCAGCAACGGCACAATCGCCAGGGTGATGGCGGCGGCGCCCCAGTAGTCGATCTTCTGCTTCAGGTGCTTGGCCGGCAGGTGCAGGTACAGGAAGACGACGGCGAGGGCGGCCAGGCCGATCGGGATGTTGATGAAGAAGACCCAGCGCCAGCCGTCAAAGCCCAGGATGTTGGCGGAACCGGCAAAGGCGCCGCCGATCACCGGGCCCAGCACGGAGGAGATGCCGAAGACGGACATGAAGTAGCCCTGGAACTTGGCGCGGTCCTTCAGCGCCACGATGTCGCCGATGATGGTCAGCGCGAGGGCCAGCAGGCCGCCGGCGCCCATGCCCTGGATGCCGCGGGCGATCGCGAGCTCGGTCATCGAGTGGACCGAGCCGGCGTAGAGCGAGCCGGCCAGGAAGATCAGGATCGCGGCGAGGTAGAGCGGCCGCCGTCCGAAGATGTCGCTGAGCTTGCCGTAAAGCGGCGTGCTGACGGTGGAGGTGATCAGGTACGCCGTCGTTGCCCAGGCCTGCAGCGAGAGGCCGTCCAGGTCGTTGGCGATGGTGTAGATCGACGTGGACACGATCGTCTGGTCCAGGGAGGACAGGAACATGCCGAGCATGAGGCCCACCATGACGGTGATGGTCTGACGGTGCGTCAAGACCTCTCCGGGCAGGCGTGAGGACGTGGTTTTGGACATAACCGCTCCAAGGGGAAGTTTTTTGGGGTCAAGCAGGAAGGTTGCTTTCAGTAACTATCTTAGGGCCTGCTTTGTTCCCGCCCGCACCGGCTCCTTGGGCGTTGCCGTCCAGTTCCCGCCCACCCGCTCAGCGTTCCAGCAGGATGCCGTCCGGGTCGCACCAGATCAGCTGGCCGGGCCGGACGGCGACGCCGTCGATGTCCAGCTCGACGTCGGCCTCCCCGGCGCCTGCCTTGGCGCTCTTGCGCGGGTTGCTGCCGAGCGCCTTAACCCCGAGCGGCAGGCCGGCGACCGCCACCCGGTCCCGGATGGCACCGTTGATCACGACGCCGGCCCAGCCGTTCTCCACGGCGCTCGCCGCGATCAAATCCCCCATCAGCGCGGTGCGCAGCGAGCCGCCGCCGTCGACCACCAGCACGGCGCCGTTGCCCGGCGTGCCCAGCATGGCCTTGACCAGGGCGTTGTCCTCGAAGCAGCGGATGGTCCGGACCGGTCCGCTGAAGTGGGTGTGGCCGCCGAGCGACTGGAACTGCAAGGAGATGGAGTCCAGCTCCTCGCCACGCTCGTCGTAGAGGTCGGCGGTGTTGACGGGATTTGAGGGCTGGTCTGGCACTGGTTCTCCTTGGCTGCGTGAATAAGCGGTGGGCGTTGCTGCCCACGATAGTCTGGGCCCACACTGATCATCAGCTTCAGTCACCAGTTCCGGGGGGAACCACATGAGCCTGTCCAATGCCGCGGCACCGGCCCTTGCCGAGCCGGAACGCCGTGTCCGCCCGGTCTGGACGGCGGGTGTGGTCTTGGTCAACGTGGGCATTAATGCGGCCTTCTTCGGCCCGCTGCAGGTGCTGCTCGGCCAGCAGGCGGCGGCCTTCAACGAGGGCGAAAAGGAGGCAATCCTGGCCCTCGTGACCGGGGCGGGGGCGGCCGTCTCGCTCGTGGCCAACCCGTTGTTCGGCGCCTTGAGCGACCGGACGGTTGCGCGCCGCGGCCGCCGCGTGCCGTGGGTCCTCTTCGGTGCCATTCTTGGCGCGGCCGCCCTCACGGCGCTCGCCGGCGCCCCGAATGTCGCCGTCATGACCATTCTCTGGTGCCTCGTGCAGGCCGGCTGCAACGGAGCCTACGCCGCCATCACCGCCGCCATCCCGGACCGGGTGCCGGTACCGCAGCGCGGCACCGTGGGCGGGCTCGCCGCAATGGGCCAGACCGTGGGCATCCTGATCGGCGCCGTGATCGCCGCCGTCGTCTCCGGCAACTTCGCGCTCGGCTACGCGTTCTGCGCCGTGGCGCTGCTGGCCGGCGTCGGACTGTATTTCTTCCAGAACGACGACGTCGCGCTGCCGCGGCACGGCCGCCCGCCGTTCAAGCTGGGCGAATTTGCCAGGAGTTTCTGGATCTCCCCGGCCCGATACCCGGATTTCGCCTGGGCCTGGCTCACCCGCCTGCTCGTGAACATCGGCAACCACATGGTGACGCTGTACCTGCTGTTCTTCCTCACCGACGCCGTGCGCCTGCCCCAGACGCAGGGCATCGAGGCGGAGTTCGGCGTCCTGATCCTCACCGGCCTGTACGCGGTCATGGTGATCATCACGAGTGTGATCGGCGGCCGGCTCAGTGACCGGATGGGCCGGCGCAAGCCGCTCGTTATCCTCTCCTCGGCCGTCATCGCGGCGGCCGCGCTGATCCTCGCCTTCGCACCGACCTGGCCGGGGGCGCTGATCGGCGCCTCGGTGCTGGGCATCGGCTTCGGCTCCTACCTCGCCGTGGACTTCGCCCTGATTACCGAGGTGCTGCCGACGGCGCTGAACCGAGGCAAGGACCTGGGGGTCATCAACATCGCCAATTCGCTGCCGCAGGTGATCGCGCCGCTTATCGCCTACCCCTTCGTGGCGCTCTGGGGAGGGTACGTTTCGCTGTACGTCGCGGCCGCGGTGATCGGCCTGCTCGGCGCTGTCTTCGTGGTCAAGATCAAGGGCGTGGACTAGGCGTTCCGGGGGTCCGTGTGACTGGCAAACGGCCCCACACCGTGCCGTATAGTGGACGGGATCGCCGAGGCAGTGCTGTGGACTAACCCTCCCGGCTGCCGAGAAAAACGACCCCGGAACGCTGCTGATGCCTGAATTTCCTTCAGATCTTCCACCAATGGCCCCGCCGCCCACCCTGCCCCGGCAGCGCCTGCGCTATGCGCGGATCCTCGACGTCGCAGCCGGCTTTGCCCGCAAGGGACTCGACTCCGTGGTTCTCTCCGAGGTGGCAGCCAGGGCGGACGTACCGCTGGGCACCCTGTACCGCTATTTCCCCTCCTCGGCGCAGCTGATGCTGGCCCTGTACCGCAAGCAGCTCGGCGAGCTGCACCTTGGCGAATGGCCGGCGGGGACCAGGGTGCCGGTGCACGCCCTGGTGGGCGCGGTGATGGAAATCTTCCACATGCGCCTCATGCAGCCTGCAGTGGAGCAATGCCTGACCCGCGCGGTCTACGCGAAGGACACGGACACCACCCGCCTGCTGCGGGACATTGACGCGACGGCGGAGAAAGCAGTGACCGCGGTCAGCGGCGACCCCGCCGTCTCGCGGGTCCTGCTGCTCACCGTCACCGGCCTGGTGCAGTCCGTCCGCTGCCGCCGGCTCTCGCTCTTCGAGGCCGAAGAGGACCTGAAGAAGGCCTGCTCCCTGCTGTCCCGGGGGCGCCAGGCCGCCCAGCCGGTCTAGACCAGTTACCGGAATGTGTCCGGCCGAATCTCCGGCCGGCGACCGCGTTGCTTACCATGGCAGAACCGGAGCGGCGCGAGCGCCAGCACTTCCGGAGCTTCACCCGCAGGCCCGCCACCCCGGGGCCGCCGCCGGAGTTCCGCCAGACCATCTCGGGCACCCTGTGCCCCAGCAGCCAAGTGCCGTATGCCCACGGTGAGCCCCAGGAGACAACGACGTGTCCATTGAAACGACCATTCCCGCCGAACCCACTGCCCCCGAAGGGGCCGCAGAAGCGCCGGTAGCGGCGCTTAGCGACGAGGAGATCTTCGCCTCCCACCAGGGCGGCAAGCTCTCGATTTCCAGCACCGTCCCGCTCGCCAGCAAGCGCGATCTGTCCATCGCCTACACGCCCGGCGTCGCCCAAGTTAGCCGCGCCATCGCAGCCAACCCGGAACTGGCCAAGACCCTCACCTGGGCCCAGCGCCTCGTGGTCGTGGTCAGCGACGGCACCGCAGTGCTCGGACTTGGCAACATCGGCGCCAGCGCCTCGCTGCCCGTCATGGAAGGCAAGTCCGCCCTCTTCAAGGCGTTCGGCGACCTCGACTCCATCCCGCTTGTCCTCAACACGACCGACGTCGACGAGATCGTCGAGACTCTGGTCCGGCTGCGTCCCAGCTTCGGCGCGGTTAATCTTGAGGACGTTTCGGCGCCGCGCTGCTTCGAACTCGAGGAAAAGCTGATCGAAGCCCTCGACTGCCCTGTCATGCACGATGACCAGCACGGCACCGCCGTCGTCGTCCTCGCCGCGCTGACCGGTGCCGCGAAGGTGACGGCCCGCGAGCTCAAGGGACTCCGCGTGGTGGTTTCCGGTGCCGGCGCGGCCGGGATTGCCGTCGCCGAAATCCTGCTGACCGCCGGCATCGACGACGTCGTGCTGCTGGACTCCCGCGGCGTGATCAACCGGGACCGCGCGGACATCGCCGCGGACCCGGCCAGCAAGAAGGCCCAGCTGGCCGTCCGCAGCAACCCCCGCGGCGTCTCCGGCGGCCCCGGCGAGGCGCTCCTCGGCGCGGACGTGTTCATCGGCGTCTCCTCCTCCCGGCTGGACGAGGAGCACTTGAAGCTGATGAACCACAGTTCGATCGTTTTTGCCCTTTCCAACCCGGATCCCGAAGTGCTGCCGGAGGTCGCGTCCAAGTATGCGGCCGTCGTCGCCACGGGCCGCAGCGACTTCCCCAACCAGATCAACAATGTGCTTGCGTTCCCAGGCATCTTCCGCGGCGCCCTCGACGCCGGTGCCCGCCGCATCACTCCGGCGATGAAACTCGCCGCGGCCCGCGCCATCGCGGACCTGGCCGAGGACGATCTCTCTGCCGACTACATCGTGCCGAGCCCGCTGGACCCGCGTGTGGCCCCGGCCGTGTCGGCGGCCGTAGCCGCGGCGGTGGAGGCGGAATAACCAGCCGCCGCCGTGGCCAACCCTAAACTGGGGGCATGAACCCCGAGATCATCGTGACCGTCCTCTGCGGGCTCGCCATTCTGGTGGGCGTGGCGGGCATCGTCATCCCTGTGCTCCCCGGCAGCATCCTGATCGGCCTCAGCCTGCTGGCCTGGGCCCTGTGGGGCGGTGCCGGAACCACCGGCTGGGTGGTCTTTGGCGTTGGCCTGGCCTTGGTGCTGGCGGGAATGGCGGCCAGCGCCGTGCTGACCGGCCGCAAACTCAAGGAACACCGCATTCCCAGCCGCAGCGTGGTGACAGGCCTGGTCTTTGGGGTGGCGGGCATGTTCCTCATCCCGGTGGTAGGACTCTTCGTGGGGTTCGCCGCCGGCCTGCTACTCAGCGAATCCCACCGCACCCGGGATTTCCGGTCCGCCATGACCACCAGCTGGGCGGCCTTGAAGGCCACCGGTGTGGGCATGCTGGTGGAGTTCGGTCTGGCTTGCCTTGCCGCGAGCACCTGGGTGATCGGCGTCTGGGTGGCTGCCGCCAGTTAGCCCTTCCACCGGCTGCCAAGGGTGCACTACTAGCATGGAAGAATGAGCGCCGGACAGTCCCCAGGACCCATCTATCGCGACACCCGTGACCTCACCCCGTTCGGCGTCCCGCAGGTCCGCACGCCGGTGCGGGACATCGCAGACGGCGTCGGCGGCATCCTGCATACCGCCCTGGGCGGCCGGAACGGGGCGCTGCTCAGCGTGGACGGCGCCACCCCCCGGCTCAAGCGGATGCCCGGAAAAGCGGCGAAGGCGGTGTACGAGGCGACCTTCCACAACACCGACCCCAACCGGCTGATCGCCTTGGGCCGCGCCTACCCGGGCTGGGCCGGGCTTTGCTACGTGCTGGCTGGTCTCCTGGCGCACAAGCAGGGCGGCTACCTGCGGGCCTCGGAGCTCCTCCAGCGCGGACTCACCACCGGGAACGACGACGACGCCAACCGGTTCGCGTCCGGCTATCTGACCCGTGTGGTCACCCGGGTCGAAGTAGCCGAGCGCATCGAGGTTCCGGTTCTCTTCAGCGAGGAAGCGGTGTTCCTCGCACTTTCGCACTCCCTGCGGGAGACAGGCCACCTGGAGGCAGCGCTGCAAACCGTGGCCTCGCTTCCGCCGTCGCTGCCCGCGGCCCTGGCCCGGTGCTCGGTGGCGTTCTCGATGGGCCGGGACAAGGAAGTGATGGTCTGGACGGAGGGGCTGCTGAATGCCGACGACCTCTCGGCCGCGCTGCTGCTGATCCGCGCCCGGTCACTGCGCCGCCTTGGTGCCGCGGCGGCCTCCCAAGCGGCGGTGAAGGAAGTTCTCCGGCGGCGGAAGACCCACCTGGCACTCCGAAATGATGCCCTGACCGACCGCGCCTTGCTGCTCCTGGACAACGGCCGCAAATCACTGAATCCCCGCGACTGGCTGCGCGGCCGGCCCGCCCAGCTGGAAACTTTCGAGGTCATCCGCAAGGACGTGGAGGAACGCAGGCTTTGGGAACAGGAATGGAAGCAGTTGAACGGGGAATGATGCCGTCCTGGCGGTTGCCGGAAGGCTACTGCCAGATGGTCTGCGCAGCCAGCGGCACCAGCTGTTCGCCCAGCAGCACCAGGCCCAGCGCCACCATGATGATTCCGCTGGCCAGCGTCACCCGGCGGGCAGCGCCGGGCCGGGTGTGCAGGAGCTTCCGGGCCAAGAGCGCCACGCAGCTGTAGACCACGGCCACCAACAGGACAAAAGTGAGCCCCAGCAGGCCGGACTGCAGCGGCACGGACAAGGCGGCGTCGGTGCTGACGAACTGCGGGACCAGGGCAACGAAGAAGAGCAGCCCCTTAGGGTTGATGCCGCTGGTGCCCATGCCCTGCAGGAAGACCCGGAACTGGTTGGCCTGGGCCGGCGCGGTGGCGGCTTGGCCGCCGAAGCTGGCGCCCCGCCAGGAGCGTACCGTGCTGACGCCGAGCCAGAGCAGGTAGCCCGCGCCCGCCACCGTAAGCCAGCCCAGGAGCCCGGGCATGCCCGTGATCACGGCGGCCAGCCCGGCGGCCAGGAGTGCGGTGTGTACGACGTAGCCGCCGCAGAGGCCGGCCACTGCGGGCACGAAACTGCGGTCCTTGAGCCCGGCGGCGATGGAGTAGGCCCAGTCGACGCCCGGGGTGCAGGCGAGGGCCACGGCGACGCCGATGAAGGCGAGGAACAGCTGGGGGTTCACGACGGACTCCTGACGGTGGGCTCTAGGAGTAAGCCTAGGAATTTTCGGGCCAAAAGTGCTTACTGATTTCGCCCGTAAAGCCGTGCCGACGGTAAGGTTATTGCGTGATTGACCATATTGACAGAAGTATTTTGCGCAACCTCCGTGAAGACGGCCGGATGACTGCCACGGCGCTCGCGGCGAAGGTCGGGCTCACCGTGGCGCCGTGCCACCGGAGGCTTCGCGAGCTGGAGACGTCCGGCGTCATCCGCGGTTACCGCGCCGACATCGATCCGGCCGCCGTCGGGCTGGGCTTCGAAGCGATTGTGTTTGTCACGCTGCGTCAGGTGGACCGCGCCACCATGGAGATCTTCGAGAACCGCGTGGCGGAGAACCCCAACATCGTCGAGGCCCAGCGGCTCTTCGGCGAGCCGGACTATCTGCTCAAGGTCATTGCAGAGGACCTCCCGGCGTACCAGCGCTTTTACGACGCCGAGCTGACCTCGCTGCCCGGCGTCGAGCGTCTAACCTCGACGCTGGTCATGAAGAACCTGAAAGCGAATACCGGCCCGCCCGTGTGATCCGGGCGGTTAGCCTTCCAGCAGCCCTGTGGTCCGGTAGGGGATGACCTCGCGCAGGAACATGCTGGTGGACGTCCGCACAATCCCCGGACACAGCCGGATTTCCTCGGAAACCCGGTAGAGATCGTCGGGGCTCGTGGCGACCACCCGGATCAGCAGGTCGGTGTCGCCTGCGGGCGCATGGCATTCGAGCACCTCCGGGATGTTCCGTAACGCGGCGATCGCCTCATCCAGGTGGCTCTGGTCCAGTTCGGCGCTCACCGCCGCTGCCACTCCGCGACCCAGTGCGGAGGGCAGTACCAGGCTGCTGTTCGGGCGGAGCGCGCCCGACGCCGTCATCCGCTCGAGCCGGGACTGGACAGTTCCGCGGGCCAGGCCCAGTTTCTGGGCCAGCACCATGATGGGGACCCGGGGGTCAGCATCCAGGGCCAGGAGGATCCGGCGATCCGTCGAGTCGAGCTGCTGCAATCTGACCACTTCCTGCCAATAGTCGAAGCTCTCAATGGTCAATCTGACCAACGAGCGCGGTGCCTGTTGCACCAACTGTATGGCTACTGCTCAAATAGTGGCAACAAGGGATGCGGGCCACCGCCGGCACCCGAAGGCTACAGATCCCCCGGCACACCTCCCGGACCCTGGATGAGGCATCCCGCAAGGAGCCCGCCGCTGATTGACTCTTGTTCACGCATCGTCTTTCCGCACACCCTTAACGGCAAGAGCCCCTGAGCCCCCGACGTCGGATGTCCGAAGTCATCGGTGGCTGAGGGGCTCTTGTGTTGCGCCGCATAGGCTTGTCCCATGACATCAGCCGGACGCTTCGCCCCCAGCCCCTCCGGCGAGCTGCACGTGGGCAACCTCCGTACGGCCATCCTCGCGTGGCTCTTTGCCCGGTCTACCGGCCGACGCTTCCTGATGCGGGTCGAGGACCTGGACCGCGCCCGCGCGGGTGCCGAGGCCGGGCAACTCCGTGATCTGGCGGCGATCGGCGTGGACTGGGACGGCGGCGTCGTCCGTCAGACGGACCGGGAGCACCTCTACGCCGCCGCGATCGACCGGCTGACCGCGGCCGGGCTGACCTACGAATGCTTCTGTGCCCGCCGCGAAATCCAGGAGGCGCCGTCCGCCCCGCACGCCCCGCAGGGCGCGTACCCGGGCACCTGCCGGAACCTGGGCGAGGCCGAGCGTGCGAGCAAACGGGCGGTCCGGCCTGCGGCGGTCCGGCTCCGCGCGGCCGTCGCCGAGGCGACTGTTCGGGACGTGCTGCACGGCAGCTTCACCGGCGTGGTGGATGACTTCGTGCTCCGCCGCAATGACGGGGTCACCGCCTACAACCTGGCCGTGGTGGTGGATGATGCCGCGCAGGGGGTCGACCAGGTGGTCCGCGGCGATGATCTGTTGCCATCCACTCCGCGGCAGGCCTACCTGGCCTCCCTCTTGAATATTCCCGTTCCGGAATATGCCCACGTGCCGCTGGTGTTGAACGCCGACGGCGCCCGGCTGGCCAAGCGTGACGGTGCGGTGACGCTCGCGGATCTTGCTGCCGTGGGGGTCGCCGTCGATGAGGTGCGGGACGCGCTGCTGGAATCCCTGGGTTTGCCTGCGGGATCCCTGCGGCAGGCGCTGGCCGTGTTCGATCCCGCGGGCCTGCCGCGGGAGCCGTGGGTGTGGCCGGGGATGGGCGGCCCCGACGCGTAGGCTGGAAGCATGTCAGAACCAGAGTTCATGGAAGCGGCCGCGCCGAAGACCGGGTTTACCGTCGAGACGGCCAGGGTCCTCGCCGAGGTGGCCCACAACCGGCAGAAGGACAAGCTCAAGCGGCCCTACCGCGAGCATGTGATCGCCGTCGGCGATGCGCTGGCCGACTTCGATGACGACATCCGGATCGCCGGATACCTGCACGACATCGCCGAGGACACTCCGATGACGCGGCAGGCGCTGCTGGAGATGGGGGTCCCCGAACGGGCCGTGGACATCATCGAGCGGGTCACGAAGCGGCTGCACGAGAACCCGGACGACTACCAGGCCGGCATCCGCTATATCGCCGAGGACCACGATGCCACCCTGGTCAAGATCGCCGACAATGCGCACAACTCCCTGCCCGAACGGGTCAAGGCGCTGGCGGAGAAGTGGCCGGACAAGCCGCCGGTCACCCGCTACGACGAGGCCCGGCCGGTGCTGTACGCCGCGGTTCCGGTGGAGGAAACCCGCAAGATCCTGGCCCGGATCAACCCGTGGTTGCTCGAGGAGCTCGATGACATGCTCGACGAGGCCGACGACACCGACTACGAGAACCTCTCCTACGACGGCAACCCGGAGGGCTAGACCCGGCCCAGCAGGTCGATGTCCTCGAGGAACTCCTGCTGCACTTCCGCGCTGACGGTGGTCCGGGTGTCCGCGATCGCGTCGAGGTAGTCCTGCGTCGCCGGGCCCTTCCGGACCGCCTCGCGGACGGACGCGCCGCCGTCGTCGTACACGGCTTTCTCAAGCGCACGCTGGGAGGCGCTCCGGGCGGCGTATTCGATGTCGGCGGGAGAGAAGCCCTCAGTGCGATCCACCAGCAGCTCCACGTCCACATCGTCCACGACGGTGGCGGGGATGAAGCGCTGCCACATGGCCTCGCGGGCCAGGCGGTCCGGCAGGCCGATCGGGATGACGTAGTCGAAGCGGCCGTGGCGCAGGAACGCGGAATCCAGGGCGCGGATGAAGTTGGTGGCGCAGACCAGCAGCCGGCCGGGCTGTTCGCGGAAGGCCGGAATGATCTTCAGCAGCTCGTTGGTGACGCCCTGCAGCGGCGACGGCGGCTCGCCGGAGCGCTGCGAGGCGATCTCCTCCACCTCGTCGATGAACACGACGGCATGCTCCAGCTCGGCAATCTCCAGGAAGGTCTCGCGCAGGGCCCCGGCCAAGCCCAACGGGTCGGCGGCGAGCCGGGAGGGGAAAACCTCCACAAAGGGCCACTCCAGCCGGGACGCAATCGCCTTGGCGAAGGTCGTCTTGCCGGTGCCCGGAGGGCCGAACAGCACGACCGCGCGCGGCGGGACCACGCCATACTCGTCGGCCAGGTCGGCTTCGGCCAGCGGCAGGACGAGGCGGCGCTCCAGGAGTTCCTTCTCGTTGCGCATGCCGGCGACGTTTTCCCAGAGGTCGCGGGCCAGGATCCGCCCGCCCAGCTGGCTCAGCGGCTCGAGTTCCTGGCGCTGCACCGGGATCTTGCGTTCAAAATAGCGCAGGTTCTTCTTCAGCACGAAGCCGCGGCTCAGGAAGGCCTCGACGCGGGTTTCGGACTCCGGCATGAGGGCGGAGAGCTTGTTCAGCCCGTGCGGGGCCATCCGGTTTTCCACGGAGGCCAGCAGCGAGGTGCCGATTCCGCGGCCGCGGAACTCGGGCAGGGTGGCCAGGAAGACGATCCAGCCCTGGTCGTGCGCGGCGCGGCCGACGGCGGCACCCACCACCTGCTCGCCCTGCACCGCGACGACGGCGTGGTCCTTCTCGCACGAGGCCAAGACCTCGGAGAGTGCGTAGACCGGCTCGACATTCGTGGCCTTGAGGGATTCCCAGAGGTGCAGGATCCCGTCCAGGTCGGCCGAATGGAAATCCCTGATCCGCCAGTTGGTCATGAGGTGTCTCCCGGGTGGTTCGTCGCTGAGCCAAGTGGAACTGTTGTTCCGAGCTTAGGCGACAGGCACCCGGCGGGAGCGCTCCGGTACTCTCCGTTACGCCGCCCGTCCACCCAACTAGCTCGCAGTTGTTGTCGTTTTGAGCCCTGAAAACGACAACAAGTGCGAGCTAGTTGGGCGGCGGCGGCCCGGTTCTATTCGTTCCCGGAGTTCCCGGAGTTCCCGGAAGGCCGGTTGGCCACCAGCGGGTACGGCCCGGTGAAGCCGTCGCGGACCGCGGCGATCTCCAGGATGCGGTGCCGGCAGAGGCGCCACCCGAGCATCAGGAGCGGGACGATGACCACAAGGGACGCGATGGTCCAGGTCCCCACCGGCGAGTCGAACGCCATCAGGACCAGCACGGCGAGCAGGAACGCGAGCGTAATCCAGCCTGTGACGGGTGCGCCGGGCATCCGGAACGCGGGCCTGAGCAGTTCCCCGCGGGCTGCGAGCCGGGCAAGCTGCATCTGGCACAGGACGATCATGGCCCAGGTGCTGATGATACCCAGCGACGCCACGTTCAGGACGATCTCGAAGGCCTCGGCCGGGACCACGGCGTTCAGGATGACGCCCAGCACGGCCACGCCGGCAGTGAGGGCGATTCCGCCGTAGGGCACGCCTGCCTTGTTCATCCGGGCGGCGAACTTCGGCGCGGACCCTGAAACGGACATGGACCGCATAATCCGGCCGGTGGAGTACAGGCCGGCGTTGAGCGAGGAGAGGGCCGCGGTCAGGACCACCAGGTTCATGATGGCGTCCACGCCGTCCACACCAATGGAACCGAAGAACGTCACGAACGGGCTTTCACCGGCCTTGTAGGAGCTGTAGGGGAGCAGCAGCGAGAGCAGCACGAGTGAGCCGACGTAGAACACGGCGATGCGTACGATCACGGTGTTGATGGCGCGCGGCATGATCTTTTCCGGGTTTTCCGTCTCGCCCGCCGCCGTGCCGATCAGCTCGATCGATGCGTAGGCGAACACAACGCCCTGCATCACCACGATTGCCGGCAGCAGGCCGTTGGGGAACAGGCCGCCGTTGTCCGCGATCAGGGTGAAGCCGACCTCCTGGCCGGCGACGGGGGTGCCGAAGATGACGAAGTAGATGCCGACTATCAAAAAGGACACGAGCGCCACGACCTTGATGAGCGCGAACCAGAATTCGAGCTCGCCGAACACCTTCACGCTGATGAGGTTCAGGCCCAGCACCAGGATCAGGGCGGCAAGGGCCCAGGTCCATTGCGGTACATCGGCGATCGGCGCCCAGTACTTCTTGAAGAAGTTCATGTACAGCGCGACGGCGGTGATGTCCACGATCGCGGTCATGGCCCAGTTCAGCCAGTACAGCCAGCCGGTAACGAACGCGGCCTTCTCGCCGAAGAATTCGCGGGCGTAGGAGACGAAGGAGCCTGATGACGGCCGGTGCATCACGAGTTCGCCGAGTGCGCGCAGGATCATGAACGCGAAGAACCCGCAGAGGGCGTAGCTGATGATCAGGGCCGGTCCGGCGGTGGCGAGTCGGCCGCCGGCGCCCATGAACAGGCCGGTGCCGATGGCGCCGCCGATCGCGATCATCTGGACCTGCCGGGGTTTCAGGCCTTTGTGGTAGCCCTGGTCTTCGGCATGGAGTGCGGCCTCGGAGGCGTGGGCATGCGCCGGAATGGTGTGGTCGGAGATGCCCTGCTGCGGGGTTGGCTGTTCCTGGGCCGGCGGTTTTTGGGCGCGGGCAGTTTCTGGATAGGTCATGGGGGTCCTTCGGGGTTCGAGGGGCGCTACTTGCTCAGGTTGGCCAGTCGCTGCGGGCTGAGCAGTTCGGTGAGCTGCTCGGCGGTGAGCAGCCCGTGTTCGAGTACGAGTTCCGCGACTCCCTTGCCGGTGGCGAGGGCTTCCTGCGCGATCGCCGTGGCGGTCGCGTAGCCCAGCTGCGGGTTGAGGGCGGTGACGAGGCCGATTGACTGTTCCACCGTCAGGCGGAGCCGTTCGGTGTTGGCGGTGATACCCCGGACGCAGCGGGCCGTGAGGGTGCGGCAGGCGGCTTCCAGGTGCGAGATGCTCTTGTGGAGGCTGTGGACGATGATCGGTTCGAAGGCGTTGAGCTGGAGCTGGCCGGCTTCTGCGGCCATGGTGATGGTGACATCGTTGCCGATGACCTCGTAGGCCACCTGGCTGACCACCTCCGGGATGACCGGGTTGATCTTGCCGGGCATGATGGAGGAGCCGGACTGCACGGCCGGAAGGTTGATTTCGCCGAAGCCGGCGCGCGGGCCGGAGGAGAGCAGCCGGAGGTCGTTGCAGATCTTGGACAGTTTCACGGCCACCCGCTTCAGCACCCCGGAGAGGTGCACGAAGGCGCCGACGTCCTGGGTGGCCTCGATCAAGTCCGCCGCCGTGACCAGCGGCAGGCCGGTGATCTCGGCAAGGTGCCGACAGGCGGCCTCTGCATAGCCCGCCGGGGCGTTCAGGCCGGTGCCGATCGCCGTGGCGCCGAGGTTGATCTCGTGGATCAGCAGGTCGGCTTCGGCCAGCCGGAGCCGGTCCTCGCCGATCGTGACTGCGTAGGTGCCGAACTCCTGCCCCAGCGTCATGGGGACGGCGTCCTGCAACTGGGTGCGGCCCATCTTCACCACCGTGCGGAATTCGACGGCCTTGGCGGCGAAGGCCTCTTCCAGCTCGGTGAGGGCTTCCAGCAGTTCCCGGGCGGCGAAGATCGTGCCGAGTTTGACCGCGGTGGGGTAGACGTCGTTCGTGGACTGGCTGAGGTTGACGTGGTCGTTGGGGTGCAGCCGTGCGTAGTCGCCCTTCGGGTGTCCAAGGATTTCCAGGGCCCGGTTGGCGATTACCTCGTTGGCATTCATGTTCGACGACGTTCCGGCACCGCCCTGGATGACGTCCACCACGAACTGCTCGCTGAGTTTACCGCTCATGACATCGGTGCAGGCGTCCTCGATGGCCCGGGCGCGCTCGGCGTCGAGCAGCCCGAGCTCGTGGTTGGTGCGGGCGGCAGCCAGCTTCACGGCGGCCAGCCCTCGGACCAGGTACATGTTGGAGGACAGCGGCTGGCCGGTGATGGGGAAGTTCTCTACGGCCCGAAGGGTGTGGACACCCCAGTAGGCGTCAGCGGGAACATCCCGGTCGCCCAGGAGGTCATGTTCGGAGCGGAAGTCGGCTGGTTCGTCGAGCGGGGTCATGGCGGTCCTTATAGGGCGTGGGGATCGTTGAAAGTTACGGGGGCGGCGAGGAAATCGGTGGCCTGCAGCAGTCCGACGGGCCGGCCGCCGCCCAGCACAGCTGACGTGGCGAGCCCCGTCAGAGGCGAGGTGTCGACGTCGAGCGCCTCCAGCAGGCGCACGGTGACAGGCATCCGGGCGCGGTCCCCGCCGTCGGAGATTTTGACGGCGACGGCGCGGCCGTCCGGAAGGCCCACGAGCTGGACGCCCTCAAAGCCGTCCTTCGCGAGGAGGCCGGGGACCAGGCGCATCAGTGCGGTGACATCCCGGTCCTCGCCCGCCACCATCCCGGGGTGGCGGCGCATGGCGTGGGCCACGGCAGCCTCCGCGCTGTCGGATCCCTTTGCCGAGGCCAGCTGGCCGAAGGCGCGGGCCATGCCGCGCAGGGTCAGGGCGAACAGCGGGGTGCCGCAGCCGTCGGTGGAGGCGCGCTCCGGCTGCTCGCCGGTCAACTCCGCCACGGTCCGGGCCACGAGTTGCTGCAACGGGTGCGCCGGGTCCAGGTATCCCCGGACGGGCCAGCCGTTGACGAGGCAGGTGGCAACCATCGCGGCGTGCTTTCCGGAGCAGTTCTGCGCCAGCCGGGTGGCCTGGCCGCCGCCGCCGAGCCATTCCTCGCGTTCGCGGACGCCGTAGGGGAGGTCGGTGCTGTTCTCAAGGTCAGCGGGGTTGAGGCCGTACCGGTCCAGGATGCGCAGCGCGCCGTCGCGGTGGACGGTGGCTCCGGAGTGGCTGGCGGCGGCTAGGGCGAGGAGTTCCTCCGGGAGGTCGAGGCCGGCGCGAACCATGGCGACGGCCTGCAGGGGCTTAAGGGCGGAGCGCGGGTAGAACGGGGCGAGCGGCTCGCCGGCGGCCAGGAGGGTGCGGCCGGACGCCGCGGTGGCGATGGCCGAGCCGTAGTGGACGCTCTCGGCCACGCCGTCGCGGGTCTGGACCGCAAGGGGGACGTGCTCCGGGAGCCTCGCGGGGGCCGCTGGAGTTGGAATGTGCGCGACGGCAGGGGAAATCATTGCGTCCTTAGCAGTGGAGGTGTTCGTTGCTGGTCAAGGTGCTGTTGCTGGGTCTGCCCGCTGGGCCGGATCACACGCCGGAGTTGGGATGCAGGATCGAGGCGAGGGCAAGACCAACGGCGTGCAGGTGCTGGCTCATGGCGATTCGCGCCGTTGCTGCGTCGCCGGCCTCGATGGCGGCCAGGATGCGCCGGTGCTCTTCATCCGAGGCGTGCTGGCGGTCCGCCACCATATTCAGGGTCTCCGACTGATGTGCCAGGGCCTCGCGGATGTCCGCGACGACGTTCTCGAAGACCTTGTTCCGGCTGGCCTTCGCGATCAGGGCATGGAAATTCGAATCCAGGCCAACCCACACCTCGGGGTCGTCCTCGGCGGTCATGGCCGCGACGATGTCCCGCATGGTGTCCAGTTCCTCCGGCGAACGGCGTTCCGCGGCGAGCCCGGCGGCCGGAACTTCGATGTGGGGGCGGGCCTCGGTGAGGTCCAGGGCGGAATACTGGCCCAGGACCAGGTCTTTGGCCACATGGTCGGCGACGACGAAGGTGCCCCGCCCGGTCCTCGTGACGGTAAGCCCCAAGGCGTTGCAGGAACGCAGGGCCTCGCGGATCACGGAGCGGCTCACGCCGTACTGCTGGGCGAGCGTGGCTTCGGAACTCAGTTTGGCGCCGATGCCGAGCTTGCCGGATTCGATCTCGGAGCGCAGGACGTTAAAGACGGCCTCGGCCGCGCTGAGGCGGGCGAGTGGTTGTCCGGCTGTCCGGCTGTCTGACAGGTTCACCTCTCAAATATGGCAGAGGTCACACTGGGGTGTCAACCGGCTCCCACGCCCGGGAGCCGGCCGAGCGGACACTTGGGCTCACTCCGAGGGCCCGGTCAGGGCTACAAGTGTCCGCTCGGCCCCGGCAGCTGAGCCTAGAGGCCGGCCAGCAGTCCCTTCATTTCCTTGATTTCGTCCGTCTGGGAGGCGGCGATGTCCCTGGCCAGTTTGATCGCGTCCGGGTTCTTGCCGCTTCGGACCTCCGCGTTGGCCATCTCGACGGCGCCCTCGTGGTGGGCGATCATTTGGGTGAGGAACAGCTTCGCGGCCTCGGTGCCCGTGGCGGCGTCGAGCTGGCGGATTCCGTCATCGCTCACCATGCCGGACATGACGTGGCCTCCCGGCATTTGGGTGGATTCGTTCCAGCTCCGGAGCCAGCCGGTCATCCGTTCGATCTCCGGCCCCTGGGCAGCCTTGATGCGGCCGGCCAGGGCGGTCACCTTGGGGTCGATGCCCTGCTCCTTGAGCATCATCTCGCTCATTTCGACAGCCTGGGCGTGGTGCGGGATCATCCCCTGGGCGAACATGGTGTCCGTGCCGTTGTGGTCCGCGGCTGCGGGCGCGGAACTCGATCCCGCGCTGCCGTGGTCCATGCCGGGCATGCTGCTGCCGGAGCCGGTGCTGGCGGAGCAGCCGGCCAGGGCGATGATCGCGGCGAGGGCGGTGGCGGAGATTGTCAGTGCTTTGTTCATCAAAATTCTGTCCTTTGGGAATCCGGCGTGCGCCGGCGGCGGACGATGCGAGCCTAAGGGGTGCGCACCGTGTGGGGGCGTGGGTGCCGGCGAAGCGCGGCACGGATCCCCTTTACGTCCGGCTAATGGACAGCTCGTTCGGCGTTGGCGTGGAGGGGAGGTAGGAGTTGGCGGCGAGCTGGTCCACTTCCGCCGCGCTCCGTGGCCGGAACGTGAGCAGTGTTGCCCCGGGCAGGGGCGCGCTCAGGGACGCGCCCGAGGGGGCCGGGGTGCACGACGTGTGTGCCGCGTGCTGTTCGCCGCAGCCTCCACCGCAGACGCACGACGGCGGCGTCGGAGTTTCGTGATGGATCGCCTGGCCGGTGTGCGCGGGTGCAGTATGGCCGGCAGCTGCGTGGAGGGATGCAGAATGGCCGGACGCTGGGGCGGTCTGGACGTGCTCAGCCGAGGCGTGCGCTCCCTGGGTGCCAGCGAGGACGTGCATGCCGAGAAGCCCGGCAAGCACGGCGAGGATGCCGGCCAGCAGGGCGAAGCGGAGGAGGCAGGCGGCCGGATCATGCTTCGATGCTTCGGTCACGTCGCACCTCCTTTCAGGCTGATGTCCCGCAGTTCAGGCTACCGGTGATCAACGATGGCTCCGCTGATTGTGTTCCAGCCACCCGCGGCCAGCCCGGTTAACAGTTGGACCGACGCGGCAGGTGTGAAAGTATCTGCGTATGAATGCAGATATGCGGGTTGATGTCGACAGCCCCCACGTGGAGCTGGCCGTCGAAGTATTTTCCATGCTGGCCGACGCCACGCGGGTCCGGCTGATCCTCGCTCTGGGGAACGGTGAGCTGCCGGTTAACGCCTTGGCGGAGCAGGTCGGGAAACCGGCCTCTGCCGTCTCGCAGCACCTGGCCAAGATGCGGCTGGGCGGTATGGTCGCCACCAGGCAGGAAGGCACCAAGGTCTTTTACCGGTTGCAGAATGATCACGCCCGCCAGCTGGTGATGGATGCGATCCACCAGGCCGAGCACGCGCTAGGCACTGCCCCGGGACACGGCGCATGAGCGGGCCGGGGAACGCTGTGGGCCACAACCGCCACGGGGAACACGACGGCCACGATCATCCGCACGATCACGACCACCCGCACGAGCACGACCACGCGCACGATCACGACCACCCGCACGATCACGACCACGCCCCCGGGCTGAAGGGTTGGCTGCACGAGCTCTTCGTCCCGCATTCCCATGACGCCGCGGACTCCATCGACGAGGCACTCGAGTCCAGCGCCCAGGGCATCCGCGCAGTTAAAGTCTCGCTGCTGGGCCTGGGCGCCACCTCGCTGTTCCAGCTGGCGATTGTGCTGATCAGCGGATCGGTGGCGCTGCTGGCGGACACCGTGCACAATTTCTCCGATGCGCTTACCGCGGTGCCATTGTGGATTGCGTTCCTGCTCGGCCGGCGCAAACCGACGCGTACCTACCCGTACGGCTTCGGCCGCGCCGAGGACCTGGCCGGACTCTTCATCGTCGCCATGATCGCCCTCTCCGCGGTCGTGGCCGCCGTCGAATCCATTCGCCGCTTCTTCGAACCGCAGCCCGTGCAGAACCTCGGCTGGGTCCTCGCTGCAGGCCTCGTCGGCTTCGCGGGCAATGAGCTGGTGGCGATCTACCGGATCCGGGTCGGCCGGCGGATCGGGTCCGCGGCGCTGATCGCCGACGGCGTGCACGCCCGGACTGACGGCTTCACGTCCCTCGCCGTGGTGGCCGGTGTCATCGGCGTCTGGCTCGGCTTCCCGTTGGCGGATCCGATCGTGGGGCTGCTGATCTCGGTGGCGATCATGGTGCTGCTCTGGGGCACCGTGCGCGACGTCGGGCGGCGACTAATGGACGGCGTCGACCCCCAACTGAGCGATGCGCTCGCTGGCGTCGTCCGGGAGCGCTCGCCGCTGGGCGGGACCTCCCGGCTGCGCTGGTCCGGCCACCGGCTGCACGCCGAGATCACGGTCCCCCTCAGTCCGGACGCCCGGCTGGCCGATCTTTCCTCGGTGGCCGCGGACCTGGAAGAGGGCGCCAAGGCGGCGCTGCCGCACCTCGGCTCGGTGACGGTGGTGCCGTCCATAACGCAGTCCGCTTAGCCGGGGTCAGATCCCCAGGGAAGCGAGGCTCTGCCGCAGGGTCTCGGCCGAGTGGTGGAGGGAAGCGAGTTCGCCCTCGTCCATGGGTGTCTCCAGGACCGCGCGCACGCCGCCGTTTCCCACGATGCTGGGCAGTGAGAGGGCGATTCCGTCGATCCCGTACTGCCCGCCCAGCACCGTGGAGACCGGGAGCACCGCGTTTTCCGAGCGCAGCAGCGCCTCCACGATCCGGGCACCGGAGAGGCCGATCGCGTAATTCGTGGCGCCCTTGCCGGCGATGACTTTGTAGGCGGCCTGCGTGACTTCGCGGGCGGTTTCGGTGAGGTACCCGGGGGTGAAGATGCGCTCGCCGTCGACCTTCCAGTCCCGGATCGGCACCGGGCCGATGGTCGCACCGGACCAGACCGGGAATTCGGTGTCGCCGTGTTCGCCGACCATGCTGGCGTGCACGCTGGTCACGGACACGCCCGCGCGGTGCGCCAGCAGCCAGCGCAGCCGCGAGGTGTCCAATACGGTGCCGGAGGAGAAAACCCGGGCGGTCGGCAGCCCGGTGATCTTTTGCGCGGCCACGGTCAGCACATCACAGGGGTTGGTGACAAGCACGTAGACCGCGTCCGGGGCGTGTTCGAGCAGTTGCGGCATGAGCTGCTCGAGGATGCGGACGTTGGTGCCGGCCAGGTCCAGGCGGGTCTGGCCGGGCGCCTGTTTGGCCCCCGCGGTGATGACGACGACGTCGGCGCCTTCGGTGACGCTGATGTCCCCGCCGCCGTTGACGGTTGCCGCCGCCGCCGTGAACTGGGTGCCGTGCGCCAGGTCCAGGACCTCGGCCTCGGCCTTGGCCGCGTTGACGTCAAAGAGCGCGACGTGGCTGGCCGAGCCGCGGATCAGGGCGGCGTAGGCCAGCGACGTGCCGACGCTGCCGGCGCCGACGACGGCCAGTTTGGATCCGGAGCGTGCGGTCATAAGCCTCTCCATCTTGCGCGGTCAGCTGCCGGGCGGCACGACGGTGCCCGCGGTTTCGCCGCCATCAATGACGAATTCGGCACCCGTGACGAAGGAGGATTCCTCGCTGGCCAGATAGACGGCGAGCTGCGCGATCTCGGCGGGTTGGCCGATCCGGTGCAGGGGCACATGGCCGGTGTCGAAGGTCATGCCCTCGGTCATGGGGGTCTGGATGACGCCGGGGTGGACGGAGTTGACCCGGGTCCCGTCCCGCCCAAGGTCGAGTGCGGCCGCCTTGGTCAGGCCGCGCACGCCGAATTTCGACGCGGTGTAGCCGGCGAGGTTCTCGTAGCCGCGCAGTCCGGCGATGGAGGAGACGTTGATGATGGAGGAGGAGCCCGCCCTGGCCAGCGCTGGGGCGGCGGCCTTGATGCCGTTGAAGACCCCGGTGAGGTTCACCTCGATGATCCGGGCCCACTGTTCGTGCGGGTAGTCGTCGATCCGCCCGAAGTTCACGATGCCGGCATTGTTGACCAGGATGCTCAGGCCGCCGAAAGCGGACACGGCCTCGTTAACTGCTGCGTCCCAGTCCGCCGGGCTGGTCACGTCCAGGTGAACGTAGCGGACGCCGTCGCCGAGTTGAGCCAGTAGCTGGGCGCCGTCGTCGTCCAGCACGTCGCCGACGACGGCCGTCGCCCCTTCGTCAAGGAAGCGCTGCGCGATCGCGGCGCCAATGCCGCGGGCGCCGCCGCTGATCAGTGCGACTTTGCCGTCCAAACGTCCCATACCGTTGTCCCTTCGAGCTGCACCAGTCAGCGCTGTATCCGTCTGCGCTGCATCCGTCTGCGACGGGCCGGCCGTGATGCGGTCAGCTATCCCAGCTTGGCTGGAGGAGACGTGGTTGGGCAGGGCCGTTGGGCCCAAGGGCGACGTCGGCAGGCGGCGGCGAGCCGGAGTCGTGTGGCGCCTAGAGGTGCTGGATCCCCGCCCGCTGCATGGCGTCCTTGTAGACCGCGACGTTCTTGGCCAGGAGTTCTTCCTGCTTGGCCGGCGATACGGCAAAGGCGCGGCCACCCAGCGCGGTGGCTTTGTAGATTTTCACGCCGCGGTTCTTCAGTGAGGAGTGGTAGGTCTTTTCGAACAGCGTCAGGAAGGCGTGGGCGTCGGCACCGTGGGCGATGATCGCGGAGGTCCGCTTGTTGATCTTCATGAACTGGCGGAAGGGCCGCAAGCCGTCGGTCTTTTCCTGGACGTTCAGGGCTGACGGGAGCTCCGGGTCGCGGACCCAGGGATAGGCGTTCCACGGCATCACATAGCGCGGGTCGAGTTCGACGGCTTCGTAGATGGAGGTGGCGCGGCGGGCTGCCTCGTCCTCGTTGAAATGCGAGACGAACCCCGATTCGCAGCCCTTGCCGGGCGCAATATGGAGAGTCACGATGCGGCACTCGTCCTCATCATGGACGGGGTCGATGTACGGGACCACAGATCCCGGCTTCTTCTCCATCAGTTCGTCGCAAAGTTGGGTCACGGCCGCGATGTTCGGTTCCTGCAGCAGAGTCTTCTTTTCGTCCCAGTCAATCGTCACGATTTCTCCCTCAGCACTCGGCGTCCAGAATCAGGCGTCTTGTTCCACTCTACGCTTCTGTGCCGGAGGGTGTTTTCGTGCGGCCCGGAAGAGGCAACGGACCCCTAGCCTCGGCTTCTGGGCAGGCGTACGCTTAAAGCGCCTGCAGGTAACCACTTGATTAAGCCGGGTCGTTCTGGACATGAAAATGTCCGAGCCGTCTCATAGCGAGATCGCGAAGGTACCTGCAGGTCCTGTGTTTAACGGATTTTTGGCCTTTAGCGGATACATGGCGGCCTGCCGCCCTCCCCGAAGTCCCTCAGCAAGCCGCGGACGGCCAACCTCGTCCCTAAGTCTCAGGCCGCTCTCAGTCCTGACCCGCCCGAGCTTCAGCACCTTGACGAGGTGTCGAATTTCCCGACGCTGGCCGAATGTCGCAGTCGACCCATATGCCCCTCCCGGCAGCGGCGGGGCGGTGGAGTGGTAGCTGTGGCCGGTGGGTGTGGTGAGTTGGAGGGTGTGCCGGGGTCCGGGTCGTGGTTGTGCGTTCCAGCCGGGGGTTTCTTTGGTGTGGTTGCAGGCTTCGCAGAGCCCGGCGCCGTTGGCTGCTGTGGTGGTGCCGCCGGTGTGCCAGGGGATGATGTGGTCCAGGTGGCGGATGGGTGCGTCGCAGTACGGGGTCCGGCAGGTGTCGTCCCGGGCCTGGATTAACCGGCGAAGCCCGGGCGGGAAGATCCGGGCGCGGGAGTCCATGGCCACGAGTTCGCCGGTGGCCGGCGCGGTGTAGAGCCTGCGGAGCCAGAGGGCGAAGGCGCGTTCGTCGGCCGAGCCGCCGGCCGCGTCCGCAGTGCCGGTGCCCGCGTCCCTCAGCAGGGCCCGGGCCCACCCTGCTGGGACGATGCCGTAGCCGGGAAGACGGGCGGGTTCGCTGTCGGCCTGGAAGAGGGTGCGGTCGGTCATGATGAGCTGGATGTCGATGCCGCTGATCCCGCCGGCTTTGCCGGTGGTGCGTTCGACCAGGGCGTCGGCCATCAGCTGGCCCCGGGAACGGGGATCCCCGGCGGCCCGGGCAGCGTCTGCGTACCGGGTGAGCGCCGCGTGCACGGCCACTCCCTGGCCGACCGACAACAACGCCGTCAGGTAGCACATGGTGTCGGGGGCCGGGCGGAGGCTGACGTGGCGTTCGGTTTCGGCGTGGCCGGCGAGCTGGGTGATGGAGCGCGGGTCCCGCCGGTACGCGGCGGCACGGGCCGCGGCGATGATGGCGCGGCCGCCCGCGCCGTCGAAGGTCCCGGCGTCGGGGGCGAGTTCTTCGTCGACGGCGGCCCGGTCGGCGGGGGACAGGCAGGCGGTTTCGCGGGCCAGGAGGGTGGCGCGCCATTCGTTGAGCTGGCCGGTTTCCAGGGCGGCGAGGGTGTGCGGCATTTCGGTGACGAGTGCCTTGGCGAGGCCGAGGAGTCTCCCGCCTTTGGCCGGGGATTCGCGGCGGGCGAGGGCGAGCTGCGCAGCAATGCCGGTGCCGAGCTGGTCGGCGGGAACCCCGGCCAGGGATTGTTCGCGGCGCTGGGCCAGGTCGAAGGCGACGGCGTCCCGGGCCTGCCGGGCGGCCAGGGCGGACTTCAGGTCCTCCAGCTCGCGTGTTTCGTCGATGAGGGCCGCTGCGCTGGCCGGGGCCGGGATTCCGGCCAGGATCCGCGCGAGGTCCGCGACCGTTGCGCTGTCCGCCGGAGCCACGTCGGGCCCTTGCTTGCCGTCCATGGAATCCAGTCAATCAGGCACCTGTGACAATTAAGGCGGCCGAGAAACCGCCGCCTCCGTAGGCACCAAGAGCACCGCCACGCCTAAAAGCCCAAGCCAAGGAACCCATGCCGATCAACAGACAGTCACTGAAGCAGGACGGCTTCACCGGGTTCCGGGCGCTAACGGAGTTGGACATCAACCGGATCCCCCAGAAACCCGGCATCTTCGCCGTGCTGCTGCCCGAGAGCCCCGGGCCGGGTAGCGCCCGGCCTCAGTTCCTCGCCAAGAGCACGGCTGGCATCTTCAAGAAAAAGGATCCAACCCTCAAGCCCGAGGCGCTCGACGTCGAATGGGTCGATGGTGCCGACGTCCTCTACGTGGGCAAGGCCGGGCCGGGCAGCAAAGGCAACCGGGGGCTGCGCCGGCAGATCCAGGAGTTCGTGGACTTCGGGAAGGGCAAGCCGCCGGGCCACTGGGATGGGCGGCTGATCTGGCAGCTCGCCGCCGCCAACAAGCTGATCATCGCGTGGAAGGAGCTACCCGTGGACCAGCTCGCCGCGGCCGAAGCCGGCTACCACGCCGCGTTCATCGCAGACCACGGCAGGCTGCCTTATGCCAACATGGTCCAGGCCCGCGTCAAGGGCGCCTAGTCGTTAAGGGCGCCTAGGCGCACCCAGCTAAAACCCGACGCGGTGCGTGAACCGCCCCGCCACCAGCGTCGCGGCCACCGGCATCGCGGCAAACTCGGCGTCGGAGGCGGCCAGCGGGTCGGCGTCGAGCACGACGACGTCGGCAGGGTCGCCGACGCTGATCCGGCGCCGTCCGCGCGACGACGCAGCCAGCGCCTCCTGCCGGGTCAGCGCCTGCTCCGGGTGCCACGGACCGCGGCCGTCCTGCCGGGCCCGGGTGGTGGCGGCAGACATGGCCGTCCAGGGTTCCAGCGCCGCGACCGGAGCGTCGGAGCCAAGTGCCAGCGTGGCCCCGGCGTCGAGCAGGGAGCGCAGCGGGAACGCCCGCTCCGTCCGGCCGGCCCAGTTGGAGTCGGCCGCGTCGCGGTCATCGAGGGCGTGGGCAGGCTGCACGCTGGCGGTGAGGCCGAGTTCGCCGAACCGTGCGAAGTCCTGCTGCCGGACAAACTGCGCATGCTCTATCCGGCCCGGTATCCCGGCTGCCGCGAAGGCGTTCAAAGCCACCTCGTTGGCGCCGTCGCCGATCGCGTGTACCGCGGGAACGAACCCGGTGTCGCGGGCCCGCACCAGCAGCTCCAGCAACTCCGGCTCGCTGACCGTGAGCAGTCCGCGGCCGCCGTGCGGGTAGGGGTCCACGCAGTACGCCGTGCGCGTGTTCAGTGAGCCGTCGATCAAGACCTTCAGCGGACCCACCCGAAGGAGTCCGCCGCCCTCCGGAACCTGCTGGCCGGTCCGCATCCCCGCGCCGACGGCTCGGTCCAGATCCTGCGGATAGACCCCCGCATCAACGCGGAAGGAATCGAACCCCGCCGCGATCCGCCGCAGCCACGTATCCCGGTTCCAGACCATCTCGAAGTCGACAATCCCCACGATGCCTCGCGCAGCGGCTGCCCTCCCGGCGTCGCGGACCATGGCGTCGACCGCGGCGTCGGGCAGTCGGCCCAACTCCCTGGTGAGTTCAAAGGCCGGATCCTCGCGGAGCAGTCCGTCCGCACCCACGGCCACGCCGTAGCGCCCGGCGGCCGCGGTGTTGAGCCACACGCAGTGCAGATCGTGGCTGATCAGCGCCGTGGGGACGCCGGCGGTTGCGCCGTCGAGCAGTTCAAGACTGGGCATGTCCGCCCAGACAGCGTCGCGGAATCCGACGCCGACGAGCGTCCGGCCGCCGGCCGCGGCGCCGCCGTAGCCTCTACCTTCGGCCGCCCCGGAACCCTTTTCATTCAGCTGGGATTGCACGACGGCGGCCGCTTCCCGAGCGGAGCCTGCGCCGGAAAGATCGATCCGGCCCGCGGCGAGGGCCCACTGGGTCATGTGGACATGCTCGTCCCACAGGCCCGGAATCACGAAGCGCCCGTCCAGGTCCACCACGTCGAGACCGCCCGCCGATGCCTCCGCCGACGGACCCCGCGAGCCCGCGGGCACAATCCGAGCAACAATGCCGTCCGTAATGAAAATGTCACACAGCGTCATTTCCCCCGGCTGCCGGACCGAGGTGAGGGCAAGACCCGGCTGAGCGGCGGAAACGGCATTTTTCGGCATAGGAACAGGCTAGGGCCACCTGGGGGTGGCAACAATTCGCGCACCACTGGTCACTGCCAACACACGCCTCCCAGTCGCCCGAGCCCCGGCGCGTGCAAGGGACTTTCGCCCCCTTGCCCGCGAACAGCACGGAGGTCATTCTGGAATTGGGGCGGTTCCTGCACGGCCATGGGGGATGAACCGCCTGCAAGCATTTTCGGTCTCGCTAGGACCCTGGGGTGAGGAAATGGCATTTGCACTTTCCAGCTTGGGCAGGAAAGGCAGGAGACCATCCAACATGTCTAGTCAATATTCTGTCGCAGCCGATGCGCACACGACGACCGCCACTACGGCTGCGCAGCGGGGGAGCTCTGAGAACGCATGAGCCCGCTGCGACACTTGAACCAAGCCAGCCGCGCCCGGTCTTTCCACGCACACCCCTCCCACGGCGATCCGCGGATTAAGGTGGTCATCCGGATCGACCCCGCGGAGGAGTCCGCGCGCGTCGAGGTTCGCGGCGTCGTCACGACCGCCAACATCCGGGCTCTCTACGTGGTGTGCCGCCGGGTGACTTCCAGACTCGCAGGCTACGAGATCATCGTGGACCTGGCGCACGCCCGGGTCACCGCGGCAGCTTTCGAGGAACTCCGCGAGCACGCCCGCCAGTCCATCGTTTCTTCCGGCATTGACTCGTCTGTCACCCCCTGCCGCCTGCGGATCGTCGATCCGCACGTCATCCTCAGAACCAAGGAGCTCGCATGAAAGCCCTCGTGTACGGCGGCCCCGGCCAGAAGTCCTGGACGGACGTCCCGGATCCGAAGATCCAGAATCCCAGCGACGTGATCGTCAAGGTGGATACCACCACCATCTGCGGCACGGATCTCCACATCCTCAAGGGCGACGTGCCCGCCGTAACCAAGGGCCGGATCCTCGGCCACGAGGGCGTAGGAACCATCACCGAGACCGGGTCCTCCGTGACCGGACTGAAGGTGGGGGACCGCGTCATTATTTCCTGCATCAAGTCCTGCGGGCACTGCGCCAACTGCAAGACCGGGCTCTACTCGCACTGCATGGGCGAGGAAGGGCAGTCCGGGATCGGCTGGATCTTTGGACACCTGATTGACGGCACACAGGCCGAATACGTCCGCGTCCCCTACGCCGAAAACTCGCTCCATCTACTGCCGGAGGGTGTGAGCGACGAGCAGGCAGTGATGCTGTCCGACATCCTGCCCACCGGGTTTGAGATCGGGGTGCAGTACGGCCGGGTCAAGCCCGGCGACACCGTGGCCGTGGTGGGTGCCGGCCCGGTCGGGCTTGCAGCAATCGCCACCGCGGGTCTCTATGGCGCCGCCACCATCATTGCCATCGACCTCGACGCGAACCGACTGGAAAAATCACGCGAGTTTGGCGCCACTGACGTCGTGCTTTCCGGGGACGCCGACTGGAAGGACCAGGTCATGGTGCTCACTGACGGGCAGGGCGTGGACGTGGCGATCGAGGCTGTCGGTATCCCGGCAACCTTCAGCATGTGCACCGACATCGTCCGTCCGGGGGGCAACGTGGCCAACGTGGGAGTGCACGGAAAATCCGTGGAACTTCACGTGGAGGACCTCTGGATCCGGAACATCAACATCAGCATGGGTCTGGTCAATGCCAACACCACCCCGATGTTGCTCAAGCTGGTAGCCCAGGACAAGGTGCCGGCAGACAAGTTCGCCACCCACCACTTCAGTTTCGACCAGTTCATGGACGCCTACGACACCTTCGCCAGAGCCGCGGAAACGAAGGCCCTGAAAGTGGTGATCACCGCATGAAAGCCCACGTTGTCTACGATTCGGCGTTCGGCAACACCAAATCCGTGGCGGAAGCCGTCGCCGGCTCGCTCGGCGAACTCCACGCCACACCCGTGCCGGTCAACGAGTTTTCCCCCGACGACCTGGCTGCGGGGGACCTGCTCGTACTTGGAAGCCCCATCAACGGCTGGCGTCCGACGCCGAAGATCACGGAGTTGCTCTCGACGCTTGGGGACGGCCATCTTAACGGGGTCAAAGCGGCAGCTTTCGACACCCGCGTCCGGATGTTCGTCCACGGCGACGCGGCGAAGAAGATGGCGCACGCGCTCCGGGACAACGGCGCCGACATCATTTCCGAGCCTATGCCCTTTTACGTCCAGGGCAGCGAGGGGCCGTTGCGGCCCGGCGAAATCGAGAAGGCCGCACGATGGGGCAAGTCACTGCTGGAGGCGTTGGAACGGCCATGAAACCGGGCCGGATTGTCATGCTGGTGCTCGGCACGCTTGCGGCGCTGCTGGGACTGGGACTTCTCGCCGGGGCCGGCTTCACCGGTTGGGCCAATTACCAGCAGCGCGACGGCGGCTATTTCACCACCCCGTCCGAGCGCTACACGGTGGACTCTTACGCGTTGACCTCGCCGCGGCTGAACGTCATGACCGACGCCGGACCCGCCGGAGTCGACCCGGCCGCGGCGGCCGGCAGCGTGATGCTGCGCGGCTCCGCTGCGGACTCGGCGCAGCAGATCTTCATCGGCATCGCTCCGCAGGCAGATGTGGCCGCCTATTTGAGCGGCGTCAAACATTCCGAGCTGACCGAGGTCCGCTTCTCGCCTTTCCGGGCCGAGTACCGTGATGTGTCCGGAACCAAGCCTCCCGCCCGGCCTGCGGATCAGAAATTTTGGACGGCGTCCGCCACCGGGGCCGGCAGCCAGGAACTCAAGTGGGACCTGCGCTCCGGGAACTGGGCGGTCGTGATCATGAACGCCGACGCGAGCAGCCCGGTTTCTGTCGACCTCCGCGGCGGTGCCCGCTCGGACCTCCTCTGGCCAATCTTCCTCGGGCTACTGATCGGCGGCATTGTGTTGCTGGCGGTGGGTGTCCCCCTGATTGTGGCCGGCGCAGCCGGGCTGGGACGCGGCAGGCCGCCGCAGGGTCCCGGGCAGCAGCCTGGGGCTCCTTACACAGGTGCTTCCTACGCCGGCGCTCCCTACGCAGGTGCCCCGTACTCGGCGGGACCGCTGCCGTCCGGCGCCCCTCCCGGGGGTTATGTCTATCCGGCCCGGCTCAGTGGCTATCTGGACCCGCAACTGTCCCGCTGGCTGTGGCTGGTCAAGTGGTTCCTGGCCATCCCGCACTACATCGTGCTGTTCTTCCTTTGGTTCGCCTTCGTCGTCACCACAATCGTGGCCGGCTTCGCGATCCTTTTCACCGGCCGCTATCCGCGCTCGCTGTTCAACTTCAACGTGGGCGTGATCCGCTGGAGCTGGCGGGTGGCCTTCTACTCCTACGCGGCGATCGGCACGGACCAGTACCCGCCATTCACGCTGGCCCGCACCGGCTATCCGGCGGACTTCGACGTCGACTACCCGGAGAAACTGTCCCACGGCTTAGTGCTGGTGAAGTCCTGGCTGCTGGCCATCCCGCATCTGCTCATCGTGGGGGTCCTCACCGGCACCACGAGAGTCTGGGGCAGCCGCGAGGGTTACTGGGACGACGGGCAGTGGGTCCAGCAGAACGCCGGCATCTCGCTGATCGGGCTGCTGGTGCTCATCGCGGGCGTCATCCTGTTGTTCACCGGCCAGTACTGGCGCGGGCTGTTCGACCTGCTGATGGGCCTGAACCGCTGGATCTACCGCGTCATCACCTACGTGGCCCTCATGCGGGACGAATACCCGCCGTTCCATCTGGACATGGGGCCCACCGATCCGGGCGACCTCCAGCCGGTGCCGACCGCCGGCCCTCCGCCGGCCCCCGCGTACGGCCAGCAGGCACCCAGCCCGGGCCAGACTGCGGCCCAGGCCGGAACGCCCGAGCAGCAACCCGGGCCGCCGGGCTTCTATGGGATCGGCGGCCCGTCCGCGGCTGTTCCTCCGGAAGTTCACGAGGGGAGAGGCGGCCCGGAGGTCCCTCCGCGTCCCTAGGCCACCCCAGATCGTCTCCTGCGGCAGCCGGGCACCTCACTGAGGAACCCGGCTGCTGGACTACGTCCGCTGGGCACGCACAGTCCTCCTGCAAAACATTTCTACATGCATCTGCATCCAAACGGCCCCACGCGCCGGTAGTAGGGGTGTAAGCAAATAATCGCCCGCTCCCCGGGCCGTTGAAGGAGATGTAAATGCGTACCAGCCTTTTCAGTGCAGGCGCCGTGGCAATCGCGGCAGCACTCACCCTTGCCGGCCCCGCCCAGGCAGCCGAGCCCGACGCCCAGCTTTCCGTCCTCCACGGAGTGCCGGGGTTGACCGTTGACGTATGGGTCAACGGCGAACGCACCTTGGATGACTTCGCCCCGGGGACCCTGGCCGGTCCGCTGGCCCTTCCTGCCGGGGCCTATGAACTTGCCATCACCGCCGCAAATGCCAAGGACGCCTCTGCCCCCGTAATCGGTCCCGTGAAGGTCAACCTCGCCGCCAGCGGCAACTACACGGCCGTTGCCAACCTCGACGCTGCGGGCAAACCGACGGCCAACTTCTTCACCAACGACGTGTCGCAAATCGGTCCCGGCAAGGGCAAGCTCACTGTCCGCCATACGGCAGCGGCGCCGGCCGTGGACATCCTTGCAGGCGGCGCCCCCGTCATCTCAAACCTGGCCAATCCCAAGGAGAAGACGCTCACCCTTGACCCCGGGACCCTGTCCGTTGCCGTTGCCGCCGCCGGCACCACGGCTCCGGTGATCGGCCCGGCCGACGTGACTGTCGCCGAAGGCACCCACACCGTGGTCTACGCATGGGGCAGCCTCGCGGACAAGAACCTGAAACTGGCCGTACAGAAGATCGAGGGGCTGCACTCCGCTCCCGGCGGCGTTCCGGGCGGACGCTCCGGCGCCGCCGACGCCGGCACCGCACCCTTCGGTCAGACAGCCGCGACTGTGGGCATCGGTGCCGCGGTGATGCTGCTGCTTGTCGGCGGTGTTGCTGTGGCCCGCAGGCGGCCGGCGTTCCGCCGCACCCGCTAGGACGCGAACGCCCACGCCGGCCGCCCGGACACCCCGGGCGGCCGGCCCTTGGGCTCCCCACGGGAGGAGGAAGAATATGCTGCGCAAGACGGCGAAGGCCACCTGGCGTCTCCACGCCGATGTTCCGCAAAGGTCCGCCCAGCGCTCCGCCGCGCGGATCGCGGCATCCGCCGCCACGGTGGCGCTGCTGATCGCCGGTTGCGCCGCCCCCCGGTTGAGCTCCGCTCCGCTGCCTTCGGAGACAGCCGGCCTGGGGACTGCAGCCCCCGGCGCCGGCCAACCCGGCGTCGAAATACCGCCGCAAACCCGGCCCACGCGGCCTGTGCAGGTCGCGCCGGCTCCCGCCCCAAAGTCAGCGGTCCCGAAGTCACCCATCCCGGTCCGGCCGGCGGCCCCGGTGGCCAGCCCGGCCAAGGACCCGGCCCCGCGCTTCCTGACTGTCGCGGGAACCACCATCAACATGGCCATTGTGGAGGTGGGGGTCAGCCCCGACGGGGCCATGGAGATCCCGGAGCCCTTCAACCAGGCCGGCTGGTACCGCTTCGGGCCTGCTCCCGGGGCCGCCGCCGGCACTGCTGTGGTGGCGGCGCACGTCGACACCACCTCCGAGTCGGCGCCGTTCTCCCAGCTCAAGTCGTTGCCGGCCGGCTCCATCGTCACAGTCCAGCGGCACGGTGCCCCGCCCCTGGCCTACCGGGTGATCCGGGTGGAGCTGATGGCCAAGGACGCGTTCGACGGCGCCTCCGTGTTTCGGCGCGACGGGCCGCCGCAGCTGAAGCTCGTGACCTGCGGGGGCAGATGGCTGGACGAACAACAGGACTACGGCGACAATGTGATTGTCACGGCGGTGCCGGCGTGATCCAGGACGCAGCGCTCATTGTCGCCGCCAGCAGGGGGAAGGAGCCGGGCTTGGCACCTTTCGAGTCCCCCTCCGCCTGGGACGCGCGACTGAACGAGGCGTTCGCTGCCGGGGACGAAACCGCGCTGGCAGAGGCGTACCGGCAATTCTCACCCCTGGTGCACACCCTGGCCTTGCGCTCGCTGCGCGACAGCGCCGCGGCCGACGACGCCACCCAGGAAGTCTTTATCCGGGTCTGGCGCTCGCGGTCCGCGTTCGATCCCTCGAAGGCGCGGCTGCCGGCGTGGATCGTCGGCATCACGCGGAATGTCATTGCGGACGCCCAGGCGGCTACAACGCGGGAAACCCGGAAGGTCCTGGCCGCCGTCGAACACTCACCGGACCCGGGCCAGGCCGCCGGGCACGCGGCGGCCGAGCTGCTCGCCGACCGGCTGCTGCTGGATGGGGAACTCGAGCGGCTGGGCGAACCGCAAGGATCCATCCTCAAGCTCGCTTTTTACGACGACCTGACGCACTCGCAGATCTCACAGAAACTGGACCTGCCGCTTGGTACCGTCAAGAGCCACATCCGCCGCAGCCTGTCCGTGCTCAGAAGCCGATTGGAGGTAGACCGTGCAACATCTTGATCCGGAGTCCCTGAGCCTGCTGGCACTTGGCGAGGAGCTCGGGGACGACGCCGCGGACCACCTCCGCTCCTGCGCCGGCTGCGCAGCGGACTTTGCGGGGCTCCGCCGTGCCGTGGTCGCGGCCAAGCCGGGACCGGACGCCGTCGCGCTCGAAGCGCCGGGACCGCAGGTGTGGGCAGGAATTCACAGCGCGCTGGGGCTTTCCCCCGCCGTCGCCACAAACCCGCTCGCGGCCTCCGATTCGCCGTCGCCGTCGGCGTCGTCGGAGTCGCCGGTGTCACCGTCACCGGCGCCGCTGCCCTCCAGGGAGGAGCGCGCCGCCCGGAAACGGAAGCCCGGCGGGGGCGCGGGCTGGATGCGCCGCCCCGGGGTGTGGCTGGCGGCCGCCGCCGCCACAGTCCTTCTGGCGGCGGGAGCCTTCTGGTCCGTACAGCAGAACCAGGCACAGGTGACCCCGTTGGCCCGCGCCGAGCTCGCCCCGGTCGATCAGCACTCTGCCACCGGATCGGCCCGCGTCGTCGAGGCCAAGGACGGTCAGCGCACCCTGGAAGTTCAGGTCAACAAGAATGAGGCCCGCGGGTACCAGGAGGTCTGGCTGATAGCGCCGGACCTGTCCCGGCTGGTGAGCCTGGGGGTCATGACCTCTGATTCAGGCACCTTCCCGGTGCCGGCGGGCCTGAACCTGAGCGAGTACCCGATCGTGGACGTGTCCGACGAACCGGTCGACGGCAATCCCGCGCACTCCAGCGTGAGCATCGTGCGCGGAACCCTCGTGTCCTGAGCCGTTCGTCCCGTTGCCACCTGACCCCTTGTCACCTGACCCCAGCGAGAACATAGTTGAGGGAATTCACCACTCCGCGGCGGGAGGCAGGGAACGATGCTCACTAACCAAGTGCCGGCTGGCGGCCTACTGCAGGGCAAGACCGCGCTGATCTACGGCGCCGGCGGTGCGATCGGCGGAGCGGTGGCACGGGCCTTTGCGGGCGAGGGCGCGACGGTGTATCTCGCAGGCCGCACGGAATCCAGGCTGGAGAAAGTCGCGCGGGACATCAGGGAGCAAGGTGGAACGGCGGAAACCGCCGTCGTCGATGCCCTGGACGAGGAGCAGGTGGACGCCTTTGTGGACTTCGTGGCGAAAAAGTCCAAACGGATCGACATCTCGTTCAACGTCATTTCCTTCGGCGATATCCAGCAGCCCCTGATGGAAATCGACGTCAATGACTTTGCCCAGCCCATCACACTGGCCACCCGCACCCACTTCCTCACCACCAGGGCCGCAGCGAGCTACATGATCAAGCAAAAGTCTGGCGTCGTGCTGATGTTCGGCGGCTCGGGCCCGCAGACCCTCGCCGGCCTCGGCGGCTTCAAGGTGGCCTTGGATGCGATGGAGGGCCAGCGGCGGCAATGGGCCCTGGAACTGGGGAAGTCAGGGGTGCGCGTCGTCACCATGGTCACCGGCGGCATCATCGAGACCATTCCCTGGCAGGTGGAGGAGCGCGAGGAGATCGTGGTGGAGATCGCCAAGGCCGCGCACCTGAACCGCACCGCCACCCTGGTGGACGTCGGCAACGTGGCGAGCTTCATCGCCTCGGACAAGGCCGGCGCCATCACCGATGCCACCATCAACATCTCTAGCGGCGCGATCGTGGACTACTAGCGGTTCCCGTCCCGATCGTCAGGATCGGTGCGGACTCGTCCGGCGGCTATTCCACCGTGACTTTGACCCGCTGGACCACATTGTTGCCCATGCCCTGGTAGTTCCAGACCGGCTCGAGCGGCTGGGTGGCGCCGCTGGAGTCCGTCGCGCGGCAGGAAAGTTCGTGCTGTCCAGGGTCCGCCACCCACGGCATCGACCATGCGGACCAGGCGAATGGCGCCGCGGGATGTTCCAGCTGCGCGGGGGCCCATTTACCGTCGATTCCCACCTCCACCCGCTGGACGGCGCCGTGGCCGGACCAGGCCCGTCCGGTCAGCATCACCGGGCCCGCGGGCAGGAACCGCTGCCGGGTGAAGAAGTCCGGGATGCCCGGCGGAACCATGAGCGAACGCACCTTGATCCACCTGACCGGAGTGCCGGCGTCGTCCGCGTCTTGCTGGTAGCGGTACGCGACGGACTGCTGGAACCCGTCGAAGGGCTTGGTCAGCACCTTGATAGCAGACAGCCACTTGACGCTGGCCATGCCGTACCAGCCGGGGACGACGAGCCGCAGCGGGTAGCCGTGCTGCGGCGGCAGCTCGGCGCCGTTCATCCGGTACGCCAGCACGACGTCGGGCCGCAGCGCTTCGCTGACCGGCAGGCTGCGCGCGTACTGCTGGCGCACGCCGCCCTGGATCCCGGCGTCGGCCCCGGTGAACGCGACCTCGACGGCGTCCTCGTCCACGCCGGCCTGGGTCAGCAGGTAGGCCAGCGGCACCCCGGTCCAGACGGCGGTGCCGACGCCCTCCATCATCCAGGGCTGGCTCAGCGGCCGCGGTTTGAGCAAGGCCCGGCCGTTGCCGGCGCACTCCAGCGTGACCGGGACGCTGATGCTCGGTGCGCGGCGCAGGGCCCGGAGGTTCAGTTCCAGCGACCGCTGCACCGCGCCGCCAATCCGCAGGTGCCAGCTGTCCGCGTCGATGGCCGGGATGTCGAAGTGGTCCAGCAGGTAGTGCAGCCCGGGCGGTGTCACGTCGTTCCGGAGGGCCTCCAACGGCATCGAGTGGTTCCGCACTGCAAGCTGCAGCTCTTCGGCCGTGAGCGGCCCATGGCTGGGCTCACCGGAGTGCGCCGCCAGCTTTTGCGTTCGCCGGCGCCGTGCCATGACCGGTGAAGTGTGCTTGGACAGTTGTTTGGGCATGGGACTGCGATTCTGTGTGCTCTTCGCGTTCCTTCAGGTCTACGCCGCCGCCCGGTAGGCGTCAATACCGGGCCGCGCGCCGGCCCGCCTAGGGCCTGCCGCCTAGAGTGAGTGCGCTTCGGCGAGGAAGTCCGCCAGTCCCAGCGGCTCCCGCCCGGTCAGTTCGTGCACGGCCGACGTCGGCCCCGCGAGCTCGCCGGCGGCGATGGCGGTGTAGGTGCTGACCCAGGCGTCCACTTGCCAGGGCGGCGCTCCATAGGGTTCCCGGGAGGCGTACGCCTCTTCGAGGGTCTCGTTGTGGTACCTGATGGTGTGGCCGGTGCCGGCGGTCAGCAGGACGGCTGCCGCGGTCAGCGAAAGGTCCTTCGGGCCGGTCAGGTCATAGCTCCGGCCCACGTGCAGCGCTGGGTCCCGCAGCACAGCCAGCGCGGAACGGGCAACGTCCGCCCGGGCCACGGCTGCCATCACGCCGTCCCCGGCGGGGCCGCGGATCACACCGTCCGCGCCGGCCAGCAGCGGCAGGAAGTCCAGGTAGAAGTTGTCCCGCAGGATCGTGTAGTCCATTCCGGAGGCCTTGATCCGCTCCTCGGTGGCATAGTGGTCCCGTCCCAGCGTGAAGGTGCAGTCCGGGGCGGCGCCGAAGAACGAGGTGTACACGATGTGCTGCACGCCGGCCTCAGCCGCCGCGTCGACGAAGGTGTAGTGCTGCTGGAGCCTGTCCTCGGCCTCCGCCGCGGAGACCATGAAGAGGGTCTTCACCCCGGCCAGGGCGGTTCGTGCCTGTGCGGCGTCCGCGTAGCTGGCGAGGACGGGAACGGCGCCGTCCAGTTCCGGTGCCCGGCCGAGGTCGCGCACGAGCAGCCGTTGTGCGCTTCCCGCGGCGGCCAGCAGCCGGGCCACCTGGCCGCCGAGGTGGCCGGTGGCACCGGTGACAGCGAGATCCGGCAGAGTCTGCACGGGCTAGGCCTCGCGGGAGGCCGGCGACTTGGTCTGCGCCGGGTCCCGTTCGGCGAGGGAACCGATGGCGGCGTCGATCTTGTCCATGATGGCCGGGTCCAGTTTCACGCCGGCGGCGGCCACGTTTCCGGCGATCTGCTCCGGCCGGGACGCGCCCATGATGGCGGATGCCACATTCTTGTTCTGCAGCACCCACGCGATGCTCAGCTGTGCCATGGTCAGCCCGGCCTCCTCCGCGATCGGCTTGAGCTGCTGCACTCCGGTCAGCACCTCGTCGGACATCCAGCGCTCGATCATCCGGGCGCCGCCCTTGGCGTCCGTGGCGCGGCTGCCCTCGGGCGCGGGTTTGCCGGGGTGGTACTTGCCACTGAGCACGCCCTGCGCCATGGGGGACCAGACGATCTGGGACAGGCCCAGCTCCTCCGACGTCGGGACCACCTCGGCCTCGATGACCCGCCACAGCATGGAGTACTGCGGCTGGTTGGAGATCAGCTGGAAGCCAAGGTCCTTGGCGAGGGCATGGCCGTCGCGGATCTGGTTGGCCGTCCACTCACTGACGCCGATGTACAGCGCCTTGCCCTGCCGCACGATGTCGGCGAAGGCCTGCATGGTTTCTTCCAGCGGCGTCTCGTAGTCATAGCGGTGGGCCTGGTAGAGGTCCACGTAGTCCGTCTGCAGCCGGGACAGCGAGCCGTTGATGGATTCCATGATGTGCTTGCGGGAAAGTCCAAGATCGTTATGGCCCTTGGGCCCGGTGGGACCGAATACCTTCGTGAAGATTTCCAGCGACTCCCGGCGCTCGTCCTTGAGCGCCGCACCCAGAACCGTCTCGGCTGCGGTGTTGGCGTAGACATCCGCCGTGTCAAAGGTGCTGATCCCGGCGTCGAGCGCTGCCCGCACGCACTGGGTCGCGACGTCGTTCTCCACTTGCGAGCCGTGGGTGAGCCAGTTGCCGAAGGTGATTTCCGAAATCTTGAAGCCGCTGTGCCCGAGGTATCTGAATTCCATGGGTTCCAACGTAGCCCAGATGCCTGCCGGGGGTAAGGGTTCAGCTGGCCTTGCGTTCTGTGTTCTGCCCCTGGGCCGGCCGCGGGCTTTGCCGCTGGCCCGGCTTGGCCGGCTGGTGTTTGAGCATGGCGAGCGAGCCGGTGTCCAGGATTGGGCTCGTGGCCGGAACCGGGGGCTTCTTAAGGGCCAGTGGCGCGGCAGCCGGGACGCCGTTCCGGTCCATCGCGGACTCGACCAGGGGTCCCACTTCCTTGATGTCGCGAGCCGGGGCCTTGGGGCTCGGGAGCTCGCGGACTGAGACCTTGATTTCCGGAGCGGCTTCGGCCTTGGCCCGCGCCCTGGCACGGGCATCGGCACGCTCGACGGCGGCGGCCCACTCCGGGGACAGCTGGGGCTCCTTGCGGGCCGGTTTGGCTGGCTTAGCCGGCCTCGCGGCCTTGCCGGCGGCGGCACTAGGTTCGACGGCGATCGTCTGGCCGGCCGGTTCGCGTGCTGACTTCAGGCCGCTGGCGAGGGCCGCGACGGCGATGGCCAGCAACCGGCCGATTCCGGCAAGCAGCAAGGTGATGACGAGGGCAAGGAAGAGGCCGAAGAACATGACGAGGGCAACACCAAGGGTGCCGAAGAAGGTCAGGTTCATGGCGATCGTTGTCGGGTCTTCCACTTCGCCTCTCCAATCCAGCCTGCAGTGAGGTCCGTGCCGCAATCGTTCCGCCGGGCAACAGCCCTTCTTAACCATACGGACAATTTCGAACTGACACGCAGGTAATGGCCTTACCGGGCACTATGTGTCCAAGCTGATACCTTCGGCAACCCGCACGGGGACTCCCGCGTCCCCGCCGCTGCGAATGCCGCCGTCGGAATCTCAAATCCGGCCGGGCGTCTATAGTCGGAAACAGACCACGCCGGACCCGCCCGGCCCGCCGGAAGGATCCCTTTGACGCACGCCCAGGCCGCCAGTTCGGAGCCCCACGACGCCCCGTACCAGGGCAACTGCCCGTGCCTATCCGGCGAGCAGTATGGCGACTGCTGCGGCCGGTTCCACCGCGGCGACGCGGAGGCCCCCACCGCGGAGCAGCTGATGCGTTCCCGCTACAGCGCGTTCGTGGTGCTTGATGCGGCCTACCTGCTGCGGACCTGGCATCCGGACACACGGCCGGCCCAGCTGGAGCTGGATCCGGCCGTGGGGTGGCGGCGCCTGGACATCGTGTCGACGGGCCGCGGCGGCCCGCTGGACACCGAGGGGACCGTCGAGTTCAAAGCGTATTACCGGCACGACGGCGAACGCGGGGTCCAGCACGAAACGAGCCGTTTCCTGCGCGAGGACCGACGCTGGTACTACGTCGGCGCGGTCACTCTCGCCTAGCGCTCCTCGACGGTTTCTATCGGGGCGAAGCCTGCGCGGTCCACCTTGCGGTGGAAGCGCATGCCGGCAAGGCCGCCGAGCATCGCGCCGATGAGGGCCACCACGGCAATGACGACCGCGGCGATCATGCTCGTGGCGGTGAGGTCGCCCTCGTTGACCGGGATGCGCGGGAAGCTGTTCAGGTTTGCGAGGACGTTGAACTGCTGTCCGGCGGTCATGGCAAGGATGGCGACGACGATGGCCGCGATCAGTGCCCAGATCCACACCATCAGGCCCTGGCGGGCGCCGTTGAAGCGGGCCATCCGGCCGGCCACGTAGCCGCCGCAGTAGTAGGACACAAAGAGGATCACGAGCAGGGCGATGATGCCTGCGATTCCCACACTCTGGTTCTGCGAGGCCTGGTTGACCGCCTCGTTGACGTTGGTGTTGGTGGCCAGGCCGACGGCGGTGCCGGCGGCGGCGACCAGGGCGGTGAGCAGCACGGCCATGCCGGTGGCGGCAAGCCAGCCGAAGAACGCGGAGCCGATCTTGACGCCGCCGAACTGCTCCTTCTCGCGGGCCACCACGGTTTCGCGGGTGGGCACCTCTTCAACGACGGTGTCGTCTGCGAGGCGGTCATCGCGAGTCCCGTGGACCACCCGGTCGTCGCGGCTGGCTGTGCCCGCTGCGGCGGCGCCGGTAGCAGCGGTGCCCGCGAGCGGAGCGGCGGGGAAGGCGCGGGTGTCGTTCGCGCGCTCGGCCCGTGCCTCCGCCCGGTCCTCGGCGCGGTTTTCGGCTCGCGCCTCGGCGCGGCGTTCCGCCTGCCGGTCGGCCGTGACGGGCTGTTCCGCAGTCACGCCGTCCTGGCGGGCGTCGTGGATCCGGGGATCCCGGTCAACGATTGCGTCTTCCTCGCGTGCGCGGCGGGGAAGGCGGTCTTCGGGGCCTGCTGTGCTGCTCATGATGGCTGCTCGCTTTCATTGGTTGACCCGAACCCATAATTTGAACCGGGCACTGCAATGCTTCGACCGTCATCAGGTCTTGATTCCACCTAACCACGGCAGCCGCGCCAATAGCAAGGATGCTTACTATTCATGCCAGAGCGTGGCCGCACCGGCATCGCCCCACGTCAGCGGTACTTTCGGTGCAGGTTCTCCTTCACCGAGGCGCGCGGGCTGGCATCCGCGATCCAGGGGCCGGTCCCCTCCGATTGGTCCAGCACGCCCGCCTCAAGCCATTCGAAGTCCCCGGCGAGGACCTGGCGCGTGAGGGCGCGGTCGCCGTCGTCGGTGTTGCGCCAGAGTTGGTCGAAATACTCCTCGACGCGGACCCGCGCCTGCTCGCAATAGGCGTCGGCGAGCTCGTAGGCCGAGGCGCCTCGTTCCGGGGAGGTCCGGAGCAGCATCTCCGCCCGCGAGCAGCAGGCGGCCATCGCGAACAGCTCCGCTCCGATGTCCACGATCCGGCCCAGGAACGCCTGCTTGTGTTCCAGCTTTGCCTGCCAGCGGCCCATTCCGTAAAAGGTCTGCCGCGCCAGCCGCCGCGACGCGCGTTCCACGAAGCGCAGCTGCCTGGCGAGCCGGCCGAAGTCGCCGTAGGAGCGCGGATCCATCCCGGTACCGGCCACCAGCTTCGGCAGCCAGCGGGCGTAGAAGCCGGAGGCGCCCACCGCGGCCTTCGCCTTTTCGGACAGACTGGCGTCCTCGGAGGCGAGCGCACCCGCGGCGGCCAGATGGGCGTCCACGGCCTCACGTGCGATCAGGAGCCGCATGATTTCCGAGGAGCCCTCGAAGATCCGGTTGATCCGCAGGTCCCGCAGCTGCTGTTCGGCCGGTACGGCGCGCTCGCCGCGCGCCTCCAGCGAATCGGCGGTTTCGAAGCCTCGACCGCCGCGTATCTGCACCAGTTCGTCGGCGATCCGGCAGCTGATTTCGGTGGACCACAGCTTGGCGAGGGCGGCTTCGATCCGGACGTCCTTCTGCCCGGCGTCGGCCAGCTCCGCGGACAGCTCGAACACGGCGTCCAGCGCGAAGGCGCTGGCGGCGATGAAGGCGATCTTCTTGCCCACCGCCTCGTGCTCGCCCACCGGGCGGCCCCACTGGGTGCGGGCGTTGGACCATTCCCTGGCGATTTTCAGGCTCCAGCGGCCGGAGGCAACACAGAGTGCGGGAATGGAGAGGCGTCCGGTGTTGAGCGTGGTGAGGGCGATTTTCAAGCCCTGTCCAACACGCCCCAGCCGGTTGGCGGCCGGCACCTGGACCTGGTGGAAGCGGGTGACGCCGTTTTCGATGCCGCGCAGGCCCATAAACGCGTTGCGGTTCTCCACCGTGATGCCGGGAGAGTCCATTTCCACCACGAAGGCGCTGATGCCGCCCTTGTGCGCGGTTCCGTCCGCGTCGGTGTGCGCGGGGACGAGCGCCATCACCACCACGAGTTCGGCGATCACGCCGTTGGTGGTCCAGAGCTTCACGCCGTCCAGCGTGTACGACCGGCCGTCCTCGGAGGGGACGGCGGTGCTGCCCATCCGGGCCGGATCGCTGCCGACGTCGGGCTCGGTGAGCAGGAACGCCGTCACAGCGCCGGAAGCGCAACGCGGCAGGTACTCGCGCTTTTGCTCCGGCGTGCCGAACACCTTGACCGGTTCCGGGACACCGATCGACTGGTGCGCGGACAGGAGGGCACCGAGGCTGGGGTGGACCGAACCCAGCAGGGCCAGCGCCCGGCCGTAGTACACGAGGGAAAGGCCCAGGCCGCCGTATTCGCGGGGGATCTTCATGCCAAAGACGCCCAGGGCCGCCAGCCCGGAGAGGTATTCGTCGGGGATCTTGGCGTCGCGCTCGATAGTTCGGCCGGACATGGTCCGGCAGAATGTGGTGAGCCGCTCCATGAACGCTTCGCCGCGTTCGACGTCGTCCGCCGGCGCCTGCGGCCAGGGGTGGATGAGACTGAGGTCGAAGCTGCCGAGGTAGAGACCCTTGGCGAAGCTGGGGCGGTCCCAACTGGTTTCGCGGGCGGCTTCGGCGATGGCCCGGGCATCTGCCGCGGTGGCCTCGGGACCGATCTTTTGCGCGGCCACCGGAACTTCGGCGGCGGGGCTGTCGGTGGCCGGATCTTCGGTGGCTGGGTTGTCGACGGCGGAGCTCATTGGGCATCTCCTCTAACCGGGTTGTCCGGCTCGAGCCCTGGATCCGCCGCGGGTGGAGGACCCTTCAGCTGTCCCGCAATACTACCCGCGGGTAGGTGCCCGTACTAGGGGAGGACTGCCCTATTAGTTCGCCGGGGAATTCTCCCGGGAGCTCCACCGTGGCGGCGTGGTGCAGCAGCCGGTCCCAGCCGGCGTTGATGCCGTGGACCAGGCCGAGCAGCACACTGGCAGCCACGAACCAGGACAGCCGGGCTGCACCCACCAGCATCAGGGCCGCGAAGGCCGCGGCCATGATGAAGAGGGCTATCACGAGGGCGAAAACCAGCGTCCCGACGAACACCATGGTGGCCGTTTCCACTGCGCTTAAATCGAACTGCATTCTTCCTCCTGCACCGACGCTCCGGCTGAACCAGTAGCCCGAGCGTAGGGTGCCGGAGGGGAACCCAGCCAGAGTCTTGAGGCGCGTCGTGAGGCCTTGATACGGGATCGAAATGCTACCCGGGCGTAGGTCACGGAGTGGTCGCGGAAACCTCACCCGCAGCCCGGTCCTCGCGCCTGCTGACCCGCTACGCGAGCGGTTCAGCAGGGATCAGGGATTGGGAGGCCCTGCGTTAACCTTGTAGTTGGCAGTTTTCTTAGATCCGCTGCCCGACCCCACCCTCGGCAGCGATTGGAGAATTGCGTGTCCCGTTCCGCTGTGTCCTCCGCCGACGCCATCAGCGCCCGGCTCCGGGACCTCGAACTTCTTACGAAGGGGCCTGCCTGGGCGCTGACCCGGTCGGCGCCGTGGGTGATCGCCGTGTTGCAGGCATCCTTCACCCGCACCCGGCCGCAGCTGCCGCTGGAACAGTTCCACGCCGACGTCGACGCTTTCCTTGAGCAGCTCCGGCGCCAGGAGCCGGGTCTGGGCGGATCCGCCAACGGCAAAGGCTTTGGCGACGAGTGGACCCGCAAGAACTTCCTGGCCCGGCGGAACCAGTCGGGCCAGATCGTGTACGAAGTCACCGAGCCCGCCGCCCGCGTCCTTGCCTTCCTGGACAGCCTGTCCAGTGAACGCTCCACGCTCAACGGCTCCCGGCTCGGCACGCTGCTGGGCGACGTCGAGAAGCTCGCCAACGAGACCAACCCGGACCAGAGCGCCCGGCTGGAATCGTTGGAGGAGGAGATCGGCGAACGCCGCCAACTGATCGAGGAGATCAGTTCCGGCGAGTTCGACGGACTGCTCGACGACGAAGAGGCCGTCGAAGCGGCCGGCAACATCCTGGACCTCGCCGCGAGCCTGCCGGCGGACTACAAGAAGATGCGTGACCGGATCGAGGAGCTGGTGGGCGAGCTCCGGAACCAGATCATCGAAGAATCCCTGAGCAAGGGCGCCACCATGGCGCAGGTGCTGGAGGCTGACAAGCGGCTCCGGCAGAGCCCGGAGGGCAGGACGTTCCGGTCCTTCACCGCCTTCCTCGAGGACCCGCAGCAGCAGCTTCGCTTCCGTTCCGCGATCGGGGAGGTGCTCAGCCGGCAGTTCGCGGACGAACTCAGCCAGGACGAGCGCGAGACGCTGAAGAACCTGGTGGCCGAACTGCGCAGCCAGCACAGCCAGATCCAGCGGATTTACGGCAAACTCAGCGAAAGCCTCAACACCTATGTCCAGAGCGACGACTACCGCCAGTCCGTCCGGCTCCGAAAAGTTCTGCGGGAGGCCGAGCAGGCAATCCGATCGCTGCCCTACGAGCGCGAACGACCCGGCCTGGTCCGCGGCCCGGTGCTCTTCAACGCCGGCTTCGAATCCCTGGCCATGGTCAAGCTCTTCGACCCGGACGAGTTTGCCGCGCCGCCGAAGCTGGCCGACCCGATCGCGTTCAGCGACTCGGACCGGGTGCGCTCGCCGCGGACCGGCAAGGCCAGCCCCGAGGCGATCCGCGCCGCGTCCGCCGGCGCCTCCACACTGGCCGAGGCCTGGGCGCAGCTGCCGGAGGGGGAACGCCACATCAACTCCATCCGGGCCCTGCTCTCGCACGCCCTGCACCAGGGCGCCGGCTTCGACCGCGAGGCCTGGGAGCCGCTGGACTTCGAACAAATCGACGGCTCCACCCGCACCGCCTACCTGCCCGTCGTCACGCTCAAGAAGGATTGAAGATGACCGAACTTTCCCAGGAAGTGCACGAGACGGAGCCGGACCAGGAGTCGCAGCGCGCGCCGCAGCACGTGCCCGCCGACCCCTTCACCGTCACCCCGCGGGACACCTTCGTCGACGGCGCCGCCCTCTTCCCCGGGGACACGGGCGTGCTCCCGATGAAGGTCCGCCAGGCCCTCGTGAAGCTCCTCAAAGGCCCGTACATCGACGGCGGCCGGGACGAGAAGCTGTGGACCACCTTGCTGGACAACCAGCTGATCCTGCGCAGCCGGCTCTCCGAGCTCTTCCTGACGCTTCAGCTGGACCACGAACGCAAGGTCGCGGTGCTGCGCCCGGTGGACCCCGAGGCGATCGGCGGCAGCACCCGTTCCAGCATCCTGCGCCAACAGCGGGCCCTGAGCCGGGTCGAAACCATCGTGCTGCTCCGCCTGCGCTTGCTGCTGGACCGCCATGTCACGGCCCAGACCGACCCCACGATCACGCGGGAAGAAATCGCCGACCTCGTGGCCCACTACCAGCCCGCCGGCCAGCAGGACGCCCTGCGCGATTCCGACGTCGTCAATCGCGCCATCACCAAGCTCCTGGCCCGCCAGCTCCTCCTCACCACCGGCCTGGACGAGGTCTACACCATCTCCAACGCCCTCCCGCTCGCCCTCCCCTTCGAAAACATCGGCGACATCCCGGCCCAGATCGAGGCCCTGATCGCCGCCTCCACCGACCCCTCCGGCACCGAACCCCTGATCGAGCTCGACGGCGAGCATCCGGAGGAGGACGACTCGGACGACGACGGCGACGCCGGGGACATGCGGCAGCATGCGTCTAAGCGAGGAACGAGCGAGCATGCAGAGCATGTCGCCGGTGGGGCCGCGCAAGGCGACCACACTGAAGAAGCGGAGGAAGCCAAGTGAGCATCGCGACCATGCTGCCAATGGGTGAGCTCACCAACCCCGGCCAGATGCGCCTCGCCCTCGTCCAGGTCGTCAACTGGGGCACGTTCCATGGCGCCCACACGATGCATGTGGACCGCAACGGCACCCTGCTGACCGGCAACTCCGGCGTCGGCAAGTCCACGCTGTTCGACGCCATGCTGCGGGTCTTCGACGCCCGGCCGCGCTCCAACGAGGCCGCCGCCCAGCGTGCCGGCGGCGCGGTCGAGGACAAGCGGACCACGTTCACGTACATGCGCGGCAAGGTGGGGGACAAGGCCGTCGGCGAGGGCTCGGCGAGTGCCTTCCAGCGCCCCGGGGCCACCTGGTCCGCCGTCGCACTGACCTTCGACAATGCCGCGGGCACCCGCGTGACCATCTCCGCGCTGTTCGATCTGCCGAAGAACGGCACCGAGTCCAGTGTGGGCCGGTACTACCTGATCGATAACAGGCCGCTGGACCTGGCCGCGCTTGAGGGCATCGCGGAGAAGCGGTTCACCAAGTCGGCGCTGGACGCGCTCTTCCCGGAGGCGCAGATCTTCGACGTCCACAAGGCCTTCGCGGAGCGCTTCCGCCGCCTGCTGGGGATCAACTCGGACCAGGCGCTCCCGCTGCTGCGCGTCATCCAGGCCGGTAAGGGCCTTGGCGGCAGCGTCAACACCTTCTTCCGCGACCAGGTCCTGGATGCGCCCGCCACGCTGGCCGCCGCGGACGACGTCGTCGAGGAATTCAGCAACCTGATGTCCATCCGGCAGCGGCTCGAGGACGTCCGGCAGCAGCGCGACCAGCTCGCTCCGGTCCCCGGACTGAACAAGGAGTATGCGCAGTCGCTGCTCGACGCGAACCGGCTCCGGGAGCTCGCAGGCGAGGAATTCGAGGCCTATAAGCAGCAACTCGCCGTCACCGTGCACGAGAAGACGCTCGCCCGGTTCAAGGACCTGGCCCAGGCGAAAGCAAAGGAACTCGGGGCTGAACGCGGCGTCCGCGACGGCCTGGCCAAGGAACTGCGCCAGCTCGAGGCGGACTACAACAACCAGGGCGGCAACGCGATCTCCGCGATCGAGCAGTCGCTGGAGAACGCCCGGGTGGGCCTCAAACTCCGCCAGCAGGTGGAGGAATCCGCCCGCAAGGCCCTGACGGACGCCGGCCTGGAGCTCGAATGGACCGCCGCCGGCTGGGAGCAGGCGCACGAGCACGCCGCCGCCCGCTCGGCCGAGCTCAAGGACGACTCGGAAGCGCTCAAGGAGCTGCGCTTCGAGGCCTTCGACGGCCACGCGACCAGGAAGCGGGAACTCGCCGCGGCCCAGCAGGAACTGGTCTCGCTCAAGACGCGCAAGTCCCTGCTGCCGCCGTCGAGCATCGAAAACCGCAGCGCCATCGCGGCCGCCACCGGTGTTCCCGAGGAGCAGATGCCCTTCGGCGGCGAGTTGATCGACCTCGCCGAGGGCCAAGAGCAGTGGCGTCCGGCGGCCGAGCGCGCGTTGCGCAGCCTGGCCACCACGCTGCTGGTTCCGGGCGAGCACTTCGCCGCCGTCACCCGCTACCTCAACGACCACCCGGTCCGCGGCGCGCTGCGCGCCGTGGACGTCTCGAAGCCGCTCGCCGGCGGTGCGCTGGCCGTGCAGGACGCCGCCGACGGCGAGCTGCTGACCAAACTGGACATCCTTACCGCCGGGCCGGCCGCCGAGCCGGGCGAATGGATCCGGGAGCGGATCGCCCTCGATTTCGCCTACCCCTGCGTCGAGGACCCGGACGAGCTGGCCCGGCTGGACAAGGGATTGAGCCTGGGCGGCGTGGTCAAGCGCAACCGCCACACGGTGGAAAAGGATGACCGCTTCACCTCCCGGCAGGACTACGTCCTCGGCTTCGACAACGCCTCCAAGCTCGAACTTGTCGCGGCGCAGGTCGAGGACCTGCAGCAGGAACTCGCCAAGGCGGCCGAACTGGCCCAAAGCCGGGAAGAATCCCACCAGGGCATGACCCGACAGCTCGACGCGCTGCGCCGCGTGGCGGATGACCACCGGACCTGGGAGCAGGTTTCGGCAGCGGTCGCGGCGGACGAGCTCGCCCGGATCGAGCAGCGGCTCAAGGACGCCCTGGCCGCGCAGGCCGATCTCGAACCGCTGCGTGCCAACATCGAGGCCGCCCGGCAGAAGCACCAGTCCAGCACAGAGGCCGCCGCCGTGCTGCAAAGCGAGTACAAGGCCCTCGATGCGCAGCTCACCTCGGCTGACTCCCTGCTGGACGCCGCACGGCAGCGCCTGGCCCAGCAACCGCCGTCGGACGCCACGGTCGAGGCGCTGGCGCCGTACTTCACGGACTTTGGCGAGGTGCTGGAGATGCACGAACTGGACAACTTGGCCAACCAGGTCCGGACCCGGCTGCTGGCCGAGCTGCACGCGGCCGACTCCCGCGGGCAGGCCACCTCGGAACGGCTCACGCGCATCTTCGAGGGCTTTGTCCGCGAATGGGGCACGGCGATCTCCGCGGACCACGGCACTTCGATCGGCGCCGCGGGGGAATTCGAGGCCCGCTACCACGCGATTGTCAGCGACGGACTGCCCGCGCAGGAGGCCGAGTTCCGGCAGTTCTTCAACCAGCGCACGCACGAATCCTTCAGCACGCTGCTGCACCTGCTGGACGAGGAACGCCGCTCCATCACCAGCCGGATCCTGCCGCTGAACGGCATCCTCTCCGAGGTGAACTTCCACGAGGGCAGCTTCCTGGAACTCGACATCAAGCAGACCCTCCCCGCCACGGCGAAGCAGTTCAAGGACGCAATCCAAAACGCGCTGAAGGTCCGCCACACCCGGACGGGGAAAGCTGCCGTGCCTGCCGCCGGGGCGCCCGGGACGGAGACGGACGAGGACGCCGAGCTCACCAGCCGCTACAAGTCACTCGAAACGCTCGTGAAGCGGCTCGGTTCGCAGACTCCCGAGGACCGGCGCTGGCGCGCCGAGGTGCTGGACGTCCGCGGCCATCTCTTTATCCAGTGCAAGGAGCATCGCGAGGTGCAGGGGTCCGGTTCCAAGGCGGCGGCGAAGGGCGGGAAGAAGAAGAAGACCGAGGTCTTCATGCACGCGGACACCGGCTCGATGTCCGGCGGCGAGCGGCAGCGCTTCACGGCCTTCATCATGGCCGCGGCACTGAGCTACCAGCTGGGGATCGCGGAGCAGGGCTTCACCACGTACGGCACGGTGATGATGGACGAGGCCTTCGTGCTGGCCTCGGAGGAATTCGCCGGCGCCGGCATCAAGGCGCTGCACGAGTTCGGGTTCCAGCTGCTCCTGGCCGCGCCGGAAAACGTGATCGACCTGTCCCGGCACCTCGGCTCGGTCACCGAGATCCTCCGGGACAAGCGCACCAACCGCTCCGGCGTCCTGACGGCCCCGGTGATCGCCCCGGGGTCCGCCTCGGAGGGCACATGGCGCTCCGAGGCGAACCCGGTGGACATCGTCCTGCGCTGACCTGTTAGGGCAGCCGGCGCTGCGGTTGCCGGCGCTACGTTCCCCGGACGCGGTCCAGGAACTGCGCGGTCCGCCCCGCCAGGCCGTCGATCTGTCGGCGCACGACGGCGGCCGGATCCGGGTTGATCTCGTTCACCGGAGGTTCTACCCGCACATTGCGGCAGCAGCCGAATTCGGCACAGATCAGGGTGCCCACCGTGTTGCCGTTGCGGCCGGACTGCCCGGCACGCTTGGCCACCCAGAGCAGGACGTCGTCCTTGGAGAAGATGTCTCGGCACAGCTCGCACAGGACCGAGCGGTTCTTCTTGGCGCCGCCCTCAGGGGCCCGGAGCATGATTCCGGTGGGACCGTTCGCGCCGGGCAGCACCAGATAGCCGCGCAGCGGCATCTTCCCGTCGCGCCAGCCGAGGAAGTCCAGGCTTTCCCAGTCCAGGATGTCGAAGTTCTTGGGCAGGTTGAGTTTGGCGGCTTCTGACCGGCTCGCATTGATGAAGGACGTGCGGATCTGCTGGGCAGTGAGTTTTTGCATGACGGAATCTTTCGGAATCGGATGGTTCCAGCCAGGCGGGGAAGAAGTGCGCCAGGGCCGGTAAATGGGCAGGGGACTGCCAGCCTTCGACTCCGGTTGGGACCGGGCGTTACCGCGGAATCAGTCCGCGCCGGGACCGGATTGCCGGGGAAGGGCTGGCAACTGTGCCGCGTAGCAGGCCAAAGAGGCCACCCCGCTGACCGTGGCAGCAGTCATCATTGCGATGCGCATGCTCACTTCCCCTATCCATCAAAGTTCACAATTCCACGGCCGGTTCGGATTCACCGGTCGGGCCAATCCTTGCAAACCTCCCTGACGCCTGTCCAGTTTCAAGCCACACCCAGGCAGCGGGCCCTCAGGGTGATTAGGTTACTGAAGTCTTGCGTAATTAGACAAAGGATAGGCTAGCCTTACTTAGGTTCGCATCACTTACCTAAGGAGTTCCGTGGCTTCCGCCGACTTCCCCCGCCCCTCGGGCCGCCCCACCCTCCGTCGCCTAAGCCGCCAAGCACTCAGGGCCGTGGCGCTCCTGGCCGCCGTGGGGCTGGGCCTGGCGGCCTGTTCCACCGGACCGGCGTCGACGACGGCGACCGCCCCCGTTCCGGCCGCCGGCTCGGGGTTCCCGGTGACCATCAAGCACGTCTTCGGCGAGACAACCATCAGGGACCAGCCCCAACGCGTCGTCACGGTTTCCTGGGTCAATGACGACGTCGCCCTGGCCCTTGGCGTGGTCCCGGCAGGGGTGCCCAAGAACGAATGGGGCGGCAACGCCCAGGGGTCCACGCCGTGGAAGGACGCGGCGCTGGAAAGGCTGGGCGCCGGGTTCGGCTCGGCGAAAGCCCCGGCCCAGTACTCCGAGGCGGACGGCATCAACTTCACCGAGATCGCCAAGCTCAACCCGGACGTCATCCTTGGCGCCTATTCGGGCCTGACGGAGGAGGACTACAAGAAGCTCAGCGAGATCGCGCCCGTCGTGGCCCAGCCCGAGGTCGCCTACGGCACGTCGTGGCAGGATTCCACGGCCATCATCGGCAAGGCGCTCGGCAAGGAGACGGAGGCCTCCAAGCTCATTGCCGACACCGAAGGAACCATCAAGGACAAGGTCTCGCAGTACCCCCAGCTCGCCGGCAAGACCTTTATCTACGGCAACCTCGAGCCGGCCAAGAGCGACGGGATCAATGTCTACACCGCCAATGACAACCGCCCGCGCTTCCTCAGTGAGATCGGCATGAAGCTGGCGCCCATCGTGGCGGACAAGTCCAGGAACTCCAAGGAATTCTTCATCCCGTGGTCGGCCGAGAAGGCCAACGAGCTCAGCTCGGACGTCTTCGTGAGCTGGGTCCCGGATGCGAAGACCGCAGATTCCATCAAGAACGACGCCCTGCTGGGCCAGATCCCGGCCATCAAGAACGGCGCGCTCGTCGCCGACTCGGACAACACGCTCACACTGTCCATCTCGGCGTCCTCTCCGCTGAGCCTGCCCTGGGCGCTGGACACCTTCCTGCCGCAGCTGGCCGGCGCAGCGGACAAAGCCGCCGGCGCGGGGAAATAGGTCCCTTCGATGACCATGCCCACGACGACGGCGCGTCCCGACGCGCCTGCCGCGACGGCCGGGGCGGAAACACCGGCATCGTCCGGTGGCTCCGGTGCCCGCCGGGGCGAGTGGCTGCTGGCCGCCGTCGTCGTGCTGGCGCTGGTGGCCGCCGCATCGCTTGCCATTGGCGCCCGAGGCCTCAGCCTGGGGACCGTGTGGGAGGCGCTGACGGCGTTTGATCCAGCGGACGGCGACCACGCGGTCGTTCATGCCCGCCTCCCGCGCACCGTCCTTGGCCTCCTCGCGGGCGGGGCCCTGGGGCTTTCCGGGGCGGCGATGCAGGGGGTGGCCCGCAACCCGCTCGCGGACCCGGGGATCATCGGCGTCAATGCCGGCGCGGCCCTGGCGGTCGTCACCGGGATTTACGTCTTTGGGATTTCGGCGCTGTCCGGATACATCTGGTTCGCGTTTCTTGGCGCCGCCGCGGCCGCCGCCCTCGTGTACGCGATCGCCTCGCTGGGCAGGGACGGTGCGACGCCGGTCAAGCTTGCCCTGGCGGGCGCCGCCCTGAGCGCGGGGCTGTATTCGCTCATGAACGTCATCCTGGTCTCCAGCCAGGACACGCTGGACCGTTTCCGGTTCTGGCAGGTGGGCAGCATCGCCGGGCGTGACTGGTCCGCGATCCACGCCGGATTGCCCTTCCTGCTGCTCGGTACGGCCATTGTGCTGGGGACTGGCCGGCACCTCAACGGGCTGGCCCTGGGCGAGGACCTCGCGAGCGGCCTCGGCCAGCGGGTGGGCCTGACCCGGGGCATCACGGCCCTGGGTGTTGTGCTGCTCTGCGGTTCGGCAACGGCCCTGGCGGGGCCCATCGGCTTCGTGGGGCTCGTGGTTCCGCATGCCGTCCGCTTCCTGACCGGACCCGACTACCGCTGGATCCTGCCATTCTCCCTGGTTGTGGCCCCGGTGCTGCTGCTCGCCGCCGACGTCGCCGGCCGGGTGGTCCTGCTGCCCGGCGAGGTTCCAGCCGGGATCATGACAGCCCTGGTTGGTGCGCCTGTTTTCATCTGGCTGGTCCGCCGAAGCAAGGGGGCCGGGCTGTGAAGACCGCACCACGCACGGCCCTCCTGGCCCTCGCCGTGGCAGGAATTTTCGCCGCAGCCGTCCTGCTGGGCAGCTACACCGTCACCGTCCCGGACTTCTTCCGGATTCTGGCCGCCCACCTCACCGGCGGAGCCAAAATCCCGGGCGCGAGCTTCATCGTGATGGAGCACAAGCTGCCGCGCGCCGTCGTGGGCGGCCTGGTCGGTGCGGCGTTTGGCCTATCCGGCGCACTCTTCCAGACGATGCTGCGCAACCCCTTGGCCAGTCCGGACGTGATCGGAATCAGTTACGGCGCCAGCGCCGCGGCGGTTACCGCGATCGTTCTCTTCAGTGCGTCCGGGGCCATGGTTTCGGGAGCGGCACTCGCCGGGGCGCTCGCCGTTGCCGGCATCATTTACGCAATCGCCCGGCGCGGGGCACTCGGCGCCGCGGCAGGCCGCGGGGACGCGGCAGGCAACCGGCTGATCCTGGCCGGAGTGGGCATTGCCGCCGCACTGCAGGCCGTGGTCAGTTTCCTCATGACCCGGGCGGACATCCGGACGGCGGCCGACGCGCTCGTCTGGCTCAACGGATCGCTCAACGCCGCCAGCTGGGGGCGGGCCGGGGTCCTCGGCGTTGCCCTGCTCGTGCTGGTCCCCGCAGCTGCGGTCCTCGCGCGGCCGCTGCGCATCCTGGAACTCGGCGAGGACACCGCTGCGGGCCTGGGCGTCCGCGTCGGCCGCACCCGGCTCGCCGTCGTCGTCGCCGCCGTTGGCCTGTCCGCCGTGGCGACCGCGGCAGCCGGACCCGTCGCCTTCGTGGCGTTCCTCGCCGGTCCGATTTCCCGCCGCTTTGTGCGCAAGGCGAGCCTGCCGGCCTCGGCCCTGGCCGGGGCGCTGATCGTCCTGGCCGCAGACTTCCTTGCGGCGAACCTCGCACCGCTCGTGCTCGGCGGGACCGTACTGCCCGTCGGCGTCGTTACCGGCGCCCTGGGTGCACCGTTCCTGCTGTGGCTCCTGGTCACCGCCAACCGAAAGGACGCCTGAGATGGCAACCCTGAACGCCTCCGGCCTGACGCTGAAATACGATCAGCGGACCGTCATCGAGGACCTGAGCACCGAGATTCCCGAGGGCAAAGTCACCATGATCGTCGGAGCCAACGCCTGCGGAAAATCGACGCTGCTCCGGGCACTGTCCCGGCTGCTCAAACCCGCGTCCGGCACAGTGACTCTTGGCGGCAAGGACATCCACACGAGGCCGGCCCGCGAGGTTGCCCGCGTACTCGGCCTGCTCCCGCAGCACCCGACTGCGCCCGACGGCATCACGGTCCGGGACCTGGTGGGCCGCGGCCGCTTCCCGCATCAGGGCTTCTTCCGCGGCTGGTCCGGCGGGGCATCCCCGGACGATCAGCGCGCGGTGCTCAACGCCATGTCCGCCACTGACACCCTGGATCTGGCGGACCGCTCCGTGGACCAGCTCTCCGGCGGCCAGCGTCAGCGTGCTTGGATCGCGATGGCGCTGGCCCAGGAGACCGAGGTTCTGTTGCTCGATGAACCCACCACCTACCTTGACCTCGCGCACCAGGTGGAAGTCCTGGATCTGCTGACGGACCTGAACCGCCGGCGCGGCACCACCGTGGCGATCGTGCTGCATGACCTCAACCTCGCAGCCCGCTACGCGGACCACGTCATCGCCATGAAGGGCGGCCGGATCGCGGCCGAAGGGGACTCCGGGGCGGTTATCACGGAGGCCTTGGTCCGCGACGTCTTTGGACTGGAGTCCCGGGTGGTGCCCGACCCCGCCTCCGGCACACCGCTGGTCGTCCCTCTCGGCCGCCACCACACCGCACCCGCCACGTCCGCCCATGCCCCCTCCGCCCATGCCCCCTCCGCCGCAGCACCGAACCCGCAACTGGAGCTGATCCCATGACTGAAACGCCTTCCCCGTCCCCTGCCTCCGCGACGGTGACAGTTCTGCCCGCCGCCGAGCCCATGACCGCGGCGTTCGACGTCCGCGTCACCGCCGTGGAACAGCTCAGCCCGAACTTCCGCCGGATCACCTTCGGCGGCTACTCGCTGCGGCACTTCGGCGTGCACGGAAACACCCTGGACCTGCGGATCAAGCTCATGATTCCCTCCCGGGCCGCCGACGGCCGCGACATCCCGCTGCCCGAATTCCGGACCGAGAAGCCCGCCTGGTACAGCGAATGGCTGGCCCTCGACCCGGCTGTCCGCGGCGCCATGCGCACCTACACCGTGCGGCAGGCACGCCTGGATGCCGTCTACCCCGAGATCGACGTCGACTTCGTGCTGCACCTCGACGCGGCCGGCCACGGCGGCTCCGCCGCCGAGTGGGCAGCCCGGGCAAGGCCGGGTGACGGCTTGGTCCTGATCGGACCCAACAACCGGGCCGCGCACTGTGTCACGGCGGAAAGTTACGCCGGCATTGAATGGCGTCCGGGACTGGCCCAGCGGGTGCTGTTGGCGGGGGATGAAACCGCGGTTCCGGCGATCGGGGCCATCCTGGAAAGCCTCCCGCCGTACCTAAGCGGCCAGGCCCTGCTGGAGGTGCCCTCCGCCGCCGACTTCCAGGACCTCGTCTCACCCGCCGACGTCGCCATCACCTGGCTGGCCCGCGGGAGTGCGCACGGGCGCCTGCCGCACGGGGCGCGCCTCCAGGCGGCAGTTCGTGCGGCCGTGCCGCCGCCGGGCTGGGTGGCTGCCACCGCGCAGCCCCCCTCTGTCGGACCGGACCCCGAGGACGTCAACGTGGACCGGGACATCCTCTGGGAAACCCCGGCACGGCTGGACGCGACGGCCATCAGGACCGGCCGGAACCCGGACAAGCCGGCCGGTGCCCTGCCGTTCTACGCGTGGATCGCCGGTGAGGCGGGCACCGTCAGGGAGTTGCGGCGCTACCTGGTGCGGGACGTGGGGATCGACCGGAAGCAGGTCGCGTTTATGGGGTACTGGCGGCTGGGGAAAGCGGAACTCTAGGCCGATTCCCCGGACCGCCGCACCCGTTGTGCCCCCCAAGTTAACCCCGACGTCGTCCGGCGGGACTACCGTGGCGCCATGGCCGAGAACCTTCCAGCCCCGGGCACTCATGGACGGCGGCTCTTCGTCGCCCTGGGGGACTCGTTCACCGAGGGCGTGGGGGACCACAGCAAGCGCCTGCCCAACGGGGTCCGCGGCTGGGCGGACCGGGTTGCGGAGAAGCTGGCGAAGGCGGAGCCGGGCTGGGAGTACGCCAATCTCGCCATCCGGAGCAAACGGCTTCGCCACATCATCGGCGAGCAGCTGGAACCGGCGCTTGCCATGGAACCGACCCTGGTGACCCTGTACGCCGGCGGCAACGACATCCTGGACTTCGGAACGGACATCGAAGACCTGATGGATGATTACGAATTCCTGGTGGCGAAGCTGGCCGCCAGCGGAGCCACGGTGGTGCTGTTCACGGGCTTTGACGTGAAGGTCTCGGTGCTGCTGGAGCCGCTGAAGCGGCGCAACGCCCTATACAACCGGCGCGTCCGGGAGCTGGCTGCCTGGTACGGTGCGGTGTTGGTGGACTACTGGTGCTTTGATGCCTTCCACGACCCGCGGATGTGGGATGCGGACCGGCTCCACATGTCCAAGGCCGGCCACAAATACCTTGCCGCGCAGGTCCTGGACCAGCTCGGCGTGCCGCACAACATCAGCCCCAAGGAATGGGGGCCGCCGGACCGGCTCGGGCTCCGGGACTGGGAACGCCGGCAGCGCCGCTGGGTGCACGACTGGGTGCTTCCCCTCTTTGGCCGCAAGCTGCGCGGCGTCACGCTGGGGGATGAGCTCAAGCCGCGCTGGCCGGACCCGGTGAGAGTCCCGCGCAAAGGCGGGCTGAAAAAGCTGCTGGCCGGCTGAGCTAGCTGTCCAGCAGGTTTTCGTACCCGGGGGCGACACGGCTGGCGTGGAACTCTTCGACGTCGAAGTCGGCCACGCCGTTGACGTAGAAGGGGTCCTTGGACAGTGCCGCGTCCAAGTCGGCGCGGTCCGCGTTGGACAGCAGGAGGCCGCCGGTGCGGGGGATCTTGCGGCCTGCCACCATAAAGACGCCGCGGTCGAACGCGTCCTGCAGCCAGGCGACGTGCGCCGGCAGGTGGAAGTCGACGATCTCTTCGGGCACCTTGTAGGTCAGGGAGACTACGTACATAGCGCCAGCCTACCGCCGGGCGGCAAGAAGGCAGGAACCAAAACCGGCCCGATGTTGAACCGTCAAGCATCGAGGCTCCTAGAATGGAGCCATGACCGAACCGCGCTGGCTCAATGCCGACGAACGCCGCGCCTGGCTGGCCCAGCTGAGCATCAACACGCTGTTGCCCGCCGCGCTGGACACGCAGCTGCATGCGGCCGGGAAACTCTCCCTGTTCGACTACAACGTCCTGGCCATGCTCTCCGAAGCCGAGGGCCGGTACCTGCCGATGAGCGAACTCGCGGCGCGCACCAGCGCCTCGCTGTCCCGGCTCTCGCACGTGGTCACCAAACTGCAGAACCGCGGATGGCTGGAACGCCGGCCGCACCCCGGCGACGCCCGCGTGACCACGGCACACCTCACCGAGGCCGGCATGGCCACCATCGAGGGGCTCGCCCCGGGTCATGTCGAAGCGGTCCGCGCACTGTTCCTGGACGCACTCGATCCGGACGACATCGCGGCCTTGGCCCGTATCGGCGAAAAGATCGTGTCCCGGCTCGACGCCGGCCACTGGATCCTGCGGGAGAACAAACGGGCCTGAGACCCGGGGGCGGCCAGCGGCCCGGTGTCCCCTAGTCTTGGCATTATGGAATCGCCGATCGACAGCTATCTCCGCCAGATCCACGCCGAGATCTCGCTGCTCAAGGACGGCAAGCCTTACAGCACCATTCCGGCCATGGCCAACGTGGATCCGGACAACTTCGGTATCGCCCTCGCGACCGTTGACGGCAAGGTGTACGAAATCGGTGACACCCGCGAGGAATTCACTATCCAGTCCATCTCCAAGCCCTTCACCTACGGACTGGCACTCGAGGACCTTGGCGCCGAGGCCGTGGATGCCAAGGTCGACGTGGAACCGTCAGGTGATTCCTTCAACGAGATCTCCCTCGCCGAAGGGACAGGGCGGCCTGCCAACGCGATGATCAACGCCGGGGCCCTCACTGCCACCTCCCTGATTAGGGGATCAGGCGGGCAGTCCGGGTTCAAACGGATACTCAGCACGTACTCCGGGTTCGCAGGCCGTCAGCTCTCGGTCAACGAGCAGGTCTACGAATCCGAGCTCAAACACGGCCACCGCAATACAGCCCTCGCCTACCTGCTTCGCTCCTTCAACATCATCGAAGACGACCCGACACCGGTTCTGCAGGACTACTTCCGGCAGTGCTCGGTCCTGGTCAACTGCTTCGACCTCTCGATCATGGCGGCCACGCTGGCCAACGGCGGCCGGAACCCGCTCAGCGGCAAACAGGTGCTTGAGATCGGGCCGGTGGAGCGAGTGCTGTCCGTCATGATGACCTCTGGCATGTACGACGACGCCGGCGCCTGGATCAGCAGCGTGGGGATGCCGGGCAAGAGCGGGGTAGCGGGCGGCATCATCGCCGTGCTGCCCGGCCAGGTGGGCCTGGCGGTCTACTCACCGCCGCTGGATGAGCACGGCAGCAGCGTCCGCGGGCTGGCCACCGCGCAGCGACTCTCCCGCGACATGGAACTCCACTTCGTCCGGGCGGCCCGGGCGGGCCGGTCCGCCATCCTCGCCGCCTACGACGTTACCGAAACACCCTCGGGCATCCGCCGCAACGACGAGGCCGCCGATGTCCTGCGTGCCCACGGCCACCGGGCCCGGGTGATCGAACTCAACGGCGACCTTCTCTTCGCCGGGACTGAATCCATGGTGCGTGAGGTCAGCGGCCTGGCCGACGACGTCGAGCTGGTGATCCTGGACATGCGGCGCACGGACCAAGTCAGCGAGGTCGCAGTGCGTACGCTGGCCAGAATGAGGCAGGGGATGGCCGACGCCGGGCGCGACCTGGTGCTGGTTGAGGCGGACGGGTCGGTCACCGAAGCCCTGGCAACGTCAAGCGAGCGCCCGGTTCCGTCCTTCACAACACGGAGCGCCGCCGTCGAATACTGCGAAAACCGCCTGCTGGAGCGCCACGGGGACCATCTGCTGATCCCGGACCACGTTCCCGTCACCGCCTCGCCCGCGCTGGCGCCCCTGGAGGAAGCGGAGGCGGCGGCGCTGGAAGCGCTGATGACGCCGAAATCCTATGGCGACGGCGACGTAATCCGGCGTGTCGGTTTGCGGTTCGGCGGGGTCTACTTCATCACCTCCGGAAAAGTCAGCAGCACGTCGCCCGGGCCCACCGCGGACCGGGTCAAGCTGAACACCCTCAGCGCCGGGATGACCTTTGGCGAACTGGCGCTGGGCAGCGGCAACCGGCAGGAAACCACCGTCCGGGCAGTGGGGCCGGTAGAGGTCATGGTGCTCAGTGTGGAGGCGATCGCCGAGCTGGAAGCCGCCGACCCTCGCCTGGCCATTGCCTTGTGGAAAGCCCTGACCCGGGATGCTTACACCCGGGTGGAGCAGTACCTGCGAGAAACGGCGGTCCGGATCCGCGAGTAGCAGCTGCGGCGATTCCCCGGTGTGACCCACCCAGGGGGCTCTGGCAGACTGAATCCATGGATTTCACAGCCCGCTACGTTGCACTCGGAGACTCCTTTACCGAAGGCGTCGGCGACGACCACCCGGCCCGCCCCAACGGCGTGCGGGGCTGGGCCGACAGGGTGGCAGAGCAGCTGGGCGCGGCCGACCCGGGCTTCGGCTACGCCAACCTCGCCATCCGCGGGAGGAAGCTCCGCCAGATCATGGCCGAACAGGTGGACGCCGCAGTCGCACTCAAACCCACCCTGGTGAGCATCTACGCCGGCGCGAATGACATCCTCCGTCCCAAGATCGACATCGATGACCTGCTGGTGGAATACGACGCCGGCATCCGGAAACTGAAGGCCACCGGTGCCACCGTGGTGATGTTTACCGGTTTCGACGCGCGCGGCTCCAAAGTCTTCGGGACCATGCGGGGGCGGACCGCCATCTACAACGAACTTGTCCGCGGCATCGCCGGAGACCACGATGCCCTGCTGGTGGACTACTGGCGCTTCAACGAGTACTACGACTGGGGCATGTGGGCGACCGACCGGATGCACATGTCCGCTGCCGGCCATGCCAACATGGCCAGGCGCGTCCTCACCGTGCTGGAGCACGACCACTCGATCGATGTGCCGCCGATGACGCCGGTCCCGGAGCTCAGCCGCTCCGAGGCGCTCCGTGCGAATGCCCGCTGGGTGCGCGAGTTCGCCGGGCCCTGGGTGGTGCGCCGGGTCACCGGCAAGTCCTCCGGCGACGGCCTCTCGCCGCGGTATCCTCAGCTCACCCGTCTCTAGTACGACGCCCTCTGGCCCGACGCCCTCCCGCCCCAAGGAGCAGTAACAGGATGAACAGCAGCCCCCTCACCTTTCCTGCCGGCTTCCTGTGGGGTGCTGCCACCGCGGCCTACCAAATCGAGGGAGCCGCCCACGAGGGAGGCCGCGGGGAATCCATCTGGGACGTCTTCTGCCGCGTGCCCGGGGCGGTCGCGGATGCGCACAACGGCGATGTCGCCTGCGACCACTACCACCGTTCGGCCCAGGACGTCGGGCTCATGCGGGACCTGAACCTGGCCGCCTACCGCTTCTCCATCTCCTGGGCCCGCTGCATGCCCGACGGTGTGACGCCGAACCCCGAGGGCATCGCGTTTTACTCGCGGCTGGTCGATCAACTGCTCGCTGCGGGCATCACGCCCTGGATCACGCTGTACCACTGGGACCTGCCGCAGGCGCTGGAGGACAAGGGCGGCTGGGCCGCGCGGGAAACGGCTGAGCGCTTTGCCGACTATGCCGCGGTGATGCACGAGGCCCTCGGTGACCGGGTCCGGATCTGGACCACGCTCAACGAGCCCTGGGTCTCGGCCTTCCTCGGCTATGCTGCGGGCATCCACGCCCCCGGACGGCAGGACCCCGCCGCGGCGCTCGCGGCGGTCCACCACCTGCTGCTGGGCCATGGCTTGGCCGTCCGCGCGCTCCGCCGGCAGGATCCTGAGGCGACCCTGGGAATCACGTTGAACCTGACGGTGGCCGATCCGGCCGACCCGGGCCGGGATGGGGACCTCGACGCCGCCCGGAGAGTTGACGGACAGTCGAACCGGATGTTCCTGGACCCGCTGTTCCGGGGTGAATACCCGGCCGATGTGCTTGCCGACGTGGCCCACCTCGGCATGGCCGAGGTCGTCCGGCCCGGGGATCTCGACATCATTTCGCAGCCCCTCGATCTGCTGGGCGTCAACTACTACCACGGGGACGCATTCACCAAGGATCCGGCGCCGCACCCCGGACCGGCCGGAGGAGCTCCCGCGTCGCCCTTGGTCGCGGCCGACGGCGTCCGGCAGGTGCCCCGCGGACTGCCTGTCACCGGAATGGGCTGGGAAATACAGCCCGAGGGCCTCCGCCGGCTGCTGAACCGGCTGCAGCGTGAATACACCGGGCCGGCCGGGGTCCCGATCTACATCACGGAAAACGGCGCCGCCTTCGAAGACGTTCCGGACGCAGATGGCTTCGTGGATGACCAGGCACGGCTGGCGTTCTTCGATCAACATCTGCGGGCAGTCCACGAGTCACTGGCGGACGGCGTGGACGTCCGCGGATATTTCGCATGGTCCCTGCTGGACAACTTCGAATGGGCCTTCGGCTATCACCAGCGCTTCGGGTTGGTCCGGGTGGACTACGAGACGCAGCGCCGCATCCCCAAGGCGAGCGGTCTTTGGTACTCGCGTGTTGCGGCGTCGAACGCGCTGCCAGCCGCGGGCGGGTAGCCGGCCCGGTCAACAGCGACGGGTGGGGGGAGCGCCCGCGCCGAACCCACGTCAGGCGCGGAACCCCGGCGTCGCGAGGATGCCCCCGTCGGTCCGAATGGCGAGCACCTCAACGTCCCAGCCGCTCGTCGCCCGGTTGAGCATGCGGACCCCGCCCGCCACGATGGCGGTCGCGAGCACATCGGCGGTGAGAATGTCCGCCGCGGCGACCGAGACTTGGCTGAACTCGCTGACGCCGGAGCCGCGGGTCCAGATGTGGTCACCTCGTTCGGCGGAGCCGGAGGTGGCCAGGGCCCCGATGCCGGTGCTGCCGCCCAACGGGTAAGCGGCGATCAGGGTCGTGCGGTCCTGCGGATCCACGACGCCGACCTGCCACGCCGCCCGGCTGCCCACGATGGGTGAACCGGCCACCAACACGTCACCGCCGGCGTTCAGGCACCAGTCGGCCAGCCCCCGTGACTGCAAGAGGGCCCCCGCTTCCTTGATCGCGAGCCCTTTCACCAGCCCGGAAAGGTCCGGCACTCCGTCCGGACGTTCCGGCGTGAACGCGCCCTCCGTCTGGAGGCGCCATTCGGCCGCGTCGGCGTAGCAGTCCCGGAGTTCCTGCGAGGCCTCCCGCAGCGAGAGCTCCCCGGCCGCCAGCCTGCTGGCCTCGGAACCGGGCCGGTAAAGGCTGAAGCGGGCGTCGAGTTCCCCGAAACGCTGTTCGACGACGCCGGCGGCCTCCGCCAGCGCCGCTTCGGCGTCCGCCGTCCAGTCCTCTGGTCCGAGGGGAACGGTAAGGCTGACGACCGTCCCCATGCACCGGAAGGTCTTGGCCTTCAGCTCCGGCCGGACCAGCTCAGACGTGGGCTGCATCGAGGGCCGCCTGGAGCGAGGTCAGGTAAGCATCACTGGTGACGGTGGCTCCGCTGATGGTCTGCACGTTGGCCGACTGGGCCTGGAGCACCTCAGCGCGCAGCAGGGGTGCGGCGTAGTTGCTGATCTGTACCGACCGGCCGCCGTCGTCGGTGAGTTGGAGTGCGGTGACATCCGAGATGGTGCCGCCGCTGACGGTGATTTGCACCTGGACCGGACCGAAGCGGGTCTGCACGACGTCGCCGGTAAAGGTTCCTCCGGCCTTCGCTGCCGCGCCGGTCGAGCTGGAGGAACCCGTGGTTCCCGTGGCTCCGGAGGACGGCGCGGAACTCCCGGTCGAACCGCTCGAGCCCGACCCGGTGGTGCCCGCCGTGGTGCCGACGGCGCTGGCCGTGTTCGCTACATGCGCTCCCGACTGCCAGCCGGCCACAAGGATCCCGACCGAGGCCAGGGTCGCTGAAACTACTGCGCGAATTCTCACCAGTCGAACCTTTCGTAGTGGAGTTGCTCTTCCCGCACGCCCGCCCGGCGCGCGTCATCCAGGACGTTTCTTGCCCAGTCCGCGGGGCCGCAGACGTAGACGTCTGCGTCGGCGAGGTTTGGTGCGTAGCTCGCCAGCCGGTAACCGGAGCGAGCTTCGGTTTCCGGTTGCCAGGTTTGGACGCCCCGCGGCCGGCGCCCGGTCAGATGGAATAAGGTCGCGCCACGGCGTTGGCAGAGCTCGAGGATTTCATCGCCGAGGTACAGACCGGACCGGCTGTGGCCGCGGAGGATCACGGTCGCATCGCCCGGCGCGAACGGAGTGCTCTCCAGCAGGGCGCGGATGGGGGTGATGCCGATGCCGGCACCAATCATCACAACGTGCTGCCGGCTGCGGGCGGCGGTGCTGAAGAGCCCGTACGGGCCTTCGATCGCCACCCGGGTACCGGGCTTCAGCCGGGCCAGGCTCGCGGAGCCCCTGCCAAGGTTCCGGACCGTAATCCGCAGCCGGCCACCGCCGTCGGCGTCGAACTGCAAGGGCTCAGCGGAAAGGCTGAACGGGTGCGGGTGCCACCACTGCCCCGGGGCGAGAAAGCGCCAGATGAAGAACCGTCCACCGCTGCCGGCCAGCTCGTCGAGATGCCGGCCCGTCATTTCGATGCTGACCACGCCGTGACCGGCGGCCACCACCCGGCTTACCCGCAGCTGATGCCGGACCGTGGCGACAATGGGCTCGAGAACCCGGTAATGCAGCAGCGCGGCGCCCGTCGCGATGCAGATCGCAAGCCAATACCAGCGCTGCCAGGTGCCTTCGGCGAAGAGTCCACCGACGCTGAACTGGTGCGGCAGTGAGGTCAGCACGGCGGCGTAGGTCAGCAGATGGACGACATACCAGAACTCATAGGGAAACCGACGGCGGACGGCGACCAGGGAGGTGACGACGACGGCGATAAAAAGTGCCATGGACACGAACGCCAGCCACATGTCGGGGACCTTGACCCACAGGGCCACTGACTCGCTGATCGGGTCAAGCCCCTCTGCCAGCCCGTAGCCGAGCGCGATCAGAACGCCGTGCGCCAGCAGTAGGTACAGGGACGGCTTGCCGAGTTTTCGGTGGAATTCAAGGGCGCGGTCATGGCCAACAGCCCCGTCGATGACGGGGAGGCGTGCGGCGAGGAGCAGCATGAGCAGCACCAGGTCCATCCCGGCGAGCCCCGCGACGATCCCCATCGCCGTGAACGCTCCGGCGACGCTTGAGAATCCGGCGACGCCGCCGTCGGCCAGCCACAACGCCACGGCACCGGCCACCGACGCCCATGCGATCACGGTGAGCAGGTCTGCCTTGAACAGCCGTTTGCGGTACTGCCCCTTGAAGGGGTTGCCGGCGGCAGGCGCCCGTCGGGCCGCGGGCTGCAAGGCAGTCTGGGTTGGTGTGTTCATGAATCCAGAATCTGCCCGTTGCCTTTCATTTTGCTGTGAAAGGACTGCGCCGCTGATGTGACTTGCCTGCGCGGGGACGGCCGCCGCTTATACACCCTGCGGGCCCGGATTGGTCTTTAATTCGCCAAGCTCGTAGACTTGGTAGGCGCTAGGTGGCGCGGAGCGTGTGCAATTGCTCCGGTTGGCGGAAATGGCTGAGGAATCAGGCACTCCCGGTGGCCGGTAGTTAGGGGCTCAAGTTGCGTGCACTCCTGTATTCGCCCAGTATCCCGGCACTTCGCAGTGATTCCTTTTGGTTATCGCCGCCCGGTGCCTGTGACCCACAATCTTCGCCGCAGTGAGGACTGCAGCCGGTTCAGCCGGCTGTCGGACTGCTGCGGAACGCGGGTGGGGCTGGCTGCGGACGCCGCCGATCGCACGGCTATGCGGAACTCCGCCAGCCGTTTCATATTATTTTCATTAGGAGAGTCGTCATGGCAGCACACTGCCAGGTGACCGGAGCCGAGCCGGGCTTTGGACACAGCATTTCGCACTCGCACCGCCGCAACAAGCGCCGGTTCGACCCGAACATCCAGAAGAAGCGCTACTGGGTTCCGTCCCTGCGCCGTAATGTCACCCTGCAGGTCTCTGCACGTGGCATCAAGACCATCGACGTACGCGGCATTGACGTAGTCGTCGCCGCCATCCTGGCACGAGGAGTGAAGCTCTAGTGGCAAAGGACAAGGACGTACGTCCGATCATCAAGCTCAAGTCGACCGCGGGCACGGGTTACACCTACGTGACGCGCAAGAACCGTCGTAACGACCCGGACCGCATGGTCCTGCGGAAGTACGATCCCAAAATCCGCCAGCACGTCGAATTCCGAGAGGAGCGCTAAACACATGGCTAAGAAGTCAATGATCGCTAAGAACGAACAGCGTAAAGTCATCGTCGAGCGTTACGCTGCAAAGCGCCTCGAACTGAAGAAGGCTCTGGTTGACCCCAACTCAACCGACGAAGCACGCGAAGCTGCACGCCTCGGCCTGCAGAAGCTGCCCCGCAACGCCTCGCCGGTCCGCCTGCGTAACCGCGACATCATCGACGGCCGCCCCCGCGGCACGTTCCAGAAGTTCGGTATCTCCCGTGTTCGCTTCCGCGACATGGCTCACCGCGGTGAGCTCCCGGGCATCACGAAGTCTTCCTGGTAATTCAGCACTCCTGAAGCCAGTGGCTTGAAGAAGGGCCGGCAACCAAATGGTTGCCGGCCCTTCTTGCGTTTAAGCCGGTGTTGCGCACGCCGGCTCCTCGTCCCTCGGCCTCCGCCCACCGCCGCCCACGGTGTCGGCACCACGCGTGGCCCGGTGACGGAGCCCACACCGACGACTTTGGATGCCGGACCTCGACTTCCCGCGCCCCGCGGGCCGGTTTGGCGCGGATTTCCGGGGTTTGTGGCGCGGGGAGGTGCTTGCGGGGGCCGATTTGTATGGGGTCGGGTTGGTGTGTAAAGTAGTTCGAGTCGCCGCCGCTGAAGCGGAAAGATAGCGACCGACCCCCTGATAAACGGCCTGGAAAATGGCGC
>NZ_JBFRDC010000010.1:0-72626 GCF_052113385.1 Arthrobacter sp. YAF16
GCCGGCGGGCCGCCGCGGCCGACGCGCCGCCGTGCCCGGCTGACCGGGCCGCTGCGCGCCGCCCGGTACACGCCGCGATTTCCACATAGCCGGCCTGGATCCCGCCGATTTGCCCGGCTTTGAGACAATGGACGGGTGACTGTTGTAGCAACGCCTCCCGCCCCCAAGCTGGAACTGCCGCCCCTGAAGCTGGGTCCCCTCACGGTGGACACTCCCGTGATCCTGGCTCCGATGGCGGGCATCACCAACTCCGCCTTCCGCAGGCTCTGCCGTGAATACGGCGGCGGCCTGTACGTGGCGGAGATGGTGACTTCCCGTGCCCTGGTGGAGCGCACGCCCGAATCGCTGCGCATCATTTCGCACGACGAGGACGAGAAAGTCCGCTCCGTCCAGCTTTACGGCGTGGACCCTGTGACCGTCGGCCAGGCCGTCCGGATGCTGGTCGAGGAGAACCGCGCGGACCACATCGACCTCAACTTCGGTTGCCCGGTGCCCAAGGTGACCCGGCGCGGCGGCGGCTCGGCGCTGCCCTGGAAAACGGATCTCTTCACCTCGATCGTCCAGACCGCGGTGAAGGAAGCGTCCAGGGGCAACATCCCGCTGACCATCAAGATGCGCAAGGGCATCGACGATGACCACCTCACGTATCTCGACGCCGGCCGCATTGCCCGCGACTCCGGCGTCGCCGCCGTCGCCCTGCACGGCCGCACCGCCGCGCAGTTCTACTCCGGCAAGGCCGACTGGTCCGCCATCGCACGGCTGCGCGAGGCGCTCCCGGACATCCCGGTCCTCGGCAACGGCGACATCTGGTCCGCCGAAGACGCGGTGCGGATGGTCCGCGAGACCGGCGTGGACGGCGTCGTGGTGGGCCGCGGCTGCCAGGGCCGGCCATGGTTGTTCGGTGACCTCATGGCTGCCTTCGAGGGCAGCGACGTCCGCCACACCCCGGCACTCCGCCAGGTGGCGGAAAGCATCTACCGGCACGCCGAACTCATGGTTGAGACCTTCGGCGACGAGGGCAAGGCCCTCCGCGAGATCCGCAAACACATGGCCTGGTACCTCAAGGGGTACGTGGTGGGCAGCGAGCTGCGGAACCGGCTGGCGCTCGTGACAAGCCTCGAGGTGCTCCGCGGCACCCTGGACGAACTGGACCTTGATTCACCCTACCCGGGCGCCGACGCCGAGGGCCCGCGCGGCCGCGCCGGTTCACCCAAGAAGCCCGCCCTGCCCAAGGACTGGCTGCTCAACCGCAGCCTGGACTCCGAACAGACCCGCGACATCTCCTTCGCCGAACTGGATGTCTCCGGTGGCTGAAACCAGGACGAGCGCGCCCGTGCTGGACGGCTACGTGGACCGCGACTGCGCCCGCTGGGTCGAGGAGCCGCCCAAGAGCACCTACCGCTCCGACTTCGAACGCGACCGCGCCCGCGTCCTGCACTCCTCGGCGCTGCGCCGGCTCGGGGCCAAGACCCAGGTGGTCGCGCCGGACACGGACGACTTCGTCCGCACCCGGCTGACCCACAGCCTCGAGGTGGCGCAGGTGGGCCGTGAACTCGGCCGCGCCCTGGGCTGCGACCCCGACGTCGTCGACACCGCCTGCCTCAGCCACGACCTCGGCCACCCGCCGTTCGGCCACAACGGCGAGTCGGCCCTGAACGAGGTCGCGCACGCGATCGGCGGCTTCGAAGGCAACGCCCAGACGCTGCGCCTGCTGACCCGGCTGGAGCCCAAGGTGCTGGCCCCGGACGGCCGCCCCGCCGGCCTTAACCTGACCCGCGCCAGCCTCGACGCCGCCGCGAAATACCCGTGGTCGGCCGAGAACGCGCCGGTGATCCACGGCCAGCGGACCAGCAAGTTCGGCGCCTACGAGGACGACCTGCCGATCTTCGACTGGATCCGCGAGGGGGCACCCGAGCGGCGCTCCTGCTTGGAGGCCCAGGTCATGGACCTCGCGGACGACATCTCCTACTCGGTGCACGACGTCGAGGACGCGATCGTCGCCGGGCACTTCCAGCTTCGCTGGATGGACAATCCCGACCACCGCGCCCGGGTGGTGGGCTACGCGAAGCAGTGGTACCTGCCGCACAACGATCCAGCCGCCATCGACGCCGCCCTGGCCCGGCTGGAGGCCACGAGTGTCTGGGTCCGCGAGGCCGACGGCAGCCGCAAGTCCATGGCTGCGCTCAAAGACATGACCAGCCAGCTGATCGGCCGGTTCTGCCAAAGCGCGCTCGAGACCACCCGCACCGTCTACGGCCCGGAAAATCTCACCCGCTACAACGCCGAACTCATCGTCCCGGACGAGACCGTGATGGAGATCGCCGTGATGAAGGGCCTGGCCACCACGTTCGTGATGACCACCGAACACCGGCAGCCCATCTACGAACGCCAGCGCGAGGTCCTGCACGCGCTCGTGACCGCGCTTAGCGCTAGCGGCGACCGCCACCTGGAGCCGATGTTCGCCGCCGACTGGCGCGCCGCGGAGGACGACGGCGCCCGGCTGCGCGTTGTCATCGACCAGGTCGCCTCACTGACCGACGGCTCCGCGCTGGCCATGTACGAACGGCTCGTCGGCAGCCTGCCGTCGCTGTGGTGACGGTGCGGGTGACAGGCGCCATACGCCGCCGACCGGCGTCGTACCCGGGTACTAGGATGGCACCGTGGCCGGCCTGATAAAACGTGAAGACATCGACGAGGTACGCCAGCGCACCGACATCAAGGAAGTTGTCGACGGCTATGTGACCCTCAAGGGTGCCGGGCTGGGGTCCTTCAAGGGCCTGTGTCCCTTCCATGATGAGCGCTCGCCCTCGTTCACCGTGCGCCCTCAGGTGGGCCGCTATCACTGCTTCGGCTGCGGCGAGGACGGCGACGTCATCTCCTTCGTGCAGAAACTTGACCACACCACCTTTCATGAGGCCGTGGAGAAGCTCGCTGCCCGGATCGGCTATGAACTGCGCTACGAGGACGGCGGGTCCGGCCCCAACCGCGAGGAAATCGGCCGCCGCCAGCGCCTCCTCGACGCGCACAAGATCGCCGACGAATTCTTCCGCGCGCAGCTGCTGACCCCGGGCGCCACCGAGGGCCGGAACTTCCTCTACGGCCGCGGCTTCGACCGCGCCGCGGCGGAACAGTTCGGCGTCGGCTACGCCCCGCAGGGCTGGGACTCGCTGCTCAAGCACCTTCGCGGCCGCGGCTACACCGACGCGGAACTCAAACTCACCGGCATGTTTTCCGAGGGCGGACGGGGGATCTACGATCGTTTCCGGGGCAGGCTGATCTGGCCGATCCGCGACATCGCCGGCGACACCATCGGCTTCGGCGCCCGCAAGCTTTACGAGGACGACCAGGGCCCAAAGTACCTCAACACCCCCGAGACCGCGCTCTACAAGAAGTCGCAGGTCCTCTACGGGATCGACCTCGCCAAACGGAACATCGCCAAGGACCGCCAACTGGTGGTGGTGGAGGGCTACACCGACGTGATGGCCTGCCACCTGGCCGGGATCACGACGGCGGTGGCCACCTGCGGCACGGCGTTCGGCACCGAGCACATCAAGATTGCCCGCCGGCTGCTCTCCGACGACGGCAGCGGGGGAGAAGTCATCTTCACCTTCGACGGCGACGCCGCAGGCCAAAAGGCGGCGCTGCGCGCCTTCGAAGAGGACCAGCGCTTCGTGGCGCAGACCTACGTCGCAGTGGAACCCGGCGGATCCGACCCCTGCGAGCTGCGACAGGCCAAGGGCGACTCCGCCGTCCGGGACCTGATCGGCACCCGCCGGCCGCTGTTCGAATTCGCGATCCGCGCCAGCCTGAGGCGGCACAACCTGGACACCGTCGAGGGACGGATCGCGGCCCTGCGAGAATCGGCTCCAGTGGTCGCCCAAATCCGTGATGCCGGCATCCGGCCCGCCTACGCCCGCGAACTGGCGGGGTGGCTGGGCATGCCGGTCGAGGAAGTCAGCCGTGCCGTTGGCGCCGCGATCAAACGCAACGCCCAGGGAACGTCCGGAGGCGCCGGACAGGGATATGGCCAGGGCCATGGCCAGAACCCGACGCGCCCGGCCGGAACGGCCCCCGGTGCCGCCCCGGGCGTGGCGCCCCTGCCGCCGTCGGCCACGCTGCCGGCCTTCAACCGGCCCGACCCGCGCGACCCGGTGGCCGCGATGGAGCGCCAGGCGCTCGAGGTGGTACTCCAGCATCCTTCGACCCTTGAGGGGGCGACATGGCAGCGTTTCTCCGAGGCGCGGTTCTCCACGCCCGCCTACCTGGCGATCCACGAAGCGATCCGTGCCTCCGGTCCGGGTTCCATCGGTGACCCTGCGCGGTGGGTCGAGCAGCTGCTGCAGGAGGTCCCTGAACCGCTCCGGCCGCTCGTGTCCGAACTCGCCGTCGTGCCGCTGCCAGCCAGCACCGCCGAAGCCGTCCAACGCTACTGCCGCGACATTCTGGCGCGGCTGTTCGAGCTGCAAATCACCCGGGTCAAGGCCGACAAGATGGGCCAGCTGCAGCGTCTCGACGCCACGGCGGACCCGGAAGCATTCCAGCGGCTGAATCGGGAACTCATGGAACTGGAGATGCAGCGGCGCTCGCTCCGCATGGACTCCTGATTGCCCCGCTGGGCGGCCAATTTCGCTTCCCGGCACGGTGTTTGCTAGGCTTATATCCGCTTCATTCCTCCTTAGCTCAATTGGCAGAGCATTCGACTGTTAATCGAAGGGTTGCTGGTTCAAGTCCAGCAGGAGGAGCGCACAGTCCCCGTTCCGGGTCACCGGGACGGGGACTTTTTGTATACCCGGAGGGGGTATGCGGTCGGGGCGGAGTGCGCGCCCTCCGTCTCCCGCGCCGCCGATTTCCCTAGCGGTAAAACCTTTGCTAATGTCATACCTGCTTCATTCCTCCTTAGCTCAATTGGCAGAGCATTCGACTGTTAATCGAAGGGTTGCTGGTTCAAGTCCAGCAGGAGGAGCAGACAGGTCCCGCGGCCGGTGAATAACCGGCTGCGGGGCCTTTTTTCTTGCCTCGATACCCTCTCCGGTGCTCCCTAGACGAAGAACATCTCTACCTGCAGGAAGCGCTCCGCCTCGGCCACGGCGGCCTGGAAGGCTTCCTCCTCCGTGGGAGACTGCCGCGGCTCCCGCGGGTGCCACTCGTGGGCCGACGAATGGACGCGGGTGAAGCCGCCACGCGGGGGCGCGTAGAAGATGCCGAAGCGCTGCACCGGCCATTCGGGCGAGGTCTCGGGGGCCACCAGCAGGGCTGAGTCGTAGGCTGGGTTGTACCACTGCGCGATCGGCCGGCGCCGGTCCTCAGTGAACAGCCCGGCCGCATAGAGGGCCGCCGACTGGGGGCTGGTCTGCGAGCACAGCCGCTCCCACCACAGAGGCAGAATACCGTCGTCGCACCGCTGCCACGTGGCCGGTAGGGGAGGAGGGTCCTGCCAGTCAGGCACACAACAACTTTATCGCCAGCCGCAGGCCGCGAACAGGGCAGCATGGCCCCAGCCCAGCCCAGCCTCCGCTGCTGGACATGCCCCTAGGTGCCGTCCGGCGCCGGACATGCCCCTTGTGCGCCTCGAAGCATGGACATATGCCTGTTATGTCCACTCTTGGTCCCGGGGACTGGGCATGTCCACCCTGGGAGCATATGCGGTGCCCGTGCCTGCCATCGGACATGCCCCTACGGTGCGTCGAAGCATGTACATATGCCTGTTATGTCCACTCTTGGTCCCGGGGACTGGGCATGTCCACCCTGGGAGCATGTGCGGTGCCCGTGCCTGCCATCGGACATGCCCCTTCTGCGCCTCGAAGCATGGACATATGCCTGTTATGTCCACTCTTGGTCGCGGGGACCGGGCATGTCCACCCTGTCGTCTCCGCAGGGGGCATACCCACCCGCGCGTGCCGTGCGTGGGGCATGTCCCCCAAAGGGCGGCCGGTGCTAGTGGATGGAAGGCACGGTCCGCGGCCGGACCACGAGCCAGAGTGACGCGGCCGCCAGGAGGATGCAGCCGGCCTGGACGGCCCCCATCGGCGTCGCCGAGCCGAGGCCCAGCCAGCCGACCACGGGGGAGATGATGCCGGCCATCAGGAAGGTCGCGGCACCGAGCAGGGAGGCTGCGGTTCCGGCCTGGGCGCCGTGCTTGGCCAGGGCCAGCACCTGGACGCAGGGGAAGGTGAATCCGGCGCCCAGGATGTAGAACCAGAGCGGCACCATGACGCCCCACAGGCCAAAGCCCAGCTGGTCGAAGACCACGATCAGCACCGCCATGAGGAACATCCACGCCGTCGAGCAGGCGAGGATCCACTGCGGCGGGACGCGCTTGATGAGCCTGGAGCTGGTCTGGACCCCAGCGACGATCCCCAGCGAGTTGATGCCGAACAGCAGGCCATACTGCTGCGGGGAGAAGCCGTACACGTCCTGGAACAGGAACGGCGAGGCCGAGAGATATGTGAAGAGACCGCCAAAGTTCATGCCGCCCAGCAGCAGCAGGCCAACGAAGATCCGGTCGGCGAAAAGGACGCCGTAGCGCTGGCGGACCGTCAGGCCTGTGGTGCCGCGCAGTTCGCGCGGCAAGGTCTCGCGCACCACGAACACGGCCGCGATGATCACGCAGCTGCCGTAGCCGGCAAGGAAGAAGAAGATGCCCGGCCACGGCATCAGCAGCAGCAGTTGCGATCCGATGACCGGTGCCAGGATCGGGGCCAGGCCGTTGACGAGCGCCATCCGGGAGAACATCCGGACCATCGCGTAGCCGCTGAATAGGTCCCGCACCATCGCCATCGCCACCACGCCGCCGCCGGCGGCACCGATGCCCATGAGCACGCGGAAGAGGCCCAGCGTGCCGATGTCGGTGGAAAGGGCGGCCCCGAGCGAGGCTCCGATGTGCACCGCGGTGGCCAGGATCAGGGGAAGACGTCGTCCGAACTTGTCGCTCAGCGGCCCCACCACCAGCTGGCCCAGGGCGAAACCTACCGTCGTGCCGGTCAGGGTCAGCTGCACTGCGGCCTCGGTGACACCGAGGCTCGCCTCCAGGGCAGGAAATGCCGGCAGGTAGAGGTCCACCGTGAACGGCCCAAGGGCCGTCAAGGCGCCGAGCATCAGGATGTAGAGGAGCTTCCGACGGCGGGTCAGGGAGTCCCCGGGATTGCTGTGTGTATGCACAGAGGTCAATCCTAGGCCCGCCCGGCGTCGACCGCGGCGCCTGCCCGGCGCAGCCCGTCGCGCTTACCCGGCGCAGCCCGTCGTCGTCCGCACCAGGCAGCCCGTCGTCGTCCGCACCAGGCAGCCCGACGACGCCGACGCGGTGCTCGCCGGGCGCCGTCGTAAGCCGCCGCACGGCGGCCCAGCCCGCCACGCCCGTCCCGACGGGCGCGCGCGGGACGCCGGCCGGACCCTGAATGGTAGTTTTGACACCTGGGAGTGCGCGAAGCCGCGCAGACCCGGCAATCCAGCGGAAGCGGAATCACAGATGGAACCAGTTAGGCGGAACCGATGAGCGGACGGCACACCGGCAGGACAAACGGGGGGCTGCGCCTTTCCGCGCTGCCCAAGACCCTGAAACTGATCTTCAAGCTGGCACCCCGGCAACTCAATGACGAGATTGCCTTCGCGAAGGCCGAACTCAAGCGCAAGGGCATCCAGCTCGGGGTCGCTGCAGCTTTCTTCGGCGTCGCCCTCGTCTTTGTCGCCTTCCTCGTGATCGGGCTCATCGTGGCGGCCATCATGGGCCTGGCCACCGTCATGCCGGCCTGGCTCGCGGCCCTGCTGGTCTGCGCCGCCTTCCTGGTAATTGCCCTGATCGTGGGCCTGATCGGCTACGGCCGGTTCAAGAAGGCCATGCCGCTGCTCCCCGAGGAGACCATCCGCGGCCTCAAATACGACCTCGGCATTGCGAAGGAAGGCTCTTCCTTCGACCCCGCCGTCCTTGACCCCAACTCCCCGCAGGCCAAGGCAGCCAAAGCCGCCAAGGAAGAGGCTGCCGCAAAGGCTAAGGCCGAAAAGGAAGCCAAGAAGGCCGCAGAACAGCCCGATCTGGGCCCCGCCCCGACCGAGGACGAGCTGCGCCGCCGGCTCGAGACGCGCCGCCGGCACCTCACCGGCGTGCGCGACGAGCTCGGCCAGGAACTCGACGTCAAGACCCAGGCCCAGGCCCTCCTCACCGCCACCCAGCACAAGCTGGAGGAGGGCAGGGAGCTCGTGGACGACAAGATCGCCGGGTTCCGCAGCCAGGCCAAGGCCTCGGGCGAAAGGGCCGCTACCCCCGGTGCCACGGCCAACAGGTCTGGAACCGCGGCCGAACTCGGCAAGCGCTGGAAACCGCTGGCCGCCCTTGCAGCTTCCACAACGGCGCTCGTGTTCCTGCTGCGCCGACTCCTCAAGGGCTAGGCTTCGCCCTGAACTCCGACACTAAATCGTTGCCGGCTGTGGAAAGGGGGAACGGATGAAGTTCATCGGCGCTGGCACACGCCCCGGGCAGCCCCAGATCCATCACGACCTGGTCTTCACCGTTCCCAACCTGCTGACCGTGGTCCGGTTCCTCGGCGTCCCGCTCTTCATCTGGCTGGTCCTGGCCAAGCAGGAATACGGCGCCGCCGCCCTGGTGCTGGCGGTCATGGGCAGCACCGACTGGGTGGACGGCTACATTGCCCGCCGTTTCAACCAGATGTCCAAGCTGGGCCGCATCATGGATCCCATCGCGGACCGGCTCTCGCTCATCGCGGTGGCCGTCACCCTCGTGATCGCCGGCGTCGTCGAGTGGTGGTACCTGACCGCGCTGCTCGTCCCGGACCTTGTGCTGCTCTCCATCTCGCTGTTCTACTTCCACAGCCACCCGGACCTGCCCGTGAGCCGGACCGGCAAGATCCGCACCGCCCTGCTGCTGGTCGGCACCCCCCTGCTGGTGCTCTCCAAGCTGCCCGTCCCCGGGACCGACGCCTACTTTGTGGCTGCCTGGATCTTCCTGGGGCTGGGCCTCGTGGGGCACTGGATCGCGGCCTACAACTACTTCTGGGCCATCATCCGCAAGGGCCGGGACCTCAAAGCCGGCAACGCCCGCGGTCAGCACGCCAGCGAGGGCGACATCGACGACGGCGGCCTCCGCTGATGGTCTGGCTTGCGGTTGTGCTGGCGGTACTTGGCGCCTTCTTCCTGGCCTTCGGCGCCCAGCGGCAGGGGAGTGCGGTCAAGGCAGACACCGGAGGGCTGGCGCTCAGTTCCCACGGACTGCTCCGCCTGATCCGCAACCCGCGCTGGGTCCTGGGGCTCATGCTGCTCTGCGTCGGGACGGCGATGAATGCCGTCGCCCTGGTCTCCGCGCCACTGACCGTGGTCCAGCCGATCGGAGCGATCGCCCTCGTCATCACCACCATCATCAATGCCAAAGACCAAGGGCTGAGCATGAACCGGGCCACCGTCGTGGCCATCAGTTCGTGCGTCACCGGTTCGGCCCTGTTCGTGGTGCTCGCTGTGAACGTCACCCAGGAAAACCACCACGTCAGCGGCTCGGACGAGCTGACCATCGTGCTGCTGCTGGCCCTGGCCGTAAGCCTCTTTGGAACACTGGCGCTGCTCTTCAAGCACCGGATGAGCGCCTTCGTGTACATCCTCGGCGCCGGCGTCCTGTTCGGCTTCGTGGCGGTCCTGACCCGCATTATCGGCAAGCACCTGGTCGACCCGAACGGGCAGCTCCTGCTCAACGTCCAGTGGTACACGCTGGTCGCCATCCTTGCCGCCGGCGGGCTGGGCTCATGGTTTGTGCAGAGCGCCTACTCCGGAGGTCCGCCCGACCTCGTGATCGCCGGACTGACCGTCATCGACCCGATTATCGGCATCGCGATCGGCATCGTGATCCTGGGGGAGTTGCGGCCCGACGTCCACGCCGTGACGGCGATTGCCATGGGCGCGGCCGCACTCCTTGCTATCGTGGGAGTGATCGCCCTTTCAAGGCACCACCCCGAGGTCACCAAGCGCAAGAAGGACGCGCGGAAAGCCGCGGGACGGCTGTCCTAGGGCGGCGCCACAGACTTCTGGCGCAGGCCCGCCGCCTGTGCCGATGGCCAGCCGGCCACCACAGCCCCGCTGACCGCACCGTGACCACCAGGAGCTATCCCCGTGACCATGCCCGAGAATGACCAAGCCGACAAAAAGCTGACCATCCTGATTGCCGCTGACACCTACCCGCCGGATGTCAACGGTGCCGCACAGTTCGGCTACCGCTTGGCCAAGGGCATGACCGGCCGCGGGCATGACGTCCATGTCCTGGCGTGCCGGCCCAGCAAGGGCAAGAGCTTCAGCGAGTTCCGCGACGAGGCCACCGTGCACCGGCTCCGCTCGCACTCGGTGCCGACCCACGAGTACTTCCGGATCACCTTCCCGTGGGAGATCAAGAAGGAAATAGGCCTGCTGTTCGACCGGATCCAGCCGGACGTCGTGCACATCCAAAGCCATTACATGATCGGCGAACACGTCCTCTACGAGGCGGTCAAGCGCGGCATCAGGATCGTCGCGACCAACCACTTCATGCCCGAAAACCTCAACCCGTTCCTGCCCTTCCCGCAGTGGTTCAAGGACATCGTCGGCCGCGTGTCGTGGCGCGACATGGGCAAGGTCATGGGCCAGGCCGACGTCGTCACGACGCCGACGCCGCTCGCGGCCAAGGCCATGCACCAGCACGCCTTCCTGCGCAAGGTCCTGCCGCTGTCCAACGGCATCGATGCCGCAGCCTACGAACTGAAGCCGGGCGAGGAATCAACGCCGCACGCCAGCCCCACCGTGCTGTTCGTCGGCCGCCTCGCCGAAGAAAAGCACATCGACGTGCTGATCGACGCCGTAGCCAAGACGCCGGCGGCGCTCGACGTCCACCTGGAGGTCGTCGGCGGCGGCGAGGTCCGGCCCGCACTCGAGGCACAGGTGGAACGGCTGGGCCTGCAGGACCGTGTGAAGTTCCTTGGCCTGGCCAGCGACGAGGAACTGCGCCGGGCCTACCTGAGCGCGGACCTGTTCTGCATGCCCGGCACCGCCGAGCTGCAGTCCCTCGTCACCCTGGAGGCGATGTCCGCGTCCACCCCGGTGGTGCTGGCCGACGCCATGGCCCTGCCTCACCTGGTCCACGACGGCGAGAACGGCTACCTGTTCACGCCGAATGACAGCAACGACCTGGCGGCCAAGATCGAACGCGTGCTGTCGTTGCCGGCGGACGAGCGTGCGGCCATGGGCAAGGCGAGCCGAAGCATGGTGGAAAGCCACAGCATCGAACGCACCCTGCAAACCTTCGAGGACATCTACCGCGGCGCCAGCTACGACGACCTGGTCGTCTAGGCGGCCCGGATCGCCGTAGGCGGTCGTTGCCCGAGCCGGGGCGACTACTATTGCTAGAGTGTTTTTGCCCGGAATGGTCCGGCCCGTCAGGGCGTGACCGTTCCGGCCCACGGGGCTATAGCTCAGCTGGTTAGAGCGCGGGACTCATAATCCTAAGGTCCTCGGTTCAAGTCCGAGTAGCCCTACATCATCAACAGTTCCCTGGACACGCCGTGTCCCCGGGGCCGGAGCGGACGTCCTTCGTCAGCTGCGGCCCTTTTCGTCTCCCGCCCCAGGGGCCGGTCCAGCGACCGCGCCCAGCGGCCCCGCGCAGCGGCCTGCCCGGCGACCCCGCGCAGCGACCGTCCCGGCGACCCCCTGCCATCCGGCAGCCATCCCGCTGCGACCCGGTATCCGGGCGCACCCCTCGCCTCCTGCCGTGAGGATCCATGGCCTGCCGTGTGCCCCGTCACTTGCCACCCGGCCGAAAGCTGGGATATGTTACTCACGAGTAACATATCCGCGGCGCGAAGCCCGCGCCCTTTTGATCGCTGCCGATCACAAGTGAAGGAACAACATGTCCAAAGCTGCAATCGACATCAACAACCTCCCCTACGCCGATGGCGATTTCTTCGCTTTCGAACAGCTGCTCAGCGGCAAGGAGAAGGACCGGCTGGCGGAGGTGCGCGAGTTCCTGGCCCGTGAGGTGAAGCCGATCGCCGTGGACTGCTGGAACCGCGGCGAGTTCCCGATGGACCTGATCCCGAAGCTGGCCGAGATCGACCTGGTCAGCCCGGTCAAGCGCCAGGGCTACTCGAATCTCTTCGCCGGGATCCTGCATGCCGAGGCAACCCGTGCGGACACCTCGATCGCCACCTTCTTGGGCGTGCACGACGGGCTCTTCACCGGCTCGATCGAGGCGCTCGCCTCGCAGGAGCAGCAGGACGCCTGGCTGCCGGACATCTACTCCCTGAAGAAAATCGGCGCCTTCGGCCTGACCGAGCCGCTGGGCGGCTCCGACGTCGCCGGTGGCACGCGCACCACCGCCCGGCGCGAGGGTGACAGCTGGATCCTCAACGGAGCCAAGCGCTGGATCGGCAACGCCACCTTCTCCGACTGGGTGGTCATCTATGCCCGCGACCTCGCCGACAACCAGGTCAAGGGCTTCCTCGTGGACACTAAGACCGAGGGATACACTGCCACCAAGATCGAGAACAAGATCTCGCTGCGCACCGTCCAGAACGCCGACATCACCCTCGAGAATGTCGTGGTGCCGGACTTCTTCAAGCTGGCCAACGCCAACAGCTTCCGGGACACCAACAAGGTCCTGAAGGTTACCCGCCTGTCCGTCGCGTGGCAGGCCGTCGGCCAGCAGCTCGCCGCGTTCGACGTCGCCCGCCGCTACGCCGTCGAGCGCAGCCAGTTCGGCCGCCCGATCGCCTCCTTCCAGCTGGTCCAGCACCAGCTCGTGCAGATTCTCGGCAACGTCGTCAGCTCGATGGGCATGATGGTCCGCCTGTCCCAGCTTGAGGACGCCGGCGAGGCCAAGGACGAGCAGTCGGCCCTGGCCAAGGCGTTCACCACGGCGCGGATGCGCGAAAGTGTCGCCATCGGCCGCAGCCTCCTCGGCGGCAACGGCATCGTCACGGACTACGAGATGGCCAAGATCTTCTCCGACGCCGAAGCGATCTACTCCTACGAGGGCACCCACGAGATCAACACCCTCGTCACCGGCCGGGCAATCACGGGGATCTCGGCCATCGTCTAATCGGTCCGCGGCCGGCCGTGCACGCCGGCCGTCCCGCGCAGCACCCTTGCGGCCCTTCATCCGGAACCGCCCTGTCCCGAACCGGGATTCACGGGCGGCAGCAGGATGGAGGGCCGCAGGTCCATCACGAAGGCCAGCGGATTGAGGTAATCGTCGCCGCGCCGCACGCCCCAGTGGATGCAGGGCGTCCCGCCGCAGTGGCCGGGCAGCGCCCGTCCCAGCACCGACCCCTCCGCGACGGCGTCGCCGGGCCGCAGCGTGCTTGCGACGGGTTCGAAACTGCTCCGCAGGCCGTTGCCGTGGTCGATGGTGACCACCGGCCGGTCCACCACAAAGCCCACAAAGGCGACCGTGCCCGCCGCCGGCGAGGTCACCGGAGCGCCGTCGTACGCAGTCTGCAGGTCCACGCCGCGGTGGCCGCTGAGCCAGGGCCGGTCCGGCGGGTCGAAGACGCGCAGCACCGCGGGCCTGGGGGAGAGCGGCCAGCTCCAGCTCCCGGGCGGGGAAGCCGGCCGTCCTGTTGCCGGGGCCGGGACTAGCAGCAATGCTGCGAATAAGAGAGAAGCCTTCATGCTGCCAGCCTGCGGCGGCCGGCCCGGGCCCGGAAAGTCCCCTCGAAGGCTATGTGGAATTCCCGCCGGAGCCACACTCGGAGCCCCCTCCGCGGGCACCCCGAGACGGTCCATTCGGGCAGGTCTGCTGTAGTACACTTGGTGGAGCAGTTTGCTGTGCCCTCATGCCTTGTTCACTTTGGCTGGATCCGTTTTTGTTCCAGTCATTTGGAGCGGCAGCACATCTCATTCAGGAGTGCGGGAGCAGTGGCTGACTACGCGTATCCAGCCCTCCCTGTCCGAAGCCCGGCTTCCGGGTGCGGAGGACTGCGCCTCTTACGGTCCGGCCCCAGGGTCCGGATGAGGGGTGCGGTGGATGCCAGGAGGAACACCCGCCTGGGTGTTGCTAAATAACCGTCAACTATTGGCAGGGTAAGAGAGCCCAGGGCTTTCTCATGAATGACCTGCCGGAAGGAGCGTCGGCATGCCCGTCGTAACTATGCGCCAGCTGCTTGACAGCGGCGTCCACTTTGGACACCAGACCCGTCGTTGGAACCCGAAGATGAAGCGTTTCATCTTCACGGAGCGCAACGGCATCTACATCATTGACCTGCAGCAGTCGCTGTCCTACATCGACCGTGCCTACGAGTTCGTGAAGGCCACCGTTGCACACGGCGGCACCGTCCTCTTCGTCGGTACCAAGAAGCAGGCACAGGAAGCCATCGCCGAGCAGGCAACCCGCGTCGGCCAGCCGTACGTGAACCAGCGTTGGCTCGGCGGTATGCTGACCAACTTCCAGACGGTTTCCAAGCGCATCCAGCGCATGAAGGAACTCGAAGAGATCGACTTCGACGACGTCGCCGGTTCCGCTTACACGAAGAAGGAACTGCTGCTCCTTCGCCGCGAGCTGACCAAGCTGGAGACCAACCTCGGTGGTATCCGCAACCTGACCAAGGCGCCTTCGCTCCTCTGGGTTGTCGACACCAAGAAGGAACACCTCGCCGTTGACGAGGCCAAGAAGCTGAACATCCCGGTTGTGGCCATCCTGGACACCAACTGCGATCCGGACGAAGTCGACTTCCCGATCCCGGGCAACGACGACGCCATCCGCTCCGTAAACCTGCTGACCCGCGTTGTTGCCGACGCCGTTGCTGAGGGCCTGATCGCCCGCAACCAGCGCGCCACCGGCACCACGGAAGCTCCGGAAGAGCCGCTGGCCGAGTGGGAGCGCGAGCTCCTCGAAGGCAGCAAGGCCGAAGAGGCTGCCGCTCCGGCCGCCGCTGAAGCTGCTGCTCCGGAAGCCGCAGAGGCTGCCCCGGAGGCTCCCGCCGCCGAAGCTGCCCCGGCCGCTGACGCTGCCGAAGCTGCTCCGACCGCCGACGAAGCCAAGTAGTCAGACAAGTAAATCTGGATCTCCCCGACCGCTGCAGGCAGCTGCCTGCTGCGCAAGGGGTACTGACAGGATGGCCGCTCACTCGGTGAGCAGCCGTCCTGTCAGTCCGTACACCACACAAAATTTCTAGACAGAGGGGTTCACATGGCGAACTACACTGCCGCTGATATCAAGGCTCTGCGCGAGCGCACCGGCGCCGGCATGATGGATGTCAAGAAGGCTCTTGACGAAGCCAACGGTGACGCCGAGAAGGCCATCGAAATCATCCGCATTAAGGGCCTCAAGGGCGCCACCAAGCGCGAAGGCCGCTCCACCGCGGAAGGCCTGGTTGCTGCCAAGGTCGACGGCGGCGTCGGCGTGATGATCGAGGTCAACTGCGAGACCGACTTCGTCGCCAAGGCTGACAAGTTCATCCAGCTCGCCGACAAGGTGCTCGCTGTTGCTGTTGAGTCCGGCGCTGCCGACCTCGACACCCTGCTGGCCACCGACGTCGACGGCAAGCCGCTCTCCGAGGTCGTCGTCGAAGAAGGCGCCATCCTGGGCGAGAAGGTTGTCGTCCGCCGTATTGCCCGCATCGAGGCCCCCACGGTCGACGCGTACCTGCACAAGACCTCCAAGGACCTCCCGGCCCAGGTCGGCGTGCTGTTCGCCGTTGACGGCGAAGGCGAAGCTGCTGCCACCGCCGCCCACGACGTCGCCGTACACATCGCCGCGATGGCCCCGAACTACCTGACCCGCGAGGACGTTCCGTCCGAGCTGGTCGAGTCCGAGCGCCGCATCGCCGAGGAAACCGCCAAGGCCGAGGGCAAGCCCGAGGCTGCCATGACCAAGATTGTGGAAGGCCGCGTTACCGGCTTCTACAAGGGCGAGGTCCTCGTTGACCAGGCATTCGCCAAGGATGCCAAGAAGTCCGTCGCGCAGGTCCTCGAAGAGGCCGGCGTCAAGGCAACCGCTTTCACGCGCTTCCGCGTCGGTTCCTAAGTAAGTCACGCTGAGGGGGTGGTCACTGCGGTGGCCGCCCCTTTTGCATGCATCCGCTCACGCTGGCCCGGGGCGGAATGCAGCCTTTGGCCCCCGGCACGATAACCTTTTTCAGAGCTCACCAACGGGAAGGCACCATGGATACCGTCAACAATTCAGCCCAGCCAAAGAAGACCAGGCGCCGCGTGCTCCTGAAGCTGTCCGGCGAGGTCTTCGGCGGCGGCAAACTGGGCGTTGACCCGGACACGGTCCGCGGAGTCGCCAAGCAGATCGCGGCCGCCGTTCCCGACGTCGAGGTCGCAATCGTCGTCGGCGGCGGGAACTTCTTCCGCGGCGCCGAACTCTCGCAGAGCGGCATGGACCGCTCCCGCGCCGACTACATGGGCATGCTCGGCACCGTGATGAACTGCCTCGCCCTCCAGGACTTCCTGGAACAGGCCGGCGTGGAGACCCGCGTGCAGAGCGCCATCACCATGGGCCAGGTGGCCGAGGCGTACATTCCGCGCCGCGCCATCCGGCACATGGAGAAGGGCCGCGTCGTCATCTTCGGCGCCGGCGCCGGGCTGCCGTACTTCTCCACCGACACCGTCGCCGCGCAGCGCGCCATGGAGGTGCACGCCGACGTCGTCCTGATGGCCAAGAGCGGGGTCGACGGCGTCTACACCGCCGATCCGAAGAAGGACCCCGCTGCCGAGAAACTGCACCGGCTCAGCTACGACGAGGCCCTGCGCCGCGATATCCGGGTCATGGACCAGACGGCGATGACCATGTGCAAGGACAACAACCTGACCATGGTGGTGTTCGGCATGGAGGGCGAAGGCAACGTCACCCGGGCCATCCGCGGCGAGGACCTGGGCACCGTAGTCACCCCCTAGCTGCGGCTAGGATGTTCTTAGGACAGCTCCGCTCCCCGGGCAAAGGGGTGCGCACCAATTTCTGAGGAGAGAACGTGATCGAAGAAACCTTGCTCGAAGCCGGGGACAAGATGGACAAGGCGGTTGAGGTAGCCAAGGAAGACTTCGCCTCGATCCGCACCGGACGTGCCACCCCGGGCCTGTACAACAAGGTCCTGGTGGACTACTACGGTTCGCCGACGCCGCTGCAGCAGCTGGCCTCCTTTGCTGTCCCGGATGCCCGCACCATCCTCATCACCCCGTTCGACAAGACCGCCCTGCGGGACATCGAGCGGGCCCTGAGCGACTCCGAGGTGGGGGCCAACCCCTCCAACGATGGCAACGTCATCCGGATCACCATCCCGGAGCTGACCAAGGAACGCCGTAAGGAATACGTCAAGATCGTCAAGTCCAAGGGCGAGGACGCCAAGGTGTCCATCCGCAACATCCGCCGCAAGGCCAAGGAAACCCTGGACAAGCTGGTTAAGGACGGCGAAGCCGGTGAAGACGAGGGCACCCGCGGCGAGAAGGAACTCGACGCCCTGACCAAGGCCCACGTCGACGGCATCGACGAGCTGCTCAAGCGCAAGGAAGCCGAGCTGCTCGAGGTCTGATGGGGGACGAACAGCAGGCACCCGGACCACGCGTCCGGGTGCGGGGGAGAGAGCGGAAGAATCCGACGCCCAAAGCCGGCAGGAACCTTCCCGCCGCCACGGCGGTCGGCCTTGCCATGCTCTTCGCCGTGCTCGGCGGCCTGCTGTTCCTGCCCCTGGCCTTCGTACTGATCGTCACCGCCTTCGCCGTTTTCGGTGTCTGGGAGGTGTTCCGTGCGCTGGAGGCCTCCGGCACCCGGCTGCCCATCATCCCGGCGATGACGGGCACCGTGGCGATGCCGCTCGCAGCCTACTTCGGTGGCCCCGAAAGCCTACTGTTCGCGCTGCTGCTGAGCAGCGTCGCGGTGCTCCTGTGGCGCTCCCTGGAGGGGGCGGCCGGGTCCGCGCGCAGCATCTTCGCCGGCGTCTTCACGATGACGTGGGTGCCGTTCCTGATCAGCTTCGCCGTGCTGCCGCTGCATGCCTCCGGCGGCGTCACCCCGATCGGACCCTGGCCCGGCGGTGTGGTGCCGATCGGGGCCTGGCAGATCGGCACCCTGCTGCTGCTGGTGGTCTCCAACGACACCTTCGGCTACCTCGTCGGCGCCTCCCTCGGCAAGCACCCGATGGCCCCCAAGATCAGTCCGAAGAAGTCCTGGGAAGGCTTCGGCGGGTCGATCGCGGGCGCCGTCCTGGTCGGCATCCTTGCCAGCGTCTACGTGCTGGGCGAACCCTGGTGGTTCGGCGCCGCCCTCGCCGTGGGCATGGTCGCCGCGGCGACCGCCGGCGACCTGGCCGAATCCATGGTCAAACGCGAACTCGGCATCAAGGACATGAGCAGCATCCTGCCCGGCCACGGGGGAGTCATGGACCGCCTTGACTCCATCGTTTTCGCCTCCCCGGTGGCATTCATGATCTTCTCCGCCGGCGCCGGCGGCTAAGGCGGCATCCCGCCTCCTCCCGGTGCCTAGAATGGTGCCGGGCAAACACGCCTGAAGTTGGCGCAACCAGAGCCGAACGGCATCGAAGGAAACATAGTTACAGTGGACATTCAACGGCAGATCCCGGCCTCCTTTGACCGCGTGCAGCGGAACCAGTACGGCTACAACGCCAAGCAGGTGGACCAGTTCCTGCAGCGCGCGCGGGTCTCGTTCGAAACACCCCAGGCCGCGGGACGGGCGGTCAAGAGCGCCGATGTCCGGGCCGTCTCCTTCGACCCGGTCAAGGGCGGCTACTCAGCCGCCGGGGTGGACGCGGCCCTGGACCGCCTCGAGGACGCCCTGGCCCGCCGGGAACGCGACGAACTGATCGGGGAGCGCGGCGAGGAAGCCTGGCTGCGTGAAATCGGCCGGCTCGCGGGCCTGCTCCGCGGCCGCCTGCACCGCCCCGACGGCCAGCGCTTCCGCCGCCCGGCCAAGGCCAAGGTGCGCAGTTACAACACCACCGACGTCGACGACCTTTGCCACGAGCTGATCGGCTACCTCGAGGAAGACCAGCCGCTCAGCGTGGACAACATCCGCCGCGCCGTCTTCCGTCCCGCCGTCGGACGCGAAGGCTACGAGGAAAGCCAGGTCGACGCTTTCCTGGACCGCGTCGTCGAACTGATGGCCGCGATCGACTGACGCCACCGGCCGACGCGTCACAGACTGGCGCGTCACCGTTCGGTGGCGAGCGGCCGTTCCGGGGTGTGCAGCCTTGTCATCAGCCGGGTGATGGTCCGCGGAACCCGGCCCTGGGTGGCCCGCGAGACGAGGACCATCACCGCGAACGCAGCCGGGACCGTCCACGCGGCCGGCTGCGCGAGCCACGGCGGCGTGCCGGCGGAGCCCAGCATGGCGCCGGCCAGCATGGCGCCGCCGCAGGACACCGCCCCGGTCAGCATTCCGGCGATCGCGCCGGCGTCTGTCAGCCCGCGCCACCAGATGCCCAGCAACAGCACGGGGCAGATGGTCGAGGCCGTGAAGGCAAAGACCAGCCCCACGCTCCCGGCCAGCGCCGTGGAGTCCGTCATGGTCGCGATCCCCAGCGGAACCACTGCCGAGATCAGCGCCGCGAGCCGGAACCCGCGCACGCTGCCGCCCAGGATGTCCTGGCTGATGACACCCGCCAGCGACACCACCAGCCCCGAGGTGGTGGACAGGAAGGCGGCGAAGGCGCCCGCCACCACCAGCGCGGAGAGCAGGTCGCCTGCCGTTCCGCCGATCATCCGGCCCGGCAGCAGCAGCACCAGGGCATCGGCCTGGCCGCTCTTGGCCAGACCCGGGGCGAACGTCCGCCCGATCAGGCCGTACGCCGTCGGGAACAGGTAGAAGACCGAGAGCAGGCCGAGCACAATCAAGGTCGTCCGGCGCGCCGACTGGCCGTCCGGGTTGGTGTAGAAGCGCACCAGCACGTGCGGCAGCCCCAGGGTCCCGAACAGCAGCGCCACCAGCAGCGAGATGTTCTGGTAGGGCCCGGCCGGGGCCATCGCGGTGGGGTTCACCGACGCCTCGGCGACCGCACGGGAGCCGTTGCCGGCCAGCACCAGCAGGATGAACAGCGCAGGGACGGCCAGCGCGGTCAGCTTCAGCCAGTACTGGAACGCCTGGACGAAGGTGATGGAGCGCATCCCGCCGGACACCACCGTCACGCACACGACGGCGACTACGGCCACCTGTCCCACCCAGGCCGGCAGCCCGGTGGTGATCCGGATGGCCAGCGCCGCGCCGTGGAGTTGCGGGACGATGTAAAGCCAGCCGACCACCACCACCACGAAGCTCGTGACCCGGCGGACCGCCCGGGAATCCAACCGGGCCTCGGTGAAGTCGGGAATCGTGTACGCGCCGGACCGGCGGAGCGGGGCGGCCACGAACAACAGGAGCATCAGATATCCCGCTGTGTACCCGACCGGGAACCACAAGGCATCGGTGCCGGAAAGCAGGATGAGTCCGGCGACGCCGAGGAAACTGGCGGCGGACAAGTACTCGCCGCCGATCGCCGAGGCGTTCCACCAGGGCCGCACCGTGCGGGAAGCGACGTAGAAATCCCCGGTGGTGCGCGAGACCCTGAGGCCGTAGAAACCAATGACGGCGGTGGCCAGCGAGACTGCCGCGAAGGCCGCGATGCCGACGACCGGGTTCACCCGCGCCTCACTTGTCCCCGGCCAGGTCGCGGTAGCGGGACTCGTTCCGCGCGGCCGTGCGGACGTACAGCCAGGCGCTGAGCCCGATCACCGGGTAGATCCCGGCGCCCAGCAGGACCCAGTCGAAGGGCAGCCCCGCGATCCGCAGCTCGGCCAGGCCAGGCACCAGCCCCAGTATCAGCGCGAAGGCGAGCAGGATGAGCAGGAAACCGGCGGCCACCACGATGCCAAGCCGGAGCTGGGAGCGGATTAGAGAGCGGACGAACACCTGCCCGGCGTCGGATTCCTCGGCGGCCTCGCGCGTGTCGGCGGCCGAGCGCCCGGCGGCGATGCTGCCTGACGCGGCGCTGCCTACCTTGAAGCTGCGCGGTGCGGTGACGCGGACCCGGGTCATGCCTGCGGCCGGATCCGGGTCGCCTCGAGTTTCTCCCGGACCGGCGGCAGGTGCCGGCGGCTGATCGGCAGTTCGGCCCCGGCGACGGTCACGCTGGGACGGGCCGCGGCCAGTTTCATGTGGCCGACGTGGTTCAGGGCGATCAGGTACGAGCGGTGGATACGCAGGAACCCGGCATCGGCCCACTGCTGCTCGAGGTCTGCCAGCGGCACCCGGATGAGGTAGCTGGCGTCCGCGGTGTGCAGCCTGGCGTAGTCGCCCTGCGCCTGGACGTAGGTGACGTCCTCGCGCCGGATCATCTTGGTGGTTCCACCCAGATCCACCGTGATCATCTCCGGCGCCGGTGCCCCCTCACGGATCAGCTCACTGATGCGGCCGATCGACCTGGCCAGCCGCTCGGCGCGGACCGGCTTGAGCAGGTAGTCGACGGCCGCCAGCTCGAACGCCTCCAGCGCGCAGTCCTCGTCGGCGGTGACGAAGACGACGGCGGGAGGCTTGGCGCTGCGGGCGATGACCCGGGCGATGTCCAGGCCGGAGAGGGCCGGCATATGGATGTCCAGGAACACGGCGTCGACCTCCTGGGACTCGAGGGCGCGCAGCGCCTCGGCGCCGGAGGAAGCACGGTGGATCGCCCCGATCCGCTCGTCCCGGCCCAGCAGGAAGGCCAACTCCTCGACAGCGGGCAGCTCGTCATCGGCGACGAGGACGTTAATCATGGTTCTAGGGTACTGCCGGGTACGGACTCAGGCGTCGTGCCGCGGCTGGGACTTGGGCACCCGCATGGTGATCAGGGTGCCCTCGCCCGGCGCCGTCTCGATCACCAGGCCGTTGTCCTCGCCGTACACCTGTCGCAGCCGGGCATCGACGTTGTGCAGGCCGACGTGTTCGCCGTCGCTGTGCCCGGCCAGGACGGCACGCAGTTTCTCCGGATCCATGCCGACGCCGTCGTCTTCGATGGTCACCTCGGCGAAGGCGCCCGAGTCGTTGGCCGTGATGCTGATGTGGCCCGGGCCCTCCTTGGCCTCCAGCCCGTGCCGGACCGCGTTCTCCACCAGCGGCTGCAGGCTCAGGAACGGGATGACGGTGCTGAGCACCTCGGGGGCGATCCGCAGGCTCACCTGCACCCGGTCGCCGAAGCGTGCGCGCTCCAGGAGCAGGTACCGGTCAATGCAGCGCAGTTCCTCGGCCAGCGTGGTGAAGTCGCCGTGCCGGCGGAAGGAATATCGGGTGAAATCCGCGAACTCCACCACCAGCTCGCGGGCGCGGACCGGGTCGGTGTTGATGAAGGACGCGATCGCGTTCAGCGAGTTGTAGATGAAGTGCGGGCTGATCTGGGCCCGGAGCGCACGGACCTCGGCCTCCATCAGCAGCGTCCGGGACGCGTCCAGCTCGGCCAGTTCCACCTGCGTCGCCACCCAGTCGGCCACCTCACTGGTGGCGCGCACCAGCCCCGCGCCGGCCGCCGGGGCGAAGGCCGCCACCACGCCCACCACCCGGGTGCTGGCCTTGATCGGGGCGATCACGACGGCGCGTTCCGTCCCGGGGGCCAGCGGCGCGGCGGCCTTGCCGTTGGCGAGCAGTTGCAGTTCGCCTGCCGGGATCACGGCGGTGTGGCCGCCTTCCAGTACCTTGGCGGCGAGGCCCATCAAGGCGGGCTTGAGCTCTTCGGCGGCACCGTCCCAGGCCAGCACCCCGGTCGTGTCGGTGATCGCCAGGGCATCGCAGCCCAGCAGGCTGCGCAGCTGGCGGCTCGCCTTGGCTGCGCCGGCCGGGTTCAGTCCGGTGCGCAGATACTGGCCGGCGCGGGACGCCGCGTGCAACGTCTTGTAGGTGGCGCGTTCCGCGTCGGTACCCAGCTCGCGGAAGGAGCGCAGGACCTTGAGCCCGACAGCCACGACGACGGCGATTGCCAAGGCGATCACGGCGATCGCCGCGGCGGTGAAGAGGGGAGAGTCCGGCATGCTGCCAGCGTAGCGTGGCGGCCCGCAGGCCGGGGGAGAACACCGGCGGAACGGCCGAAAGGCGCCGTTGGGCGCAGCATCGCGACCGTTGAGCGACGGGAAACACGGCGGTGCTGGAATGTAATACGCATCACGAGGCACAGTGATTGCAGTCACACAAGGCCGGAAGTCTGTTTCCCGGAGCCCGGGGTACCCGGGGGTGGCTCGCCAGTCTCAATGAGGAGGAACGATGGGTCACGAAGCCCAAGAAACGGACGCACCGGCGTTCGTGGACTTCAAGGAAGTCCAATCGACGGAGCAGTTTCAGGAACTGCGTAAACGTCACCGCAGCTTTGTCTTTCCGATGGCCATCGCATTCCTGCTGTGGTACTTCGCCTACGTCCTGCTGGCCGACTACGCGGTGGGCTTCATGTCCACCAAGGTCTGGGGCAACATCAACATCGGCCTGATCCTGGGCCTGCTGCAGTTCGTCTCCACGTTCGCCATCACCGGCTGGTACGTCAGCTACTCGAACCGGAAACTGGACCCGATCGCCGCCGATATCCGCCACGGAATCGAAGGCCACGAGTTCGACAAGCACGGCAACCGAGTGAGCGGAGAAACAAAATGACGTTTATGGTTCCCGCGGTCAACGTTGCGGATCTCAAGGACACCACCGCGCTGAACATGGGCATCTTCGCCCTGTTCGTCGCGATCACCATGGTCATCGTCGTCAGGGCGAGCCGAAACAATAAGACCGCGGCGGACTACTATGCCGCCGGCCGCTCCTTCACGGGCCCGCAAAACGGCACCGCGATCGCCGGCGACTACCTCTCTGCGGCTTCGTTCCTCGGTATCACCGGCGCCATCGCCATCAACGGCTATGACGGCTTCATGTACTCCATCGGTTTCCTCGTGGCGTGGCTCGTCGCGTTGCTCCTGGTGGCCGAACTGCTGCGCAACACCGGCAAGTTCACCATGGCCGACGTCCTTTCATTCCGGCTCAAGCAGCGCCCGGTCCGCATCGCCGCGGCCATCTCGACCTTGGCCGTTTGCTTCTTCTACCTGCTGGCCCAGATGGCGGGAGCCGGCAGCCTGATCTCGCTGCTGCTGGGCATCAGCGACTGGGGCGGCCAGGCGCTCGTGATCGTCGTCGTCGGCGCCCTGATGATCATGTATGTGCTGATCGGCGGGATGAAGGGCACCACCTGGGTCCAGATCATCAAGGCCATGCTGCTCATTGCCGGCGCGGCCGTCATGACCTTCTGGGTGCTGGCCATCTACGGCTTCAACCTCTCCGACCTGCTCGGCGGCGCGGTGGAAACCTCGAAGAACCCGAGCATCCTGAACCCGGGCCTGCAGTACGGCAAGACCGAGACCTCCAAGCTTGACTTCATGTCCCTTGGCCTGGCGCTCGTCCTCGGCACGGCGGCCCTGCCGCACGTCCTGATGCGCTTCTACACGGTTCCGACCGCCAAGGAAGCCCGCAAGTCCGTGGTGTGGTCCATCTGGCTGATCGGTATCTTCTACCTGTTCACGCTGGTCCTGGGCTATGGCGCAGCCGCGCTGGTGGGTGCCGACACGATCAAGGGGGCGCCGGGCGGCGTCAACTCGGCAGCGCCGCTGCTGGCCTTCCACCTGGGCGGACCCCTGCTGCTCGGATTCATCTCCGCGGTGGCGTTCGCCACGATCCTGGCCGTCGTCGCCGGCCTCACGATCACGGCGGCAGCGTCCTTCGCGCATGACATCTATGCCAGCGTCATCGCCAAGGGCAAGGCCGACGCCAATACCGAGGTCAAGGTTGCCCGTCGCACGGTCGTCGTGATCGGGTTGCTCGCCATCATCGGCGGAATTTTCGCCAACGGACAGAACGTCGCGTTCCTCGTAGCACTCGCCTTCGCGGTGGCGGCCTCGGCCAACCTGCCCACGATCGTGTACTCGCTGTTCTGGCGCCGGTTCACCACCCAGGGAGCCATCTGGAGCATGTACGGCGGGCTCGGCTCGGCCATCATCCTGATCGCGCTCTCCCCGGTGGTCTCCGGCGCCAAAACGTCGATGATCCCGGGGGCCAACTTCGCGATCTTCCCGTTGAGCAACCCCGGCATCGTCTCCATCCCGCTCGCCTTCCTGCTGGGTTGGCTGGGCACGGTCCTGGACAAGAAGCTCGAAGACACCACCAAGCAGGCCGAAATGGAGGTCCGCTCCCTGACCGGGGTGGGCGCCGAAAAGGCCACCAACCACTAAACGCCCGGCCGGGCCGCGGACCACAAGCAGGCGGCCCCGGCAGGCAACACCAATGACGAGGAGCCCCCGTGCAGTTGCACGGGGGCTCCTCTTTGCCTTGCGGTTGCCAGGCAGCCAGGTGAACGGCTCAGGCCTCCGCGGAGCCGCGTTCCAGCAGCGGCTGGATCCGGAAGGGAATCAGTTCACCCATGGCCAGGGCGGTATCGGTGCGCTCCACGCCGTCGCAGGCGAGGATCTTGCCGTTGATCCGGAAGAGGTCCTCGGCGTCGAGGGCGACCACCCGGAGCAGCAGGTCGGCGGAACCGGTGAGGCCGTAGCCTTCCAGGATTTCCGGGATGCCCGCCAGTTCCACCGCCAATTGGCCCAGTTTCTGCTGCTGGACGTGGACGGAGATGAACGCCATCAGGGGATAGCCCAGGGCGGCCGGGTTGATCCGGCGTTCGAAGGAGAGGAAGACGTGCTTTTTCTCCAGCTGGGCCATCCGGGCCTGCACCGTATTGCGCGACAAGCCCAGCTTCTGCGCCAGTGCCACCACGGTACGCCGGGGATCCCTCGCCATGGCCGAAAGTAGGCGGGTGTCGGTGCCATCCAAAGCTTGCATAATGCGCAAGGTTAGCACGGTCCCAAAGGGCCAGACAGGGCAGAATGCTCAATTTATTCGAGGGTGGTTGTACCCAATGGCAGTTGTGAGTAGGGTCACAATTATCCGGGGCAACGGCGCCCGGGTGGCCGTCGCGCGTAGGGATCACGAGTCCCGCGGGCAGGGTCAGACGACGTCAGAAGGTGCGGACAAACTGTGTTTACCGACGACGCGGGCAAGGGCGGCATTGCCGCCGGCGGCCCCGGGAACAGTGCAGAATCAAACAGGCGCTCGGGCGGCGATCTCGTCCAGCTCATCACCCCGGGAGGTGAGCGCGTAAGCCATCCGGAGTTCGACTCCTGGGTCCAGGACGTGAGCGACGAACAACTCACCTCGCTCTACGAGGACATGGTGGCCATCCGCCGGATCGACGCCGAGGCCACCGCCTTGCAGCGCCAGGGCGAGCTCGCCCTGTGGCCTCCGCTGCTGGGCCAGGAAGCATCCCAGATCGGCTCGGCACGTGCGCTCCGCGACGACGACTTCGTCTTCCCCAGCTACCGTGACAACGGCGTCGCCTATGTCCGCGGGGTCCAGCCGGCGGACATCGTGAAAGCCTGGCGCGGCAACGCCCTGGCCGGCTGGGATCCCTACACGGTGAACGTGGCGACGCAGCAAATCATCATCGGCGCCCAGTCGCTGCACGCCACCGGGTACGCCATGGGGATCCAGAACGACGGCGCTGATTCGGTGGCCGTGGCCTACTTCGGCGACGGCGCCACCAGCGAAGGCGACGTCAACGAGGCCATGGTCTTCGCGGCGAGCTTCCAGGCCCCCGTGGTCTTCTTCTGCCAGAACAACCACTGGGCCATCTCCGAGCCCGTAATGCTGCAATCCCACATCCAGATCGCGGACCGCGCCTCCGGCTTCGGCATCCCGAGCATGCGCGTCGACGGCAACGACGTGCTGGCCGTCATGGCCGCCACAAGGATCGCCATCGACCGTGCCCGCCGCGGCGGGGGACCCACCTTCATTGAGGCCGTCACCTACCGGATGGGACCGCACACGACGGCGGATGACCCCACCCGCTACCGGGACGCCAACGAGCTCGAGGACTGGGCCGCGAAGGACCCGATCGCCAGGCTGAAGACCCTGCTCGACCGTAAGGGCCTGCTGACCGCCGAGCTGGAAACCGCCGTCGCCGCCAAAGCCGACGCCGTCGCCAAGGAACTGCGCTCCGGCACCATCAACATGCCGGAACCGGCGCCGCTGGACATCTTCAAGCACGTGTACAGCACGCCCAACTCCTCGCTGGAGCGCCAGCAGGACCACTACACCCGTTACCTGGCTTCCTTCGGCGATCCCGCAGAGGCCGCTTCCGAAGAAGGTGCACGCTGATGACGCAGATGACCTTTGCCCGAGCCATTAATTCGGGCCTGCGCAAGTCCCTCGAAAACGATCCCAAGGTGATCCTCATGGGCGAGGACATCGGCACCCTTGGCGGTGTCTTCCGCGTCACCGACGGCCTGCAGAAAGACTTCGGAAAGCACCGCGTGGTGGACACCCCGCTCGCCGAATCCGGCATCCTCGGCACCGCCGTCGGCCTCGCCTACCGCGGCTACCGCCCGGTGGTTGAAATCCAGTTCGACGGCTTCATCTACCCGGCGTTCGACCAGATTGTCAGCCAGGTTGCCAAGATGCACTACCGCACCCAGGGCGCGGTCAAGATGCCGATCACCATCCGCGTGCCCTTCGGCGGCGGCATCGGCTCACCGGAACACCATTCCGAGTCGCCCGAGGCCTACTTCACCCACACCTCGGGCCTGCGCGTGGTCAGCGTCTCCAACCCGCAGGACGCCCACACCATGATCCAGCAGGCCATCGCCTCTGACGATCCGGTGCTCTACTTCGAGCCCAAGCGCCGCTACCACGACAAGGGCGAAGTCGATGAGTCGCTCGACCTCGCCGCCGCCCTGTCCATGGAGAAGGCGCGCGTGGTCACCGAGGGCACCGACGTGACGCTGGTCGCCTACGGTCCGCTCGTGAAGACCGCCCGCGACGCCGCGCTCGCTGCCGCGGATGAAGGCGTCTCCGTCGAGGTGATCGACCTGCGCTCGCTGGCCCCGCTGGACTTCGCGACCCTGGAGGCCTCGGTCCGGAAGACCGGCCGGCTGGTCATCACGCACGAAGCCAGCCAGTCCGGCGGCCTCGGCGCCGAAGTGGCCGCCAGCATCACGGAACGCTGCTTCTACCACCTCGAAGCGGCGCCCGTCCGGGTGACCGGCTTCGATGTCCCGTACCCGTATTCAAAGCTTGAAATGCACCACCTGCCGGGCCTGGACAGGATCCTCGACGGCGTCGACCGGGCCCTGGGCCGCCCCAACTCCCTTAGCGGGCTGGAAGGATGACCGCCACCATGATCAAGGAATTCCGGCTTCCGGACCTCGGCGAAGGCCTGACGGAATCAGAAATCGTCGCGTGGAAGGTGGGCGTCGGGGACACCGTCACGCTTAACCAGATCATCGCCGAGGTGGAAACAGCCAAGGCCGTCGTCGAACTGCCCTCGCCGTTCGCCGGCGTCGTGACGGCGCTGCATGAGCAGCCGGGCACCGTGGTTGAGGTCGGCAAGCCGATCGTCTCCTTCGAGATCGAGGGCGACGACGGCGGCGGTGACTCCGGGGAAGCCCCCGCCAAGCGGGAACCGAACCTGGTCGGCTACGGCGCCGTACTGGAAGGCTCCGGCCGTCCGGCCCGCCGCGCCCGCAGCTTCGCCGCCGCGGCAGCCCCGGCAGCTCCGGCGGCTCCTGTGGCAGCTCCCGCTGAAACCCCGGCTGCCGCGCCGGTCGGGGCAGCCGTGCAGACCGTGGCCGAACCCGCGCCGGTGGCAGACACCCATGGCGCTGACACCACTCCGGCAGAGCGTCCGCGCTCCACGCCGCCGGTGCGCAAGTTGGCCAAGGACCTCGGCGTCGACCTCGCAGCCATCACCGGCACGGGGGAGCGCGGGCTCATCACCCGCGATGACGTGCGGAACTTCGTTGGCGGCGGCGACCTTCCGGTGGCGCCCCAGGAACTCGCCGGCGGCCAGGCCGCTGCGCCGGCACCGGTACAGGGCGAGCGGGAAACCCGGACCCCGATCAAGGGCGTGCGGAAATTCACCGCGGCGGCCATGGTGTCCAGCGCCTTCACGGCGCCGCACGTCACCGAGTTCCTGACGCTCGACGTCACTCCCACCATGGAGCTGCTGGGCCGGCTCAAGGCCAGCCGCTCGTTCGCGGGCTACAAGCTGACACCGCTGACGCTGGTGTCCAAGGCTGTGCTGATCGCGCTGCGCAACCACCCGACGCTCAACGCCCGGTGGGACGAGGCCAACCAGGAGATCGTCCAGTTCAACTACGTCAACCTCGGCATCGCGGCCGCCACGCCGCGGGGGCTGACCGTGCCGAACATCAAGGACGCGGACCAGATGTCGCTGCTGCAGCTGTCTACCGCGCTTACGGAGCTGACTGAGACCGCCCGGGCCGGTAAAACGGCCCCGGCGGACCTCTCCGGCGGGACCATCTCCATCACGAACATCGGCGTCTTCGGCATCGACGCCGGCACGCCCATCCTCAACCCCGGCGAGGCCGCCATCCTGGCTCTCGGCGCGGTGCGGAAGATGCCGTGGGAGTACCAGGACGAGGTGGCGCTGCGCCAGGTCATGACGCTGAGCCTGTCCTTCGACCACAGGCTGGTCGACGGCGAACAGGGCTCGCGGTTCCTGCAGGACCTGGGCGCCATCCTCGCCGATCCCGGCATGGCGCTGGCGATGGTCTAGGCACTTCGGGGCCGGGCATCCACGCTATGGGTGCCCGGCCGTTTGCCGTCCGGGGGCACTTTGAGGGCAATATTCGACGGCTGGCCCTGGTTGTCGGCGTGTCCGCGCCAATGTGCCCCGGAGCGCGGCGGGTTGACCAGCCAATGCTTCTGGCCGTGGGTGCCGGCAATAGCCTGTCCTGTTCGACGGGCCGCCTGTTTGTTTCCCCCCAAGGAGTCGCTTGATCGCTTCAGCAAGCATTCCACGTATGGATGTGTCCTCGCCCAGATGAGACCGCTGGTCAAAGATCAGTCTTTCAAGTTGGTTCTCTTGCTGGTTCCGGGCCAACCAAACTATGCCTAGTTCCGTGATGACCTCTTCAGCGGCTTGGTCCGTGACCGGGTAGAAATCAAGCATCTCTTCTTCCGGAGTAGAGCTTGGTATGAAGGTCCAAGTCTCCAGAGCGTCCGGATAAACCAAAACCAGGCGATCTGCCCACGTTCCTTGGGTAATTACTCCGACACGGCCGTCGTGCCCCCAGAAGCCTGGGTCGCGTAACGCTGCCACTCGCACCTTCTCCGCTTGGGGTTGATCTGCCACGAACAGTAAGTCATTGGGCCTCCCAGCCGCATCCCACTGAGCCCGGCCGTTTGCCGTCCGGGGGCACTTTGAGGGCAATATTCGACGGCGGGCCCTGGTTTGTCGGCGTGTCCGCGCCAATGTGCCCCCGGAGTGCTGCGGGGTTGAGCCGGGAAGAGGCCAGCCCTCAGCCGAGCGGGCGCGGTGTGGCCGGCGCCGTCAGGGCGGCCAGGGCCATGCTTTCGAGCAGTGGCCGGGCGCGCTTGAGGGCCATCCGGCGCCCGTGGTTGCGTACCGAGTGCGGCGTGGAGTTGATCAGGCCGAAGGTGGCGTGCGCGCGCATTCGCAGCTCAGCCGGATCGGTGTCCGGATGCAACCCGGCCAGGACGTCCACCCAGAGCTCCACATAGTTGCGCTGCAGGGTGCGGACCTCGGCCTCGTCATCGTCGTCGAGGTTGCTGAAGTCCTGGTCCTGGACCCGGATGACGTCCGGGTTGCTGAGCGCGAAGTCCACGTGGAATTCGACCAGCCCGGCGAGGGCCGCGGCGGCACCCTCGGATCCGGCCACCACGCTGCGGCCGCCCTCCAGGAGGTCCTGGCTGACACTGAGCAGCAGGGCCCCGAGGACCGCCTGCTTGCCGGCGAAGTGGCGGTACACGGCGGGCCCGCTGACCCCGGCGGCGGCGCCCAGGTCCTCCAAGGAAACGCGGTTGAAGCCGTCCGCTGCGAAGAGGGCGGCCGCCGCAGTGAGCAGCGCCTTCCGGCGGTTCTCCTTGGCCTGGCTTCGCTGGGTTGTCTGGCTGGACTCGGTCACCGGCGTCCCTCTCGACTGTCCTGTGTTGAGACTATCCTGTGTTGGACATCACAGTTAATAGAGACTAACCTAAATCTCAGTTATGCGTTACTAACCGAAATGGCCGGGACGCCCCACGGGGGCGGGCACCGCACGGCCGGGGACGGAAAGCAGTCAATGGAGACAATCGCCAGCCAGCTGGACGCGGGCAGCCCGGGCTACGCCGCGAACCGCGAGGCGCAGCTCGGCCTGGCCCGGGAGCTGAAGGACCGCCTCGCCGCCGTCGCGCTGGGCGGGCCGGAGAAGTCCCGGCAACGGCACGTGGCACGCGGCAAGCTGCTCCCGCGGGAACGGATCGACCGGCTGCTCGACGACGGCAGCCCCTTCCTGGAGATCGCCCCGCTGGCGGCCGAGGGCATGTACAACGGCGACTCGCCGGGCGCCGGGGTGATTGCCGGGATCGGCCTGGTCCACGGCCGCCAGGTCCTGGTCATCTCCAACGACGCCACCGTCAAGGGCGGCACCTACTATCCGATGACGGTGAAGAAGCACCTCCGGGCGCAGGAAATCGCGCTGGAGAACCGGCTGCCCTGCATCTACCTCGTGGACTCCGGCGGCGCCTTCCTGCCAAAGCAGGACGAGGTCTTCCCGGACAAGGAGCACTTCGGCCGGATCTTCTTCAACCAGGCCAAGATGTCCGCAGCCAAGATCCCGCAGATCGCCTCGGTGATGGGCTCCTGCACCGCCGGCGGCGCCTACGTTCCCGCGATGAGCGACGAGACCGTGATCGTCCGCAACCAGGGCACCATCTTCCTCGGCGGCCCGCCGCTGGTGAAGGCCGCGATCGGCGAGATCGTCACGGCCGAGGAACTTGGCGGCGGCGAGGTGCACTCCAAGATCTCCGGCGTCACCGACCACCTCGCCGAGAACGATGAACACGCCCTGCAGATTGTCCGGGACATCGTCTCCACCCTGCCGAAGCCGGCGGCCCCCGTCTGGGACGTGGACACCGTCGTCGACCCCGTTGCCGACCCGGACGAGCTGTACGGAGCGGTGCCCACCGACGTCAACGCGCAGTACGACGTCCGCGAGGTTATCGCCCGGCTGGTGGACGGCAGCCGCTTCCACGAATTCAAGAAGAACTACGGCACCACCCTGGTCACCGGCTTCGCGAAGCTGCACGGCCACCCCGTAGGCATCGTGGCGAACAATGGCGTGCTCTTCAGCGAGTCCTCGCTCAAGGGCGCGCACTTCATCGAACTCTGCGACCAGCGCGGCATCCCGCTGATCTTCCTGCAGAACCTCTCCGGCTTCATGGTCGGCAAGGACTACGAGCAGGGCGGCATCGCCAAGAACGGCGCCAAGATGGTCACCGCCGTCGCCACCGCCCGGGTTCCCAAACTCACGGTGGTGATCGGCGGGTCCTTCGGCGCCGGCAACTACTCGATGTGCGGCCGCGCCTACTCGCCGCGCTTCCTCTGGATGTGGCCGGCTTCCCGGATCTCGGTGATGGGCGGCAACCAGGCCTCCAGCGTGCTCGCCACCGTCAAGCGGGACCAGTACGAGGCCCGCGGCGAGGAATGGTCCGCCGCGGACGAGGAAGCCTTCAAGGCCCCCATCAAGGCCCAGTACGAGGACCAGGGCAGCCCCTACTACTCCACTGCCCGCCTCTGGGACGACGGCGTAATCGACCCCGCGGACACCCGCACCGTCCTGGGACTGGCGCTCGACGTCGTCTCCCGCACCCCGCTGCCGGAGACCTCCTTCGGCCTGTTCCGGATGTGAGCCAGCAATGACTACTTTTTCGTCGACTACTTCTCTTCCAGCACCCCGGAAGCCGCTCTTCGGCACCGTCCTCGTCGCCAACCGCGGCGAGATCGCCTGCCGAGTGATCCGCACCCTCCGGGCCCTCGGCATCCGTTCCGTGGCGGTCTATTCCGCCGCCGACGCCGACGCCCGCCACGTGCGCGAGGCGGACGTCGCCGTCCGGATCGGCCCCGCGGCCGCCACCGAGAGCTACCTCAAGATCGAGGCCATCATCCAGGCCTGCCGGGACACCGGCGCCGACGCCGTGCACCCCGGCTACGGCTTCCTGAGCGAGAACGTCGACTTTGCCCGCGCACTGGAAAAAGCCGGGATCACGTTCATTGGGCCCGGCGTCGAATCCCTGAACGTCATGGGAGACAAGATCCGCTCCAAGAACCACGTCACCGGCTACGGCGTCCCCGTGGTTCCGGGCATCGCCGAACCCGGCATGACCGACACGCAGCTGATCGAGGCGGCGGCCGGCGTCGGCTTCCCGCTGCTGATCAAGCCCTCCGCCGGCGGCGGCGGCAAGGGGATGCACGTCGTCGACCGGCCTGAGGACCTGGAAGCCACGCTGGCCACCGCCCGCCGGGTGGCGGCGAGTGCCTTCGGCGACGACACCCTGTTCCTGGAACGGCTCGTCACCACGCCGCGCCACATCGAGGTCCAGGTGCTGGCGGACAACCACGGCAACGTCATCCACCTTGGCGAGCGTGAGTGCTCCCTGCAGCGCCGGCACCAGAAGGTCATCGAGGAGGCACCCTCCCCGCTGCTCGAAACCCTGCCCGACGGGGCGGACATCCGTGCCCGGATTGGCGAGGCCGCCTGCCAGGCCGCACGCAGCGTCAGCTACAGCGGCGCCGGCACCGTGGAGTTCCTCGTCTCGGACAACGCCCCGGACGAGTTCTTCTTTATGGAGATGAACACCCGGCTGCAGGTCGAACACCCGGTCACCGAGATGGTCACCGGCGTGGACCTGGTCGAATGGCAGGTGCGGATCGCCGCCGGGGAGGAACTCACCCTCCGCCAGGACGACGTCGTGCTGACCGGACACTCGGTGGAGGCCCGGGTATACGCCGAGATACCGGAGAAGAACTTCCTTCCATCCATCGGACGCGTCGTGCTGCTGGACGAAGAGCCGGATGCCGCAGCGGGCCGCGTCCGTGTCGACTCGGCCCTGCTGGAGGGCCTCCAGATCTCCAGCAGCTACGACCCGATGATTTCCAAGGTCATCGCCTGGGGCGGGGACCGGGCGGAGGCCCTGGACACCCTGGACCGGGCGCTCGCCGGGTACACCGCCCTAGGCATTGACACCAACGTCGAGTACCTGCGGCTGCTGATCAATGACGCCGATGTCCGCGCCGGACGCCTCGACACCGGCCTGATCGAACGCAAGATGCCCGAGTTCACGTTCCGGCATGCGGGCGACTTCGAGGTGGCCGCTGCCGCCGTCTTCGCCGCGGCGATGCGGGAACCCGATTCAGTTGACGCCGGGGAAGGACCTTGGCGCCGCCGTGACGGCTGGAGGCTCGGTGCAGCTGCCCCGCGCCGGATCAGTCTCGGAACGCCCGACGGCGGAGTCGCCAACGTTGAGGTGTCCGGCTCGCTAGGGCGGGGGACTGCGACGGTCAGCGTCAATGGCGGCCCGCAACGCACAGCATCGTTGGGTTTCGCCGGGCGCAACCAGGCAGAGGTGACCCTCGACGGGGAAGCCCGACGGTTTTCCCTTGCACAGGTGTCCACGGGCCCCGACCACCCGGGGCCGGACAGCCCTGCGCCCACCGACATATTCCTCGGCAACGACGGCTGGTCCTGCCGCCTCGAGGTGCTGAGCCGCGAGGCCCGGCTCGCCCGGGTGCTGGCCGCCGTCGAACGCGAGGAAGGCGCCGCCGACCCGGCGGTGCGCTCGCCGATGCCCGGCACCGTGGTGTCCGTCTCGGTCAGCAACGGCGAGACCGTGACAGCCGGACAGGTCCTGCTCTCGGTGGAGGCCATGAAGATGGAGCACCAGCTGGTGGCGCCGCTGGACGGCACCGTCCACATCAGCGCCGGCACCGGAGACCTCGTCAAGGCGGACCAGGTGCTGGCCACCATCCACCCCGCCGAGCCGTCGAAAGCCGAAGACACGATCGAAGAAGCCGTCATCGCGATGGGCGCGGCGGACTAGCCCCGTACGCCCACCACCACACCACAGCCACACCAGACACAGGAGTCACCCCCATGCCAGATTTTGAACTCAGCGAGGACTACCAGGACCTCAGCAACACCGTCCGCGAATTCGCCGACCAGGTGGTGGCCCCGGTTTCCGCCAAGCACGACGAAGAGCACAGCTTCCCCTACGAGGTCGTCTCGCAGATGGCGGACATGGGCCTGTTCGGACTGCCGTTCCCGGAAGAGTTCGGCGGCATGGGCGGGGACTACTTCGCCCTCGCCCTGGCCCTGGAACAGCTCGGCCGCGTGGACCAGTCGGTCGCGATCACCCTCGAGGCCGGCGTCTCGCTCGGCGCCATGCCGATCCACCGCTTCGGCACCGACGCGCAGAAGCAGGAATGGCTGCCGCTGCTGGCCTCCGGCAAGGCGCTCGCAGGCTTCGGCCTGACCGAGCCCGAGGCAGGCTCCGACGCCGGCGGCACCAAGACCACCGCGCGCCTCGAGGGCGGGGAGTGGGTCATCAACGGAAACAAGGAGTTCATCACCAACTCCGGCACCGATATCACCAAGCTCGTCACCGTCACCGCGGTGACCGGCCAGCAGGAACGCCCGGACGGAAGCATCAAGAAGGAAATCTCCACCATCCTGGTGCCCGCCGGCACGCCCGGCTTCACGGCGGAGAAGGCCTACAACAAGGTCGGCTGGAACGCCTCGGACACCCACCCGCTGACCCTCGACAACGTCCGTGTCCCCGAGCAAAACCTGCTCGGCACCCGGGGCCGCGGCTACGCGAACTTCCTCTCCATCCTCGACGAGGGCCGGATCGCGATCGCCGCCCTCGCCGTCGGCGCCGCCCAGGGCTGCGTGGACCAGTCGGTGAAATACGCCAAGGAGCGCAGCGCCTTCGGCCAGAACATCGGCAAGTACCAGGCCATCGCGTTCAAGATCGCCCGGATGGAAGCCCGCGCCCACACCGCCCGCCTGGCCTACTACGACGCGGCCGCCCGGATGCTCGCCGGCAAGCCGTTCAAGACACAGGCGGCCATCGCTAAGATGGTCGCAGGCGAGGCAGCCATGGACAACGCGCGGGACGCCACCCAGGTGTTCGGCGGCTATGGCTTCATCAACGAATTCACCGTGGCGCGCCACTACCGCGACTCCAAGATCCTCGAAGTCGGCGAGGGCACCACGGAGGTCCAGCTGATGCTGATCGCCCGCGAACTGGGACTGTAGCCGGCCGGAAGGGTCACCGATGATCAACAAAGTTGTTGCCAGCGCCGCCGAGGCCGTCGCGGACATCCCCGACGGCGCCTCCCTCGCCGTCGGCGGCTTCGGGCTGTGCGGCATCCCGGTGGCGCTAATCGACGCCCTGCATGAGAGCGGCGCGACGGATCTGGAAACTGTGAGCAACAACTGCGGCGTGGACGACTGGGGGCTCGGCATCCTGCTCAAGGACGGCCGGATCCGCCGCACCATCAGCTCGTACGTGGGGGAGAACAAGGAATTCGCCCGGCAATACCTGGCCGGCGAACTCGAAGTAGTCCTGACCCCGCAGGGCACGCTGGCCGAGAAGCTGCGCGCCGGCGGAGCCGGCATCCCGGCCTTCTACACGCCCGCCGGCGTCGGGACCCAGGTCTCCGACGGCGGCCTGCCGCAGAAGTACGACGCCGACGGGACCGTCGCTATCGCCTCCGCAGCCAAGGAAGTCCGCAGCTTCCACGGCGCCGACTACGTGCTGGAGGAGGCACTGACCCCCGACTTCGGCCTGGTGCACGCCTGGAAGGGCGACCGGCACGGCAACCTGGTGTTCCATGCCACCGCAATGAACTTCAATCCGCTCTGCGCCATGGCCGGCCGGATCACCATCGCCGAGGTTGAGGAGCTCGTGGAGCCGGGGGAGCTGGACCCGGAGCACGTCCACGTCCCCGGCATCTTTGTCCAGCGGGTGGTCCTCGCGCCGCAGGCGGAGAAACGGATCGAAAAGCGCACCACCTCCAGCACCACCTCCAGCACCACCGAGAAGGCAGGAGCATAGCCGTGGAGACGAACAACGCGCAGGGCGCGCCGCCCAGGCCCGAAGCGGTCCGGCACGAATACCGGCGTTCCGCCGTCGAACACCCCGCCGGCGTGCAAGGCAAGGGCTGGACGCGCAACGAACTGGCCGCCCGGGTGGCCCAGGAGCTGCACAACGGCCAGTACGTCAACCTCGGCATCGGGATGCCCACGCTGATCCCCAACTACATTCCGGCCGGCGTCGAGGTGGTGCTGCACTCGGAGAACGGGATCCTCGGCGTCGGGCCCTACCCGGCCGAGGACCAGGTGGACCCGGACCTGATCAACGCCGGCAAGGAAACGGTCACCGTCAACAAGGGCGCCGCGTTCTTCGACTCGGCCGCATCCTTCGGCATGATCCGCGGCGGCCACGTCGACGTGGCGGTGCTCGGCGCCATGGAAGTGGCGCAGAACGGGGACCTCGCCAACTGGATGATCCCCGGCAAGATGGTCAAGGGCATGGGCGGGGCGATGGACCTGGTCTTCGGCGCCAAGAACGTGATCGTGATGATGGAGCACGTGGACCGCAACGGCAACCCGAAAATCGTGGAACGGTGCACCCTGCCGCTGACCGGCAAGGGCTGCGTCGACCGGATCATCACCGACCTTGCCGTGATCGACGTCGTGACCGAAGGCGGCAAGTCCCGGCTGGTGCTGCGCGAGCTGGCGCCCGACGTCACCGCGGAGGACGTGGCCGCGGCCACCGGCGCCGAACTCTTCGAGGAAGACCAGGAACTCACCGTATGACAACGAATGCAGCGCCCGGGTCCGGAACCGGCCGCCGGGTGATTGAACAGCGCGGGCTCTACTTCGACGAACTTGAAGAGGGCGTGCTCTACGCGCACCGGCCCGGCCGGACCGTGACGGAGACGGACAACGTCCTGTTCACCACCATGACCATGAACACCCAGGCGCTGCACCTCGACGCCGCCTGGAGCGCCGGACAGCCGTTCGGCCAGCGGCTGATGAACTCCATGTTCACCCTCGCCACCCTGGTAGGGCAGTCCGTCCCGCAACTGACCCAAGGAACCATCATCGCGCAGCTGGGACTGACGGACGTGTCCTTCCCGCACCCGCTGTACCACGGGGACACGCTCTACACGGAGACCGTGGTCACCGGCAAGCGGCTCTCCTCGTCCCGGCCAGGCCAGGGCATCGTGACCATGCAGCACACCGGCCGGAACCAGGACGGCGTCGTGGTGGCCCTAGCGACCCGCAGTTGCCTGATGTGGACGCGGGAGGCGCATGCCTCACAGCAGGAACCGGCGCAGCAGGCACCGGGGCAGAAAGACGCAGCCGAAAAGGGGACAATCGAAGCATGAGCTTCCTGATGGGCCCCGCCCTGCTGTTTTGCCCCGCCGACCGACCCGAGCGCTACCAAAAGGCCGCCGAGCGCTCCGATGCCGTGATCGTGGACCTCGAGGACGCCGTCGCGCCGGCCGACAAGCAGCGCGCCCGCGGCGCCATTCTCGCCCAGCTCGGCTCCGCCGGGGACGTCCCCGAACTGGATCCCAGCCGCACAATCATCCGGCTCAACCCGGCCGGTACGGAGGAGTTTGAAAAAGACCTGCACTGCCTCAAGCACACCCCCTACCGGCACGTGATGCTTGCCAAGGCCGAAAGCGCCGCCCAGCTCAAAGAGCTCGAGGGCTACAGCGTGGTCGCCTTGTGCGAGACGGCCGCCGGCATCGTCAACGCCGCCGCTATCGCCGCGGAACCCAACGTGGTGGGCCTGATGTGGGGCGCCGAGGACCTGCTCGCCTCACTTGGCGGCACCTCCAGCCGGAGCGACGACGGCGGCTACCGCGCCGTGGCGTTGCACGCCCGCTCCACCGTGCTGCTGGCCGCCCGCGCGTTCGGCAAGGAAGCGATCGACTCCGTCTACGTCAACATTCCCGACCTCGACGGCCTCGGAGCCGAGGCCCGCGACGCCGTCGCGTCCGGCTTCGGCTCCAAGGCCTGCATCCACCCGAACCAGGTGGCCGTGGTCCGGGACGCCTACGCCCCGTCCGAATCCGACGTCGCCGCGGCCACCGAACTGCTCCGCGCCGCCGCTGCCGCCGGAACGGGCGTGTTCCAGTACCAGGGCAAGATGATCGACGGTCCGATCATCAAGCACGCCGAAGCCACGCTCCGCCGCGCCGGACGCCCCTGACAACTGCCCTCGCGAGATGACACTTCGCGGCAATGCTGCACCCAGGCATTGCCGCGAAGTGTCATCTCGGGCTTAGGGCCCGGTCAGGGCTGGTGGCCGGCCTTTACGGCAAGCACCGGGCAGCCTGCCTCGAGGAGGATCTGCTGGGCCGTGCTCCCCATGATGAGTTTCCCCACCGGGGTGCGCCGCCGAAGGCCGATGACGATCAGGTCCGCCCGGTGCTGTTCTGCTGCCTGCAGGACCTCGGTGGCTGCGTCGTTTCCACGGACCGGCTGCTGGACGAGGTGCTCGATGCCCTCCTTCTTCAGCCGTTCCTCGATCCCGACGATCTCCTCATCCTCGGCGTAGCGCTTGTCCACGAGGACGTCGCCCCGTGAGGAATTGATCACCACCAGGAGTTTCGCATCCTTGCGGGCCTGGCTGATGGCTGCTTCGAGTGCCGCCGTTCCCTCCGGAGTGGGAAGGTAGCCAACGATGATGCTCATGGTCGCTCCTGTCGTCCTGCTGCTGTGTTCGTGGTGGTGTCCATGTCGCGGTCATCGAAGGGCTGGGCGTTCGCGCCACCGGCGTCTGTCCGGTCAGGGTCAGCCTCCGGCGTGGCGTGCATGCCGGCAAACGCCGGCTCCGCCTGTGGCCGCGACCTGCGCCAGGCCTTCAGCAGCAACGGCCACGCCAGGATGATCGCCACGACGACGTAGATGCCGACGGCGATCGGCTCGCTCCACAGACCGGCCGGGTCCCCGGCGCTGAGCTGCAGTGTCTTGCGCAGCTGGCCTTCGACCCGGGGGCCCAGGATCACTCCGAGGATGAGCGGCAGGACCGGCAGGCCGAACCGGCGCATCATGAACCCGAGCGCGCCGAGCACCAGCAGGATCACCAGGTCGAACGCCTGCAGGTTCACGGAGTAGGCGCCAAGGGTGGCGAAGAAAAGGATCCCGGCGTACAGGTACGGTCGCGGCAGCTGCAGGAGTTTTGCCCAGAGCGGTGCCAGCGGCAGGTTGATGACCAACAGCAGGAAGTTTCCGATGAAGAGGCTGGCAATAAGGGCCCACACCAGCGGTCCCTCGCTCTCGAATAGCTGCGGCCCCGGCTGGATGCCGTACGAGGTGAAGGCCGCCAGCATCACGGCGGCGGTGGCGTTGGTCGGCAGCCCCAGCGCCAGCATCGGGGTCAGGGTGCCGGCCGCCGCCGCGTTGTTGGCGGCTTCCGGTCCGGCGACACCCTCGATGGCGCCCTTGCCGAACTCCTCGGGGTGCTTGGTGAGCCGCTTTTCCGTGACGTAGGACAGGAAAGTCGGGATCTCCGCGCCCCCGGCGGGCAGCGCACCAAACGGGAAGCCGAGCACGGTTCCCCGCAGCCAGGGCTTCCAGGACCGCTTCCAGTCCTCTTTGCCCATCCAGGGCTGCCCCACCGGGATGATGTGGAGCGGGGTCCGGCGAAGGTGGGCGGCCACCCACAGGGCTTCGCCCACGGCGAAGATGGCCACGGCTACCACCACGATGTCGAGCCCATCACTGAGCAGCGGCTGGCCGAACGTGAGGCGCGCCTGCCCTGTGACGGAGTCCATTCCGACCAGCCCAATCGCCAGGCCAAGGCCCAGCGAGGCGAAACCGCGGAGGCGGGAGGAGCCGAGCACTGCGGTGACGGCCAGGAGCGCCAGGACCATGATGGCGAAGTAGCTCGGCGATCCGAGGCTGACGGCGAATTTGACCACAATGGGTGCGCAGACCGCGAGGAGGGCGGTGCCGATTGTCCCGGCCACGAAGGAACCGATGGCCGCGGTGGCCAGTGCCTGGGCGGCCCGCCCGGCCTTGGCCATCTTGTTGCCTTCAATGGCCGTGACCACGGACGAGGACTCACCGGGGGTGTTGAGCAGGATCGAGGTGGTGGATCCGCCGTACATGCCGCCGTAGTAGATGCCGGCGAACATGATGAAGGCGCTGGTGGGCTCCAGCACGTACGTGACGGGGAGCAGGAGCGCCACGGTCATCGCCGGGCCCAGTCCCGGCAGGACGCCGACGGCGGTGCCAAGGACCACGCCGATCACGGCGTAGAGGAAATTCATGGGGGTCAGGGCGGTGGCGAAGCCGTCCATCAAGGAACTAAAGACGTCCATTTAGAGGATCCCTTCCAGCAGCCCGGCGGGCAGCGAAATTCCGAGGCCGAGGTAGAAGCCATAGAAAGTGAGCAGGGACAGGGCAACGGAGATCAGCCCGTCGCGGACGTAGTGCCGGCTGCCCAGGGCCCAGACGCTGCCCCAAAAGAGAACGGTTCCGGAAATGACCCAGCCGGCCCAATCAATGATCAGGACGTTGGCGATGAACGCTCCCGCGAGGGGAAGCACGGTCTTCCAGTCGGCAGGATGGGACAGGTCGACGTCCTCGCCACCTTCAGTCTCGCCGTGTCCGCCCCGCAGCACGTTGATGGCCAGCATCACCGCGCACACAATCAGCAGGCCGGCCACGATGTAGGGGACCGTTTTCGGGCCGACCGGGTCCGATTTGGAGTACGGGGTTACCAGGCCGACGGCGTCCCATAGGACCACCCCGCCGGCCGCCCCGAGCAGGAGGGCGACCCCCAGCTCGGAGCGGCCTTTGAGCCTGGAAGTCAAAGACGTCACGCCAGTCCAAGCTTCGTCAAGACATCGGCCACGCGCTTGTCCTGCTCGGTCAGGAAGGACTTGAAGTCGTCACCGGTGAGGAAGGCGTCGGACCAGCTGTGCGACTTGAGGGCCTCCTTCCACGAAGCGGTGCCGTGCATCTTCTCCAGGGCAGCGATCAGGGAAGCCTTGTCGGCGTCGCTGATGCCGGGAGGGGCAACAACACCGCGCCAGTTGCTGAAGACCAGGTCGATGCCGGATTCCTTGAGCGTGGGGGCGTCGACGCCGTCGAGGCGCTTCTCCCCGCTGGTCGCCAGCACGCGGACTTCGCCGGACTCGATCTGCTTCAGGTACTCACCGGCACCGGAGGCGGCGAAGCCGAGCTTGTTGCCGAGGATGGCCGGAAGGAGATCGCCGCCGCCGTCGTAGGAAACGAAGTTGACCTTGGTCGCGTCGATGCCGACTGCACCGGCCAGCTGCATGGGGAGAAGGTGGTCGGGCCCGCCGGGGGAGGAGCCGCCGCCTACGCTGATCGATCCGGGATTGGCCTTCCACGCCGCCACCAGGTCCTTGATGGTTTTATACGGGGAGTCCTTGGCGACCATGATCGCGCCCGGCTCTTCGATGAGTCGGGCCAGCGGAGTGGTGTCCGTAAGCTTCGACCCGGACTTGTTGGTGTAGCTCGCGCCGACGACGCCGAGGCCCATCAGCATGGCGAGGTCGCCGTTGCCCTTCTCGTTGACCACGCGGGCCAGGCCCACCGTACCGCCGGCGCCGGCGAGGTTGAAGACCTCCGTGTTGCTGGCGATCTTCTCGTCGTCGAGGACCTTCGCGGCGGCGCGGGCCGTGGTGTCGTACCCTCCGCCCGGGGTGTTGGGCACTAGGATCTGCAGGCCCGTGATGGGCCCCGCAGCGGCTCCGGAGCTGGCCGTACCGGTGGAGCTCTTGCCGGTGGCACCGCAGCCGGTGGCCATCAGCGCGATGCCGGCAGCTACGGCGGCAATTCGCAATGCGCGGATTTGGCGCATGTTTCCTCTTCTCAAATTTGGTTAGTCAATAATCGGCCAGCGGACTGGCCGGTGGTTTGATGTTAGGGGCCGACGTGACGGGGGCCACTCTTGTGTACGCAGAGAAAGTTAAGTTCATTTCGTTCACGTTTCCGGCACTTCACATGGCCCGCAGCGGAGCGGAAGCGGCACCGTTGGGTGGGGTATAGTTCACGGCACCGCCGCGGATTGTGATGCACAGACGCGCCGTTCCCGCGCTCCCCGCGGCGTGGCAAGCACCCTGAGGAAAGACAGTTCGTGACTCGACGAAGAGGAATGTCCCTGGCAGGACAGTATCTGGTTCTGCAGTTGCTTATTGTCATGGCCGTGTTGGTGGGCGTCGTCGCTATTTCGCTGGCGCAGTCTGCTGCTGCCTTCGAGCGTATCGAGGGCCGCCGGGCGTTGTCCGCCGCCGAAGCGCTGGGCAGCAATCCCGCCGTCCGGGCGTTGCTTCCCGCGGCAGAGCCGGCAAAAGGCTCGGCCCTGCCGTCGGTCGCGGAATCCGTCCGGACGGTTTCCGGGTCATCGCAGGTCGCGCTCGCCAAGCTGGACCGCACGGTTGTGGCCTCCTCAGACCCGTCCTTGCTGGGCCGCTCGCTGCAACTAGGGGAGAGCCGCGTCATGGAGGGACGGGCCTGGACCGGTGTGGTGGGAGGAACGGGCACCGTCCTGCTCTCAGCCCACGTTCCCGTCCTGGACGATTCCGGCACCATGATCGGCATTGCCTCGATCGGCCGGAACTACCCTTCCGCGTGGGAACGGCTGGGCGACGCCATCCCCAACCTGCTCACTTACCTGGGCGTCGCCAGCGTGCTCGGCGTCGCCGGCTCCTTGTTGCTGTCCCGCAGGGTGAAGCGGCAGACCCTCGGCATGGAGCCGAGCGAAATCTCCGGCCTGGTGGAGAACCGCGAGGCGATGCTGTTCGGGCTCAAGGAGGGAGTGGTGGCACTGGACCTCCGCGGACGGATTACCGTGGCGAACGACAGTGCCCGGGCGCTGCTGGGCCTGCCGCCGGACTGCGTGGGCAAGGACCTGGCCGGGCTCCCGGTTGAACCGGCGCTCAAGGAAGTGATGACCGGCGAACAGCCGGGCCAGGACCAGATGGTTTTGGTGGGGGAACGACTCGTGGTGCTGAACCGGGTGCCCATTCGTTCGAAGGGCCGGGTTATGGGTTCCGTCGCTACCTTGCGTGACCGGACGGAGCTCTCGTCACTGGAACGCGAGCTCGGTGCAACGCGTACGGCCACGGACACCCTCAGGGCGCAGGCCCACGAGTTCGCAAACCAGCTGCACGTCATTTCGGGACTGATCCAGATTGGCGAGTACGACTCCGTGGTGCAGTTCGTCAACGGCGTCACCGTGGAGCGGACGCGGCTCAGCGACGACGTGACCAGCCGCATCCAGGACCCGGCGCTCGCCGCTCTGCTCATCGCCAAGTCGAGCCTCGCCGTGGAGCGCGGAGTGCTGCTGCAGCTGGACCCCGCGTCGTCACTGTCGCGGGTGGGGGACGAACTTTCCCGGGACCTGACCACCGTCGCCGGAAACCTCGTGGACAACGCACTCGACGCCGTCACGGGGGCAACGGAGGCCTCCGTTCGGGTCCTTGTCGAGGACAGCCACGGCGAAGTTGTCGTGACCGTGAGGGACACCGGCCCGGGCATTGACGGCGCGGCGGCCGATGAGATCTTCCGCCAGGGGTTCAGCACCAAGCAACCCGGTCCCGACGGCGGCCGGGGCTTTGGCCTGGCGCTCTCGCGCGTGGTCTGCCGGCGCAGCGGCGGAAGCCTCACAGTGGCTAACGACGGCGGGGCAGTCTTTACGGCCCGGCTGAAAAGGACGCCGGCCAAGCGGGCGCCGGGGAAAGGAAAGGTGGGCAGGCTGTGATCAATGTCCTCATCGTCGACGACGACTTCATGGTGGCAAAAGTCCATTCCGGATTCATTCAGCGCACACCCGGCTTCGCCGTCGTGGGCCTGGCGCACACCGGAGCCCAGGCGCTCGCGGAAACCGCCCGGCTGCAGCCTGACCTGGTCCTCCTCGACATTCACCTCCCCGACATCAATGGGCTGGACCTGATGACCAGGCTGCGGGAGACGGCGCCGGAACTGGACGTGCTGGTGATCAGCGCGGCCCGCGAGGTCGAGACCGTCCGCCGGGCACTGCGGGGCGGGATCGTGCATTACCTGATCAAGCCGTTTTCGCAGTCGGACCTGCAGGAGCGGCTGGAGCACTATCGCAACGCCTACCAGGGGCTGGACCAGGCCAAGGACGTGGCCGAACAAGCGGACGTGAACCGCGTCTTCGGGCTGGAGCGCACCGAGCGCGGGGAGCGGACGGAAATCCGCCTCCCCAAGGGGTGCAGCGCCGAGACCCTGCGGCGGGTGGTCGACGTGCTTCAGGCGGCCGAGGCGGATCTCTCGGCGGCCGAAGTCGCGGACCTGCTGGGCACGTCCCGCGTCAGCGCCCGCCGCTACCTGGAGTACCTGCACGACGAGGCGAGGGTGGGCGTCCGCCTCAAGTACGGCGCGGGCCGTCCCGAGCGACGCTACGAGCTGAAGCCGGCGTGACGCCGCCCGTGTCCGTGTAATCGCCGAGCTGACAGATCACGGCAGTGTTCCTCGCAAACACTGCCGTGACCTGCCACTTCGCGCGGTGCGGGATACTTAAGCCATGCAGCCGCGCACAATCGTCCTCCTCGGATCCACGGGGTCCATCGGCACCCAGGCCATCGACGTCGTCGACGGCGCCCCGCACCTCTTCGAGATCGTGGCCCTCAGCGCCGGCGGCGGCAACCCCGACCTCCTCGCCCGGCAGGCCGTGCACACCCGGGCCCGGGCCGTCGGCATCGCCAGCGGGGACGCGGTGGCGCTTCAACAGCTGATCGACGACGCCGCCCGCGCGGCCGGCGTCACCGGCTACCGTCCGGAGATCATCACCGGCCCCGACGCCTCCACCCGGATCGCGGAAATCCCCGCCGACGTCGTGCTCAACGGCATCACCGGCTCGATCGGGCTCGCCCCCACGCTGGCCGCGCTCAAGTCCGGCGCCACGTTGGCGCTGGCGAACAAGGAATCCCTGATCGTGGGCGGAGCCCTGGTCAAGGCGGCCGCCCGCGAAGGCCAGATCGTCCCGGTCGATTCCGAGCACTCGGCGATTGCCCAGTGCCTGCGTTCCGGCACGGCCGCCGAGGTGGACCGGCTGGTGTTGACGGCCTCGGGCGGCCCGTTCCGCGGCATGACGCGGGAGCAGCTGCAGGACGTCACCCCCCGGGATGCCCTCGCGCACCCCACCTGGGACATGGGCCTGATGGTCACCACCAACTCCGCGAGCCTGGTCAACAAGGGCCTGGAAGTCATCGAGGCCCACCTTCTCTTCGACATCCCGCTGGAGCGGATCGACGTCGTGGTCCACCCGCAGTCGGTGGTGCACTCGATGGTCCAGTTCGTGGACGGTTCCACCATCGCCCAGGCCTCGCCGCCGGACATGCGGCTGCCCATCGCCCTGGGCCTGGGCTGGCCGGACCGGGTGGCCGGCGCCGCGCAGCCCTGCGACTGGAGCAAGGCCACCAGCTGGACCTTCGAGCCGCTGGACACCCGGGCGTTCCCCGCCGTCGGCCTGGCCAAGGACGCCGCCAGGCGGGGCAGCACCTTCCCGGCGGTCTTCAACGCCGCCAACGAGGAAGCCGTGACGGCCTTCCACGCCGGCCGGATCCGCTTCACCGATATTGTCGATACCATCGAAGCCGTCCTCAGTGAGCATTCAGGATCCTCCGGGCTGACGGTCGAATCCGTGCTGGATGCTGAACAGTGGGCACGTGCGCGGACGCTCGAGCGTTTGTCCGTGGGAAGTGCCTAAGAAGTAGCCCACCAGTGCCCAGGAAGTAGCAAAGCCCAGCATGAGTCCCGTTGTCCTCTTTATCCTCGGCGTCGTCTTCGTCGTGATCGGCATCGCCGTGTCCATCGCCCTGCACGAGGTGGGGCACCTGGTCCCGGCCAAGCTCTTCAAGGTGCGGGTCACTAAGTACATGATCGGCTTCGGACCCACCATCTGGTCCAAGCGCCGGGGCGAGACCGAGTACGGCTTCAAGGCGATCCCGCTCGGCGGCTTCGTTTCCATGATCGGCATGTACCCGCCGAACAAGGCCGACGGCAGCGTCCGGCCCTCCAGCACCGGCATGTTCCAGTCCCTCGCCGCCGACGCGCGTTCCCTGGCGCACGAGGAAATCGGTCCGGACGACGGGAACCGGGTCTTCTACCGGCTCCCGGTCTGGAAAAAGATCATCATCATGCTCGGCGGCCCCGCGATGAACCTGCTGATCGGCGTGGCGCTGACCGCCGTGCTGCTGATGGGCTTCGGCGTGTCCGCGTCCACCACCACCATCGCCGACGTCTCCAAATGCCAGGTAAAGGCCGGCGAGACCGTGGATCCGAACTCGGCCGACTGCAAGCCCACTCCCGCCGCCGCCGCGGGCCTCAAGCCGGGCGACCGCATCACCTCCTTCGACGGCAGGGCGGTCACCAGCTGGGAGGAGCTCACCGGCTGGATCCGCGCTTCGGCGGGCAAGCAGGTCGGCATCACGGTGGAGCGCGACGGCGCTCCGGTCGCCACCACTGTCACTCCGGTGCTGTCCTCGCGGCCGGTCGTCGGGGCGGACGGCCGGCAAGCCAAGGACGCCGACGGCAAGCTCCGCTACCAGGACGTCGGCTTCCTTGGCATCGGCGCCCAGACCGCGCTAGTGCAGCAGCCGGCGTCAGCCGTGCTGCCGCTGGCCGGCGAGAACATCAAGCAGATCGCCGGCGTCGTCGTGAACCTCCCGGCCCGCGTGGCCGGCGTGGCGCAGGCCGCCTTCAGCGAGGAGCCCCGCGAGCCCAACGGTCCCATCAGCGTCGTCGGGGTGGGCCGCGTGGCGGGCGAGGTCGCCGCCATGGAACAGGTTCCGCTGCAGAGCCGGCTGGCCGCCTTGGTTGGGCTGCTCGCCGGGCTTAACTTCGCGCTGGCCGTGTTCAACCTTGTCCCGCTGTTGCCGCTCGACGGCGGCCATGTTGCCGGGGCGCTGTACGAGGGGGCCCGCCGCCAAATTGCCCGGCTGCTGGGCCGGCCGGACCCCGGTGCGTTCGACATCGCCAAGCTGCTGCCGGTGACCTACGTTGTGGCCGCGCTGCTGATGGGCATGGGCGCGCTGTTGATCTACGCGGACATCGTCAAGCCGGTCAACCTCTTCGGCTAGGCCGGCAACGTCCTGCCGGCCGGGCACCGCGGGCACCGGCCGCCGCGGTCTCCGGTCACCCCAACCGGTAACCAATTAACCGTGGGGGACTGTTTAGCTATCCTCAGCTTATTTCGGCTGATTTTGAATAATCAGTCCTAAGCGGTTGATACATTAGGATCAGCCGCCTAGGGTTGGGCTATGTACGTGATGACCATCGATCAGCGCGGCAGCAGCACCGACGTCGACCGCGTCCCGGGGCTCCTGGCCGAACTTGTGCAGCTTTGCCCCGGCGCACGCTTCGAGCGCTCCGTCGGCGACGAGGTCCAGGGCGTGCTGGAACGCCCCGGCCAGGTCGTGGAGATTGCCCTGCACGCGCTCCGCAGCGGGCGCTGGTATGTGGGCATCGGCGTCGGGTCCGTGGACCTCCCGCTGCCCGCGAGCCCGCGGGAAGGCTCGGGGCCGGCCTTTGTCGCGGCCCGCCTCGCGGTGGAACGGGCCAAGTCCGCCTCCTCCCACGTCCCGCTCGCCGTCGTCTCCGGCGGCCGACGGCGGGGGAGTGGCGCCGGCCCGGCGGACGATTCGCCAGGCGCCCTTGAGTGCGCCAACGCGGAGGCCGTGCTGCGGCTGATCGGGCGCCTTGTCCAGGACCGCACCGCCGCGCAGTGGAAGGTGGTCGACGTGCTGCGCGGCGTCCGGCAGGGACTCGCCGGCGCCCACGGGACCCAGAAGATCGCGGCCAGGCAACTCGGAATCACGGAACAATCGGTGAGCCGCGCGCTGCTTCGTTCCGGTTGGCAGGAAGAATGGGCGGCGAGGCCTGCTGCGGAAATGCTGCTGGCCCTGGCCAACGGCCTGACCGCCGGGCCGGACAACGACGCCGGCCGGAACGCCGCCCGCCAAGCCCCTAGCGAAGGAGACCGGTGAACACCCTCTGGATCACGCTGGCCCTGCTGATTGCCGGGTTCGCCGGCTGGCCGGTCACCGCCCTGGTGTTCCGGCTCGCCCGGACCATTGATGACCGCTCGGACAGCCGGGCCGACGCCGCCGGCGGTTCCCGTACCCCTGACAGTCCCGACGCGGACGGAACGGTCGACGGCGAGATCACCCGGCCTGCTACGGCGCCGTCCCTGCCCGCGGAGGACGGCGCCACCCCGGAGGCTGCTGCGGACGGCACCGGACCGGTGCCCGCGGTTCCGGGAGCCGGCACCCGCATCCTGCGCGGCGGCGCGATCATCGGCGTGCTCGAACGGTTGGCGGTCTGCCTGGCCATCCTGACCGGCCAGCCCGTCGCGATCGCCTACGTCGTGGCGATCAAGGGCCTCGGACGCTTCGCGGAGCTGAAGGAAACGCCGGTGGCCGCGGAACGGTTCATCATCGGCACCCTCACCTCGCTGCTGTGGGCGGCCGGTGTCGCGGCCCTCGCCAAGGTGCTTTTCCTCGGCTGAGACGCGTCCCGGCGGAAACGGCGCCAGGCGGCGCAAACGGAAGCCGGGCCGGCGTCGGACATCCCCGACAATGCGAACGGGTCCGCGCGGATGGGAACCGGGCGGGCAGGGCGATAGGGTAGCTGTATGACTGTTTTTGCTGTTGAGTACGTTTACGATGCCGAATCCGCCGAAGCTCGGGACGCTGCCCGTCCCGCGCACCGCGAATGGACCGCCGCACTTGCGCAGGAGGGCACCATCCTGGCCAGCGGCCCCTACTCGGACGGCGCCGGCGCCCTGCTCATCTTCAAGGCCGCGGACGAAGAGGCCCTGAATGAGTTGCTCAAGCAGGACCCCTTCGCCGGTGCCAGCGCTATCTCCGGCACCCGTACGATGGCTTGGGCTCCGCTGACCGGCCTGTTGGCCGGCCCTGCGGCCTAGCCCGCACCGCCAATCCCGCCATCGATCCATCGACCTAGAATTCGATTCACAGAGGAGTCCACGTGACCTCGGTCAGCCTGGGAATGCCGTCGGCACCGCCCCCCGTTCTTGCCCCGCGTCGGAAGACCCGCCAGATCAAGGTGGGCTCGGTCGGCGTCGGCTCCGACTCGCCGATCAGCGTGCAGTCGATGACGACGACTCCGACCACGGACATCAACGCCACCCTGCAGCAGATCGCCGAACTCACGGCCTCAGGCTGTGACATTGTCCGGGTGGCCTGCCCGTCCGCGGACGACGCCGAGGCCCTGCCGATCATTGCAAGGAAGTCGCAGATCCCGGTGATCGCGGACATCCACTTCCAGCCGAAGTACGTGTTCGCGGCGATTGAGGCCGGCTGCGCGGCCGTCCGCGTGAACCCGGGCAACATCCGCAAGTTCGACGACCAGGTCAAGGAAATCGCCCGCGCGGCCAAGGACCACGGCACCTCGATCCGGATCGGCGTCAACGCCGGGTCGCTGGAGCCGGGCATCCTGAAGAAATACGGCAAGGCCACCCCCGAAGCCCTCGTCGAATCCGCCGTCTGGGAAGCCTCGCTCTTCGAAGAGCACGGCTTCCACGACTTCAAGATCTCGGTCAAGCACAACGACCCCGTGATCATGGTGGCCGCCTACGAAATGCTGGCGGAAAAGGGCGACTGGCCGCTGCACCTCGGCGTGACCGAGGCGGGCCCGGCCTTCCAGGGCACCATCAAGTCCGCCACCGCCTTCGGCGCCCTGCTCTCCCGCGGGATCGGCGACACCATCCGGGTTTCCCTTTCCGCACCGCCGGTGGAGGAAATCAAGGTGGGCAACCAGATCCTGCAGTCCCTGAACCTGCGCCCGCGCAAGCTCGAGATTGTTTCCTGCCCCTCTTGCGGACGTGCCCAGGTGGACGTCTACACGCTGGCCGAGCAGGTCACGGCCGGACTGGAAGGCATGGAAGTCCCGCTGCGCGTCGCCGTCATGGGCTGCGTCGTGAACGGTCCCGGCGAGGCCCGGGAAGCGGACCTCGGCGTCGCCTCCGGCAACGGCAAGGGCCAGATCTTCGTGAAGGGCGAAGTCATCAAGACTGTTCCCGAAGACCAGATTGTTGAAACACTGATCGAAGAGGCCATGCGTCTCGCTGAAGAGATGGGGGAGTCCGATGGCGAAGATGCTGTCCAGGGTAGCCCCGTGGTTAGCGTCTCGTAGGGACGGCGCCGCAACCGGCGCCGCCACTGGCCTCACCGCCGGCCTCACCGTCAGGGTCCTGGCGGGCGCGGACACCCGTGCCCTGCTGGACCTGGCCCGGCAGGACGCCGTCGCCAACGTCTTCATCCTGTCCCACCTCGAGACCGCCGGGACGGCGTCGCCCACCGCCGGCGGCGCCAGCATCTTCGGCGTGTTCGACGGCGGCGCCCTGGTTGGCGCCTGCTGGGCCGGCGCCAATCTGGTGCCGGTGCAGCTGGATCCGGAGCTGGCCGGCCCGGTGGCAGCCGCGGCGCACCGGGCCGGCCGCCGCTACGCCTCCATCTTCGGCCCCGCCGAGGCGGTCCTGGCGCTCCATGCCGCGTTGGAGCAGTTGGGCCATTCCGCCCAGGAGATCCGCAGCGAGCAGCCACTCCTGACCATCGCCGGGTCGCCGGCCGTCGAGCCCAACCCTGCGCTTGGCTTCGGCCACCTCGCCGACTTCGACCGGATCCTGCCCGCCTGCGCGGCCATGTTCGAGGAGGAAGTGGGCTATTCGCCTTACCTGGGCGGCCGCGAGTACTACAGCCGCCGGGTCAAGGGCCTGATCCGGGCCGGCCACTCGCTGGTCCATCTTGGTCCGGACGGCGACGTGGTGTTCAAGGCCGAACTCGGTGCGGTGACACCGCAGGTCACACAGGTGCAGGGCGTCTGGATGAACCCGGCCTCCCGCGGGCTGGGCCTGAGCGCCGGCTACATGGCCGCCGTCGTGGTCCTCGCCCAGACCCTGGCGCCTGTCACGAGCCTGTACGTCAACGACTTCAACACCCGTGCCCGCGCCAGCTATGAGCGGGTGGGTTTCCACCAGGTGGGAACTTTTGCGACCGTGCTCTTCTAGACACGTTCGTGACAGCCATTTATGACAGAAATCTGGTTGCAGACTCTTGTTTTAGCGACTTGGATCACATAGGTTCTAGCTAGCCGCGCCGTGCAGGCGCGTGCGGTCTCAGGGGGAAACCAACCATGGGCTGCGGGTGCCACCCGGCAGGGCAGCATCAGTCAACCCGGCAGCCTTGGACTTAGCGGCACTGGGGTCGCAGGGGCCACGCCATCACAGGATGACCAGCCGGAAACGGCCAGGGGCTTCCGTGTCATGGCGTGGCTCTTCCATTTCCGGAAGGGAACCCGGGCCCCGGCTTGGCGGTAGATTAGTCTCTGGACATTTTCGTACCTACCCAGTCCACCCGCACTTCCTCAGAAACGGATACCTCCCAGTGGTCCTTCGACTCTCAAAGCTGTTCCTGCGCACCCTGCGTGAAGACCCCGCCGACGCCGAAGTGGCCAGCCACCGGCTGCTGGTCCGGGCCGGCTACATCCGCCGCGCGGCCCCGGGCATCTACACCTGGCTGCCGCTGGGGCTGAGTGTGCTGCGCCGGGTGGAGCAGATCATCCGTGAGGAAATGACCGCCATCGGCGCGCAGGAAGTGCATTTCCCCGCGCTGCTGCCCAAGGAGCCCTACGAGGCGACGAACCGCTGGACCGAATACGGCGAGGGCATCTTCCGGCTCAAGGACCGCAAGGGCAATGACTACCTGCTGGCTCCCACGCACGAGGAAATGTTCACCCTGCTGGTCAAGGACCTGTACTCCTCGTACAAGGACCTGCCGCTGAGCATCTACCAGATCCAGAACAAGTACCGCGACGAGGCCCGTCCCCGGGCCGGCCTGCTGCGCGGCCGCGAATTCATCATGAAGGACTCCTACTCCTTCGACGTCGACGACGCCGGCCTGGACGCCAGCTACGCCGCACACCGCGGCGCCTACCTGAAGATCTTCGAACGCCTCGGCCTGGAGGTCATCCCGGTCACGGCCACGGCCGGCGCCATGGGCGGGTCCAAGAGCGAGGAATTCCTGCACCCGACCGAGATCGGCGAGGACACCTTCGTGCGCTCCGCCGGCGGCTACGCAGCCAACGTCGAAGCCGTCACCACCGTGGTCCCCGCGGACATCGACTTTTCCAACGCCCCGGCCGCGGAGGTCCGCGACACCCCGGACACGCCGACGATCGAAACGCTCGTCGACGCCGCCAACGCCCTGGCTCCCCGCAGCGAGGCCGACGGCGGCGCCTGGACCGCCGCGGACACGCTCAAGAACGTGGTCCTCGCCGTGACCCTGCCCACCGGTGAACGCCAGCTCGTCGTGATCGGCGTGCCGGGCGACCGCGGCGTGGACCTCAAGCGCGTCGAAGCGAACATCGGCGCCTTCCTGCCCATCGGCGGCGAGATCACGCTCGAGGCAGCCAACGAGGAAGACCTCAAGAAGCAGGCCCTCCTGGTCAAGGGCTACATCGGCCCCGGCCTGTCCCTGGACGCGCCGCTGCTCGGTGCCGAAGCCGCCTCGAAGCTCCTCTACCTCGTTGATCCCCGCGTGGTCCGCGGGACCGCCTGGGTCACCGGCGCCAACGAGGCCGGCAAGCATGTCTTCGGCCTGGTCGCCGGCCGCGACTTCGGCTGGGACGGCGTAATCGAGTGCACCGAGGTGCGCGCCGGCGACGAAGCCCCCGACGGTTCCGGCCCGCTGGAAACCGCCCGCGGCATCGAGATGGGACACATCTTCCAGCTAGGCCGCAAGTACGCCGAGGCCCTGGACCTGAAGGTCCTGGACCAGAACGGCAAGCAGGTCGTCGTGACCATGGGCTCATACGGCGTCGGCGTCACCCGCGCGGTGGCCGCCCTGGCCGAATCCAACCACGATGACAAGGGACTGGTCTGGCCGCGCGCCGTCGCTCCGGCCGATGTCCACGTCGTCGCGGTGGGCCGCGGCGAGGAGATCTTCGCGGCCGCCGAGCAGCTGGCCCTCGACCTGGAGGCCGCCGGCCTCGAGGTCATCTACGACGACCGCCCCAAGGTGTCCCCGGGCGTCAAGTTCGGCGACGCCGAACTCGTGGGCGTCCCCACCATCCTCGCCGTCGGGCGCGGGCTGGTGGACGGCGTCGTGGAGATCAAGGACCGCCGCAGTGGCAACGCCGAGAACGTGACCGTTGACAAGGCCGTTGATTACGTGGTCAACGCCGTCCGCAACAACTGACCCGCCCCGGCGTTGCAGGGAATGGTTTCCGGACTTGAGTCGATCCAGCTCGGCACGCTCATCCTGGTGGTGGTGGCCGGTTTCGCCGCCGGCTGGGTCGACGCGGTGGTGGGCGGCGGCGGGCTGATCCAGCTCCCGGTCATGCTGCTGATCCCCGGGATCAGCCCGGTGCAGGCACTGGCGACGAACAAGATGGGTTCCATCTTCGGCACCACCACGAGCGCCGTCACCTTCTACCGGCGCGTGCGGCCGGACCTGCGCACCGCGGTGCCGATGGCGGTGATCGCCCTGGCCGGCAGCTTCGGCGGGGCGGTGCTGGCGGCGACCCTGCCGGCCAGCGTGTTCAAGCCGATCATCGTGGCGGCGCTGGTCGCCGTCGCCCTGTTCACCGCCTTCCGTCCCAACGTGGGCGAGCTGACCAGGCTGCGGCACGACGGCCACCGGCACTATGTCGTGGCCTGCCTGATCGGCGCCGTCATAGGCTTCTACGACGGCATGATCGGCCCGGGCACCGGTTCCTTCCTGATCATCGCGCTGGTCTCCGCGATGGGCTACGCCTTCCTGGAGGCCAGCGCCAAGGCCAAGATCGTCAACATGGCCACCAACGCCGGCGCGCTGATGTTCTTCCTGCCGCACGGTTCGCTGCTGTGGGGGCTCGGGCTGGTCCTGGGCGCAGCGAACATGGCCGGCGGCTACCTCGGCGCCCGGACCGCCGTCAGCCGGGGCAGCAAGTTCATCCGGATCGTCTTCCTCGTAGTGGTGGGCGCGCTGATCCTCAAGCTCGGCTCCGACGTCTGGCAGGACGCCTTCGCCTGAAGGACCACGGCCCCCCGGCGCCGGCACCTCCAAGCACTCCCGGACCGGCGCGGCCAGGCGTAGCATGCAGCTATGCCTGACGGTCCGGACCCTTACCGCGCTGCCCTGGAAGCCGCCGTGCGCCACGCCCACGAATGGCTGGACAGCCAGTCCAGCCGCAAGGTGGCGCCCAGCGCCACCGCAGCGGAACTGGCGGCCGAGTTCGGCGGCCCGCTGCCGGAGACAGGAACCCCCGCCGCCGAAGTGGTGGAGCACCTTGCGGCCAGGGCGGAACCCGGCCTGATGGCCATGCCCTCCGGCCGCTTCTTCGGCTGGGTCATCGGCGGCACGCTTCCGGCCGCGCTGGCGGCCGACTGGCTGGTCAGCGCCTGGGACCAGAACGCCGTACTGCGCTATGCCGCGCCAGCGGTGTCCGCGATCGAGGAAGCCGCCGGGAACTGGCTCGTCGGACTGCTCGGACTTCCGGCGGAGTCCGACGTCGGCTTCACCACCGGAGCGACCATGGCGAATTTCGCCGGGCTCGCCGCGGCCCGCTGGCGGCTGATGACCGACGCGGGCTGGGACCTTGAACGGGACGGGCTCTTCGGCGCCCCCAGGATCCGCTGCCTGGTGGGCAGGGAACGGCACGACTCCGTGGACCTGGCGCTGCGCTACCTCGGGCTCGGGACGCCCACCCCGGTTCCGTCGGACCGGCAGGGACGGATCATCCCGGCCGAACTGGAACGCCAACTCGCCGAGGGCTCCGGTCCGGCCCTCGTCTGCCTGCAGGCCGGGAACCTTCACTCCGGAGCCTTCGACCCGTTTGCCGAGGCAGTCAGGGTGGCGAAGGAGCACGGCGCCTGGGTCCACGTGGATGGCGCCTTCGGGCTCTGGGCCGCCGCCGTGCCCGAACTCGCCGGCCTGACGGCGGGCATGGGGCTGGCCGATTCCTGGGCTACCGACGCGCACAAGACCCTCAACGTCCCCTACGACTGCGGCATCGTCGTGGTCCGGGACCGCACGGCTCTCCGCTCGTCGCTGGGAGTGCACACTAGCTACCTGATCCAAGCCGGGGACGGGGCGGGGGATCCGCTGGAAACCGTCCCGGAGCTCTCCCGACGGGCCCGCGGCGTCCCAGTGTGGGCGGCGCTGAAATCGCTCGGGCGCACCGGGGTGGCAGAGCAGGTCCGCAGGCTGGCCCAGCGCGCCGCGCAGCTCGCCGAACGACTCGCCGGGCTGGACGGAGTCGAGGTGCTCAACGACGTCGGCTACACCCAGGTCTCGCTGGCCTTCGGCGACGACGCGAGCACGCGCGCCGTGACGGCCCGGATCATTGCCGAGGGCCGGGTCTGGATGTCCGGCTCACGCTGGCAGGACCGGGACATCCTGCGGATTTCGGTAAGCAACTGGAGCACGGACGACGACGACGTGGCAGCCGCCGTCGACGCCGTGCGGGACGCTGTGGCAGCGGTCCGGGGGCACCGCTAGGGCTGGCCCGGCTGGTGGATGGCATCCCCGGGCGCCGGCAGCTCCTGCGGCCCGGGCAGGCCCTCGAGGGTGTTCCCGGCCAGGGTGCTGGCGACCCACAGCGAGCGGGCCAGGTCGCCGTCGTGGTTCCGTTTGGCCGCGTACCACAAGGCGTTGTCCACCTCGCGGGCCAGGGCCCATTGCCGGGCGGTCTCGCCGTCGAGGCCGGCGGCGGAGCTGAAGTCCAGGCAACGCTGCAGCAAGGCTTCGCCGGCGCCGGACCGCGGCAGCTCGGCCAGACGGTTCCAGAGCAGCGGGGCCACCCCGAACTCCGCTTCGCCGATCATGGGCTGCGGGTCGATCGCCTTGAAGTCCCCGGGTTTGAAGTCCCCGGGCGCCGCCGGGGCACCCGGCACGGCGAGGATGTTCAGGAAGTGCAGATCCGTGTGCACCAGCACGTCCGTGCCGGACCGCCGGCCGACGGCGCCGCGGGTCTGGCAGACCTCCAGGGCGGCCTCCAACAGCCAGCGAGGGAAGGGCCGGCCCAGCCGTTCCCAGCTCTCCGGGAGTTCGTCGCTCCATTGCTCGGCGCGGGCCGCCACATGATCGAACTCGCGCCACTCCGGCCGGCCGTCCGGCGGCAGGCTCAGCTGGTGGACGATGCCGCCCCAGACGTCCGCGGCGGCATCCAGGGGAACGTCCTGCAGCGAGCGCCCGGCGTCGAGCCGCTCAAGTAGCAGCGGGCCGGCTTCGGGGTCGGATGCAAGGGCCAGGACGGCGCCCCGGCCGCCCCACAGCGCCAAGGCGTGGCGTTCGACCAGTGCTTCCTCGTGCGGATAGGCAAGTTTCAGGACCGCCGCTGAGCCGGCCCGCTGGGGCCCAGTCCCGCCGTTATCAGGGCGGCGGCGCACCGGGACCACGACGGCGCCGTGGCCGTGCCAGGGCAGCACGCCGGAGGCGAGGTCAGGCTCGAGCTGCCATTGTTCCAGGCAGCGTCCGATCAGCCGGGGGAGTGACGCCAGCCAGGACCGGCCCTCGGCACTGTTGCCGTAGCGGCCGGTGAGGCCGGGCGGGATCGGGACGGCTGCTGGCGTTCTCATCGCCTCCAGCGTAGTGGCTGGCCTAGGCAGTGATGCCGCTGGCGCCCAGCCAGCTGCCGATCAGGAAGGTCGCCGCCAGTGCCGCGGCACCGCCGATTACCACCCGGACGGCTGCCTTCATCTTCGAGCCGCCGCCAATCCAGGCACCCATGGCTCCGGTCGCCGCGAGGGCCACGAGCACGGCCGCGAAGGTCAGCGGGACACGGATGTTTTCCGGCGGCAGCAGGATGGCCAGCATCGGCAGGATGGCGCCGACCAGGAAGGCGACGGCGGAGGCGAAGGCCGCGTGCCAAGGACTGACGATGTCCGTCTCGTCAATGTGCAGCTCGGCCGACAGGTGCGCGGCCAGGGCATCGTGCGCGGTCAGCTCGGTGGCCACCGTTCGGGCGGTTTCCGGGCTGAGTCCCTTGCCCTGGTAGATGGCGGCCAGCTCCGCCAGTTCCTCCTCGGGCTGTTCGGCCAGCTCGCGGCGTTCCTTCTCGACCAGCGCCTGCTGGCTGTCCTTCTGGCTACTGACCGAGACGTACTCGCCCAGGGCCATGGAGATGGCGCCGCCCACGAGCGCCGCGGAGCCGGCGATGAGGATCGGCCCCGAATCCGTGGTCACACCGGCGACGCCGACGACGACCGCAGCGACCGAGACGATGCCGTCGTTGGCGCCTAGAACCCCGGCCCGGAGCCAGTTGAGCCGGTGCGCGATGTCGTTGTGGTGGGGCTCGTTGTCATGAAGTGCTGCTGCTCCGCTGGTTTCCATGCCTACAGCAAATCATCAGCTGGCGCCGCGGGCCAGTATTGGAAGGCTAAGCAAGGTAAGCAGGACCTTGGTCGTCCGGGGGAGAACCGGCCCGGGACGCCTTGACGCGGACACGTCCGCGGCCAGCCTCAGCCCGCGGGCACGGAGGGGAACGACGCCGGATCCGCGCCCAGCCCCGGCACCGCTCCCGGGTCCGCGCCCCAGAGGGCGGCGCGGCGCGCAGCGCCCAGCAGCCCCGCGACGGCCCACTTCCGGGTCTCGCCGTCGCTGAGGGCCACGAGGTCCCCGTAGGCGGGCAACGTGGCGGCCTCCAGCGCGGCCAGTCCTGGCCCCGGGGAAGCCAGGAACGACGGGTCCAGGGCGTAGCCGGGTTGCCGTGGAGGGATTGGGGCACACTGCGACCGGCTCAGGGATTCCGCCCCGGAGACCAGCGCTTCGTGCCGCGCGAGCTGATCGGCGGCCGACCTGGCCGCTGCACCGTTCAAGCGGGTCAGGGCCACCTGGTAGCCGTAAACGGTCTCCAGCTCGGTGCTGACCAGGGCTGCCAGGGCGCCCGGCAGCCCGGCGTTCCCGGCTGCGGCTCCGGGGCTGCTGGCGGGCGCGGCCGAGGGCGACGCCGTCGCAGCGGAGCAGGATCCGGCGGGGGCCGCTTCCAGTGCGGCCGCCCCCGGGGCGGGCACCGAGCCAGCAGGGTCGGGGGCGCCGGCCGCGGCGGCGAGGGCGGAGGACTGAAGCAGCTGAGCGGTCCCGACAGCAGCCAGCAGCCGGGCCATCCCGCCGTCGGCCGCGGCTGCATCGCTGAGCCGCTGCCGTCCGCTCTTTGCGAGGTCCGCGGCGAGCCTGGCGGCGTCGGCGGGGGGTGAAGAAGCCGCCGCAGAAGTAGCCGCCGTTGCCGGCGCGGCAGCCGGCGCCTGGCCTGGGCGCAGCAGTGCCCGGGCCTGGGTTGTCAGCAAACTCACAGTCCGCGTGAGGGCGGCCCGGGCGGCAGCCGGCGCGGCGGGGCGGCCGGTGCCGGTGGGGGCGGCGCCGAGCTGCTCGCCGGCGGTCCGCAACTGCAGGGTATCGGCCAAGGCGGCGGCCCGCGCCTGCTCCGAGAAGGGCGGTTCCGGTGGTTTCGGCGGATTTCCGGGCCTAAACGCGATACCCAGGCTCACCACCACGAGGGCGAGGCAGACGAGGAGGGCCAGCCGGGGAAGGTGCCGGGGAACCCGGAGCCGCCGTCGTTCTTCCCTGCTGTCGTCTTTCACAACAGACCATGTTGTCATGCCGGCCGGGAAGTGGGTGCACCACGTCGCCGGGAATATCGCTACGCTAGTAGACACAACATCATCTAGCGGGAGGCGGGCGGCATCATGACCAACGCAGAAGCCACGACTTCGACAGACCGGACCGGGACGGGGAAGGCTGAAGCCGCACCCGCTCACAATCTGGAGGCCGAGCGCCTGTACGCGCTCCTCGAGCCTGCAGTCCTGGCAAACCGGCTGTACCTGGAGGACGTTTCCATCCACATTGCCGGCGCCAACCGGGTGGTCCACGTGGTGGTGGACCTGCCGCAGGAGGAGACCGGCGGCGTCAGTCTTGACGTCATCGCCGAGATTTCGAAGACCCTCTCGGACATCCTGGACAACGATCCGAGCACCGACTCGCGCCCCTACGACCTTGAGGTCTCCTCGCCCGGCGTCGGGCGGCCGCTCACCGAGGAACGGCACTGGTACCGCGCCCGCGGACGGCTCGTCACGGTCAACGTGATCCAGGGCGACAACGTCACCGGCCGCATCCAGTCCGTCGACGACGGCGGCGTGACCTTGGTTCCGGAGCTGGCCGTCAAAAAGGGGATGAAGCCCAAGCAGGGCGAACCCGTCAAACTTCCTTTCGACAGGATCCGTAGTGGAAAAGTCGAGATAGAGTTCAGCCACCTCGAAGAGGCCGGTCTGGAGAACGACAATGGACCTTCCGAGGAGGCCTAATGGATATTGACATGAGCGCACTGAGACTCCTGGAGCGTGAGCGCGAAATCCCGCTGGATCTCCTGATTCCGACCATCGAGCAGGCCCTGCTGGTGGCCTACCACAAGACCCCGGGGGCCTTCGAGAAGGCCCGTGCAGAGCTGGACCGCAAGAGCGGCCACGTGACGATCTGGGCCACCGAAATCGACGACGACGGCGCGCCGATCGGCGAGTTCGAGGACACCCCGGCCGGCTTCGGCCGCATCGCGGCAAGCACAGCGCGGCAGATCATCCTGCAGCGCCTTCGCGACGCCGAGGACGACAACGTGCTGGGCCAGTTCAAGGGCCGCGAGGGCGAACTCGTCGCGGGCACCATCCAGCAGGGCAACAACCCGCACATGATCCAGGTCAACCTCGGAACGGTGGAGGCGCTGCTGCCGCCGCCCGAGCAGGTTCCAGGCGAGAAGTACACCCACGGCAACCGGCTCCGCGCTTTCGTGATCGACGTGCACCGCGGTACCAAGGGCCCCTCGATCACGCTGTCCCGGTCCCACCCCGGGCTGGTCCGGAAGTTGTTCGAGCTGGAGGTCCCGGAGATCGCGGACCGCTCGGTCGAGATCGTCGCGCTGGCCCGCGAGGCCGGCCACCGCACCAAGATCGCGGTGAAGGCCAACACCCCCGGCATCAACGCCAAGGGTGCCTGCATCGGCGAAATGGGTTCGCGTGTCCGGGCCGTGATGACTGAACTGAACGACGAAAAGATCGACATCGTCGACTACAGCGACGATCCCGCCTCGTTCATCGCCAGCGCGCTCTCGCCGTCACGGGTGAATTCGGTCACCATCACGGATGAGGCCACCCGGTCCGCCCGCGTGGTCGTCCCGGACTACCAGCTCTCCCTGGCCATCGGCAAGGAAGGCCAGAATGCACGCCTGGCCGCCAAGCTCACCGGATGGCGGATCGACATCGTCTCCGACGCCGCGGAGAACCGCGACAAATAGCACCGGACCGGGGCCGTCCCGCGGCACCGCACCCGTGGCCCCTCCGGGGTTCCCGCGTAGCCCCCATTTCGGGCGACGGGGGCCGGAGGGGCTAGAATAGACATGACCGCGCCTAACGGCCGGTGTCCGCGTGCCTTCGACGCGACCGGTTTTCCGACCGGGAGCCGGGGCCGGCAGATGCGTACTGGCAGGAAGATACTCGTAGTGGCAGAAGTGCAACACCTCGGGAATCAGCCGCAGCGCACCTGCATCGGATGCCGGAAGAAGGGTCTGCGGTCGGAGTTAGTCCGGCTCGTCGCCGACGCCAGCGGTTCATCCGCTGTCGTGGTGGATGAACGACGCCGGATGGCTGGCCGGGGTGCATGGCTGCACCCCAGCGAAAAGTGCCTGGCACTGGCGGTCAAACGTCGAGCGTTCGGACGCGCCCTCAATGGCGCTGCCGGAACCGCCGACGTCGAACGCCGGATCATGGCAGGCACGCAAGCAGTGGACACCCCGGTGGCCGCAGCAACAACCGTCCAACCTGAAAGCGGGTCAGAAAACTGATGGAAACCCGATGAGTTCCCAGCGATGAGTGCGCAACGATGACAACTTTGTTGCGCTCTGCAATGGGCCTTTCAGCTGCAATCGCGGCGGAGGCCCGCAGTAAGAAGTAGACGGTTCGTGCCTGGCTCGGTGCGGACCGAGACAGGAGAAATGTGGCCAAGGTCCGCGTACATGAGCTTGCAAAAGAGCTCGGTATTACTTCCAAAGATGCAGTAACCAAACTGCAGGAACTGGGCGAATTCGTTCGCTCCGCCTCTTCCACCATTGAGGCCCCCGTTGTGCGGAAACTCCGCAACGCCTACCCCGACGCGCCTGCCGCTCCGAAGTCCGAAGCGCCCGCGTCCGCCCCCAAGGCCAGCCCCGCAGCGACACGACCGGCGCCCGCGCCGGCTCCGGCCGCGCCCAAGGCCGCCGAAACCAAGACTGAAGCCCCGGCTCCGTCGGCTCCCTCTGCTCCGGCCGAGGCGCCCGCAGCAGCGGCACCCGCCGCCGCTCCGGCTGCCGAGGCCCCGGCGGCTCCGTCCTCCGGCGCCAAGCCCGGCGCACGTCCGGCACCGAAGGCCGAAACCCCGGCTGCTCCGGCTCGCCAGGGCGGCTCGGCGCCGCGTCCGGGCGGACCCCGTCCCGGCAACAACCCGTTCGCCACGTCCCAGGGCATGCCCCGCGGCCGCGGCGGCGACAACGAACGCACCTCCCGTCCGGGCAACAACCCGTTCGCTCCTTCCCAGGGCATGCCGCGTCCGGGCGGAAGCCGCACCGAGGGCGAACGCCCCGGCGGCCCCCGTCCCGCAGCAGGCGCTGGTGGTCCCCGTCCGGGCGCACCGCGTCCGGCCGGCGCTGCCGGTGCACGCCCGGGCGCTCCGCGTCCGGCCGGCGCTCCCGGCGCCCGTCCCGGAGCCGGCGGAAACCGTCCGACTCCGGGCATGATGCCTAACCGCACCGAACGTCCCGCACCCGCTGGTGCCGGCCGTCCCGGCGGCGGCGGCCGTGGTCCGGGCCGCCCGGGTGGCGCTCCCGGAACCGGTGCTCCCGGTGCCGGCGGCGGCGCTCCGGCCGGCGGTGGCTTCGGCAAGGGTGGCCGCGGTCGCGGTGGCACCCAGGGTGCCTTCGGCAAGGGCGGTGCAGGCCGCGGCAAGCAGCGCAAGTCGAAGCGTGCCAAGCGCCAGGAACTCGAGCAGATGAGTGCCCCGTCGCTGGGTGGCGTGAGCGTACCCCGCGGCGACGGCAACACCATTGTCCGGCTCCGCCGCGGCTCGTCCATCACGGACTTCGCCGACAAGATCGAGGCAAACCCCGCCGCACTGGTGACGGTCCTGTTCCACCTCGGCGAAATGGCCACGGCCACGCAGTCGCTGGACGAGGAAACCTTTGCCCTGCTGGGCGAGGAGCTTGGCTACAAGCTCCAGGTCGTCTCGCCGGAGGACGAGGAGCGCGAGCTGCTCTCCGGCTTCGACATTGACTTCGAAGCGGAGCTGGAAGCCGAAGGCGACGAGGAGCTCGAGGCTCGTCCGCCGGTAGTTACCGTCATGGGCCACGTTGACCACGGTAAGACCCGGCTGCTCGATGCCATCCGCAAGTCCGACGTTATGGCGGGCGAGCACGGCGGCATCACGCAGCACATCGGTGCGTACCAGGTCACGCACAACCACGAGGGCACCGATCGCAAGATCACCTTCATCGATACTCCGGGCCACGAGGCATTCACCGCCATGCGTGCCCGTGGTGCGAAGGTCACCGATATTGCCATCCTCGTGGTGGCAGCGGACGACGGCGTTATGCCGCAGACCATCGAAGCGCTCAACCACGCCCAGGCGGCCAACGTGCCGATCGTCGTGGCCGTGAACAAGATCGACAAGGAAGGCGCCAACCCGGAAAAGGTCCGCGGCCAGCTGACCGAGTACGGCCTGGTTCCGGAAGAGTACGGTGGCGACACCATGTTCGTTGAGGTCTCTGCCCGCCAGAACCTCAACATCGACGAGCTGCTCGAGGCAGTCCTGCTCACCGCGGACGCCGCCCTCGACATGCGCGCCAACCCGAACAAGGACGCCCGCGGTATCGCGATCGAAGCCAACCTGGACAAGGGCCGCGGTGCGGTCGCTACCGTCCTGGTCCAGTCCGGCACGCTGCACGTCGGCGACACGATCGTGGCAGGCACGGCCCACGGCCGCGTCCGTGCCATGTTCGACGACGACGGCAGCGCGCTGACCGAGGCCGGCCCGTCCCGCCCCGTTCAGGTGCTGGGTCTGTCCAACGTCCCGCGCGCCGGTGACACCTTCTTCGTGACCGCTGACGAGCGCACCGCCCGCCAGATCGCCGAGAAGCGTGAAGCCGCAGACCGCAACGCCGCCCTGGCCAAGCGCCGCAAGCGCATCAGCCTGGAAGACTTCGACCAGGCCGTCGCCGAAGGCAAGATCGACACCCTCAACCTCATCCTCAAGGGTGACGTGTCCGGTGCGGTTGAAGCCCTCGAAGACGCGCTGCTCAAGATCGATGTCGGCGAAGGTGTCCAGCTCCGCGTTATCCACCGCGGTGTCGGTGCGATCACGCAGAACGACGTCAACCTGGCAACGGTCGACTCCGCCGTCATCATCGGCTTCAACGTCAAGCCCGCCGAGCGTGTTGCCGAACTGGCAGACCGCGAAGGCGTGGACATGCGCTTCTACTCCGTCATCTACGCAGCAATCGATGACATCGAAGCAGCCCTCAAGGGCATGCTCAAGCCGGAGTACGAAGAGGTCCAGCTTGGTACCGCCGAGGTCCGCGAAGTGTTCCGTTCTTCCAAGTTCGGCAACATTGCAGGCTCGATCGTCCGCTCCGGTGTCATCCGGCGCAACGCGAAGGCCCGCATCACCCGCGACGGCAAGATCATCGGCGACAACCTCACCGTTGAGACGCTCAAGCGCTTCAAGGACGACGCAACCGAGGTCCGCACGGACTTCGAGTGTGGTATCGGCCTTGGCTCGTACAACGACATCAACGAAGGTGACATCATCGAGACCTTCGAGATGCGCGAAAAGCCGCGCGTCTAAGTCGGTCCGCCTGATGGCGAGTCAGCAGTAACAGGTGCGGGGCCGTTGGATTCTTTCCGGCGGCCCCGCCCCTGCGCTGGGCGGCCAACGTCTGACGACGTCGGCCGCCCAGCTCCGGCAGGCCCGATGCCACTCCCAGGCCGCCGGAAAAAATCCAACGGGAGTCCGTCGTAGGCTTGACTTAGGCGCGTGGCACCAAACTCACCAATGTGCGGCATTCGTTTCGGCGTCGTCGTACATCCAAATTTTTTAGGAGTGGAAATGGCTGATCCCGCACGGGCTGCCAAGTTGGCGCAGCGGATTAAGGTTGTCGTCGCTGAGGCTTTGGGCCGGAGGGTGAAGGATCCCCGGTTGGAAGGCGTGACCGTAACCGACGCGCGTGTGACCAATGATCTGCAGCACGCGACCGTCTACTACACCGTCTTCGGCGACGAGGTGGCCCAGGCCGACGCGGCCAAGGGCCTGGAGAAGGCCAAGGGTGTGCTGCGCCAGGAAGTCGGCCGCAACATCACCGTCCGGTTGACGCCGACGCTGGAATTCGTGGCCGACCAGATCCCCGTGGTGGCCTCGAACCTTGAGGAACTGCTGCGTGAGGCCAAGAAGCGCGACGCCGAGGTTGCGGCCCTGGCCGCCAGCGCCAAGCACGCCGGCGACGCCGATCCGTACAAGAGCGACATCCCGGAGGACATCGAGCTCGACGAAGACGACTTCGACGAAGAGGACACTGACCTCACCGCCGACGGCGACGTCGACGAGGACAGCAACAAGTAACCCCAGCACCGCCGGAACTGGCCGGACCCGGAAACGGGCCCGGCCAGTTCTGTGTCCGCCGGGGCTCCGGAGGACTTTGGACTCTATGCCCGGTGCCGGCCCGAGCGTCCCATGGAGGCATGACTGCGGGCAAGTGGAACGGCGGCGACCGGCCGTGACGACGACGCTGCTCAAGTGCCCCCTCTGCGGCACGACCAACCGCATACCGGCCGCTGCGGCCGGGCACCCGCGCTGCGGCAAGTGCCGCCGGGACCTGCCGTGGATTGTCGAGGCCGGCGACGCAGACTTTGCCGCCGTCGCGGAGCGGTCCCCGGTGCCCGCCCTGGTGGACTTCTGGGCGGCGTGGTGCGGCCCATGCCGGATGGTCAGCCCGGTACTGGACAAACTGGCGCACGAACGGGCCGGCCGGGTCAAACTCGTCAAGGTGGATGTGGACAAGTCTCCGGAGCTTTCCCGGCGCTTCGATGTGCAGGCGATTCCCACCATGCTGGTGATCGCCAACGGCAAGGTCGTGGCACGGCAGGCGGGAGCCCCGCCGGCTGCTGCCCTGCGCAGTTGGCTGGACGGTGCGCTGGCAGCCCGGCCCGAAGGGAGCAAGCAATGACTGAAATCCTGCGCTACGAGGTCGGGTCGGGAACGGTGCTGGTGGAGGTCGAGGAAGGCAGCTTCGGCGTCGAACGGCCGGCGCGCAACGAACTCGGCATCCTCGACGCCGGCCGGCGGCTTGAAGACGCCCTTGCCGCGGTGAGGCCGGCAGCCAGGGCCGCTGCCGACGTGATGAGGGAGCTCGCTCCCGAACATCTGGAACTTCAATTCGGGGTGAAGCTGGCCGGCGAAGCGGGGGCCATCATCGCGAGGAACTGCTCCGAGGGACACTTCATCGTCAAGATGTCCTTCAGCGCGGCGCAGGCGCCGCTGCCGTTGCCGGAAGACGAAATCCGGCTTTGAGCCGGTAACCCTGATCCGGATCGGCCGGCGTCGCTGCCTCAGCGCCGCCGTCGGGCGCCCAGGCCGCCCAGCAGCGGGGAGCCCATCCCCAGCAGGAAGCCGAAGTCATACCAGTTGCCGGCCCGCCCCATGTTGTAGAAGGGGAACTCCCGCCAGGCCCCGAAGACGTGGGCGATCAGCACAATCCAGGCCGTGAGCCCGTTCCAGATGCCCCACAACAAGTCCTGCCACCACATGAGGTCCTCCTCCCGGGCCAGCCGCGCACCCGCCGTGAATCCGCCCGCACCCGCGTTTGGTCAGGCTACTGCCTGGCGCGCCCGGGCGGTAGGACTAGACGGCCGGGTCGCGGGCAGGGAGCCGGCCCAGGCCTTCCACAAGCTCCGCCTGGCTGCCGCACAGGGCAATCCGGATCCAGCCTTCGCCGATGGAGCCGAACGCGGTGCCCGGGGCGAAGGACACTCCGGAGTCCCCGAGGAAGCGCCGCACCCAGGCCCGAACGTCTCCGCCGCTGACGTGCGAGACGTCGGCCCAGAGGTAGAAGGCGCCCTGCGCGGTGAGGAACGGGATGCCCTTGGACTCCAGCACGGCGGAGGCGGCGTCCCGATTGGCCCGGTAATGCGCGTGGGCGTGGCTGACGTAGTCCTGCGGGCCGGTCAGGGCTGCCAGCGCGGCATACTGCGAGGGCGACGCGACGCAGGAAACGATCGCCTCCATCACGTTGTTCATCTGCTGCTCGATCCCCGGCGGGCAGATCAGCGCACCGATGCGCAGCCCCGTAAGCCCGTAGGTCTTGGACAGGGTCAGGGAGGTGAACACCCTGGCCTCGCCGGGAACGTCGCTGTCGAAGCGGGCCGGGCTGACGTGCGGTACGTCATAGGTGAAGGCCTCGTAGCACTCGTCCGAGATGATCCAGAGATCGTGCCGCCGGGCCAGATCCAGGAGGCTGCGGGTGAGTTCCTCGCCCAGCACGGCCCCGAGCGGGTTGGACGGGGAATTGAGGATCAGGACCTTGGTCCGCGGCGTGATCAGTGCTTCGATGTCTTCGATCCGCGGCTGGAAGTCGTGGTCCGGGTAGAGCGGGTATCCGATCGGGACGGCATGCAGCAGGCTGGCCGTCATCGCAAAGGTCGGGTAACCCGGATTGGGGATCAGGATTTCGTCGCCGGGGGAGAGCAGCAAGGTCATGGCAAAGTGCAGGCCCTGCTGCGCGCCGTCGACGACGTACACCCGTTCGGCGCCGACCGGCGTCGCATTGTGCTCGCGGAATCTGGCTGCGAAGGCTTCCCGCAGCGCCGGAATGCCGGCATTGGGGGTGTAGTTGGTCTCGTCACGGTCCAGGCAGGCCATCCCGGCCTCGAGGATGTGCCGGGGGAGGGCAAAGCCCGGCTCGCCGATGCTCAGCACGATCGCGCCGGGCGTGTGCCAGGCGGCCTCGGTGATTTCGCGGATCTGGTTGACGGGAACGTCGCGGACGTGGGCTGCAAGCTCGGGCATGTCTGCCATCCTAGCCGTGGCCGGCTGCCAGGCCTGGGCGTCCGCGCCGGGGGCCGTCCCGGCGCGGATATACTGGGAGGCGTGCTTTCTGGACTGGTAATAGTGGATAAGCCGCAAGGCTGGACCAGCCACGATGTGGTTGGACGGATGCGGCGGATCGCCGGTACCCGAAAGGTGGGCCACGCCGGAACCCTGGACCCCATGGCAACCGGGGTGCTGGTGCTCGGCATCAACAAGGCGACCCGCCTGCTGACCTACATCGTGGGCACCTCCAAGACCTACACCGCCACCATCCGCCTTGGCGAGTCGACCGTCACGGACGACGCCGAAGGCGAGGTCACCGCAACCCGCAGTGCCGCCGCGGTCACCGAGGAAGGCATCCGGGCCGGCGTCGCCGCCCTGACCGGCGAGATCCAGCAGGTTCCCAGCAGCGTCAGTGCCATCAAGGTCAACGGTGAGCGTGCCTACGCCCGCGTCCGTTCCGGGGAAGATGTGAAGCTCGCCGCACGGCCTGTGACGATCTACCGCTTCGACATCCACGAACTCCGCCGCACGCAGGACGGCGAAGCCCTGGACTTGGACGTGACCGTGGAGTGTTCCTCCGGCACGTACATTCGTGCCCTCGCCCGGGATCTCGGCGAGGCCCTCGGTGTTGGAGGCCACCTCACCGCCCTGCGCCGGACCCAGGTTGGCCCCTACAGCCTGGAGCAGGCGCGCACCCTGGAGCAGCTGGCCGAGGAATTGGACGTCCTGGAGATGTCTCAGGCAGCCCGGGCGCTCATGCCCAACCGGGAGCTCACGGCGGAAGAAACCACGGAACTGTCCTTCGGCCGTAGGATCGCGGCGGGTGCCGCTGCCGGCACGCCGGATGCCGCAACGCCGGAGAAGCCCGCGGCCGCGTTCGCGCCGGACGGCTCACTCGTGGCGCTGCTGGCCGACGCCGGAAGTTATGCCAAGCCCGTGCTGGTCTTCGCGCCGGACAATGAAAAACCGGCCGCCGGGAAGACTGCCTCCGTGACGCCGTCCTCCGCGCCTTCCTCGGCGCCTTCCTCCGCAGAGCCGGCGGGCTAGCCGTGGACGCGTATTTCTACATCATCCTGGTGGTAGGGCTGCTCTCCACCCTCCTTTGCGTCGGTGCCGGCATCCTGAAGAAGGCCCCGAACGATGCGACAATCCTCTCGGTGGCCGCCGTCGAACTGTCCCTGCTGGTCTATCTGGTGGGTTCGATTGTCCGGGTCGCGTCGGGGGAGCACATCGCGGGGGAGCCCTGGGAGTTTTGGGGCTACTTGGTCACAGCGCTGATGCTCCCGGTCGGCGCGGTGTACTGGGCCATCCTGGAACGCACCCGGTGGAGCAATTTCGTGCTGGCGGCTGTCGGCGTCACCGCGCTGGTGATGGCGGCCCGAATGAACCAGATCTGGTACTGACGTGGAAGAGGCAAAGAAGAACATGACGGCTTCACAGCACACTGGCGGCGACGCCGGGACCACCGCCGGGCAGCCGAGCGAAACCGCCGCCGGGACCGCCCGCCCGGCGTCGAAGGATACCCGCAACACCGGACCGGGCCGGCTGCTGATTGCTGTCTATGCGGTGTTCGCGCTCTCGGCAACCGCCCGGGCCGGGTACCAGATCCTCACCAAGTTCTCCGAGGCGCCGCTTGCCTACCTGCTGTCCGCCTTCGCCGCCGTCGTCTACATCGTGGCGACCGTGTCCCTCGCGAAGGCCGGCCGGACCTGGTTCAAGGTGTCCGTGACCGCCGTCCTGGTCGAGCTGATCGGGGTTCTGGTGGTCGGAGCGCTCAGTCTTTTCGACGCGGTCAACTTCCCGCACGAGACGGTTTGGTCCTTGTTTGGCCGCGGCTACGGCTTCATCCCGCTGCTGCTGCCGATCCTTGGCCTCATCTGGCTTTACCGCCGCCGCCCGGCGCCCAAGCAGGCCTGACCCGGTTTTCCGCCCAACCGATGGAGCCCCCGACGTGGGGCTACTTGCCGTGCCCCGGCGCCGCCGAATAGTAAGCAGACTTGCCAAATACATAGTAAGCATGCTTATGGTAGAACCGGAGTGCGGCGTGTGATAGCCGCGCACCTTAAGTTTGTCCACCGGAGCGAGGGAGGCATCATGAGCATTGTGAACGCCGTTCCCCGAGCAACATGGGAACCGAAAAGAGCAGGCAAAGGGCGCCGGTCCGGGTGCCGCGGATGAGCGAGAGCGCGGACAATAATCCGGCCACTAAGAGGTGGCGGACGGATCAGCTCTTATCCATGGCCGCACGGGTGGTAGAGCGGCGCAAGGACCAGGCCCTGGCGGCGCTGGGCCTGTCGCACGCCGCCGTGATAGCCCTCCAGGGTTTGGCCGGGGGACCGTTGAACCAGGAGCAGCTGGCGCGCCGGATTGCGGTCCAGAGCCAGTCCTTGGGGAAGGTGCTCGGCCGGCTCGAAGAGTCCGGCCTCGTCACCCGAACCAGGGACCAGCGCGACCGCAGGCAGTTCTCTGTGGCCCTGACGACGTCGGGTATCGCCGCGCTGGCGACTGCGCATCGGATCGAGCGCGACGCGCTTCCCGAGGACCTGGAGGGCTGGACCACGCTGCAGCAGGATCTTGCCAGGATACTGGCCGCCTTCGAGGTCCCGGGCCGGTACTGAGCGCTGCTCTTTCCTGCGGGGACACCCTGCTGTGATTGGCTGAGAGTCTTACTGGCCAGCTGCACGGCCCAGGCGTCCGTTCGACGGCGGAGCCGCTGGCCTTAGCGCCACGTGGCGCCGCCGTCGTCGTCGCTGGCGTTACTTGCCTGACGTGCCTGACGTGCCGGCTCCGTCACTATCGCGGCGGTCACCTTCGCGGGGAGCCTGAAGCCTGCGACGCAGCGCGGGCCACGCGGCCGCAAACCCCGGGTGGAGCTCTTTGTCGCCCACACCCTCAAGGCTGACCCACTGCAATTCAAGGCTTTCCGGGTCGCTAATGGCCGGTTCGAAGGGCTCGACGACCTGGGCGGCCACGGTCGTGTAGGACCAGTACCCGACGTCGAACACCGAGGTGAACAGCACGCGGACGGATTCGGGCGGTACCGCGGCCTCCTCGTTGGCCTCCCTGAGCGCGCCGTTGACGGCGTCCTCACCCTGATGCAGGGCGCCGCCGGGAAGTCCCCACGTTCCGCCCTGGTCGCTCCAGGTGGCGCGGTGCTGCAGCAGCACACCCTTCGCAGCATCATGGACGAGCAGTCCCGCGGAGCCGAAGCGGCCCCAGAAGCGGCCGTGTTCGCCTTCCACCCAGGCATCGCCGGGGTCCCGCGGTCCGAGCGGCCGGCGGGGCTCGAGGTACGGGTTGCGCGGGGGCGTTTCCTGCTCTTCCGGCTTTGCGCTTGCGGCCGACAGATCTTCAGCGGGGTCCTGTTGGGCTGGCTGCGGGGAGACTGAGCTGTCCATCCGGCTAGTCTGTCATGCCGCCGTCTGGCGGATCCGGGCCGCGTGTGAGCTGTTTCAAAATGTGTCCTACCCTCCTGCTTGGATTGGTCCATGGGAATCAGTGCCGCGGTCGCCTTTGCTCCAGGCGGCCGGGTGGTGATGTCCGGGGGTTTTCCGTGGCCGGTCCCGTGCAGGTTCCGCGCCGCTGCCGCCCCCGTCCTAAGAGGGCGACGGCTGTTCCGGTGCGGGCAATAATGTCGTAGGTCCACGGCAGAATTGATTCATGGGAACCAGTGCAGCCCTCATTGCTCGGCCGGCCGGCTGGCCGGGCGATGATGTCCGCCGGGGTCGGTCACTGCGTAGCGTTCTGGGACAGCTACGGGAGTTGACCGCGACGGCGGCCGGGGATGCGGCGCTGTTCGGGTTCGGTGAGGCCGTGGAGTTCGCCGCCGGGGTCGAAGAGGCTGCCCGGGCCTTGGAATACCTGCAGGTTGTTGCTGCCGGGGCGGTGAACCGGACCCGCAAGGAGGCTGCCGCCGAGAACGCCCCGGTCCTCGATGACGGCTACCGCAAGACCGGCGAGTTCCTGCGGGACCGGCTCCAGATCACCGCCGTCGAGGCCCACCGCCGGCTGGCCCTGGCCGGGGACGTGTTGCCGCGGACCGGGATCACCGGCCAGCCGCTCCCGCCCCTGCGCGAGGAACTCGCCGACGCCGTGGCCGCCGGTACGGTCCCGTCGCGGTCCGCGACCATCATCACCCTCGCCCTGGCCCGGGTGCGGCCGCTGTGCGATGCGGAGACGGCCGCCCGGATGGAACATGCCCTGACCCGGACCGCAGTGGAGCACGACCCGGATTTCCTGGCCCGGGTCGCGAGGCGCTGGACGGACGCGATCGACCAGGACGGCGCCGAACCCTCCGAGGAGGTCCTGCGCCAGTTACAGGGCGCGTTCCTCCGGAAACCCCGCCACGGCCTGCAACATCTGGAAATCTTCGCCACGACCGAACAGTTCGAACACCTGCTGACCGTGATGAACACCGCCACCAACCCCCGCACCGGCACCGAGGCTCCCGATGATGCGGCAACCGGGAGCGCGGGCAGCGAACCCGGCAGCGCGGCCGGCGGCGTGGCGGGCACCGAAGAAACACTGCTCGACCGGCGGTCGAGGCCGCAGAAATCCCTCGACGGCCTGGTCGGCGCCTGCAAAGTGGCCCTGGCTTCCGGCGCACTGCCCGCCACCGGAGGGCTCCGGCCCCAGGTCATGGTCACCATCGATTACCGCGAC
>NZ_JBFRDC010000011.1:0-102763 GCF_052113385.1 Arthrobacter sp. YAF16
GACCGGCGGTCGAGGCCGCAGAAATCCCTCGACGGCCTGGTCGGCGCCTGCAAAGTGGCCCTGGCTTCCGGCGCACTGCCCGCCACCGGAGGGCTCCGGCCCCAGGTCATGGTCACCATCGATTACCGCGACCTCCTCGAACGCCTCCAACGAGACACCGGCACGGCCGCCGACGGGGCCGGCCAGGTCAGCGCCACCGGCCAGTTCGAGCGGGCCGGAACCACCGGACCGGGCCAGTTCGGCCGGGTCGGAGCCACCGGACACGGCCCCGGGGCGGGATCGCTCGGGTTCACCGGCACCGGGACGCTGGCCTTCACCGGCCCCGTCACCGCCGCGACCATCCGCAAAATCGCCTGCGACGCGGACATCATCCCCGTCCTGCTCGGAGCCCAGGGCCGGATCCTGGACATCGGCCGCACCAGCCGGATCTTCCCGCCCCACCTCCGCAAAGCCATCACCGCCCGCGACCAGGGCTGCGCCTTCCCCGGCTGCACCATCCCCGCACCCTGGTGCGAAGCCCACCACATTAACTACTGGTCCACAGGCGGCACCACATCCACCGACAACGGAACGCTCCTCTGCTCCCACCATCACCACCTGACCCACAAAGAACAATGGACCATCCAGATCCGTGCCGGGATCCCGTGGTTCATCCCGCCACCCCACCTCGACCCACGCCAAACACCCCGAAGAAACCACTACTTCAGAAGCTGAACGGCGCACCCGGAGTTGCTGAACGGCGCACCCGGAGTAGCTGAACCACGCACCCGGAGTTGCTGAACGGCGTACCCGGCCGACCGGAATCCGAACGGTCACACGATAGGGGAGCCCAGCAGGGCCGCCGCGTCCGGCCGTGACTGCAGCGAAGGTGTCATGCCGCCTGGGCTCCGAGACCGACGACCCGAGACCGACGACCCGAGACGGACGACCCGAGACCGAAGTCCGAGAGGGAAGGCCGACGGCCGAAGACCTGCGGCCCGGGGCTGTGGACCGGACGTTGGGCCACGGAGGCGGCATCGGTCGCTAGAGGAACCGCACAGCAGATGCGATAGTGACGGGATGATTAACCAGCAACAGCTCTGGGACGACGAGACCGCGAGGAAGTACGACACGCCTGGAGAGGGAATGTTCGCGCCCGAGGTTCTCGGCCCCACGGTAGAGGTCCTGTCGGAGCTCGCGGGTGACGGTCCGGCCATCGAATTTGCCATTGGCACGGGCCGGGTTGCGATTCCGCTTTCGGAAGCGGGGGTTCAAGTCAGCGGTATCGAACTGTCCCACGCGATGATCTCCCGTTTGCGTGAGAAGGCCAGCGAACGCAACATTCCCGTCGTTCAGGGCGACATGACCGAGGCATTGGCGGGGGAGAACTTCTCGCTTGCATTCCTGGTGTTCAACACCATCGCCAACCTCTTGACGCAGGACGATCAGGTGCGCTGTTTCCAGAACGCTGCGCGTCATCTTGCGCCTGGCGGGCGCTTCGTCATAGAGCTCTGGGTGCCACAACTCCGCTCACTGTCGCCCGGCCACGGTGGGACGGTTGAAGAGAGCGAGCCCGGGTATCTCCTAGTCGATACCTACGATGTGCTGAATCAGCACGTCATCTCGCACCATGTGCGGTTCGCCCCGGAGCTAGCGGACGGTCAGGAGGCGCGGATCGGACGGACGCCGCACCGGTACGTCTGGCCCAGCGAGCTGGATCTCATGGCCCGGCTGGCCGGGTTCGAGTTGGAATCCAGGTGGGCGGACTGGGATGGCAGCGAGTTCACCGGAGAATCCCGCAGCCACGTCTCGGTGTACCGGCTTACTTCACCCTGAAGGACCGCTCAGCCGGTCTTGAAGGGGATCGGGGTGCCCGGCGGGAACGGGACAGTGCCCTGGTCCGGCGTCATCGTAAACCAACCGTCGTTTTGCTCGGTCAGGAAGAAGAGATGCCGGCCGCCGACGTCGAGCGGGTCGCCGTCGGGATAGGACTTTCCGCAAGTCACCGGCATGGACGCGATACGGACCGGGCCCTTGCCCAGGCTGCCTTTGAGCACTTTCTCCACTTCCACCACGTGGACATTGGCCTGGTAACCGTAGATCCGGATCTCACCGTCTCTCTGGAGGGGCGTGCCGACCAGGACCGCGCCGGCGTGGTCGAAGCGTTGTTGCATGGTCTGGAAGCGGACCCAGTCAACGCAGGCGTCCGTGCGGGTGACAGGCACCAGCCAACACCCGCAAAGCAGCACGCCCAACACGACGCCGATCGTCGCTGTCCCCGCCAGTCTCCGCATGCTCGAACCTTAGCCGCCACCGGGAGTGCAGTCCATGAAAAGCGTTCTCCCAAGCGCCGCGACGGCAAGGGGCAATAGCCGCAGACCGGTGCTAGCGGATCAACGCGAAAACCCGCAACGGCTCAGGGCTGAAGTCAGCGCCTTCGGTGAAACCCAGGGCTTCGTAGAAGGCTCGCTGGCCCGGCTCGTTGTCGGTGAGGAGGACCGTCTGCCGGACGTGCCCGTACCGCGCCTGGACGGCTTCCAGCAGCGTCCTTCCCACACCGGTTCCTTGGAACGCCGGGTCCACGAGGATGTCCTGCAAGTAGCAGATGGTCGCATCGTCGGAGACGGCCCGGGCAAGCCCAACCAGTTCCCCTCCGACACTCCGGGCAGTGACCACAAACGAAGAATTCCGGATGGCCCGCACGAGCAGTCCCAGGTCCCGGGAGTAGGCGGCCCACCCGACGGATTCATAAAGCGCCAGCGCCTCGGCGTCGGTCACGTCGGCGCTGGCGGAGATAGAGAACTGGGGCATCGCACCAGTGTGGCATGCTGAACTTCGTGCACCCCCGGAATCCAACCGCTGCCCCCTCGCGAGTCCTCTTCTACGGCGTCACCGGGAGCGGGAAGTCCTCCGCCGCCCGTGCCTATGCGGCGAGAACGGGGCTCCCGGAGTTCTCTGCCGACGACGACATTGGCTGGCTTCCGGGCTGGCGGCAGCCGGACACCGCCGTGCAGCGGGAGCTCGCGGCGCGCATCGCCGGCCAGGATGAGTGGGTCCTGGACAGCGCCTATGGAGTGTGGCGTGACCTTGTTGTGCCGCGAGCGGAGCTGATTGTCGGACTGGACTATCCGCGCTGGCTTTCGCTGCTCCGGCTGCTCCGCCGCTCCTTTCGCCGGGTCATCGCCCGAGAGGAAGTCTGCAACGGGAACCGGGAAACGTTCGGCCGCCTGTTCGCCCTGGACTCGATCATCGGGTGGCATTTCCGCTCGTTCAGCCGCAAGCGACGGGTCATGCGCGAACTGGAGAGCAACCCTGGCACCGCCGAGGTCCGCATCTTCCGCCATCCGCGGGAACTCGAGGCGTGGCTCCAAGGGCTCCCGACAGCAGGCCCGCACCCAGCCGGGTAGTGCCAGCCCCGCTCCTGGAGGCCCAATCCAGCGTCAGCGGACGCTATTTCTTCCCGAACAGTCCGCCCAACAGTCCGCCGAGGCCGCCGTCGTTCTTCCGGGGCTCAGCGTCCTGCGGCGCCTCTTCCTGAGGCTGGCCCGGGAGGTCAATGTCGATCAGCTCACCCGGTCGCGGCTCACTGCCGGACGGCTGGACCTGCGGGACAGCCTGCGGCTGGAGCTCGGGCTCGGCGGCATTGCCGGCGTCCGGGGCTACAGCTTCATTGGCCGTCCGCTGCTGCCCGCCGCCAAGCATGCCCCCGAGGATGTCGCCCAGGCCGCCGCCGGCTGCGCCCCCGCCGCCGCCGAGAATTCCACCGAGGATGCCGCCCAGGTCAATGCCTCCGGCTCCGGCCCCGGTTCCGCCGCCGGCCTGGCCGCGACCGCCCAGGACCTTGTTGGCGAGGTAGGACATGACGATCGGCGCGAGCAGCGGCAGGAGCTTGCGGACCAGGTCCCCGCCCATGCCGCCGAGCTGCGCGGTTCCCGCCAGCTGGTTGGCGACCTGGTCCTGCCGGCCGCCAAAAACATGGTTGACGATCTTTTCGCCGTCGGCAGTGTCCACCTGCGCCGCATCGACGCCGCCGTCGACCAGCCCGTCGCGGTGCTGGCCGAGCGCGGACTCCAGCGAGGCCGCGCCCTCCGGAGCCTGTGCGTTGTTATGCAGTCCGGCGAGGAGCGTGGGCACGGCAGCCTCCACCGCGGCCTGGGCGGTCTGCCGGTCAGTCCCGAGCATGCCGGCAATTTGGTCTACCGGGATCTGCCCGAGGATGTCCTGAAGCTCAGTCATGGCGTTCTCCTTCAGCCGCGGGCCGGGCCGCGGACATTGTTGGCGGCGCCGGCAGCGTTGCCGTGGCCGAACTGGTGCCCTTGCATCGTAGCCCGGGGCGGGGGAGGCGGAAAGGCGTCCGCCGGAGCCCCGGGTGCCGTCCAGGAACCGGGGCGATAGCGGGTAATCTTAGAGAGTTCCGGAGCCGGTCCCAACCCTCCGGAGGAGTCAATGGCAGGCAGCAAAAGGCGAGGTAGATGGTCCACATCTGGAACGATCCGTCCGAAGTCCCGGCGGACTTCGGCCCGTCCGTGGTCACGTTCGGCAACTTCGACGGCGTGCACCGCGGCCACCAGCAGGTGCTCTCGCAGCTCATCCGTACCGCCCGCCTGAACCATGCCCGCGCCGTCGCCATCACCTTTGACCCGCACCCGGCGCAGGTCCATCGCCCCGAATCCGCCCCCGAGCTGATCATGGGCCTGGAGGACAAGCTCGTCGCCCTCGGCGAGGTGGGCCTCGACGCCGTCCTTGTGATGAAGTACTCGCTCGAACTGGCCAGCCTCACGCCGGAAGAGTTCGTCTCCTCCGTGCTGGTCGATGCGCTCAAGGCCAGCCACGTGGTGATCGGCCACGACGCCCGCTTCGGCCGCGGCAACTCCGGGGACCTGGACACCATGAAGGAACTGGGGGAGAAGCTCGGCTTCGAGGTCCAGGTCATCAGCGAGTTCGGTTCCGAAGGCTACCCGTTGCACGGACACCACGGCGGCGGACACGACGACGGCGGCGCGAGCGACCGCCGTTGTTCCTCCACCTGGGTCCGGGAAGCGCTGCGGGAGGGCGACGTCGCCACCGCCGCCGCCGTCCTGGGCCGGCCGCACCGGATGCGCGGCGAGGTGGTCCACGGGGCAGCTCGAGGCCGCGACCTCGGTTTCCCTACGGCCAACCTCTCCTCCGATGCCAGCGGCTACATCCCCGCGGACGGCATTTACGCCGGCTGGCTCGTGGACCAGGCCGGCACGCGGTGGCCCGCCGCCATTTCCGTGGGCTCCAACCCGACCTTCGACGGCGTTAGCCGGCAGGTCGAGGCGCACGTGATCGACCGCCCGGAAGAGGCCGTCGAGGACTTCGATCTGTACGGCCAGACAGTGGTGGTCGAGTTCGTGGCCCGTTTGCGCGGCATGGTCGCGTACCGTGGCCCTGAGGCGCTGGTTGAGCAGATGCGGCTGGACGTCGTGCAGGCGCACGACATCCTTTTCACCGGCTAGCGCGCCCCGTTTGGCAAGGAAGGCAAGACGTGACGATTGAGAAGAACACGCGGGAGCTGGACAAGGACATAGTCCGCGACTTCAGCGCCCGGATGAGCTACGCCTCGTACCTGCAGTTGCCGACGCTGCTCAGTGCCCAGCAGCCGGTCAGCGAGCCGGAGCACCACGACGAGATGCTGTTCATCATCCAGCACCAGACCACGGAACTGTGGCTCAAGCTCGTGCTGCACGAACTCCGCAGCGCGGCCGCCTGGCTGCGGGCGGACGACCTCGGCTCCGCGCTCAAGGCGATCGCCCGGGTCAAACACATCCAGAAAACCCTGACCGAGCAGTGGTCCGTGCTGGCCACGCTCACACCCACCGAGTACTCCCAGTTCCGCGGCTTCCTCGGCAACTCGTCCGGGTTCCAGTCCAGCCAGTACCGGGCGGTGGAATTCCTGCTCGGCAACAAGAACCGCAAAATGTTGCCGGTGTTCGAATCAGACCCCGAAGCCCACCTGATGCTCCAGGAACTCCTCGAAGCCCCGAGCATCTACGACGACTTCCTCGCCTACCTCAAGCGCCAGGGCTTCGACGTGCCGGCCTCGGTGCTCAACCGGGACGTGAGCCAGGCCCACGAGTTCTGCCCCGAGCTCGTCCCGGTGTTCAAGTACATCTACGAAAACGCCGCGAGCAACTGGGGCGCCTACGAAGCCTGCGAAGAACTCGTGGACCTGGAAGACAATTTCCAGCTCTGGCGCTTCCGGCACCTGCGCACCGTGCAGCGCACCATCGGCATGAAGGCCGGCACCGGCGGATCCAGCGGCGCCGCGTTCCTGCAAAAAGCCCTCGAACTGACCTTCTTCCCCGAGCTGTTCGCGGTCCGCACGGAGATCGGCCAGTGAGCGCCGAACCGGCGGCCCAGTCCGGCACCGATGCTCTCTGGCAGCGCGCGCTCGACCTCGACGCCGCGGATCCCCTTGCCTCCTACCGCGAGCACTTCCTCGGCACCGACTCGGAGCTGTCCTATCTCGACGGCAACTCACTGGGCCGTCCGCTCAAACGGACCGTCACGGACATCAGCAGCTTCATCCAGGACAGCTGGGGCGGGCGCCTGATCCGCGGCTGGGACGAGGAATGGCTGGAGCTCCCGCAAGCAATCGGAGACCAGCTCGGCCGCGCCGTGCTCGGCGCCGCCCCTGGGCAGACCATCATCGCGGATTCCACCACGGTGGTGCTCTACAAGCTGATCCGCGCCGCGCTGGCCGCCGTCACCGACCCCAGCCGCACCGAGATCGTGCTGGATACGGACAACTTCCCGACCGACCGCTACCTCGTCGAAGGCATCGCGCGCGAGGAGGGCCTCACCCTGCGCTGGATCGAGGCGGACCCGGCCTCCGGCGTGACCGTGGAGCAGGTGCGCGCCGCCACCGGCCCGGCCACGGCCGTCGTGGTCCTGAGCCAGATCGCCTACCGCTCCGGATTCCTCGCGGACCTTCCGGGCATTACCGCCGCCGTGCACGACGCCGGCGCGCTTGTCGTGTGGGACCTGTGCCACTCCGCCGGTTCGGTGGAGATCGGCCTGGACGCCGCGGACGTGGACTTCGGAGCGGGTTGCACCTACAAATACCTGAACGGGGGACCCGGCTCGCCCGCGTTCGCCTACGTCAACGCCCGGCACCTGCCCGGGCTGCAGCAGCCGATCTGGGGCTGGATGGGGCGCAAGGACGCCTTCGAAATGGGGCCCGGCTATGAGGCCGCTGCCGGCATCCGGGGTTTCCTCAGCGGCACCCCGGCCGTCTTCGGCATGCTCGCCATGCGCGGCACGCTGGACCTGCTCGAGGAAGTCGGCATGGCCGCCGTGCGGGAGAAGTCCCGGCTGCTGACCGCGTTCGCCGTCGAACTCCATGACGCCTGGCTGGAACCGGCCGGCGTGCGGCTGGCAACTCCGCGGGACCCGGAGCTGCGCGGCAGCCACATCACCGTGGACCACCCGGCCTTCCGGGAGATGACGGCGGTGCTGTGGGAGCAGGACGTGATCCCCGACTTCCGTGCACCGCAGGGCATCCGGATCGGTCTGTCGCCGCTGAGCACCTCGTTCGCCGAGCTGTACCGGGGCGTCGCGGCGATCCGCGGGCTGCTGGCAGACTCCGAGTAACGGTGGACGGCCCGCGGACTGTTTAGACAACTTCGACGGCGTGCCAGTAAACTAAACGTTGGATCCGGCTGCAGTCCGTGGCGGCTGGCTCTTGTTGTGCTGTGGAAGCCTTCCCAAGGGCGGGGATTTCCGGCGCGGCACACCCGGCAGTGAATTACTGATTCGGGCCTCACGGCACATCTCTAGGAGTTAACGTGGCACTTGAAGCCGCTGTAAAGCAGTCCATCATGAAGGATTTCGCAACGTCCGAGGGCGACACCGGCTCGCCGGAGGTCCAGGTTGCAGTCCTGACCCAGCGGATCAAGGATCTGACGGAGCACATGAAGGTGCACAAGCACGATTACCACACCCAGCGCGGTCTGCTGGCCATGGTTGGTCGTCGCAAGCGCATGCTCACCTACCTCAAGAACACTGACATCAACCGCTACCGTGCGCTCATCGAGCGCCTCGGCCTGCGCCGCTAGTCAGCTCTAGGGGGCGGCCCTTTCCATCGGAAGGGGCCGCCTTCTGCAAAAAAACTCAACAGGAGGATCAACCGCATCACGCATTCGCGGTCCTCGGTAGTGATCTCCGGGAACGGCTTCAAGGACTGAAGCCTTGGCCCGTGGGTCTCGATCGATGACCGGGTGCAGTGCAGTCCAGTAGACAGATGCTGGACTGGGTTGATGCGGCTGGACTCCGTAAATCAAGAAACGGAGGTGACTCTCTTGGAGGGTCCCGAAATCCAGTTCTCAGAAGCCGTCATTGACAATGGCCGCTTCGGCAAGCGGGTTATCCGCTTTGAAACCGGCCGTCTTGCCAAGCAGGCAGCCGGCGCAGCAATGGTCTACATCGATGAAGAGACCGCGCTGCTGTCCGCAACTACCGCCGGCAAGCACCCGCGCGAAGGTTTTGACTTCTTCCCGCTGACCGTCGACGTCGAAGAGCGCATGTACGCCGCGGGCCGCATCCCGGGCTCGTTCTTCCGCCGCGAAGGCCGTCCCTCGACGGAAGCCATCCTGGCCTGCCGCCTGATGGACCGCCCGCTGCGCCCCGCGTTCGTGAAGGGCCTCCGCAACGAGGTCCAGATCGTCGTCACCGTGCTGTCCATCAACCCGGACGAGCTGTACGACGTCGTCGCTATCAACGCGTCCTCGATGTCCACCCAGCTCTCCGGCCTGCCCTTCTCCGGCCCGATCGGCGGCGTCCGCGTTGCCCTCGTCGCCGACGAGCACGGCTCGCAGTGGGTTGCCTTCCCGAAGCACTCGCAGCTGGAGAACGCCGTCTTCAACATGGTTGTTGCCGGCCGCATCGCGGGCGACGACGTTGCGATCATGATGGTCGAAGCCGAAGCCACGGACAACTCCTGGAACCTGATCAAGGAACAGGGCGCCACCGCCCCGACCGAAGAGGTTGTTTCCGAGGGCCTCGAGGCCGCCAAGCCGTTCATCAAGGCTCTCTGCGAAGCGCAGTCCGACCTGGCAGCCCGCGCCGCCAAGCCGACCGTCGAGTTCCCGGTCTTCCTGGACTACCAGGACGACGTCTACGCCGCCGTCGAGTCCGCTGCCGCCGAGAAGCTGGCCGCTGTCTTCCAGATCGCCGACAAGCAGGAGCGCGACACCGCCTCCGACGAGCTGAAGGACGAGGTCACCTCTTCCCTGGCCGGCCAGTTCGAAGGCCGCGAGAAGGAACTGTCCGCAGCCTTCCGCTCCGTCACCAAGCAGGTCGTGCGCCAGCGCATCCTCAAGGACCAGATCCGCATCGACGGCCGCGGCCTGACGGACATCCGCCAGCTCACCGCCGAGGTCGAGGTCCTGCCCCGCGTCCACGGCTCGGCCATCTTCGAACGCGGCGAGACCCAGATCATGGGTGTCACCACGCTGAACATGCTCAAGATGGAACAGCAGATCGACTCGCTGTCTCCCGTGACGCGCAAGCGCTACATGCACAACTACAACTTCCCGCCGTACTCCACCGGCGAGACCGGCCGCGTCGGTTCGCCGAAGCGCCGCGAAATCGGCCACGGTGCCCTCGCAGAGCGCGCCATCATGCCGGTCCTGCCCTCCCGCGAGGAATTCCCCTACGCGATCCGCCAGGTATCTGAGGCTCTCAGCTCCAACGGTTCGACGTCGATGGGTTCCGTCTGCGCCTCCACGCTGTCCCTGCTGAACGCAGGCGTGCCGCTGAAGGCCGCCGTTGCCGGTATCGCCATGGGCCTGGTCTCCGACCAGGTTGACGGCCAGACCCGCTACGCAGCCCTGACCGATATCCTCGGCGCCGAAGATGCCTTCGGCGACATGGACTTCAAGGTTGCCGGTACCTCCGAGTTCGTCACGGCCATCCAGCTGGACACCAAGCTCGACGGTATCCCGGCGTCGGTCCTGGCCGCCGCCCTGAAGCAGGCCCGCGAGGCCCGCCTGCACATCCTGGACGTGCTGAACTCCGCGATCGACACCCCGGACGAGCTCTCCGAGTTCGCGCCGCGCGTCATCGCGGTCAAGATCCCGGTAGACAAGATCGGCGAGGTCATCGGCCCGAAGGGCAAGATGATCAACCAGATCCAGGAAGACACCGGAGCCGACATCTCGATCGAGGACGACGGAACTGTCTACATTGGCGCCACGAACGGCCCGTCTGCCGATGCAGCACGGTCCGCGATCAACGCCATCGCCAACCCGCAGGTCCCGGAAATCGGCGAGCGTTACCTGGGCACGGTCGTCAAGACCACGACCTTCGGCGCCTTCGTTTCCCTGACCCCGGGCAAGGACGGTCTGCTGCACATCTCCGAGCTGCGCAAGATCGCCGGCGGCAAGCGCGTGGACAACGTCGAAGACGTTGTTTCCGTTGGACAGAAGATCCAGGTGGAAATCACCAAGATCGACGACCGCGGAAAGCTCTCCCTCTCGCCCGTCGTGGCCGATGAGGAAGGGTCTGCGGACGCTGCCAACACTGAGGTCTCCGAGGAGTCCGCAGAGTAGTCTTTCCTGACCCAAGCAGCGGGGCCGGTGGATTCGTCCACCGGCCCCGCTGCCGTTAAAGGCAGGTAGGATTGCAGGCAGATTTGGCACGTTTCCCGTGACGGTTTTATTGAAAGGCCTTAATGACTGTCGTTCCCCTGCCGCTTGAGCAGAACCAGCACGCTGACACCCTCATCCACGGAGCCGACGGCGGCTCGCAGGTGCGTCGGTCGGTACTGCCCGGCGGCGTCCGGGTGCTGACCGAGGCAATGCCGGGGCAGCGCTCCGCGACCATCGGTTTCTGGGTCGGCGTCGGCTCGCGTGATGAGGCCCCCGGGCAGCACGGCTCCACCCACTTCCTGGAGCACCTGCTGTTCAAGGGCACCAAGCGGCGCACCGCGCTGGAAATCGCCTCCGCCTTCGACGAGGTGGGCGGGGAATCGAACGCCGCCACCGCCAAGGAGAGCACCTGCTACTTCGCCCGGGTGCTGGACACGGACCTTCCGATGGCCATCGACGTCATCGCGGACATGATCACCGGCGCCGTGCTGGACCCGCAGGAGATGGAGCAGGAGCGCGACGTCATCCTTGAGGAAATCGCCATGGACAGCGACGATCCCACCGACGTCGCGCACGAACACTTCGTCGCCGCGGTCCTCGGCACGCACCCGCTCGGCCGCCCGATCGGCGGCACGCCGGATGCCATCCGCGCCGTTGCCCGCGACTCGGTCTGGGACCACTACCGCCGTTACTACCGACCGGATGAGCTGGTCATCACCGCCGCCGGGGGACTGGACCACGACGTCGTCTGCGAACTCGTGGTGCACGCTTTGCACTCTGCCGGCTGGGAACTCGAACACGACGCCGCCCCCGTGCAGCGCCGCTCCACCGAACGCGCCTCGATCACCGGCACCGCGGGATTGCACGTGGTCAAGCGCCCGGTGGAACAGGCCAACATCATCATGGGCTGCCCGTCCCTGGTAGCCACCGATGACCGGCGCTTCGTGATGAGCGTGCTCAACGCCGTGCTGGGCGGCGGCATGTCATCGCGGCTGTTCCAGGAGGTCCGCGAGAAGCGCGGCCTGGTGTACTCGACCTACTCCTTCGCCTCCTCCTACGCCGACGCCGGCTACTTCGGCATGTACGCCGGGTGCACGCCGTCAAAGGTCCGGCAAGTCCTGGAGCTCCTCGGCGCCGAGCTGGACAAACTGGCCGAGGGCGGCATCTCCGAAGAGGAACTCCGCAAGGCCGTCGGCCAGCTCAGCGGTGGCATCGTCCTGGCCCTGGAAGACACCGGTTCGCGGATGTCCCGGCTGGGCCGCGCCGAACTGGTCTCCGGCGAGTACCAGGACATCGACGAGACCCTGCGGCAGATCAAAGCCGTCACCGCGGCCGAGGTCCAGGAGCTGGCGCGCGAACTCGCGGCCGCCCCGCGGACCGTCACCGTGGTAGGTCCCTTCGAGGAAACCGAGACGTTCGGCCTCTAAGCCGGTCCTCCCGCAGCTCGGGAGGGGTAATTGCCGGTCCTCCCGCAGCTCAGGCGGCGACGGGCGCGGGCTCCGGGACGCGGCGGCACACCGTGGTCATGAAAGGGCTGAAGTCGCTCGCGCTCCCTAGCCGCAGCCCGGCGGAGTGCGTCAGCTGGCCGTTCTCAACCCGCAGGGTGTGCCGGGCGGTACCGCGGTCGCTGCGCCGTTCGATGGTCAGGGTGCCGTCGTGCCAGCTGGCCCGGGCGGGCGCCTCCGGGGGCAGGCCCATGCTGTTGACGTGGTACCAAAGCGTATCGGGATGGTCGGGGTCCATGGTGAACACCCCGACGCCCTCGGTCTTGGCGCCGTCGGCGCCGGTATGGCGGTAGCTCATGGTCACAGCCAGGCCGGCTGCGGCGCGGGCGAAAACGACCTCGGCCGCGGCGGCCCGGGCGGGACCCCAGGCGGTGGCTTCCCACTGGGTGGTGCCGCTCCATTGCCCCAGGAATGCCTCAAGGGCCTCGTGTGCGCTGCCTGGCAGCGGTCGATCCATGCTTCCTCCGACTGGGCTTCGCTTCGGCTGGCCCCGCCACCATCATCACGCCGTGCCCCGCGGCTGTAAAGGATCGGACCCGATTGGGATCCGGGGGAGGGCTCGACGGTCCCGCTCCGGATCCGGGGGAGTGGCGGATGTTCCGCACCCTTCTGCGGGAGGGCCGTTGACGCACGCGGCGCCGGAAAGTTGCCGTTTCGTTACCGGGGCTGCCCCGAATCCCATTGACATGGTGTGAGCCGCGTCATAGGTTTGCCGTAATCTGAATCACCTTTCAGGTTCAGCTGCTACCTCCTGTCGGATCTCCTGCTGAGATTCCGCGGATTCTCAACGAAAGGAACCTCTCGCTCTCACGGACCCTGGACATGGGCAGCAATGACGTGGTGCTGGCCGTGCTCCCGCAGTTCCACGTGAGCGGCTGGAACATCCAGCCGCTGCTGGCGTGGTGGGTCGGCGCCACCGTGGTGCTGGAACGCGGGTTCGATCCGGGCCGCGTGCTGCAGCTCATCGCCGAGCGGGGCGTGACCATGCTGATGGGTGTCCCCACCCAGTACCTGATGCTGGCCGAACACCCGGACTTTGCCCGGGCCGAACTCGGCAGCCTGCGCCACGCCGTGGTGGGCGGGGCGCCGATGCCGGCGCCGCTGCTGCGGATCTGGCACCGCCGGGGAGTGGCCCTGAGCCAGGGCTACGGCCTGACGGAGGCCTCGCCCAATGTGCTGTGCCTGCCGAACGAGGACGCCGAACGGATGGTGGGCTACTCCGGCAAGCCGTATCCGCACGTCGCCGTCGCCGTGGCGGACCCGGTCACCGGAGAAATCCTCGACGGCGCCGCCAGCGGCGAGCTGCTGGTCGGGGGCCCGGGCGTATTTGCCGGCTACTTCCGCGATCCCGCCGCCACGGCTGCCGTCCTCGCCGGCGGCTGGCTGCGCACCGGCGACCTGGTGGAGCGCGACGCCGAGGGGTACATCAAAGTCGTGGACCGGCTCAAGGACATCTACATCTCCGGCGGCGAGAACGTGGCCCCGGCCGAGGTCGAGGCCGCCCTGCTGGGCCACCCGGCGGTGGCGCAGGCCGCCGTCGTCGGGGTGGAGGACGCACGCTGGGGCGAAAGCGGCATGGGCTTCGTCGTGGTCCGTCCCGGGATGGCCACCGACGAGCAGGAGCTGCTGGAACACTGCGCCTCCCAGCTGGCCCGCTTCAAGGTCCCGGCCCGGATCGAGCTGGTCCCAGCGCTGCCACGCACCGCACTGAACAAGGTACTCCGCGCCAAGCTGCGCCAGGACCTGGCCGGTCGCGGCTCCGCGGCAGGGGGACGGGCATGAGCGCCGCGCCGCGCACCGCCCGCGGCACCCGTACCCGGGCCAAGCTGCTCGAGGCCGCGGAGTCCGTCTTCGCCTCCGTGGGCTACCACGAAGCCTCGATCGTCAAGATCACGGAGGCGGCAGGCGTCGGCCTCGGCACGTTTTACCTGTACTTTGACGGCAAACAGGCCATCTTCGACGAAGTGGTCGAGGACCTGAACCGGCGCGTCCGGCACGCCATGACCGATGCGGCCAAGAGCGCAGGTACCCGGCTCGAGGCGGAACGGGCCGGCTTCCGGGCCTTCTTCCGCTTCACCGCGCAGCACCCCGCCCTGTACCGGATCATCCGGCAGGCCGAGTTCGTCTCGCCCGGCGCGCTGCGTCTGCACTACACCCGGGTCGTGAACGGCTACATCGAGGGCCTGAAGGCGGCCCAGCTCAGCGGCGAGGTCCGGGAGATGGACCCCACCGTCGCGGCCTGGGCCCTGATGGGCATCGGTGAGCTGATCGGCATGCGCTGGGTCCTTTGGGACGAGGAGGGTGCCGAACCCGCCACCGGCGCCCGGCCCGACGTACCCGAAGAAGTCTTCGAGGAGATGATGCAGTTCATCGAACGGGCCCTTGCGCCCTCGCCCGGTTCCGCGCCAGGAACGGCCGCGAACCCCACACCGCCCCAGGAAGGGACAGCCCCATGACCCAGACAGCCAGCAAGGACACGTACCGCACCGCCGAAGTGGAGGTCCGCGGCGGCGCGCTGCACACCGCCATCTGGGGCCCGGACGAACCCGACGCCCCGACCATCCTCGCCGTCCATGGGGTCACCGCCTCGCACAAGGCCTGGCCGTACCTGGCCGAGGCGCTGCCCGACGTCCGGATCATCGCCCCGGACCTGCGCGGACGCGGCCGCAGCAATGCTCTTCCCGCCCCGTACGGGATGCCCTCGCACGCGGAGGACCTCGCCGCGGTGCTGGTGGCGCTGGCCCCGGGGCCGGTCGTCGTCGTGGGGCATTCGATGGGCGCCTTCGCCTCGCTCGTCCTGGCGAACCTGTTCCCGGAGCGCGTCCGCTCCCTGGTGCTGGTGGACGGCGGACTGCCGCTCCAGGTCCCGGAGGGGATTTCCGACGAGCAGCTCATCTCCTCGGTGCTCGGCCCGGCTGCCGAGCGCCTCAACGCCACGTTCCCTAGCCGCGAGGTGTACCGCTCCTTCTGGCGGCAGCACCCGGCGTTCAGCGCCGGCTGGGGGCCGCTCGTGGAAGCCTACGTTGACTACGACCTCACCGGCGAGGAGCCGGAACTGCGGCCCGCCACGCGCTATCAGGCGATGGCCGAGGACACCGCGGAACTGCACCGGGGCGCCTCGCTGCTCAAGGCGCTGGACGAACTCGCCGTGGACACCGTGGTCCTCCGGGCGCCGCGCGGGCTGCTGAACGAGCCGGCCGCCCTTTACGCGCCCGGCTACCTGGACGACTGGGCCGCGAAGCTGCCGTCCCTGCGGGTCCGGGAGGTGCCGGATGTCAACCATTACACGATCGTGATGGGCGAGGCGGGCGCCGCGGCCGTGGCCGAAAGCGTGCGGGAGGCCCTGGCCGGCAGTTGAGGGAGCCTGTGGACGGCGCCTGGCGTTGCCGGTGCCGGGCGGCACCGCTCCTCAGCCGGCGGACTCGAGGATCCGGGTTGTCGGAGTCCCCTGCAGTGCCGGGGCCGCGGCGGGCGAATTCCAGACACGATCCTGTAGCTTGGCCAGCAGGGCTTCCGCCTGGACCCGCTGCCCGAAGTCGAGCTCCACCACTACATAATGCGGATCGTCCACCGGCCGGCTGATGCGGTGCGCGGTAACCCCCGACTCCGCACGGTTGACGGGGTCACGGTCGAACGCTGTCTTCCACAGGTCGAAATCCTTGATCTTGTGCTCAATCTGCAAGGTGTACATCTCGAGTCCTCCTAACGTCTCTTCTGTGGCTGCGGGATATTCCACGGTAGGAGCCGCGGGCCGGCCCGCGGTATCCCAGATATCTGGGAGGCCGCCAGGGCCGCGCCGGGGTCCGGAGCGCCCTTGAGCCGGTCGATTCAGAAGGCGATGCCCAAGGTACATACTGATGTCATGACCACCAGTTGGGCGCTGAGCCGGAGTCTGGAACGCATCGGCAACCTCTGCCGGGACGTGCTGGATGACCATGAGCTGCGCCGGGGATTACTGGCTGAACTCGGAAGGACTGTGCCATTCAGCGCCTATGCGTGGCCCTTGGCAGACCCGGAGTCGGCCACCGCTATCTCGCCGATGGCCAGGATTCCCTGCCCGGAAGAACTGCCCGAACTGATCCGGCTTAAATACCTGACGGCGGATGCCCGCTGGACCTCCTTAATGCGTCAGCGCCGGCCGGCGACGACCCTGCTGCTGGCCACGGGAGGGCAGCCGGCGCGGAGCCGGCTCTGGAATGGGCTACTGAGGCGCTACGGCGTGACGGACGTGCTGTCCGTGGTATTCGCCGATAAACAAGGGTGCTGGGGCTGGCTCGACTTGTGGCGTGGCGACGATGAAGGCGCGTTTTCCGAGCCGGAGACCGATTTCCTGGCCACGGCGGCTCCGCTGGTGGCAGCAGGCCTGCGGCGGAGCCGGGCGGCACAATGGCGGCAGGGCGTCGACGTCGGTGCCGCGGCCCGGGCGGGCGTCGCTAAGCCCTTGCCGCCCCAGGCCGTGCTCGTCCTCGACGAGCGGCTCGCCGTGCGGGGCCAGACGGCTTCGGCCGCCGACTGGCTGGGGCTGCTGCAGCGCGGGCCCCGGCCCTACGAAGGGATCCCCGCCGAGGTCCTGAATGTCGCCGCCCAACTCCTGGCGGAGGAAGCCGGAGTGGACGACCACCCGGCGATGTCCCGCGTACCGGTGGGGCGCGGCGGCTGGGCTCTTTTGCGCTCCACCCGGATGGACCCCGGGACGGGGGCAACGCCTTCGCTCGCGGTGACCATCCAGGAATGCCCGGCGGCGGACCGGCTGGAAGCGTTCGCGCGCTGCTTTGCCCTGACGCCGCAGCAGCACCGGTTGCTGGGGCTCTCCGCGGGCGGCCTCAGTACCTCCGAGCTGGCAGCCGCACTGCAGATCCGCCCCTATACCGTGCAGGACCTTTTCAAGGCACTCTTCTTGGCCTGCGGTGTACGGAGCCGGGGCGCCCTGCTAGGGCTGGCCCTTGGAGCGGCGGCCGTGTCGCCTCCGGCTGCGGCAGCAGCTGACGGACAGTGATGACCAGGTGGGGCGCGCCTAGCCGCCGGCGAAGGGCGGCAGCACGTCGACGACGTCGTCCGGGCCCAGGACGGCGGCAGTATTACGGACAGCCACCTCGTTGAGCAGGAAGCTGGAGCGGGAGAGGATGCGTGCCAGCGGCGGCGTGCCGGCGGGCGGCTCTGGGCGTTCGACAGCGAGGACCGCCTCGACCAGGGTGGCCAGCGTGGCGCCGTCGGGCAGCTCGAACTTTTCCTCGTCCATGCCGGCGGCAGCGCGCGCGGCAGCGAAGTAGCGTACGTTCACGGGTGGTTCAGCCTCCGATGGCGCTCATGCTGCGGTCCGGCTGGACGAAGTCCGGGGCGTCCAGTCCGACGTGGTCCATGCCGTGGGCCTTGGGCTTGAGCCACATGGCATCCTGCCAGCGCTCGGCGAGCTGTGCGTCGCTGGCACCGCCGCGCAGCAGCCCCAGCAGGTCGGTCTCCTCGCGGGAGAAGAGGCAGCTCATGATCTTGCCCTCCGCGGTGATCCGGGTGCGGCGGCAGTCCGCGCAGAACGGTTCGGTGACCGAGGCGATGATCCCCACGGTGCCCAGCACCGGGCCGGTGGCCTGGTCCGTGCCCGGCACGCGGGCGCGGACTTCGAATCGCTCGGCCGGGGCACCGTCGCGCTCCCGCGGATCGGCGCTGAGCACGTAGTCGACGGAGAGCAGGTCCCGGATCTCCGCGGCCGTGATCATGTTCCGGCGGGTCCAGCCGTGGTCGGCGTCGAGCGGCATCTGTTCGATGAACCGCAGTTCGTAGCCGCGGCCCAGGGCCCAAGCGAGCAGCGCGGGGGACTCGGCGTCGTTGATGCCGCGCATCAGCACGGCGTTGAGCTTCACGGGCCCCAGTCCGGCGGCCCAGGCGGCGTCGACACCGGCGAGGACTCGGCCCAGGAAAGGACGCCGGGTCAGCTGGGTGAAGGTTTCCTCGTGCAGCGAGTCCAGGGAGACGTTGATCCGGGTCAGCCCGGCTGCCTTCAGCCCGGCGGCCTTCTTGTCCAGCCCGACGGCGTTCGTGGTCATCGAGATCGGCAGGTCCGGGTGCGCCTGGCGAAGGGCCGAAATGATGTCCAGCAAGTCCGCCCTGACCAGCGGTTCGCCTCCGGTGAGCCGGAGTTCGCGGACCCCCAGCTGTTCGACGCCGATCCGCACAATCCGCACGATTTCCTCCGCCGTCATGACAGCCTGCTTGGACAGCCATTCGAGGCCTTCGGCCGGCATGCAGTAGCTGCAGCGGAGGTTGCATTTGTCCGTCAGCGAGAGCCGCATGTCGGTGGCGCGGCGGCCGTACCGGTCCACCAGCCCGGGAGCCATTCCGGCCGGGCGCCCGGCCGGCTGCGGCGCCGGTACGTTCGGGCCGGGGCCGCTTTCCGCACGGGGCTGGGGCATGCCAAGCTGAACACTCATAAAGTCAGGCTACGCCACTGCGGGCCAGGCATCACGCCCCGGAGCCAACGAACTGACGCCTGCGAACTTATGCTGGAAGCGTGAACACGTCCCAGGCCGTTCCATCTTCGGCCCCCAGCGGAACGCCGCAGCCCGCCCCGCGGCGCACCCTGTGGTGGGCCGCCGCTGCCGGGGTGGCCGCCGTCGGGGCCGGCGTCGTCCTGGGCGAACTCGCGGCCGGGCTGCTCAGCCCCTCGGTTTCGCCGGTCACGGCGGTCGGCGGCGCGGTGATCGACGCCGTCCCGCCGGGCGTCAAGGACTGGGCCATCTCGCTCTTCGGCACGGCCGACAAGCTGGCATTGCTCGGCGGGATGGCGCTGGTGATCGCGGCGCTGGCCGCACTGGCCGGGGTGCTGGAATGGCGCCGCCGCTTCGCCGGGCTGGCCGTGATCGCCGTCTTCGGCCTGGTGGGCGTCGCGGCCGTGCTGACCCGGGCCGAGGGGAGCGCCAATGCCGTTCCCGTCCCGCTGCTGGCCGCCGTGCTGGGCATGGTGCTGCTGCGCTGGCTGATCCGCCGGCTCAAAGACTGGTTCGACGCCGGCCCCGCAGCGGAAGGCCCCGCAGCGGAAGGCCCCGCAGCGGAAGGCCCCGCAGATGGCGAACCGGCCGAGGTCACCAGGCGCGAACCGGCCGGCCGCCCTGCCCGCCGCCGCTTCCTGCAGTCCCTTGCGGTTACGGCGGCGATCGCGGGCGTGGGCGGGGTGCTTGCGTCTACGTTGCGCGGCGCGGCGGCGGCCGTCGTGGAGCTGCGCGGCAGGCTGGTCCTGCCCGGCCCGGCGTCCCGTGCGCAGCCGATACCCGCCGGAGCCGAGCTGTCCCTGGCGGGACTGGACCCCCTGGTCACCCCGAACAAGGACTTCTACCGGATCGACACCGCCCTGCGTGTCCCGCTCGTGGATCCGCACGAATGGAAGCTCAAAGTCACCGGCCTCGTGGACCACGAGATCGAGCTGGACTTCGACACCCTGCTGGCCAAGCCCCTGACCGAGCGGTACATCACCATCGCCTGCGTCTCCAACGAGGTGGGCGGTGACCTGATCGGCAACGCGCGCTGGCTCGGCTGGCCGGTCCGGGAACTGCTGGCGCAGGCCGGGCCGAAACCGGGAGCGGACATGGTGCTCTCCCGCAGCGCGGACGGCTGGACCGCCGGCACGCCGCTGGAGGTGCTCACGGACACCCGGGACGCACTGCTGGCGGTGGGCATGAACGGGGAGCCGCTGCCGCTCGAGCACGGCTTCCCGGTCCGACTCGTCGTGCCGGGGCTCTACGGCTACGTCTCGGCGACCAAGTGGGTCACCGAACTGAAGATCACCCGGTTCGCGGACGACGTCGCCTACTGGACCCCGCGGGGCTGGAGCGAGCGCGGACCGATCAAGACATCGTCGCGGATCGACGTGCCGCGGGCCGGCCGGAGCGTGAACGCGGGGACGGTGGACTTCGGCGGCGTGGCCTGGGCCCAGCACCGCGGCATCGGCAAGGTGGAAGTGCGGGTGAACCGTGGTGAGTGGAAGCAGGCCGAACTGGCACCCGCGATCTCCACAGACACCTGGCGCCAGTGGAAGCTCTCCCTGCCGCTGGGCCCGGGACAGTACGAGGTGCAGGTCCGCGCCACCGACCTCGACGGCGTCCCGCAGGCGGAGGAGCGCGCCCCGGTGGCGCCCAGCGGGGCCACCGGCTACCACACCGTTACAGTGGACGTGAAGTCCTAGCCAGCCGAGCCAAAGGTCAACAACGTATGCGCCGCACCGCCAACAGGCCCGTAACCGTGGAAGCCCACCGGGACAAGGTCCGGGCGCTGCTGGCGCCGCTCTCCGCCCGCGTCGACACCGTGCCGCTCCGGGAGGCGCTGGGCCGCGGACTGGCCCTCGGGATCACTGCCCCGCTGGACCTCCCGCCGTTCGCCAACTCGCAGATGGACGGCTTTGCCATCCGCAGCGCCGACGTGCCCGACGGCGGCGCCGAACTGCGCGTCGCGGATCCCGTCCCGGCCGGCGCACAGCCCGCCGGACTGGCCCCCGGCACAGCCGCGCCCATCATGACCGGAGCCATGATCCCGGCCGGGGCAGACGCCGTCGTGCCCATTGAGCAGGCCGTTCCGGATTCCTTCCCCGCCCCCGGGGAAGCCGCCACCGTCCGCCTGCCCGCGACCCCGGCGGGCACCTTCGTCCGCGACGCCGGCCGCGACATTGCCGCCGGGCAGCCAGCCCTGGCCGCCGGAACCTTCCTGGGCCCCGGCCAGCTGGGACTGCTGGCCGCGTTGGGCCTGAGCCAGGTGCCGGTGCACGCCGTTCCGAGGGTCTTGCTGGTGACGACCGGCGATGAGGTGGTGGAACCGGGCAACCCGCTGCAGCCCGGCAAGATCTACGACGCGAACGGCACCTTGCTCGAGTCCGCCCTCCGCCAGGCCGGCCTCCACGTCACCCGCACCGGCATCTCCGCCGACAACCCCGAGGAGCTGGCATCCCTGCTGCGCCGGCACGCGGCCGAGGTGGATCTGATCATTACCACCGGGGGAGTCAGCAAGGGAGCGTACGAGGTGGTCCGGCAGGCACTGGCGGGCCACGACGTCGAGTTCGGCGGCGTGGCAATGCAGCCGGGCGGCCCGCAGGGCATCGGCACCTTCGAGGGCGTGCCGGTCCTCGGCTTCCCGGGGAACCCGGTGAGCTGCCTCGTCTCCTTCGAAATGTTCCTGCGGCCCGTGCTGGCCGAACTGTTCGGCTCGCCGGCGCCGCGGACCGTGGTCCGGGCCCGGCTGGCCGAAGCACTGACTTCCCCCGAGTCCAAGCACCAGGTCCGGCGTGGCACCCTCGGCGCGGACGGCACCGTCCGCTTGGAAGGCGGCGCGGGATCCCATCTGGTGCACGCCCTGGCACACTCCAATGCCCTCGTTCAGCTTCCGGTGGGAACCGCGGCGCTCGCTGAGGGCGACGAGGTGGAAGTATGGATGCTGTGAACGAAGCAGATACCCCAGACAAGCCCGTGCTGACCCATCTCCGGCAGGACGGCACCGCGCAGATGGTCGACGTGTCCAACAAGGCCGAGACCACGCGGGAGGCCACCGCCACCGCCACGGTCAACAGCACCGCGGAGGTCCTGGCCCTGCTCGGTGCAGGTGAATTGCCCAAGGGGGATGCGCTGGCCGTCGCGCGGGTCGCCGGAATCCTGGCTGCCAAGAAGACCCCGGACCTGATTCCGCTCTGCCACCCGCTGCCGATCACCAAGGTGACCGTCGATTTTGAGCTCGCAGCCGAGTCCGTCACCGTGTTCGCCACGGTCAAGACCCGCGGTGTGACCGGGGTGGAGATGGAAGCCCTCACCGCTGTCTCCGTGGCGGCCCTGAGCGTGTACGACATGATCAAGGCCGTGGACAAGCATGCAGTCCTGACGGACATCAAGGTGCTGGCCAAAAGCGGCGGCAAGAGCGGGGACTGGACACTGTGAGCAGCACCGAACCGCACCGCCACGGCGAAGCCACCGGCCGGAAGGCCGGCATCGTGATCGCCTCCACCCGCGCCGCGGCCGGGGTCTATGAAGATCTCACCGGCCCCGTCATCGTCGACTGGCTGACCGAACACGGCTTCGAGACGTTTCCCGCGCTGGTAGTTCCCGACGGCGAGCCCGTCGGTGCAGCCCTGCGGGCGCTGCTGACCCAGCACCCCGCCGTCATCATCACCAGCGGGGGCACCGGCCTCAGCCCCACCGACGCCACCCCGGAACAGACGTTGCCGCTGCTGGACCGGGAGATCCCCGGCATCATGGAAGGTCTGCGGAGCGCGGGCACGGCCAAGACGCCGACTGCCATGCTGAGCCGCGGCCACGCCGGCGCCGCCGGCAGCACCTTCATCGTCAACCTCCCCGGATCCCCGAAGGGCGTCATGGACGGCCTGGGCGTGCTGGACCCGATCATCGGACACCTCTGCGACCAGCTGGAAGGCAGCCATGGACACTGAATCCGCCTTTGAAATCGTGCACGCCGTCCTCAGCGCCGAGCCCATCTCGGTGGACCAGGCCATCGCGGCGGTCGAATCGGACACGGCCGGAGCCGTGGTGAGCTTCAGCGGCGTCGTCCGCAACCACGACGGCGGCAAGCCCGTGCAGCGGCTCAGCTACAGCGCCCATCCCACGGCACACCAGGTGCTGGCCGACGTCGTCGCGCAACTCGTCGCCGAGCAGTCGGCGGCCGGGGCGGGCCAGCCGGGCCAGCCGGTCCGGATCTGGGCCGCGCACCGGACCGGCCCGCTGGAGATCGGCGATCCCGCCCTGGTCTGCGCCGTCTCCGCGGCGCACCGCGGACAAGCCTTCGCGGTCTGCGCCGAACTGGTGGACCGGATCAAGGAGCAGGTTCCGATCTGGAAGGAACAATTCTTCGCCGACGGCACTGTCGAGTGGGTCGGCGCGGGGGGGTAGGAGCCGCGGGCGGGGCGGGTAATGCACGGGTCCCGGTTCCAGCCGGGAAGCGCCACGGCGGTAGGGTTGATGCCATGACCGAACAACTCGCCGTCGCCGTCCTGGGCGCCAACGGGCGCATGGGCGCCGAGGCTGTCAAAGCCGTGGAAACCGCCGAAGACTTGAAGCTAGTCGCTGCCCTGGGCCGCGGTGACTCCCTCGACGCCCTGGTGGACTCCGGCGCCCGCATCGTGATCGACCTGACCGTGCCCGAGAGCACCGAAGCGAACGTCCGCTTCGCCGTCGAACACGGTATGCACGCCGTGGTCGGCACCACCGGCTGGGACGCGGAACGGCTGGCACGGCTGGAAGCGAACCTCGCGGGCCAGCCCGGCGTTGGCGTCCTCATCGCCCCGAACTTCGCCCTCGGCTCGGTCCTGGCGTCCGCGTTCGCCGCGAAGGCATCCCGCTATTTCGAATCGGTTGAAATCATTGAACTGCACCACCCGGAGAAGGTGGACGCCCCCTCCGGCACCGCCGTCCGCACCGCCCAGCTGATCGCCGCCGAGCGCGCCGGCGCCGGCGTCGCGTCCAGCCCCGATGCCACCACCAGCGAACGCCCTGGCGCGCGCGGCTGCGAGGTCGACGGCGTCCGCGTCCACAGCGTCCGGCTGCGCGGCCTCGTGGCGCACCAGGAGGTCCTGCTGGGCGGGCCGGGGGAGCAGTTGACCTTCCGCCACGACTCCTTCGACCGTGCCTCCTTCATGCCCGGCGTCCTGCTGGGGGTGCGCAACGTCGCGGCGCACCCGGGGCTCACCGTAGGCCTGGACGGCTACCTGGATCTGGGCCTCTGATGGCCACCCTCCTGGCGTCCTTCAAAGCCAACCGCACCAAGATCTGGGTGGGCGCGGTGACGCTCCTGCTGGTGTTCTACCTGGTGGTGTCCCTGCAGCGCTCGGTGCTGCTGCTTTCCGATTCGAACATGGTGGCGAAGGCCCTCGGTCTGGCCTATCTGCTGCTGCCGATCGTCGGGGCCTGGGCGCTGGTACGGGAGCTCTTGTTCGGGGCCCGGACCGAGCGGCTGGCCAAGATCCTGGAAGCCGAAGGCGGCCTGCCGGAGGACACCCTGCCGCGCACGCCTGCCGGCCGGATCATCCGCGAGGCGGCGGATCTGGAGTTCGAGAAATACCGGGCGGAAGCCGAGGCCGCCCCGGGGGACTGGCGCTCCTGGTTCCGGCTCAGCTGCGCCTACGACGCCGCGGGGGACCGCAAGCGCGCCCGCGCCTCGATGCGCGACGCCGTCCGCCTCTTCCGCGCCGGGTCACCGGACACCGGCGCCTAGCCGGGCGGACCTTGGCGGGTCGCTATCGGCCGGCGGACGACGGCGGCTAGCCGTTTCCCGGGCCTAGCGTGACCGTGCCCAGCGGCCGCGGCCCAGCTGGTTCGCGGCGTGGCCCACCCATTCCAGCGGTCCGCGCCAGGCCTGTGCCGCGAAAACGCCGCCAATGACCAGCGCGGCGACCGCCTGGGCCAAGTAAACGCCTTCCGTGCTCCACCCGGCGGGCAGCGGGTGTCCGTGCAGGGACGCCATCAGGCACACATGCGCCGTATACAGACTCAGGGTCAGGGCGCCGGCGCCGCGGAGCGGGAGCAGCGGGTCCAACTGCACCCAGTCGGCGAGCCGTGCCAGCAGCAGGCAGAAACCCACCACCGCGGCGGCGACCCCAGAGGTGTGCAGCAGGTCCAGCGTGGTGCCAGAATGCGGGGCGCTCGACGCCAGCCACCAGACGGAACCAGACTGGTCGATGCCCGCGAGGTTCACCTGCAACAGGCTCGCCAGCGGATAGGCCGGATCGCCCACCTTCTCCTGCAGCGCCGCCCGGCCGCCCCAGTCCTCCATCAGCACCACGCTCAGCCACTTGGCGAGAACCGCGGCGATGGTTCCGGCGGCCAGCAGCAGCCAGGGAACGGCCGCCTTGGCCAGCGCCAGCCGACCGATCGCCAGGCCGATCAGCAGGTAGGCGAGCCATTGCAGCACAGGGTAGTACCCGGTCAGGAACACGTCGCCGAGCAGCCGCGCCGGAGTGGCCAGATCCTCCCAGCCGGGGTTGTGGCCGAGCCGGAGGGGCGGTTCGGCGGACAACAGCCATGGCCGCAGGAGATAGGCCAGGACCGGGGTTGCCAGCAACCAGGCCGCCGCCAGGGTCCAGAGGCGTTTCGCGCGGAGGCCGACGAACGGCAGCACACAGAGAAACAGCAGGGCGTAGTTGACCAGGATGACCGCGATGTTGACCTCCAGGCCGCCGAGGGAAAGCCCGACGGCGCCCACGACGAGTGCCCGGAGCGCTATGCCGCGGCGGGCCGCCCATAACTCCGCGCCCTCCAGCGGGCGCTCCTTTCCGGTGGACAGCGCCAGGCCGATCCCCGCGAGCACGGCAAAGAGTGCGGCCGCGCGGCCGGAGAACGTGAGGCCGACCAAGGTCGGGGTGAGCTGCGGATCGGTTTCGAAGGTGGGGAGCACGTGGGTCGCCATCATGCCCAGCAGCGCCAGCCCCCGGGCTGCGTCGACGCCGGTAAGCCGGGGCGCCGCCGCCTTGGCACTGGCGGTCCTTGAAGTCGTAGCCATACCGCGCGAGGTCATCTTCTGATCGTCTCATGTACCGCCGGCCCCGGCCCGTCGCCGGGGCTGCGCCGGCAGGGGTGGCTGTTCGGGTACAGCGGCAAAGCAGTCCTTGTATTCGAATATATGTTCGAATAACATGGCCAGCATGAACAATGCATCAGAGCCGGGCCCCGAAGTCCGCCAGACGGCCGCATTCCACCAGACAGCCGGTTTCCACCAGACGGCCGGTTTCCATCAGACTGCCGCTCCTCTCAAGGCAGCTGGCGCCGTAGATACCACCGGCGTCCTCAAGGCCATGAGCCCGGGTGTGGTGGATTTCCTCTTCCGGCGCCTGGTCGCGGGGGAGGCCGCCGAAGACGTCCAGTGGCATCGTGAAGGGACGGCCCTGTCCGCCCAGGCGCCCGGCGCCGAACTGGCCCGCCGGCTCGCCGAGACCGACCTCGAGGCGCTCACCCCTACGGAGCTGTTCCACTACGTCCGTGCCGCGCAGCGGCTCTCGGCCTGGGCTGAGGCGTTGCGCGAGGAGGCTGTGAGCCGCTACTGCGCCGTTCCCCCGGGGCGTCCCGGAACCCCGGCAGACGCGGCGCGGGAGGGCTGAATTTGACGCGCATCACTCCGTCGCCATTGTCCTAACAAGCCACGGACAAGGTAACGTTTTTCCTATGGCTGACTCTGACATTCGCTCTTACACGTTTGGAACCCTTGTGACCGCCATGGTCACTCCGTTCACCAACGACGGTGAGGTCGACTATCAGCAGTCCGCAGAGCTGGCCAACAAGCTCGTCGACGACGGCAACGACGCCCTCGTAATCTCCGGCACCACGGGTGAAACCTCGACGCTGGAAGATGACGAAAAGGAAAAGCTGTTCCGCGTCATCGTCGAGGCCGTGGGGGACCGGGCCAAGGTCATCGCCGGCACCGGCACCAACCACACCTCGCACTCGATCGAGATGGCCAAGCGGGCCGCCAAGGCCGGCGCGCACGGCCAGCTGATCGTCACCCCCTACTACAACAAGCCGAGCCAGGCCGGGATCCAGGCCCACATCGAGGCCGTCGCCGACGCCGCGGACCTGCCCGTCATGGTCTACGACATCCCGGGCCGTGCCGGTGTGCCGATCCTGCCCGAGACCATGATCCGGCTCGCGGACCACCCCCGCGTCATCGCCCTCAAGGACGCCAAGGCCGACTTCGCCGCGGTCACGCGCGTGATGGCGAACACCGAACTGGATGTCTACTCCGGAGACGACGGGCTGACCCTGCCGTGGATGGCGGCCGGCGCCGTCGGGCTGGTCAGCGTCTCGGCGCACGTGGCCACCAAGCAGTTCCGTGCGATGATCGATGCCGCACTTGCAGGCGATTTTGCCACCGCCCGCACCATACATTTCGAACTGGACCCAGTGGTCCGTGCAGTGATGACCCATATCCAGGGTGCTGTTGCTGCGAAGCAAGTTCTTAAGTGGCAGGGAGTCCTGCCCAACTCGGTTGTCCGTTTGCCCCTCGTGGAGCCGGGCGAAGCCGAGATCGAAACGATCCGCGAGGACTTGGCGGAAGCAGGACTCGTCTTCTCCTGATCCGGCCCTGCCTGATCGAACAGAAGATCCCTCCTGCTCCGCCTGGAAAGTAGTGCACTATGACCCAAACCGCCCTTCCCGGCCTTGTCACGCCGCCGAAACTGCCCAAGAACACCCTGCGGATCGTTCCGCTTGGCGGCCTCGGGGAGATTGGCCGCAACATGACTGTCTTCGAAATCGACGGCAAGCTGCTCATCGTTGACTGCGGCGTCCTCTTCCCGGAAGAGACCCAGCCCGGCGTTGACCTGATCCTGCCCGATTTCTCCTACATCGAGAACCGCATGGACGACATCGTCGCCGTCATCCTCACGCACGGCCACGAGGACCACATTGGTGCCGTCCCGTACCTGCTGCGCCTGCGCAACGACATCCCCATCGTCGGCTCGCAGTTGACGCTGGCCCTGATCGAGGCGAAGCTCCTGGAACACCGGATCAAGCCGAACACCCAGATCGTGAGTGAGGGCCAGATCCAGAAGCTCGGCCCCTTCGAGTGCGAATTCGTAGCCGTCAACCACTCGATCCCGGACGCCCTCGCCGTCTTCCTGCGCACCTCCGGCGGCACCGTGCTGCACACCGGCGACTTCAAGATGGACCAGCTTCCCCTCGACGGCCGAATCACCGACCTGCGCCACTTCGCCAAGCTCGGCGAAGAAGGCGTAGATCTGTTCATGTCCGACTCCACGAACGCCGACGTCCCCGGCTTCACCACCGCGGAAAAGGAAATCGGCCCCACCCTGGACCGGCTCTTCGGCCAGGCGTCCAAGCGCATCATCGTGGCGTCGTTCTCCTCGCACGTGCACCGCGTCCAGCAGGTCCTCGACGCCGCCGCGAACCACAACCGCAAGGTGGCCTTCGTCGGCCGCTCCATGGTCCGCAACATGGCCATCGCCGCCAAGCTCGGCTACCTCGAGGTGCCGGCGGGCATCCTCGTCGACATCAAGAACATCGACAATCTGCCGGATAACCGCGTGGTCCTGATGTCCACCGGCTCCCAGGGCGAGCCGATGGCGGCGCTGTCCCGCATGGCGAACGGCGACCACCGCGTCATCGTCGGCCAAGGCGACACCGTGATCCTCGCGTCCAGCCTCATCCCGGGCAACGAAAACGCCGTCTTCCGCATCATCAACGGCCTGCTCAAGCTCGGCGCGGACGTCATCCACAAGGGCAACGCCAAGGTACACGTCTCCGGCCACGCGGCCGCGGGCGAGCTTCTTTACTGCTACAACATCCTTGAGCCGCTCAACGCGATGCCGGTGCACGGCGAGACGCGCCACCTGATCGCCAACGGCAAGATCGCCCTCGAGTCGGGCGTCCCGGAGGAAAGCATCCTGCTGGCGGACAACGGCACCGTCATCGACCTCCGCGACCACCAGGCCGACGTCGTCGGCCAGGTCGAGGTCGGCTTTGTCTACGTTGACGGCTCCAGCGTCGGCGAAGTCACCGAAGCGGACCTCAAGGACCGCCAGACCCTGGGCGACGAGGGCTTCATCTCGATCATCACGGTCATCCACCGTGCCACCGGCAAGGTGGTCTCCGGGCCGGAGATCCACGCCCGCGGCGTGGCCGAGGACGATTCCGTTTTCGACGAGATCATCCCCAAGATCAACGCCGCACTCGAGGAAGCCGTACAGAACCGGGACCACACCTCGCAGCAGCTCCAGCAGGTTGTCCGCCGCGTCGTCGGTACCTGGGTCAACCGCAAGCTGCGCCGCAAGCCCATGATCATCCCGGTGGTCCTGGAGGCGTAGGCCCGCGCCCGGCCAGGCAAAAGCACAGCCCGGCAACGAGCACGGCACACGAGCTGCAAGGAAACGGCCCTCCCCGCCGGCACCGCCTTCCCGGCGGCGCCGCCGGGGAGGGCCGTTTCCGTTGCCAGGAAGCCCCCTGGGCGCGGTGGCGGCGGGGAAACCAGCCGCCCGGGCGGTTCAACATGAACCCCGCCTGCCCCGGAAATCCGCGGTTTTCCGCCCGGCGTCGGGTACCGTTGCGGGTATGGCGACACGCACCTCCTCCGCGCCTAGAGGCAACTCCAGCGGCAACTCACGCGGCAATTCAAAGAGCACCACCGGCGGCTCTGCAGGCCGGGGCTCGGGCGCAGCTGCGTCCAAGACCAGCCGTCCGCAGGGAACCGCGCGCACCCGGCAGCTTGCCGCCGTCGAACCGCGGCAGCCGTGGCTGGTGCGGATTGTGGCCGGGGCCTGGCTGGGGGTAGGCCATGTGGTGGGCGCCGGTATCCGCCGGATCGGCCACGATGTCAGCGACCTCGACCCGGCCGACCGCCGCGACGGCGCCGCCCTGTTCAACCTCGCGCTCGGCGTCTTCATTGCCACCTTCGCCTGGTGGGGCTTCCAAGGCTGGCTCCCGGACCTGGTCTTCGGAGTCGTCAACGGCACCTTCGGCTGGATGTCCCTGCTGCTGCCGCTGATGCTCTTCGTTTGCGCCTTCCGGCTCTTTCGCCAGCCGGTCGACGGCCGCGGCAACAACCGGATCGGCATCGGCTTCCTCATCATGACCTTCGCCGGCAGCGGCCTGGCGCACATCATCGGCGGCCAGCCGACCGTCGCCGACGGCTTCGACGGGCTCCGCCGCGCAGGCGGCATGCTCGGCTACCTCGCCGCCGCCCCGCTGGCGACCATCCACGCCGCCGTGCCCGTCGCGCTCTACAGCCTGCTGGCCTTCACCTCGCTGCTCATCGTCACGGCCACACCTTTCGGCGCCATCCCGTCCCGGCTGCGCGGCGCCTACGAGCACCTGATGGGCATCGACCTGCAGGACTACCCGGACGAAGCCGGGAACGGCGCCCACGACCGCAGCTACCTGTACGAGAACGACGCCCCCGCACCCAAGAAGAAGCGCAAGCGCCTGTTCGGCAAGGACGACGACGGCGACGCCCGGCTGGAAGGCTACGTCGGCGACGAAGCCTTCGAACACGCCGTCGTCGACGACGACGAAACGACCGCAGGCGCCGCCGGCACAAAGGCAGGCGGCAAGGCCGCCAAGGCCGTGGCGCCCGGCGTCCGGCGGCCCACACAGGCCGAAATCGCCGTCGAAAAGATCAAGGCGGCCCAGGGCCTTGGCAGCACCGCGGCCGGCGCCGCGGCGGAGAACGCCACCGAGGCGATCCCGCTCGTCACCCCCGGCATGGTCGCCGCCGGATCCCTGAACCCCTCCCCGAACGCCGGCGCCGCCGCTCCCAAGGTCCCCGCGAACCCGGTTGCCCCGGCGCCGCCGCCCACCCCGATCCCGCAGCGCACCGAACAGCTCTCGCTCGCCGGCGACGTCACCTACACGCTGCCGGCGTCGGACATGCTCACCCCCGGCTCCATCCCCAAGGAACGCACCGAGGCCAACGACGCGATCGTCGCCTCGCTGACCGAGACGCTCACCCAGTTCAACGTCGATGCCCAGGTCACCGGCTTCAGCCGCGGACCCACCGTGACCCGCTACGAAATCGAACTGTCCCCGGGCACCAAGGTGGAGCGCGTCACCGCCCTGTCCAAGAACATCTCCTACGCCGTCGCGAGCTCGGACGTGCGCATCCTGAGCCCCATCCCGGGCAAGTCGGCCATCGGCATCGAGATCCCCAACACGGACCGCGAGACGGTGTCGCTCGGCGATGTGCTGCGCAGCCAGAACGCGCGCCGTACGGACCACCCCATGGTCATGGGCGTCGGCAAGGACGTCGAGGGCGGCTACGTCGTCGCCAACCTCGCGAAGATGCCGCACCTGCTCGTGGCCGGCGCCACCGGTGCCGGTAAGTCCTCGTTCGTGAACTCGATGATCACCTCGATCCTGATGCGCGCCACCCCGGACGAGGTCCGCATGGTCATGGTGGACCCCAAGCGGGTGGAGCTGACCGCCTACGAGGGCGTCCCGCACCTGATCACCCCGATCATCACCAACCCCAAGAAGGCCGCCGAGGCGCTGCAATGGGTGGTCCGAGAAATGGACGCCCGCTACGACGACCTCGCCAACTACGGCTTCAAGCACATCGACGACTTCAACAAGGCGGTCCGGGCCGGAAAGGTCCACCCGCCGGAGGGCTCCAAGCGCGTCATCCGCCCGTACCCGTACCTGCTGGTGATCGTGGACGAACTCGCCGACCTCATGATGGTGGCCCCGCGCGACGTCGAAGACTCCATCGTCCGCATCACCCAGCTCGCCCGCGCCGCCGGCATCCACCTGGTGCTCGCCACGCAGCGGCCCTCCGTCGACGTCGTCACCGGCCTGATCAAGGCCAACGTCCCGTCCCGCATGGCCTTCGCCACCTCCTCCGTGACCGACTCCCGCGTGGTCCTGGACCAGCCCGGCGCCGAGAAGCTGATCGGCCAGGGCGACGCGCTCTTCCTGCCGATGGGTGCCTCCAAGGCGATGCGCGTGCAGGGCGCCTGGGTGACCGAGTCCGAAATCCATAAGGTCGTCGAACACGTCAAGGGCCAGCTCAAGGCCGTCTACCGGGACGACGTTGCCCCCGAGGCGCAGAAGAAGCAGATCGACGACGACATCGGAGACGACCTCGAGGTCCTGCTGCAGGCCACCGAGCTCGTCGTCACCACGCAGTTCGGCTCGACGTCGATGCTGCAGCGCAAGCTCCGGGTCGGCTTCGCCAAGGCCGGCCGCCTGATGGACCTGCTGGAGTCCAGGGGAGTGGTGGGCCCCTCAGAGGGCTCCAAGGCCCGCGACGTCCTGGTCAAGCCGGACGACCTTGCCGCGGTCCTGGCCGCCATGAAGGGCCAGGACGGCCCGGTCGCCACCGATTCGCAGACGGCCGCGCTGAGCGAGAACGCAAACGCCAACATCGCCCAGGGCGGCTACGCGGAGGACCTGGTGGCCGCCGACCTGGACAACCGCACCCAGAGCGTCGACTACTACGACGGCGCCGACGGCCCCGGCGACGACGACGAGGGTTCCGAGGACGCCTGGTCGCTGACCGGACGGTAGCCGGCGGCGAGACGGTAGCCTAGGAAGGTGACTAGCGCCGAAACCAACGCCGGGTCCGCCCCGCGGATCTGGAACCTGCCCAACATCCTCACGATGCTGCGGATCGCGCTGGTGCCGTTTTTCGTCTGGTTCCTCCTCGCCGATGCCCCGGGCCTGGACGCGCAGAACGGCGCGTGGCGCTGGGCCGCCGTCGTCGTCTTCGCGGTGGCGATCTACACTGACAAGCTCGACGGCGACATCGCGCGCAGCCGCGGGCTAATCACCGACTTCGGCAAGATCGCGGACCCGATCGCGGACAAACTGCTGATCGGCTCGGCCCTGGTGATGCTTTCCCTGCTCGGCGAACTGCCCTGGTGGGTCACGGTCCTGATTCTCGTCCGCGAGTGGGGCGTCACGGCGCTGCGCTTCTTCGTGATCCGCTACGGCGTGATTCCGGCATCCCGCGGCGGCAAGCTCAAGACCGTCGTGCAGACCGCGGCGATCTTCCTGTACGTGATGCCGCTGGCCTCGATTGCGCCGTGGCTGGGATTCCTGGCCTTCGCGGTCATGATGGCCGCCCTGGCGATCACGGTCTGGACCGGCGCCGAATATGTCGTTGAAGCCCTCAAGCTGCGCGCCAGCGGCATCCGGGCCAAAAAGCAGCAGGTCCAGGAGGGGACGCCATGAGCAATCCGCAGCAAAACGCCCACCCGGGGCTGCACCCGAATCTGCACCGACTCGCCGAGCAGGCTGTGGCCCGCGCCATTGAGCGCGGGCTGACCGTGGCCACGGCTGAGTCGCTCACCGCCGGAATGGTGGCCGCCGTGCTGGCCGATACCCCCGGTGCGTCCGGCATGCTGCAGGGCGGTGTGGTCGCCTATGCGAACTCGGTCAAGGCCAGCATCCTGGGCGTGTCCCGCGAACTCCTCGACGCCGCCGGGTCGGTGGACGGTCAGGTTGCCGCGGCGATGGCCGCCGGTGCGCGCACCGCGTGCGGTACCGACGTCGCCGTGGCCACCACCGGGGTGGCGGGCCCGGAGGCGCACGACGGCAAGGATGTGGGAACCGTTTTCGTCGGCCTCGCCACGGCAGAAGGCGCGACCTCGTTCGCGTACCACTTCGAGGGGAGCCGCCAGGAGATCCGGGCGCTGGCGTGCGGCGCCGCCCTGGAGCGCCTGCTCGAAGCCCTATCGCCGGCAAGCTACCGCGGGTAAAGTTGCCGGGAACAAAAGTTGATTCCGAATAGTTGTTACATTGTGTCGCCCCCGAATAAGGGTGGCGCCTAGGATGAAATCATCACAACGTTCGCACTAAACCGCGAACAACACATACGAGGGAGCAAGGCGATACAGATGGTAAAGCAGCCCGTATCCGTAAACGGCGTTGTCCGCTGGAAGGATGTGGGCCTCGCCGATCAGGCAAAGAGCGAACAGAAGGAGCGCAAGATGGTTGTACTTCGTCACGAAATCGGTGATGTCCTGCGCGATGTCCGCCAACGCCAAGGCCGTACCCTCCGCGAAGTCTCGCACAGTGCCCGTGTATCCCTGGGCTACCTGAGTGAAGTGGAACGCGGCCAGAAGGAAGCCTCCTCGGAGCTGCTCTCCTCGATCTGCTCGGCCCTCGACGTCCCGTTGTCCAGCATGCTCCGCGAAGTCAGCGACCGCGTCGCCGTGGCCGAGGGCGTAGCGGTACCGGACACCGTGCCCCAGGAATTTGCGCAGCGCTACGGCCGTGACCTGGACCGTGAACTCAACACCGAGCTGAACGACGAGCTGGCCACAGGCCTGCTCTCCGGGGCCCGCTAGCCCCACTCCATTCGATCCAAAGGAAGGTCCCCGGCGGTGTGCCGGGGACCTTTTCCGTGTCCTGGAGCCATATGTTCTGGCCGGTGCTCCTTCGCCGGAGCGGCTTAGAGGCCTTCGTCGCGCGGGAAGCCGTCGCGTTCGTAGGTGGCGTTGAGCTTCGCCATGTAGCCGGCGAAGGCTTCCAGTTCCCCGGCCGGCCACTCTGCCAGCCGTTCGCGGAAGACCTCGCGGCGCGCATCCTGGACCAGGTGCATCTTCTCCTCGCCCTTGGCCGTCAGGCTGATGGCCTGGGCGCGGCCGTCCAGCGGGTCGGCTTCCTTTGATACCAGGCCGAGGCCTTCCAGGAAGGCGACCTGGCGGCTCACCGAGGGCTTGCCGACGCCGATGCAGGAGGCCAGTTCGGTCAGCCGGATGGGGCCCTTGGTCCGAAGGACCGACAGCAGCCCGTACGCCGCAGGCTCCATCTCGGGATGGACTTGGCGGGAGAGCTGCTGCGACATGGAACGGGCACGCCGCCACAGCAGGCTCAACTGGCGCTCGACGGCGGCCAGCGCCTCCTCCGCGGCGGGTTCGCCGGTCCCGGAAATTGGCGCCGGATCCGGGGCGGCGTCGCTTGGGTTGCTCATAGCAACCATTCTAGGGTCCGCGCCCGTGAGAGACTTTATCGGTGAGAATCAGCGACTTCTGGCGGCTTATGGACGACGAGTTCGGGGCGGGATATTCCCGGGTCCTCAGCAGCTCCCTGGTGCTGGCGGGTGTGGGCGGACGCACCGCGGACCAGGCGCTGAGCGCGGGCGTACCGCCCAAACAGGTCTGGCTGGCGCTCTGCGATGTCCAGGATGTGCCCGCCGAACGGCGGCTCGGCCGCGACGTTAAGCCGCGCTGACCGGGCCCTCCCCGGCGCCGCGCCGGCACCGGTCCGGCACCGGTCGTCGGGCATCGGACGACTGACACGCCGCTGCGATTGTTCGAATATCTGTTCGGGTCGGGCTATGCTTTTTTCAGAGCGTTATCCACATACGCGACGGCGGCGGCAACTTTGTCAGTGGCTGCCACTAGCGTCAGGGATGACATAACAACGGCCGCGACGGCCACTCTCCAGCGAGAAAGTATTAGAGGTGTGAATCATGGCCGCAGCCCCGGATCGCCAGAAGGCGCTCGACGCAGCGCTAGCCCAGATTGACAAGCAGTTCGGCAAGGGCTCCGTCATGCGCCTGGGCGACGAAGTCCGCGCACCCATCGAGGTCATCCCCACCGGCTCCATCGCACTGGACGTGGCCCTCGGAATTGGCGGCCTGCCCCGCGGCCGCGTCGTCGAGATTTACGGCCCTGAGTCCTCCGGTAAGACCACCGTCGCGCTGCACGCCGTGGCCAACGCCCAGCGCCAGGGCGGCATCGCCGCATTCATCGACGCCGAGCACGCCCTCGACCCGGAATACGCCGCCAAGCTCGGTGTGGACACCGACGCGCTGCTCGTCTCCCAGCCGGACACGGGTGAGCAGGCGCTTGAAATCATGGACATGCTGATCGGCTCCGGCTCGCTGGACGTGATCGTCATCGACTCCGTCGCCGCTCTGGTACCCCGCGCCGAAATCGAAGGCGACATGGGCGACAGCCACGTCGGCCTGCAGGCGCGGCTGATGAGCCAGGCGCTGCGTAAGATCACCGGCCGGTTGAGCCAGACCAAGACCACGGCAATCTTCATCAACCAGCTGCGCGAGAAGATCGGCGTGTTCTTCGGCTCCCCGGAAACCACCACCGGCGGTAAGGCGCTGAAGTTCTACGCCTCGATCCGCATCGACGTCCGCCGCATCCAGACCCTCAAGGAGGGCGCGGACTCTGTCGGCAACCGGACCAAGGCGAAGATCGTCAAGAACAAGATGGCTCCGCCCTTCAAGATCGCCGAATTCGATATCATCTACGGCCAGGGCATCTCCCGCGAGGGCGGCATCATCGATATGGGTGTCGAGCACGGCCTGATCAAGAAGTCCGGCTCGTGGTTCACCTACGACGGGGACCAGCTGGGCCAGGGCATGGAGAACTCCCGGCGATTCCTGCGGGACAACCCGGAACTCGCCGCCGAACTCGAGCGCCTGATCAAGGAAAAGCTCGGCGTCGGCGTCAAGGCCGCCGACCCGGAGGAATCACCGAAGCTGAAGGCCGTTGACGGCTTCTAACAGCCGGGCCTCCGCCGCACGACGCCGTAAGGGGTCAGGATTCTCTTCCCGGAATCCTGGCCCCGGCGTCGTTGACGGCCCCGGCGACCCGCACCGGACCGTGCAGCCGGCGCCCGAGCAGGATGCCGACGCTGATCCCGCCGCCGTGGCACGCGCCGTCGTGCTGCGGCAGCTGACCAACTCGCCCAAGAGCCGGCTGCAGCTTTCCCGCAAGCTGGCCGAGCGCAACATCCCGGACGACGTGGCCGAGGCCGTCCTTGACCGCTTCGAAGAGGTCGGCCTCATCGACGACGCCGAGTTCGCCGATATGTGGGTGCGGAGCAGGTCCCAGACGCGGAAGCTGGCCAAGGGCGCCCTGCGCCGGGAGCTGGCTGAGAAGGGCATCGACGAGGAGACCGCTGCCGGCGCCCTCGAACAGCTCAGTGACGAGGACGAGGAAACCGCAGCGCGGGAACTCGTGGAACGCAAGGTGCGGAACGCGAGGGGACTGAAAGACCGTGCCGAGCGGGACAAAACGGTGCGTCGGCTGGCCTCCATGCTCGCGCGAAAGGGCTACCAGCCGTCGCAGGCCTTCCGGATCGTGGGGGAGGTCCTGGACGCTGCCCTCGAAGAGCAGGACGGCGGTGCCTGATGCGATGCCCTTCGCGGCATCGAAACGAGGCATCCGCGAATACGGCCACGCCGAACCGGTACCCTTAACAGGTGAGTTTGACCATTCCTTCCCCCGCCGCCGGCGGAGCCCCTTATCCGGATGAGACTGGCCCGGCCCGCACCTACCAGGTGCGGACCTTCGGCTGCCAGATGAACGTGCACGACTCCGAGCGGATGTCCGGAATGCTCGAAGCCGCCGGTTACGTCCGCTCCGAAGGCGAACTGGCCGACGTCGTCGTCTTCAACACCTGCGCGGTGCGGGAAAACGCCGACAACAAGCTCTACGGCAACCTCGGCATCCTCCGCCCGGTCAAGGAAGCCAACCCCGGCATGCAGATCGCCGTTGGCGGCTGCCTGGCGCAGAAGGACCGCGAAACCATCCTCAAGAAGGCGCCCTGGGTCGACGCCGTCTTCGGAACGCACAACGTCGGCGCCTTGCCCGCCCTGCTGGACCGCGCACGCCACAATGACGAGGCGCAGCTGGAAATCCTGGAATCGCTCGATGTGTTCCCCTCGACGCTGCCCACCAAGCGTGACTCCGTCTATTCCGGCTGGGTCTCCATCTCGGTCGGCTGCAACAACACCTGCACCTTCTGCATCGTCCCCGCGCTGCGCGGCAAGGAAAAGGACCGCCGGCCCGGCGACATCCTCGCCGAAATCCAGGCCCTCGTCGACGACGGCGCCATCGAAGTCACACTGCTGGGCCAGAACGTGAACTCCTACGGCGTCGAGTTCGGCGACCGGCAGGCGTTCTCCAAGCTGCTGCGCGCCTGCGGCGGGATCCCCGGGCTGGAGCGCGTCCGGTTCACCAGCCCGCACCCGGCCGCCTTCACCGACGACGTCATCGACGCCATGGCCGAGACCCCCAATGTCATGCCGCAACTGCACATGCCGCTGCAGTCCGGCTCGGACAAGGTGCTCCGGGAGATGAAGCGGTCCTACCGTTCCACCAAGTTCCTCGGCATCCTGGACAAGGTCCGGGAGAAGATCCCGCATGCCGCCATCTCCACCGACATCATCGTCGGGTTCCCCGGTGAAACCGAGGAGGACTTCCAGGCCACGCTCGACGTCGTGGAGAAGTCCCGCTTCGCCACCGCCTTCACCTTCCAGTACTCCAAGCGGCCCGGCACGCCTGCCGCGGAACTCCCGGACCAGCTGCCCAAGGCCGTGGTCCAGGAACGCTTCGAACGGCTCACCGCCCTGCAGGACCGGATCGCCGCCGAGGAGAACGCCCGCCAGCTGGGCCGCCGCGTCGAGGTCATGGTGACTGCGCAGTCGGGCCGAAAGGCCGGGGAAACCCACCGCCTCTCCGGCCGCGCCCAGGACCAGCGCCTAGTGCACTTCTCCGCACCGGACGGCGCCGAAGCACCCCGCCCCGGAGACCTCGTCACGGTGACAATCACCGAGGCCGCGGCGTTCCACCTCGTCGCCGACCCGGCCACTGCCGACGACTACAGCCTGCGCCGCTCACGCGCCGGCGACGCCTGGGACCGGTCCCAGGCCGATTCCTGCGGCGCTCCGGCCGCCGGCAGCGGCTCGGGAGGCACATCCGGCGTTTCGCTGGGCATGCCGAGCCTCCCCGTCCGCGGCCGCTAACCCCGTGCCCGCCCCCGCCCCTTACGACGGCCCCGACCCTGCCGGCGCCCCCGACGATTCCGCGGCACCGGGAAACTCCGGCGCCGCGGAACCGACACCGCCGGTCATCGCCGTCGTCGGGCCCACCGGCTCCGGAAAGTCGGATCTGGCTGTCTCGCTGGCACTGGCCCTCGACGGCGAGGTCGTCAACGCCGACGCTATGCAGTTCTACCGCGGCATGGACATCGGTACGGCCAAGATCACCGCCGCCGAACGCCGGGGAGTGCCGCACCACCTCCTGGACATCCTCGACGTGACCGAGGAGGCCAGTGTCTCGGACTTCCAGCAGCAGGCGAGGGCCGTGATTGCGGACATCCACGCCCGGGGCAAACGGGCCATCCTGGCCGGCGGCTCAGGCTTATACGTCCGCGCCGCCCTGGACGTGCTCGAATTCCCCGGAACCGACCCCGCCATCCGGCGCCGCCTGGAAGCGGAGGAGGCAGCGGCCGGCCTCGCGCCGCTGCGTACCCGGCTGGAACTCGTGGATCCGGTCTCGGCCGGGCGGCTGGGTGATGCCCGCCGCGTCATCCGGGCACTGGAGGTCTTCGAACTGACCGGGCGGCCCTTCAGCTCCTTCATGCCCACCCGCGAGTACTTCCAGCCGGCCGTGCAGATCGGGCTCCAGGTGGACCGCGAACAGCTGCGGGCACGCCTAGCCGCCCGGGTTCACGCGATGGTGCAGCAGGGGCTGCTGGCGGAGGTCCGGCGCCTCGACGCCGAAGGGCTGCGCCGCGGCAAGACCGCCTCGCGGGCACTGGGCTACGCGCAGTTCCTGAAAGTCGTCGACGGCGCGGCGGACCAGGAGCAGGCCGCCGAAGAGACCATTGTCGCCACCCGGCAGTTCGCCCGGCGCCAGCTCACCTGGTTCCGCGCCGACCCCCGGATCAACTGGCTTGACTGGCAGGACCCCGGACTGCTGGCGAAGGCCACTGCGCTCTCCCGCTGAAGATCTCCCGCTGAAGCCACCGCCAAAGATCCATCGCTACGGATCCCGGCGCTGCGGCTTTTGACGGGGTGGCCGGTGTCACGGTTCCGTCCCGGCCCGGCCGGAACGGTAACCTTGGAGCATGGACGAAACCCTTGCCACGGCCGCTGACCACCATGCTGCTTCAGGCACTGCCGCGCTCGGCGGCCTGAAGTTCTCGAAGGGCCACGGAACCGGCAACGACTTCGTCCTGATCGCGGACCCCAACGGTGCCCTCTCCGTCACCCCGGAGCAGGTCGCCGCCCTCTGCGACCGCCACCGCGGCATCGGTGGCGACGGACTCATCCGCGCCGTTCCCTCCCGGCTGCTCGCCGAAGGCCGGGAGCTGCTTGCCGACCACCCCGCGGCCGAATGGTTCATGGACTACCGCAACGGTGACGGCTCGCTGTCGGAAATGTGCGGCAACGGCGTCCGCGTCTTCGTCCACTTCCTCATCAACGAGGGACTGGTCGACCTGCCGGCCGGCGAGTCGCTCACCATCGGAACCCGCGGCGGTGTGAAGACCGTGGTCCGCACCGCGGCCGGCTACGCCGTGGACATGGGCCCCTGGGAGTTCATCTTCCCGGGAGAAGCAACCGCGCGGGCCATGGATTCGCTGGTCAGCGCCGACGGTCTGGAAGTCGCCAGGCCCGCGCTGTCCGTAAGCATGGGGAACCCGCACACCGTGGTCGCGCTGGCGGAACTCGCGGAACTCGACGCCACGGACCTCTTCAGGGCACCCCGCGTCGACCCGGTGCCGCCGCACGGGACCAACGTTGAGTTCGTCGTGCCGTCCGAGCCGCTCGTTCACGACGGTGTCGGGACCATCACCATGCGCGTGCACGAAAGGGGAGTGGGGGAGACCCTGTCCTGCGGGACCGGCGCCTGCGCCGCCGCCGTCGCGATCCGGCACTGGGCCGGCCAGGGCGCCCCGGACACCTGGAACGTTGCGGTTCCCGGCGGCGTCGTCGGCGTGAAATTCTTCCTCGCCGCGGACGGCCACGAGCACGTGGAGCTTAGCGGCCCGGCCGTGATCGTTGCTAGCGGGACGCTTTCCTGACCCGCAGGATCCGGAAGGATTTTGACGTGCTCTCGCGGGTGACGCTGAAGCTGCTGTCGAGCTCCGCCGTCAGCCAGCGCTGAAGCGAATCCGAACCAAGGTTCTTCTGGACCACCAGCCAGGCCGACCCGCCCGGGGCAAGGCGCGGCAGCCAAAGCAGCAGCAGGGCGTGGAGTTCGTCCTTGCCGATCCGGATGGGCGGGTTGGACCAGATCGTGTCGAAGCGCAGTTCCGGGTCGACGTCCCCGGGTGCGCTGGCCGTGACATTCTCCAGCCCCAGCAGGGCTGCATTTTCATTCGTCAGCGCCACGCAGCGCTCATTGACATCCACCGCATAAACCCGGGCATGGGGCGCCCTCAGGGCCATGGTCAGCGCGATCGGCCCCCAGCCGCAGCCGATGTCCAGCAGGTTTCCCTGCGGTGCCGGGGCCGGGACGTCGGCCAGCAGGACGGCGGTCCCTTTATCGATTCCATCCGGGCTGAAGATTCCCGAGGACGTCTGCAGTTGCCGCTGCTCGCCGGCAAGCTCCACGGTCAGTGGCTTGCGGGTGAACGGCCCGGCGGGCTGGGCGCTGAAATAGTGTGCAGACTCCATAACTGGCCAGATTAGTTGGCGGTCCGGCGGTATGGGAAACCGGCCCGGACACGCCAGCGACCGGCACAGCCCCGCCGCGCCGTGGCCACCGCACGGTCTGCTAATCTTAAAAACATGATCCTTAACTTCAAGTAACCGGCACGGGCCTTCGATTCGTTGTCGAATGTCCCGTCCCCGCAGCGACGCAGGTAGTTACCTTCCGCTCAGTGCGCCCCCTCCGTGATGCAAACATCACCCGCTGGCGCCAGACCACTTGGAGTCAAGCCTTGAAGCCAAAGGGCTTTAAACCAAAGCAGTGCCCGGCAGCAGTTGCCGCAGTGCTGAACGGACCGTTTCTCACCGCCACACGGCGCCATCAGACGCCATTCCCCTCCCATATCCACCGCCCCGCTCCCTTGTTTAGCGCTTTGCCAGGGAGCCCCGCCCGGCCAGCGGCGCCGCAGCCGCCAGGCAACCCAGGAGGCACGGATGACCAATAGTCGTCAGCCCAGCGCGAATACCGCGCCACGAAACACCGAACAGCACTATTCTGAAGTTGTAGACCCTTCAAAGGAGACCATGACCAGTCAGCCCAACACCGGACCCGATTCAGCCGCCCAGGACATGAGCCCTGCGGAAATCCAGGCTGTCATCGACCGGATCCTCTCCAAAGACGCCCCCGCCCCGAAGACCGGACGCAGCGCCGACGCCGGGCACCCCGGCGAGTCCAAGGCGGTGTTCGGCAAGGCCCAGGCGATTTCGCGGCTGGATGAGGAACACAGCAGCTACGACGGCGACCAACAGGACCTCGAGGAGCGCCACGCGCTGCGCCGAACCGCAGGCCTGTCGACGGAACTCGAAGATGTCACCGAAGTCGAGTACCGGCAGCTGCGCCTCGAGCGCGTTGTGCTTGCCGGGCTTTGGACAGAAGGCACCCTCGCCGATGCCGAGAACTCCCTGCGCGAACTGGCAGCCCTCGCGGAAACGGCCGGTTCCGAGGTGCTCGACGGGCTCGTCCAGCGCCGCGCCAAGCCCGACCCTGGCACCTTCCTGGGCTCCGGCAAGGCCCAGGAGCTCAAGGACATCGTGATGTCCACCGGCGCCGACACGGTGGTGGTCGACGCCGAACTCGCCCCCTCCCAGCGCCGCAGCCTGGAAGACATCGTCAAGGTCAAAGTCATCGACCGCACGGCCCTGATCCTGGACATCTTCGCCCAGCACGCCAAGAGCCGCGAGGGCAAGGCCCAGGTGGAACTGGCGCAGCTCGAATACCTGCTCCCGCGCCTGCGCGGCTGGGGTGAGTCGATGTCCCGCCAGGCCGGGGGCCAGGTGGGCGGCGCCGGAGCCGGCATGGGTTCGCGCGGCCCCGGTGAAACCAAGATCGAGCTGGACCGCCGCCGGATCCGCACCCGGATGGCCAAGCTGCGGCGCGAAATCGCCGCGATGAAGCCGGCCCGGGAAACGAAGCGGGCCAACCGGCGTCGTAATGCCGTGCCGTCGGTGGCGATCGCCGGCTACACCAACGCCGGTAAGTCCTCGCTGCTGAACCGCCTGACCGACGCCGGCGTCCTGGTGGAGAACGCCCTGTTCGCCACCCTGGACCCGACGGTCCGCAAGGCCGAAACCTCGGACGGCCTGGGGTACACCCTCGCCGACACCGTGGGCTTTGTCCGCTCGCTGCCGACCCAGCTGGTGGAGGCCTTCCGCTCCACCCTGGAGGAGGTCGCCGACTCGGACCTGATCCTGCACGTCGTCGACGTCTCCCACCCAGATCCGGAGGGCCAGATTGCGGCCGTCCGCAAGGTGTTCAGCGAAGTCGACGCCCGCAAGGTGCCGGAAATCATCGTCCTGAACAAGGCCGACGCCGCCGACCCGTTCGTGATCGAACGGCTCAAGCAGCGCGAGCCGCGCCACGTTGTGGTCTCGGCCCGCACCGGGGAAGGCATCTCGGAGCTGCTCAAGGCCATCAGCGAGGGCATTCCGCGGCCCAGCGTCAAGATGGAACTGATGATCCCGTACAACCGCGGGGACCTGCTCAGCAAGCTGCACGAGACCGACGCCGAGATCATCAGCCTCGACCACGAGGAGACCGGCACCCGAGCCGTGGTGATGGTGCGCGAGGGGCTCGCGGCCGAACTGGATTCCTTCGTCAGCAATGACTGAACCAGCGGAGGCTGAAGGGGCGGCCGCGCCGTCCCAAAGCGGCCCGTCCGGCAGCAGCCCGTCCGAAAGCGGCCCGGCTAAAGACAAGGTTAAAAGCGGCCCGTCCGGCGAGCAGTTCGTGGTTGAACTGCTCGACCGGGCGGTCGCCGGCATGGGCGGCCAGAGCCGCGACGGCCAGCACGAAATGGCACGGCAGGTGGCGCGAGCGATCGAGACCGGCGACCACCTGCTGGTCCAGGCCGGCACCGGCACCGGCAAATCCCTGGCCTACCTGATTCCGCTGATCGCCCACTCGCTGGTCAGCGACAAGCCCACCCTTGTCTCCACCGCCACCCTGGCACTTCAGACCCAGATTGTCGGCAGGGACCTGCCCCGGCTGCTCAAGACCATCACCCCGGCCCTGGAGCGGCCGGTGAAGGTCGCACTGGTCAAGGGCCGGTCCAACTATGTCTGCCGCCATAAGCTCGAAGGCGGCTTCCCCTCCGAGGAACCGTCCGAGGGCCAACTGTTCTCCCTCGGCGAGGACACCTCGGTGCCGCACTTCGCCGCCGCGATGGGCGGCCCGTCCTCGCAACTCGGCAAGGAAGTGGTCCGGCTCCGCGAATGGGCCGAGGACACCCACACCGGGGACCGCGACGAGCTCATGCCGGGCGTGACCGACCGTGCCTGGCGGCAGGTCTCCGTTACGTCCATGGAGTGCCTGGGCGCGCAGAAGTGCCCGCTCGCCGCCGAATGCTTCAGCGAACTCGCCCGCCAGAACGCCGCCGATGCCGATGTGGTGGTTACCAACCACGCCATGCTGGCCGTCAGCGCCTTCGAGGGCCTGGCCGTGCTGCCCGAATACGACGTCGTGGTGGTGGACGAGGCGCACGAACTGCAGGACCGGGTCACGGGCGCCGTGTCCGGCCAGCTGTCCGTGGCCATGGTCCACGCCGCCGCCTCCGGCGCCCGCAAGCACACCGGGATCACGGTAGATGCGCTCAATAACGCCGCGTCCAACCTTGAGCTCGCCATCGAGGGCGTTCCCAGCGGGCTGATGCCGAACGGACTGAACAGCGAACAGCTCGACTGCGTGGACCAGCTGCGCGACGCCTGCCGCGCCGCGCTCTCCGATTCAAAGGGGGACAGCGCCAACACGGCCGACGGCGGCCGGCAGCTTGCGCGGTCCCGGCTGATGGTGATCCTGGAACTGTGCGAACGGCTCCTGGCCGCCAAGGAGAACCGCGAGGTGGTCTGGTTCTCCCGCAACAGCAGCTTCGACCCGCAACAGGGCTACTCGCAGCCCGATGACTCCGCGCCGGCCCTGATCAACATCGCCCCGCTCAGCGTCGCCGGTCGGCTCCGCGAGGGACTGTTCGCCGACCATACAGTCGTCCTGACATCGGCAACCCTGGCGATCGGTTCGGCTTTCGAGCCGGCGGCCGGAGGGCTCGGCCTGGTGGGCCCGGGCGCACCCAGCTGGACGGGCGTCGACGTCGGTTCGCCCTTCGAATATCCGAAGCAAGGCATCCTCTACGTTGCCAAGCACCTGCCCAAGCCGGGCCGGGGAACATCCCCGGAAGCCCTCGATGAGCTCGAGAAGCTGATCCGTGCCTCCGGCGGCGGCGCCCTGTGTCTCTTCTCTTCCCGGCGCGCCGCCGAGGAGGCGGCCGAGGCGATGCGTCCCCGGCTGGGCCTGAGCATTCTCTGCCAAGGCGAGTCGACCATGACCGCGCTCGTGAAGCAGTTCGCCGATGAGCCGGACACCTGTCTCTTTGGCACCATGTCGCTCTGGCAGGGTGTCGACGTGCCCGGGAACTCCTGCCGCCTGGTAGTGATCGACAGGATCCCGTTCCCGCGGCCGGACGATCCATTGATGACCGCCCGCTCCCGGGCTGTGGCCCAGTCCGGCGGCAACGGCTTCATGAGCGTCTCGGCGACCCACGCGGCCATCCGCCTCGCCCAGGGCGCCGGCCGGCTGATCCGTTCGACGTCGGACAAGGGCGTGGTGGCGGTCCTCGATTCCAGGCTGTCCACCGAACGGTACGGAGCGTTCCTCCGGGCCGCCCTGCCCCCCTTCTGGCCCACTACCGACACCTCGGTGGCCTTGGCCGCCCTGGAACGCCTCGCCAAGGAGAGCCCCGCCAAGCAGCCCGCCACGTAACCGGTGAAGCGGCCCGCCAAGCAGGCTGCCGCCGGCCGGGGCCGGGCCGGGGGTATGTGGGCCGGCGCTTGCGTTCCCGCCCGCTTTTTCCGCGCCCGGGACCGGCACTGCCGGGTCACCGCGGCACCGCGCGGGCGGGCGCGCCGTCAGTGTGCCAAGAACCGGGCGGGAGCGCAGAAGGCCCCGTCCGGAACTGCGGACGGGGCCTTCGAGCTGCCGGGAGATGGGCCGGCCGGAGAGTGGTGTGGCAGGGGCGCTACAGGGAGCGCAGCACCGAGACGACCTTGCCCATAATGACGGCATGGTCGCCGAGGATCGGCTCGTACTGGGTGTTCTGCGGGAGCAGCCAGGTGTGGCCGTCCCGCTGGCGGAACGTCTTGACCGTTGCCTCGTCATCGAGCAGGGCGGCCACGATGTCCCCGTTGACGGCATCGTTCTGACGCCGGACGACGACCCAGTCGCCGTCGCAGATGGCGGCGTCGATCATCGAATCGCCTGCCACCCGGAGCATAAACAGTTCGCCGTGGCCCACCAGTTGGCGCGGCAGGGGCATCACGTCCTCCACCACCTGATCGGCCAGGATCGGCCCGCCGGCGGCGATACGGCCCACGAACGGCACCATGGCCGTGTCCGTGGCGCTGGCAAGCTCCGAGACGGCGAGGCCGCCGACAGCCCGCAGGCCGCTGGACTTCTCCACGCCGGAAATCCTGGTCGTGCCTTCATCCAGTGTCAGCGGCATGAGGACTTCCATGGCGCGCGGCCGCTTGGGGTCCCGCCGCAGGTAGCCGAGCTTTTCCAGTTGCGAGAGCTGGTGGGTGACGCTGGAGAGGCTGGCGAGCCCTACCGTGTCGCCGATCTCGCGCATCGAGGGCGGGTAACCGTTGTCCGTCACGGAACGCTGGATGGTCTCCAGGATCTTTTTCTGCCGGACGGTCAGGCTTTTCGGCGCCCGGCCGGTTTGGGGGCTGCGCTGGGAAGCCCTCCCGCCGGCGGCTTGTGCTGCCATGTTCGCCATGCCTTTCCATTCCGCCCGGCCGCTGTGGCTACCGGGACCTGCCGAGCTGAAAATGTCAGACCCCGCTGATCAACTGATGTTCATCAACACAAGTGGTTGTCCTGTGATTCAAAAGTAGGCCAGCCAACAAGGTTTTTCAAACATTTGTTCTAGCGAGTCTCGACAATGTTCGTTCATAAGTGCTAAAACAGGAATAGCAATGTTCGAATATGTGTTCGAAGCTCCACCCTTGGTCCGGTCCACTGGTTTCGGTTCTGTGTTCGAAGTTTCGGGTTCGAGGGTTCGCATTCAAGGGTTTTGCGTTTGAAGGTTAGGCCGGTTGGCGGCAGGTACGAGGAGTACGCCGGGCGGCACAGGTATTTCCAGTGGCACAGATAAGTCCAGGAGGGCTCAGCTCATGTCAGCAGTAAGCGCTATTTCCGGTTCGCTGGTTTCCATCCCCATGGAGGCCGCACCCGCGGCACCAGCCCGGCAGGCTCGGCTGCGGCTGACCCGCCGCGGCCGGTTCGTCTTCTTCGGGCTGCCGCTGGTTCTGTTGGCCGTCCTCGTCCTGTCACTGTCCGGCTTCCTGAATGCTCCGGCCAAGGCCGCCGACTCGGCCGCGGAGCTCTCGCTCACCCCGACGGTCACCGTCACGGTCCAGCCGGGGGAGTCCCTCTGGGCCATCGCCGGTGCCGTCGCCCCGGAGCGCGACCCCCGTGACGTGGTCGCCGACATCGTTCAGCTCAACAACCTCGGAGCCGCCCGCGTCCTCCCCGGCCAGCAGCTCTACGTACCCTCCAAGTAAGCCCTACCTGGGCGAGTGGCGCGCCGGGCCATCGGTGCCGCCGGGCGGCCATTCGCGGTCACAGTTTCGGGGCGGGGCCGGGTCTCACTTAAACTGGGCAAGTGACTGACCAGCTAGAGCGCCTCAACCGACTGCCCCTCCGGACCAATCTGCGGGGACTGCGCCCCTACGGTGCGCCCCAACTGGATGTCCCCATCCTGCTGAACGTCAACGAAAACACCCACGGAGTCCCGGCGGACGTCCGCGCCGCCATAGCCGAAGCCGTGACGGAGGCCGCTGCGGGACTGAACCGGTACCCGGACCGCGAGTTCACCGAACTGCGGGAAGCCCTCGCCGAGTATCTCGGCCACGGACTGGATGCCACCAACATCTGGGCAGCAAATGGCTCGAACGAAGTACTGCAGCAAATCCTCCAGGCCTTCGGTGGCCCGGGACGCACCGCGCTCGGCTTCCCTCCCACTTACTCGATGTACCCGCTGCTCGCCGCTGGCACAGACACCGAATACATCGTCGGTGTACGCGCCGAGGACTACGGGCTGAGCGCCGACTCGGCGGCCCGCCAGGTCCGGGAGCTGAAGCCCAATGTCGTCTTCCTCTGTTCGCCGAACAACCCCACCGGCACAGGCCTGGGGCTTGACGTGGTCGAGGCGGTCTACGAGGCCGGAGAAGCAAGCCAGACCATCGTCATCGTCGACGAGGCCTACCACGAGTTCGCCCACGACGGGACGCCCAGCGCCCTGGCGTTGCTGCCCGGCCGGGAGCGGCTGATCGTCTCACGCACCATGAGCAAGGCCTTCGCCCTGGCCGGCGCCCGGCTCGGCTACATGGCGGCGGCGCCGGAGGTGACGGATGCCCTGCGGCTGGTCCGGCTGCCGTATCACCTCTCCGCCATCACCCAGGCGACGGCGCTGGCCGCCCTGCACCACCGCGTCGCGCTGATGGCCGACGTCGAGGACATCAAGCGCCAGCGGGACCGGATCGTGACGGAGTTGACCCGGATGGGCCTCAAGCCGGCCGCTTCGGATTCGAACTACGTTTTCTTCGGCGGCCTCGAGAACCCGCACGAGACCTGGCAGGGTCTGCTCGACGCCGGCGTCCTCATCCGCGACGTCGGCATTCCCGGCCACCTCCGCGTGACCGCCGGAACTGAGACGGAAACCACAGCGTTTCTGGAAGCCCTGGAACGGATCCTGACCGGCCACGAAGTGCAGTCCGCCTAGACTTAAGCCAGGACCCACGCACACCGCCCCGTTCGCCGGGCGCCCGCCACATCCAAAGGACACCCACATGAGCAACACCGGATCAGCCGCTGCCCGGACCGCACGCATGGAGCGGACCACCAGCGAATCCTCCGTCCTGGTCGAGATCAACCTTGACGGCACCGGCGTCTCGGACATCAGCACCTCGGTACCGTTCTACGACCACATGCTGACCGCGCTGAGCAAGCACTCGCTGATCGACATGACGGTCAAGGCCACGGGCGACACCCACATCGACGTCCACCACACCGTGGAAGACGTCGCCATCACCTTCGGCGAGGTCCTCCGCACGGCGCTGGGCAATAAGGCCGGCATCCGCCGCTTCGGCGAGGCCACGGTCCCGCTGGATGAGGCGCTCGCGCAGGCCGTCGTCGACGTCTCCGGCCGGCCCTACCTGGTACACGCCGGCGAACCGGCCGGCCAGGAATACCACCTGATCGGCGGACACTTCACCGGGTCCCTGACCCGGCACGTCTTCGAAGCCATCACCCTGCACGCCGGGATCTGCCTGCACATGAATGTCACTGCCGGCCGGGACCCGCACCACATCGTCGAGGCCCAGTTCAAAGCCTTCGCCCGTGCGCTCCGGGCCGCCGTGGAGCCGGATCCCCGCGTCGAGGGCATTCCCTCCACCAAGGGCGCACTGTGACCGGCAAGGTGCTCCGGGACGGCGCCATCATCGACCCCGACGCCGCGAGGAAGCCGGCTTCGCCGGAGGGCAAGCCCACCGTCACCGTGCTCGACTACGGTTCCGGCAACGTCCGCTCGGCCGTCCGCGCCCTGGAACGCGCCGGCGCCGAGGTCATCCTCAGCTCCAAGCCCGAAGACGTGCTCAACGCCGACGGGCTCGTTGTCCCCGGCGTCGGTGCCTTCGAAACCGTCATGAACGAGCTCAAGGCCGTTGACGCCGTACGCATGATCGGCCGCCGCGTCGCCGGCGGCCGCCCCGTGCTCGCGATCTGCGTCGGGCTGCAGGTCCTGTTCGAAGCCGGCGTGGAACACGGCACCGTCGCCGAAGGCATGGGGGAGTGGCCCGGCAAGGTCGAGCTCCTCCCGGCCGAGGTCGTGCCGCACATGGGCTGGAACACGGTCACCGTGCCGGAGGGCTCCCGGCTCTTCGCCGGCGTCGAGAACGAGCGCTTCTACTTCGTGCACTCCTACGGCGTCCAGCACTGGGACTTCGACGTGATCCAGCCGCGCATGGCGGCCCCGCTCGTTACCTGGTCCGAGCACGGCGCCCCGTTCATCGCGGCGGTGGAAAACGGCCCGTTGTGCGCCACCCAGTTCCACCCGGAGAAGTCTGGCGACGCCGGTGCGCGCCTGCTGCGCAACTGGGTCGACAGCCTGCGTGGCGGCGCCAAAGCCCGCACCGGCCAGGCCGGCACCCCGGAACAGACCGCCTAGATGTGGTCCCTAGTCCTGATGGGCCTCGCCGGCCTGCTCGTCGGCGGCGCCTTGTCCTTCCGCCAGCAGAAAAGCCCGCTGTGGGTCCAGATCGTCTTCTACTTCCTGGCCGGGATGTCGCTGCTGGCCGCCTGGCTCTTGACCTTGCCGGGAAACTGACCCCTGCCGGGAAACTGGCCCCAGCCGGAAAACTGACCGGCCCGCAAGCACGCTCCCTATCCCGACCTGCCGCCCCAACACCGTGAGGACCCTACGATGACCACCGAAACCCCGCTGCCGGTACTCGAGCTGCTCCCCGCCGTCGACGTCGTCAACGGCCAGGCCGTGCGCCTGGTCCAGGGCGAAGCCGGCAGCGAAACCAGCTACGGCACGCCGCTGGAAGCCGCGCTCAACTGGCAGGAACAGGGCGCCGAATGGGTCCACCTCGTTGACCTCGACGCCGCCTTCGGCCGAGGCTCCAACGCCGAACTGCTGCGCGAAGTCGTGGGCCGGCTGGACATCAAGGTCGAGCTCTCCGGCGGCCTGCGCGACGACGAGTCCCTGGAAAAGGCCCTGGAGCTCGGCGTCGCCCGGGTAAACCTGGGCACCGCGGCGCTGGAGAATCCCGAGTGGACGCAGCGGGTGATCGAGCGCTTCGGCGACAAGATCGCCGTCGGCCTCGACGTCCGCGGCACCACCCTCGCCGGCCGCGGCTGGACCAAGGAAGGCGGCGACCTCTGGGAGGTCCTCGGCCGCCTCGAAGAGGCCGGCTGCGCCCGCTACGTCGTCACCGACGTCACCAAGGACGGCACCTTGCAGGGACCCAACGTGGAGCTGCTGCGCCAAATGGTGGAGAAGACCGGCAAACCCGTCGTGGCTTCCGGCGGCATCTCCAGCCTCGAAGACCTCAAGGTCCTGCGCTCCCTCGTGCCGCTCGGCGTCGAGGGCGCCATCGTCGGCAAGGCCCTCTACAACGGGAACTTCACGCTGCCCGAGGCCCTCGACGTCGCCGGCCGCCGCTAGGCACGTCCCAGCCATGGAGCACAGCACCCAGCCCGCCGGGCGGCCGTTGCCCGGGCATATCGCTGCCGCCCTCGCCGGTGCCGGCGGCGCGACGGACTCGGCCGGGCAGCCCTGGGCGGGCCGCAGCCTCAGCGGTGACGACGCCAGGATCCACAACTTCGAGGACGACGACGGCGCCGCCGACGCCGGCTACCTGGCGGCGCTGGCAGCGCTGGCCGCCGGCCAGGGCGACGAGGCATCGGTAGTGGCATCCCTGGCGACCGCACGTGTCTTCGTGCCGATCCTCGCCCGGCTCGCTGAAGAAGGCGAGGCTGTGATCGGCCAGGAAGGCAAGGAACAGTACGGCGGGGAACTACACGGGGACAAGCAGGCGGATATGGCCCTGGTGACCCTCAAGGCGCCCGACGGCCGGACCGCGCTGCCGGTGTTCACCTCGGCCGAAGCCCTGGCCGCGTGGCACCCCGAGGCCCGGCCCGTGGCGGTGTACGCGGCACGTGCCGCGCTCTCCGCCGTTGCCGAGGACGCCGAACTGCTGGTGCTGGACCCCGGCTCCGCCGCCACCTTCGTGGTGCGCCGCCCGGCCGTGTGGGCGCTGGCCCGGCAGCACGCCTGGACGCCGAGCTACAGCGATCCGGCGGTGGCGGAAGCGGTCGAAGCGGCCGCGGCCGGTGTTCCGGCGCTCCGGCGCGTGGAAATTCGTCCCGGCGGTGGCGTTGCGTCGGCGCAGGCCGGCGGCAGGCAGCTTCCCGGCGGTGGCGCCGGTCCGGAGCTGCGCGTTGTGCTGTACCTTGAAGACGGACTCGACGCCGCCGCGGTGCAGTCCATCGTGGCCGGCCTCAACGAAGCCTGGGCCCGGAATGAAACGTTTGCTGAACGGGTTGACTCGATCGAAATCAAGTTGCAGCGCGCAGCTCAATAGCCGACGGCCAGTTCGGAGACATCCCGGCGCTGCCGCAGGCAGTACTCAAAGGAATGCAGTTTCGTGAATTTCGCGCTTTACCGGGACCTGCTTGCCGTGAGGCCCATCAGGAACCTCCTGCTGGTCGGCATGGTCGCCCGCATCCCGCACTCCGCCGCAGGCGTGCTGTTGACCCTTCACATCGTCCTCACCCTGGGCCAGGGCTATGCCGCGGCCGGGGCGGCAGCCGCTGTCATGACGATCGGCATTGCCGTCGGCGCCCCGTGGCGCGGCCGCCGCGTGGATACCGTGGGTCTGCGGAGGGCGCTGATCCCCTCGGTCGTCTCCGAGACCGTCATCTGGTCGATCGTGCCGCACGTCAGCTATCAGCTGCTGCTGCCACTGGTCTTCGTGGGCGGCCTGCTGACGCTGCCGATCTTCAGCGTCGTGCGCCAGTCGCTGGGCATCCTGGCCAGCGGCGAGCAGCGGCGGACAGCCTTCGCCCTGGACGCGATCAGCACCGAACTGGTCTTCATGATCGGCCCCGCCGCAGGGGCCCTCGTCGCCACCGCGGGATTCTCCGTGTTGGGCCTGACCGTGGTGGGGGTCGCCACCTCCCTGTCCGGCCTGTTCCTGATGTGGATCAACCCGCCCACCCGCAGTGCCGCGCCCGGCGTCGAACCGGATCCGGCCTTCGAAGCGGGCCAGCAGGAGGGTGCGGAGACGGCCCTCGTCGCCGCGGCACCCCATGTCCAGGAGGCTGCAGCGGAACTGGCGCCGCTGGCCGCCGCGGAACAGCGGCGGCAGAGCAGGCCCGGCTTGCGGCACAAGGTCATCCACAACTTCGCCTGGTTCACGGCCGCCGTCGCGGCGGTCTTCGCCGTCGCAGCCGGGGCGGGCATGGTGCTGAGCGGCACCGACGTCGGCATTGTCGCCGCCCTGCAGACGGGTGGCCATCAGGCCGAAATCGGCATCGTGTTCCTGTTCTGGTGCGCGGCATCGGTGCTGGGCGGCCTGGTCTACGGCGCCATGCACCGGCCCGTCTCGCCGGTCCTGCTGCTGCTGGGCATGTCCGCACTGACCCTTCCAATGGCGTTCGCCCAGGACACCTGGACGCTCGCACTGCTCTCGCTGCTGCCGGGCCTGCTGTGCGCACCGGTGCTCTCTGCCGCGTCCGAGAAGGTGGCGGAACTGGTTGAGGAGGGCCGCCGAGGCGAGGCGATGGGCTGGTATGGCTCCGCCCTTACCGGCGGGGTGGCACTCGGCGCCCCGCTGGCCGGGCTTTTCATCGACGGCGTGGGCCCTGGCGCGGGCTTCGTCTCGGTGGGGCTGGCCGGCGTCGTGCTGTGCCTCGTGGGCCTGGTGCTGCAGCACCGCCGCCGGCGGCGGCTGGCCGCAGCCTGACCTGCCGCAACCCTGATAACGGAGGGTTAACGACGACGGCGGCGGGCGGACCGATGTGGTCCGCTACTTCTCGCCCGGACCCTTGCCCGGGGCGTCCGGAATGGCGGATTCCTCGCGGAAGGCCAGCTGCAGGGACCGCAGGCCGTCGCGCAACGGGCCGGCATGCTGGGAGCCGATCTCGGGGGCCGCGGCGGTGACCAGCCCGGCGAGGGCGGTGATCAGTTTGCGCGCCTCATCCAGGTCCTTGAGCTCCTCGGCGTTCTCCTCGGCGGCCAGGCCGAGCTTCACTGCGGCGGCACTCATCAGGTGCACGGCGGCGGTGGTAATGACTTCGATCGCGGGGACCTCGGAGATGTCGCGGATCTGCTGGGAAACATCGGCCTGGGCATCGGCCGGCTGGTAAACGTGTGAATTACTGTCTGGAGTGCTCATGCTGGTAAGCTTGTCACAGACCAACTGAATGTCGTTATTTCTGCAGAAGTCCACAAACGGAACAGAGACCCGGCGGCGCCACGTGCGTTGAGCCGGTATCTTTCTGTAGAATTGGTTTTCAGTTTGCAAGCGGAGTTCTCTCCCACCCGCGTCAGCCGCGAGTATTCCCTAGGAATCAAGGTTGCCGGGTACCTGGTCGGGCATTTTCTCCGGGCATTTAGCCTGGCGGGTATGCATGCCTCCTCCTCGCGGGGACGGCAGTACCGATCTTTGAGGCCTTCGATTGCTCCGGCAATTGGAGGCCTTCTTCATTTGCCGGCGGAGTACCCCTCACGAACACAGGAGCTTTAACATTAGCGAGCCAAGAATCAATGAGCGTATCCGCGTCCCCGAGGTGCGGCTGGTCGGCCCTGCAGGCGAACAAGTAGGCGTCGTCCGTATTGAGGATGCCCTGCGTTTGGCTGCCGAGTCCGATCTTGATCTCGTTGAAGTTGCACCGCAGGCCAAGCCTCCGGTGTGCAAGCTGATGGACTTCGGCAAGTACAAGTACGAAGCCGCCGTCAAGGCACGCGAAGCCCGGAAGAACCAGACCAACACGGTCCTGAAGGAAATCCGCTTCCGCCTGAAGATCGACACCCACGACTACGAGACGAAGCGCGGCCACGCGCTCCGCTTCCTCGGCGCCGGTGACAAGGTCAAGGCCATGATCCAGTTCCGCGGCCGTGAGCAGCAGCGCCCCGAGATGGGTATCCGCCTGCTCCAGCGCTTCGCTGACGACGTCGCCGAAGTGGGCGTCGTGGAGTCAAGCCCGCGCATCGACGGCCGCAACATGGTCATGGTTGTCGGACCGCTGAAGAACAAGGCAGAAGCCAAGGCAGAGGCCCGCCGTGCAACGCAGCGCGCAGAAGCCAAGGCCGAGAACGAAGCCAAGTCTTCGGGCGGAGGCCGCGTTGACACGTCCGCCCCCGAGGCACCCCTGACGCAGTCGCTTGCCGACCTGCTGCCGGAGGGCTACCAGGTCCGGACTGAGGCGCCCAAGGCTGAGGAAGCCGCGACGGAGGCTCCGGCAACGGAAGCCCCCGCCGCTGAGGCGCCCAAGGCTGAGGAAGCCGCGACGGAGGCTCCGGCGACGGAAGCCCCCGCCCAGGAAGAGCCGAAGCAGGAGGCCCCCAAGGCCCCCAAGGCGGCTGCTCCGAAGCAGGCAGCTCCGAAGGCCGCCGCGAAGCCCGCAGTGACCAAGGCGCCGGCCGCTCCCAAGGCTGCAGCACCGAAGGCACCTGCGGCACCGGCAACGCCGGCGGCCGAGAAGCCTGCGCCGAAGCCGGCTGCGGCACCGAAGCCGGTCGCCCGGCCTGCGGCTCCGAAGCCTGCGGCACGGCCGGCGGCCCCCAAGGCCGCCCCGAAGCCGGGCAGCAAGAAGACCAACTAGTTCACGGCTGCCGGACAGCAATGTCCGGCAGCAAGCAACCAGCACGCCGCCCGCAGGGGTGGCTGCACGAAAGACTGCAGACCCCGTCTGCGGATACGTAAGGAGATCGGTTCCCATGCCGAAGATGAAGACCCACAGCGGTGCTAAGAAGCGCTTCAAGCTGACCGGTAGCGGCAAGCTGCGCCGCCAGCAGGCCAACCGCCGCCACTACCTCGAGCACAAGTCCTCCAGGCTGACCCGCCGCCTCGCCGGCGACAAGATCGTCTTCAAGGGCGACGCCAAGGTCATCCGGAAGATGCTCGGCATCTAAGTTCCAAGTTCTCGGATCGATTGCCACCTGGCAGCGGTCCACTACCAAAAAGGCTTCTCAGGCCAGCCGGGTTTTCCGGCAGTAGATGCTTGGGATCAGAATTCTGAAGGAGTACGCACGTGGCACGTGTGAAGAGGGCGGTCAACGCCCACAAGAAGCGCCGGGTTATCCTCGAACGCGCAAAGGGCTACCGTGGACAGCGTTCACGCCTGTACCGCAAGGCCAAAGAGCAGCTGCTGCACTCGTTTGTGTACAGCTACGGCGACCGCAAGAAGAAGAAGGGCGACTTCCGCCGCCTGTGGATCCAGCGCATCAACGCTGCTTCCCGCGCCAACGGCCTGACCTACAACCGTCTGATCCAGGGCCTCAAGGCCGCTGAGGTCGAGGTTGACCGCCGTATGCTGGCCGAGCTGGCCGTCTCCGACGCCAACGCCTTCGCCGCGCTGGTCAAGGTCGCCAAGGACTCGCTGCCTGCCGACACGTCCGCTCCGGCCGTCCAGGTCGAGGCTGCTGCGGCCCCGAAGGCTGCGAAGAAGCCTGCCGCGAAGAAGCCTGCTGCCAAGAAGGCTGACGCCGAGGCCGCAAAGTAGTTCCTCCCGCCGTCGAAAGACAGCGTCGTTCAAGAACTGCTCGCGAGAGCAACTAAGGTTCTTATATGAACGAAACCGGGCGCCCGCAAGACTTTCCACTTTCCAACCCTCGAGCCGATCGAGTGAGGAAGGTGGCACAGCTTGCCGGGCGCCCGGCCCGTTTAAAGCGCAGCGAGTTCCTGGCGGAGGGGCCGCAGGCCGTCCGGGAAGCCCTGGTCCTGCACCAGAAGAGGGTTGCCGCGGGGGAGCCCGGCATCGTCTACGAGGTCTACGCGAGTGAGGCCTGCCTGGACCGGCACCCGGACCTGGAGGCACTCGCGGAGGGCACCAGCGCGTACCTGGCCACCGACGAAGTGCTGGCCGCGATGGCGGACACGGTCACCCCGCAGGGCATCCTCGCGGTCTGCGGCTTCCTGGACGTCGGCCTCGATCAGGTGCTGGACGCGGACCCGCAACTGGTCGCGGTCCTGTGCCAGGTGCGCGACCCCGGCAACGCCGGAACCGTGCTCCGGGCCGCCGACGCCGCCGGGGCGGATGCCGTCATCCTGACTGCCTCCAGCGTTGATATCTACAACCCCAAAGCTGTGCGCTCTACGGCCGGATCCCTGTTCCACCTGCCCGTGGTGCTCGGCGCCGATGTCGAGGAACTGGTGGCACGCTGCAAGGAACGCGGCATCGGTGTCCTCGCGGCGGACGGCCAGGGCCAGCTGAATCTGGACCGGCTCCAGGACGAGAACGCGGCCCGGCGGCTCGGCGCGTCCGCGGCCGAATCAGAGTACGCCCTGGAACAGCCAACCGCCTGGCTGTTCGGCAACGAGGCCCAGGGGCTCTCCGAAGAGGAACTCGCCCTCGCAGACCACCGTGTCGCCGTGCCGGTCTACGGAGCGGCGGAAAGCCTCAACTTGGGCACCGCGGCAACGGTCTGCCTTTACGCCAGCGCCCGGTCGCAGCAGCGCACGGCTTAGCCGGCAACACCTTTAGAAGAACCAACGACGGCGGGGGCCCACCAATTGGTGAGCCCCCGCCGTCGTGCCTTCACCGCTGCGGCATTGCTGCCGGGCGGTGGCGTGAGAGATTTACGTGGTCCGGTTTCGCCCGGTGATGGCGCCGTAGATGCCTGCTACGACGAGGCCGCCGACTATGGCCAGGATCCAGGAACCCAGGTTCCAGAATTCCATCTTGCCGCCGCCGAACAGCAGGTCGCCGATCCAGCCGCCGACAACGGCCCCGACGACGCCGAGCACGAGGCTGGTGACCCAGCCGCCGCCGACCCTGCCAGGCATGATTGCCTTAACGATTGCACCTACAATGAGTCCGAGAATGATCCAGCCTAGAAAGCCCATGTCTCCTCCTACATATTCGTCGGCATTCACCTTAGGAATCCCGATTATGGCTTCAAGCTAACACAGGCGTGATCGCGTGTCAGCAACATCACACTCAATCGTTACGTACCGCAAACCGGCCCCGCCGCGGTGCGGTGGCGGGGCCTAAACGGGTACGGTGTTCCTTGCGGACACGGGCCCCAAGCGCTTTCCGCACGTTCCCCTGAAAAACCTCCAAAGGAGAAGCTCTCTTGGCTGCAAACGGCGGTACCAAGGCGATTGTCGCGGCGTTGGCCGCCAACCTGACGATCGCCGTCCTCAAGTTCGTCGCATTCATCCTGACGCTGTCCTCGTCGATGCTCGCGGAGGCCATCCACTCGCTCGCCGATTCAGGGAACCAGCTGCTCCTGCTGGTCGGCGGAAAGCGCGCCAAGAAGGAAGCGAGCCCTGAACACCCGTTCGGGTACGGCCGGGAACGGTACATCTACGCGTTCATCGTCTCGATCGTGCTCTTTTCCGTCGGCGGCCTGTTTGCGCTCTACGAGGCCTGGGGCAAGATCCAGCACCCGCACGGCATTGAAGGCGACTTCTGGTGGGTCCCTCTGGCCGTGCTGATCGGCGCCATCGTCGCCGAGTCCTTTTCGTTCCGGACCGCGATCCGGGAGTCCAACCCGCTGCGCGGCAACCAGAGCTGGGTCCACTTCATCCGCAACGCCAAACAGCCCGAGCTGCCCGTGATCCTGCTGGAGGACTTCGGCGCCCTGCTGGGCCTGGCCTTCGCCCTCTTCGGCGTGAGCATGACGCTGGTGACCGGCAACGGCATCTGGGACGCCCTCGGCACCGGGATGATCGGCCTGCTGCTGGTGGCGATCGCCGGGGTGCTGGCGGTGGAAACCAAGTCCCTGCTGCTGGGCGAGTCGGCGACCAAGGCCGACGTCGCAAAGATCCGCGGCGCCATCGAGTCCGACGGCACCAGCATCATCCACATCAAGACCATGCACCTCGGCCCCGAGGAACTGCTGGTGGCGGCCAAGATCGGCGTCGGCGCGGCCGACTCGGGCCGGGACATCGCGGCGGCCATCGACGCCACCGAGGTCCGGATCCGCGAAGCCGTGCCCACCGCACGGGTGATTTACCTGGAACCGGACGTGCAGCGCGTCAGCGCCAGCTAGTTCGCGCGTTCCACCCGTTCAACCCGAGGCCGCTGGGCCGGTACCGCTTCAGTCGGCTACCGGACCAGCGGCTTCCTGCGTTCGACCGCACCGCTGAGGGCGGCGACGCCGAGGCCCAGGATGGCCAGCACCGCCCCCACGAGGGCCGGCGCCACGTAGCCCCAGCCCCAAGCGATGACGAGGCCGCCGAGGAAAGCGCCCAGGGCGTTGGCCACGTTGAGGGCCGCATGGTTCAGCGAGGACGCCAGCGACGGCGCGCCGGGGGAGGCATCGAGGAGCCGCGTCTGCAGCGCCGGGACGAGCATGGAACCGGCGGCCCCCACGACGAAGACCATCACGTAGGCGGACCAGGGCCAGTGCACGGCCACCGCGTAGACCACGAGTGCCACGGCAACGCCGGGCAGGACCCAGTAGATGGTGCCCATGACGGACTTGTCCGCAATCCGTCCGCCGACGATGTTTCCCACCACCATGCCCACGCCGTAAAGGGCGACGACGAGCGGCAGCCACTCCGAGGGAATGCCCGCCACTGAGGTCATGGTGTGCGCGATGTAGGTGTACGTGGCGAAGAAACCGCCGAAGCCGACCACGCCGATCAGGACTGCGAGCCAGACCTGCAGCCGCTTCAGCGCGCCGAGTTCACGGCGGATGCTCGCGTCGGCGTGGGGTTTCTGGAACGGCACGAACTTCCACAGCATGGCCATGGTGGCGATGCCGATCAGGCCGACCAGCAGGAAGAGCAGCCGCCAGCCAAAGTTCTGGCCCAGCCAGGTCCCGAACGGCACACCGATGACGTTGGAAACGGTCAGGCCCGCCATCACCATCGAGATGGCCCAGCCCCGTTTGGTCGGGGCGACCAGGGACGAGGCAATGACCGCGGCAACCCCGAAGAAGGCGCCGTGCGGCAGACCTGCGGCGAAGCGGGACACCAGCATGGTGCCGTAGTCCGGGGCGATGAAGGAACTGAGGTTCGCGAGGCTGAAGAACAGCATGAGCCCCAGCGCGAGGTACTTGCGCGGCAGTTTGGCTCCGACGGCGGCCAGCACCGGTGCGCCGACCACCACGCCCAGGGCATAGGCGGAGATCAGGTGCCCGGCCTCCGGGGTGCCGATGCCCAGGCCCTGTTCCACCTCCTTGAGCAGGCCCATCATGGTGAACTCTGTGGTGCCGATGCCGAATCCGCCCATCGCAAGGGAAATGATGGCGAGGGCAAGGTGGCGGCTGCCGGTTTTCGGCGTCGCGGGGGCGTCTTTGGTGGTTGTCATTCATCTACTTTTCGGGAATGATCCCGGCTGGAGCCAGGAGAATGCGGCGCAGTGGTTCGGCGTGGAGTCTCTGAGCAGGGAATGCGGGGCGCAGGCTCCGGTATTCCAATATTCCAACGGCGTACGCCAGGTCTCCCATCATTGTCCCCCGGCAACCACGGCCGCGGCGCCCCTAGACTGGTGGACGTGACTGAACTCATCAACGTCGTCGGCGGCGCAGTAGTGGATTCCCTGGCCGACCCCCGGACCCTCCTGGTGGCGAGGCGGACCGCACCACCCCAGTTTGCCGGCATGTGGGAGTTCCCCGGCGGCAAGGTGGACCCGGGTGAGGCTCCGGAGCGTGCACTGCACCGTGAACTGCTGGAGGAACTCGGGGTGGAAGTCCGGCTGGGGCCGGAGCTGCCCGCTGAGGCACCGGCCGGCTGGCCGCTCAACGACCGGGCCGCGATGCGAGTCTGGTTCGCCGAGCTGGCGGCCGGCACGCCGCAGCCACTTCAGGACCATGACGAACTCCGCTGGGTGGCGCTGACGGACCCGCAGGAAGTCCTGGAGCTGCCCTGGATCCCGGCCGACCTGCCGATCGTGGAAGCACTCCTGGCGGCGGTCGCGGCGGAACCCTCGCCAAACTAGGCGCTGTGTGCCTACGCTGGGGCGAACCGAGAGGAGCTTGGCGTGCAGGTGGGGGTCAGACGGGAACAGCGTGCGGGGGAACGCCGGGTTGCGGCCACCCCCGAGACGGTGCGGCAGCTCACGGGCCTCGGCTTGTCGCTGCTGGTGGAATGCGGTGCCGGCGTCGAATCCGGCTACGGCGACGCCGACTATGAGGCGGCCGGGGCCAGCCTCACCCCGGAGCTCCCGCTGGACGCCGTGGATGTCCTGTTGCACGTCCGCCCGCTCTCCCCGGAAACCGCCGGCGCGCTGCAGCCCGGCACCGTCACCATCGGCTTTGCCTCACCGGCTTCGGAACTGCCAGCCGTGGGCGCCCTCGCCGCCGCCGGCGTGACGTCCTTTGCCCTGGAACTCGTGCCCCGGATTTCCCGTGCCCAGTCGATGGACGCGCTCAGCTCCCAGTCCCTGGTCGCCGGCTACCGCGCCGTGCTGGAGGCGGCACTGCGCTACCCGAGGTTCTTTCCGCTGTACATGACCGCTGCCGGGACCATCCCGCCGGCCCGGGTGCTGGTCCTCGGCGCCGGCGTCGCAGGCCTGCAGGCGATCGGCACCGCGAAACGGCTCGGCGCGCGGGTATCGGCCAACGACATCCGCGCCGCCTCCGCCGACGAGGTCGCTTCGATGGGCGGCACCTTCATCAACCTGGAGCTCGAAACTGGAGCTGCGAACGCGTCCGCTGAGGGCGGCGGCGGCTACGCCCGCGAACTCGCTGAGGACCGCGCCGCCCGGCAGCGCGCCTTGCTGGCGCCACACGTCGCTGCGGCGGATGTGCTGATTACGACGGCGGCGATTCCGGGCCGCCCCGCCCCGCTGCTTGTCACCGCCGACATGGTGGCCGGGATGCGGGCGGGATCGGTCGTCGTGGACCTCGCCGCTGAATCCGGTGGCAACGTCGAGGGAGTCATCGCCGGCCGGGACGTCCTGGTTCCGGTCCCGGGCGGCGCCGTGACGCTGGTAGGGATGCAGGACGCGGCGTCGGCCGTAGCGTCCGATGCGTCCCGGTTGTACGCCAAGAACGTCGCCAACCTGCTTGCCCTGATGACCCTGGACGGCAAGGTGGTCCCGGACTTCGACGACGACGTCGTCGCCGGAGCCTGTCTGACCCACGACGGCGCCGTCCGGCACGCCGGCACGGCGGCAGCGATGGAGGCCCACAACTAATGGATGCTGTCACGTTACTCACGGTGGTGGTGCTCGCCGTCTTTGTCGGCTTTGAGGTCGTCTCCAAAGTCACCAGCAAGCTGCATACCCCGCTGATGTCCGGCGCCAATGCCATCCACGGCATCATCCTGGTCGGAGCGGTCATCGTGGCGGGCCAGACCGACGACCCCTGGCTGCTCGCCGTCGCCTTGCTCGCGGTGGTCCTCGCGACCGTCAACCTGGTCGGCGGCTTCGTCGTCACTGACCGGATGCTGGAGATGTTCGGCCCGCGGAAGGCCGCCGGTCCCGGTGGTTCGGCCGGAGCCGCCCCTCCTGCCGGCACCGCCCGGACGGGGGAGGAGGGCAAATGAGCGTCCTCGCCCCGGGCTGGACCGCGCTGTTCTACCTCGTGGCGGCCGTCTGCTTCATTCTCGCCCTGAAGGGCCTCAGCTCGCCCCGGACCGCCCGTCGCGGCAACGCCATCGGCGCGGCCGGTGCTGCGGTGGCCGTGGTGACCGTGTTCCTCTCCGCGCGGCTGGAGAACATTCCGCTGATCCTGGCCGCCATCGCCGTCGGCACCGCACTGGCCGTACCGGTGGCCCGGCGGGTGCAGATGACCCAGATGCCGCAATTGGTGGCCCTGTTCAACGGGGTGGGCGGCGGCGCGGCGGCGCTGGTAGCGGTGCTGGAACTCGGCCACAGCGCGGACTCCTGGGTGCGGCCGGCCGTCGTGTTCACCATGCTGGTCGGCGCGGTGTCCTTCGCCGGTTCGGCCGTCACGGTCGGGAAACTGCAGGAGCTGATCAGCACCCGACCATTGCTCTTCCCGGGTATGCCTGCCGTGATGGTGCTCGTCCTGGCGGGCGCCCTGACCGCGGGTGCACTCGTTGTGCTGACGGGGTCGGCGGCCTGGGCCGGGGCGCTGCTGGTGCTGGGCCTGGCCGCGGGGCTACTGCTGGTGCTCCCGGTCGGCGGCGCCGACGTGCCGATCGTGATCTCGTTGCTGAACGCCTTCACCGGCCTCGCCGTCGCGGCGTCCGGGATCGTGCTCGGCAACGTGCTGCTGCTCGTCGCCGGGACACTTGTGGGCGCCAGCGGCACCATCCTGACCAAGGTGATGGCCTCGGCCATGGGGCGCGGCGTGGCCGGCATCATGTTTGGCGCCTTCCGGGGCGGATCCACAGCGGGTTCGACCGCCCTCAGCGACCGGCCGGTGCGCTCCTCCTCGGCCGAGGACGTCGCCGTCCAGCTCGGCTATGCCCAGCGCGTCGTGATCGTGCCGGGCTACGGCCTCGCCGTCGCCCAGGGCCAGCACACGGTAGCCGAGCTTGCCACCGCCCTCACCGCCAGGGGAGTCGACGTCGTCTTCGCCATCCACCCGGTCGCGGGCCGGATGCCCGGGCACATGAACGTGCTGCTGGCGGAGGCAAACGTGCCGTACGAGTCGCTCCGGGAACTCGAGGAGGTCAACCCGGAGTTCGCCAACACGGACATCGCCCTGGTGGTGGGCGCGAACGACGTCGTCAACCCGGCCGCGAAGTCGTCCCCGGGGTCGCCGATCTACGGGATGCCGATCCTCGAGGTGGTCCAGGCGCAGCAGGTGGTGTTCCTGAAGCGCTCGATGCGGCCGGGCTTCGCAGGCATCGAGAACGAGCTCCTGCATGACCCCAAAACCACCCTGCTGTTCGGCGACGCCAAGGATTCGCTCTCCAAGGTCCTCGGAGCGGTCAAAATCCTCTAGGCGCCGGACTAGGCACCGGCGAGGCGCCCTGCCGGAGAACAGGAAGAGGACGCGCCGGTCAGAAGAGCGTGGGCTGCGCTGTTCCGGCGTTGACGCCGGCACTGTAGGCCGCCGCTCCCGGCGCTCCCGGTCCGGGGATGCTGCCCGCCGGGTACTGGGCTTCCTCCTCCCGCGGATCATCGTTGAGGTCCCGGTGGCTGAACCCCGAGGATCCCAGGAAGCCGTGCCGGGACTTGAAATACCGGATGCGGCCCGCCAGCCACGCGCGGTATTCCTTGGAAGCGTAGGAACCGCTGCCATAGAGGCGGCGGTATTTTCCGGCGAGCTGGGGGTGCTCACGGGCGATCCACTGCATGAACCACTCCCGGGTGCCGGGCTTGAGGTAGAGCGCCCCTGCCGTGACGCCTGTGGCGCCAGCCGCTGCGAGCGAGCCGAAGAGCGAGTCCAACGCTTCGTCGGAGTCCGAGAGCCAGGGCAGGATGGGCATGGCCATCACGCCGCAGGGAAGCCCCGCGTCGCGCAGCCGGGAGACCAGCTTCAATCTGGCCCGCGGGCCCGGCGTTCCGGGTTCCACCGCCTCGGCGAGCCGCTCGTCGGTCATGGCCAGCGAGATCCCAACGCCCACCGGGACCTGGGCGGCGGCGTGCTTGAGCAGCGGGATGTCCCGGGCCAACAGCGTGCCCTTGGTGAGGATGGACAGCGGAGTGCCGGAGTCGGCCAGGGCGCCGATGATGCCGGGCATCAGCTGGTAGCGGCCTTCGGCGCGCTGGTACGGGTCCGTGTTGGTTCCCAGGGCGACGTGGTGGCGCTGCCAGGAGGGCTTGGCGAGTTCCTTGCGCAGCACCTCGGCGGCGTTGATCTTGACTACTACCTGGCTGTCGAAGTCGAGGCCGGAGTCGAAGTCGAGGTAGGTGTGGCTCTTGCGGGCGAAGCAGTAGACGCAGGCGTGGCTGCAGCCGCGGTAGGGATTGACCGTCCACTCGAACGGCATGCGGGAACCGGCGGCCACCTTGTTGAGCACCGATTTGGCGGTGACCTCATGAAAAGTGACCCCGGCAAACTCAGGGGTGGAGACGGACCGCACGAGTCCGGCCAGCGGCAGCAGGGCCGGCGAGGCGGGCCCTGCGGCGGACCCTGCAGGGAGAGCTTCGCCGCTTGGCTTCAGTGCTTGCGCGTCCCATCTCATGGATACATTCGAATATATGTTCGATCTTAAGTCAAGGACCCGGGGCCAAAGAAACAGCGCCGGCACGGATCATAGCGTTGCTAGGCTGGGCGCATGATTCTCCTGACTGGCTTCGAACCGTTTGGCGGCGAAAGCACCAACCCGTCCTGGACCGCGGCGCGCGGTGCGGCGGCCCTGCTCGAAGCCGAAGGCCATGAGGTGACGGCGATCGAACTTCCCTGCGTCTTCGGGGAGGCCATCACGGTGCTGCACGCGGCCCTGTCGGAGCACCGCCCCGACCTCGTGGTCTGCGCAGGACAGGCCGGCGGCAGGGCACGCATTTCGCTGGAGCGGATCGCGATCAACTGCGATGACGCGCGAATCCCTGACAACGCGGGCAACGCCCCGGTCGACGAGCCTGTGGTGCCCGGCGCTCCAGCGGCCTACTTCAGCACGCTGCCGGTAAAGGCGGCGCTGGCGGCGCTGGGAGCGGCGGGCATTCCCGCCGAGGTGTCACAGACGGCCGGGACCTACGTCTGCAACCACGTCTTTTACGGCCTGATGCACGCCCTGCGGCTCACCCAGGGGGCGCGCGGCGGCTTTGTCCATGTACCGTACGGGCCGGACCAGGTCCCGCCGGGAAGCGGACTGGCCTCACTCCCGCAGGAGCAGATGGTGCAGGCGCTCGCCGTCGTCGTACGGACCGCGCTGGCGACGACGGCTGACCTCAAGCTCGCCGCGGGCGCCACCCACTAGCCCCGCCCCGCACGAAGTCCCGCCCGTCCGGCGAGCTCAGTCGAGCAGCTCCCAGACGACGTCGACAGTCGCCGTGACGCTCGAACCGCCCGCCTCGACGGTCAGCGGCTCGGATGCCGCCACGCGCTGCATCTTGGCCAGCGGGATGGGTGAGGCGGTCCCGGACTGCTGCGTTACCGAGAGTGTCCTGCCTAGCCGGGCGCCCGCCAGCGCGGCGAAGTGCTCGGCCGCGGTGCGGGCGTCGTTCCAGGCCGCCTCCCGGGCGCGCACCTCGACCGCCGACGGATCGGTAAAGCCGAGCTCCAGCCCGTTGAGGCGCACATCGTCCCCGCCTGCCGCGACCGCCGCGGCGATGAGCGCCGACGCGGCCGCCGGCTCGCGGAGCCGGACACTCAGCATGCTGGAGGCCAGGTATCCGGAGACGAGCTGCCCGCGGCCCTCCTGCCAGCTGACCTCGGCCCGGACGTTCAGCCCCGACGTCGTGATGTCCGCGTCCGGCACGCCGTGCCTCCTGAGCACGGCCGTGATCGCGGACGAGGCGAGGGCGGCGTCGCCATACGCCGCCTCCACGCCGGGCCGGCGGCATTCGACGCCGATGGCGAGGGTCAGCAGGTCCGGCGCGGCTTCCGCGGTGCCGGATCCGGTGACCGCAATGGACCGGGGAGTTTCCGTCATGTCATGCCTCGTTCCGCTCGGGGGGCCTTGCTGGCCGGTTTTCCTGGGGCGCCTTTTCCTGGGGGCCGTCGTCGGGAAGCGCTTGGGGAGGGCAGGAGGGGGTAACCGCCGGCGCGGAGCCCGGCGTGCCGTTCAAAGGGGTTGGCCGATCCGGGATTGCCCGTCCGCCACAGGGACCAGGCAGCGGACAGGAAGTACAGCGGCAGGAACGGCATGCCCAGGCACCAGGCGTACTGGGTGCTGTGGCGTTCCTCGTGTCCCAGCAGCACCGGGTTGCCCAGGGCTTCGGCGGGACCGGCCCGGAACAGCACCACGTTGCCCACGGTGAACGCCGCCGCGAACGGCAGCCGCCAGCGGTAGCCGGTGGCGAGGATCAGGCCGCGGGGGCCGCGACGGACCCTGGTTCGGGCGCAGGCTGCCAGCAGCAACCCCAGCGGGGTAGATGCATTCAACAGATTGGCAAGCTGCCGCAGCCGCTGTCCGGAGGTCATGAGGCCATGGTAGCGGGGGAGCCGTGCTGCCCGGCGGTCCCTGTCCGTCACGTTCGGGCGCCCGGACGCGTTCAACTAGACTGGACGGGAGCGCCCGCCGGGAAGTTCCGGTGAGCCCTGACCTTTGTCCATGCACCGGTCCCTGCACCCGTTGAGGCCCTGCGTGCGTTGGCATCACCCGACTCGTAGCTAAGAACACTAGATGACTGAAACTTTGCCGGGCGCCCCCGTCCCGAACCCTCTGGATGAAGCCGCCATCACCGCCGCCGTAGACCAGGCCGTCGCCGCCATTGCCGCCGCCTCGACGCTCGATGAGCTCAAGGCCGTGCGCCTCGCCCACACCGGGGAGAAATCCGCGCTGAGCCTGGCCAACCGTGAGATTGGCGCCCTGCCCAAGGACCAGAAGGCCGCCGCCGGCAAGCTCATGGGAGCCTCCCGCGGACGCATCAACAAGGCGCTCGCGGACCGCACAGTCGAACTTGAGGCGGAGAACGACGCCCGCATCCTGGTCGAGGAAACCGTGGACGTCACGGCTGCTCCGCGCCGCCGTCGCGCCGGTGCCCGCCACCCGCTGTCCACGCTGCAGGACCGCGTGGCGGACATCTTCGTCGGGATGGGCTGGGAGATCGCCGAGGGCCCCGAGGTCGAGTCGGAGTGGTTCAACTTCGATGCGCTGAACTTCAAGCCGGACCACCCGGCCCGCGAAATGCAGGACACCTTCTTCGTGGAGCCGCCCGAGGCCCACCTGCTGATGCGCACCCACACCTCCCCGGTGCAGGTCCGCTCCATGCTGGAACGCGAGGTGCCGATCTTCGTGCTGTGCCCGGGCAAGGTCTTCCGCACCGACGAACTCGACGCCACGCACACCCCGGTCTTCCACCAGTTCGAGGGCCTCGCGATCGACAAAAGCCTGTCCATGGCGGACCTGCGCGGGACCCTGGAGCACTTCGCCCGCCAGATGTTTGGCGACGAGGCCCAGATCCGGTTGCGCCCCAACTACTTCCCGTTCACCGAGCCGTCCGCGGAGCTGGACATCTGGCACCCCGGGGCCAAGGGCGGCCCGCGCTGGATCGAGTGGGGCGGCTGCGGCATGGTCAACCCCAACGTGCTGCGCGCCGCCGGTATCGATCCGGACGTCTATTCAGGTTTTGCCTTCGGCATGGGCATCGAACGCACCCTCATGTTCCGCAATGAGGTCGGCGACATGCGCGACATGATCGAAGGCGATGTACGTTTCAGCGAGCACTTCGGGATGGAGATCTAACAGTGCGTATCCCACTTTCCTGGCTGCGTGAATTCGCCGCGGTACCGGCCGGAGCGACGGCCGAAGACGTGATGGCCGATCTGGTCAAGGTCGGTTTTGAAGAGGAAGCGGTCCACCGCCCCACCGATGCGCTCCAGGGCCCCATCGTGGTGGGCCAGGTCCTGAGCCTGGTCAAGGAGCCGCAGTCCAACGGCAAGACCATCAACTGGTGCCAGGTCCGTGTGGTCCCCGAAGGCCAGGAGCAGACGCTCACCGGCGACGGCATCGACCCCTCCGGCGTGCAGGGCATCATCTGCGGCGCCCACAACTTTGTGGAAGGCGACAAGGTGGTGGTCACGCTTCCGGGCGCTGTCCTGCCCGGCGACTTCCGGATCTCCGCCCGCAAGACCTACGGGCACCTTTCCGCCGGCATGATCGCCTCGGTCCGCGAACTCGGCATCGGCGAGGACCACGACGGCATCCTGGTGCTGTCCCGGATCGGCCTGGACCCGGAACTGGGTACCGACGCCATGGAACTGCTCGGCCTCTACGACCAGGCCGCGGAAATCAACGTCACTCCGGACCGGGGCTATGCCTTCTCGATCCGCGGCGTGGCCCGGGAATACGCGCACGCCACCGGCACGCCCTTCACCGACCCCGCGTCCAAGGTGCAGGCCCCCGCCGCCCTGGCCGGCGGCTACCCGGTCAAGCTCAACGACGACGCACCGATCTACGGCAAGCCCGGCTGCGACCGCTTCGTGGCCCGCACCGTGCACGGTGTGGACGCCACCCGGCCCACCCCGCCCTGGATGTCCGCCCGGCTCCGCCTCGCCGGCATCCGCTCCATCTCGCTGCCGGTGGACATCTCCAACTACGTCATGCTGGAGCTCGGCCAGCCGCTGCACTTCTACGACCAGGACAAGCTTTCCGGCGAGATCGTGGTCCGCCGCGCCGTCTCCGGCGAGAAGCTCAAGACCCTGGACGGCAAGGACCGCGCGCTCGACGCCGAAGACCTCCTGATCACGGACGGCTCCGGCCCGATCGGCGTCGCCGGTGTGATGGGTGGCGCCGCCACCGAAGTCAGCGACGCGACGTCGACCATCCTGATCGAAGCGGCGCACTTTGAGGAAGTCTCGATTGCCCGTTCGCGCCGCCGCCACAAGCTGCCCTCCGAGGCGTCCAAGCGCTTCGAACGCGGCGTGGACTGGCACGTTGCCCACGTGGCCGCCCAGCGCGCCGTCGACCTCCTCGTTGAACTCGCCGGAGGCACCGATGCGGCCGAGGGCACCGACGTTGGCACCGCGCCCGCTCCGGTTACCGTGCAGTTGCCGGCGGCCTTCGCCGCCGAGCGGATCGGCATCGACTTCACCGAGGAACAGATCCTGACCTCGCTCCAGGACCTCGGCGCCGTCGTCGAAAAGACCGGCACCGGCTACAGCGTCACGGCCCCGAGCTGGCGCAACGACCTGGAAACGAAGGAAGACCTTTCCGAGGAAATCGCCCGGCTGGTCGGCTACGACAAGATCCCCGCGACCCTCCCGGTGGCGCCCCCGGGACGCGGCCTTACTCGAGTCCAGCAGCAGCGCCGCCGGCTCGTGCAGGCCCTGGCCGACGCCGGCCTCACCGAGGTGATGGCGTACCCGTTCGTCTCCAAGGCGGCCAACGACACCTTCGGGGTTCCCGTGGCCGGCGCGGAGCGCAAGGCGCTCAAGCTGGCCAACCCGATCAGCGAAGAGCAGGGCTACCTGCGGACCTCCATCCTGCCGGGCCTGATCGAGGTCGCCAAGCGCAACCACTCCCGCGGCTTCCGCGACCTCGCGCTCTTCGAGTCCGGGCTGGTCTTCCTGCCCGGCGAAACGCTGGGCACCGCCTCGATTCCGCCGCTGGGCGCCAAGCCCTCCGACGAGGTGCTGGACGGTCTGTACGACGGCGTCCCGGACCAGCCGCTGCATCTCGGCGCCGTGCTGACCGGCCACGATTCCCCGGCTGCGCCGGCACACACGCCCCGCGCCTGGGACTGGGCCGACGCGCTGGACATCGCCCGGCTCGCCGGCGATGTGCTCGGCGTCGAACTCGTGGTCAGCAAGGGCCAGCACCAGGCGTTCCACCCGGGTCGTGCCGCGCAGCTGGCGCTGCGCAGCGGCGAGGTCGTGGGCTACGCCGGCGAACTCCACCCGAAACTGCTCGCAGCGCACGACATGCCGGCCCGCTCGGTGGCGCTGGAGCTGGACGCCGAGGCGCTCTTCGAAGCCGCCGCCGACGTGATCGTCGCCCGGCACATCTCCAGCTACCCCGTGGCGACCCAGGACGTCGCCCTCGTGGTCGCGGCCGACGTTGCGGCGGACGAGGTGCTGGCCGCCCTGCGCGAGGGCGCGGGGGAGCTGCTTGAGGAGGTGTCCCTGTTCGACGTCTACGCCGGCAAGGGCATCGAGGAGGGTAAGAAGTCGCTCGCCTTCAACCTGCGCTTCCGGGCCGACGACCGGACGCTGACCGCGGACGAGGCCTCGGCTGCCCGCGACAGCGCGGTCGCTGCCGCCCACGAGCGTTTCGGCGCCGTGCAGCGCTAGCGGCCCGGAGTGAAGCCCCCGGCGGGAGAGCCTGAAATATAGGAGGGAGGGACCATGGCATCGCAGCTGATTGTGCGGTCGGTCCCGCCCTTTGGCGTACCTGGCGCACCCGGGTTACCGGACGCCGTCGCCCGCGAACAGCTGGACGACGTCGAGCTCGGGCGCGCCCTGGGACTGGAGCCCGGTCCGCGGGCGGCGTTCCTGGCCGGCCGGCTGGCTCAGCGGCAGCTTGCCGCCGAACTGCTGGACGTGCCGCCGTCGGAGCTCATAGCCGCCTACGACTGTCCGCAGTGCGGTCCCGGAAGCCCGCACGGCAGGCCCGGCTACACCCTGGCCGGCGCGCCGGCTCCGCTTCTGCTCAGCCAGTCCCGCAGCGCGGGCTGGGTCCTGCTGGCCGCCGTGCTGGATCCTGACGCGGGGCTGCGCCTTGGCGTAGACGTGCAGGACCCGGCGGGTGCTGATTTTGACGGCTTCGATCAGGTGGCGCTGGGCCCGGCAGAACGCCAGAGCCTTCGCGGCCTCTCCGGTGCGGAGCTGTTGCACGGACGTGCCCGGCTCTGGGCACGCAAGGAGGCCTGGCTCAAGCTGTGCGGCACCGGGTTGCGCACCGCGCCCGAGACCGTGGAGGTGCTGCACCAGCCCGGCATCCGGGACCTGCCACCCGATGAATCCGGACTGCCCGCGCAGTTCGCTGCCGCCGTCGCCCTTTCCGCGCTCCCGGCCCGGGATTAGCGCGGTCCCGGGGTCAGCTTTCAGGCGGTCAGCTGGCCGGAAGGGGCGGCAGCGCCTCTTGATAAAGCCAGGGGTGCAGCACAGCCTCGGCGTCCATCCCGGTGACGCGGTCCGCCGCCACGATGAAATCCTCGGTGGTGACGGAGCCGTGCCGGTGGCTGCCGGTCCACTCGTGCAGGAGCGCGAAGAAGGCAAGATCGCCGCAGTGGAGGCGGACCGCGTGCAGTGCGAGGGCGCCGCGCTTGTAGACGCGGTCATCGAACATCAATTCCGGCCCCGGGTCACCGACCAGCAGGTCCTGGCCCTCGCGGTTGAGCATCCGCCAGGCCGCCCGGGCGCGGTCGGCCACACTCATGATGCCGGCCTCCTCGGACCAGATCCACTCGGCGTAGCAGGCGAAGCCTTCGTGCAGCCAAATGTCCTTCCACGACGCTGCCGTCAGCGAATTCCCGAACCATTGGTGGGAGAGCTCGTGCGCGATCAGCCGCTGGGATTCCCAGTCCGGCGTCAGGTGGTTGCGCCCGAAAATGGACAGGGACTGGGCCTCCAGCGGGATCTCCAGGACGTCCTCGGTCACCACAACGGTGTAGTCGGCGAACGGATAGGGCCCGAAGCGGCTGGTGAAGGTACGCATCATCTGCGGCTGGCGGGCGAGCCCGGCGCGGGCCTCGGCCGACAGTTCGGCCGGCACCGCGGCGGTCTGGGCGACCTCGCCGGCCGTCCGGTCCGGGTTCAGCGGCAGCAGTTCGTACCGGCCGATCTGGACCGTGGCGAGGTAGCTGGCCATGGGTTCGGACTGCTCGTAGACCCAGGTTTCGCGGCTGGAACGGGCCTGGTGCGAGACCAGTACCCCGTTGCAGACGGCCCGGTAGTTGGCGTCGGTGGTGACCGCGATGCGGTAGCTGGCCTTGTCCCGCGGATGGTCGTTGCAGGGAAACCACGACGCCGCGCCGTTGGGCTGCCCGGCGACCAGGACGCCGTCGCTCAGTTCCTCCCAGCCCACCTCTCCCCAGAGCCCGCGGCGGGGCGCCGGGTTGCCCTCATAGCGGATGTCCAGGGTGAATTCGTCACCGGGCAGCAGCGCCGTGTCCGGCACCACGACCAGCCGCTCAGCCCGCTGGTTGAACTTGCGCACCTTCCGGCCGGGCATCAGCACCTTCGTGGCGCGGAGCCCGGTCAGGTCCAGGACAATCGCGGAGCTCTGGCGCCGGGCGACGGCGTGCAGCGTCGCCCGGCCGCCCAGATGGTTGCTGCTGATGCGGTAGTCGAGCTCCAGTTCGTAGCGCGTGACGCGGTAGACGTCGGTGCCATGGCCCGGCATGTACGGATCCGGAGCGGCTGCGGGCGTTGCGGGCGGCAATTCAGCGGGGAATTCCTCGGCAGCGGCTGAGGCGATGGGACTCATGGCACGGCTTTCGGTCGTTGCGGTGGACGGGAGGCGTCTTCCGGGCGGGGAACTACCCGGGCGGGGCTACTTGGGCTTGGGCGCCGGAACATCCGGGCCGACCCACGGGCTGACCGGATTTCCCATCCAGTATGTGGCGGCCGGGACCGTTTCGCCCCGCATCACGAGTGATGCAGGGCCCACCGTCCCGCCGTTGCCGATCCGGGCCCGCGGCAGGATGACCCCGTGCGGACCCATCGTGGCCCCGTCTTCGAGCGTAACAGTGTCGATGCTCATGACCCTGTCGTGGAAGAGATGGGTTTGGACCACGCAGCCGCGGTTGACCGTGGCGCTGCGGCCCAGGGTGACGAGGTCCGCCTCCGGCAGCCAGTAGCTCTCGCACCAGGTGCCAGCCCCGATCTTGGCGCCCAGGGCGCGCAACCACCAGACGAGGGCCGGGGTGCCGGATGCCGCGCGCGCGAACCATGGGGCGCTGACCATCTCGATGAAGGTGTCCACCACTTCGTTCCGCCAGATGAACGAACTCCAGAGCGGGTGCTCACCGGGGCGGATGCGTCCCACCAGGAGCCACTTCGCGACGACGGCGCTGCCGGCAGCGGCCGCGCCGGCCAGCAGGACCACGACGCCGCCCAGGAGGGCGGCTACGGCGTAGTTGAAGGTGCCGGCCAGCCAGTCCAGGGCCACGAGCACGGCCGCGGCGACGGCGACCGTGAGGACCACCGGGACAAAGCGGCAGAGCTCCCACAGGGCGCGGGCCAGTTTGAGCCGCAGGGGCGGCTGGAAGGTGCGGGTGTCATCGGAGGCGATGGCGGTCCTGCGCAGCCGCACCGGCGGGCTGCCCAGCCAGGAGGTCCCTGATTTCGCCTTCGCGGGGGTCGCGGAGAGGACCGCCACGAGGGAGTTCTTGGGCACGCTGCGCCCTGCGGCGGTCATGCCTGAGTTGCCGAGGAAGGAGCGTTTGCCCACCTTTGCCGGCGCAATCCTCATCCAGCCGCCGCCGAGCTCGTAGGACGCGATCAGGGTGTCGTCGGCCAGGAAGGCACCCTCGCCCACGGTCGTCATTTTCGGGATCAGCAGAACCGTGGAGGCCTCCACGTTCCGGCCGACCCTGGCGCCGAGCAGGCGGAGCCAGGCCGGCGTGAAGAGGCTGGCGTAGACCGGGAAGAGCAGGTCGCGGGCCAGGTCGAGGACCCGTTCCGTCGCCCACACCTGCCAGCCGATCCGGCTGCGCACCCGGTAGTAGCCGGGGCGAAGCCCGGCGCCGAGCAGGCGCGTGGTCGCGAGAACCAGGACCAGGTTGGTGCCGAACCACGCGAGCGCGGCCGGCGGGAGTGAGACGGCCAGCTGCGGCAGGGCCGCGGCCAGCGAGTCGCGGCCCTGGATAAAGAGGAACATCACCAGTCCGGCCGCAGCGGCGGACAGGTAGGGGATCAGGGCCAGGAGAGCCGAGGCGGAGGCGAAACCGGCAAACCAGAGCCGGCCGATCAGATGGTGCTCCGGTGGCGTCGCGGGCCAGCCCTGTTTGGCTTTGCCCCGGCGTTCTGCCGGGGAGCCGGCCACCAAATGGCCGGCCTTGACCCGGCCAAGGACGGCCGAACCCGGCTCCACCTGCGCCCCGGCGCCGATGCTGGCACCCGGCATGAGCGTGCTGCGGGCGCCGACGACGGCACCGGCGCCTATCCGGATCGCGCCGATGTGGACGGAGTCGCCGTCGATCCACCAGCCGGAAAGATCGACTTCGGGTTCGATGTTGCAGCCGTTGCCGAGAGTGAGCAGCCCGGTCACCGGCGGCAGCGAATGGAGCTGGACGTTGTTACCTATTGTGGCGCCCAGAGCCCGGGCGTAGTAGGGCACCCACGGGGCGCTGGCGAGGCTGACGGCCCCGGCCAGGTCCTGGATTTGTTCGGCCAGCCACAGGCGCAAATGCACTCGGCCGGAGCGAGGGTAGCTTCCGGGGGAGACATTGCGCAGCAGGAGCCGGGCCGCGGCCACCGAAATAGCCATCCGCCCGGCCGGGCTGACGAACACCAGCCAGGAGGCTCCCACCCACCACCAGGACAGGGTCGGCGCCGCGGTGAACCCGGCGAGGGACGCGAGCAAATTGTTCGCCACCATCAGGTAAGTCAGCCAGCGCATCCCGACGAGGATGTGCAGCGGAACACCCAGCAGCGTCTGGACCCACTGGGCGCGGCGGGACGTGGGACGGACCGAACGCTGGCCGGCCGCCGGGGCCCCGCCTTCCGGGAGGGACTGGCGTGCGGTGTCGATCAGGGCGCCGATCCGGGGCGTGGCGTAGATATCCGCCACCGTGATCGTCGGGTAGCGGACCCGCAGCGCGGAGACCAGCTGGGCCGCGGCCAGCGAGCCGCCGCCGAAGGCAAAGAAATCGGCATCGAGGTCCGAAACGGTCCCGCCCAGGACAGCGCTCCACTGCTCGACGATCCAGCGGGCGTCCTGCGGGAGGTCCATGGGCGCCGCCGCAGTATCCGCCGCCCCCGGGCCGGTCAGCGGCCACGGCAGTGCTTGCCGGTCCACCTTGCCGCTGGTCTTGGTCGGTAAGGCGTCCACGACGGTGAGCAACGGGATCAGCGGGGCGGGCAGGGTGGACGCGAGCAGCAGCCGGGCGGCTGCCAGGTCCAGTTCCCTGCCGTCGGCCGGTGAGAGGTAGCCGACCAGCACCTGGTTCCCGGCCGCCGTCGTCCGCACCGCTGCCGCCGCCCCGGCGACGTCGGGCAGCGACTGGAGGGCGGCGTCGATTTCGCCGAGCTCGATCCGGCGCCCACCCAATTTGACCTGTTCGTCCGCGCGGCCGACGAAGAGCAGTCCCGCCCGCTCGTAGCGGACCAGATCGCCGGAGCGGTAGGCGCGGGACCAGCCCAGCGCCGGCAGGGGAGCATACTTCTCCGCGTCCTTGGCCGGATCGAGATAGCGGGCTAGCCCGACTCCGCCGATGATCAGCTCACCGATTCCGCCCTCGAAGACCGGCACCCCGTCGGAGTCGACGACAGCGAGGTCCCAGCCGTCGAGCGGTAGCCCGATCCGGACCGGTCCCGGGCCGCCCAGCGGCGCGGCGCAGGCGACGACGGTGGCCTCGGTGGGTCCGTAGGTGTTCCAGACTTCGCGTCCGTCCACGGCCAGCCGCTCGGCGAGTTCGGGCGGGCAGGCTTCGCCGCCGAAGATCAGCAGTCGGACGCTTTCGAGCGACTCCACCGGCCACAGCGCCGCGAGAGTGGGCACCGTGGAGACCACCGTGATGCCGTGGTTGATGAGCCAGGGGCCCAGGTCCATGCCGGTCCGGACCAGGGCGCGCGGCGCCGGGACCAGGCACGCACCGTGCCGCCAGGCGAGCCACATTTCCTCGCAGGAAGCATCGAAGGCCACCGAAAGCCCGGCCAGCACCCGGTCCTGGGGCCCGATCGGTTCGGCCTGGAGGAAGATCCGAGCCTCGGCGTCGGCGAAGGCGGCAGCCGAACGGTGCCGGACGGCGACGCCTTTGGGCGTGCCGGTGGATCCGGAGGTGAAGATGACCCAGGCATCGTCGCCTGGGACCGGCTCCCTGGCGGCCGGGAAGGGCCGGGGACGGCCGGAGTCCGTGACGATCGTCCCGCCGGCACGCAGCACGCCGGCAACGCCGGCCTCGCCGAACACCAGCGAGGCCCGCTCCTCGGGGTCGTCGGCGTCCACCGGAACGTAGGCGGCCCCGACGAACAACACCGCCAGGATGGAGATGTAAAGCTCGTTGGTGCCCGAGGGGATCCGGACGCCGATCTTGTCGCGCGCGCCCAGCCCGGCCAGGTGCAGCTTCCTCGCGGTGGCCCGGACCTCGTCCATCAGCTGGGCATAGCTTAGGGAGCGTCGGCCGTCGTCGAGCGCGGAGGCGTCCGGAAAGCGGTCGGCGGTCTCCCGCAGGACGTCGACCAGGGTCCGCTCCGGCGGCGCCGCGAAGGCGCCCGGCAGCTGCGGCTGATAGGCGGCGCCGGCCGGGCGGCCGCCGCCCAAGGGAACGCCGACGGCCGGCGTTTGCTGCTCAATCACAGGGTGATTCTCCCTGCAGCAGATGAACGGAAGACATCGGTGCCACTCCAGGGCCGATTCAGGGGACCAGGATGACCTTGCCGGTGGTGCGGCGCTGCTCCAGGTCGGTGTGGGCTGCGGCGGCGTCGGCGAGATCGTAGCGGGCGCCGATCCGGACCTTGAGGCTGCCTTCCGCCACTGCGGCGAAGAGTTCGTCGGAGCGCCAGCGGCGTTCCCGCGCGTCGCGGAGGAAGTGCGTGATGGTCGGCCGGGTCAGGTAGAGCGAGCCGCCGGCGTTGAGCCGCTGCGGGTCGAACGGCGGCACCGGACCGGACGCGGCGCCGAAGAGCACAAGGGTGCCGCGGATCCGGAGCGCCGCCAGGGAATCGTCGAAGGTGTCTTTTCCGACGCCGTCGTACACCACGTGCGCGCCGGCGCCGTCCGTCAGCTCGCGCACCTTTGCGGCGAAGCCGTCATAGCGCAGCACGTGGTCCGCGCCGGCGCCGCGGGCCAGCGCCTCCTTCTCATCGGTGGAGACGGTGGTGATGACGTTCGCGCCCTTGGCCTTGAGCAACTGGATCAGCAGCAGGCCGACGCCGCCGGCGCCGGCGTGCAGCAGCACGGTATGGCCCTCTTCCACCTTGAAGGAGGAGTTGATCAGGTAGTGCGCGGTGATGCCCTGCAGGGGGAGGGCAGCGGCGGTGTAGTCGTCGACGCCGCGGGGCACCGGCAGCGCCTTGTCCGCGTCCACGAGGGCGTACCCGGCGTAGCAGTTGACACCCTCGGCGGTCGCGACCCGGTCGCCGGCGGAGAAGTTGCTCACGCCGTCGCCCAGCTCCTCCACGGTCCCGGAGGCCTCGGAGCCCGGAGTGAAGGGGTACTGCACCTTGTAGACGCCGCTGCGCTTGTAGGTGTCGATGAAGTTCACGCCCGCGGCGGCGACCTTGATCAGCAGCTGGCCGGGCCCCGGAACCGGCCGGTCGACTTCTGCCAGCTCGAGGACCTCCGGTCCGCCGGCCTGCCGGGCGAGGATTGCGTGCGTCATGTGTCTCCTTCTGAAGTGTCAGGGCCTTTTGAAGCGCCAGCGCTCCGGGCGAGGAAGCTTCCTCGGCGCGGATCCTGAGACCATCCTAGGGACACCGGCGCGCCGGGCGCAGTATGCCCCGCGTGCCGCTAGTAACGGCGGGTAACGGTGGCCATTGGGCACTCGAAGTGGCGGCCCGCGGCGAGGCCGACGTCGTTGAGGTAGCGCACGATGATGCCGTAGGACTGCAGCAGGGTGGTTTCGGTGTACGGGACCTGGTGCTTGGCGCAGAACTCGCGGACGATCACGGCGGCCTTGTCCAGATGGGGGCGTGCCATGTCCGGGAAGAGGTGGTGCTCGGCCTGGCGGTTGAGGCCGCCGAGCAGGATGTCCATGAAGCGGCCGCCGGAGATGTTCCGGGACGTGAGGACCTGGCGGCTGAAGAAGTCCACCCGGCTGTCAGCCGGCAGCACGGGCATGCCCTTGTGGTTCGGTGCGAAGGAGGCGCCCATGTAGAAGCCGAAGACGGCGAGCTGCACGCCGATAAACGCCAGTGCCATGCCCCAGGGCAGGAACGCGAAGGCGAGCACGGGCAGCAGGCTCAGCCGGGCCGCGAGGATGGGGATCTCCACCCAGCGGTGCGTGACCTTGGCGCGGCGGACGATGAACCTGACCGAATCGATCTGCAGGCCCAGGCCCACGAGGAACAGCAGCGGGAAGAAGAACCAGCCCTGCTTGCGGGTCAGGAAGGAGAACCGTCCCTGCCGGGTCGCCGCGGCTTCGGGGAAGAAGGCGATCGCGCCGGTGGCGATGTCCGGATCCTTGGAAATCACGTTCGGGTGGTTGTGGTGCGCGCCGTGCTTCTGCTCCCACCAGGAGTAGCTGATGCCGGCCACCGACGTGGCCAGCAGCCGTGCGGCCCAGTCGTTGGCGCGGCGGGAGGCGAAGATCTGGCGGTGCCCGGCCTCGTGGGCCAGGAAGCTCAACTGGGTGCAGAGGATACCCAGGGCTGCCGCGATGAGGAGCTGGAACCAGCTGTCCCCGATCAGCGCGAAGCCGAACCAGGTGGCGGCCATCAGCAGGGCCAGGATGGAAAACACCGTCACGTAGAACCCGGTGCGGCGTTCCAGCAGGCCTTCGGCCTTGACGCGCTTCAGCAGTTCCGAATAGCTCAGGACGACGGCGTTGGGCTGCCGGACCCGCGGCTGCGGGTGCGCCGGGGAGTCGGCGGAAAGTGTGGTGGAGGGGGTCATGAAACGCATGCCTCGTAACTGTTACGGGCAACGCTGCAGCCGACATTTGCGGCCGCACGGTCTGGATCACCCTCTACCCAGCATACGCTGACGGTTTCGTCCGCGTCCGGACACGGCCTTGGGCATGGCCGCGCGCATGCATAAATATCGGGCTCTATGCATAGTCTTGCTGTACACTCGGTGCTATGACTATTTCTGTTGCCGTCTCCGGCGCAAGCGGCTACGCCGGCGGCGAGGTATTGAGGCTCCTGGCCGGTCATCCCGACGTCACCATCGGGGCCATTACCGCGCACAGCAACGCCGGTTCCAGACTAGGGGAATTGCAGCCGCATCTCCATGGCCTGGCGGACCGCATCCTCGAAGACACCACCGTGGAAAACCTGGCCGGACATGACGTCGTGTTCCTTGCCCTCCCGCACGGGGCGTCCGCCGAGATCGCGGCGCAACTGCCCGCCGGCACGGTCGTGATCGACGCCGGCGCGGACCACCGGCTGGAGGATCCGGCGGCGTGGGAGAAGTTCTACGGATCGCCGCACGCCGGCACCTGGCCCTACGGGCTGCCCGAGCTGCCGGGCCAGCGCGAGGCACTGCGCGGCGCCACCCGAATCGCCGTGCCCGGCTGCTACCCGACGTCGGCCCTGCTGGCCCTCACCCCGGGCTTCAGCAACCACCTGCTACAGGCCGACGACGTCGTGATCGTTTCCGCTTCCGGTACGTCCGGGGCCGGCAAGGCCGCGAAGGTGAACCTGATCGGCGCCGAGGTGATGGGTTCGATGAGTCCTTACGGCGTCGGCGGCGGGCACCGGCACACCCCGGAGATCGAGCAGGGGCTGTCCAAGGCGCTGAACGCGCCGGTGACGGTGTCCTTTACCCCCACGCTGGCCCCGATGAGCCGCGGCATCCTCACCACGGCCACCGCGAAAGTCCGGCCGGGCGTGACTGCTGAGGAACTGCGCCGCGCCTGGGCCGAGGCGTACGACGAGGAGCCGTTCGTGCACCTGCTGCCGGAAGGCCAGTGGCCCTCCAGCAAGTCCGTGCAGGGCTCCAACCACGCCGTGATGCAGCTGGCCCTCGACGGACACACCGGCCGCGTGATCGTCACCTGCGCCATCGACAACCTCACCAAGGGGACCGCCGGCGGCGCCGTGCAGTCCATGAACATTGCCCTCGGCCTGGCGGAAACCGCCGGCCTCGACCTCCAGGGAGTCGCACCGTGAGCATCACCGCCCCCAAGGGATTCCGCGCTGCCGGGGTCAAGGCCGGCCTCAAGGCCTCCGGAAACCCGGACCTGGCCCTCGTGGTCAACGACGGCCCCAACAAAGCCGCCGCCGCCGTCTTCACCTCGAACCGGGTGGCCGCCGCGCCCGTGCACTGGTCCCGCGAAGTCATCAAGGACGGCCGGGTGGACGCCGTGATCCTCAACTCCGGCGGCGCCAACGCCTGCACCGGCCCGCAAGGCTTCCAGAACACCCACACCACCGCCGAAAAGACCGCCGAGGCACTCGGGGCCTCAGCGACGGACATCTTCGTCTGTTCCACCGGCCTGATCGGCGAACAGCTTCCGATGGACAAGCTCGTCCCCGCGATCGGCGTCGCAGCCGCGGAATTGAACGCCGACGGCGGCCCGGCAGCGGCTGCCGCAATCATGACCACCGACTCGGTGTCCAAGCAGGCGGTCTTCACCGGCGCCGACGCCGAGGGCCGGGAATTCACCATCGGCGGCATGGCCAAGGGAGCCGGCATGCTTGCCCCGGGCCTGGCCACGATGCTCGTGGTCCTCACCACGGACGCGGAGGTCCAGCCCGAACTGCTCGACGTCGTGCTCCGCGACGCCACCCGCGTCACCTTCGACCGGGCCGATTCGGACGGCTGCATGTCCACCAATGACACCGTGGTGCTGCTCGCCTCCGGCGCCACGGGCGCCGTGCCCTCCGCCGTCGACTTCGGCAAGGGGCTCACCCAGGTGTGCGCGGAACTGGCCCGCAAACTGATCGGCGACGCCGAGGGTGCCAGCCACGACATCGCCATCCGTACCTTCAACGCCGCGAGCGAGAAGGACGCCGAAGTGGTCAGCCGGGCCGTGGCCCGCTCCAACCTCTTCAAGACGGCGATCTTCGGCAAGGACCCGAACTGGGGCCGCGTGCTGTCCGCCGTGGGCACCACGGACGCGGCCTTCGAACCGGACCAGCTGAATGTCTCGATGAACGGTGTGCAGATCTGCCGCAACGGCAGCATCGGCGAGGACCGCGGCCTGGTGGACCTGGAGCCGCGCGAAGTCCTGGTCGAGATCGACCTGCAGGCTGGCGCCGCCGAGGCCACGATCTGGACCAACGACCTGACGCACGAGTACGTCCACGAAAACAGCGCCTACTCCAGCTAAGGGAATGACGAACGACATGAGCACCCAGACCCGCGAGACCACTTCCATGGCCGACGCGCAGGGCAAGGCCGGCACCCTGATCGAGGCGCTGCCCTGGATCCAGCGCTTCGCCGGAACCACCATGGTGATCAAGTACGGCGGCAACGCCATGGTCAACGACGAACTCCGCCGCGCCTTCGCCGAGGACGTCGTCTTCCTGCACCACGTCGGCATCCACCCCGTCGTGGTGCACGGCGGCGGCCCGCAGATCAACGCCATGCTCAGCCGGCTCGGCATCGAATCCGAGTTCAAGGGCGGCCTGCGCGTCACCACCCCCGAGGCCATGGACGTGGTCCGGATGGTCCTTACCGGCCAGGTGGGCCGCGAGCTCGTGGGCCTAATCAACTCGCACGGGCCCTACGCCGTCGGGATGTCCGGCGAAGACGGCGGACTGCTGCGCGCCGTCCGCACCGGCACCGTGGTGGACGGCGAAGAGGTGGACCTGGGCCTCGTCGGCGAAGTCGTCGGGGTGAACCCGGAAGGCATCCTGGACATCGTGGCGGCCGGCCGGATCCCGGTGATCTCGACCGTCGCGCCGGAGATCTCCCCGGACGGGTCCACCACCGGGCAGGTACTCAACGTCAACGCGGACACGGCTGCGGCGGCGGTCGCGTCGGCCCTGGGTGCCTCCAAGCTGGTCATCCTGACCGATGTCGAGGGCCTCTACGCCAACTGGCCGGACAGGTCATCGCTCATCTCGTCGCTGACGGCGTCGGAGCTGCGCGAGATGCTCCCGCGTCTTGAATCCGGCATGATCCCGAAGATGGCGGCCTGCCTGAAAGCGATTGACGACGGCGTCGAGCGCGCGCACATCGTGGACGGCCGGCTGCCGCACTCGATGCTGCTGGAAACCTTCACGACCGCCGGCATCGGCACCCAGGTCGTCCCGGACGAGGAAGTGAACGCATGAACGAAACTGTAGGCGCGAGCCCGACCGGCGATGGGGCCCCCGCCCGCTTCGCGGTGCCCGACCACACCCGGGCCCCCATCGCCGGCCGGGCTCCGACAGCTTCCGTTATGACTGGCGAAAGTAGCGGCGCGCAGTGGCTGTCCCGCTACTCGTCCTCGCTGCTTGGCGTCTTCGGCACCCCGCAGCGCGTACTGGTCCGCGGCGCCGGCTGCCTCGTCTGGGACGCGGACGGCAAGGAATACCTGGACCTGCTTGGCGGCATCGCGGTCAACGCGCTGGGCCACGCCCACCCCTTCGTCACCTCGGTGATCTCCAGCCAGTTGGCCACCCTGGGCCACGTCTCCAATTTCTTCACCAGCCCCACCCAGATTGCCTTGGCGGAGAAGCTGCTGGAAATTTCCAAGGCACCGGCCGGGTCCAAGGTGTTCTTCGCCAATTCCGGCACCGAGGCCGTCGAAGCGGCGTTCAAGCTGGCCAGGCGCAATGCTGGCGTCAGCCAGACAGACACGGACGCGCAGCCGCGGACCAAGATCATCGCCCTCGAAGGCGCCTTCCACGGCCGCACCATGGGCGCCCTGGCCCTCACCTCGAAGGAAGCCTACCGGGCGCCGTTCGCGCCGCTGCCCGGCGGCGTCGTCCACGTCCCCTTCGGTGACATCGACGCCCTCCGCGCCGAGATCGACGACTCCACCGCCGCGGTCTTCCTCGAACCCATCCAGGGCGAGGCGGGCGTCCGCCCGCTGCCCGCCGGCTACCTCCGGGCCGCCCGCGAAGCCACCAGCGCCGCCGGCGCCCTGCTGATCCTGGACGAGGTCCAGACCGGCATCGGCCGCACCGGCAAGTGGCTGGCCAGCGAAGACGCCGGAATCGTTCCCGACGCCGTGACCCTCGCCAAGGGCCTGGGCGGCGGGTTCCCGATCGGCGCCCTGCTCACCTTCGGCCCCGAGGTGTCCGCACTGCTGTCCGCCGGCCAGCACGGGACGACATTTGGCGGCAACCCGGTCGCCACCGCGGCCGCCCTGGCCACCCTGCACGTGCTGGAGAACCAGCAGGTGCTCGCCCACGTCCGGGAGGTGGGGGAGCACCTGCGCACCGGGCTCGCCGGAATCGCCGGCGTCACCGAAGTCCGCGGCGAAGGCCTGCTGATCGGCTTCGACCTCGACGCCGACGTCGCCCCCGCCGTCGTCACCGCCGGACTCGACGCCGGATTCATCGTCAACAGCCCCGGCCCGCACACCATCCGGCTCGCGCCGCCGCTGATCCTCACCGAGGCCCAGGCCGACCGCTTCCTCGCCGCCCTGCCGGCCCTCCTCCAGACCGCAAAGGACGCCCAGTGACCGCCTCCATGACCGCATCCGTGCCGACCCGCCACTTCCTCAAGGACACGGACCTCACCCCGGCCGAGCAGGCCGAGGTCCTGGACCTCGCCCTCCGGATGAAGGCGGCCCCGTACAGTGTCCAGCCCTTCGCCGCGGAAGGCAGCGGCCGCAAGACCGTGGCCGTGATCTTCGACAAGACCTCCACCCGGACCCGTGTCTCCTTCGCCACCGGCATCGCGGACATGGGCGGCAACGCCCTCATCATCAACCCGGGCGAAGCCCAGATCGGCCACAAGGAGTCGGTTGAGGACACCGCCAGGGTCCTCGAACGCATGGTTTCCACCGTCGTGTGGCGGACCGGGGCGCACGCCGGCCTCGTCGCGATGGCCGAACACTCGCGCGTCCCGGTGATCAACGCCCTGTGCGACGACTACCACCCCTGCCAGCTCCTGGCCGACCTGCTGACCGTCAAGGAGCACAAGGGCACGCTGGCCGGCCTCACCATGAGCTACCTCGGCGACTCGGCCAACAACATGGCCAACTCCTACCTGCTGGCCGGCGTCACCGCTGGCATGCACGTGCGCATCTCCGGCCCGGAGGGCTACCTGCCCGCAGCGGAGATCGTCGCCGCCGCGGAGGAGCGCGCCGCGGAGACCGGCGGCTCGGTGCTGGTCACCGTGGACGCCGCCGAGGCGCTCCGCGGAGCCGACGTCGTCGCCACCGACACCTGGGTGTCGATGGGCCAGGAGGACGAGAAGGAGGCCCGGCTGCAGCTGTTCCGCGACTACTCCGTGGACGAGGACGCGATGACGCTTGCCGCGCCGGACGCCGTCGTGCTGCACTGCCTCCCGGCCTACCGCGGCTACGAAATCTCCGCCGGCGTGATCGACGGCCCGCAGTCCGTGGTCTGGGATGAGGCCGAGAACCGGTTGCACGCGCAGAAAGCCCTGATGGCCTGGCTCATGCACCGCTCCGGCCTGGCAGTTGTTGACGGGCTCGCGCCGGTTGACGGGCTGGGCTGATGTCCGTCCAGCCCGCCGCCCAGGGAGCCAGCCCGGCCACCAAGACGGCCCGGCAGGCGCGGATCACCGCCATCCTGACCGGCGAATCCGTCCGCTCGCAGGCCGAGCTGGCGGCCCTGCTCGCGGACGACGGCGTCCAGGTCACCCAGGCCACGCTGTCCCGCGACCTCGTGGAGCTCGGCGCCGTCCGGGTCCGCGGCAAGGAAGGCGTGCTCGTGTACGCCGTGCCGGGGGAGGGCGGGGAACGCGCGGCCAAAAGCGGCGTGACGCAGGAGATCCTCGACGCCCGGCTGGCGCGGCTCTGCGGGGAACTGCTCGTCACGGCCGAGGCCTCCGCGAACCTTGTGGTGCTTCGCACCCCGCCGGGCGCCGCGAACTTCCTGGCCCTCGCGATCGACCACTCGGTGATGCCCTCGATCCTCGGCACCATCGCCGGGGACGACACCGTGCTGCTGGTCACCCGCGACCCGGCCGGCGGCGCCGCGGTCGCCGCCCGTTTCCTGTCACTGGCCGAAGAGGCCGGCCAATGACCCCCACCCGTGAACTTTCACCAGAGACCCCAAGAACCCAACAACTAAGGAGCATTTGAAGTGACTGAGCGTATTGTGCTGGCCTACTCCGGTGGCCTGGATACTTCCGTAGCCATCGGCTGGATCGGAGAAGCGACCGGCGCCGAGGTCATTGCCGTGGCGGTCGACGTCGGACAGGGCGGCGAGTCGCTGGAGACCATCCGCCAGCGTGCCCTCGGCTGCGGCGCCGTCGAAGCCTACGTGGCCGACGCGTCCGACGAGTTCGCGAACGAGTACTGCATGCCCACCCTGAAGGCGAACGCCCTCTACCAGGGCCACTACCCGCTGGTCTCCGCAATCTCCCGCCCGGTGATCGTCAAGCACCTGGTCAAGGCCGCCCGCGAATTCGGCGCCACCACTGTGGCCCACGGCTGCACCGGCAAGGGCAACGACCAGGTTCGTTTCGAGGTCGGCATCCAGACCCTCGGCCCGGACCTGAAGTGCATCGCCCCGGTCCGCGACCTCGCCCTGACCCGCGACAAGGCCATCGCCTTCGCCGAGGAGAAGGGACTGCCGATCGAGACCACCAAGAAGAACCCGTACTCGATCGACCAGAACGTCTGGGGCCGCGCCGTCGAGACCGGCTACCTTGAGGACATCTGGAACGCCCCCACCAAGGACATCTACGACTACACCGCCACCCCGGAGTTCCCGCCGGCCCCGGATGAAGTCACCATCTCCTTCGAAGCCGGCGTGCCGGTCGCAATCGACGGCGTCAAGGTCACCCCGCTGCAGGCCATCAAGGAACTGAACCGTCGCGCCGGCGCCCAGGGCGTCGGCCGGATCGACGTCGTCGAGGACCGCCTGGTCGGCATCAAGTCCCGCGAAATCTACGAGGCCCCCGGCGCGATGGCGCTGATCACCGCGCACAAGCACCTCGAGGACATCACGATCGAACGCGAGCAGGCCCGCTTCAAGGCCACGGTCGGCCAGCGCTGGTCCGAGCTGGTCTACGACGGCCAGTGGTTCTCCCCGCTCAAGCGCTCCTTGGACGCCTTCATCGAAGACACCCAGCGCTACGTCTCCGGCGACATCCGCATGGTGCTGCACGGCGGCCAGGCGATCGTCAACGGACGCCGCTCCGAGACCTCGCTCTACGACTTCGACCTCGCCACCTACGACACCGGCGACACCTTCGACCAGTCGATGGCCCGCGGCTTCATCGAGCTGTGGGGCATGTCCGCCAAGGTTGCCTCCGGCCGCGACATCCGCGTCGCAGGAAAGTAGCCCCTGTGGCTGAGTCGGAATCCACCAAGTCCGAGGCTACGAACACGGGTGCGTTGTGGGGCGGCCGGTTCGCCGGCGGCCCCGCCGACGCCCTCGCGGCGTTGAGCAAGTCCACACACTTTGACTGGCGGCTGGCCCGCTACGACATTGCCGGGTCGCAGGCGCACGCCCGCGTGCTGCACAAGGCCGGGCTGCTGGACGACGCCGAGCTTGAAGGCATGCTGGACGCCCTGGGCCGGCTGGATGCGGACGTCGCCTCCGGCGCCTACACCCCGGCCGAGTCCGACGAGGATGTGCACGGTTCGCTGGAACGCGGCCTGATCGAGCGTGCCGGCAGCCAGCTGGGCGGCAAGCTCCGCGCCGGCCGGTCCCGCAACGATCAGGTGGCCACGCTGGGCCGGATGTTCCTGCGCGACCACGCCCGGATCATCGCCCGCGGCGTCCTCGCCACCATCGACGCGCTGATCGGCCAGGCCAAGGAACACCGCGGGGTGGCCATGCCCGGCCGCACCCACCTCCAGCACGCCCAGCCGGTCCTGCTCAGCCACCACCTGTTGGCCCACGCCTGGGCGCTGCTGCGCGATGTGCAGCGGCTGGCCGACTGGGACAAGCGCGCTGGGGTCTCGCCCTACGGCTCCGGCGCCCTCGCCGGTTCCTCGCTGGGCCTGGACCCGGAGGCCGTCGCGGCGGACCTTGGCTTCAACTCGGCCACGCACAACTCGATCGACGGCACCGCCTCCCGCGACGTCTTTGCCGAGTTCGCGTGGGTGTCGGCGATGATCGGCGTGGACCTGTCCCGGGTCTCGGAGGAAGTGATCCTGTGGGCCACCAAGGAGTTCTCCTTCGTGACCCTGCACGACTCCTACTCCACCGGCTCCTCGATCATGCCGCAGAAGAAGAACCCTGACGTGGCCGAACTGGCCCGCGGCAAGGCCGGCCGGCTGATCGGCGACCTGACCGGGCTGCTCGCCACGCTCAAGGGCCTGCCGCTCGCGTACAACCGCGACCTGCAGGAGGACAAGGAACCGGTCTTCGACGCCGCCGACACCCTGGAGCTGCTGCTCCCGGCCGTGTCCGGCATGATCGCGACCCTGAAGTTCAACACCGAACGGATGGAAGCGCTGGCACCCCAAGGCTTCGCACTGGCCACGGACATTGCCGAATGGCTGGTCCGGCAGGGAGTTCCGTTCCGCGAGGCGCACGAGCTCTCCGGCGCCGCCGTGAAGCAGGCCGAAAGCCGCGACGTGGAACTCTGGGACCTGACGGACGAGGAATACGCCGCCATCTCGGAGCATTTGACCCCGGAGGTCCGCACGGTGCTGTCAACCGAGGGCTCGCTCAACAGCCGCAACTCGCAGGGCGGCACCGCGCCGGCCGCCGTCGAACGCCAGCTGCTGGCGCTCGAGGCGGAGCTCGACGGCGTGCGCGCGTACGCGGGGTAGCACTTCGACACCCGCGAGATGGGGGCCCACACCCGCAGGGTCCCCTGACCGAGCTTGCGAGGTTAGGGGGCGGGTGGGGACACTTCGCGGCAATGTTTTTCGTAAACACTGCCGCGAAGTGTCATCTCGTGGCGCTTAAGGTGGGTGCATGAGCGAATCGTTCCGCCAGTTCCTGCGTGCCCTGCCCGACTTCCCGGACGTGCTCCCGGACTTCGACCCGGCGACGGCACCCGAGGACCCGGGGGAACTGTTCCGGCAGTGGCTCGCCGAAGCCCTGGCGGCCGGAGTTCCGCAGCCCAACGCCTGCAGCCTGGCCACCGCCGACGCACTCGGACGTCCGTCCTCGCGGATGCTGATCCTCAAGGACATCGACGACGACGGCTGGCACTTCGCGACGTCCCGCCAGTCGCGCAAGGGCCGGGAACTGGCAGAGAACCCGAGCGCTGCGCTGAACTTTTTCTGGCAGCAGCAGGGCCGCCAGGTCCGTGTGGCCGGCCAGGTTGTGGCGCTCTCCGCGGAAGCCTCCGCCGCCGACTGGCACGATCGGCCCGGCGCCGACGGCAGCGAGAACCCCAGCTGGCAGCTCTACGCGCTCCGGCCCCGCGAACTCGAATTCTGGCAGGCCCGGCATGACCGGCGGCACATCCGGCACCGCTACGGGGCGCGCTGAGACGGCTCAGCCCAGTTAATCACCGTTAATCCGGAGGCTCCGTTAGGATGGGCGCCATGACCTCAATCACCCCTGAAAACCTGCTGGAGGAACTCCGCCGCGCCGCGGACGTCGTGACCGGAATCGCCGCCAAACTCAACGACCAGGACGTCCTGGCCGCGTCCGAACTCCCTGGCTGGACCCGCGGGCACGTGCTGGCCCACCTGGCCGGAATCGCCAACGCGATGGCCCGCCAGGTTGAGTACGCCGGCCGCGGCGAAAGCATCGAACTCTACGACGGCGGCTTCGAGGGACGCACCCGCGCCATCGAACTGGCGGCCGGCCACAGCGCTGAGCAGCACCGGGCCGCGCTGGCCGCGGCCTTCGAGCGTGCCCTGGGCGCCTTCGGTGCGCTGGAGGCGGCGGGCTGGCGGGAGCCGATCAGTTACCGCGGCGGCGTTGTGTTCGACGGCGGCCTGGCGCTCTGGCGCGAACTCACCATCCACGCCACGGACCTGGGCACCGGCCGCGGCCCCGAAACGTGGAGCAAGCCGTTCTGCGAGCATCTCTTCGAGTTCCTGGCCGCCCGGGTGCCTGAGGGCGAGCGTTTTGTGCTCCAGCCGCTCGGCCTGCCCTCCGTCGCGATCGGCGCCGCCGGCGGACGCTCCACCGCGATCAACGGCATGCTCACCGACATCGCGGCGTGGCTGGCCGGCCGCACCTCCACCCTGGCGAGCCTGCGCGCCACGGCAGCGGCCGACGGCGTCGAGCTGCCCGCGCTGTTGCCGTGGCCCGCGGGCGTTCCAGTGACGAACTAGGCCCGCACGGCCAGGGCCAGCTGCCGTTCGCGGTCCAGCAGGCTCTTTTTGATGGCGAGTCCCCAGCGGAACCCGCCCAGGCTCCCGTCGGTGCGGATCACCCGGTGGCATGGCACGAACAGAGCGGCCGCGTTGAAGGCGCAGGCGCTGGCCGCCGCCCGGACGGCCTTCGCGTTGCCGGACAGTTCCGCGTACTCGGTGTACGTCACCGGATGCCCCGGCGCCACGGTCCGCAGCATGTCCCAGGCATGGCTGCGGAAGGGGCCCGATTTCTGCAGCACCGGGACTTCCATCGCGGCTCGCGGGTTGCCGGCGTAGAACTCCTCGACGGCGGCCGAGATGCCGCGCAGTTCCGACACCGGTTCGTAGCCGCCGGGCAGCAGGTCCGGGTGGATCTGGCCCGTGAGTTCGCCGGGCACCGCGGTCCAGCCCGAGGCCAGCACCGCGCCGTCCCGGGCAATGATGGTGAACGGACCGTCCGGGGTGGAGATGGTCAAAAGCTGGGCTTTCATGTCGTCACTTTCTTCGAAGCTGCTGTCTTGGGCCGGGCTGCCATGGTCCGCGCTGCGGACTGGGCCGCTGCGGCCGCACGCCAGAGGTGCATGGTGGCGTAGGAGCGCCAGGGACTGACCTCCCGAAAATCGGGAGAGAGCGAATCGGGGGCGATCGGGTCGGCGGGCAGGCCATCCGCAGCCGCGGCGGCGCCACCGGCGTTATCGTCTGACGCCTGCGCCAGCGAGCGGATACCATTGCGGACCGCGGCGTCGTTGGCCAGGAAAACGTCCGGGGCGCCGATCACGCGCATTGCGACATAGCCCACAGTCCAGGGCCCGACGCCGGCCAGCGGCAAGAGCTTGGCCTGCAGGCCGGCGAGGTCGTCGCCGTAGCCAAAATCCAGGTCACCGGCGGCCATTGCCGCGGCGGCGGCACGGACCGAGTCGATGCGGCGCTGAGGTCCGCGCAGCAACTGGAACCCGGTGTCCGCGATGTCCGCCGCCGTCGGGAAGAGCCGGTGCAGGCCGTCCGCCGGAACCAGGCTCTCGCTGCCGCACGCGGAAAGCTGGACCAGGGCCGTCCTCGCAGCCGCCACGGTGATCTGTTGGCCGATCATGGCGCGAATCAGCAGCTCCTGCGGATCCACGGCCCCGGGCATCCGCATGCCGGGGGCGGCGGCAACGCTGGCCGCCAGCCGCGGATCGGCGGCGAGGGAGGTATCGATCGCGACCGGGTCGGCGTCGAGATCCAGCAGGCGCCGCACCCGGCTGAGCAGCGAGGCCAGGTCCCGCAGGTCCACGGCCCCAATCGTCAGCCTCAGGGGCCGGCCCGGGGAGCCGGCGTCGTAGTCCACCCGGAAGCGGGCATCCCCGTGCGCCAACCGCAGGGTGCGGGCGTAGGAGGTGGAGCTTCCTTCCTCGATGCCCGGAATGGCTCGGACGGCCAGGAATGCGAACACCCCAGGATCGAACGGCTCCCGGTACGGCAGGTTCAACGTAAGCGCCGTGGAGGCCACCGCCGTCCGGGCCGTCGCCTGCTGGTGCCGCGCCGTGGCCCGCAGCGCCGAGGGGGTCATGGCAAAGACCTCGGTGATGGTCTCGTTGAACTGCCGGACGCTGCTGAAGCCCGAGGCGAATGCGATGTCGGCGGCCTTCATTGAGGTGGAGACCAGCAGGGTCCGGGCGGTCTGCGCACGGCTGGCCCTCGCCAGCGAGAGCGGGCCGGCACCGAGTTCGTGGCTGAGGATGCGGTTGAGCTGGCGCGAGGAGTAGCCGAGCCGCGAGGCGAGCCCTTCCACGCCGTCGCGGTTGATCACGCCGTCGTTGATCAGGCGCATGGCCCGGCCGGCGATGTCCGAGCGGACATTCCACGCCGGGGTGCCCGGCACGGCTTCGGGGAGGCAGCGTTTGCATGCCCGGTAGCCTGCGTCATGCGCGGCGGCGGACGTCTCGTAAAAGGTGACATTGCCGGCCTTCGGGGTCCGCGCCGGGCAGGAGGGCCGGCAGTAGATGCCGGTGGTGCGGACAGCGGTATAGAACTGCCCGTCGAAACGGGGGTCCCGGGCATCGATTGCCCGGTAGCGCTGCCAAAAGTCCATGGCTCCATCCTGCCAGCTTCCGGCGGACCTCTGCTAGCGGAAATCGGACACGGCCGTGAGGGGCCGCTATGCCGCGATTCAGGGGTTTGTTAAAGTCGGAGGATGGATTCCAGCCTGACGCCAGACGCCCTGCGCGGGCTGCTGTCCGCCGACGCCCGAACCGTGGCCCCGCTGCTGCTCGGCGCAGTGCTGACGCACAGCAGCCATGGTGGGCCGGTAGCGGTGCGGATCACCGAGGTCGAGGCCTATCTGGGGCCGGAGGACTCGCTGCACCCTGATCCCGGCTCGCACACTTTCCGCGGCCAGACCCGGCGGAACGCCCCGATGTTCGGCCCGGCGGGGCACCTCTACGTCTACTTCACCTACGGGATGCACCATTGCGCCAACATCGTCTGCGGCCCCGAGGGAGTGGCCTCCGCCCTGCTCCTGCGCGCCGGTGAAGTCGTGGTCGGGGAGGAACTGGCCCAGGCGCGGCGGCCGACGTCGAAAGCCCCGAAGGACCTCGCCAGCGGTCCGGCCCGCTTCGCCACCGCCCTGGGACTGACGACGGCGGACAGCGGCCGCGACGCGCTCAGTGCACCGTTCCGGCTCGAGCTCCCGGCCGTGCCGGCGGCCGCGATCAGTTCCGGGCCGCGGGTGGGCGTCTCCGGCGCCGGCGGCACCGACGACTACCCGTGGCGCTTCTGGCTCAGCGGCGACCCGACTGTATCCCGTTACAAGGCCGCGAAGGTCCGAACGGCTTAGCCGGCAATCATGGGCGAAGGCAAGCGCGGGAAGCCAGGCAGCGAGCTCGAACGGCTGGTGATCTTCGAGCAGCTCGCCGCCGAGTACTTCCGGATGGTGGCGCTGTTCCAAGCCGACGCGGAGCCGCCGGCGGTGCCCTCCAGCGCGGGTGGGACAGAGGGGGAGCGCCGGCATTGGATCGAGCTTTTTCGGGCCGCACTGCTGCGCAAATTCATCGTGCGCGATGAACACGTTTCACTCAAGCTGGTGGTGAGGGCACTCCGCCTCTGCAACTACTCGGCGGACCGACACCTGACGGAAGGCACGGAACACGTGGTTGAGCTGTTCACCGCGGAGATGGTCCAGGGACGTCAACGTGTGCTGCCAGGGCCCGGCCATGACGAAGTGCCGGCCCCGGATGAAGGGCCGGACCGCTTCGAAGACGTTCTCTATGGACGGCTTTTGCACGGCGACGCCGACCGCTTCCGCCGGTCCGGTTGGGCAAACGACTACGCCCGCCTCAGCGCCGCAGCGGACAGCCGGTTCGACGCGGAGCACGCGCTCGCCAAGGCGCTGGAACTCGTCAGGTACGGATTTGCCCATGACCTCTTGCGGTCCCCGGAAGCAGCGGGTGACGCGGCCGGGCCCCCGACGGCCGGAGGGTAGGCCGGTAGCCCGCGGCCGGAACGGCCGTTTGCTACCAGCCAGTAAGATTGATGGGTGAAACAAAGCGAGCAGGCCCAGCCCCAGACCAGCAACGCAATCCCGGTGGACGAGCTGATCGCCAGCCTGTGCGCCACCGTCCCTGACTACCCCAAGCCGGGAATCATCTTCAGGGATCTGACCCCGGTCTTCGCCGACGGGGCCGCCCTCAAAGCTGTGGTCGATGCGCTGGTGGCGCCCTTCCACGGCCAGTTCGACGCCGTCGCCGGGGTGGAAGCCCGGGGCTTCCTGTTGGCTGCGGCCGCCGCCTACGCCACGGACACCGGCGTCGTCACCGTCCGCAAGGCCGGCAAGCTGCCGCGCGAAGTGGTCTCCGAGGACTACTCGCTGGAATACGGCACCGCCACCCTGGAACTGCACAGCTCGGACCTGGCGCCGGGTACCCGGGTGCTCATCCTCGATGACGTCCTCGCCACCGGCGGCACTTTGGGCGCAGCCTCCCGGCTGTTCGAACGCTGCGGCGTCGAGGTGGCTGGCGTCGGCGTCGTGATGGAGCTCGGCGACTTGAACGGCCGCGCGGCCCTGGCCGGCCACCGCATCCACTCCCTGCTGAACCTCTAGCGGCCAGCAAACGCCTCGGTAGAATGCCTGCAAAAAGTCCAGTCTGATGAAAACTGACATATTTCGGGAGCGAACACCGAAATGGTTGTAGAATGGTTGGTCTGTCTTTTTCGATAGGGGAACGTTCGATGCACGACGCTGATTTGGCCCATGAACGCGACTATGTAGCCGGACTGTATGCCCGGCTGGATGAGCTGCGGGCGGAGAAGCGCGCCCAGCTCGCCCAGGTTCGCCGCGCCGGTGCCGTGGGCACCATGCAGAACGTCTCCGAGCGGGACGCGTTCGCCGCACTCTACGAGGACCGCCTCGCACAGCTCGACGCCGTCGACGACCGCCTCGTGTTCGGCCGCCTCGACCTCGACTCCGGGGAAGCCCAGTACATCGGCCGCATCGGCCTGACCACCGAGGACCTGCAGCGGCTGATGGTGGACTGGCGGGCGCCCGAAGCCGGCCACTTCTACCAGGCCACCGCCTTCGACCGTCAAGGTGTACGCCGACGCCGGCACCTGATCCTGCAGGGCCGCGAAGTCAAGGCCATCGAGGATGACGTGCTCGACGCCGACATGCTGGCCGACAACGCCTCCCTGCAGGGCGAAGGCGCGCTGCTCGCGGCCCTGAACTCCAAGCGCACGGGCCGGATGTCGGACATCGTGGGCACCATCCAGTCCGAGCAGGACCGGATCATCCGTTCGTCCATCTCCGGTGCCCTCGTGGTCCAGGGCGGACCGGGTACCGGCAAGACCGCCGTCGCCCTGCACCGCGCCGCCTACCTGCTCTACACCCACCGGGACCGGCTCAAGACCGCCGGCGTGCTGCTGGTGGGCCCGTCGTCGTCGTTCATGAACTACATCGAACGGGTGCTGCCGTCCCTGGGCGAGACCGGCGTCGTGATGGCCAGCCTGGGCCGGCTGATGCCCGGCATCCACGCCGTTGCCGAAGACGATTCAGACGTCGCGGCGATCAAGGGCCGGCTCGACATGGCCGAGGTCGTCGCCAACGCGGTCGCCAACCGGCAGCGGATCCCGGCCGAAAACCGTGTCCTCGAAGTGGACGGCCGCAAGCTGGTGCTGACGCCGAGGCAGGTCCGCCGTGCCCGCGAAAAGGCGCGCGCCACCGGGAAGCCGCACAATGAGGCCAGGGTCTCCTTCGTCAAGATCCTGCTGCGCGAACTGACCGAGCAGATGACCGAACTGGTCGAGGCCAGCAGCATCGGCAACAACGCCGACCGTTCCTACCTCGCGGAGGACGTCCGTTCGGCGCGTGACGTGCGTGTGGCCCTGAACCTGTGCTGGATGCCGATGACCCCGGAGAAGCTGGTGGGCGAGTTGCTGAGCAAGCCCGCCATCCTCGAGGCCTGCACCCCGAACCTCAGCGCGGCCGAACGCGCCCGACTGCTCCGGCCGGCCGGTTCGCCGTGGACCGAGGCCGACGTGCCGCTGCTGGACGAGGCCGCCGAACTGCTCGGCGAACTGGATCCGGCTGCTGGCCGTGGCCTGGCCCAGCAGGAGCACGACCGGGCCCGCGATCTCGCCAACGCCAAGCAGACCCTGGTCAACATGGAAACGGCCGGGGTGGATGTCCTCATCTCAGCCGAAGAACTTGTGGACCAGAACCAGGAACGCGAGGCGCGGCTGACCGCGGCGGAGCGGGCCACGAGCGACCGCAGCTGGGCGTTCGGGCACATTGTGGTGGACGAGGCGCAGGAGCTCTCGCCCATGCAGTGGCGGCTGCTGGTCCGCCGCTGCCCGCTGAAGTCCTTCACGATTGTCGGCGACATCGCCCAGACGAGTTCGGTGGCCGGGGCGAAGTCCTGGCAGAGCGCGCTGGCCCCGATGTTCGGGGACCGCTGGCAGCTTGAGGAACTCACCGTCAACTACCGCACCCCGTCGCAGATTGCCGAGGCGGCGGCCCGGATGGCCAATGCCGCCGGACTCGTCGTCTCCGCGCCAAAGGCAGTCCGCGAGGGACGCTGGTCGCCGGTGATTGATCGCGTCGAGCCCGGGGCGATCGTGGACCGGCTCCTTGAGGTGCTCCCCGAGGAACTGGATGCGCTCGACGGCGGCCTGCTGGCCGTGATCGCCGACGGCGGGCTCTTGCCGGAGGCCACCGCCGCGTTGCGCGCAGCGTACGGCCGCCGCGTCGGCACGGGCGCCGGCAGCTACGAGCAGGACATCGTGGTGATCAGCCCCCGCGAGGCCAAGGGCCTGGAGTTCGACGGCGTCGTGGTGCTGGAACCGTCTGCCATGCTCAACCACGAGCACGGCCGGGTAGGCGATCTGTACGTCGCGATGACCCGCCCCACCCAGCGCTTACGGCTCATCGCGGCTGCTCCCGTACCGGCAGGCATCGAAGACTGAGGCTCCCCTCCCCGGTGGCGGCGGCCTGGGTTGCCGCCCCGGACGCTGCGGCTGTGCCGGGCCCGTCACGACGGCGCCGTCGCGCCCGGCGCCGTCACGAGCTGGAGCGGGGCCGTCCGGCCCTGTCGATCCTGCTAACTTAGATTCCGTGTCCCAGCTAAATGATCTTCAGTCCCAGCAGAACGACCCCGGCTTCGCCAACATCTGGCAGGAGCTGAAATGGCGCGGCCTTGTGCACGTTTCGACGGACGAGGCGGAGCTGGAGAAACTGCTCGCCGGCGCCCCCGCAACGTACTACTGCGGCTTCGACCCCACCGCGCCAAGCCTGCACCTGGGCAACCTCGTGCAACTGCTGCTGATGCGCCGGCTCCAGCTGGCCGGGCACAAGCCCCTCGGGTTGGTGGGAGGTTCCACCGGACTGATCGGTGACCCCCGGCAGACCGCCGAGCGGGTGCTCAACACTCCGGAGACCGTGGCGGAATGGGTCGGCCGGCTGCAGGGCCAGGTCCAGCGCTTCCTCAGCTTCGAGGGCGATAACGCGGCCCGGATGGTCAACAATCTCGACTGGACCGCCCCGCTGAGTGCCATTGATTTCCTGCGCGGCATCGGGAAGCACTTCCGCGTCGGCACGATGATCAAGAAGGACATCGTTGCCACCCGCCTGAACTCGGATGAGGGGATCAGCTACACCGAGTTCAGCTACCAGATCCTGCAGGGCATGGACTACCTGCAGCTGTTCCGCGACTACGGTTGCGTGCTGCAGACCGGCGGCTCGGACCAGTGGGGCAACCTCACCAGCGGCACGGACCTGATCCGCAAGGTGGAGGGCAAGCACGTCCACGCGCTGGGCACGCCGCTGATCACCAACTCGGACGGCACCAAGTTCGGCAAGAGCGAGGGCAACGCGATCTGGCTGGACGCGGAGATGTGCAGCCCGTACGCCTTCTACCAGTTCTGGCTCAACACCGCCGACGCCGACGTCGCGGCCCGCCTCAAGGTCTTCACCTTCCTCAGCCGCGCCGAAATCGAAGCCCTCGAAACCTCGGTTGCCGAGCGCCCGTTCGCACGTGTTGGCCAGCGGAAGCTTGCCTACGAGGTGACCTCGCTGGTGCACGGCGTCGAGGCCACCGAAAAGGTCATTGCCGCCTCGGCAGCCGTGTTCGGCGGCGGGGACCTGACCGCACTGGACGCAGAGAGCCTCAAGGCCGCGACGGCGGAACTGCCCTCCGCCACCGTGGACGGCTCCGGGCTCGGCATCATTGACCTGCTGGTGGCTACCGGGCTCTCCGAAAGCAAGTCCGCGGCCCGGCGTACCGTGGGGGAGGGCGGGGCTTACGTGAATAACACCAAGATCTCCGACCCCGACGCCGTCATCACGGCCGACGAACTGCTGCACGGGCGCTACCTGTTGCTGCGCCGCGGCAAGAAGAACCTGGCAACCGTGGAGGTTTCGGGAGCCTAGCCGGCACTGCACGGCTAAGCAGCGGTTCAGCCTCATGCACGCTCCCCTCCGGCCGATTTGCACGGCCGCAGGGGAGCGTGTATTGTTTTCTGAGTCGCCGCCGTTGAGCGGTGACCAACCCCCAACAAAAAAGAAGCAATTCTTCCTGCGCAAGATGTGGGAAAGCGAAATTGCTTCGAATTTTGCTGGGCGGATTCGCTTCTTCGGAGTGAATTTCGGAAGAACTTCCGGGTTTGCAAAGTGGAAATGAATGAAATAAGCTAAATACATCGCAGCGAAGAAATGCGGAACAAAAAGAAATTCACTGAGTGAATTGTTTCGAGAAGTATTCGAATGTGTCTGTTGTTTGAGAACTCAATAGTGTGCCAAGTTTGTTGATACCAATTTTKTATTGAATTGGTTGATTGTGCCGGGCCTGCCACCCCGTGGTTGGGTCCGGTGTTTTTAGCTGGTTTCAAATTTTGTGCATTGTGTTTATCCCGTTTTCCCGGGGTTGCATGGTGTGTCTGTTTTACTTCAACGGAGAGTTTGATCCTGGCTCAGGATGAACGCTGGCGGCGTGCTTAACACATGCAAGTCGAACGATGATCCGGTGCTTGCACCGGGGATTAGTGGCGAACGGGTGAGTAACACGTGAGTAACCTGCCCTTAACTCTGGGATAAGCCTGGGAAACTGGGTCTAATACCGGATATGACTCCTCATCGCATGGTGGGGGGTGGAAAGCTTTATTGTGGTTTTGGATGGACTCGCGGCCTATCAGCTTGTTGGTGAGGTAATGGCTCACCAAGGCGACGACGGGTAGCCGGCCTGAGAGGGTGACCGGCCACACTGGGACTGAGACACGGCCCAGACTCCTACGGGAGGCAGCAGTGGGGAATATTGCACAATGGGCGCAAGCCTGATGCAGCGACGCCGCGTGAGGGATGACGGCCTTCGGGTTGTAAACCTCTTTCAGTAGGGAAGAAGCGAAAGTGACGGTACCTGCAGAAGAAGCGCCGGCTAACTACGTGCCAGCAGCCGCGGTAATACGTAGGGCGCAAGCGTTATCCGGAATTATTGGGCGTAAAGAGCTCGTAGGCGGTTTGTCGCGTCTGCCGTGAAAGTCCGGGGCTCAACTCCGGATCTGCGGTGGGTACGGGCAGACTAGAGTGATGTAGGGGAGACTGGAATTCCTGGTGTAGCGGTGAAATGCGCAGATATCAGGAGGAACACCGATGGCGAAGGCAGGTCTCTGGGCATTAACTGACGCTGAGGAGCGAAAGCATGGGGAGCGAACAGGATTAGATACCCTGGTAGTCCATGCCGTAAACGTTGGGCACTAGGTGTGGGGGACATTCCACGTTTTCCGCGCCGTAGCTAACGCATTAAGTGCCCCGCCTGGGGAGTACGGCCGCAAGGCTAAAACTCAAAGGAATTGACGGGGGCCCGCACAAGCGGCGGAGCATGCGGATTAATTCGATGCAACGCGAAGAACCTTACCAAGGCTTGACATGGACCGGACCGGGCTGGAAACAGTCCTTCCCCTTTGGGGCCGGTTCACAGGTGGTGCATGGTTGTCGTCAGCTCGTGTCGTGAGATGTTGGGTTAAGTCCCGCAACGAGCGCAACCCTCGTTCCATGTTGCCAGCGCGTAATGGCGGGGACTCATGGGAGACTGCCGGGGTCAACTCGGAGGAAGGTGGGGACGACGTCAAATCATCATGCCCCTTATGTCTTGGGCTTCACGCATGCTACAATGGCCGGTACAAAGGGTTGCGATACTGTGAGGTGGAGCTAATCCCAAAAAGCCGGTCTCAGTTCGGATTGGGGTCTGCAACTCGACCCCATGAAGTCGGAGTCGCTAGTAATCGCAGATCAGCAACGCTGCGGTGAATACGTTCCCGGGCCTTGTACACACCGCCCGTCAAGTCACGAAAGTTGGTAACACCCGAAGCCGGTGGCCTAACCCCTTGTGGGAGGGAGCTGTCGAAGGTGGGACTGGCGATTGGGACTAAGTCGTAACAAGGTAGCCGTACCGGAAGGTGCGGCTGGATCACCTCCTTTCTAAGGAGCGCCTACAATCACCGTGCCTCATGTATGTGGGTGTGTCGGGGTTGTCAGGAGTACGCCCGTTGCGCAGACGTAAGTTCTGCGGCGGGTGCTCACGGGTGGAATATCAGCAAATAGCGGCCGCATGGTTTGGTCCTTGCCCAGTACGGATGCTTTTGAGTGTCCTGGAACGGTGGGGGCCYGGGTTGTGCGGTTTAGTGTTTGGCACACTGTTGGGTCCTGAGACAACAGGRCCGGGGGGAGGGYGACTTTCTTCCGGGACTTGTGTTTCTGGTTTCCCGGCTGCAGCGTTTCATGCATTGTGTGGGTCCTTTCGGGGGTCCGGGTGTGTGGGGTGTGTGGTACGGGGTTGTTGTTTGAGAACTACATAGTGGACGCGAGCATCTTTTATAAGAAGCAATTTCCAAGAATATGAACCTGGATCTGGTTCCATGCCTTCGGGTGTGGGGACGGTTTCATGGTTCTCTCGAAAATTACTCCTTGATCTTTTGTGGTCAAGTTTTTAAGAGCACACGGTGGATGCCTTGGCATTAGGAGCCGAAGAAGGACGTAGGAATCTGCGATAAGCCTGGGGGAGTCGATAACCGGACTGTGATCCCAGGGTGTCCGAATGGGGAAACCCCGCCAGACGCGCGAGTGATCTGGTGACCCGCATCTGAACACATAGGGTGCGTGGAGGGAACGCGGGGAAGTGAAACATCTCAGTACCCGCAGGAAGAGAAAACAATAGTGATTCCGTCAGTAGTGGCGAGCGAACGCGGATCAGGCTAAACCGTTCCATGTGTGATAGCCGGCGGGCGTTGCATGGTCGGGGTTGTGGGACTTTCCGTTCTGTCTCTGCCGGGACAGTGGGGTGAGAGCATGTGCATAGGTGAACGGTCTTGAAAGGCCGGCCAGAGAGGGTGTGAGCCCCGTAACCGAAATGTAGTGTGCCGCCTGGGAAGTATCCCAAGTAGCACGGGGCCCGAGAAATCCCGTGCGAATCTGTCAGGACCACCTGATAAGCCTAAATACTCCCTAATGACCGATAGCGGACCAGTACCGTGAGGGAAAGGTGAAAAGTACCCCGGGAGGGGAGTGAAACAGTACCTGAAACCGTGTGCTTACAATCCGTCGGAGCAACCTTGTAGTTGTGACGGCGTGCCTTTTGAAGAATGAGCCTGCGAGTTAGTGTTACGTCGCGAGGTTAACCCGTGTGGGGAAGCCGTAGCGAAAGCGAGTCTGAACAGGGCGTTGCAGTGGCGTGATCTAGACCCGAAGCGAAGTGATCTACCCATGGCCAGGTTGAAGCGACGGTAAGACGTCGTGGAGGACCGAACCCACTTCAGTTGAAAATGGAGGGGATGAGCTGTGGGTAGGGGTGAAAGGCCAATCAAACTTCGTGATAGCTGGTTCTCCCCGAAATGCATTTAGGTGCAGCGTTGCGTGTTTCTTACCGGAGGTAGAGCTACTGGATGGCTAATGGGCCCTACAAGGTTACTGACGTCAGCCAAACTCCGAATGCCGGTAAGTGAGAGCGCAGCAGTGAGACTGTGGGGGATAAGCTTCATAGTCGAGAGGGAAACAGCCCAGACCACCAACTAAGGCCCCTAAGCGTGTGCTAAGTGGGAAAGGATGTGGAGTTGCGAAGACAACCAGGAGGTTGGCTTAGAAGCAGCCATCCTTAAAAGAGTGCGTAATAGCTCACTGGTCAAGTGATTCCGCGCCGACAATGTAGCGGGGCTCAAGTACACCGCCGAAGTTGTGGCATTCAGATATTAGCTAAGCCCTTGTGGTTCAGGCGTCTGGATGGGTAGGGGAGCGTCGTGTGGGCAGTGAAGTCGCGGTGTAAACCAGCGGTGGAGCCTACACGAGTGAGAATGCAGGCATGAGTAGCGAAAGACGGGTGAGAAACCCGTCCGCCGAATGATCAAGGGTTCCAGGGTCAAGCTAATCTGCCCTGGGTAAGTCGGGACCTAAGGCGAGGCCGACAGGCGTAGTCGATGGACAACGGGTTGATATTCCCGTACCGGCGAAAAACCGCCCATGCTGAACAGGGGATACTAACCGCCCGAGACCTGCCCGATCACCCTTGTGGTGTGAGGGTTTTGGTGGAGCGCGGGACCTGATCCTGGGAGGCAAGCGTATTAACAGGTGTGACGCAGGAAGGTAGCCGAGCCGGGCGATGGTTGTCCCGGTCTAAGGATGTAGGGCGAACGGTAGGCAAATCCGCCGTTCATGATGCCTGAGACCCGACGGGACCCCCGTATGGGGGGATTCGGTGATCCTATGCTGCCTAGAAAAGCATCGACGCGAGGTTTTAGCCGCCCGTACCCCAAACCGACACAGGTGATCAGGTAGAGAATACTAAGGCGATCGAGAGAATTATGGTTAAGGAACTCGGCAAAATGCCCCCGTAACTTCGGGAGAAGGGGGGCCCCCATCGTGATGGACACAAGCTGTCCGGAGCGTGCAGGGGCCGCAGAGACCAGGGGGAAGCGACTGTTTACTAAAAACACAGGTCCGTGCGAAGTCGCAAGACGATGTATACGGACTGACTCCTGCCCGGTGCTGGAAGGTTAAGAGGACCGGTTAGCCGCAAGGCGAAGCTGAGAATTTAAGCCCCAGTAAACGGCGGTGGTAACTATAACCATCCTAAGGTAGCGAAATTCCTTGTCGGGTAAGTTCCGACCTGCACGAATGGAGTAACGACTTCCCCGCTGTCTCAACCATAAACTCGGCGAAATTGCAGTACGAGTAAAGATGCTCGTTACGCGCAGCAGGACGGAAAGACCCCGAGACCTTTACTATAGTTTGGTATTGGTGTTCGGAGTGGCTTGTGTAGGATAGGTGGGAGACGTTGAAGCCCGGACGCCAGTTCGGGTGGAGTCATCGTTGAAATACCACTCTGGTCACTTTGGACATCTAACTTCGGCCCGTAATCCGGGTCAGGGACAGTGCCTGATGGGTAGTTTAACTGGGGCGGTTGCCTCCTAAAAAGTAACGGAGGCGCCCAAAGGTTCCCTCAGCCTGGTTGGCAATCAGGTGTCGAGTGTAAGTGCACAAGGGAGCTTGACTGTGAGAGAGACATCTCGAGCAGGGACGAAAGTCGGGACTAGTGATCCGGCGGTACATTGTGGAATGGCCGTCGCTCAACGGATAAAAGGTACCTCGGGGATAACAGGCTGATCTTGCCCAAGAGTCCATATCGACGGCATGGTTTGGCACCTCGATGTCGGCTCGTCGCATCCTGGGGCTGGAGTAGGTCCCAAGGGTTGGGCTGTTCGCCCATTAAAGCGGTACGCGAGCTGGGTTTAGAACGTCGTGAGACAGTTCGGTCCCTATCCGCTGCGCGCGCAGGAAATTTGAGAAGGGCTGTCCTTAGTACGAGAGGACCGGGACGGACGAACCTCTGGTGTGTCAGTTGTACTGCCAAGTGCACCGCTGATTAGCTACGTTCGGATGGGATAACCGCTGAAAGCATCTAAGCGGGAAGCTCGCTTCGAGATGAGATTTCCATACACCTTGTGTGTGAGAGGCCCCCAGCCAGACCACTGGGTTGATAGGCCGGATGTGGAAGCGAGGACTAACGACTCGTGAAGCTGACCGGTACTAATAGGCCGATAACTTACACCACACACTCCYTTGCGTGAACGGATTCAAAAGACGTTCACACCAGCASAGGAGTACAAAGAAACAAGACTGCTTGCGTCCACTATGTGGTTCCCAAACAACAAACCCGCCACGGGCACGTTGCTAGAAGGAACCAAAACTGAATAACAACACCACCACCGCCCCGCCACGGGCGGTAGCGGACAAGTTGTAACCACCAGATTTCCCACCCCGGGACTCTCTACACAGACCAGGGGCGCGGACACAGGGTTACGGCGGTCATAGCGTGGGGGAAACGCCCGGTCCCATCCCGAACCCGGAAGCTAAGACCCACAGCGCCGATGGTACTGCACCCGGGAGGGTGTGGGAGAGTAGGTCACCGCCGGACAACCATTACAGCCAGGCCCCGACACACAGTGTCGGGGCCTGAGCC
>NZ_JBFRDC010000012.1:0-47312 GCF_052113385.1 Arthrobacter sp. YAF16
GCGCCATTTTCCAGGCCGTTTATCAGGGGGTCGGTCGCTATCTTTCCGCTTCAGCGGCGGCGACTCGAACTACTTTACACACCAACCCGACCCCATACAAATCGGCCCCCGCAAGCACCTCCCCGCGCCACAAACCCCGGAAATCCGCGGGTTTCAGCCCCTCCGGCGGGGTCAAAGCGCCCAGCCGTTCGACATCGGACTTCTGTGGAGTGGGTCACAGTCGGAATGCCGGCCCCGCCACGGCGGAGGGTGAAACCAATCCGATCAGCCCGTTTCACGCCGTCGTTCACCTGCCCTCACTCTCTGCGGGCGCGGGCGGGACGGCGTCGGGTGCCGCCGCATGCGGGTCGCCGCCGGGTTCGCCGGCGCCGGGCTTCCCCGCCTCCCCGCCACGCGCCGTCGTCGTCGCCGTCGTCGTCGTTGTCGTTGTCGTTGACGCCGCTGCCTTCGCACCCGAACGGCCCCGCCGCCACAGCGGTTCCAGCTCCGCCACTTCCGCGGCCGTGGCGGTCCCGAACGGAGCGTGGGCCGGCCCCGCTGGAGCCCTGCGCTCCTGGCCGCGGGTGGCCCAAAGGCTTGCGCCGATGGACACGCCGAGAATTGTGGCGATGACGCCCAGCGACAGCGGGGTGGGGATGTAGTAGATGTCGATCTTGAGCAGCATCTTGATACCGACCCAGACCAGCACGAGCGCCAGGCCGATTTTGAGGTAGATGAACCGGTGGATCAGGTCGGCGAGCAGGAAGTACATGGCACGGAGGCCAAGGATCGCGAAGGCGTTGGCGGTGAAGACCAGGAACACCTCGTCGGTGACGGCGAAGATCGCGGGGATCGAATCGACGGCAAAAATGATGTCCGTAACCTCGACCAGGGCCAGGACGGCCAGCAGCGGGGTGGCCAGCACCAGGCCGTTCTTGCGGACCAGGAATTTCTGCCCGTGGAACTTGTCGGTCATGGGCACGTACCGGCGGAAAAGTTTCAGCGCCCGAGACTTCTCCGGCTCCGGGTGGTCGTTGCGCTGGCGGATCATCCGGTAGCCGGTGAAGAGCAGGAACGCCGCGAAGAGGTAGAGCACCCACCCGGCGCTGGCGATGATGGCGGAGCCCGCGGCGATGAAGACGCCGCGGAACACCAGGGCGCCCAGCACGCCGAGGAAAAGCACCCGGTGCTGGTACTCACGGGGCACGGCGAAATACGTGAAGATGATCGCCCAGATGAAGACATTGTCCACCGCCAGGGATTTCTCGATCAGGTACCCGGCGAAGTACTGCTGGCCGAATTCGGCCCCGTACAGCTGCCACACCAGCGCGCCGAATCCGACGCCGAACGCGACCCAGACGGCGGACCACAACGCCGCTTCACGGACGCCGATCACATGCGCTTTGCGGTGGGCGAACAGGTCCACCGCCAACATCAGGACGATCACGCCAAGGACGGCCAACCAGGCCCACAGAGGAACATTCACCGAAGAGCACCCGCTTCCAGTCAGTCAACACCAACTGGAGGTCTCTCCCGGCCCCAAGGGGCCTGCCCGCCGGGCCGCTCAGGGGCGGCCGTACTGACGACGGAACATTTGGGGGATACTCCCCTCCACCTAAAAAGTGAAACACACTTCACCCCTGCCGACAATGGTCGGCAGAGCATCCCCGCCCCCGTTGCATCCGCTCCCCCGATCTGGCTAGGGTAATTACTAAGCATGCTTAGCGTGTTGTGGGATCCACCCGCCGTCGTGCCCGGGGCTGAGGACAAGCCCGGGCGCAGCGCAACCATCGGAGGAGAACTATGACTGACCAGTACACGTTCAGGAACCCCGTTACGGCGTACGAGCAGATCGAGCCGCCCGAGCAGAGCCAGCCGGAGCCCGGCCTGGACGCCAAGCTCACGCCCAAGGCGGATCTGGGCGAGGACACGTACCGCGGCACCGGCCGGCTGGAGGGCCGCAAGGCGCTCGTCACCGGCGCGGACTCCGGCATCGGCGCCGCGACGGCGATCGCCTTCGCCCGCGAGGGTGCCGACGTCGTGATGTCCTACCTTCCCGAGGAGGAAGAGGACGCCACCCGGATCGCGAACCTGATCGAGAAGGCCGGCCGCAAGGCGGTCAAGGTGCCAGGCGATCTGAAGGATTCGGCAGTGTGCCGGGAGCTCGTCGAAACCGCTGTCAAGGAACTCGGCGGCCTGGACATCCTGGTCAACAACGCCGGCAAGCAGGTCGCGCAGAAGGCCCTCGGCGACATCACCGATGTCGAGTTCGACCACACCTACAAGACCAACGTCTACGCGATGTTCTGGCTGACCAAGGAGGCGCTGCCGCACCTGCCGGCCGGCTCCAGCATCATCAACTCCACCTCCATCCAGGCCTACAGCCCTTCGGAAACCCTGGTGGATTACGCCTCCACCAAGGCGGCGATCAACAACTTCACCAAGGGCCTGGCCCAGCAGCTGGCACCCAAGGGCATCCGGGTGAACGCGGTGGCGCCCGGCCCCATCTGGACCCCGCTGCAGGCCAGCGGCGGCCAGCCCACCGAGGACCTGCCGGAGTTCGGCAAAGAGACCCCGCTGGGCCGCGCCGGCCAGCCGGCCGAGCTGGCGCCGGCGTACGTGTTCCTCGCCTCGTCCGAGTCCAGTTACGTCATCGGCGAGACGCTCAACGTCAACGGCGGCATGCCGACGCCGTAGGCGCCGTCTCCGTTCACGCCAGTGGGCCCCTCCCGGACTTTCCGGGAGGGGCCCACTCATGTTTGCGACGCCGTCCCGCCCACCCAAGTACGACGCCGACGCCGGCCCGCTCCCAGCGCTACCGCTCCGGCTGCAGGGCCTTGCTCCACAGCACAGCACCGTTGGCGTTGCGCAGGCTGACGGTGAAGACGTCGTCGGCGCCCAGGTCCACGTGGCCAAAGTACTGGCTTTCGCCGCTGCGCGGGGATTCGTTTGCGTAGGCGCCGGCCTTGAAAAACTTCACCTCCGGCCCGAACGTGCCGTCCAGGGCGTTGGGGCCGAAGCTGCCGGCGTTGATGGGCCCGGCGACGAATTCCCAGAACGGGTCGAAGTCGGTGAACGCGGCCCGCTCGGGCGAGTAGTGGTGCGCGGCGCAGTAGTGCACGTCGGCCGTCAGCCAGACCACGTTCTTAACCCGGCTGCGCTTGAACGCGGAGAGCACCCCGGCGAGCTCGAGTTCCTTGCCCAAGGGGGCGCCGGCGTCGCGGTTGGAGAGCGATTCCTGGTTAACCGGGCCGTCCGGCACCACCAGCCCCAGCGGGAGGTCGTTGGCGATGACCTTCCAGGTGGCCTTGGATTTGCTGACTTCGCGAATCAGCCAGTCGGCCTGCTCCTGGCCCAGGATGTGCGTCAGCTGCCGTTCCTTGCCGTCCGTGTTGGCGTCCTTGTAGGTGCGCATGTCCAGGCAGAAGATGTCCAGCTGCGGGCCGCGGCTGATCTTCCGGTAGATCCGGGCCGGTTCGAAGCCGGTGCCGCCGGCGCTGACCCCGGCGATGGGCTGGTACTCCTGCCAGGCCTGCCGGCCGCGGGCGGCGAGCACGTCCACGCGGCGTTCGGTGTAGCGGCTGTCGGTGAGGATCTGGCCCGGGTACCAGTTGTTGTGGGTCTCGTGGTCGTCCCACTGCGCGATCACCGGGACCTCCGCGTAGAGGGCGCGGACGTTCCTGTCCATCATGTTGTAGCGGTGCCGGCCGCGGTATTCGTTGAGCGATTCGGCCACCTTCGACACTTCCTCGGTGACGAGGTTGCGCCAGATCTTGCCGTCCGGCTCGGTCACCTGCGCGCTGATCGGCCCGTCGGCGTAGATCGTGTCGCCGGAGTGGATGAAGAAGTCCGGCGCTGTGGCGTGCATGGCCGCGTAGCCGCGCATCCCGCCGATCTCCTCGTTGATGCCCCAGCCTTGGCCGGCGGTGTCGCCGCTCCAGACGAAGCTCTGGCCGCGGGCGGCGCGGCCACTGTGCAGCAGCCCGGTCTCCGGCGCGGTGCTGAACGATCCCTGCGCGGTCTCGCCGGCGTTGCCGTCGGCGTCCTCGAAGTGCAGGCTCACCGCGAAACGGGTGCCGGCGGGCAGGTGTTCGGCGTTGATCCTTGCGGTGAAGTCGGTCGCCTCACTGGCGGCGCTCCCCCGCAGCACCCGCCTGAAGGCGCGGCCGCCGCGGAGCGGGGACCCGTCGTCGTCGACGGCCAGCAGGTTCGCCACCAGCCGGCCGGGGCCCGACGCGCGGGACCACAGCACACCGGAGCCGGTGGTGACATCGCCGGTGGCGATGCCGGAGGGAAGGGTCAGGCGGTTGCGGACCAGTGCGACTCCGGCGGGCCGGGCGGCGCTGGCCGCTCCGCCCGTTGCGGGGACGACGGCGGCTGCGCCGGCGGCGGCCAGGGCACCTTTGAGGACATTGCGGCGGGTGAAATCAGTCATGGTGCCATCCTTGACTGCCCGCGTAAACCGGTGGTGGCGGGAGCGTGAACAGCGCCGGGCCAGTGGATGCGCCCGGCGCTGGTGTCTACCGGAACCAGAGGGTGGGCGGGAAGGCCCGGTTCGCCGATGCGTAGGGTTCGCTGGGCAGGTTGCCGGCTTTCCACGGTTCGTCGGACCGGACCTCCGGGGTGTGGCCGTGGCCGTCCCGCAGGATGGCGACGAACGTGCCGGGGATCGCGACCAGGGCGGATCCGGCGAGCAGGACTGCAAGTACTTCCATGGTGATGCACCTCGGTGGTGGGTGGCGGGTGGATGACTTCAGTGTCTGCAAGCACCGTGTGAGCAGGCGTGTGAGGACGTTCCGGCGGTAAAATTCGGTATGGCCGACACCTGGATTCGGCTCCTCGGCCCGCCCCGGGTCGAACCCCCTGACCCAGCACCCACGGACCTTGACTCCGCGGGCGGGGCTCCCCCGCAGCCCCGCGGCCGCAAGGCGTGGGCGGTGCTGGCCTACCTCGCCCTGAACCCGGCCGGCGTTGGCCGCGCGCGGACCGCCGCGCTCCTGTTTCCCGACGCCGCGGATCCACTCGGCGCGCTGCGCTGGAACCTCTCCGAGCTGCGTCGGGTGCTCGGCGGCGCGGCGATCGCGGGCGATCCCCTGCGGCTGGAGCTGCAGCCGGGCTGGCGCTGCGACGTGCTGGAGCTCCTGGGTTCGGCAGGGGGCCGTGACGTCGCTCCGCGCCGGTTCGAGGGCCAGCTGCTGGAAGGCCTGAACTTTGCTGACAGCCCGGTGTTTGAATCCTGGCTCGCGGACCAGCGCTACCGGATTGAGAACGCGCTGCAGTCCTTGCTCTACGACGCCGCGCTGGCGGCGCTGGCGGCCGGCGCCCCGGCGGACGCCTCCGCCCTCGCATCCCGGGCGCTGCAGCGGGATCCGTTCAACACCGACTGCACCGCCGTGCTGGTCAGGGCGCTGGTGGCCCTCGGTGAGCAGCGCCGCGCCCGCGAGCAGGTCACCAAGTTCGGCGAGCTGTACCGCGCGGAGCTGGGGCTGCCGCTGCCCGAGGAGGTCCGCCGGGCGCTCTCGGAACCGGGGACCGCTGCGGATTCCGGCACCCCGGCGAACGCTGCCACCGTGCGGTCCTACCTCGACGCCGGTGCAGCCTCGCTCTTGGCCGGCGCGGTGGACCGCGGGCTGGCGCAGCTGCGCCTCGCCGTCGAACTGGCCCAGCGGGCGGGCGAACGACACCTGCTGGCCGAGTCGCTCGTGACACTGGCCGGGGCGGTCATCCACCAGGCGGGCGGCCGCGGCGCCGAGGTGGCGGACTTCCTCCACCGCGCGCTGACGGCGGAGTCGCCCGACGGCGGCTCCCGCACCGCTGCTGCCGCGTACCGGGAGCTGGGCTACCTGGCGGTGCAGCGCGGTGTGCCGGACCGGGCCGCCGGCTGGCTGGAGCGGGCGATGAGGGCCGCGAGGGGGTTCCCGGACGAGCAGTCGAGGATCCTGGCAATCCAGGGCATGCTGGCCTCGGACACCGCGCGCTACGCAGATGCGGTGGCCGCTCTGACCGAGTCGGTGCGGCTCGCCGCAGAGGCCGGGAACCGCCGGCAGCAGGCGTTCGGGGAGGCACTGCTGGGCCGGGTCCACCTCATCCGTGGCGAACTTGGCCCGGCCGGGGCGTGCCTGGACCGGGCCCTGGCCGGGGTGGCCGCGGAACACTGGACGGCGTTCGAGCCGTTCGTGGCCGGGCTGCGCGGCGAGACGTATCTGGCGGCAGGGGAGCTCGAGCAGGCGGCAGCGCTGATCGACCGGTCCTGGGTGATGGCGGAGCTGGCCGGTGACCACTGCTACATGGCCCTCGCGGCCGGGGCCGAGGCGCGGCTGTTCCTGGCACACGGCGATCTGGCCGCCGCCGAACACTGGGTGGGCCGGGGCATGGCGCCCAGCCCGTGGTACCTCTGGTACTCGGCCCGGCTGCTGGACGTGGCGGCGGAAGTGGCATTGGCCTCGGGTTCGCCGCGGGCCTCCGAGTTCGCGGACCGGCTGGGTGCGTTGGCCAGCCGGTCCGGGATGCGTGAGTTTGCCGTGCGGGCGCAGTCGCACCGGGCGGCCCTCGGCGATGCGGGCGCCGCCGAATCCGCGCAGTGGCTGGCGAAGGAGATCGACAACCCGGTGCTGGCCGGGTGGGTGGCGCGGCGGCAGGCGGGGCACCGGGCCGGGTGAGGCGGCCGACGTCGGGCGCTTCCGATGGGGAAAACGGTTGGTGCGAGGCGGATGCTCTATCAGCTTTGGCTGTTCCGACGGGCTCAGACCAGCCATAACTGACAGGGCATCGGCAGCAAGGCAGCCTTCACGCGTGCGCGGTTTCCACGAACGGGACCTGGCCGGCGTACTGCTGGTAGAGCTTGACCGCTTCGTCGACGTCGATGTGGCCGATGTCCAGGGAGACGGCGAGGCTTTCGAGCTGGGCGCTGCAGGTTTCGGCGGCGCTGACCCGGTCCGCGACGGCACGCGAGGTGGCGAAGTTGGTGGACAGCGCGGCGGCGACGGAGAGGATCACGGCCAGCAAGCACAGCACCCGCCAGACGATCGAGTCCTCGCTGAGCGAGAGCAGGTTTGCCGTGGCGTGGGTGAATCCCGTGCCGCCCACCGCGGGGCCGGCGGTGAGTGCAGCGGCCAGTCCGCTGCCCACAATGCTGACGTTGGAGAGCCGGTTCCGGCGGGGCCGTTCGCGGGCCAGGTAGGCGCGGACGGCGCGTTGCTTCTCGTCGATCCGGTCGGACAGTTTCTGCCGGGCGTCTGGTGATTCGCTCATGATCCTTGTGCCAGCTTCCCTCGCCAATCCCTGGGGGCCGCGTGGTGGCGAACGCGGACAGCAACAGGATGCTCCCGCACGTGGACGGTGTCTAGGCCCCAACTGACTCGCAGTTGTTGTCGTTTTGGGGCCTCAAAACGACAACAACCGCGAGCTACTTGGGCACGCTTGGCACATCCGGGTTAAACAAAAGCAGGGCCCGTCCGAAGACGGGCCCTGCTGGAAACCTAACGGTTCCGGGTATCTAAGGAAATTAGATAGCCTGGATGTTGGTGGCCTGAGGACCCTTGGGGCCCTGCTCGGTTTCGAAGGAGACCTTCTGGTTCTCTTCGAGGGAGCGGAAGCCCGAGGAGTTGATCGCGGAGTAGTGCGCGAAAACGTCCTGTGAGGAGTCATCGGGGGAAATGAAGCCGAAGCCCTTTTCAGCGTTAAACCATTTGACGGTACCAGTAGCCATTATTTTTGTCCTTCGTGAAGGTGGAGGAACTGTCCCGACTTTCGGGTCCTCCTGTTTGGGGTGCTCAAAACCGCTGCTTCAGAAGAACACGGGCTTTCGACCGTGCGTACTGCCTGAACTACGAACTGCATAAACACAACAACAAGAACTACTCTACAGGACGGATGGGCGGAGGATTACCACTCGTCATCATCGGCGCCCTTTGGGACGCCCCCGCCGCGCGCCTACCTACGAGACGGATTGCCGCGTCCGGCCGAGGTCCGCTGCCGACGACGTCGTTCCCACCTCGTGCGCGATGCCCGGTTTCGCCGGGGGATCCGCGCGGTCGCGGCGGCCGCCGAGCCGCCTCTCCACGGCCCGTCCTGCGGCTATGGAGAGGCGCTGGGCGGGCTGCTCCACGAAGCGGTAGAACAGTTCGGCCACCGCGAACGAGGCAACCGCGGAGACGGCGAGCGCCAGCGGAAGCGAGACTGACCGTAGCAGGGTGACGCCGGCCAGGATGATCGGCAGGTGCACCAGGTAGAGGCTGAAGGAGATCCGGCCCAGCCATTGGGCAACGGCGGTGTCTCCGAGCTTCTTCGCGGAGCCGGACAGCAGGAACACCAGGACGAGCAGCGTCGCGCCGACCGTTACCAGCGCCTCGACGCCGTCGACCGGTTTGGCGGGGCTGAACCATTCTGCGTTAGCCAGGACCAGGCCGGCGGCGGTGACAGGCAGCCAGACGAAGCGCGGCCACGAGCGGGTCAGCTCGCGGATCCGTTCGCGTTCGGCACCGAGGATCGCGCCGATGGCGAAAATGGGCAGGTAGATCAGCCAATCGATGTGCTGCACCGCGCCCACCGCGGCCAGGGCCACGACGATGCCGAGCTTCAGGTGCCAGAAGCGCCGCCAGCGGAGGGCACCGAAGACGTACACCGGCAGCAGCAGGGAGAACAAGATCTCCCACCGGAGGGTCCACAGCGGGGTGTTGATGGTGCTCGCGCCCAACAGAAGCAGGCCGTCCTTGGCGACCTGGCCCACGCTGGGGTCGGTGACGTACATGTTCGCCCAGGAGCTTTGCAGGGAAGACACTGTGCGTGGGATAGTCACGACCAGCGCGACCGCCACGGCTAAGGCCGCCCAGGCTGGCAGGTAGAGACGCAGCAATCGCTTGGCGTAGTACGTGGTCCAGCGGGTGGCCTTGTCCCCGCGGGTGAACGGCAGGATCAGGACAAAGCCGGACAGCACAAAGAAGACGTGGACCGCGGGAGTGCCGTTCCAAAGGACGTGCAGCGGGGAAAATACCGCCCAGTGCCCCGCAGCGTCGAGTGGTGCGGACCGGTCATCGAAGACCACATTCCCGATTCCCGGGAGCGTGGAGAGCAAATGGCAGGCGATGACCACCAGGGCGGCTATCCCGCGGAGGCCGTCCAATTGGGTGACTCGTTTTTGACCAGACTGATTCGGCATCAGCCCTATGTTACCAGTTCGTTACATTGGGGCGGGTGGCTGGTGTTAGCTCGCAGGCATGGATTCGCGCCCTCGCAGTCTGGTTCCCGACGGAAAATTCCCGGGCACATCCTCCCGGACACGCAGCGACATGGCCTCTGAAACCGGGCGCTTTCCGGGTAATGACTACTCGTGACACGGGATCACCGCGCCTATAACTTGAGCTTCACTCGGTACGGGTCGAGGTACAGGTGCCAAGCGGGGAGGCAACCATGCGTAAGGGTGCGACACTGGCCTCCACTGCGCAGGCAATCGAGGCGGCCGCGCTCCGCGGCCCAGTCCGCAAGGGCCCCACACCGATATCCGAGAAAATACTTTTCAACTATGCCACCGTTGCGCCGATGAGCCGGGCCGCTTATGAAGCCGCACGCACATTCATGGCGGATTTTTACCTCTACGGGCCCCCCGAAGTGCTCTACCAATACGACACACTGGCAGACGACATGGCCACCGAAGCCGCCCGGCTGGTCAATTGTGCGGCTGAAGAAATCACGTACCTAAAAAATACGACCGAGGGCATCATCATGGCGAGTGAGGCCCTGCCGCTGCAGCGGGGCGATGAGGTACTGGTGCTCGGCAACGAATATCCCGCGAATCTGCTGCCGTGGTTGCGCAAGCGCCACGACGGCGTGACGGTGAGGGTAATTACGGGCCGCGACAATGAAGGCGCGTTCCTGCGTTTGCTCGAGAGCATCGGCCCGCGAACAAGGGCCATAAGCATCTCCTCGGCCCAGCAGTACGACGGATTCATGCCGGCCCTCGGCTTACTTTCGCGCAAGTGCCGCGGCCTGGGCATCTTCCTGGTTGTCGACGCCGTCCAGCACGTTGGTGCGCGGAGGATTGATCTAACCAGGACCCCGGTGGACATCCTGGTCTGCGGCGGCCAAAAGTATCTGCGCGCCGGCATGGGGATCGGCTTCATGTACGTCAACCGGAACGTCATGCCCCTCCTGCGTGACAGCAAAGCGGGCATTCGCAGCGTGGAACATTTCGACGAGAATTCCTACGTGCTCAAAAGTACGGCCGCCCGGTTTCAGGATGGGACCCAAAATGTCAGCGGCCTGGCGGCACTCCATGCAGCGCTCCGGGAAACCAACGCCATCGGGATGGGCGCCATCGAACAGAAAAACCTTGAGCTCCTGGCGGGGATCAAGGGTATTCTGCACGAACACAACCTGGACTTCATTGATCACGGCACGCATCAAAGCAACATCGTCTCGCTACGCATCCCTGATCCGGCCGGCCTATGCGGATTCCTGACGGAACGGGGCGTCTACCTAAAGCCCATCCAGGACGTGGCCCGACTCTCCTTCATCCACGAGTCCAAGCTGGAAGACGTCGAGGTTTTGGCCCGGCTCGCCCGAGAATTCCTCGACGGTAGCAGAAGCTAGCGTTCGCGCGGGTGATCGCGGGTGATCGCGGGTGACGCCGCCAGTAACGCCGCCAGCGAGCGGGGCCGGGGCGGTATGGGCAACGGTTCAGCGGGCGGGGCCGGGGCGGTGCGGGCGGCCACGGGCTTAGTGGGCAGGGTTAGCGGGCAGCGGCTTGCCTGGGAGACCAATTAACTCTTGGCATGATGATGGACGGCTCGATGTTGTCTTTGTAGCGGCGCGTGAACTCGAGCATGGCGGCCAATTCCGCCTGCAGCCGGGCCTCCAGGTCCCTGTGACAGGCCCTGATTGCCTCATGCACTTCCACGTGGGGTTCCAGCTTGCCGGTCGCTTCCTGGCGGGGGTTGGTGACATGCTCGATTTTGACCGAGGAATCGATTTCTGCGAGTTTTTGGGCTATTTCACCGACACTCAGACGATGGGTGAAGTTGTGCACCATCAGGTGTTCACCGGCCTCGACGTCGAGGTCGATCAACTTGAGGAAGTTGTCGACCGTGTCGGTCAGGCTGATCAGGCCGGTCTTCTGGGTCCCGTCGCCATAAACAGTCAGGGGATGGCCGACGACGGCCTGGCAGACAAAGCGATTGATGACCGTGCCAAAGACGGCGTCGTAATTGAATCTGGCGGCCAGTCCGCCACGCTCAGGTGAATGGTTTTCCGGAACTGTCGCTCCAAAGATGGTGGCTTGCTGGACTGTCATGACCTTCAAGCCCCACATTTTTGAACAAAGGTCATCGATCAGCAGGTCAGTGATCTTCGATTGATGGTAAAAGTCGGTGGCTTGCATCGGAAGGAAGCTTTGCAGGACCTTGTGCTGCCGGCCTTCATGTTCGAAAGCGAAGTCGTGCTTACCGAGCGGGACCGCATCGGTGTCGGTGGCCATGTAGCAGCCTCCGGAGCCAAGCTTGATGTATTTAGTGGCTCTGCTCAGGTGCGCGATAGCCCACAGCACGTTGAGGTGGCCGACGATATTATTCGTAAAGGTGGCTGCCGCATTCTCCGCACTGCTCATTGAGAACGGCGCCGAGGGCTGCTGGGCGCCGTTGATGACGACGGCGGGCCGGTACTTCGCAATTACCTTCTCAACAGCCTTCGGGTCCAGGAGTTCGACATTCTCGAATGAAAGATTCTGTTTCCCGAAGATCCGTTCATATTCGGCGATGCGCGCTTCGGGGCTCCGGAGTGGCACCAGGACCTTGGCCCCAGCCTCTTCTTCCCAGCGGCGCTTGATGAGGTTATCCACCAGAACCACCTGCCGGCCGGTGCGGTTGGCCAACGCCAGTCCCAGCGTCCAGCCCAAATACCCGTCACCGCCAAGAATCATGAGCATATTGTCGTTCGTCTCAATCATGGCTGACCCCATGAAAATCACGCTTTCCGCTTTTACAAAATGCATGAGTGGTTCCGTAATTCGAGAACGTAGAGCAAACACTGCCCATGAGTCAATGCTTTGGGTCAGCTCACGGTGCGGCTTCCGGCTGGTCGCACGGGAGTAGTCCCGCAGGATTCACTCGCCCTGCTGCTCCCCGGAGCAAATTCCGCCGGATGGAGCAATCCGCCGCTCAATGTCCTCCGAATTGCTGGCATAAGCATCGGAACGGCCGAACCACAGGTCGCTCCCTCACCGCAAGCCCGCACCCAAGGAGCCAGCATGACAACCACGACCCACAACCGGACCGCAGCCCGCACCACCGTCCAGAAGGCGAGCCTCGCCGTCGGCGCCGTCTTCCTGCTGGTCGGCATCCTGGGCTTCGTCCCGGGCATCACCACCAACTACGAGTCGCTGCAATTCGCCGGCCACCACTCCGAGGCCATGCTGCTGGGACTGTTCCAGGTCTCGGTCCTGCACAACATCGTCCACCTGCTCTTCGGCGCCGCCGGCCTGCTGCTGGCCCGTACCGCCACCGGCGCCCGCTCCTTCCTGCTCTACGGCGGTGTCATCTACCTGGTCCTGTTCGTGTACGGCCTGGTAGTTCCCGAAGATTCGGCCGGCGACTTCGTGCCGCTGAACAGCCTGGACAACATCCTGCACCTGGTGCTCGGCGCCGGCATGATCGCGCTGGCAGTCATCCTCACCAAGGGCCGCGCCAAGGCACACGCCTAAGCCAGCGCCGCACGGAGCACCGCGCCTCCACGACAACCGTGCCCGCCGGAACCCGGCGGGCACGGTTGTCGTGTCAGGTCTTGTCACGCAGTTAACTGCGCATTCATGTCTTCCTTGGATTGGGTCAATCCGGCGTGAATAGCGTGGCGGGCATGGACAACATTTCGCGCAGATCCGTTCTTTCCGCCGGCCTCGGAGCGGGGCTCGTCGCCGCCTGGCCGGGGGCCGCCGTCGCCGTTTCCACCGCGGACGACGCCGGTCTCCGCACCGATCCGTTCCGGCTCGGCATCGCCTCCGGCGAGCCGTGGCCGGACGGTTTCGTGATCTGGACCCGGCTGGCGGTGGACCCGGTGGCCGGGGACGGGCTGGGCGGGATGCCCGCACGCAACGTCGCGGTGGCGTGGGAAGTGGCGGAGGACGCAGGCATGCGCACGGTGGTGGCCCGCGGCGTCGAGCACGCCCGGATCGAGACCGCGCACTCGGTGCACGTGGAGCTGAAAGGCCTGCGGCCGGGACGCGAATACTTCTACCGGTTCCGCACCGGCCGGCACATCAGCCCGGTGGGCCGGACGCTGACCAGCCCGGCACCGCACGAGGTGCCGGCGGCGCTGGCCATGGCGTTCGCCAGCTGCGCGCAGTACGAGCACGGTTACTTCACCGCCTACGCCCGGCTGGCCCAGGACCACCCGGACCTGGTGCTGCACTTGGGCGACTACCTGTACGAGTACAAGAAGGACAGCTACGTGATCGGCGGCAGCAACCCGCGCGACCACGCAGGACCGGAGACGGTGAACCTGGCCGGCTACCGGCAGCGGCACGCGCAGTACAAGGCCGACGCCGACCTGCAGGCCGCGCACGCCGTGGCGCCGTGGCTGGTGGTGTGGGATGACCACGAGGTGGACAACAACTGGGCGGACGACGTCCCGGAGAACCGCGATGCCGGGCAGCTGAACGACACCACCCAGCACTTCCGGCAGCGCCGCGCCGCCGCGTTCCAGGCCTACTACGAAAACATGCCGCTGCGGCGCTCGTCCGTGCCGGCGGGTGCCGACATGAAGATCTACCGGAAGCTGCAGTGGGGCCAGGTGGCCAACTTCCACATGATGGATACCCGTCAGTACCGCGACGACCAGCTCGCCGGCGACGGCTGGCGGAAGAACGTTACCGAGCGCCTGGCGGAGGACCGCACCATCACCGGCGCGGAGCAGGAGAAGTGGCTGCTGGAGGGGTTCCGGAACTCCACGCAGCGCTGGGACATTCTGGGCCAGCAGGTGTTCTTCGCCGAGCGGGACCGGAACCAGGCACCGGAGATCGACGACGTCTCCATGGACGGCTGGGACGGCTACGCCGCGTCACGCCGCCGCATCACGCAGGGCTGGGTGGACGCGGACGTGCGGAACGCCGTCGTCCTGACCGGCGACGTGCACCGCAACTGGGCCAACGACGTCAAGGTGGACTACAAGGAGCCGGCCTCCCCCGTGGTCGGCTCCGAACTGGTGTGCACCTCGATCACCTCGACCGGCAATGGCACCGGCTCCACCACGGACGCCACGATGGCCTGGAACCCGCACCTGAAGTTCTACAACGACAACCGCGGCTACGTGAACACCCGCATCACCAAGGACGCCATGACCGCCGCCTTCCGGACGCTGGACTACGTCACGACGCCGGGCGCACCGGTGAGCACGAAGGCGTCGTTTGAGATCCGGGACGGGGTGCCGGGGCTGCAGTAGCGGGGGCAGAACACCGGCGGTCTGTACCGGGCGCGGCCCCGGGCATATCCTGCAGAAAGACCTGTTCAATGGCCCCCATTTCCGGGAGGTACGCATGGAAATGCCCAAAGCGTCCGACGCCGACAAGGAGCACTTCCGCTCGCTGATTCCGGACCATCCCGGGGTGGTCATCAAGCCGATGTTCGGAAACCTCGGGGCGTTCGTGAACGGCAACATGTTCGCCGGCTTGTTCGGCTCCACCATTGGCGTGAAGCTTTCCACTGCGGATCAGGCGGCGCTCGAAAGTTCGGAGCGGACCGTTCCGTTCGGCCCGGCCGAGCGCCCTATGGGCGGCTACACCGGATTGCCGGAGGTCTGGAACGGCGACGGCGGCGGCACCGGCGAGGAGCGCGCCAGGGCCTGGGTGGAAAGGGCGTTCGAGTATGTGGCCGGGCTGCCGCCTAAGGCCCCGAAGGCGGCCAAGGCCTCCAAGGCACCGAAAGCGCCGAGGAAGTAGCCATTCCCTCCCCCGGCGCGGGACCTGTCCAGTCGGCCGACACCCTGGTGGTCGGCGCGGGGCAGGCCGGCCTGGCGACCAGCTGCTGGCTGAGCCGGTACGGCGTCGACCACTACGTGTTGGAACGGCGGAGGGAGCTGGGCGGTGCCTGGCAGGACCGCTGGGATTCGTTCTTCCTGAACACCCCGAATTTTTCGTTCCTGCTGCCGGAGCTGAGCTACGACGGTCCCGAGCCGGACGCCTTCCTCCCCCGGGATGAGGTGATCAGACTGTTCCGCGACTACGCCGCGCGGATCAAGGCGCCGGTCCGGCTCGGCACGGAGGTGACCCGGGTCGGCGTCGTCGACGGCCGCTTCACGGTGGAGACCAATCAGGGCCGCTGGCTCGCGCGGAACGTGGTCCTCGCGAACGGCGCCTTCCAGCGGCCGCGTTTTCCGGCGTCGGCAGGCAATCTCCCCGGGCACATCCGCCAGCTGCACAGCCACGACTTCCGCAACGCGCAGCAGCTTCCCGACGGCGCCGTGCTGGTGGTAGGCACCGGGCAGTCCGGCGGGCAGATCACCGAGGACCTGCTCGATGCCGGCCGAGAGGTCCACCTGTCCGTCTCCACCTGCCCCGACGCTCCGCGGCGGTACCGCGGCCAGGATGTTTTCCAGTGGATCCTGCAGGTCAACCTCCACGGCCCCGAATTCGGCATCAACGGCCTCCAGGCGGACCATCTGCCGTCACCGGCCGCGCGGTTCATGTGCAACCCGCTGATCTCCGGCAACGGCGGCGGCCATGGCATCCACCTCCGCGACCTCGGCCGCCGGGGCGTCCGCCTGCACGGTCGGTTCGAGGGAACGGACGACGGCGGCCTCGTCTTCAGCGACGATCTCCCCGCACGCCTCGCCCTGGTGGAGGCGGGGTTCCGCGAGCGCCTTGGGCGGATGGCCGACGCCTACATCGCCGCGGCAGGCATCGACGCCCCGCCCGCGGAACCCGCGCCGGCGGACGAGTGGCTGCCCGCAGACTCGGGGGCGCGGCTCGACCTGGCAGCCGAGGGAGTCACCTCGGTCATCTGGTGCACCGGCTACGGCCTGGACTTTGGCTTCCTCGACGCGCCCGTGCTGGACAAGTGGAACTACCCGCGGCACCGCCGGGGCGTCACTGAGGTCCCGGGTCTCTATGCCGTGGGCCTGCCCTGGCTCACGAAGCACCTGTCGGCCACGCTGTCGGTGGTGGGCGACGACGCGAAGTTCGTGGCAGAGCACATAGCGGGGCGGTGACGGCGTGCGCTACCTCCGGGTGGCCCCCGGTCCGGCGGCGCAGACCTGCGCCTGAAGCTCGGCGTCCCGGAAGGCCTGGTCCCAGTCGTCCTTGTCACCGGCGACGACCCACCGGCGCTGGACCGACCACCGGGACAGATAGGCCGGCGCCGGGGCGGGGCGCGGGATAGCGCGCGGGACGGCTGGAGCGTTGTGGTGGAGCTTGGCTGCCGGGGCGGCCCGCGGGGCGACGCGGTGCCGGGTGCGTACATGTTTGACGATCGCCACGGTCACCACCAGCGCGAGGACGAACAGCCACGTTGCGGCGATCACGTAGACCAGCACGGCCAGAAACAACAGGAACCCAAGAATTCGTGCCATGGCAGCATTGTTCCAACCCAGACCCGGGATGGGAACACCCGACTGTTACCCGGCTCAGAAGCTCTCCGCCGAGCCAGCGTCAGGCGGCGCCATGGGGCCCCGGGAGCCGTGCAACCCGCAGCGTTGCCGGAGACCGCATAGTCCCGGCAACGCCCGGCGCACCGCACAGGGCCCCGGCCCCTACGGGTGCACCAGCACCTTCACGGCCGTGTCCTTGTGGTTGATCAGGGTGTCGAAGCCCTGTTCCACGAGGTCGTCGAGCGCGATCCTTCCGGTGATGAAGGGCTTGAGGTCCACCTTGCCCTCCTGCACCATCCTGATCACGGCGGGGTGGTCCCGGACGTAGGCGATGGTGCCGCGCAGGTCGATCTCCTTCAGCACCAGCTTCTGCATGTCCACCGTGGCGGGCGCGCCCCAGATGGACACGTTGACCACCACTCCCCCGGGCCGGACGGCGTCGAGCATGGTGTCCAGCACCGCGTTCACGCCGGCGCATTCGAAGGCGACGTCGGCGCCGGTCCCGCCGGTGAGTTCCAGCACCCGGGCCGGAACGTTTTCCAGGCTGGGGTCCAGCACGTGGTCCGCCACCCCGCTGGAGAGGGCCTTTTCCTTCCGGGCCTGGGTCAGTTCGCTGATGATCGTCGTCACGCCCATGCCCTTGAGGACGGCCGCGGTCAGCAGCCCGATGGGGCCCGACCCGCCCACCAGGGCCACGTCGCCGGCCTTGGCGCCGCTGCGCGCCACCGCGTGGTGGGCCACGGAGAGCGGCTCGATCAGGGCCGCCTCGTCCAGCGGGATGTCGCCGATGGGGTGCACCCACCGCTGGTCCACCACGATCTTTTCGCTGAGCCCGCCACCGCCGCCGGAGAGCCCGATGAAGCCCATCTGCCGGCACAGGTGGTAACTGCCCGCCTGGCACATATCGCAGTCGCCGTCCACAAAATACGGTTCGACGACGACGTTGTCCCCCACCGCGAGCCCGTCCACGCCTTCGCCCACCTCAGAGACGGTCCCGGAGAACTCGTGCCCCAGGGTCACCGGCGACTCCTCGTGCGAGAGCGGGTGCGGGTGCCCAGGCGCCGGGCAGAAGATGGGGCCTTCCAGGTATTCGTGCAGGTCAGTGCCGCAGATCCCGCACCACGCGACGTCGATCTTCACCGCGCCGGCCCGGAGCTCCGGCTCCGGGACGTCCTCGATCCGGATGTCCTTGCGGCCATGGAAACGTGCTGCCTTCATGATGGTCCTTCCAATCAGTGGAACGGATATGGGGTTTCACCGGGCCGGCCGGTGGCCGCCGGTTGGGTCCAGCCGGCGGCCGCCGATTGAGCCCGGTCAGCGGGTGTGGTGACTTGGCTGCAGTTCGTAAACAGGCGTTTCGAGTCCTTCCATCCGGGCCTTCAGCTGCAGGGCCAGATAGGCGGAGTAGTGCCGGCTCTGGTGCAGGTTGCCGCCGTGGATCCACAGGCTGGGTACATTGGTCGGCTTCCACATGTTGCGCAGCTCACCCTCCCACGGACCAGGGTCCTTTGGCGTATCGGAGCCGTATCCCCAGCATTTTCCTACTTTGTCCGCGATTTCGGGAGAGACCAGGTCCGCCAGCCAGCCGTTCATCGAGCCGTAGCCGGTGGCGTAGACAATAAGGTCCGCCTCCAGCTCGGTCCCGTCGTCCATCACGACGGCGTTGCCGGTGATCTTGGCGACCTGGCCGGACTTCAGCTTCACCCGCCCGTCGATGAGCAGCTGGGAAGCGCCGACGTCGATGTAGTAGCCCGAGCCGCGCCGCAGGTACTTCACGAACAGGCCGGACCCGTCCACGCCGAAGTCCAGGTCGAAGCCGGCGGCCTCGAGCTGGGAGTAGAACTCCGCGTCCCGCTCGGCCATCTGCTGGTACACCGGCACCTGCGCCCCGGGAAGCACCCGCATGGGAAGCGAGGCGAACAGCAGGTCCGCCTTCTCGGTGGTGATGCCGTTGGCGAGCGCCCGCTCCGAGTAGAGATCACCCAGGGCCAGGTCCATCAGCGACTCGCTGCGGGCGATGTGGGTGGAGGACCGCTGCACCATGGTGACGTCGGCGCCGTGCTCCCAGAGGTCCGCGCAGATGTCGTGCGCTGAGTTGTTCGAGCCGATCACCACGGCCTTCTTGCCCGTCCAGTCGCCGCCGCCGGGGTGTTGCGAGGAGTGGCGCTGCTCGCCGAGGAAACTCTCGGCGCCGTCGAAGGCGGGGATGCTCGGGTAGCCGGAGACGCCCAGGGCAAACACCAGCTGCTTGGGCCGCAGCGTCACCGGTTCGCCGTTGCGGACGACGTCGACCGTCCATTCCTGCGCGCCGTCGTCGTACGCCGCTCCCACGCACTCGGTGCCGGACCAGTAGTTCAGCTCCATGATCCGGGTGTAGTGCTCCAGCCAGTCGCCGATCTTGTCCTTGGCGGCGAAGACCGGCCAGTCGTCCGGGAACTTCAGGTACGGCAGGTGGTCGTACCAGACGGGATCGTGCAGGTGCAGGGACTTGTAGCGGTTCCGCCAGGAGTCGCCGGGGTTCTGGTTCTTCTCGATGATGATGGTGGGCACGCCGAGGCGCCGCAGCCGGGCGGCGAGGCCGATGCCGCCCTGCCCGCCGCCGATGATCACGCAGTACGGCTGCTGCTCGTAGCCGAGCCGGGCCTCCTGCTCTTCCTTCAGTTCCAGCCAGGACCGGCGGCCGCGGACGATCTGGTGAGCCACGCCCTGCTCACGGCGCGGGCCTTTCTTCTCCTCGAAGCCCTTCAGCTCCTGCATGGTGGTCAGCAGCGTCCAGCACTTGCCGTTCCGCAGCCGGAGGTGGCCGTAGCCGCGGGCGTCGCCGGTCTCGAACGTGATCCAGGCTTCCACGGCGTCGGCGTCCCCGGTGGCATCCTCCGCGAGCGCCCAGCCCGCGGGCTGTACGCGTTCCAGTGTCGCTTCCAGCATGCGTCGGATGTCCGCCTTACCCTCGAGGGTCTTCAGGTTCCAGGTGAACGCCACGAAGTCGCGCCAGTAGCTGTCATCCTCGAAAAGCTCCAGGGCCGCGTCCAAGTCGCGCCGTTGCAGCGCGTCATCAAAGGACGCCAGCCAGGCCTGCGCGGCAGCGGTTGGTGTTCCGGTCATCTCCACTCCTTTGTGATGTTGCCAGGTGAGCCCCGTCCCGCCGGTACCCTGCGATATGCTGGGGCGAGCGTGAGCTGCATCACCATTGGAGCGCGCCGGGGGTAACAGCGGCGTTACACGCCCACCGGTCCGGCACTGCCGCCGACTGCGGGGAGGAGCTGAGTGGACTACGGCCTGAGGTTCTCTGACCCGGCACGGTATGCACGGACCCTGCGCCGCGCACATGAACTCGTCATCTCCGGCGTCCCGCGCCCCGAAATCCCCGCCAGCCTGGCCGATTCATGGCACCGGGCCATGGCCTTGGGCATCAGCCCGGACCAGCACAGCCCGCGGCACCTGCACGAGGTGTCCGAGGTGCTGGAGCTCCGGCGGGAGCACCGGCTGCAGCGCGTGATGCCGGCCCTGCATGAGCTGCTGGCCGACGATTCGCGGAGCGGCCGGCACTTGCTGGTGTTGACCGATGCCAGCGGCGAGATCCTGTGGCGGGTGGGCAGCCCGGCCGTCCTGCGGCAGGCTGACCGGCTGGAGTTCCTGGAAGGGGCCGACTGGTCCGAGGCCGGGATCGGCACCAACGCCATCAGCGAGGCCCTGGTCACCGGTAGCCCGGTGCAGCTGTTTTCCGCGGAGCACCTGGTCCGCACGCACCACGAGTGGGCGTGTTCGGCGGCGCCCATCACGGATCCGGCCACCGGGCGGGTGCTGGGGGTGCTGGACGTCTCGGGGCCGCTGGACACGATCAGTGCGGACACCCTGCGGATGGTGCGGTGCGCCGTGCGGGTGGCGGAGTCGCTCCTGGGGACGCCCGACGGCGGGACGCACGACGGCGGGACTTCCGCGGGTGCGCCGTCGGGCCCGGGCGGGCAGCGCCCCCGCGAGCGCCTGCGCGGCCCGGTCGACTCGCCGCCGAGGGCGGCGGTGGCGTCCCTGGAACTGCTGGGCGACAAGCCATCAGCGTTGATGGCCGACGGCAGCCGCGTGCCGCTGACGCCGCGCCGCGCCGAGATCCTGGCGCTGCTGGACTCCCGCGCGCAGGGCTGGGCGGCAGAGGAGCTGGCCTACGAACTGCACGGCGACGCCGGGACTCCGCAGGCCATCCGCACCGAGATGTTCCGGCTCCGGTCGCTGCTCGGCGAGGCGGTGCTGTCCAACCCGTACCGGCTGGCCGCGGACGTGGCCGGACGGTCCGACTCGGGGCGGGTGCTGGGGCAGCTGCGCGAGGGCCGGGTGGCGGAAGCGCTGGAATCCTACCGGGCTCCCCTCCTCAGCCGGTCCGGCGTCCTAGCGGTCCAGCTGCTCCGGGACCAGTTGGACCTGGCCGTGGGATCGGCCGTGCGCGCCAGCGCCGACCCCGGGCTCCTGATGCGCTGGCTCTCCACGGACATGGGATCCGCCGACGCCGAGGCGGCGGAGGTCCTGGGAGCGCTGCTGGGTCGCGGGGACCCGCGGTACCTGGCGTTCCGCGCCTCCGCCGGCGCCTGACCGGGCCCGGAGACAGGCTGCCGGGGCTGGTGGCGAAGTAGAACCCATTGGCCGAACGGACGAGGCGGGGGCCGCGCAACAGGTTATTGACCGCCGTATGGGGCGGGGGTAATTTACGAGTAGCCGTGCTGTAACCCGTTGAGACGAGGGCGAACCCCGTCTCGGAATCACGCCAAGGCAACCCGCGTAACGATGCTGGGTTGCCAAGGTGCATAAGGTCTCCGCCGCTGTGGAAGCCTGCGGCATAGGCTTTTGCCCTCCACGACCCAGGGCCCCATCGGCTGCTAAACCCATTACCCGGCACGACCCAGCGGCCGTGCCCAGTTGCCCGGGCATGCCCGGCCCGGGTGAATCGGAGTACACGGTGGACAACAGCTCTTTCCAGGCCCTCCAGGAGAAAGTGCGGGGCCACGTCATCACGAGCGATCACGCGGACTACGACACCGCGCGTGCCGTCTTCAACGGAATGATCGACAAACGCCCCGCAGCCATCCTGCGCGTGTCGCAAGTCGCGGACGTCATGGCAGGCGTGAACTTCGCGCGGGACACCGGTTTGGACCTGGCCCTGCGCGGCGGCGGCCACAGCGCACCCGGGTTCGGGACCTGCGACGGCGGCCTCGTCATCGACTTCACTGGCTGCCGGGGCGTGCGCGTGGATCCTGCCAATGCGACAGCACGGGCCGAAGCCGGAGTGACGTGGGCGGACTTCAACCACGCCACGTGCGCCTTCGGCCTTGCCACCACCGGAGGCATCATTGGATCAACGGGTGTTGCTGGTCTAACCCTCGGCGGAGGCATCGGCTACCTCGCCCGCAAGTACGGACTCTCGTGCGACAACCTGAAATCCGCGGACGTAGTGACCGCCGACGGGAAGTTCCTCGTCGCCAGCGACACACAAAACGAGGACCTCTTCTGGGCGCTGCGCGGCGGGACCGGCAACTTCGGCGTCGTGACTTCCTTTGAGTTCAACCTGCACCCGGTGGATGTTCTCTACGGCGGAGTGATCATCCACCTTCTGGAGCACGCCGACGCGGTGGCACGGCTCTACCGGGATTACATCGCCACCGCACCGGAGGAAATGGGAGTTTTCCTGGGCTTCCACCAGGGGCCGCCTGTCCCCTTCCTGCCTGAGGAATATCACGGGAAGCCCGTGGTGGTGCTGGTGGGCGGCTGGGCTGGCCCCCACGACGAAGGGGAGCGTCAATGGCAGCCGTTCCTCGACGTCGCGCCCGCCGCCGGTTCCTTCCTGGGCCCCATTCCGTACACGGTGCTAAATACACTCTTCGACCCCATGTATCCCAAGGGCCTGCAGGCCTACTGGAAGTCCGCGTTCCTGCCCCGCCTGAGCGACGACGTCGTCCGTGTCGCTGAGAAGTTCGGCGAGGCCATTCCGAGCGTCCAGACGGCCAACCACTTCTATCCCATTAACGGTGCCGTCCAGCGGGTCGGGCGGGACGCGACCGCGTTCCCCTACCGCGACGCCGACTTTGCAGTGGACATTGCCTGCCACTGGGAGGATCCGGCCGACAATGACGCCAATAGGAAATGGGTGCGCGACTACTATGCCGAACTCCACCCCCTCGGATCCGGCGCAGGCTACGTGAACTTCCTCGACGCCGACGACCAGCCACACATCGAGGACACCTACGCTGGGAACTACGCCCGCCTCGCCCAAGTCAAAGCCAAGTACGATCCCGGCAACCTCTTCCACATCAACCAAAACATCAAACCGGCGGGCTGACACTTCCAACAACCCGGCGAGTGCATGCGGTTGGTGCGCCGGGTGGGTCACCGGTTCCCAGGAGCTGAGCATGCGGGAGCAGCAGGACATTGTTGTCATCGGCGGCGGTCAGGCCGGGCTCGCGATGAGTCGGGTGCTGCAGCAGCAAGGCCGCGACCACGTCGTCCTGGAGCGCGGGCGGGTCGGTGAGCGCTGGCGGACCGAGCGATGGGATTCCCTCCGCTTTCAGTTCCCGAACTGGACCCTGCAGCTGCCTGGCTACGCATATCAGGGGCCCGATCCGGAGGGGTTCGCCCACTACCGCGGGATTCTCAGTCTCCTGGAGGACTATGCGGGGCACCTGGCGGCGCCCGTGCGTGAACACGCCGAAGTCCAGGGTCTCGCGGCGCTTGGCGGGGACGAGGGCTTCGAGCTGTCCCTGGCTGACGGCTCCATCCGCGCGCGGAACGTCGTCATCGCGACGGGGCCCTTTCAGCTTCCCCGGATCCCCGCCGTGGCGCACGAGGTCCCACGATCGGTCCTGCAGCTCGACCCCACGCGCTACCGGCGTCCCGAGGCCCTGCCGGAAGGTGCCGTGCTCGTTGTCGGCAGCGGCGCCTCCGGCACCCAGATGGCCGATGAGCTGCTCCGTGCCGGACGCCGCGTCTACCTCTCGGTTAGCAGGCACCGGCGCGTCCCGCGGCGCTTCCGGGGCAAGGACGCCTACTGGTGGTTCGACGCACTGGGCCGCTTTGCGCAAACCATCGACAGCTTTCCCGAGCGTCAGTACCCGCCGTCGACGGTCGTGACAGGGGTGAATGGCGGCTACGACGTCGACGTTCGCAAGCTTGCGGCAGCCGGCGCGAACGTGATTGGCCGGGTCACCGGAGCGTCAGGCGGCGAGCTGGGGGTGCAAGCCAACGCGAATCAGATCCTCGATGAGGCCGATCAGGCGTACGCCGGCTTCGTGGCTGCAGCCCGGGACTTCATCACCAGAGGCGGTGAGGATGGGTTCGCCGAGGCGGATTCGGGGGAACCAGAGCCTCTTCCCGGTGTACAGGAGGTCGAGTCGCTGAGCCTCCCGGCGGAAGGCATCACCACTATCATCTGGGCGACGGGGTACGGCTACGACTACGGCTGGGTCAGGATTCCGGTGTTCGATGCCCGCGGCCGGCCCGCCCAGCAGCGCGGCGTCACCGCCGTTCCGGGCCTGTACTTCCTTGGGCTGCACTGGATGCACACCTTCAAGTCCGGCCTGCTCTCAGGTGTGGGCGACGACGCCGAATTCCTGGCCGATCAGATGTCTCGGGGGCGCCCTCCCTACAGGTAGTCCCCGGCGCGTTCGCGGGCGATTTCCAGCAACGTGGAATGGAAGGCGACCTCTGCCGGGGCGTAGACCTTGTCCTGGCGTTGGGCCAGGAGTACCCGCCGCAGGGGCGCGGCCTCGCCGAGGCTGATCACCCGGACGTCCGGGTGCTGCAGGGCCACGGCCGTCTTCGGCACCATGGCCACGCCCATGCCGACACTCACCATCGCCTGCGCTTCCTGGTAGTCGTTGGCCAGGAAGCCGATGGTCGGTTCGAAGCCGGCTTCATGGGCGGAGCGCTGCAGCACTTCGACGACGGGGTGCGCTTCGGCCCGCACGATCCAGGATTCCTTGCGGAGCTCTTCCATCCGGATCTCGTCGCGGTCGGCTAGCGGATGGCTGCGGGACACCAGCAGGACCGTGCTTTCCTGGAAAACCTCCGTGATCCGGATGGAATCGTCGTGAAAGCGGTTCCAAGGGTAGTCCCACAGCAGGCACAGCCCGGTCACTCCGGACTGCAGGTCGCTCACCAGCTCATCGAACCGCGCGCTGCGGAGGGACAGGCCGATCGCCGGGTACCTCTTCTTGAAGGCCCGGATGACAACCGGCAGGAACGAGCCGGCGAGCGTCGGAAAGGTGCCAACCGTCAGCGAGCCCCGCTTGAGGCCGGCGATCTGGTCCAGGTCCGACTGGGCGGCGCGCATCTGCCCGATGACCTTGCGCGCGTGCCCGGCGAGGACCTGCCCGGCCTCGGTGGGCACCACTCCGCGGGAGCGGCGGTTCAGCAGCGGCTGGCCGACTTCCTGCTCAAGCTTCCTCAGCTGCTGCGAAACGGCGGAGGGCGTGTACATCATCAGCTCGGCCGCAGCGGTGATCGACCCCTGCTCCACCACCTCCACCAGCAAGGCAAGGCGCCGAATGTCGAACAATTCCCGATCAGGATCGTTAAGCAACGCTATGCCCTTCTGTTGAATCCGTTAATTCTATACATTCACGCTCTCTTCCGGGGGTGAAGCGAACAATTTCCGACGGCGGCACTCCGGTAGGCAGGATGGCCTGAGCTTCAAAGACAATGAATGAAGCATCACTACAGTCCCGTGCAGAAATCCAACCTTGTCTTCATTTGTGATCTGGATCAATCTCGAATCAAGCCCTTGAACACCATTGGGGCAGATCTATGCAGAACCGAAGCTAGGAACAGACCATGAAGATCGAAGCGGAGTGGATGCGCGGAGGCACCAGCAAATGCTGGGTCTTCGAAACAGGCCAGCTGGACGAGACCGGGATCAGCCCGGACGTGCTGCTGCCCCGGCTGTTCGGCAGCCCCGACCACCGGCAGATCGACGGCGTCGGCGGCGCCACCTCCACCACCAGCAAGGCGATGATCCTGCACCGCCACGCCGACGCCGGCGTCGACGTCGAGTTCACCTTCGCCCAGGTGGGCATCGAGGAGGCCGCCGTGGACTGGGGCAGCAACTGCGGCAACTGCTCCGCCGTCGTCGGCCTGTACGCGATCGAAAAGGGCTGGGTGGTTCCCGACGGCGACGTCACCCGGATCGTCACCCGCAACACCAACACCGGCCAGATCATCATCCAGCGGGTGGCGACGCCGGCCGGCGCCCTGCCCATCGTCCCGCAGGCAGAGATGCCCGGCGTCCCGTTCCCCGGCTACCGGGTGGGGCTCGGCTTCCTGGACCCGGCGGGCATGACCACCGGCCGGCTGCTTCCCACCGGGTCAGCCACGGACACCATCGTCGCCGGCGGCACCCGCTGGACCGTCTCCATGGTCGACGCCGGGGCCCCGGTCGTGATGCTGCGCGCGGAGGACCTGGGCCTGGACCCGGAGCGCCACGCCAGCTGGACCGCCGGGCTGGACCTGCAGCTGGACACCCTGGAACACATCCGCCGCCAGGCCGCCGTGCGGATGGGGCTGGCGGCAACTCCCGCCGAGGCCGCCCGCGCGGTCCCCAAGGTCGCCGTCGTGGGCGCCCCTGCCCCGTCCGACGCCGAGTCCGACGTCGCCGTCGTCATGCTCTCGATGGGCAAGCCGCACCCGGCGCTGGCCATCACCGGAAGCATCGCCCTGACCCTCGCCGCCCGCACCCCGGGCACCCTGCTGGGCGACATCACCGGCGGCACCGCCGGCCCCACGCTGCGGTTGCGCACCCCGGCCGGAGTGATCGAAACGTGGAGCGAGGCACGGGACGGGCAACTGCTCGTCGGCGTCGACCGCACCGCCCGCACCATCGCAACCACCACCATCCACCTGCCCGAGGCCCTCGGCACCGCCGTCGACGCCTCCCTTGCCAGCGCTACTCGATGAGGAGAACGCATCATGACTAACATCGCAGAAAAGACTGCGGAACAGCCCACAGAAGAGGCGTCCGTACAGGCCGCACCCGGCGACACCCGCGTCGAGCCCTCCCGGCGCCGGGACCGCCGTCGCCGTATCCTGCTGGTGACGGTAGCCGCGATCGCTGTCCTGGGTCTGATCGCCCTCCTGTTCGGAGGTGTCCTCTTCAACCCCGCGGCCGCCTCTGAATCGGAGCCGACCATGACCGCCACCCAGATCATCCCGCTCGTCATCCTCGTGGTGATGTTCGTCGTCGCCACCAAATGGCCGCTGAACATCGGGGTCATGGGGCTGGTGGCCTCCTTCGGCGTCGGCTACTTCATGCTGGGCATGAGCGACAAGGAAATCCTGGAGGACTTCCCGGCCAGCATCGTCCTGACGATCATCGGCGTGACCTACTTCTTCAGCATGGCGCAGCGGAACGGGTCGATCGACATCATCGTCCAGACCTGCGTCCGGCTGGTCCGGGGCAAGACCATGCTGCTGCCCTGGGTGTTCTTCCTCCTGGCCGCCGCGCTGACGGCGCTGGGCACCTTCTCCCCCGCCGCGGTGGCGCTGCTGGCGCCGGCGGCCTTGGGGCTGGCCTACGAGTCGCGCATCCACCCGGTGCTGATGGGCGCCTTCGTGATCAACGGGGCCCACGCCGGAGGCTTCTCCCCGCTGTCCGTCGCCGGGGTGCTGGTGCACGACATCGCGCTGAAGAACGGCTTCCCCATCTCGCAGGGCGGGCTCTTCACGGCCAGCTTCGCGCTGAACTTCATCCTCTCGGCGCTGACCATCGTGCTGTTCGCACTGCTGGGCAAACTGCGCGACAAGCACGCCAACGAGTACGCCGGCCTGGATACGCCCCGCACCGGCCGCCCCGGCGGCCAGCAGATCTTCACCCTGGCCCTGATCGCAGTGATCCTGGTGTGCACCCTGGGCTTCCACCTGCCGATCGGCTTCGTGGCCCTCTCCGCCGGCCTGCTGCTGGCGTTCGTCAACATCAAGGAACACAAGACCTTCATCGGCGGCGTGTCCTGGTCCACGGTGCTGCTCGTGGCCGGCATGATCACCTATGTCTCGCTGCTCCAGCACGTGGGCGTCATCGACACCCTCGCCGAGATGGCCCTGGCCCTGGGAGCGCCGCTGCTGATCGCCCTGGTGCTCTGCTACGTCATCGGCGTCGGCTCCGCGTTCGCGTCCTCGACGGCGCTGCTCACCGCGTTCATCCCGATGGCCGGCCCGCTGCTGGCCACCAGCTCACTCAGCGCCTCCGGCACCGTCGCCGCGCTCGCCATCGCGGCCACCGTCGTGGACGTCTCCCCGTTCTCCACCGACGGCGCCCTGGTGGTGGCCAACGCCCGCGACAACGACCGCCAGCGCGTCTACCGCCAGCTCATGATGTACGCCGGCGGCGTGGTCCTGGTGGCCCCCGCGTTGGCCTGGGCGCTGCTGGTGCCGACAGGGGTTATGTAGGCGAACTCTTGTTACGTAACCAAGGGCAGGGCGGCTTTCACAGCCGGCCTGCCCTTTGGTTTGTCGTGATGCGAGCAGATTTGCCACCACACCGGTCCCGTTCAGGTGCGGCTCTACCATCTGAAGGGCACGAACCAACTCCCGGTTCGGCCGGATCCTGGGCCCGGCGGGTGCCAGATCAGCCGCAGCCAGATGTGGCCGAGCCGTGCCAAGCTACTGGACCTGCGGGCCCGGATCCGGTGCTCGCGCTGACGCAGTACGACAAACACGCCAATTTGCCCTGCTAGCCAAGTGCGTCCTCGCCGACGGTGCCGGGCACCTCTCCGTGATGCAGTCGCTGCAGTCCTAAGTTCGACCAAGGGGCTAGCGTCGGTCTTAGCCGCCGCGGACGCACGAGTCCTGGGAACCTTTCGCGCATCATGCGACTTCATCATGCATCGACACCCGGCGCAGCGATGGCTCCCGCCCTTCAGCAAGTCGACCAGTTCTTCTCCAGCTCCGGCGGCGACACCCTCGCGTGCGCCGGGCCATCACGACTAAAGAGGGCGCGGAGCACCTGTTAGCATCCCTCGCATGATCCCATCCGAGCTCTCGCCGCAAGTGGAAGATGCCATCGCCGCTCTGTCAGGGGAGCGTTGGCCCGTCGCACAGGCGAAGGGCCACGTGCGGCCCGTTCCCGGCTTGTACGCCATTTATGGTGACGCCGAGGCGTGGGCCACCCTGGGCCTGGACCCGGAGCCGGGCTCCGCGCTGTACGTTGGCAAGAGCGAGGACGACCTTGTGAGCCGGGAACTCGACACCCACTTCGCGGCCAGCCCGACCAAGAAGCCGCGTACCGGCAGTTCGACTGTACGGCGGTCGTTCGCCGCACTGCTGCGCGACGCGCTCGACCTTCATGCGGTTCCCCGCAACCCCGATAAGCCAAGCCACTTTTCGAACTACGGGCTCACGCCGGTTGGAGATGCCCGGCTCACGGCCTGGATGCACGAGCGCCTATCACTCGCAGTGTGGGAGCGACCGCCGTTGCTCGCGCAGGCGCTCGGAGAGGTTGAGGTCGCAGTCATCCACCGCTGGATGCCGCCGCTGAACATTATGCACAACCCCCGGCCGCTTCCTCGGCTGCGGCGGGCGCGCGAGGCGATGACTCTGGAGGCGTCAGGCTCGCAAGTCCGGGAGGCGTCCGCGGACGTGGCCTCCGTTCCCCCGCCCCGCCACTCTGCCCCGGCCCCCGCCGCAGGAGCACGCGGACTCACGCCGGTCGAGCTAGCACGCGAGGTCGGCAAGAGCCCCAAAACGATCCGGCAGGCACTGCGAGATAAGTATGGCAAGCTGCCGTTTGAGGGCGACCGCTGGGGCGCTCTCACACCCGAGCAGGACGGTTACCTTCGCTCCCGCTTCCGTTGATTGGAGCACCGCTGGCCCTCATTGCATTAGGGCAACGGCAGTTGCCCGGTTGGCGCTGGAGGGTCAAGAAAGGACAGCCCGGGTCCGCCGGATAAGTAGTTCGGGCTTAGATATCGGACCCCTGCGAGGTACTGATCGAGTCGAACATCAGTTGCCGGAACGGTGCGAAACACTTGGCGGGGCGTGTCAGGCCGGGCGGGGCGCGTTTCCTGAACACGCCGAGCTTCTCACTCGCGCTGTCGGCCTGCCGCATGACAGACCCGCCCCGGAGGCAGCCGACGACGGCGACCTCGTCTTCAGTGATGACCTTGCGGAACGCCTGTGCCTGGTGGAGGCGGCATTCCACCAGCGGATGAAGCCGATGTTCGACAGCTATATTGCCGCCACCGGCATGTCGGCACCGGAGCCAGTGCCGCCGCGCAAGAACGACTGGCTTCCTTCGGAATCGGCGCGGCTGAACCTCGAAGTCGCCGACGTCACGTCGGTCCTCTGGGCCACGGGCTAGCGGCTGGACTTCAGCATCCTGGATATCCCGGTGCTGGACGAATGGAACTACCCCCGGCACCCCCGCGGCGTTACCGAACGCCCGGGCTTGTACGCCGTCGGGTTGCCGTGGCTGACGGGGCACGGCTCGTCCATCGTGGCGGGTGCGGGCCGCGATGCCGAATGCATTGCGCAGCACACTTCCGGGAACATCGCCGCCCGGTGAAGGAGACGTTCCAGACAGGTGGCTACCGGTCAAGGCCCGCCGAAGTCCACGGGCGCGGTGAGGCCGGCCGAGCTGAACCATTCCCTGGCTCATGCCTGGACCGAGGGGATCGCGAGTTGCTCGGCAACGAGGTCCGGCGGCCCGTCGAAGACGGGCTTCCCTTCCTCCAGCAGGTCCCCGTTGCCGCTGCCGGCGAGGAGCCCGAAGAGGGCAGGCCGGTCGAGGAAGTGAAGTTTCCCGCCGTCGCCGTCGGTCAGCACGCCCCAGCGCGAGGTGAACAGCGAAAACTCCTCCGGACGTTCCCCGTGGTCCACCAGGAGCGGGCAGGCTTCGCCGTCGAGCTGGATCCGCCGGTAGTTGGGCTCCATTCCGTCGAGGGCCATCAGTTGGACATCGTCCCGCCACGACAGCCAGACCGCTGTGCACTCCCCCATCCGCGGATACGGGGCGGCGGCTATATAGCCGGCCTTGCTCACGTGGGCGGAGTGGCCAACGGCGATGTTGTGGAGCTGCCCCCGGACCAGCGGGAGGACCGCACTGACAGGCCGGCGGTAGCTGGCGAATTTCCGCCGCATCACGTCCGCGCTTGAATTCGAGCCGAGGAGACCACCGGGGAACGGGCCTCCAGCGGTGCCGCGCCGGCTTGCGCGAGGGCTTCATCCAGTCCGGCTGACAGCTCAAGGGGCCGGAACTCATCACCGTCCATGACACCCGAGGCCACGGCCGGGTTCCATGGATACAGCAGCGGATCGAGATGGCCGGCGCCGCCGGCGCTGCTCAGTCCCATGGAGACAGCCGGGTGAAGCCGACGCCATCATGCTGGAGACGGGTCAAGGATTCGCTTTCGTCATTTGGGACTTCCAGCATCCCGTACTTTCAGGGGAATCGGACCTTCGGCGCTTAAGGAGCCGGCCAGCCCTCGCCGCTTCTGCGCGAGGCCCTTCCTGCACTCCCCCAAAGGAACTGCCCGGCATAGGGCTACGCAAAGAGTTAGCACCCTGATGATCCGGGCCGCCCCGCCAAGGAAGCGATCAGATATGAAAAGGCGAATGGCAGGCCGGAAGCAGTGCCTGATTTCCGCCCGCGCGAATGGACGCTCGAAAGAATTGTCTGTTGACCCGCCATGGCCGCTCGACTTGCGGATAGGCCGTGGCAGGATGGGGTCCATTATGGACAGGCTGTTGCGGCGCGCTCCTGACGCGGAATGGGTGCTGATGTACCGGCTCGGACTGAGCCGGAAACGCATCGCTGCCCTCGTGTGCGCCGAGCCCAACACCGTCGGATACCACCTGGCCATCGCCCGCCGTCAGGACCCGGGACTCGAGGCCGAGCACCAGGCCGCCGACCCCGCTCCTCACCCCTCCCCCAAGGATCTCGCCCGCATGGAAGTGATCATCGCCTGGGTCTCGGCCGAGGGCCGGCTCCCCCAGGACCGTGCCTGTGACCGGGGCGAAAGGTCGATGGCTCGGTGGCTGTCCGGGCGCCGACGCGAAGCGGCCGCAGGGACCCTGGACGCGGCCTACCGTAACGGTCTGGCCCAGGTGCCGGGGTGGCAGGAAAACCGCAGGAAATCCGAGGACGAAGCCCGCTGGCACCGCCGCCTCGACCAGCTCGTGGCCTACCGCGAGGAAGGCCACGACTGGCCCCGCCACCACGACTATGACTCAGAGCGTGAACACACCCTCGGGGTGTGGATCCATACCCAGCGCTACAAACACCGCCGCGGTGAACTGGACTCCGTGAAGTTCAGGCTCCTGGACGACGCCGTTCCCGGGTGGCAGACCGGGCGGACCCGGGGGCGCCCTCGACGTCCATTTCTCCGTTCCGGCGGGGCTAAAACGGGACTAGTTGACACGCTGTAAACTTGCGCCATGGTCGGCTCATCGGATCCCAGGACGCCTAAGGCGCGCCTAACCCGCGATAGACGTGGGCAGCAGCTGCTCGACGTCGCTGAACGCCTATTCGCAGATCATGGGTTCAAAGACACCTCAATGGAAGATGTTGCGCGCGCGGCAGGCGTCACCCGCACTGTGGTGTACCGTCATTACGCCACAAAAGAGGCCATTTTCATTGCTTGCGTACAACGTGCGCGGGCCGACCTGGAGCATCGCCTTGGCGAACTCATCTGCGCAGGTAGGGGTCCACTACTGATGGGCGACGGCTTCGAGCAGGTAGCTGATGTGTTCTTGCAGATTTTGGAACAAGATCCTGGCCGCTGGGCGATGCTGTACAGCACGGGTCCGGGTGTGTCTGAGGACGTCGTCGATCACGTGGCCACGCTTCGGATAGACACTGTGAATCGCATCGCTGACGTTATCGGCCACTGGGTCACTGATATGGAACCCGACAGAATCAACGCCTACGCGTATGCAGTCAGTGGCGTCACTGAGCAGTTGGGCAACTGGTGGCTTTCGCATCAGGCAACGTCCCGCGACAGAGTCGTCACCCTGTGCCGTGACTTCATTGTGGACGGATTCAGCCCTTGGACGGATGGTAGGCGCGGGCACGAAAGTTCATCGGGATCACCTTCGGCAGCCAGTACTCACGCTTCATTCTCGAACGTTGCTGGCGCGGCCGGCGCCGGGCGTGCAGTCGATAGAGTGGGGGATTATGAATAACGAGATCCCCTCACTCTTTGATGTGGAAGTGCCTGGCACTTCCACGGCCCAGACGCCCCTGCCGGTTCAATCCGAACAAGTTGCAGAGATCAGGCAATCATTTGAACGCGCGGGCATCACGAGCCAAGACCAACGCAAGGAAATCGTTGAATCTGTCACTTTTCGTTCGATAGCAGGTCTCCGTGACCTTCAGGCAGTCGAGGCTCACCGCCTTTTGAAGGTCCTAAAGAGCATGCAGACCCCCAAGCCAACACGCCAGGGCACGGCATGGGATAACCGTGAAGAAGATACTTGGATCGACAAGTTGTAGGCCTGGCTGATCCCGGTTCTGCGTGTAAAAACTACCACGCGATAGCAGGGGCAAGGCATTATTTTTCACACCTAGCGAGAGTCGGTTCTTGGAACGCCATCAAGAAGGGCTATCTTGATCAGGTGACTGTCTTAGAGAACGCGCGTTTGATTCCCACCGGCACCTGCTGGTGCGGTTGCGGGGAGCAGGTTGGTATCGGAGCCTTCTTCGCCCGGGGCCACGACAAGGTTGCAGAAGCTGCACTCCTGGCGGCCAAGTACGGTGGCTCGGTGGCACAAATGCTGCATGGACACGGCTTTGGTGACATCCACTCCGTTACTGCCGAAGCGGTGGAGAAGGGACACTGGGAACGATGCACGCATGACGGATGCCGCTATGTGGGGGCACCCAATAGCGTTCGATCCCATCGAGAAAAGGCCCGGCACTAGATGGACGCGCGAGTAGTGACAGTGAACGCTGAAGAGCTGTGCTCAAAGGCTGATGTCTTCCTTTCCAGCATCTCAACACCGAGTGAGGCAGCTGCCGGCCCAATACTTAGCCCCCTGCGTCACCTTGACGCTAATGAGATTAGCGCACGGGTGCGTCGCGAAGTGCGGAACCGGGAAGTTCATCTCCCGCCGGTCAGCACCTACCGGTGGTGGGCGCGTAGAACTGAATCTGTGAACGGCTCCATCATCGATGCGGTCAGTCGCGATCACTCCGGGCGCATGGTCGTTAGTGATCCATTTGCCGGCGGCGGAGTGATCCCTCTGGCGGCGGTGATGCGAGGGCACAAGGTTTACGCCCAAGATCTGAACCCCTGGGCCGCCACAGGCCTGACTGCCATGCTGGGCCTCCCCGACCCGGACGATCTCCGCGCTGGCATTGCCGCACTCACCCAGCGTGTTGTTACCCCTGTGCAGGCCGCCTACGGCACTCTGCTGTCAGATGGATCATTGGGCCAAATATCGCACACTTTCCGTGTCGCCGTGGGCGCATGTACTGCTTGCGGGGTCTCGCAACGGCTTTTTCCACACGCACTGGTGAGTCTTCTTAGCCGCGTAGAACGAAACAAGCCCGAGGCGTTCCTCGCCTGCCCGAACGGTCATCTCTTTGAAGGGGTGCGTACTGGCCTCCAAGAGTGCCCGACGTGTTCAGCAGCTACGGACCCGTCTGCCGCCTACACGCCCCGGCGCGTTGTCACCTGCCCATGCGGCCATCAAGACCGCTTGGAGGCGCGTGCTTCAGGGGGATTCGACTGGGAAGTCGTCCTGGTCGAGCGTGCCGGCAACGGTCGCCGCGAGCTGGGCCTCCCCACAGCCGGAGAACTCGATGCTGCGCGAGCCGAGTACGCGCACCCCACTCGTAACCTCGGAACTATCCCAGCGGGCCAAGAAACGTCCGTGCTGCTTCGTCATGGCTTCACTCAATGGGAGGATCTCTACCCTCGGCGCCAGCGGGCCATGGTCGAGAAACTGCTGCAGCTCACCGAGGAGTGCTCCAAAGACCAGGCTGTAGTAGCGGCCCTGAGGCTCGCCGTACTTGGTTCCACAGAGATGGCTGGCCATCTCTCACGGTGGGATCGTTATTACCTAAAGAGCTACGAATCCATGGCCGGGCACAGATTCAATTTCACTACCTTGGCTGCAGAACCGAATGTCTGGGGAACGACCGTCAGCGGCAGAGGAACAACGCTCCGTCGATTGATCCAGCTCGTTAAAGCCGCAGAGTGGCTCCAGCAAAAAACCAGCCGTCGACTGCATGTTCAGGGACCGTTGGCCGCTGCATCCGCCTCCGTCCAGCCGCTAATTGGCGAGGATGTAGACGGAAATCCACTAGACCGGCCAGATGCTCTCGTTGTTGTTGGAAGTTCTCAGCGTCAGCTCTTACCCAATGGTTCAGTCGATCTTGTCCTGACAGATCCTCCATATCATGACGACGTTCACTACGGGGAGCTCTCCTTGCCGTTGCAGGCATGGGCTGGCCTTTCCCAGCCTGACCTGACGGCAGACGCGGTGGTCAACCGCGTGACTGGGCAACTTGTGGCGGATGGAAGCTATGAGGCGCTCCTGGCTTCCATCTTCCGCGAGTCAACACGGCTTCTTCGTGACGACGGGCATCTCATTTTCAGTTATGCCAACCGCGATCCACGCGCTTGGGTGCAGCTCTTTGAAGCCCTACAAAGCGCCGGCCTTCGCACAGCCGGATGCACAATTGTTCATAGCGAAAATGAAACCGACCATGCAAAGCGCGGAGTACGCGCGTGTACGTTGGATCTGTTGCTCGACCTGGTACCCCTATCATCACTACCCCTCGCTCAACATCAACCCACCCAAGAGCCTGGAGCAGAGCAGGAATTCCTCACTGTCGTCGCTTCCTACGCTTTGCAGATCGGCGAGCTCAGCGGCACGTGGCGAGAGGACTTCATGGCAGAGGCCAGCGACACCGAATTCCTCCGTCCTCAGCCACGGGCGAAAAAGGGTTCCCCAGCAGCAACGATCGAATAAGCACGCCTGGGTAGTACTACCGGTCCCCGTTCTCAGGCCGATTATCAAGGGGCAACCCAGGGGTAAAATCTGTGATTGCGATGCTCAGTCGCACATTTGTCCAGCGTCCTTGAGTCGAGATGTCTCTGGGGAGGTGTGATACCAGGTGAACTGCTGGGCACCACCCTATTAGATGCAGGTTGTCGTCTCTGTCCCGGCTAACGGCCACCAGGGACCAAGCACGATCACGCCCGGCGACAGTTGCCTCGTTCCTGGAAAGAAAGAACTCCACACGTCCAGTAGATGCCTTACCCGTAGTTTTTATTTCCATACGGTGGCGCCGACCTGTGGTGTCCGGACTCGTGACGTCGTAGCCAAGTTGGTCACTTTGGAGGCTGACTCGACGTACTGTTCCCGCAAGGTCGGGGCGATCCCGCTGCTGAAGATGTTCTCGACACAGCTGCACGACGAATTCCTCGCCCAACGACCCTCTTTCAGCGAGAAGTTCTGCGTCTAAGGTCCGCCCCAGGGTAAGCAGGATGGCTTCTCGCCGGGCAGCGTCGGCAAGGAGCTGAGCGAGGGCGTTCTGATCGGCCTCTGGCACATTTTCCCAACGCACCTCGTCATCCACTACCGCTGCGTAAAGCCACAAAGGAGGCTCTCTCAGCAGGAGTTCTTGCAATAACAGCTCAGAGGCGACATCGTCGGGGAGCTGGCAGATTTCTTTGAGTTCGGGGGTAGGCAGGTGATTGGAAGGCGTGGTTTTAACCAGGCCTGCACGTTCCAACAACCGGTGACCGGCCTGCAAATCCTGAGATCGATAAAATCCGCCTGTTGCCAACCGGTCATAGCTAACCAGGAGCGACTCGGCTGAATTGCCGGCGGTGTCCAGTACCCGTCCAGCCAGCAGGGCAGCCTGCAGTTGAAAGGCCGTGGGCGTGGAGCGGGTGGCCATCTGGTCCGCCCCCGCGTTGCCTGTAATCATCCCTCCCCTCGGAGATGTGCGAAGAGGGCAGCCATATCCTCAACCGTGTCGATCGCCGGCCCGTAATCCTCATCCGATGGCAGTGCCATGGTGCTTAGGTCGGGGTCATCGAGCATCTCGCCGAGACGCTCCGCTTTCGCCCTTATCCGGTCGTCGATGACTTCATCTACAGTTCCACGCGTGAGCAGGAATGTGATCCGGGTGTCCTGGTCGGGACTGAGCCCAAGCCTGTGAATCCGGTCGATACTCTGTAAGTACTGTCCGGCATTAAATGAACGTTCCAAGTAAATAGCATCGTGGCAGACCTGATGAAGGCTCACGCCTTCGCTCATGGCGGCAGGATTCGCAAGCAGGACCATGCAATTGGGGTCTGTGCGAAAGCGGGCAAGCTCGCTTTCGCGTGTACGATCCGCCGTCGGATCCGCGAATTCCGACGGTATGCCGCCGTAAATGAGCGCCGGCTGATGCACAGCGAGCATCCGTTCCAGTGCCTTCAGGTTGCGTACGAAGTTGCTCCACACGAGCGTCTTCCTCCCCTGTGCTGCATTGTCTGCGATCATCTGGGCGAGTTGTTTGAACTTCGCTGGCGTCTCGTATTGGTTGTACTGCTGGAGGAGACTCCACAGCGCACTGTCGGGTGGAACGTCCAAGGGAGGATGACGGAAGCTTGGATCGTCTTCCGCACCAGATCCGGCCGCCAAAAGCTGGGGATTGGTTGCCGCTTCGAGCAGATAAATGACAATTTCGCCCATTTTCGCAAATGTCGCGCGCTCTGCCATATTGACCCGCAGGCTACCGGCGTACCGGTCCCGCAGCGCCTCGTATATCTGTCCCTGAAGCGGGTCGAGCTCTACTTCGACTACGCTCATTATCGGCTTTTGCAGGCCCAGTTCGCTCTTGCGTGTACGGACAAACAACGGGGAGATAGCAGAAGCAATTTGTGCCCCGGAGTCGGGAGGAGGAGGGGTAGACAGGGCATCCTGCGGCAATATTTTGCGGGCTTGTCCAGGCCACAGGTAATCCATCAGAGCCACCAAGTCCTGGGGGCTTTGAGGTGCTGGAGTCCCAGTGAGGATGTCACGGCGTGCGGCGTGGAAAGCAATATTCAGGCATGCACTGCCAAATGCTCCATCCCAGCCGCGTTTCATCCGGTGAGCTTCGTCCAAAAGGACCAGAGTGGGCCTTTCATTCACCCAGCGAGACAACGCTTCATATCGGCTGCCAAGCCGGTGATAGTTCACGATGACCACTTCCGCACCGTGCGGAACAGATTCGACGAAGGGGGCCACCACCGGCTGCTCAGATTCTTCAAAGCACGCAGACACTTCGGACTGCCAGGCGTCGAAAGCCGACAGTGGTGCCACCACCAGCATTTGCTGCACCCTGCCGGCAGCCCGTTCAGCCTCATATACGGCGTAGGCCACCGAGGTCTTGCCCGCACCGGGTACAGAAAAGTTTGCCCCGTTGGCGAGTGAGAGTAGTTGGCCCAAGTCCCTCACCTGGAAGGGACGCAGTTCTCGGGTAAAGCGGCCACCCGTTAGCCGCTCCTGAACTTCCTCAACTCCCAAGGGCTCAGGATTGGCAAGTGAACCCTGCAGCAGCCTTCTTTGCGCATGCGTTTGCTCAATAAGTGCCCTCAGCTCGTCCTGCCAGCTAATTCTCACGTTGTAGCGTGTGCAGGCTGCGCGCAGCCAAGCCATCCGTGAAAGCAGACGCTCCAGGGGCAGCGTTATCTGCTGTCCCGGCCGTAAGCCGTCAGAGCCCCACTCCCCTATAAGCTGAAGCCAAAATCCTTGGGCTACTTCACCGATTCTGCTCGCCCGTACGACTGGAGGCGAACCAACCAAATCGAGCACGAGGGTGGACTCAGGCACGAGTGTCCTCGAAATCCGTGTCGCCGGCGGCTAGGTCATCGCCGTCAGTTTCGTTGCCTAGACCCGTAGACATGGAAAAGTTCGTGGCGGCCCTCCGGTATTCCGCGATGGCCCTCAAGAATTCGGTTTGGTTAAAACCGGACCTCTTGTTCACCTCGGCGTAGGCAACGGTAGCGCTGTCCAAGGCTTTCGCTGCCTCCTTGAGGTGCACCATGGGTGCAGTAAGACGATCGAGCCTACGAGTGTCCCGCCTTTTATTCTCGATTGCTGTTGTCAAGGCTCCATACACACCTGAAACCACGACGTCGCGAGACAAATTCACCATCGTGCCGTCTTCGTTCGGGACACTTATGTGTTCCTCCGGCTTGGTCTGAGCGAGCAAAGTGTAAATTCCGGACAAGCTGAATCCACTGTTCAGGGGCTGGTCATCGGCCTCATCGCCAAGCAAGTCCAGTCCCTCGAGTGCATCCTCATCCTCGGAAGCAGTGACTTCCAAAAGCGCACCAAGGTGGGGAGCCAATATCGCGTCTTCTTCAAGGGCCGGCCCTACATACTCGTCCAGAAGGACGGCATCGACATCACGAAGATTCCTGTATCCAATGTCTGCAATCATTCCTGCCAGCTGCGCATCCCTGATACGTGCGGCTTGCTCTGGTTTGGTGTTTTTCAGCTTCTGGTAATCCTGATCGATTTCGAGCAGCGATTGCCGCTTGTCATCAAAGTAGAGAAGATTGAGTGCACCACCACTCATGGCCAGGACTTCGCGAATCAGGCTAAGAAGACGAAGCTCTCCTTCAACAAGGTCGACCGCTTTCTTGAGGTCGGTGCGACTGTTGGTGAGCCCAGTCTGAAGCGCCAGACCGATTTCCGCCGTGGTGTAGTTGCCGCTGTTTACGAGGTCTTCCATGAACAAAAGCTGGCCGGTGAAGCTATACGGCTGCTTAACCTCCTGCTCCATTTGAAGGCGGAGTTCGAGCTCCATTATCTCCCTGGGCCCTGCGTCTTCGGGGAGAACAACAACCTTGACGTACTTCTGGCGCAGTTCCCGCAGAGCCACCACGCGTGTGTTGGCGTTAACCAACACACCCCCGGTAGTCAGGACGCCGGCGTCGAGCTGGCCGTCATTGGCAATAGCACTCTTGATCCGCTCATAACCGGCCGTTTCCCTCAGGAGTCGAGCGATAATTTCCTGAGCCTGCACCCCGTACGGATCCGACTCGACCAGGTCCTGATCCGCCTGCGGGAGTGACTGCAACTGAGCCTTGATCCGGTGGCTGTCGCGGCTGAGGAGAACCACATCAACATCGACGCTGGCGACCGGCAAAATCAGCTGCCCCGTCTTCCACCTAATAGATTCAGAGGTGCCGTTTCCGGCCTTGGATGCCGCGTCTGCTGCTTGAACAGCTGCCTGAATCGTCTGCTTACGTGCTTCGATTGTCATGGTGGTCGTCATTACCGCTCCTCAAGAGATTTAGTCGCCCCAATGGTGTCACTGATGACTGACATTTCTGCCGCCAACACAGCTAGCTCCTGGAGCGTGTGTTCCGTGAAGATCCGCCCACCGTAGGCGCGAACCAGTTTGTCGCTTTCGCTTCGATCCGCCCAGCCGGTTCCCACCAGGACCAGCGCCGCGGGGAGGGCCAGAGATTCCGGGAGACTGAGAAACGTTGCCGCCGTCTTTCGGGCCGTTCCGCCATCGCGTGCCACGGCAACCAAAACAGCACAAGCGGGTCTGCCGTCGGGGCTTTTGGTGACGACAGAGAGTTGCCCTGGTGTTTTTTTCCCGGACTGCACGGCTTGTTTAGCAAGAAAGGATCGCGGAACTGCTCCAGGGCCTTCCACAGACCAGTAGGAGACCCCAGCTTCGCTAAGCGCGCTGAGGACGTTGACCACTATTAGCCGACTTATTTCTGTGTTCGTTCTATTGCGGTGAGCACTCCAGGCGCTTCCCACATCGCGCTGTGCAAGGAGTGTCCCGTAACTGACGCCATCGCGGTACAGCGCGTCCACGGCCGACCAGCTGTTGGTTCCTTCCAGCAGGAGCTCGAGGGGACGGGCGCCGACTGCTCCAGCCAGCTGGGGCTTTACTTGCCCCCTGACAATCTCATCGATGATGGCAAAGGCACACCGGATTTGGCTGGATTGCCAGGGCCCGGTCGATTCGCCGGGAAGACTGGTTCCCCTGGCACTGGCGCGATCCCTGAGATCCCGCCAACTAAGGCCTGCGACGAGGGCTAGGGCTTCCACCACGAGCGTGTTGCTTGCTTGTGCTGCGCCAACAGCCTGAGGGGTAATACCGGATAAGGAGCTGGTCGGAGTCCTCCTCACGACCTCCGCTAGAGCTTCCTGATAGCGGTGGGGCGCCACGATTGTTTTGGTTGAAACCAAATCGGCGCTGGTATCCAGCGTACTGTGCAGGACCTGCCTGGCGATGGCACGAAGAGCTGCCTCGGCACCTGGAACAGCGGCATCTGCAGCATGCACCAGTGCGGTCAGCAAGCGGTGCGTGATTCCACCCGCTACAGGGCGCTGTTCGGCAATCCAATTTAAGGCGTCTTGGAGATTGGAGAGCGGGGTCGCCGCTACCAACAAAGCATGTTGTTCGTGGGAGAGTGGAGTCGGTGGCTGCAGAACTGACATGTGCTTTTATTTGCCGCAACCGCTGGCACGACGACGTAAGTCTCGTGTCCACGGGGGTTCATTGAACCTCGGCAAACCCCCATCCCCTTTATCGGCTGTAGGCCGTCTTGTTACGTTCTAGCCGATACTAGCGTGACGACGCCTGGCAAGACGCACTTTTAAGGGGTTGCTGCGCTCGAGTGCGAAACCAACACACTTTTCGGCGATTTCTGCTTTGGATGCTGCGCTCTACAGGTTTGATGCGTCCGCCGCAGCAACACGCTTCAGATCCAAGCCTCTGCCAGAGTCTGGCGGTTCCTGGACGGATCGACGATCCTACAAGCTATGACCGAGTCGAAATCCCGCCGGCCGGAGGGGATTTACGAGCTGGAGGGCACGCTTGTGGCTCCAACGCCAGGCGCCACGTCCCCTTTTGAGGAGTATGTCGCCGCGCGCCACCTTCATTGAGACCAACGATGACGCCCGGTGGAACCCCTGGGTCCACGAAGACCGCGCCGCGGAGGAACCTCCGCGCTGGCGGTAATGCAACAGTGGAGGCGTGCGGAACCCGGCTTCCGCCAGATGACAGACCCGGAAGTGAAGGAGATGCTGGATGAGGTTGGCCGGCGCAGCGACGCGCAGTTCGCGGCGGACGCGGCCCGTTATGAGCGCGACAAGGAGCGGTACGACCCGGAACGTGAACAGGCTCGTCTCTCACTTCTCGAACAGGAATCGATCCTGGGCCGGCAGCGTGAGGAAATGGTGAATCTTCGTGCCGGGCGCTACCCAGCAGTGGGCGAGGAGCGCCGTGTCATAGCCAGGGAGATTTGGGCCGCCGACGAGTGATCCCTGTTTCCCCATTCTTCGGATGGCGTGACCAATGCTGTCGACGAGGTGAGTAAAGTTCATCCTGTGCCTCTTCGTCTCGATTCTTCCGCCCGCGCGTACCCACGCATTCACACTGACCGTTACTCTGACTGGTTCTCGCCCTTTGCCTGGGACCCACGTGGCTCGCTGATGGATATCGGCTAGTGGCCACCGTCAACGAAACCGTGGAAGCAATCGTTCAAGCTCCCACCTGGGATCAACGGGTTGCCCAGATCAGGCTCGTATCGCAGCGTCATGGAACAGCGGAGCATTCACGTATATTTGCTGACGTCGCCCGCGAGGCATACGTTCCGCATCTGGCCCCCGATTTTGCTTACATCCATGAAGCACCCTTTTATGAAGCGCCGTATTTCCGTGCAGCGTATGTCGCGGCAGCCGCAGCAACGAGCGACTTTACAGTCGTTGATGAAACAACGCTTTCGACGACGATAACCGATGATCCTCGAACCCTCTTGGTCTTCCGGACTATTCTCGGCCTGACAAAAGCGGAGTTCGCGCAGGCTACGGTACTCGTGGCCGAAGCAACTGAAAGGGCACGAGTATCTGCAGACAAGATCGACTCCCTGGAACGCAATGGAACGACCGCCACACCTGATCAAGCAACGACGATTGCTCAGACGTTGACTCAAATCATGGACGGATCCTTGTTTGGTGATCCAGGAGGAGGACTGCGCTCCAAACAAGCCAAGATCGATACTGAAAACGGATGGTCTTCTGCAAGCAACCTGGCCACAACCGGTGTGCCTTACGCAGATTTCCTTCACCAGCGGCATTACGGGGGCGCTTATCGGCAAGTTCTGGATGCGACGTCAACTAAGCGCGGCAATCTCATAGAGGACGCCGTGGAGCAACTCTTTCTGAGCGCTGGCGTCCCGTACATACGCACGGGTGCCCACGACCAAGCCGAAATAGCTCGGAGATTTGAACTTCAAGTACAGCCCGCGCCAGATTTCGTGATCTTCGATGACTCGGGCAGCCTACGGGGAATCCTCGAATGCAAACTTGTGAACGACGGCGGAACCGCGCGGGACAAGGCACTTCGTTTTGAGCGACTTCGAGGAGAGTCGATTCGACTTGGCGGAATCCCCTTGTTTGCCGTCCTTAGCGGAATGGGGTGGACACGTGTTAATGACACGCTCGGACCCGTTGTCCGTGACACTGAGGGGCGGGTTTTTACCCTTGCGACTCTAGGCGAAATTCTCACAGTCGCTCCTCTTCCCACGCTAGTGAATACCATGACAATGGCTGATGCGGAAATTAGTTCAAATACGTCCGACACCTAAAGCAGAAATGCCAGGCTTAGCCGGTCCCTTGCCTTGCCCGGGTCAACATACGGCGCGCCATGATGGAGATGGCCACGGGCCAGAAGGTCATTCAGAACTGTCCTGATAGCGGGAGTCAGTAGCCTCCGCCGGAGCCACGTTCAATCTGTAGGGTGATGGGCATGGCAGCGGAGCACGGGCACGGCGATGACAGAGATGAGGGTCCGGCCGGTGGTTCCGGAAAAGTATATGGAGACGTGCAAGGTCTGCCTGTCCGCGAAACGGTGGCCCTGCCGGGATCCAGAGACGCGCCCGCTGCTCTATGTCACGCACGCCACCTGGGCGGCCCGCAAAGGGAGCAGATGAAGGAGGCCCCTGCGGTGCTGGAGGGCTGGGAGAGCTTGCCCGGCGACGGCCAATGGCCCAGTGATTGTGTCAAGTATTTTTGGCCCCAGAGGGGCGATTGAAAGTGGCCCCAGGTTCACGGAACGTTGTTGTGGGTCTCGGGCTCGCGGGACGGTTTTCGCACCGGTTGGCTAAGGGTTCCTGTATCGCCCGGGGGAACGGCAGATGCCGTTAGACGCGCTAACAGTCCAGACCGACTACCCAACCTTGCCGGAGAGTGCGACCAGTACCCCTGCCGTAGCGAAGTATTTGTTGCTTCCCAGATCGCGGATGGTTTTGATTCCCATACCGGCAAGCAGTTCGTCGTGCTTTTCGGTCAGTCCGGCAAGAGCCGAGGGCGGGGCCGAAAGGACCTCGTCCAGAGTCGAGTTCTCGTAGCCCTTGTCCAATGCCTTGCCCAATTCAATCGAAACAGCCATTTTCATGTCCTTTCATCGATGACGGAAAACAAGCCCAGCCAGCCTGCGGCTGCACGAACGCCCGGATTTATCCCTGCGCCGCTGAGAGACACGCTATCGCAGCGTCGGTCTGTGGAACGTGAGCGTGCCGAAGCAATTGCGCCGCGGTTCAGCGCTGACAGCGGATTTTGGCGGGGTTCGGGTACGCCGGCTTGATTAGGGCCTGCGGTCTTGCCGGAGGGAATCCCGGATTTCCGTAAGCAGGGCAATCTGGGGGTCTTCGGCCGCTTCTTCCTTGACGTCCGGGTTGATGCCGAGGCGCCGGTTGCGGCGCTCGACCATGTGGTTCATGGGCACGACGATGACGAAGTAAATGGCTGCCGCCACGAGCACGAAGTTAACAATTGCCGTGAGCAGGACACCGAATTTGATGTCGTTTCCGTTGAGGGTCACGACGGCGAAACTATCGAAGTTCGGAGATCCGACCAGGGCCGCAATGAACGGCATGAGAACGCTTTGGACTAGGGCCGTGACTACGGCACCGAAGGCGGCACCAATCACGACGGCGACGGCAAGGTCTACGACGTTGCCCTTCATGATGAAATTCTTGAATCCGGTCAACATAGCGATCAAACTACCCCACGCGGATGCCGTATCGGTTACTTTTGGGGAAAGTTTCGAGGGGAGTCACCGAGTGCCTGCCGGCGCCCGTGGCATGAGGTCGGATTCACCTCCGTGGGGACCTTGGGTTCCTGCAGCGGGGTTGTTCACCTGTTCCGAACTTCTACGCGCGATGCCATGGGCCAGGCGATAGGAGTCGGTGCCGGTTTCGATGATGGTGCCGTTGAAGGTCAGCCGGTCCACGATGGCGGCGCAGAGGCGCGGGTCGGTGAAGGTTTTGGTCCAGCCGGAGAACGATTCGTTGGAGGCGATGGCGATGGAGTTTTTCTCCTCACGGTCGCTGAGGACCTGGAAGAGGAGTTCGGCGCCTCGACGGTCAAGTTCCATGTAGCCAAGCTCGTCGATGCAGAGCAGGTCCACGCGGCCGTAGCGGGCTATGGTCTTGGCCAGGACCTTCTCGTCTGCGGCTTCGATGAGTTCGTTCACGAGTCGGGTGGCGAGGGTGTATTTGACTCGGTAGCCCTTCTCCGCGGCGGCGGTGCCGAGTCCGATGAGCAGGTGGGATTTGCCGGTTCCGGAGTCCCCAATCAGGCAGAGGGGTTGTCCTTTGCGGATCCATTCTCCGGTGGCCAGGGTGTGGATGGTGGCGGAATTGATGTTCGGGTTCGCGTCGAAGTCAAAGTCCCCGAGCCACTTGTCCCGGGGAAAGTTCGCGGCTTTCACGCGCCGGATCGAGGAGCGCCGGTCCCTGTCGTCGCACTCGGCCAGCAGCAGTTCGGCCAGGAAGCCTTGGTAGGAGAGTTGTTCCTTCCCCGCGACGGCGAGGCCTTCATCGAGGACTGCCCGGATGGTGGGCAGGCGCAGTCGGCGGCAGGCCTGGTCCACGGCGGCAACCGCTGCCTGTTCGGTCAGGCCTCGCCGCCGGCGCAGGGCCGGGGTGATGGTGGTCGCCGGTGCGGTGGGGCTCATGAGATGTTCTCCTTTGACGCGGTTCCTGCGGGGTGTTCCGAACGTTTGGCCAGCAGCTCGTCATAGGCGCGGACCGATGGCAGGGGCCGGCTATCAGGTGGCAGCCCGGCGATGACGGCGACGGGGTCCATGAGGCGGCGCTGGGTGAGACTGACAACTCGTTGCACCTTCTCTTCAGCATGAACACGGGGATGACGGTCCGAACTGGCCCCGCCCCGGCAAGATGTCGTGGCGTGTCTGCGGGCTTCGACCGCGACGACGTCGGCGCTGACCGCGCCCACTACGAGGGCCGCGGTGATGCCTGCGTGGATGTCGCAGGCGTCCATGGACCGGTGGAGGAGCAGGACGTCGATGAGTTCACGGGTCCCGTCGGCGTCGCCGTTGACCCGGCGGGAGGCGGCCCAGAATGCCTCGTGCGCGCTGCTGAACGTCCCGGACTCTCGCGCCCGGGCCAAAGCGGTGGAGCCTGGAAGGGCGCCGGGCTTGGTTTTGAGGACCTCGAGATAGTGGTCCAGCTGGACCGACTGCCCGGACCGGGCGGCGAGCCGCTGATGCCTGGCGACCACGGTGCGGCCATCGAACACCACGACCTCGGACGCCCGCAATGACACCCGGACCCTCCGGCCGATGAACCGGGCCGGGACGGAATACTTCACCATCCGGACGGTGACCATCGAGGACCTGTCGACCCTCGGGTTCAGCGCCAGACCCGGATCAAATTCCTCTGCCGGCAACGGGGCCAGGAACGGCCGTTCGATCTCGAAGTCCTGGCCTATGGTGCGGATCCTGTCATTGATCCTCCTGTCCTCGTCCTGGGCTTCCCATTTGCGGATCCGGTCGTTGAGCTCGTCCAGGGAGTCAGCAACCGGCATCGGTGAAAGCCGGTTGCGGCGGAACCAGCCCACCTCACCTTCAACCCCGCCCTTTTCGTGGGCCCCGGCGATGCCGGGCTGGCAATAGAAGGGGTCGAAGCCGTAGTGGGAACGGAACAACACCCATCTGTCGTTCTCCCGGCGCTGCCGGCCCTGGCCGAACACCACAGCGGTTACAGCACTGGTGAGGTTGTCATAGCGGATATGTTTAGTCGGGACGCCGCCCAGAACTTTGAAGGCCTCCACGTGGCCTTCAAGAAAGGCTTCCTGAGCCTGGGTCGGGTAGATCCGGTGGATGGCCCTGCCCGAATGTGATAACCGGAAGATGAACATGTGGCACTTCGTCTTCACCCCGTTCAGCATGATCCAGACTTCACCGAAGTCCACCTCGGCTTCCGCTCCGGGGGCGTGTTCCTGGGGAACGAACACCTCAACCCGGCGGCCGGCCKCCACATCGATCTGGGCGCGGCGGACCCGCACATAATCCCGCACCGTCGAATACGACAGCTCCGGCGCACCGTGCTCTTCGATGAGCCGGGCCAAAATCCTGCGTGCAGTATGGCGCTGCTTCCGCGGCGCCGTCGTGTCCTCGGTCAGCATCGCATCGATCGCGCCCTTGAAGGGCTCCAGCCTCCAGGACACGCCTTGTCTCTGTTTACGCTCCGGAGGGGCAGCTGAATCCAGTGCCTGCCTTACCGTTCGCCTGTGAACCCCGTACCGAACCGCCAACGCACGAACCGACAGGCCCTCAACCCGGGCGTCCCTTCGAATCCGCGCGAACAACTCCACTCTCGACTCCATCCAGACCAGCCTTCCGCCGCATCCATCCAGTGATGAATCCAACGTTGAAGGTGGGGCCACAAATAACCGCCACAGGTGCCCGGCGAGTCATGAAGTGGGGCCGGAAATAACCGTCCTGCCGGGGCCATATAAACCTGTCACAGCCA
>NZ_JBFRDC010000013.1:0-41939 GCF_052113385.1 Arthrobacter sp. YAF16
CAGCTCAAGACTCTTGGGACGAAGCTGCAGGCCGGTTCTCAGGAGATCGACAACCAGAGGTCGATGCTGACCAAGGTCCTGGCCGGTACCCAGTGGCTGGGACCGGACGCGGAGAAGTTCCGCAACGAGTGGAACGGCGAGCACGTTGCGGCCCTCACCCGGGTGTCCCAGGCGCTGCAGCAGGCCAGCCAGCAGGCCAACCGCAACGCCACCGAGCAGGAAAGCGCCTCCTCGCGCTAGCCGGAACCCTCTCCAGATCAGCCCGGACGCAACCGCGTCCGGGCTGATCGTTTAAAGCGGCCCGCCCAAAGCGGCCGGGCACCGGCAGGCTGCGCCGCCCGGACCCGCTCCTGACCGGACAATGTCCGGGATCTAGGGCAGGATAGGTCTGTGAGCACAGGGAAGACAGCAGCAGATACCGAAACCCTCAGCCCGGCCGGGGAACTGGTCCCCTCGGAGGCCATCCGCGCCGAGTATGAAGAACTGGTCGAGGAGGTCCGCAAGCACCGCTTTGCGTACTACCAGGAGGACGCCCCGATCATCTCCGACGCCGAGTTCGACGAGCTCTTCCGGCGGCTGGAGACCATCGAGGCCATGCACCCCGAACTGGTCGCCAACGATTCGCCCACCCAGGAGGTGGGCGGCGAAGTCTCCGCCGCCTTCGCCGCCGTCGAACACCTGACCCGGATGTACAGCCTCGAGGACGTGTTCTCGCTCGACGAGCTGGAGGCCTGGATCGCCAAGGCCGAGGCCAGCGTCGCCAAGCTCGGTAACGGCGGCAACCCGCCGTCGTGGCTCACCGAACTCAAGATCGACGGCCTGGCCGTGAACCTGCTCTACCGCGACGGCGTGCTCGTCCGCGCGGCCACCCGCGGCGACGGCTTCACCGGGGAAGACATCACCCACAACGTCCTGACCATCAAGGAAATCCCGCAGCAGCTCAAGGGCGGGAACTTCCCGGTCGAGATGGAGATCCGCGGCGAGGTCTTCATCCCGTCCAAGGCGTTCGCGGAATTCAACGAGGCGCTGATCGAGGCCGGCAAGGCGCCGCTGGCCAACCCGCGCAACGCCGCCGCCGGCTCGCTGCGGCAGAAGGACCCGGCGGAGACCGCCAAGCGGCCGCTCAAGATGTACGTGCACGGCATCGGCGCCCGCGAGGGCCTGGAAACCGTCAGCCAGTCGGACACCTACCGCCAACTCGCCGACTGGGGGCTGCCCACCAGCCCGTACTTCGAGGTGCTGCCCGGCCTGACGGAAGTGCTGGACTTCATCCGGCGCTACGGAGACAAACGGCACAGCCTCAGCCATGAGATCGACGGCATCGTGGTCAAGGTGGACGACTTCGCCACCCAGCGCGCCCTCGGCTACACCTCCCGGGTCCCGCGCTGGGCCGTGGCCTACAAGTACCCGCCGGAAGAGGTCAACACCAAGCTGCTCGATATCGCCGTCAACGTGGGCCGCACCGGCCGCGTCACCCCCTACGGCGTGATGGTGCCGGTCAAGGTGGCCGGCTCCACGGTGGAAATGGCCACCCTGCACAACCAAGAGGTCGTCAAGGCCAAGGGCGTCAAGATCGGCGACATCGTGGTGCTGCGCAAGGCCGGGGACGTCATCCCGGAAATCGTCGGGCCCGTGCTGGCCCTCCGCGACGCCCAGGACCCGCCGGTGCGCGACTTCGTCATGCCCACCGAATGCCCCGCCTGCGGCACACCGCTCGCACCGGCCAAGGAAGGCGACGTCGACATCCGCTGCCCCAATGCCCGGTCCTGCCCGGCGCAGCTGCGCGAACGCGTCTTCCACCTGGCCGGCCGCGGCGCCTTCGACATCGAGGCCCTCGGTTGGGAAGCGGCGATCGCCCTGACCCAGCCGGCCGAGCCCGACGTCGCACCGCTCACCACGGAGGCGAACCTGTTCCGGCTCACGCCCGAGGACCTTGCCGGGGTCCGGATCCGCCGCGAAAAGCGCTCCAAGGGCGTGGCGACCGGCGAGTTCGAGCTGGTGCCGTACTTCTACACCAAGGGCACGGCCAAGGTACCGTCCAAGCCGATCGCCACCACCGAGAAGCTCTTCAACGAACTCGAAAAGGCCAAGACCCAGCCGCTCTGGCGCGTCCTGGTGGCGCTGTCCATCCGCCACGTGGGACCGCGGGCGTCGCGTGCACTGGCCACCGCCTTCGGAACCATGGATGCCATCCGCCAGGCCTCCGAGGAGGAACTGGCCAACGTCGACGGCGTGGGGCCGGTGATCGCCGTCGCGCTCAAGGAATGGTTCGCCGAAGACTGGCACCGTGAAATCGTGGACACCTGGGCCGCCGACGGAGTCCGGATGGAGGACGAGCGCGACGAGTCGACCCCGCGCACCCTGGAGGGCCTGACCGTTGTGGTCACCGGCAGCCTGGAGGGCTTCAGCCGGGACGAGGCCAAGGAAGCGATTTTGGTCCGCGGCGGCAAGGCTGCCGGATCGGTCTCCAAGAACACCAGCTACGTGGTGGCCGGTGAGAACGCGGGCACCAAGCTGGACAAGGCGGAACAGCTGGGCCTGCCGGTCCTGGATGAGGACGGCTTCCGCGCGCTGCTCGCTAACGGCCCGGCCGGGCTCGGCGACGACGCCGGCTCGGGCGGCGACGCCGGCTCGGGCGACGACGGCGACGCCGGCTCGGGCGACGACGGCGACGGCGGCGCCGGGAGTGACGGCGAAGACCACCAGGAGGCGGGCGAGTGAGCTCCGGCCCGGAAGAATTTCCCGCGCCGGCCGCGTTCCTGGAACTGGCGCTGGAGGCGGCTGCCGCGGGCGCCGCGGTGCTGGCCGGCCGGAGTGCCGCCGCGCTGGGCGTGAGCAACAAGGGTGATTCGGGGGACTGGGTGACCTCCTTCGACCTCGCGTCCGAGGCCGCCGTCCGCGAGGTCATCACCCGGGCCCGGCCGGAGGACGCGATCACCGGCGAGGAGGGCGGCACCGTGCTGCCCGCGAACTCCAGCGGTTTCCGCTGGTCGATCGACCCGCTCGACGGCACCACCAACTTCATCCGCAACATCGTCTACTACGGAACCTCGGTGGCAGTGGCCGGCCCGGACGGCGCCTGGCTGGCCGGCGTCGTCCACGCGCCCGCGCTGGGGCGCGTCTACTATGCCTCCCGCGGCCACGGCGCCTGGCTCGAGGAGAGCGGGCAGCGCTCGCAGCTCTACGGACCGGTGCCGGGCCGGACCGGCCAGATCCTGGCGACGGGCTTCAGCTACGACAGGGGCGTCCGGGCCGAACAGGCTTCCGCGCTGGGCGGCCTTATGGACGGCTTCGCGGACGTCCGCCGGCTGGGATCCGCGGCGCTGGATCTCTGCCTGGTGGCGGACGGCACGCACGATGCCTACGGCGAACGCGGACTCAACGAACACGACTTCGCCGCCGGCGCCCTGATCGCCGAGGAGGCCGGCTGCTGGGTGCGCCGTCCCCGGCTGACCAGCGTGCTCGACGGCGGGCCCTCCGACGACGAGCGGCTCGCGGCATGGACCTGCGCGGGGCCCCTCGAGCTCTCCGGCAAGTTCCCGCTCTGACGGCACGTCCGGGCTGGCGCAGCCGGCCCGGCGCCTGATAGTTCAGTCACGGAAACCGCCCGTTGGTCCCTGGCCCGGCGCGGGCGCCCGTACCATAGACAGGTGCATTCGCAGATCCTCATTCGCCCCGCCGTCCCGGCCGATTACGACGCCGTCGCCCGCATCACCCGGGACGCCTACCTGGCCGCGGGCCACTTTGAGGACGCGGACCACCCGTACATGCAGGAAATCCAGCGGGTTGCCCAGCGGCACGGGAACGCGACCATCTGGGTGGCGGAGCGCGCCGGCCGGATTGTCGGTTCGGTGACCCTCGCCGTCGCGGGGGAGCCCTACGCAGACATCGCCCGGACGGACGAGCTGGAGTTCCGGATGCTCGTGGTGGACCCCGCGGTGCAGCGCAGCGGCGCCGGCAAAGCCATGGTGCAGGCCATCATCGAGCACGCCAGGTCCCTGCCGGGCATCACCGGCGTCGCCCTCACCACCGGCCTGACCTGGGAAAGCGCCCACGGCCTGTACCGGAAGACCGGCTTCCAGCGTGTCCCCGAGCGCGACTGGTTCGTCCCGGGCACGGACATCAAACTGCTCGTCTACCGCCTCGACCTCTAGAACCAGCCCCTAGCTTCGGACCGCTCAGGGTAGGGTTGCAGCCAGCACACCACCCCAAACCCACGCTGGAAAAACAGCACGAGTACGGCTGGAGGATCCATGGCACCGCACATCCCCGACACCATCGACGAGAAGTTGCTCGGCCTCTATCTGTCCGACCACCTGACCGGCGCCACCGCCGGACTGGGCCGGATCGAACGGATGGTCAAGGACTTCACGGATACCCCGGTCCACACCGAGCTCGCCACCGTGGCCGCGGAGATCCGCCGCGAGCGCGAGCTGCTCCGCAGCCTGCTCCGCGAGCTGAGCGTCCGCACCCGCCCGCACCGCCAGGCTGCGGCATGGCTCGCGGAACATGCGGGCCGGCTCAAGCTCAACGGCCGGCTGCTGAGCCGTTCGCCCATGACCCTGGTGCTGGAATCCGAACTGATGCGCGCCGCCGTCCTGGCCAAGATCGGCGGCTGGCAGACGCTGGAGGAACTGGCGCCGGAACTGGGTCTCGATCCGTCCAGATTTGCCGATCTCACCGCCGAGGGGCAGGCGCAGATCGAAGCCCTGGGCCGCGTGCACGAACACGCCCGCCGCAACGCCTTCCGCAGGGGACGCAGCATCACCGGCTGAGCGGCCGGTCGAGGGAGTTCCTAGCGGCCGGGGAGCGCGGGCACCCCGTAGCGGTGCTCCGGGCGGCCCGTCGTGCCGTAGCGCAGCTGGATGTCGACGGCTCCGTCGTCCGCCAGCGAGGAGAGGTAACGCTGCGCGGTGGCCCGGGAGACGCCCACGCGGGCGGCCACTTCCGCCGCCGAATACTGTTCCCCGGGTTCCAGCGATTCCAGCACCGCCGCCTCCGTGGCGGACCGCGGCCGCGCGGAGGCCGTGACGTCGCCCGGGATGAGGGCGCGCTTGGCCCGTTCCACCGTCTCCTGCGTGAGGTTCCCCGGCTGGGCCAGGATGCGGCGGTAGCGCGCGTAGGAGCGCAATTGCTGGGAGAGCGACTCGGCCGTGAACGGCTTGAGCAGGTAGCCCAGGGCACCGCGCCGGAAGGCGACCCGGATTGACGCCGCATCCGAGGCGGCGCTGAGGATCATGGTGTCCACATCCAGCTGGTGCAGCAGATCCAGCCCGGAGGCGTCCGGCAGGTACACGTCCAGCAGCACCAGGTCCGGGCGGAGGCTGTGGATGGACTGCAGGGCCTGCGACGCCGACCCGGCGGGCGCCAGCGCCAGGAAGCCCGCCACGGAATCCACATAGGCCGCGTGGAGCTTGGCGACGTGGAAGTCGTCGTCCACAATCAGCACCCGGAAATCTTCAGACATCGTTGTCTCCTTCGGTCGAGTCGGCGATGGTCCCGGGGAGGGTCGCCATGAACACGGCTCCCGGCCCGCCGGGCGCACCCCGCTCCAGCACCGTCACGTCACCGCCGCGGCGCCGGGCCAGCTGCCGGGCCAGGGCCAGCCCCAGGCCCTGCCCGGCACCGGCCCGGGCGGGTTGCCCCGAGGTGGTGAAACCCTCGGCAAAAACGTCTTCCGCACCGCCGTCGGCACCGCCGCCGCCGGCAGCCGTGAAACCGTCGCCGCCGCCGGGCAGGCCGTCGCCGGAGTCGCCCACGATGATGTGCAGGGTGCCGGCGGCCCCGCCGTCGCCGGGTGCGTCCAGCACCTCGACTTCCACCCAGCGGTCGGCCGCGGCGCCGGCGACCGCGGCGTTCACGGCGTTGTCGATCAGGTTGCCCAGCACGGTGGTGACCTCCTGCGGCTCGATGACGTGGCCGCGGACCAGGGTTTCGGGGCCGAGCCGCAGGCTGACGCCGCGCTCGTCGGCTTCCACACCCTTGGCGCCCAGGAACGCCTGCAGGTAGGGGTCCTGCAGCAGCTCGGCCTGTTCCACCGGGAACTTCAACGGCCCGGTGGCCGCCAGCCGGGCCAGGTAGTCGCGCGCTTGCTGGTGCTGCCCGATGCTCATGAAGCCGGCGATCGTGTGCAGCTGGTTGGCGAACTCGTGGCGTTGGGCGCGCAGGGCGGTGGACATGGTCCCAACGGCATCGAGCTGGCGGGTGAGCTGCTGGAGCTCGGTCCGGTCCCGGAGCATGACCACCCAGCCCAGGTCCTCCCGGCCGTGCAGGGCCTTGCGGGCGCTCGCCACCAGCACGCGGCCGCCGGCCAGGAACTCCACGGCGTCGCCCTCGGCGGCGTCCGGCCTGGTCAGGGCCTTGAGCGGTACGGGCACCGGCGCCGCCGCCCAGCTGGTTCCGGCCAGGTCCGGCTGGGCCAGCATCCGCCGGGCCGCGGCGTTGAAGACGCTGATCCGGCCGTCGGCGGACACGCCGATCACGCCGTCGTCCACGCCCTGCAGGACCGCCACCTGGTCGTGGACCAGGGTGCTGATTTCCTCCGGTTCCAGCCCCAGGGTCAGCCGGCGGAGCCGGTGCCGCAGCAGGAACGAGACGAGGACGCCGGCCAGCAGCGCGCCGGCCGCCGTCAGTGCGATCGGGACGATGTCGCGGGCGAGGCTCTGGCCGATGGTCTCGGTGGAGTAGCCCACGCTGACCTCGCCCACCACGGCGGACGAGCCCGGCGCGAAGACCGGGACCTTGGCGCCGGCCGAGGGGCCCAGGGTGCCGGTGTTCCGGGTGGTGACCTCCTTGCCGGAGAGCGCCTCGGAGGGATCGGTACTGACCCGTTGGCCCAGCCGGTCGGCGTCGGGATGCGCCAGCCGCAGTCCGGTCTCGTCGGTGACGACGACGAACAGTGCGCCGGTGCGCGCCCGGGCGCCCTCCGCGGCGGCCATCAGCGGGCCGGCAAGCAGCTCCGCGGGCGGGGGAGTGCCGGGCCGTGCGCTGATCTGCTGCACCTCGGCCCGGACCGCCGGGTCCGACGCCACCGTGCGGGCCAGGGTCAGTGCCTGGTTCTCCGCCTCGCGGCCCAGCCGCTCGTACGTCAGCCAGGCGTGCACGGCGCTGCTGAGCAGCACCACGAGGGCCACAACCCCGAGCTGGAGCAGCAGGGTCTGGGTCGTGAACCGCAAGGGAGTGCGGCCTTTGAGGGCTCCCACGGCGGCCCTCCTTCGATGATCCGGTGACTTCAACAGCTGTGAGCAAAATGCGCAAAATGCGTCCAACAAGGAGTATGCCAATCAATTGAGGCAAAGGCACTCCCGTGACGCACGCCACCCTAACGTCTGTAGTGCGCATCACAGCGGAGTGGTGCGGAACACAGAAGAAGGAGCCGGCCGTGCTGGTATTACTTGGATTCGCCATGATTGCGGTCTTCATGGTGCTGATCATGACGAAGAAGCTGACGCCAGTACTGGCGCTCATCATCGTCCCCACCGTTTTTGGACTGTTCGCCGGCGCCGGCCTGGGCATCGGCCCCATGGTGCTCGACTCGATGAAGTCGATGACGTCCACGGCCGCGCTGCTGATGTTCGCCATCATCTACTTCGGCCTGATGATCGACGTCGGGCTCTTTGACCCGCTGGTCCGGTTCATCCTGCGCAAGCTCGGCAACGACCCGGCCAAGGTGGTCCTGGGCACCGCGATCCTCGCCGCGGCGGTCTCGCTCGACGGCGACGGCTCCACCACCTTCATCCTCACCACCGCCGCCATGCTCCCGGTCTACCTGCGGCTGAAGATGAGCCCCGTGGTCCTCACCTGCGTGGCCGGCCTGGCCAACGGCACCATGAACATCCTGCCCTGGGGCGGACCGACCGCCCGCGCCGCCTCCGCGCTGAAGATCAGCGTCTCCGACGTCTTCGTCCCGATGATCCCCTCGCTGGTCGCCGGCCTCGTCATCGTGTTTGTCTTCGCCTGGCTGCTGGGCCTGCAGGAACGCAACCGGCTGCGTACCGTGGCCCCGGAGATCTGGGCCGAGGACGGTCAGTTCGACGGCGGAGCCGGCGCCGGTGCAGCCGGCGGCACCGGCCGCCTTGGCCGCTTCGGCTCCGGACGCAAGGTCACCGGCCCCGCCGGGGGAGCCCCCGCCGCCGGCGGCGGGTCCGCCGTCGCCGTGCTGGAGCGCACCGAAGACCTCGTCGACGAGCGCGACTCCGCCATGGCGGACACCGCGCTGGATCCCAACCGCAAGACCCTGCGTCCCCAGCTCTTCTGGTTCAACCTGGGTCTGACGGTCGCCGTGATGGTGACACTCGTCGCCAACATCATTCCGCTGCCGTTCGTCTTCATGGTGGGCGCCGCCGTCGCCCTGCTGGTCAACTTCCCCAAGGTCAAGGACCAGAGCGCCCAGCTGATCGCGCACGCACCCTCGATCGTCGCCGTCGTCAGCATGGTCATGGCCGCCGCGGTCCTCACCGGTGTGCTCAACGGCACCGGCATGGTCAAAGCCATGTCCGAATGGCTCGTCGCGATCATCCCGGCCGACATGGGCCCGTTCATGGCCGTCATCACCGGCGTCCTGAGCATCCCGATGACGTTCTTCATGAGCAACGACGCCTTCTACTTCGGCGTCCTGCCGGTCCTGAGCGAAACGGCCGCCCACTACGGCGTCGGCGCCGCGGACATGGCCCGCGCCTCGATTACCGGCCAGCCCTTCCACCTGCAGAGCCCGCTGGTGCCGGCCATCCTGCTCCTGGTCTCCCTGGCCAAGGTGGACCTGGGCGACCACCACAAGAAGGTCCTCTGGCGCACCGCCGTGATCTCCCTGGTCATGCTGGGAGTAGGGGTACTCACCGGAGCCATCGGCATCGGCTGACAAACCGCACGAGATGACAGTTCGCGGCAGTGTTTGCACAAAACATTGCCGTGAACTGTCATCTCCGCGTCCGACGGTAACAGCAGTTCAACCCACGTAGACTGGGACGGAAAATAATCCGAACTTGCAGGGGAGATCCATGGCTGCGATCAACCGCGACGACGTCGCGCATCTCGCGCGTCTCGCGCACATCGAGATGAGTGCTGAAGAGCTGGACAGGATGGCCGGCGAACTCGCCGTCATCGTCGATTCGGTTAAGTCCGTCAGTGAAGCCGCCGGTGATGACGTCCCGGCCACATCCCACCCGATCCCGCTGACCAACGTGTTCCGCGAGGACGTTGTGGGCCACACCTTCACGGCCGAGCAGGCACTTTCCGGAGCCCCCGACGCGTATGAGGGCCGCTTCAAGGTCCCGGCAATCCTGGATGAGGACTAAGACCATGACTGAAACCACCCCCGAGCTGTTCCGCCTCTCCGCGGCCGCGCTCGCCGAGAAGCTCGCTGCGCGCGAGGTCACCGCCGTCGAGGTCACCCAGGCGCACCTGGACCGGATCGCCGCCGTCGACGGCCAGGTCCACGCCTTCCTGCACGTCAACGCCGAGGAAGCCCTCGCCGTCGCCGCCGAGGTGGACGCGATCCGCGCCGCCGGCGGCGCCGCTGCCGAAGAGCTGCACGTGCTCGCCGGCGTCCCGATCGCGGTCAAGGACCTGATCGTCACCATCGGCCAGCCCACCACCGCCGGCTCCAGGATCCTCGAAGGCTGGCACAGTCCCTACGACGCCACCGTGGTGGAGCGCCTTCGCGCCGCCAGGATGCCGATCCTGGGCAAGACCAACCTGGACGAGTTCGCCATGGGCTCCTCCACCGAGCACTCCGCGTTCGGCCCCACCCACAACCCCTGGGACCTGGAGCGCATCCCGGGCGGCTCCGGCGGCGGTTCCGCTGCCGCCGTCGCGGCCTTCGAAGCCCCGCTCGCGCTCGGCACGGACACCGGCGGGTCCATCCGCCAGCCCGGCGCCGTCACCGGCACCGTCGGCGTGAAGCCCACCTACGGCGGCGTCTCCCGCTACGGCGCCATCGCGATGGCCTCCTCGCTGGACCAGATCGGCCCGGTCTCCCGCACCGTGCTGGACTCGGCCCTGCTGCACCAGGTGATCGGCGGCCACGACCCGCGCGACTCCACCTCACTGCCGGACCCGCTCGAGGACCTCGTGGCCGCGGCCCGGACCGGCAACGTCGAGGGCATGAAGATCGGCATCATCAAGGAACTCCACGGCGAGGGTTACCAGGCCGGTGTCGAAAACCGCTTCAACGAGGCGCTGGAGCTGCTCAAGGGCGCCGGCGCCGAGATCGTCGAGGTCTCCTGCCCCAACTTCAAGTACGCGCTCGGCGCCTACTACCTGATCATGCCCTCCGAGGCCTCCTCCAACCTGGCCAAGTTCGACGGCGTCCGGTTCGGCCTGCGGGCGCTGCCCGCAGAGGGCCCGCTGACGATCGAACGCGTCATGGGAGCCACCCGCGCTGCCGGCTTCGGCGACGAGGTCAAGCGCCGCATCATCCTGGGCACCTACGCCCTCAGCGCCGGCTACTACGACGCCTACTACGGCTCGGCCCAGAAGGTGCGCACCCTGATCCAGCGCGACTTCGACGCCGCGTTTGCCCAGGCCGACGTGCTGATCTCCCCGACGGCGCCGACCACGGCCTTCAAGCTCGGCGAGAAGCTCAACGACCCGCTCGCGATGTACCTCAACGACGTCGCCACGATCCCGGCCAACATGGCCGGCGTCCCAGGGCTTTCCCTGCCCGGCGGCCTCGCCGACGAGGACGGACTGCCGGTGGGCGTCCAGCTGCTCGCCCCGGCGCGCCAGGATGCCCGGCTCTACCGTGTCGGCGCCGTGCTCGAGTCGCTGCTTGAGGCGCAGTGGGGCGGACCGCTGCTGGACAAGGCCCCTTCCCTGACGGGCTCCGCCCTTTCTGACGCTGCCGCTTCGAGCCACGGAGGTTCACACTAATGACTGACGCAACCCTCAGCTTCGAAGAGGCGATGGAGAAGTACGACCCCGTCCTGGGCTTCGAGGTCCACGTCGAGCTCAACACCAAGACCAAGATGTTCTCCTCCGCCCCGAACGTCTTCGGCGACGAACCGAACACCAACGTCAACGAGGTGGACCTTGGCATGCCCGGCGTGCTGCCCGTGGTGAACAAGACCGCGATCGAATCCTCGATCAAGATCGGCCTGGCGCTGAACTGCAAGATCGCCGAGACCTGCCGCTTCGCCCGGAAAAACTACTTCTACCCGGACACCCCGAAGAACTTCCAGACCTCCCAGTACGACGAGCCGATCGCGTACGACGGCTACCTGGACATCGAACTCTCCGACGGCACCGTGTTCCGGGTCGAGATCGAACGCGCCCACATGGAGGAGGACGCCGGCAAGCTCACCCACATGGGCGGCGCCGCCGGCCGCATCCAGGGCGCGGACTACTCGCTCGTGGACTACAACCGCTCCGGCGTGCCGCTGGTCGAGATCGTCACCAAGCCGATCGAGGGCGCCGGCAGCCGCGCGCCCGAGCTGGCCAAGGCCTACGTCGCCGCGGTCCGGGAAATCGTCAAGAACCTCGGCGTCTCGGACGCCAAGATGGAACGCGGCAACGTCCGCTGCGACGCGAACGTCTCACTCCGCCCGCACGGCCGCGAACGCTTCGGCATCCGTTCCGAGACCAAGAACGTCAACTCCCTGCGCGCCGTCGAACACGCCGTCCGGTACGAGATCCAGCGGCACGCCGCCGTGCTGGAGTCCGGCCAGCCGGTCATCCAGGAGACCCGGCACTGGCACGAGGACACCCGCTCCACCACCTCGGGCCGGCCCAAGTCCGACGCCGACGACTACCGCTACTTCCCGGAACCGGACCTGGTGCCGATCGTCGCGTCGCGCGAGTGGGTCGAGGAGCTCCGGGCCACGCTGCCGGAGCCGCCGGCCGCCCGCCGCAAGCGCCTGCAGGCCGACTGGGGCTACTCCGACCTGGAGTTCCGCGACGTCGTCAACGCCGGCGTGATGGACGAGATCGAGGAAACCATCGCCGCCGGCGCCACCGCCACCGTGGCCCGCAAGTGGTGGATGGGCGAGATCGTCGGACGCGCCAAGAACGCCGACGTCGACCCCGGCCAGCTCGGCGTCGCCCCGGCCACCATCGTGGAACTGAACCAGATGGTCGAGGACGGCAAGATCAACAACAAGATGGCCTCCGAGGTCCTGGACGGCGTCCTCGCCGGCGAGGGCACCCCGGCGGAAATCGTCGAGAAGCGCGGCCTCGCCGTGGTCTCCGACGACGGCCCGCTGCTCGAAGCCATCGACGCGGTCCTCGCCGCGCAGCCCGGAGTCGCGGACAAAATCCGCGCCGGCAAGCTCCAGGCGATCGGCGCGATCGTCGGCGGCGTCATGAAAGCCACCCGCGGGCAGGCCGACGCCGGCCGCGTCAAGGAGCTGATCCTGCAGCGCCTCGGCGTCGAAGGCTAGGCCCTAACCGCCCACTAGATCGGTCATGATGGTCTGCAGCGCTTCGCAGACCATCATGACCGATTTGCGTTTAAGGTTCTCCGGCCGGGCCAGGATGTCGATCCGGCGCCGGGTGCTGATCCCCTCCAGCGGCCTGAGCACGATCTCCGGGTTGAGCACAGGGCGCGCGGTGTGCCGGGGCAGCAGCCCGATCACGCTCCCGGTCGCCACCAGCGCCGCCACCGTGGAGTAGTCATTGATCCGGTGCACGATGTTCAGCTCGCGGCTGGATACGGCCGCGACGGCGGAGAGCACGTCGGCGGGGGAGTAGCCGGTGTGGCTCGTCACCCAGGGTTCGCCAACGACGTCGTCGGCCGTCACCGCCCGCTGCCCGGCGAGCCGGTGCCCGGCCGGCAGCGCCACGTCCAGCGGCTCGTGCGCGAGCGGGATCACCGCCACCCGCTCCTGGGGCCATCGAGGGCTGTGGTCCATCCGGTGCGCGAGGACCAGGTCATACCGGGCGGTCAGCGCCGGGAAGTCCTGCTGGGCCACGTCCTCGTCGGAGAGCTGGATCCTCGGCTGCCCGGGTCCGGCCAGCAGCCGGGCCAGCGGCGCGAACAAGGCCTGGCCGGCGCTGTGGAACCCGCTCAGGGACACCGGCGCCACCGGCGAGCCGTGGTACGCGCCGATCGCCGTCCTGGCGTCCGCCATCGCGCTCACGACGGCGGCCCCGGCGTCTGCGAGCACCTGGCCGGCCTCGGTGAGGACCAGGTTCCGGCCCTCCTTCCGGGTCAGCGGCACGTCCACGGACTTCTGCAGGGCGGCCAACTGCTGGGACACCGCCGAGGGCGTGACCAGAAGCGTTTCCGCGACGGCCTTGACGCTGCCCAGGGCGCCGAGTTCGCGGAGCATTTCGAGCTGGTGGATTTCCATGGCCACCATCCTAGAGCTAAGCCAGTGCTAAATCGTCGATTGAGAAAAATCCGGTTGTGCTAATGCTTTCCGCCGGGTCTAATGAGGTGAGTTGTCCCACACCACCGCTCCCGTCCCGGAGCGGCCAGCACAGTTAGGCAGGCCCATGAAGGCTCTCTACAAGTCCGGCGCCCACGCGGGATTCGAACTGGTCGACCGCCCGGAGCCGGAGACCGGGGCCGGGGACGTCAAGATCCGCGTCATGACCACCGGAATCTGCGGCACCGACCTGCACATCCAGTCGTGGGACGCCTGGGCGCAGGGCATCATCAACGCGCCGCTGATCGCCGGCCACGAGTTCTACGGTGAAGTCGTGGAGATCGGCGAGGACGTCATGGACGTCAAGGTCGGCGACCGGGTTTCCGGCGAGGGCCACATCGTCTGCGGCATCTGCCGCAACTGCCGCGCCGGCCGCAAGCAGATGTGCATCAACACCGTCAGCGTCGGCGTCCAGCGCGACGGAGCGTTCGCAGAGTACGTCGTCATCCCGGAAACCAACGTCTGGGTCCACCACGATCCGTCCGTGACCCCGGAGCTCGGCGCCATCTTCGACCCGTTCGGCAACGCCGTGCACACCGCGCTCAGCTTCCCGCTGGTGGGCGAGGACGTGCTCATCACCGGCGCCGGACCCATCGGCCTGATGGCGATCGCCGTCGCCCGCCACGCCGGGGCACGCAAGATCGCCATCACCGACGTCTCCGCCCCGCGCCTGGAACTGGCCCGCCGGCTCGGCGTCGACCTCGCGATCGACGTCTCCCGGATGCGGGTCAAGGACGGCCAGCGCGAACTGGGCATGCGGGAAGGCTTCGACATCGGCATGGAAATGTCCGGGCACCCCACGGCGCTGCCTGAGATGATCGACAACATGAACCACGGCGGCCGGATCGCGATGCTGGGGCTGCCCAGCCAGTCCATCGACATCGATTGGGGCAAAGTGGTCACGCACATGCTGACCATGAAAGGCATCTACGGCCGCGAGATGTTCGAGACCTGGTATGCCATGAGCGCCATGCTGTCCTCCAACCCGGTGCTGCACGCGAACATTTCCGCCGTGGTCACCGATACGCTGCCCGCATCGGACTGGGAGAAGGGCTTCGAGATCGCCCGCGCCGGCGTCGGCGGCAAAGTCGTCCTCGACTGGACCGGCTTCTAGCCCCCGCCCGTTTCCGGTACCGTACAAAAATTCACCCCTGCACAGGAGCGCACCCCATGTATTCAGCCATCAAGGACCAGCTGCAGCACGAACTCGACGAGATCCGCGGTGCCGGCCTGTTCAAGACCGAACGGCACATCGATTCGCCGCAGGCCAGCCACATCAAGGCGGGCCAGCTCGGCCAGGGCAGCTCGGAGGTGCTGAACTTCTGCGCCAACAACTACCTCGGCCTCGCGGACCACCCCGAGATCATCGCAGCCGCCAAGGAGGCCATGGACGAACGCGGCTTCGGCATGGCCAGCGTGCGCTTCATCTGCGGCACCCAGGACCTGCACCTGGCCCTCGAGGAGCGGGTGTCGAAGTTCCTCGGCACCGAGGACACCATCCTGTTCTCGAGCTGCTTCGACGCCAACGGCGGCGTCTTCGAGTCGCTCTTCGGCCCGGAAGACGCCGTCATCTCCGACGCGCTGAACCACGCCTCGATCATCGACGGGATCCGGCTGTGCAAGGCCCAGCGCTTCCGCTACGCCAACCAGGACATGGCGGACCTCGAGTCCCGGCTGATCGAGGCCACCACTCAGGAGAACCCGGCCCGCCGCAAGATCATCGTCACCGACGGCGTCTTCTCGATGGACGGCTTCCTCGCCCCGCTCGAGGCGATCTGCGACCTCGCCGAAAAGTATGACGCCATGGTCATGGTGGACGACTCGCACGCCGTCGGCTTCATGGGCGCCACCGGCGCCGGCACCCCGGAGCACGCCGGGGTCTCGGACCGGGTGGACATCTACACCGGCACCTTCGGCAAGGCCCTTGGCGGAGCCTCCGGCGGCTACGTCTCGGGCCGGCGCGAAGTCATCGCCATGCTCCGCCAGAAGGCACGCCCCTACCTGTTCTCCAACTCGCTGGCACCGGCCATCGTCGCCGCCACGCTGAAGGCCTTGGACCTGGTGGAGAACTCCGGCGAACTGCGCAGCAAGCTCTTCGCCAACGCGGAACTCTTCCGCCGCCGGATGGGCGAGGAAGGCTTCGAGCTGCTCGACGGCGAACACGCGATCGTCCCGGTCATGTTCGGCGACGCAGTGATGGCGGCGAAGGTCGCGGACGCAATGCTCGCCAACGGCGTCTTCGTCACCGCCTTCAGCTACCCGGTCGTGCCGAAGGGCGCCGCCCGCATCAGGGTCCAGCTCTCCGCCGCGCACAGCGCGGACGACGTCGAGAGCTGCGTCCAGGCGTTCGTCCGCAGCCGCGAGACGGTGGCCTGAAAGTACTGACGCGACCTCCCGCCGGGTGCAAGGATGGAGGCATGTCAGCTAAATACGATGTCGTGATCGTGGGCGGCGGCATTGCCGGCCTGTCCCTGGCCTCCGCCCTCGCCGGCAAATGCAGCGTGGCCCTGGTCGAAGCCGAGCAATCGCTGGGCTACCACACCTCCGCGCGCTCGGCCCGGCAGCTGATCCCCAGCTACGGGCCGCCCGTGGTCCAGGAGCTCACCATGCGCACGCTGGAGCTCATCGGCACCAAGGAGGGTACCCGGCCCGAACCCGTGCTCTCACCGCGCCGCTTCATGCTGATCGGTGACGAGGACGCCGTCCGGCAGCAGGCAAGCGGCTTTATGCACCGGATCAGCCACGCCGAGGCCCTGGAAATCTGCCCCGCGCTCAAACCGGACTCCTTCGCGGCCGCCGGCCTGGACTCCGGTTCGTTTGCCTGCAACGCGTCCCTGCTGCTGGAGGACCACCGCGAGCGGGCCGTCGAGGGCGGCGTGGACATCATCACCGGCGCACGGGTCCACTCGGCGCAGCGCCTCGGTTCCGGCTGGGAGCTCGGCGCCGGGCAGGAAGGTTTCGAAGCCGCGGTCGTGGTCAACGCCGCCGGCGCCTGGGCGGACGAATTCGCGGTGCTCAGCGGCGTCGAGAAGCTCGGACTCCAGCCCTACCGCCGCACCGCGGCGATTGTCGACGTCGAGCACCCCCTCCCGCAGGGCTGCCCGATGGTGGCGTCGGCCGGCAGTTTCTACTTCCGCCCGGACGGACGGCGGCAGGTGCTGATCTCGCCGTCGGAAACTGTGCCCAGCGGCCCCGAGGACGCCCAGCCGTATCCGGGCGACATCGAGGCGCTGATCGAGCGGCTCAACACGGTGACCACGATGGGGATCGGTAGCGTCAGCCGGGCGTGGACCGGGCTGCGGACCGAGGCCTCCGACGGTATCCCCGTGGTGGGATTCGACGCCGAGGCCACCGGCTTCTTCTGGCTCGCCGGGCAGGGCGGCTACGGCTTCCAGACCTCCTCCGGCATCGCGGAGCTGGCCGCGGAGCTGATCCTCGCCGGCCAGGGTTCGGCACAGCCGCTCCCGGCCGACAGTCCGGCATCCCGGACAGCCGCGGCACTGGCAGCGACCCGGATGTCTATCCGGGGCTGAAGAATGGACCCATGAGCACCCTCATCACCAACATCGCCGAACTGATGACCCAGGACGCGGACCACCGGGTCCTGAAGGATGCGGCCATCGTGATCGAGGGCGAACGCATCGCCTGGCTGGGTGCCGCCGCGGACGCCCCGGCGGCGGACGACGCCGTCGACGCCGCCGGCCGCGCGCTCCTGCCGGGCTGGGTGGATTCACACACGCACCTGATCTTCGCCGGCGACCGGACCGCGGAATTCGAGGCACGGATGGCGGGGGAGAGCTACAGCGCCGGAGGCATCGCCGTCACCACCGGAGCCACCCGGGCCACGGGCGACTTCGACCTCACCCGGCTCGCGCTGGGCCGGGTGGCGGAAGCCGTCGCCCAGGGGACCACCTACCTGGAGACCAAGACCGGCTACGGCCTGGACGTGGAGAACGAGGCCCGCAGCGCGAGGATCGCCTCCACCGTCGCGGACGAGGTCACCTACCTCGGCGCGCACCTGGTACCCGAAGGCCTCGACGCGGAGGAGTACACGGAGCTGGTCTGCGGACCAATGCTCGCCGCGGTCCGGCCCTACGTCCGCTGGGCCGACGTGTTTTGCGAACGCGGCGCGTTTAACGAGGACCAGTCCCGCCGGGTGCTCCAGGCCTGCCGGGACGCCGGACTGGGCCTGCGCGTGCACGGCAACCAGCTGGGCGAGGGTCCCGGGGTGCGGCTGGCAGTGGAGTTCGGCGCCGCGAGCGTGGACCACGTCAACTACCTCTCCCGCGAGGACGTCCACGCCCTCGCCGACAGCTGGTCCGGCTGGGAGGCAGCGGCCGGCGCGGGCGAGCGCGGCACCGTCGCGACCTGCCTGCCGGCCTGCGACCTGTCCACCCGGCAGCCGCTGGCTCCGGCCCGGGAACTGCTTGACGCCGGCGTCCAGCTAGCGCTCGCCTCCAACTGCAACCCCGGCACCTCCTATACGAGCTCGATGGCGTTCTGCGTCACCACCGCCGTGCTGCAGATGCGGCTCAGCGTGCACGAAGCCGTCCGGGCGGCGACGTACGGCGGTGCGCTGGCGCTGGGCCGGGAGTCCGGGAACGACGTCGACGGCGAGCGGGCGGTCGGCTCCATCGCCGTGGGCAACCGGGCGGATCTGCACCTGCTCAACGCCCCGTCCGCCACCCATCTGGCATACCGGCCAGGCATGCCGCTCACCCACGCCGTCTGGCGCGCCGGGGTCCGCGCCCGCTGACCGGCGCGCACCGGAGGCCAAGGAGGAACGCCATGACCGGCTTCGCCAGGGAACTCGCCACCATGATCGACCTGGTGCGGGCCAAGCGCGGCGGAGTGCCGGCCCTGGCCCGGCGCCGGGACGCCCGGCTGGCCGCCCTCGTGGCCCATGCCCGCACGAGCTCCCCGTTCTACCGGGAACTCTACCGCGGCCTCCCGGCCGAGGACATCCCGCTCCGGGACCTGCCGCCGGTCACGAAGTCGCAGCTGATGGCACGCTTCGACGACTGGGTGACCGATCCGGCCATCACCCGGGCGGACCTCGAGGGCTTCGTCGCCGACCCGTCCCTGGTCGGCACTCGCTACCGCGGCCGCTATTTCGCCTGCACCAGCTCCGGAACCACGGGCCACCCCGGATTATTCGTGCACGACCAGGCCGCCGTCGCCTGCTACCGGGCCCAGGGCGTTCGGATCGTCGGGACCGCCCTCGACGCCCGCCGGCTGCTCGCGATGCTGCGGCGGGGAATCCGTGCCGCCGCGGTGCTGGGCACCGGCGGCCACTTCGCCGGGGCCGTCTGGCTCGAGTCCGAACGGCGCCGCAGCCGGGGCCGCCGACGGGCCTACCGCATGTTCTCCGTGCAGCAACCGCTGGAGACGCTGGTGCAGGCGCTTAACGCTTTCGACCCGGCCCTGCTGGTGGCCTACCCCAGCGCCCTCGAACTGCTGGCCGAGGAACAGGACGCGGGCCGGCTGCACATCCGGCCCGTGATTGTGGAGTCCAGCGGCGAATCCGTCGGGGACCGGGAGCGCCTGGCCGCGGCGCTGGGCGGCGCGGTGCACAATGTCTACGCTGCCTCCGAGTTCACCCCGATTGCCCTGGACTGCCCCCGCGGCTGGCTGCACGTCAACAGTGACTGGGTGATCCTGGAACCGGTCGAGGAGGACTACGGTCCCACGCCCGCGGGGGAGCCGTCCCACACGGTGCTGCTGACCAATCTCGCCAACCGGGTCCAGCCGCTGATCCGCTACGACCTCGGTGACTCCGTCGTCGCCAAGCCCGGCCCTTGTGAGTGCGGCAACCCGCTGCCCGCCATCCGGGTGGCCGGCCGGCACGATGACGTCCTGCACCTGGACAACGGCCGCGGCGGCACGGTGAGTGTCCTGCCCCTCGCCATCACAGCCCCCATCGACGACGCGCCGGGCGTCCACCGCTGCCAGCTGGTCCAGTCCGGTCCGGCGGCGCTGCGGGTGCGGCTCCAGCTGGAGCCGGGCGCCGCGGCGGACGCGGTGTGGCAGGACGTGGCGGCGAAGCTGTCCGGGTTCCTGGCCGCCCAGGGCCTGGCGAACGTGGAACTGGTCCGGGCGGAGGAAGCACCGGATCAGACCGGCGCGAGCGGGAAGTTCCACCAGGTCATCGCCCTGAGGCCCGCCCCGGACAGCGTCTGGAAGAACATCCCTTAGAAGAACATAGGCGGGGCGTCCAGCACGGTCTCGTCCACCCGGCGGTCCTCCCACTGGCTGAACGGCTTGTCCAGCTCGTACTTGCCCTGCCGGGTGCGCAGCAGGGTCCGGATTTCGGCATTGTCCGGGTTGTTCAGCGACTCGAAGTACTCCACCGACCAGTGGAACCAGCGCATGCAGAACAGCCGCATGGTCAGCCCGTGCGTCACGAACAAGGCGTTCGGCGCATAGTTCGGCTTGGACCAGTGCCGGTAGAGGGTCTCCATGAACGAGGAGATCCGGTCGTAGACGTCGGAGCCCGATTCGCCTTCCCGGAACCGGTAGAAGAAGTGGCCGTAGGCGTTGCGGAGCTCCTTCTGGTCCTCGATGTCCCCGGCGATCTGGAAATTCGCCCAGTCCTGTTCGCGCAGCCGCGGCTCTTCGATCACGCGTTCGATCAGGGAGCCCAGCTGGAGCGCCTCGAGGGTCTGGTAGGCCCGCAGGTAGGGGGAGACGTAGACGCACACCCTTTGCCCGTCCAGCTCCCGCCGCAGCTGCTCGCCCGCGGCCGTGGCCTGCTCGACGCCGAGCGGGGTCAGCGGGATCCGGTAATCGGGCACCCGGTTGTAGATCGAGGTGTCGGCGTTGGCGGCGGACTGGCCATGCCGGATCATGATGATTTTCCCGGGCGCACTCACAGCCCAAGCATAGGCACTTGCAGTCAACTCCCGGCAACGGCAGGCAAGATAGAACCATGTTGGTTCCCTCCCGCCGTCGGCTGCGGCTAGAAGTCTGGATTGTCCTGGGCCTGTCCCTCGGACAGTCGGCGGTGTACTCGGTAGTGCAGCTGCTGGACAAGATGACCAGGGCGCCGCTGGCGCAGGGCACCTCGACGCTGAACCGCTCGCAAAGCAGCCGGGAGTATTTCGACCTCACGTACCAGTTGCTGGACATCATCTTCGCCCTGGTCCCGGTGGTGCTGGTGATCTATTTCCTGACCGAACTCCGGCCCGCCGGCATGGCCGCCGGCACGGGCAGCTCGGCGTTCCGGAAGCTGGGCTTCAACTTCGCCCGGCCCGGCAAGGACCTGCTCCAGGGCCTCGGCCTCGCTGCCCTGATCGGCATACCGTCGCTCGGGCTCTACGCGGCCGGGCGGGCGCTGGGGATCACGACGGCGATCATCCCCAGCGCACTGGACTCCTACTGGTGGACGGTGCCGGTCCTCATCCTCTCCGCGATCCGGCACGGGATCGTGGAGGAGGTGATCGTGGTGGGCTACCTGCTGGACCGGCTCGGCAAGTTCGGCTGGGGCATGCCGCTGGCGATCTTCGCCAGTTCGATGCTGCGCGGCAGCTACCACCTCTACCAGGGCTTCGGGCCGTTCATCGGAAACGCCGTCATGGGCGTCATCTTCGCGCTGATCTACACGAAGACGCGCCGGGTGATGCCGCTGGTGATTGCGCATGCGCTGCTGGACATCGTGGCCTTCGTCGGATTCAGCCTCTTCGGCAAGGCGATCGGCCTGGGCTGAGCAGGCATAACCCGCGTTGCCCCCAGTGGCCCGCCGCCGGCGACGGGTTAAAGTGTTTCGGCCGCCAGCGGTGGGTGGCATCATTGGCACCCGCTGCTGGCGGCCGAAGTTTTTCGGGCAGGAAGCGTCAGATCGTGACGGCTCCGGAATCGGTTTCGAAGGTGACGGACAGGATTCCCGGCGTCCCGTGCGGGGCCAGCCAGTTCACGTCCACGTCCTCCAGCGGCTTCTCGACCGGTTCACCCAGCCACTCGGTGACCCGCTCGGCCGAGCCCGCGATCGTGAGGGCAGACATCTTCACATTGCTCTCATAGGCGTTGGACGGGTGCAGGGCGGGGTCGCCTTCCCACTTCAACATGTAGGGGACCTGCGGATCCGCGATCAGGCCCAGGATGCCGATCTGCTTCCAGACCAGTTCGCGGCCGTCGGGGAACTTGCGGTTGCCGTTGACGGCGGAGCGGCCCAGCCGCTCCTCAAACGGTGCCAGGTCGTCAACCTCGACGCACCAGCCCATCCAGCCACCGCCGGCGGCCGAGCGGGCGCGGACTGCCTGCCCGAACGGCGCCTTGTCGGAGGCCGGGTGGTCCAGGACCTCCACGACCTCGAGGTACTTGTGCCCGGCAAGCGGGATAATCATGTTGCGGGTCCCGAACCGGGGGTGTATTCCGCCCTTGACGGCTTCGACCCCGAGGGCGGTCGCAATACGTTCGGTGGTGGCAGCCAGGCCATCTTGTTCACAGGCGTAAGAGACGTGATCCATGCGCATGCCCTCATCTTGGCACTTTGTGATGGAGCTCTCAGCTTAGGCTGCCCTTACCGTGATGGGATGTCATTTTCCGGAGCTCACCGCGCGGATTTGCCCGGCCAGAACCACGGCACTTTCCGGCTCCCGGGCGTGCGCCGGGCGGTGGTGGGGCCGTTCTTCATTTTCGTCACAAAGCTATCCAGGCGTAATGGCGCGTTCGTAGACTGAAGCCAGGTCATGAGCGCCAGCATCGAGCCCCGGCTTGCTGGCCGGCAACCCTCCTTGCGCGGTGGGGTGCCCCGGGTGAAGACCTGGCCCGCCGGCGTCCGCCGGCAGGCAAGCGCGGCGCCAGAGCCGTTCCGGCCCCAGAGGCCAGGGGCGGCCTGTGCCCAGTCATTAGGGAGCTCTCCGATGTCCAACGCCTGGTCCTTTGAAACCCGCCAGATCCACGCCGGCCAGGAGCCGGACTCCGCCACCGGCGCGCGGTCGCTGCCGATCTACCAGACGACGTCGTTCGTCTTCCCCAGTGCAGAGAGCGCCGCCAACCGGTTCGCGCTCGCCGAGCTCGCCCCCATCTACACCCGGATCGGCAACCCCACCCAGGACGCGGTGGAACAGCGGGTCGCGAGCCTGGAGGGCGGCCTTGGGGCGCTCCTGCTCAGTTCCGGCCAGGCCGCCGAAACCTTCGCGATCCTCAACATCGCCGAGGCAGGAGACCACGTCGTCGCCAGCCCCAGCCTCTATGGCGGGACCTACAACCTGCTGGCCCACACGCTGAAGAAGTTCGGTATCTCCGTGACGTTCGTGGAGGACCCGGACAACCTTGAGCAGTGGCGCGATGCCGTGCAGCCGAACACCAAGCTGTTCTTCGGCGAGGTGGTCTCCAACCCCCGCCAGGACGTGCTGGACATCGAAGGCGTCGCGGACGTCGCCCACCGGGCCGGGGTGCCGCTGATCGTGGACAACACCCTCTCCACCCCCTACCTGATCCGCCCGATCGAGTGGGGCGCCGACATCGTGGTGCATTCGGCCACCAAGTATCTCGGCGGACACGGTGCCGCGATTGCCGGCGTGATCGTCGACTCCGGCAACTTTGACTTCGGCAAGGACCCGGAGCGCTTCCCCGGCTTCAACACCCCGGATCCCACGTACAACGGCCTGGTCTATGCCCGCGACCTCGGGGCGGACGGGGCGCTGGGAGCGAACCTGTCCTTCATCCTCAAGGCCCGGGTCCAGCTGCTGCGCGACCTCGGTTCGGCCGTCTCGCCGTTCAACGCCTTCCTCATCGCCCAGGGGATCGAGACGCTGAGCCTGCGGGTGGAACGGCACGTCGCCAACGCCCTGCGGGTGGCCGAATGGCTGGAAGCCAGGGACGACGTCGAATCCGTCGCCTACGCCGGGCTGCCGTCCAGCCCCTGGTACGAGCGCGGCCGGAAGTACGGCCCGAAGGGGACCGGCGCCGTCGTCGCGTTCAACCTCGCAGGGGGAGCGGAGGCCGGCAAACGCTTCGTCGACGCCCTCGAGCTGCACTCCCATGTGGCGAACATCGGTGACGTGCGCTCGCTGGTCATCCACCCGGCGTCGACCACGCACAGCCAGCTCTCGCCGGAGCAGCAGGCGGTCGCCGGCGTCAATCCCGGCCTGGTCCGGCTCTCGGTGGGCCTCGAGCACATCGACGACATCATCGCGGACCTCGATGCCGGCTTCCGGGCGGCCAAGAACGCCTGAGGTCACGCAGCACGCCGAATTTCCCCACCTTTGCGGGGATGGCCCCGGGAATCGCCGACACTTCGGGGCGACCCGCCGGGCGCGTCTGTCAAAGGTGGGGAAACTGCGGTGTTGACGGGTCCGGCTGTCACACAGCCGTCACAATCTTCGCGCTTGCGCGGCCGTGTTTCGTAGAATCGACGCAGGTCATGAGTGCCAGTGACAGCCCCGGCTTGCTGGCCGGCAACCCTCCATTTGCGGCGGGGTGCCCCGGGTGAAGACCTGGCCTGCCGGTCAGCTGACGGCGGGCAAGCGCGAAGTTAGGTCCTCACATGACGATTGCCGTCACCCGCACGGGTGTACCCGAAAGCAAACCCTCCACTGTTCCCGACGGCGCTGTTCCCGACGGTGCTGTTCCCGACGGGACGGTGCAGTACCTCCCGATCGGTTCCCTGGCCCTTGAATCCGGTGCCACCCTGCCCGAGGTCACCCTCGCCTACGAGACCTGGGGGACGCTGAACGCCGATGCCTCCAATGCGGTGCTGATCGAGCACGCCCTGACCGGCGACACCCACGTGACCCGCGGCGCCGGCGAGGAACCGGGCTGGTGGGAGGAACTGGCAGGCCCCGGCGCCCCGGTGGACACGGACAAGTACTTCGTGGTCTCCATCAACATCCTCGGCGGCTGCTACGGCTCCACCGGGCCCTCCACGCCGGCCCCGGACGGCCGGCCCTGGGGCTCGCGCTTCCCGCTGGTCACCCTCCGGGACAGCACCGCGGCGGAAGCCCGGCTCGCCGACGCGCTGGGGATCAGCAGCTGGTATGCCGTGCTCGGCGGCTCGCTCGGGGGAGCGCGCGCGCTGGAGTGGGCGGTGACCTACCCGGCGCGGGTGCAGCGCTGCGCCGTGATTTCGGTCGGCGCCAGCAGCACCGCCGAACAGATCGCCTTCGCCCAGGCCCAGACCCTGGCAATCCGCCAGGACCCCAACTTCAACGGCGGCGACTACTACGGCGGCCCGGAACCGCACGCCGGACTGGCCCTCGCGCGCCGGATCGCGCACATCACCTACCGTTCCGCAGCCGAGCTGGACGGGCGCTTCGGACGCAACGCCCAGGCGGCCGAGGCCCCGCTGGAGGCCGGGTCGCTGGCCGGCCGTGGGCGCTACCAGGTGGAGAGCTACCTGGACCACCAGGGCAACAAGCTGGTGCGACGCTTCGACGCCAACAGCTACATCGCCATCACCGAGGCGCTCATGAGCCACGACGTGAGCCGCGGCCGGGGAAGCCTGGAGCAGGCCGTCTCCCTGGCCACCGCGGAGTTCTTCGTGGCGGCCGTGGACTCGGACCGGCTGTACTTTCCCGCCCAATCCCGAGAGCTCGCCGACGCCCTGCCGGGGGAGGTCCCCGTGCACGTCATCGAGGCCCCGATCGGCCACGACGGCTTCCTGACCGAAATCGGCCAGCTCAGCGAGCAGCTCCGGGGCAACTTCTTCGCCTAGCCGGCACCGCCGTGTGTGCATTTTTGCAGACGCACTCTGCGCGATTAGTCGTTGAGCTTGCCTCGATCGAAGTCCATACTCGTGGAGAATGACGCCGTGTGTTCCAACTCACACACACGTAGTCAACCTAATGGTCCACAGGGTGTCGACGACGACACCGAAGGAGTTCGCATGAGCACGGAAAACGCCGCCGCAAGGCGCGCAGAGGAGCCCGACGTCAAGACGTCCGGCCTGAAGAAGGTAGTAACGGCCTCCATGGCCGGCACGGTAGTGGAGTGGTACGAGTTCTTCCTCTACGCCTCCGCCGCCACCCTGGTTTTTGGCAAGATGTTTTTCCCCAATTCCGGAACGGAACTGGACGGCATCCTCGCCGCGTTCCTGACCTATGCGGTTGGCTTCGTGGCCCGCCCGATCGGCGGCATCGTCTTTGGCCACTTCGGCGACAAGTTCGGCCGCAAGAAGCTGCTGCAGCTGAGCATCATCCTGGTCGGCGTATCGACCTTCCTGATGGGCTGCCTCCCGGGCTTCGCGCAGATCGGCTACTGGGCCCCGGCCCTGCTGGTCTTCCTGCGCTTCGCCCAGGGCTTCGCCGTCGGCGGTGAATGGGGCGGCGCCGTCCTCCTCGTCGCCGAGCACAGCCCCAGCAAGTCCCGCGGCTTCTGGGCCAGCTGGCCGCAGTCCGCCGTCCCGCTGGGCAACCTGCTCGCCACTGCCGTGCTGTTCATCCTGTCCTCCGTGCTGTCTTCCGCGGACTTCCTTGGCTGGGGCTGGCGCGTCGCGTTCTGGCTCTCCGCCGTGATCGTCGTCGTCGGCTACTACATCCGCACCAAGGTCAGCGACGCCCCGATCTTCCTCGAGGCGCAAAAGGAAGTTGTCACGGAGAACAAGGGCTACGGCGTCGCCGAGGTCTTCCGCCGCTACCCCCGCGGCGTCTTCACCGCCATGGGCCTGCGCTTCGCGGAGAACATCCTCTACTACCTGGTGGTCACCTTCTCGATCACCTACCTCAAGACCGTTGTCCACGCCGACACTGCCCGGATCCTGCTGCTCCTGCTCGTGGCGCACTTCATCCACTTCTCCGCGGTGCCGGTGGTCGGCCGTCTCTCGGACCGCTTCGGCCGCAAGCCCGTCTACATGGCCGGTGCCGTCCTGGGCGCCACCTGGGGCTTCTTCGCCTTCCCGATGATGGACACTGGCAACGATTTCATGATCCTTGCCGCTGTCATCATCGGACTGCTGTTCCACGCCCTGATGTACGCCGGCCAGCCGGCCATCATGGCCGAGATGTTCCCGACCCGGATGCGCTACTCCGGCGTCTCGCTCGGCTACCAGGTGACCTCGATCGTGGCCGGTTCGCTCGCCCCGATCATCGCCGTCGCGCTGCTGAGCCAGTACAAGTCCTCCGTCCCGGTGGCCATCTACCTGCTCATCGCCTGCGCCGTCACGGCCGTCGCGGTGTTCTTCCTCAAGGAAACCCGCGGCATCTCCCTGCACGACGTCGACGCCGCCGACGCCCAGGGCACCGCCGATCTGCTGGCCGCCGGTAAGCGGTAACCAGCACGCAGCTGCACAACCCAACGAACAGGCAGCCCCCGTTCCCGCGCTGCGGGGACGGGGGCTGCTGTCATCCGGGGATCTTGTGGCGGCCTCCGCAGCGCGCCGGGCTCAGCCGGCAAGCACATCCTGGCGTTCGGCGATCTCGGCCCGGACGGCCGCCACGACGGCCTGCACCGGCGCCGAACGCAGCGATTCCGATCTCGCAACTGCCCAGATCGGCAGCTGCCGCTGGAAGTCGTCCGGCAGGACCGGTACGAGCCCCGGTTTGCCGACGACGAGGAAATTCGGCAGCAGCCCGATCCCGGCGGCGCGGCGGACGGCCTCCAGCTGGGCGAAGATGCTGGTGGCCTGGAAGCTGGAGCGCGGCATCGGCAGCTGGGTGGAGCGGTGGCCGAGCTCGGCGACCTGCAGGGCCGACTCGACGTAGGAGACGAATCCGTGCTGCCGGACGTCGTCGAGCGTCACCGGGAGCCCGTGCTCGCGGGCGTACTCCGGGCTGGCGTACAGCCGCAGGAAGTAGTTGGACAGGAAGATGGTCTGCGCGTTGCTGACCTCCAGGTTGCCGACCACCACTTCCAGGTCCACCCCGGAGCGGTTCTGGCTGACCTTGCGGGTGGCGCTGAGCATCTCCACGTTCAGCAACGGATGTTCCTGCTGCAAACGGACCAGGGCCGGGGCGACGAATTCCGCGCCGAATCCGTCCGGGGTGCTGATCCGGACCAGGCCGGAGAGCACGTCCTCTGTCCGGGCGATCCGGCCGGACAGTGCTCCGAGTGTTCCCTCAATGGCTTCCGCCGCTGCCACGGCCAGTGATCCAAGTTCGGTGAGTTCCCAGCCGTGCGGGCTGCGCTCGAGTGTCCGGCCGCCGAGCTGTTTGTCCAGGGCGAGGATCCGGCGCGAGATGGTGGTGTGCGTGGTGCCCAGGGTCTCCGCGACGGCGTTGAACCGGCCCAGCCGGGCCACGGTCAGCAGGATCAGCAGGTCGTCCGGGCTGGGGAGCCGCTTCAAGTCCACCATTGGCCTTTCGTCGATGTGCATTGATGCACATGGCATCTTCACTTTTTCCCCTTGATTGCACTGTAGCAGGGTGTGATGGTGGACACGGAACAACCGGCAAATGCGCCGGACACAATGCAAAGCAAAGGAGCTTATGCCATGGCAGTTGTCGCCTGGATCGGACTGGGAAACATGGGCGGGTTCATGTCGGTGAACCTGGCCAAGGCCGGAAACGAGGTCCGCGGATTCGACCTCAACCCGGAGGCCCTCGCGGCTGCCGAGGCCGGGGGAGTCAAGCCTGCCGGCAGCATCGCCGAGGCCGTGGAAGGCGCCGACGTCGTCTTCACGATGCTCCCCAAGGGCGAGCACGCCCGGGCCGTCTACCTGGGCGAGGACGGCGTCCTGGCCCACGCCGACACCAGGACCCTGCTGGTGGACTCCTCCACGATTGACATCGCCTCGGCCCAGGCCCTGCACGACGCCGCCGCGGAGGCAGGCTTCCGCTTCGTCGACGCGCCCGTTTCCGGCGGGATGAGCGGCGCCAAGGCCGCCACGCTGACCTTCATGATCGGCGGCGAAGCCGGCGCCGTCGCCGACGCCACCGAATACATCCGCCCGATGGCCGCCAACATCATCCCCACCGGCGGCGCCACCACCGGCCAGGCCGCCAAAATCTGCAACAACCTGATGCTCTTCATCAACCTCGCCTCCACGGCAGAAGGTGCGGTGCTTGCGGACCGCCTGGGCCTGGACAAGCAGGTCTTCTGGGACATCGCCTCCGTTTCCTCCGGCGACAGCTGGGCGCTGCGCACCTGGTACCCGGTGGCCGGCGTCGTGCCCACCGCCGCCTCGAACAACGACTTCGCGCCGACGTTCACTGCCGAGCTCGCCAACAAGGACATCGGCCTGGCCATCAGCGCCGCCCGCGACACCGGCACGCCGCTGGAGATCGGCGAGCACGTCCAGCAGCTCTTCCAGCGGCTCATCGACGGCGGCCAGTCCGGCACGGACTGCTCCGCCATCGTCAAACTGGTCGACGGCTCGTTCGAGTCCGCCAAGTAGCCCCCCAAACCTTTTAGAAAGAGATCCTCCCCATGGAACGCATTCCGCACTTCATCAACGGCGCCCTGGTGTCCGACGCCGAGCGCTACGGCCCCGTCTTCAACCCCGCCACCGGCGAACAGGAAAAGGAAGTGGCGCTCGCCTCCGCCGCGCGGGTCGAGGAAGCCATCGCCGCCGCCCGTGCCGCCCTGCCCGGCTGGCGGACCACGAGCCTGGCCAAGCGCACCACCATCTTCTTCAAGGTCCGCGAGCTGCTTATGCAGCGCCGCCCCGAACTGGCCGCCCTGCTGACCAGCGAACACGGCAAGGTCCTCTCCGACGCGGAGGGCGAGATCACCCGCGGCCTGGAGAACATCGAGTTCGCCACCGGCCTGTCCCACGCGCTCAAGGGCGAACGCTCCGAGCAGGTGTCCGGCGGCGTCGACGTCCACTCCGTCCGGCAGCCGGTCGGCGTCGTCGCCTGCATTACGCCGTTCAACTTCCCGGCCATGGTGCCGCTCTGGATGATCGGCAGCGCCCTGGCCTGCGGCAACACCGTGCTGCTCAAGCCGAGCGAAAAGGACCCGTCCTCCGCCCTCTTCATCGCCCAGGTCTTCGCCGAGGCCGGCCTGCCCGCGGGCGTCCTGAACGTCGTGCACGGTGACAAGGAAGCCGTCGACGTGCTGCTCGAGCACCCGGACGTCAAGGCTGTCAGTTTTGTGGGTTCGACGCCGATCGCCCAGTCCATCTACAAGCGCGCCGCGGACCACGGCAAGCGCGTCCAGGCCCTCGGCGGGGCCAAGAACCACATGGTGGTGCTTCCGGATGCGGACCTGGACATGGCCGCCGACGCCGCCGTCTCCGCAGCCTATGGCTCCGCGGGGGAGCGCTGCATGGCCGTCAGCGTCCTGGTCGCCGTCGGGAACATCGCGGACGAACTCGTGGACGCGATCAAGACCCGGATGGCAACGCTCAAGATTGGCCCCGGCACGGATCCGGCCTCCCAGATGGGTCCGCTGATCACCGCCGAGCACCGCGACAAGGTGGCCTCCTACGTGGCCGGCGCCGCAGACGAGGGCGCCGCCGTGGTGGTCGACGGCCGGGAGCAGGAATTCGACTCGAACGGCTTCTTCATCGGCGTGAGCCTGATCGACCACGTCAAGCCCGGCATGAAGGTCTACGACGACGAGATCTTCGGCCCCGTCCTCTCGGTGGTGCGCGTCGAGAGCTACGCCGACGCCGTCAAACTCGTCAATGACAATGAATTCGGCAACGGCGTGGCGATCTTCACCCGCGACGGCGGCGCCGCCCGGCAGTTTGAGTTCGACGTCGAGGCCGGCATGGTGGGCGTCAACGTGCCGATCCCGGTGCCGGTAGGGACCTTCTCCTTCGGCGGCTGGAAGAACTCGCTCTTCGGCGACACCCACATGTACGGCCCGGAGAGCATCCGCTTCTACACCCGCGGCAAGGTCGTCACGACGCGCTGGCCGGATCCGTCCACCTCGGTGATCGACCTCGGTTTCCCGCAGGTCGACTAGGCGCAGCCCTCCCGGACAACAGCAACGCGGGGTCACTTACGGCCTATCCACGAGTGGATTATGGGCCGTAAGTGACCCCGCGTTGCTTGTAGGTTCCGGCGGTCAGCCTTTCATGATCTCCGCGCGCTGGGCCATGTAGTCCTCCATGGCGAGCTCGCCGTTGCTGTACTTCTGGTCCAGCTCGGCGAGCTTGCGCGCGCGGTAGCCCTGCGGCCCCGACGGCACCGGCGGCACCTCCGGGGCGCCAGGCGCCGGCGCCTGGGGCTGCCACTGCTGCGGCGACGCGGGCTGCGGCGGGTTGTTCAGGTACTCCGGGCTGTCCTCGTAGGGGACCGGGTACTGCTGGTTCGCCGGCGGCTGGTTGGCCGGGGGCTGCGGCGCACCCAGCTGGCCGAATCCGCCGTAGTAGTCGCGCTGGGTGAAGCCGTCCCGCGGCTGGTTGCTCTGCTGCCCCGGATATTGGCCAGGGAACTGGCCCGGGAAGCCGCCGGGCACGCCCTGGTCCTGGCCGCGTCCGCGGACCGATTTGCGGTACATACGAATGGCCGCCGGGACCACGAAGGTCAAGATGATGATCCAAAAGAAAATACTCACGGTACCGCGCCTCTCAAAAGGTGTCTTTCCAGCTTAACGCGCACCCCGTGCCCGGGGTGCCGGGCCGCCCGGCACCCCGGGCACCCGGAGTTCAGGACCGCAGGGCATCCTCGGCGCCGGGCGGCCCCTCGCCCGAGCCGAGCGGGACCCCGGGGCCGAACACCGGTCCGGCCAGCGGGCGCTTGGCCGTGATGCCGTCGCCGGAGGAGCGGTGCCGGAGCCGGCGGACCACCCACGGGACGAAGTGCTCGCGGGCCCAGATCAGGTCCCCGGTGCGGGCCTCTCGCCAGCTGCGTTGCGGCAGCGGCTTCGGGGAAAGCGGCTCCAGCGTGTGCTGGACGTTCAGCGAATCCAGCACCATGGCCGCGATCGTGTGGTGGCCCAGCGGCGAGAAGTGCAGCCGGTCCGCGTCCCACATCTGCGGGTCGTTGAGCTGACGCAGCGACCACATGTCGGCAATGACGGCGTCGTGCCGGGCCGCCACGGTGCGCAGGTTCTCGTTGTAGATCGCCACCTTGCTGCGGATCCGGCCCAGCACCGACGAGCCCGTGTCCGGGCCGTTGAACAGGACCACGGTGGCACCGCCCAGGCTCAGGATCTGCACCACGGAGTCAAGCCGTTCGGCGAGGACATCCGGGTCCCCGCCGGGCCGGATCAGGTCGTTTCCGCCCGCGGACAGGGTCACCAGGTCCGGCTTCAGCGACAGGCAATGGGCCAGTTGCTGGTCCACGATCTGCTGCAGGAGCCGGCCCCGCACGGCGAGGTTGGCATAGGCAAAATCCTCGTGGCCGCGGCTCAATTCCTCGGCCACCCGGTCCGCCCAGCCGCGGTGCCCGCCCGGGCTCGCCGGTTCGGGATCTCCGATCCCTTCGGTGAAGGAGTCGCCCATCGCCACGTAGCGGGTCCAAGGGTGGTTGACGGTCCGGTCCGGGAAGTTCTCCGTTGCTTCTGTTTCACTCACCTTCATATCCTGCCCCCTTCCCACAAAGCGGCGCCAGCGTAGCTTGTTACTCATAGGTAACTGTAAGAATGGAGCCATGACTGAAGCCGCTGCCTATCCCGCTGCGTTTCCTGCCCCCGTTGTTCTGTGGTCCCGGCCCGAGGAGGACCGCGCCGGCAGGCCCCTGCTGGTGCTGTTGCACGGCTACGGCGCCAACGAGCAGGACCTGCTCAGCCTGGCGGACCTGCTGCCGGAGGAATTCGTGGTGGCCTCGCTCCGCGCCCCGCTGGTCTCCGGTCCCGGCTTCACCTGGTTCCCGCTCACGGCGTCCATCGACTATTCGCTCGACGCCGTCAAGCACGCCGCCGCCTACGCGCAGGACTGGATCGACTCGGTGAGGGACAGCCACCCTTCGGTGACCCTGCTCGGGTTCTCGATGGGCATGGCCATGGCCACGACCCTGCTGCGGCAGCGCCCGGACGGCTATGCCGCCGTCGTCGGGCTCTCCGGCTTTGCCGTCGACGCCGCCGGGGACCCCAGCTTCCGCGACGCGGAACTGGACGGAACTGTGCCGATGTTCTGGGGCCGCGACCAGCAGGACCCCGTGATCACCCCGGACAAGATTGAGTTCACCATGGGCTGGGTGCGCAAGCACGTGAAGCTCACCAAGGTGCTCTACACCGGCATGTGGCACGGCATCAACCAGCAGGAGATCGGCCACGTCGGCGAGTTCCTCACCCACGAGGTCCTCAACAAGTAGTCCCCGACAGCGGGTTAAACTCCGTTAGGTGTGACGATCCGGACGGTCTGCCCGTTCACGGTGACGGTGTCGCCGTGGTGGAGCTGGCGTCCGCGGCGGTCGTCGATCTCGCCGTTGACCTTGACCAGGCCGTTCTTGATCAGCTCGGCAGCCTCCACCCCGTCCTCGACCAGGTTGGCCAGCTTCAGCAGCTGGCCCAGCCGGATCATGTCGTCGCGGATGGGAATGTCTTCAATTTCCGGGTTGCTCATACAAGCAATAATGCCTGACCAAAGGTGGCACCAATGACCCACGCACCGCGGCTTCCACTGCCCGTCGGACTGCTCCTCGCCGTTTCGGCCGGCCTCTTCGTCCCCGTCCAGGGCCGGATCAACGGCGCCCTGGGCACCGTCCTGGCCGACGGACTCGCCGCCGCGGTGGTCAGTTTCAGTGTCGGCCTGGCGCTGATGATCGTCGTCTCCCTGGCCCTGCCGAAGGGACGCGCCGGATTGGCCAACGTCCTGCCGGCGCTGCGGGAACGCCGTTTCCCGCGCTACTACGCGCTCGCCGGCGGCATCGGCGCGTTTTTCGTCTTCGCCCAGTCCTTCACGGTCGGGCTGCTCGGCGTCGCCCTGTTTACGGTCGCCGCCGTCACCGGGCAGACCCTGAGCGGCCTGCTGGTGGACCGGATAGGGATCGGCCCGGCGGGCAAGAAACCCGTCACCGGCATCCGCGTGCTCGGCAGCATACTGACCGTCGCCGCCGTCGCCTGGGCCGTCTCGCCGCGCTTCGACGGCAGCGCGGCGGGCGGCGCAGGCGCTCCCTCGGGGACGGAGGCCGGCCCGCTGCAGCTGCTGGTTCCGGTGCTGCTGCCGGTGCTGGCCGGGTTCCTGATGAGTTTCCAGCAGGCCATGAACGGCACGGCCACCGTGCACTACCGCACGCCCATCACCGCCACCCTGGTGAACTTCATCGCCGGCAGCATCGTGCTGTGGCTTGCCTGGCTGATCAAACTGGCGGTCGCCGGGCCCGGCAACGCCCTCCCCGGCGAATGGTGGTACTACCTCGGCGGGCCGATGGGCTGCATTTTCATTGGCGTCGCCGCCTTCCTGGTCCGCGGCCTGGGCGTCCTGGTCACCGGGCTGGGCATGATCGCGGGGCAGCTGCTGGGCTCGCTCGGCCTCGACCTGGTCCTGCCCGCGCCCGGCACCGTCATCGCGCTGCCCACCGTGCTCGGCACGCTGCTGACGCTGGCCGCCATTATCCTGGCCAGCCTGCCCTGGTCCCGCGGAGCCCTCAAGAGGTAGCAGCGCGGGTAGGCTAGGAGTTTGCATCACACCGTTCGCAACACCCCGCCCGGCAACCAGCCGGTGACCCGGGGCTGACAGCACGGACCGCACCCAGCGGCCCTGTAGAAATTGGAGTTCCCATGGCAGCAAAATCCGTACTCGACCAGATCATTTCCCTCGCCAAGCGACGGGGTTTCGTCTTCCAGGCCGGTGAAATCTACGGTGGCTCCCGTTCTGCCTGGGATTACGGTCCCCTCGGTGCCGAGCTGAAGGAAAACATCAAGCGCCAGTGGTGGCAGTCCGTGGTCCGCGGCCGCGAGGACGTCGTCGGCCTGGACTCCTCGGTGATCCTGCCCCGTCAGGTCTGGGAAGCCTCCGGCCACGTCGAGGTCTTTTCCGACCCGCTGGTGGAGTGCCTCTCCTGCCACAAGCGCTACCGCGCGGACCACCTCGAGGAAGAGTACGAGGAAAAGAAGGGCCGCCCCGCCGAGAACGGCCTCAAGGACATCGCCTGCGCCAACTGCGGCACCCGCGGCGAATGGACCGAGCCCCAGGAATTCTCCGGCCTGCTCAAGACCTACCTCGGCCCGGTGGCCAGCGAAGAGGGCCTGCACTACCTGCGCCCCGAGACCGCGCAGGGCATCTTCGTGAACTTCAACAACGTGCTCACCACCTCGCGCAAGAAGCCGCCGTTCGGCATCGGCCAGATCGGCAAGTCCTTCCGTAACGAGATCACGCCGGGCAACTTCATCTTCCGCACCCGCGAGTTCGAGCAGATGGAGATGGAATTCTTCGTCGAGCCCGGCACCGACGAGCAGTGGCACCAGTACTGGATGAAGGAGCGCATGGACTGGTACACCGGCCTGGGCATCCGCGAGGAGAACCTGCGCTTCTTCGAGCACCCGCTGGAGAAGCTCAGCCACTACTCCAAGGGCACCACGGACATCGAATACCGCTTCGGCTTCCACGGCTCCGAATGGGGCGAGCTCGAGGGCATCGCCAACCGCACCGACTTCGATCTCTCCACGCACTCGAAGGCCTCCGGCCAGGACCTGAGCTACTTCAACCAGGCCACGAACGAGCGCTACACCCCGTACGTGATCGAACCCGCCGCGGGCCTCACGCGCTCCTTCATGGCGTTCATGATCGACGCGTACACCGAGGACGAGGCACCCAACGCCAAGGGCGGCGTCGACGTCCGGACCGTGCTCAAGCTCGATCCGCGACTGGCCCCGGTGAAGGCGGCGGTGCTCCCGCTGAGCCGCAACGAGGACCTGTCCCCGAAGGCCAAGGACCTCGCCGCGCAGCTGCGCAAGAACTGGAACATCGAGTTCGACGACGCCGGCGCGATCGGCCGCCGCTACCGCCGGCAGGATGAGATCGGCACGCCGTTCTGCATCACGGTGGACTTCGACACGCTCGAGGACCAGGCCGTCACCATCCGTGAACGCGACACCATGAGCCAGGAACGAGTCTCCCTGGACAAGGTGGAGGGCTACCTGGCCGCACGGCTGATCGGCGCCTGAGCATGGCGATCCAATACCGTGAATGGCGTGAGGGCGACGACCTCGCGCTGCTGGAAGTGTGGGGCGGGCCCGAGACGGACCAGGCCCGGCAGTTCCGCGGCACCCTGGCGCCCTCGGGCAACGCGCCGTGGCGCCGCTGCATTGTGGCCGAGGACGTCGTCGACGGCGTCGCCATCCCCGTCGCGGCCGGCGTGGTGCACGAGGCCTCGCTGCACCCGGAACGCCTCTGGGTGTACGTCGAGGTAGCCCGGGACCACCGCCGGAGCGGTATCGGGTCCACGCTGCTGGGCATGCTCCGGCACGAGGCCGAACGGTCGCCGTCGGGCATCTCCCGGCTGCGGACCAAGGTGGAGCCGGGCACGCCCGGCGCCGCCTTCGCCGAGGCAGCCGGTCTCGCCCCGATCCAGCGTTCGCGCCTGGTGGTCGTGGAGCCCGGCTCCCTGAAGCTCCCGGTCTTCGGCGACGGCTCGGAGGCCGCGGCCTCCGAGCAGGTGGAGGACCTGGCCACCGGCTCGGTGGAGCTGAGCGACGTCGTGGGCCGGTACTACACCGCCGTGCACCACTGGGACAGCCCCGGCGAGCTCAGCATCGCCACCGTGCAGCGGCTCTTCCTGGACGACCTCAGCGGGGCGCACGGCGCGATTGTGCTGCGCGCGCCCAAAGCAAGTGCCTTCGGCGCGGGCGTGCCGGCCAGCAAGAAGGGCCGGCTGCAGGCATTCGCGGTCAGCTACGCACAGGGCGGCCCGGAAATGGGCGGTTCCGAAGAGGGTCACGCGGCGAAGGCCGGCGAACCCTCCGACGTGTTCCTGGGCCATGATCCGGAGCTGTCCGACGACGATGCCCGCGCCGCGGTGCGGGACCTGCTGGCGCTGATCGCGTACCAGTACCCGGTGCTGCTGGAACTGGACGATTCGATGACGGCCCTGCGCGCCGTCGTCGAGCCGCTGCTGGACAGCGGCAAGGCCCGGCAGGCCGGCGCGGACACCCTGATCGTCTCCGACCCCGCCTAGGCCTTCAACACGCAACTGACCCGCAGTTGTTGTCGTTTTGATGCGACAACAACTGCGGGTCAGTTCGGTTTAGGGGGCGGCTAGGGGAGGACCGGGGGAACAAACTGGAAGGTCATCCCGAGCAGCCAGACCAGCAGCAACACCACCGGCAGGTGGAAGACGAACTGCAGGAAGGTGAAGCCGACCAGGTCCCGGGCGCGCAGCCTCAGCACCGCGAGCAAAGGCAGCATGAAGAACGGGTTGACCAGGTTTGGCAGCGCCTCGGCGATGTTGTAGATCTGCACGGTCCAGCCGAGGTTCATCTGCACATCGGTGGCGGACTGCATCACGTAGGGCGCCTCGACCAGCCACTTGCCGCCGCCGGAGGGGACCAGCAGGCCCAGCACGGCCGTGTACAGCGCAATGACGACGGCGAACCCGCCGCCGCTGCCGATCTCCGAGAAGAACCCGGCGAGGTGCGCCGAGATGGACATCCCGCCGTGGCCGGTGGCCTTGGTCAGGATCGCCGCCATCGCCGCGTAGAGCGGGAATTGCACGAGGATGCCGGCGGTCGCCGGGACGGCCTTGGTGACGGCCTGCAGGAAGTTGCGCGGCGTGCCGTGCAACACCAGGCCCAGGATCAGGAAGACCAGCAGGTAGCCGTTGAGGCTGCTGACCACGCTCAGGAACGGCTTGGTCAGGAACTGCGAGACCAGCCAGCCGAGGGTCAGGATGCCGGCCAGGACGGGCAGGGTCTTGCTGTATTCGAGCCACTCGCCCGGACGGGACCGCGGCGCCGGCTCGCTCGGTTCGTCGTCGAGGTCGACGCCGAGGTCTTCGGCGGTGCGGATCGCGCCGCCCTGCGGAGCCGAGAAGTGCGCGATCACCGTGGTGAGCGCCATCAGGATGGCCAGGGTCAGCAGCGACTGCCAGGTGAAGATCGTGGTGCCGAAGTCCAGGATGCCGGTGATCTTCAGCAGGGCCGGCGGCAAGGAGGCCGCCGTGGCCTGCAGCTGCGCGGCGGAAGAAGACAGGCCGAGCGCCCAGACGGCGCCGAGGCCCATGAAAGCGGCCGCGCCCAGGGCCCGGTAATCCACGGTGAGGTCCTTGCGGCGGGCAATGGCCCGGGCCAGCAGACCGCCGAATATCAGGCTCAGGCCCCAGTTGAGGAAGGAGACGGACATCGACATCAGGGCAACGAAGCTCACGGCGGTGCGGGCAGTGGCCGGGACGAGGGCCAGTCGGTTGATCAGCTTCGCCACCGGCGGGGAGGTCGCCACGACGTAGCCGGTGAGGACCACCATGGCCATCTGCAGGGTGAAGGCGGTCAGGTCCCAGAAACCGTTGCCGAAGGAATCCGCGATGGACTGGGGTGAGGCGCCAATGGCCAGTGCGGCCAGGGCAATGATGATCACGCCGGCCAGGGCGAAGATGTAGGCGTCCGGGAACCACTTCTCGGTCCACGCGGCCATCCGTTGGGCTATTCGGGCGAGACCGCGTTCTTCGCCGATTCGGCTTTTCGTCAGGACTGTGTTTGCCACAGAGGGGTACCTCTCCATTGAGTGCGTTTTTGTACCCGATGGAGTTTAGTCAAGTCGCTGGGGTGAACCGGGCTTATCGGCGCCGGCTGCGCGCGCGCCGCGGCCCCTCAGCCTCGTCCAGCCGCTGGCGCTCCTCCTCGGTGGGGGCCCCGCCGCCGAGCGCGGCCGGCATCCACCAGGCGCCGGGTGCCGGCTTCAGGGGGAAGTCCGCGATGCCGGCGTCGATCCCGCGCTGGAGGACTTCGCGCAGCGCCTCGGTGGCCGCCGGGACGTCCAGCCCCGGGGCCGGGGTGAGGGGTTCGCCCACGTGCACACGCACGGGTGCCCGCCAGGCGCGGAGAGGGGAGAAGCCGTGGTGCCGGGTCATGATCCGGTGCGCGCCCCAGACTGAGACCGGGATGATGGGCACCCCGGCCTCGGCGGCCATCCGCACCGCGCCGGTCTTGCACTCGCGGACCTGGAAGCTGCGGCTCACCCCGGCCTCGGGCAGGATCGCGATGTATTCGCCCTCGCGGAGCTTCTGCACGGCGGCGTCGTAGGCGTGCGCTCCGGTGTCATAGCCGACGACGACGTGCCCGGCGGCGCTGACGGCCGGCCCGGCGAACCAGTGGTCGGCCGCGCCCTGGGTGATCAGGAAGCGCATCTGGGCCCTGTTGTGCCCCCACACCAGCAGCTCGGCGAAGGCAAAATCGAGGTAGCCGAAATGGGTGATCGCGACGACCGCGCCCGTCCCCGGGGTGGGGTGCCGCGAGCCGCCTTGCGGGGCGCTGTCGCGTGCGTTGCCCGGGAGCACCGGAAGCAGGTTTTCCCGTCCGGTGACGAGGACCCGGATCCGGAACAGCCAGCGCAGCGCCTGGCCGGTCCGGACGATGACGCGGTAGAAGCGGTCGCTGGTCGCCGGCCGCCAGCTCACGTCGAACCGCGCATCTCAGCGCTCCGCCGGCCGGCGCGGCGGCCAGGGCAGGAAGCCGGAGGTCGATTCGACGTATTCCTTGTAGCCGGGCCGGGCGGACATGGCCTTCTCGGTCAGGGGCTTCCCGGTCTTGCCGGCCAGCGTCCAGATCATCAGCGCGGGGGAGAGGATGGTCAGCACGCCGGGCCAGGAGTCCGCGGCGACGAGGAATAGGCCGGCCCAGACGGCGGCGTCGCCGAAGTAGTTCGGGTGCCGGGTATAGCGCCAGAGACCGGTGTCCAGGACGGTGCCGCGCTTGGCCGGATCCGCCTTGAACTGAGCCAGCTGCCAGTCCCCGACAGTCTCGAAGTCGAAACCGACAATCCACAAAAGGACGCCCAGCAGCGCCAGCCAACCCAGGGTGCCGGTGCTGAACATGCCCACCTGGATGGTGAGCGAGACGAAGAACATCACGATGCCCTGCGGCAGGTACACGCGGCGCAGGGCGTACGTGTTGCGGGAGCCGGGGGCGGAGGAGAGCATGTCCACGTAGCGCGGATCCTCATGGCCGCCGCGGGCCCGGATGCCGATGTGGACGGCCAGCCGGATGCCCCAGACCGCAACGAGGGCCAGCAGCAAGAGGCGGCGGCCGTCGTCGCCGTGGCCTGCGGACAGCGCCCAGGAGACCGCGGCTGCCACCACAAAGCCGAGGCCCCAGACAGTGTCGATGACCGAGTGGCGGCTCTGGCGCACGGCGACGGCAAATGTCACGGCCAGCAGCGCCAACAGTCCCAGCGCCACCCAGGGCAGACTGGCCAGGAACGCTTCCAGCGGGAAGGCCGGCATCACAGCACCACCGGGAGGCTGGCCGCGGTGGGGAGGACCTGGCGGAGTGCGTCCGTGCCAGGGAGTTCAGTGCCGGCGCTGTTGCCGAAGGCATCAAGGATGAAGCCGTTGGCGAGTGAGTTCCAGAGCCGGACCCGGCGGAACATGAAGTGGCCGGCGCCCTTGAGCGAGACGTAGTCGATCGACGCCGCCACACCCTCGGCGCGCCGGGCATAGGCCAGCGAGTTCTTGGGACTCGTCCAGCGGTCCTCGCTGCCGTGCACGATCAGGACACGGCGCCCGGCGACGGGTTCCACCGGCGTGGACCGGTCCAGCCACGGGGCCAGCGCGACGACGGCTTCCACCTGCGGGTGGTCCGCGACGCAGAGCGCGGTGAGGCCGCCCATCGAGTGGCCCAGCAGGTATACGGGCACGCCGGGATGTTCGCGGCTGATCTGGGCGAGGGCCCAGCGGGCATCCTGGACCGGGGACATGTCCGGCCCGTTCCAGCCCCGGTACCGGTTCCGGAGCGTCCAGACGGCCAGGCCGTGCGGGGCGCCCTCGTTCCGGAGCGCCTGGGCGAAGGGCAGCATCCTGGCCGGGCTGAGGTGCCGGGCGCGGACCGCCTCGAAGCTGTCCGCGCGGCCGCCGTGCAGCACCAGGGCGACGCCGCGCGTCTGCCCGGCGGCGTCCGCGATGCTGAGCTCGGCGCGGGCCGCCGGGCCTGCCCCGGCTGCCTGGTGCTCCCGGTCGTCTGTCATGCGTCTGGCCACGCTAGTGTCCTCCACCTCGTTTGGTCCCTGCAATTACCAACAATAAGTTGCGCGCCGGCGTTCCCGTGAGCGTTTCCGCGCCGGTTTGCACGCTCATTCCCATAGGTCATTCGCGGCCGGGTTGCCGGGGGATGGGCGTTGCGCGGGGGCAGGGCACTTTGGATCCTGCCCGGCGGCAGGGCACTGGCACCGGCTGGCGGTTCCGACCCCGTAAAGTTTTCGGCATGAGGTTGAACTGCTGATGGGCGCCGGACATTCACACACGACCCCGGGGCACCTCGACCCGACTCCCCGGGCGCTCGCCGCGCGGAAGAAGGCCAACTGGATCCTGGCCGCCGTCCTGGTTCCGCTGACCCTGCTGACCATCGTGGCCATGGTGTTGCTGTGGCCCTCGGGCAGCAAGGAAGGCCTTAAGCTTTCAAGTCCATATGCGGCCGCGCCAGGCGTCAGCTTCGACACCGGAAAAATCCAGCGCGTCGTCGTCGCAGGCTGCATGGACGGCACCGCCCAGCCGGGCGCCCCGGCCGCTGCCGGGCCCGGACAGGGCTCGCAGTGCACCTTCGCCTATACGGACCCGGACAAGGGCGGCAACCCGGTCAAGGTGGTGATCAACCCCGACGTCGCCAAGTCCCACGGCGTCAAGGTCGGCGACAACATCCGCTACCTCAACCTCTCCAAGGCCCAGGGCGCCGCCGCGGGAGGCGCGCCCGCCTACGTGTTCGTCGACTTTGTCCGGACGCTGCCCATCATCCTGCTCGCCGTGCTTTACGCCGTGGTCGTGATCGCAGTGGCGCGCTGGCGCGGGCTGCGCGCCCTCATCGGCCTGGTTGGCGCCTACGCCGTGCTGGTCTCGTTTATGCTTCCCGGCCTGGTGGAGGGCAAACCGCCGCTGCTGCTGGCCCTGGTCGGATCCACGGTGATCATGATCGGCGTGCTGTACTTCGCGCACGGCTTTACCGCCCGGACCTCGACGGCGCTGCTGGGGACGATGTTCGGCCTGGGCATCACCGCCGCGCTCGCGGCCTGGGCCACCGACGCGGCGAACCTTGCAGGGGTGGGCAACCATGACGCCGCCACACTCGCCAACGTTTCGGACCACATCTCGATCTCGGGGATCATCCTGTGCGGGCTCATCATTTCCGGACTCGGTGTGCTCAACGACGTGACGATCACCCAGTCCTCGGCGGTCTGGGAGCTCTGGGAACTCGCTCCCGGGACGTCCGCGCGGAAGCTGTTCGCCGCGGCCATGCGGATCGGCCGGGACCACATCGCCTCCACCGTCTACACCATCGCCTTCGCCTACGCCGGGGCGGCCCTGCCGATCCTGATCATCGTGATGCTCTACGAGCGCCCGCTGGGCGACGCCCTCACCAGCGCCGAACTCTCCGAGGAAGTGATCCGCACGCTCGTCGGCTCCATCGGCCTGGTCCTGGCCATCCCCGTGACCACGCTGATCGCGGTGCTCGTCGTGAAGGCCACCGGGCTGAAGGGCGGGAGCGCGGCGGACGACGGCGGCCGGCCCGCCACCGCTCCCGCCGGGGGCCCGGTCGAGGCCGGCCCGTCCGGTGGGGGCTCTGCTGATGGGGGCTCTGCTGATGGGGACTCGTCCGACGGGGGATCGCCCGACGACGGGGGCTCGGAACCGGCGCCGGCGGGCCGCCGCGGCCGGCGGGCCGCCG
>NZ_JBFRDC010000014.1:0-21495 GCF_052113385.1 Arthrobacter sp. YAF16
GTGGATGTGCCGAAGGCGTCCGCGTCGCCGTCGTATGTGTTCCGGGTGAACCGGGACGTGGTGGTGCTCAATGATGTGAATTCGGGCAATGTGTGGCTGGTGAACCAGAACATGCAGCTGGTGAACAACTGGGACGACGTCATCCCGCCCAAGAACCAGTCCAACGACCAGGACCAGGAATCAGCGGACAACAACACTGTCAACATCCTCCCGGACCGCACCAAGCCCAACCGGCCCCCGGAAACCAAGCCCGACGCCGTCGGCGTCCGTCCCGGCCGCACCACGGTGCTGAGCGTGCTGGACAACGACTCCGACCCCGACGGCGACGTCCTGACCGCCGCCGTCTCCGGCAACGGCCCCAAGGCCGGCAGCCTCGAAAGTATCTACGGCGGCACGGCCTTCCAAGTCACCGTCCCGGCCGACGCGAAACCCGGCACCGAAACCTTTGGCTACAACGCCGCGGACGGCCGCGGCCTGTCCGCAGGCGGCAGCATCACCCTCAGCGTCGTGGGCGATGACGAAAACAAACCCCCGCTCTTCAAGCGCGGGGAGCCCACCACCATGCTCGTGGAGCAGGGCAAGACCGTCAGCCAGAACATCCTCACCGACTGGACCGATCCCGACGGCGACGACCTGGTCCTGATGGACGCCAAGGCGGACAACGACCAGGACCAGGTCAAGGTCCGCCGCGACGGCCTGCTCAGCTACCAGGATTCCGGGGCGGCCCCCGGCAAGAAGACCGTCACCGTCACCGTCTGGGACGGCCGGGCCACCACCACCGGCAAGGTGATCGTCAACGTCCAGCCCCCCGGTGCCCTGCAGCCGGTGGTCAACGCGGACCACGTGAGCGCCGTCGTCGGCCAGGACCTCGTGATCGCACCGCTGAAGAACGACGTCGACCCCAACGGCGGCGCCCTGCGCCTGGCCCAGGTGGAAGCGGCCGGAACCGCCGAGCTGGGCCCCGTGACCGACGGCGGAACGTTCACCTTCCGCAGCAACACCCCGGGCCCGGTCTACCTGAGCTACATCGCCAGCAACGGCCCGCAAAGCACCCAGGGCCTGATCCGGGTGGACGTGGAGTCCGGCAAGGACACCGGCGACCCCGTGGCCGTGCACGACGTCGCGCTGCTGCCGGCCGGCGGCAGCGTGCTGGTGGACCCGCTCGCGAACGACTCGGACCCGGCCGGGGGAGTGCTGGTGCTGCAGTCCGTGCAACTGCCCGGGAACGCCACCGCCTCCGTCAGTGTGATCGACCACGCCGTGCTGCGGATCACCGACATCACCGGCACCAAGGAACCGTTCATCTTCCGCTACACCATGTCCAACGGCTCCAAGTCCGCCACCGGAAGCGTCTCCGTGGTCCCCGTTCCGGCACCCGCCGTCGTCGAGGCGCCCCAGCCCAAGCCGGACGAGGTGAACGTCCGCGTCAACGACGTCGTCACCATCCCCGTCCTGGCCAACGACACGCACCCGCAGGGCCAAAAGCTGACCGTGGACCCGGTGCTGCCGCAGCCCGTCCCGGCCACGGACGGCAAAAGCTTCGTCTCGGAAAACACGCTGCGCTTCATTGCCGGCGGCGTGCCCAAGACCGTCCGGGCCATCTACAACGCCGCGGACCCTCAGGGCCAGAAGAGCGCCGCGGCCGTCACCATCCACATCCTTCCGCTGGAAGGCGCGCAGAACTCACGGCCGCAGCCGAAAAACCTCACCGCCCGCGTGGTGGCCGGCGGCTCGGTCCGGATTCCCGTGGAACTCGACGGGATCGACCCCGACGGCGACTCCGTCCAGCTGACCGGCATCGACAGCACCCCCTCGATGGGAACCGCCACCGCCGGAAGCACCTTCATCGACTTCACCGCAGCCGGCGACGGCGCCGGTACCGACACCTTCCGCTACAAGGTCGTTGACCGGCAGGGCGCCGTGAACACCGGCACCGTCACCGTCGGCATCGCCCCACGCGGGGACACCAACCAGAAGCCGACGCCCGTGGACGACGCCGTTGCCGTGCGTCCCGGCCGCCAGATCGCCGTCGACGCCACCGGCAACGACACCGATCCCGACGGCGACCCGATCCGGATCCTGGCCGGCGGCATCGAAGCCGCCCCCGAGCTGCAGGCCACGGTCAGCAAACAGAGCGGCCGCATCATCCTGCTGGCCCCGGGCCAGGAAGGCACCGTTAACGTCCGCTACAAGGTTGCCGACGACCGCGGCGCCACGGCCCAGGCCGCCGTCGCCGTCAAGGTCCAAAAGGACGTGCCCCTGCAGGCACCCATCGCCCGCGACGACCGGGTGACCTCCGCCCAAACGCTCGGCAAGACCGCCGTCGACGTCCCGGTGCTCAAGAACGACGAAGACCCCGACGGCGTCGGCGAAAACCTCAAGGTCAGCACCGAGGCCAAGACCGCCCGGCCCGGCACCGAGGGCAACATGATCGTCGAACTCACCGAACAGCCGCAGCTGATCCCCTACACCGTCGAAGACGTCGACGGCCAGAAATCAACGGCCATCATCTGGGTGCCCGGCATCGGTCAGCAGGTGCCCACGCTGGCCAAGGACGACGTCGTGGAAGTGGTTGCGGGACAGTCGGTCACCGTGGACCTCAAGGAGTGGGTCAAGGTCCGCGACGGCCGCTCGCCGCGCCTGACCCAGACGGACCGGATCAAACTGATCGGCGCCGACGGCTCAGATCCGGTCGCCAACAACGGCACCGCCCTGAAGTACACGGCCGGCCAGGACTACGCGGGCCCCGGCTCGCTCAGCTTCGAGGTCACCGACGGCACCGGCCCGGACGATCCGGCCGGCCTGAAATCAACGCTTAGCATCCGCACCAAGGTCCTCCCGGACCCCAACCGGAACAACCCGCCCGTGCTGCTGGGCAGCCAGGTGGACCTGCCGAAGGGCGACGCCACCAGCGTGGACCTGGCCCGGCTCACCACGGACCCGGACGACGGCGACGTGCAGAACATGAAGTACGAACTGGCGGGCAACGTCCCACCCGGCTTCGACGCCCGAGTCGAGGGACAGGCCCTGAAGCTCTCTGCCAAGGACGGCAGCGACGCCGGCGCGGACGGCGCCGTGCAGGTGAAGGCCAAGGACCCCCGCGGCCTCGAAACCACCGCAACGTACCGGTTCACGGTCACCGCCTCCAACCGGCCCAAACCCGTGGCCAACGACGACCTCGAGCCGAACGCCGCCGCCGGCAAACCGGCCACCGTGCCCGTCCTGGCCAACGACTCGAATCCGTTCCCTGAGTCGCCGCTCAAAATCGTCGCCGCGACCGCCGAAACCGGCTCCGGGAACGTCGGCGTCGAGGGCGGCAACGTCGTGGTCACACCGGCCGCAGGGTTCTCCGGCACCATGGTCGTGGCCTACACCATCGCCGACAAGACCGAGGACCCGTCCCGCCAGGCCACGGCCCGGATCCGGCTGACCGTCAAGGACCGGCCGCTGGCACCCACCACTCCGCAGGCGGCGAGCGTGGGGGACGGCACCGCGTTGCTGAACTGGACCGCGCCGGCGGACCGGGGATCCCCGATCACCAAGTACACGGTGTACGGCGAGGGCGGATTCCGGCAGGACTGCCCGGCGAACAGCTGCACGCTCACCGGCCTGACCAACAACGCGAAGTACCACTTCCAGGTCACGGCCACCAACGCCATCGACGAATCCGAACGCTCCCCGGCGTCGGCCGAGGTGCGCCCCGACGTCAAGCCGGATACCCCAGCGGCGCCGTCGCTGAAATTCGGCGACAAGCAACTGGCGGTGACGTGGGTTGCCCCGGCCTCCAAGGGCTCGCCGGTCAAGTCCTACGATCTGGAAATTTCGCCCGCGCCGGCGGGGCAAAACGCGCAGATCCAGAACCTCACGTCGGTCAGCTACGTCTGGAAGGGCCTGGAGAACGGCGTGGCCTACAAGGTCCGGGTCCTGGCCCGCAACGACGCCAAGGAGCCCTCCGAATGGAGCGGTTACTCCGCCGCGGAAACCCCGGCGGGCAAGCCGGCAACCCCGGCGGCGCCGAGTGCGGCGTCGGCCAGCTCGGTGGGGAACCAGAGCCAGCTCCGGGTGAGCTGGGCGGCGCCGGACAACAACGGCGACGCCGTGTCCTCCTACACCCTGACCACGCTGCGCGGCGGAGCCGCCGTGGCCACGCAGAAGGTCTCCGACACCTCGCAGAACGTCACGGTGGACAACTCGGAGGCCGATTACACGTTCACCGTGGCCGCCACCAACAAGGCCGGCACGTCAGGGATTAGCCCGCAGTCCGCCCCCATCCGGGCCGCCGGCAAACCCGGCACGGTCAGCAGTGGTACCGTTGCCGCGCCCGGCAACAGCGGAGAACTGAAAGTCACCTTTACGCCGCTGACCCAGGCCCAGCGCAATGGCTCGCAGGCCTCGGAGATCAGCTACCGCTGGTCCACGGCGTACGGCTCGGGCCCGATCAACGCCCCGGGCGGTACCATCACCGGCCAACCCAACGGCAAGAACGTCACGGTGAACATCATCGCCGTTTCCACGAAGAACAACGTCTCCGGGGACGGCAAGAACATCGGTTCGGCCGTTCCTTATGGCCAGCCGGGGCGCCCCAGCCTCACCGGGGAGACTTCCTCCAAGGGCGACGGGCAGGTGCACTGGACCTGGACCCAGCCGAACGATGGCGGCCGGCCGATCAACCGGTACGAAGTGAACTACGACGGCACCGGCTGGAAGAGCGTCGGGCTGACCCTCCGCTACGATCACAACGCAGGCGGCTGGAGTCAAACCCACACCCTGAAGGTCCGCGCTTGCAACGGCACCGACGGCAACAACGACTGCGGCTTTGACGACACCGCCAGAGCCACCTCCGGGGCTGACCCGGCGCCGCCGCCGCCAACGTCCTGGTCCATCCGGGCCACCCCGGTGCGCACCTGCACGGAACCCAGCAGCAGCACGGACAGCTACCGGAACAGCAACCCGGACCAGTGCATCAGCCCGGGCAAGTGGTTCGACACCGGCATCACCGCGCAGGCGGACTACTACGTCCGCTGGGGCTCGTCCGGCCGGCTCTGGTACCACCTGACGTCCGGCCCCGCCGCCGGCAACTTTGCCCGGGGAGACACCACCAGCCTGGGCTCCACCCCGCCGGCGGGAATGCCCCAGCGATGACCGCAATCCTTTCCCCTGAACTAAACGCCGGCCATCGCGGGGACTCCCCGCCGGCGCACACCCCAACGCATTACCCGAATGGAAGAGGAACCAGCGCATGACGATGACAACTGAGCAGGCCGAATGGTTTGCCGGCACCTTTGAGAAGCTCGTTGCCAACGTGGGGCAGGCCGTGCTGGGGAAGGCGCATGTCATCCGGCTGACCTTCACGGCCATGCTGGCCGAAGGCCACGTGCTTTTCGAGGACGCTCCCGGAACCGGCAAGACCTCACTGGCCCGCGCCCTTGCGGCGACCGTCCAGGGCTCCAACAACCGCATCCAGTTCACCCCGGACCTGCTGCCCTCGGACGTCACGGGCGTAACCATCTACGACCAGAAGACGCAGAAGTTCGAGTTCCACAAGGGCCCGATCTTCAACAACATCGTCCTCGCCGACGAGATCAACCGCGCCTCGCCCAAGACCCAGTCGGCGTTGCTGGAGGTCATGGAGGAGTCCCGGGTCACCGTGGACGGCTCCACCTACGAGGCCGGCCGGCCGTTCATGGTCATGGCCACCCAGAACCCGATCGAGCAGGCCGGCACCTACCGCCTGCCCGAGGCGCAGCTGGACCGCTTCCTGATCAAGACCTCCATCGGCTACCCGGACCACGCCTCCACCGTGCAGCTGCTCGGCGGCGCCAACCTCAAGGACCGCTCGAAGGACATCACGGCCGTAATCACCACCCAGGCCGTCGCGGACATGGCCGACCTCGCCGCCACCACCCACGTGGACACCGCGGTGCTGGAATACATCTCCCGGCTCTGCGAGGAGACCCGCAGCGCCCCGGAGACCCGCCTGGGCGTGTCCGTCCGCGGCGCCCTCGCGATGGTCCGTGCGGCCAAGGTCTGGGCGGCGAGCCAGGGCAGGAACTTCGTCCTGCCCGACGACGTCAAGGACCTCGCCGCCGTCGTCTGGACCCACCGCCTGGTGATGGACCCGGAGGCGGAGTTCTCCGGCGCCACCGCCGAGGCCGTCCTGGCACGGGTGCTGGCCGACGTCGCCGCCCCGCAGCAGCGGGCCGCCGTCTAAGCGGCGCCTCCGACCGAGTCCAGCCGCGGGGCCCCGATTCCAGCCCCGCAACCATGCACGAACAAAGGCACCCATATGTCCACCAGCACCCCGTTGACTCGGCTTGCTGAACGCCTGAAGCGCCCCCTGTCCCGGGCCGCCGGTCCCTCCCGGCTGCACCCCTCCGCCGTCTGGGCCGAGGCCCGCAGCGCCGCCGCCCTGGCCCTGGACCCGGCCTGGCGCGCCATCCGCGGGCGCTTCCGCCGGCACCTCTGGCCCGTGCTCTCCGTCGTGAGCGTGCTCGGCTGGTCCGTGCTGGCAGCCTCAATATTGCTGTGGAGCGCCGGCCAGGCCTACGGCTGGCAGGAAGCCAAGGCCGCCGCGATCGCCGCCTTCGTCCTGCTGGTGCTGGCGGTCGGCTTCATCCTGGGCCGCTCCTCCTACGGCGTGCTGCTGGACCTCGCCCGGACCCGGGTGGCCGTCGGGGACAGCGCCGTCGGCAGCATCGCGGTGTCCAACACCTCCGCCCGCCCGCTGCTGCCCGCCGCGCTGGAACTCCCGGTGGGAGCCGCCACCGCCGTGTTCCACCTGCCCCGGATGAAGCCCGGACAGGTCCACGAGGACCTCTTCACCATCCCCACCGCACGCCGCGCCGTGATTGTGGTGGGCCCGGTCCGGTCCGTGCGCGCCGACCCCCTGCACCTGCTGCGCCGCCAGGTGCTCTGGACTGAACCCGAGGACCTCTACGTGCACCCGAAGACCGTGGCCCTGGCCGGTTCCGCCGCGGGCTTCATCCGCGACCTGGAGGGTATGCCCACCACCGACCTCTCCAGCGCCGATGTCTCCTTCCACGCGCTGCGCGACTACGTTCCCGGCGATGACCGGCGGCACATCCACTGGAAGACCACGGCCCGGACCAACAAGCTCATGGTGCGCCAGTTCGAGGAGACCCGGCGGGCACACCTGGCCATTTCGCTCTCCACCAACACGGACGAGTACGCCTCCGAGGAGGAGTTCGAGCTGGCCATCTCCGCCGCCGCCTCGATCGGACTGCAGGCCATCCGGGAACAGCGCGACCTCGACGTCCTCACCCAGCAGGGGCCGCTGCGCTGCCAGACCGGCCGGAACATGCTCGATGACATGACCCGGATTGTCGGCGCGCCGCAGCGCAAGAACGCCGTCGACCTCGCCCGGACCCTGGCCGACACCGTGCCCAACGCCTCCGTGGTGTTCTTCGTGGTGGGCAGCAACGTCACCCCCACCCAGTTGCGCTCCGCCTCGGCTTCGGTCCCGCCGGGCGTGCGCAGCCTCGCCGTCCGGATCCAGGCCGGGGCCGCCCCGGCCCGGGCCAACATCGCGGACCTGACCGTGCTCACCCTGGGCGATCTCTCCGAACTGGCCATCGTGCTCAGGAAGGCGGCCGCATGAGCAACGCCACGGGCTTCCGGCCCCGCAACAACACCGCGGCACCCCGCCGCTCCGGCTTCGCCGACGGTCAGCCGGCCTGGCACTACCTGCTCGACGCCGGCGCCCTCACCCTGCTGCTGGGGCTCGGCGTGCTCGGCTTCAGCCTCAGCTTCGGCGGCGACCCGTACTACCTGGCCGCCGGTTTCGGCGGCATCCTGCTGGGCCTCGGCGTCGCTGCCGCCAAGGTGCACTTCCGGCTCGGAGTGCTGATCACCACCGCGCTCGCGGTGGGCGCCTACCTGGTTTTCGGCACCGGCCTGGCCGTGCCGGAAGCCTCGATCGCCGGCTTCCTGCCCAGCCTCGAATCGCTGCGGACCCTGCTGGTGGGCGTGGTCTTCGCCTGGAAGGACATGCTGACCGTCGGCGTGCCGGTCGGGACCGCGGGCGGCACGCTGATCGTCCCGTTCCTGAGCTCGCTGCTGACCGCCCTGGCTGCCGGGCTGCTTATCTGGCGGCTCAAGAGCCCGTACTGGCCGCTGCTGCCGGTGCTGCTGTTGTTCATCACCGGCATCGCGTTCAGCACCAACGCCGGCTTCCTCACCGTGGAACGCGGCATCTCGCTGACCGTGGTCGCGATCGCCTGGGCCACCTTCCGCCGCGACGCCCTGCGCAGCAGCGACACCCGCAAGGTATCGGTGAACCGGCCGGACACGGACCAGGCGGCTGCCCGCACTGCGCGGCTCCGCCGGGTGGGCACCGCCGCCGCGGTGATCGCCGTCGCCGTCGGGATCACCGCCGTCGCGTCCCCGCTGGTGGCCGCCGGTGACGACCGGAAGGTGCTGCGCAACACGATCGTGCCGCCGTTCGACCCGAAGGACTACGTCACACCGCTGGCGAGCTTCCGCAACTTCGTCAAGGACAAGAAAGACGACAACCTCTTCCTGGTCAAGGGCCTGCCCAAGGACGGCCGGGTACGGCTCGCCGCCTTGGACGCCTTCAACGGCACCAACTACAACATGGACCCGAACGGTTCGGGCAGCTTCAGCAAGGTGGGCGACGCGAAGTCCCTGAACACCCTCGCCGACACCACCGGAATCGTGCCGACCAACAACTACACCCTGGACATCACGATCGAGGACTACCAGGGCTACTTCCTGCCGGGCGGCCGCAAGACCACCGGCATCAGCTTTGCCCGGGACGGCTCGGGCGCAGCCTCCGGGCTGTACTTCAACTCCGGCACGGACACCGCCGTGACCACCCGCGGGCTGGGCAAGGGCGATTCCTACAGCGTCCAGGTGGCGGACCCTGCGATGCTGGAGCACGGCCAGCTGACCCAGTACGACTTCGCCAAGGTGTCGCTGCCGGACCCGGGCGAGGTCCCGCCGGTGGTCGGTTCGCAGGCGAACGACCTCGCCGCCGACGCGCCCACCGCGATCGACCGGGTCCGCCAGATTGAGGCGCATTTCCAGAAGAAGGGTGCCTTCAGCAACGGCCTGATCGCCGACGGGCAGCTCCCCAGCGTCTCCGGCCACAGCTCCAACCGCATCCGCAGCCTGCTGACGGCCAAGCAGATGCTCGGCGACGACGAACAGTACGCCGTCGCCATGTCCCTCATGCTGCGTCATCTGGGTATCCCCTCCCGCGTGGTGATGGGCTTCTACCCGGACCCGAAGAGCCCGGAAAAGGGTGCGGGCGAAGTGCAGATCACCGGCAAGGATGTGCACGCCTGGGTTGAGGTCGCTTTCGACCGGGTGGGCTGGGTGTCCTTCGATCCCACGCCGCCCAAGGACAACGTGCCGATCCCGCCGGATCCGGAGAACAAGTCCAAGCCCAAGCCGCAGGTCCTGCAGCCGCCGCCCCCGCCGCAGGAACCGGCCGAACTGCCGCCGGACTCCTCGCCGGACGCGCTCGACGCCGACCAGAAGAAGAACAACCCCTGGCTGTTCTGGGGTCCCCTGCTCGCCGCGATCGGCACGGCGCTGATACCGGTGGCGGTCCTCGCGCTGCCGCTGCTGCTGATCGCGCTGCTGAAATCCCGACGCCGGAAGGCCCGGTTCACCGACGGGCACCCCGCGCAGCGCGTCGGCGGCGGCTGGAGCGAGGTGCTGAGCCTCGCGACCGACCTCGGCGCCGGCGTGGACAACCGCGCCACCCGCCGGGAGTCCGCCGTCGTGCTCGGCGAAGCGTTCCCCGGGAGCCAGGGCACCACCACGCTGCTCGCCCACCGCGCCGACGCCGCCATTTTCGGGGCAGCCGAGCCGAGCGAGGAGCAGGTACGCGAGTACTGGGAGATCGTGGACGGCTCGCTCAAGGAGATGACCGGGACCGTGGGCTTCTGGCGCCGCCAGCAGGCCCGCTTCTCGCCACGCTCACTGCTGGCCGACGGCCGGGCCGCGCTGAAGCTGAGCGGACTCCGCCCGGTCCTGCCCGGCCGGCGCCGCGGCGGCGGGGTTCCCGGCGGCTCCGGCCCGGTGTCCGGTCCGGCTGCGGTTGACCCGGCCAGCTTCGGTCCAGCTAGTACAGTGGAGCCCGGTCCGCACCAGGAACCACAGGGAACAGCCAGGAAGAACCGCAACGAGCCATGACCGACGACGTTGAGCGCTGCCCGCGCTGCCACCAGCCGATCCGGCCCGGCGCCGCGTTCTGCACCTCCTGCGCGGCGCCGCTGATCAACCGGTCGGCGCGCAACGCCGGGCGGGCGGACCCAACACCCGGTACTATCCCGGTAGCGCCTTCCGGGCACGGCGGTTCGTTCGCGCCGGGGCAGGCACCTGCCGGAGTGCAGCTGAACGGACAGGGTGTCCACGGACAAGGGGGAGGTACCGTTTTGCCGAACAAGCTTGAGCTGGTTCCCGCGGACGCCGGAAAACGGCTCGGCGCGGCGGTGCTGGACTGGACCGGCCCTGTGGCGCTCCTGGTGGTGCTCTTCGCCGTCGGCTTCGCCGGCGTCACCCAATCACGCAGCGCCGGCACCATCGTCTACAACACCTCCTCGCTGGTGCTCTTTGGCGGCATCGGGCTTGGGGCCACGCTCGTCTACACCCTGGTCCAGGCCATGATCGAGGGCCGGTCCGGCAACACCCTCGGCAACCGCATCGTGGGGATCCGCAGCGCCGACGCCGATGGGTACGCGCCCGGCGGCGGAGCGGTCTTCCTCCGCGGCCTGATCACCGGGGCCGGTGTGCTGCTGGCCGCCCTGGCCGCCGTGCTGGTGGTGGTCTTCCAGTGGTTCGGCGCCGCGCTGGTGATCCTCGGACCGCTCGCCCTGGTGGGTGGCGCCTGGGCCGTCCTCGTGGTCGTCTCCAACACCTGGGATCCCAACAGCAGGCTGCGCGGCTGGCACGACACCGCCGCCAAGACCCTCGTCTTCGACATCAAGGCCGGCCGGAACCCGATCACCACCGGCGGCATCCAGGGCCCCTACAGCTTTGCCCCGCTGGACCTTCCGCCGGTGCAGCAAGTCGCCTCGCCGGTGGCCGGCGCCGCCCGGCTGCAGCCGCAGGCGCCCGCGGCCGTGCCGGCTTCCGTGCCCGTCCCCGCGCCCGCTCCGGCAGCGGCTCCGCCGGCATCCTTCCGGCCAATGCCCGCCGACGCCGGCGCCGCCCCGATCGAGGCCGTCCGGAGCCAAGCCGTGAATGGCCGTGCGTTCAGCGCACACCCCGACGACGACCACGACCGCACGCAGGTCCGCGGCGACAGCTCCGCGCCGGTCACCGTGGCCATCCTGCGGATCAGGATCGACGACGGCCGGGAGGTGGAACTGGACCGGTCCCTGCTGATTGGGCGCAACCCCGCCGGCCACCCCGGCGAGGAATCCGTGCAGTTGCTGCCGGTGGCCGACCCGGGACGCTCCATCTCCAAGACCCACCTCCATGTGCTGGCCGGAAACGGCGGCATCTGGGTGACGGACCGCAACTCCACCAACGGGAGCGCCGTCACGACGCCGGACGGTGTCCGCACCGCACTGGCACCCGGGGAACCCACCCACGTACGCCCCGGATCCACCGTGCACTTCGGTGACCGCTCCTTCTACCTAGGACAGGCATGACATCCCAGCCGGCATCCGTTCCTCCCGCCGAAGCCCCCGGAACCACCCCCAGCAGTGTCCCGAGCAGTGCCCCCAGCCTGCGGCTCAATTGTGGCTACGGCACGGACCGCGGCCTGCGCCGTGAGATGAACGAGGACTCCTTCATCGCGGCCGATCCGGTCTTTGCGGTCGCCGACGGCATGGGCGGCCATGAGGCCGGCGAGATCGCGAGCGGCATTTGCGTGCGCACCCTCTCCGAAATTCCCCAGCTCGCCACGGGGGAGCGGAACGCCACCGCCGCCGTCGTCCAGCAGTACCTGCTCGAAGCCGACGCCGGCATCCGCGAGGCGACCGGCTCCCGCGCCGGCACCACCCTCTCCGGCGTCGTCGTGGTGGAACAGTCGGGCATCCCGTACTGGCTGGTGCTCAACATCGGCGACTCCCGTACCTACCGGCTCAGCCAGGGCAAGCTCAGCCAGGTGAGCGTGGACCATTCCGAGGTGCAGGAGCTGGTTGATGCCGGGGAGATCACCGCGGCCGAGGCCGCCGTCCACCCGCGCCGCCACGTCGTCACCCGTGCGCTCGGCACCGGCGACGAGACCGAAGCCGACTACTGGCTGCTGCCCGTCGAGGAGGGGGACCGGATCCTGGTCTGCTCGGACGGGCTCAACGGCGAGCTCGACGACGAGCAGATTGCCCGCATCCTGGTCTCCGAGCCGGATCCGCAGGCCGCCGTGGACGAGCTGATCCAGGCAGCCCTGCGCAGCGGCGGCCGCGACAACGTCACCTGCATCGTGGTGGACGCGAGCAACGTGGCGAACGACGACGGCGCTCAGACCGCCCCGCGCACGCCGGCGGAGGCCGAAGACGAAAACACCCTGCCGCGCACCGAGGTGCTGGACGTCGCCCCCGACGGCGGAGTCGCCGGCACCGCGGCGGAGCACGAAGGCGGGGCCGCGGCCGGATCAGGCGAGGAGCCCCATGGCGTCCGCTAACCGGCCGGGCGATGTCAGCTACACGCCGGGAACCTGGCTGGGCGTGGTCCGCTCCGGAACTGTGGTGTTGCTGCGCCCGGACACCGACCGCGCCCTGGTCGACTCGCTCTGGACCCTGCTGGCCGGAGACCCGGAGATTCATGAGGTCCTGGACGCCGTGACCTCGGCCTCGGGCGGCTCGCTCGCCCGGCTGCCCTGGTTCGGGATCGTGGGGTTGCGCGGTTCGCTGCAGGTGTTCCTGCGCGGCGAGATCGATCTGGAGGTCCGGCTGGACGGCGGGGAATCCGTCGCGCTCAGCGGCCGTGACGTGACCACCTGGACCGAACGGCGCTTTGCGGCGGCCGAGAACTTCAGCGTGGACATCCCCGCGGCAACTGCCACCGCCCCGGCGGGCGCGCTGCCGCTGGGCGACGGCGTGGTCCTGCTGCAGGGACTGTCCTGCGGTCTGTCCGCAAACCCGTCCGCCGCCGCCGTGCGGCCGGACGCGGCGCCCCATATTGCCGTCCCCGACGGCGTCCCCACGGCTCTCCCCGGCGCCGTGCCTGAAGCCGCCGTCGAGGACCAGTTGCTGGCCGCCGCCGAAGCGGACATCGCCGCGGAACTGAGCGATCTCGGCAGTTCGGCCGACACGGTGCTGGAACTTCCGGAGGAGGAGCTCGACGCCGGACTCGCCACGGAGGCGGCCGCCCCTCCGTCGCCGGAACCCGCAGATCCGGAACCCGCAGAGCAGGAGCCTGCCGAGCCTGAGCCCGCCGAGCAGGAGCCTGCCGAGCAGGAGCCGACCAGCAGCTACGACCACCTCTGGGAACAGACGGTGATGCGGAACATCGAAGACGCCGCCGTGCGCGAGGATCCTGAGGCCGAGGAGGAACCCGCGCCGGAGCCGTCCGACGCCGGGGAACCCGACCCCGCCGCAGCGGCTATCGCCCCGGCGGAGGAACAGGCGGAGGAGCCCGCGGCACTCCGGGCGCCCGAGCCGGCAGCCCGCCCGGCCGTCCCCAGCGGGCTGATCGACTCGGTGCCCTGGCGCACCGGCGGCGAGCGGACGCCCGACGCCCCGCTGGCGCCGCGCGCCCCCGGTCCCGTCGCGCCGCCGTCGCTGTTGACCCCGCCCTCCCCGCAGCCCGCCGGCCAGGTTCCGGCGCCGGCCGGTGATGCCGACCACGACGGCCAGACCATCATGAAGAGCGCCCTCAACGGCAGCCCCGCCGCACGCCCGGGACCCTCTCCCGCCAAAGACACAACCAAAGACACAGCCAAAGACCCCGCCACGGGCCCCATGGTGCTGGCCCGGGTGTGCCCGCAGGGCCACGCGAACCCGCCCACCAACGCCCAGTGCGCCTACTGCGGCCAGGCGCTGCCCGGGGACGGTGTCCAGGTCCGCCGCCCCAGGCTGGGCCGGATGCGGCTCTCCACCGGCGAACTGATCGACCTCGACCAGTCGCTGATCGTGGGCCGGCAACCCTCCGTGTCCCGCGTGCAGGGCGCCGTAATGCCCAAACTCGTCCAGGTGGCGAGTCCCGGCGGCGACATCTCCCGCTCGCACGTAGAGGTCCGGCTCGAGGGCTGGCACGTGATGCTGTGCGACCTCAAGGCCACCAACGGCACGGTGCTGCTGCGCGAGGGCCAGGCCCCGCGCCGGCTCGCCCAGGGCGAGATGGCGATCCTGTTCGACGGCGACATTGCCGAACTGGGCGACGGCATTCAGCTGCGCTTCGAGGAGCTCCTGTGAACGCCAAACGTCCCGTCGCCCCGCCGCCCAGCATCCCGGGCTTCACCTACATCAGCCCGCTCGGCTCGGGCGGGTTCTCGGACGTCTACCTCTACGAACAGGACCGGCCGCGCCGCAGGGTGGCCGTCAAGGTGCTGCTCTCGGACCTCAAGACCGAAGGCGCCCGCCGCCGCTTCGAGTCCGAGGCAAACCTGATGGCCCAGCTGTCCTCGCACCCGTACATCGTGACGATTTTCGAGGCCGAGGTCACCGAGGCCGGGCACTCCTACCTGGCCATGGAGTACTGCTCCCGGCCGAGCCTGGACGTCCGCTACCGCCGCCAGCGTTTCAGCGTGGACGAGGTCCTGGCAGTCGGCATCCAGGTGGCCTCCGCCGTCGAAACCGCGCACCGCGCCGGCATCGCGCACCGCGACATCAAACCGGCGAACATCCTCGTCACGGACTACAACCGGCCGGCGCTGACCGACTTCGGCATCTCCGGCACCCTGGCCGGGGACCAGGACGAGGACGCGGGCATGTCCATCCCGTGGTCCCCGCCGGAACAGTTCAGCGACCGGCAGGTCGACGGCGTGCTGGTGGACGTCTGGGCGCTCGGCGCCACGCTCTACACCCTGCTGGCCGGCCGGTCCCCGTTCGTGCTCCCGGGCGCGGACAACTCACAGCGCGAGTTGATCTCCCGGATCACCAGCTTGCCGGTGCCGAAGCTGGGCCGTGCCGACGTGCCCGAGTCCCTGGAGCTGGCCCTGGCCACGGCGATGGCCAAGTCGCCGGCCTCCCGGTACTCCTCCGCCCACGCCTTTGCCCTGGCGCTGCAACGCATCCAGGCGGAGCTGAACCTTTCCGTGACGCCGTTCGAGGTCCTCGAAGAACCCCGCGCCGACGAGCCGCACCCCGATGACACCTTCGAGGAAACCCGCGTCCGCAGCGTCGCCGCCATCGACCCCGACGCCACCGGGCACGGCCCGACCTTCCCGGCCCGGGTGCCGTCCGCAGCGTCGCCGGACGACTCAACCACCTTCAACAACCCGGGCATCCGGGACACCAGCCGGGATACCGTCCAGCGGCCCGCCGCCGGGCCGGTGTTCGCGGCGCCGCCCGCCGCCGCGGCCGCGCCGCGCCCGGAGGACGACGACGTCGCCGCCACGGTCAACCGTTCCAGCATGGCGCCGCAGGAGGACATCCGCGGCGGGAGCTCCGGCGAAGCCGGCGGTGCCCCGTCGGGCCACGGCCGCCGGAACCTCGTGCTCTCGATCGTCGGCGGCGCGGTCCTGGCGATCGCCGTCGTCGTCGGCATTATCGCCGGGACCAACGGACCCGCGCCGGCCCCCAAAGCGTCCGAGCAGCTCAGTAAACCGCCGGCGGACGCCCTGGACAACGGCACCGTCCCGGACGTGGCATCGCTCTCCGGGAGGGCGGACAATGCCGGAAAACTCACTTTCACCTGGAAGAACCCGCAGCCCAAGCCCGGCGACAGCTACAAGTGGCGGACGTACTCGCTAAAGGGCAAAGGCGACTTCCAGGCCGCCACCACGGCCAGGGTCCAGGTGGAGCCCAACCCGGCGGGGGAGACCTGTATCCAGGTGATGATTGTCCGCTCCGACGGCGCGTCCTCGCCGATGGAACAGGACTCCATCGCCTGCGCCAGGAAATCCTGAACACCACATCCCTGCCCAGGGCACACCCGAAAACACCAAGGCATACCGCCCAACAAGGAGACACCGACCATGGGGGACCTAGCGATAGATTTCTGCGGCGAATGGCACGAACCATCCGACGAGGACATCTTCAGCATCGGCCGCGAGGGCGACCTCGAAGTGGACGACAACCCGTACCTGCACCGCCAGTTCCTGCAGATCGCGCGGTATGACGGCATCTGGTGGCTCAGCAACGTCGGCAGCATGCTCTGCGCGACCATCGCGGACGCCTCCGGCGGCATGCAGGCCTGGCTCGCACCGGGGGCCCGCATTCCGCTGGTCTTCAGCCACACCAACGTGATCTTCACCGCCGGCCCCACCACCTACGAGTTTGCCGTCCACCTCCGGACCCCGGCGTTCCGGCAACAGGCCCGCAGCGAGGACAGCGGCGGAGACACCACCATCGGACCCGTGGTCTTCACCGACTCGCAGAAGGCCCTGATCGTGGCGCTCGCCGAGCCGATGCTGCGCCGCGACGGAACCGGCTTCAGCGCCATCCCCTCCTCCGCGGAAGCGGCCAAAACCCTGGGCTGGGCATTGACCCGGTTCAACAGAAAGCTGGACAACGTGTGTGACAAACTCGACCGGGTGGGAGTCGCCGGACTGCGCGGCGGAGCCGGCAAGCTCGCCACGAACCGACGCGCACGGCTCGTGGAACACGCCGTGACCTCGCATCTCGTGACCGCTGCCGACCTGGTGCTGCTCGAAACACAGCGCGGAGGGGACGAAGGATGAGGATCCGGCTGACCCTGCGCCGCGACCCCGCCGAGGCCAAGGACCTCGCTGTCACGGTCGACGGCCTGGCCACGGTGGCGGACATCGCCACCGAGCTCTGGGCGGCGGACCCGGCACGGCGCGGAACCCGGCCGCCGTCGAACCTCACGCTCAGCATCGAGGAGGCCTTCGCCGCCGGCGGCATGAAAGGCAGCGTCCTGAACCGGGAGGACAACCTGCTTGAATCCGGGCTGCGGCCCGGCTCGATCGTTGCATTGACCCAGGTCAGCGAGCAGTTCGCGGTGCCCGGGGCGAACCGGGGACCTGCGGCGGCGACCTTGCGCGTCCTCTCCGGCCCCGACGTCGGCCGCGAATTTTCGCTGCCCTCCGGCACCAGCTACATCGGCCGGGACCGGGACGTCGACGTCCGGCTGACCGACCCTTTGACCTCCAAGCGGCACGCCCGCATCACGGTGGGCGAAACCGTGGAAATCGTGGACACGAACTCCGCCAACGGCCTGCTGATGGACGGCCTGCCGGTCAGCCGCGCCACGCTGAACTCCTCGGACACCGTCACGCTCGGGGACACCACCGTGTCCGTGGTCTCCCTGGGCGGGAGCCAGGGCGCGGCGCCGAGCTCCCCGCTGATCAATTTCAACCGCTCGCCCCGCGTCGTGCCCCGCTTCGAACCGCACAAACGGACGCTGCCGGCCGGGCCGAAGCGCCAGGAGCACCACCCGTTCCCGTACATCATGCTGGTGGCCCCGCTGATGATGGGTGCCGTCATCTTTGCCGTCACGCAGAACATGATGTCCGTGATCTTCATGCTGATGATGCCGCTCTTCATCGTCGGCCACTACGTGGACCAGAAGATGCAGGGCAAGCGGGAACGCAAGGAACAACTCAAGTCATTCCGCGCCGCCATGGCCGCATTCCGTGCCGACATCACCGCGCTGCAGAAAGTGGAGCGCTCCGTCAGGCTGCAGGAAGCGCCGTCCGTCAGCGACACCGTGGACTCCATCTACAAACTGGGCCCGTTGCTCTGGACCCACCGCCCCGAGCATGCCGGCTTCCTGGGACTGCGGTTCGGGCTCGGCACGGCGCCGTCCCGGATCCAGTTCGAGGAACCGCACAGCAACGAGACCGAGCCTGAGTACATGGCCGAAATCCAGCAGTGCATCGCCCAGTTCGGCAGCATCGAGGGCGTGCCGATCGTCTCCCAGCTGCGCACCGCCGGCTCGTTCGGCCTGGCCGGGCCCCGCGGCCTCGTCGACGACGTGGCCCGCGGCATGGTGCTGCAGCTGGTGGGGCTGCATTCCCCGGCCGAAGTGGTCCTGACCGCCATCACCTCGGCGCAGTCCAAGGACCGCTGGGAGTGGCTGCAGTGGCTGCCGCACGCAGGTTCCGGCCACAGCCCGCTTAGCGGCGACCACCTCGCCGCCGGACCGGCCGGCGGCTCGGCCCTGCTGTCCAAACTTGAGGACCTGATCGACCAGCGCGAGGCCGCGGCACAGTCGCCGCGTCCGGAGCTGCGCCCCGGCCTCGCCCTGGAAGGCGCCGACATCCCGGAACCGCAACTGCCCACCGTGCTCCTGGTGGTCGAGGACGACGCCCCGGTGGACCGGGGGCGGCTCACCCGGGTGCTCGAACGCGGACCGGACTCCGGCGTGCACGTCATGTGGGTGGCCAGCTCCGTCCAGCAGCTCCCGGCAGCCTGCCGCGACTTCATGGCGGTCGACGGCGAACACGGCACCACCACCGGCCAGGTCCGGCTGGGCCGGCACACGTTCCCGGTCAGCTGCGAAAGCCTCGACGCCGGGCTCGCCGCCCAGCTGGCGCGCATGCTCGCCCCGGTGGTCGACGTCGGCAAGCCGCTCGAGGACGACTCCGACCTGCCGCGGGCGGTGTCCTACGCGACATTGATCGGCAAGGATTTCCTGGACAACCCGCAGGCCGTCGCGGACCGCTGGACCGAGAACAACTCCGTGCACGCCAGCGCCAAGCCGAACCGCAAGGACAACGGCACGCTCCGGGCCCTGGTTGGCTCCAAAGGCATCGAACCGCTCTACCTCGACCTGAAGAACGAGGGACCCCATGCCCTGGTCGGCGGCACCACCGGTGCCGGCAAGTCCGAGTTCCTGCAGTCCTGGGTGATGGGCATGGCCGCGGCGTACAGCCCGGACCGGGTGAGCTTCCTGTTCGTGGACTACAAGGGCGGCGCCGCCTTCGCGGACTGCCTGCACCTGCCGCACACTGTGGGCCTGGTCACGGACCTGTCGCCGCACCTGGTCCGCCGCGCCCTGACCTCGCTCCGCGCCGAGCTGCACCACCGCGAGCGGCTGCTGAACCGAAAGAAAGCCAAGGACCTGCTGGAACTCCAGCGCCAGGCGGACCCGGAGGCGCCGCCCTACCTGATCATCATCGTTGACGAGTTCGCCGCCCTCGCCACCGAGGTGCCGGAGTTTGTCGACGGCGTGGTGGACGTCGCCGCCCGCGGCCGCTCGCTTGGCCTGCACCTGATCCTCGCCACCCAGCGCCCCGCCGGCGTCATCAAGGACAGCCTGCGCGCCAACACCAACCTGCGCGTGGCGCTGCGGATGGCCGACGAGGACGACGCGGTGGACATCCTCGGCGTGCCCACCGCCGCGTACTTCGACCCGTCCATCCCGGGACGCGGCGCGGCCAAGACCGGGCCGGGCCGGATCCAGGGCTTCCAGACCGGCTACGCCGGCGGCTGGACCACGGAGAAGACGCAGCGCCCGCGGATCGACGTCGTCGAGATGGCCTTCGGGTCCGGCGCCCCCTGGGCCGCCCCCGCGGCCGAGACCCCGGCCCGGGAGGAACCCGCCGGGCCCAACGACATCGCCCGGATGACGGCGAACATCATCAAGGCGGCGGACGTGCTCGCCATCGAGCCTCCCCGCAAGCCGTGGCTGGATGAGCTGGCCACGACCTACGACTTCTCCCGGCTGCCGAACCCGCGCACCGACGAGCGGCTGCTCCTGGGCGTGGCGGACGACCCCGCGCACCAGGACCAGCCGACCGTCTTCTACGAACCGGACCGCGACGGCAACATGGCCATCTACGGCACCGGCGGCTCGGGTAAGTCGGCGGCCCTGCGCGGCATCGCGATCGCCGCCGCCGTGACCCCGCGCGGCGGCCCGGTCAACGTCTACGGCATCGACTGCGGTTCCTCGGGACTGAAGATGCTCGACGCGCTGCCGCACGTCGGCGAGATCATCAACGGCGACGACGTCGAACGCGTCGGCCGGCTGCTGCGCTGGCTGCGCGACCTCGCCGACGACCGTTCGGCCCGCTACGCCGAGGTCCGTGCCGCCACGATCGTGGAATACCGCGAGCTGGCCAAAATGCCGGACGAGAAGCGCATCTTCGTCCTGGTGGACGGCATGTCCGCCTTCCGCGAGGCCTACGAATACAGCAAGCTCTCGGCGCTCTGGGACATCTTCCTGCAGCTGGCCACCGACGGCCGCCCGCTCGGCATCCACCTGGTCGTCACCGGCGACCGGCCGAACGCGGTGCCGGCGTCGCTGCTCGCCTCGATCCAGCGCCGGCTGGTGCTGCGGCTGTCCTCCGAGGACGACTACATGTCCATGGATGTGTCCAAGGATGTGCTCGGCGCCGGCACCCCGCCGGGCCGCGGCCTGCTGGGCAACCTTGAGGTGCAGCTGGCGGTCCTCGGCGGGAACTCCAACCTGGCCGTGCAGGCGCGCGAGGTGCAGAAGCTTCGCGAGGCCATGCTGCGCCAGGGTGTGGAGCGGGCGCCGCAAATCGAACGCCTGCCGGAGACGGTGGACCTGGACGTGCTCCCGGCCGGCAGTCCGGACCTGCCGGTGATCGGCGTCGACGACGAGACGCTGCAGCCCGCCGAGATCCTGGCCAAGGGCCCGCTGCTGCTGGCCGGCCCGCCGGGCTCAGGCCGCACCGTGGCGCTGGTAACCCTCGCCTACGCGCTGCGCCGGTCCAACCCCGGTGTGGAACTGATCTACCTCGGCTCGCGGCGGTCCGCCGCGGCGTCGCTCAAGCTTTGGGACCGCTCCGTGGTGGGCGCGGACGACGTCGAGGAGGCCATCGACGAGCTGGTGGACTACTCCACCGGCACGCCGGGCAAGCTGGCAATCTTCATCGAGGGCCTGACGGACTTCACCGACACCCTGGCCGAGACCGGCATCGGCCGGCTGGTCACCGCGTCCATCAAGGCCGAGCAGTGGGTGGTGGGCGAATCCGAGACCTCCACCTGGTCCTCGGCCTGGTCCCTTGCACAACCGTTCAAGTCCGGCCGCCGGGGCCTGCTGCTCAACCCCGGGGACATCGAGGGCGACAGCCTGCTCAGCACCTCGCTGGGCCGGATCAGCGGGGACTTTATTCCGGGCCGCGGCTACATCGTGGGTCGCGGCAAGGTCCGCAAGCTGCAGATCGCCCTGCCGCCGGAGAACCGGAACTAGCCCGGGACCGCCCAACTGACTCGCAGTTGTTGTCGTTTTGGGCCCTCAAAACGACAACAACTGCGAGCTACTTGGGCGGGGGACCGGCCGATGGGGAGGCCTGCCCATCGACAGTTTTTTGCGCGGCAGGGTAGGTTCGAGGCATTGGATCTTCCGGATCAGCCGGGGGCCGCTGGGGATGCCGAGAGTTTCGGGTCCGGTGAACTAAGGAGTTTTTTCGAATGGCTATTTGGGGTGCAGATGTTGCTCAGCTCAAGACTCTTGGGACGAAGC
>NZ_JBFRDC010000015.1:0-5584 GCF_052113385.1 Arthrobacter sp. YAF16
GCGTCACCGCACCATCCAACACCCGCGACGGATAATTCAACCGCCCCACCGCATTCTTCGCCTTCGACACCACCCACACACCACCATCGTTCAACTCCACCTCAGCAGTCTTAAACCCCGGATAGATGATGGCCCCCGTCACCAACACCACAGCAGCAGCCACAAACGAAGTGGCCGTGACGAACTTGCGGCGCGTGCGTGATCGCGGTTTCGTGGAACCCGGCTTTCTGGCACCCAGCGTGGCGAAAAGACGTGTCACAGCGTTAGCTTTCCTTCAAAATTGTGTGGTGGTTCCCCCGGCGGACCCGAGACCGGTCCCCCACTTCCCGCGACAGCCTACCCAACGATCTCCGGCAGCGCGATGGGGAGGACTGCCCGGCGGAGGGTGACGGCCGGGGCCCGGGGCGGGTTATGGCGTGGCTCCTGTCGGGAAGGTGCACAGTGGTACGCCGCTCTGTGCCGGCGAACCGATGGTGGTGTGCAGCGACTGGATCCAGCGGGTCTGGTTCGGTGAGCCGCGCATGATGTAGTACCACTGGCCGTCGCCGCTGTAGGTGGTGCCGTGCGGCTTCCAGCACATCACGTCGAAGCTGTCGAAGTGGGACATCCACGGCCGGTCGTAACCGCTCTTGCCGTCGCAGGTGAATTTCTGCGGGTCGTAGGAGGTGGCGCCCGGCAGGTCGGTGCAGCTGCGGTCCATGCCGGAGTTCAGCCTGGTGGACCAGCGCGTCTTCTCTGCCCCGGACTGGGCCGACGCCGAGGCGAGCGGGCCGCCGGTGCCGCGCGAGTTGACGGTCTGGACCTGGATCGTGTGCCGTTCATTGAAGCCGCCGGTGTTGACCGTCCGGCTTCCCGAGGGGCCCACCCGTTCCCAGCCGCCGTTGTCGATTTTGATCTGGGTGTAGGCGATGTCGTGGCTCCCGGCATCCGGCGAGGCCCAGTTAAACGTCAGGTTCCGCTGGTTTTCCGCGCCGTTGATGCCGGAGGCCGACGGGGTGCCGGGTGAGCCGTAAGGGTTCGCGTTAGCCCCGGTGCTGGCGTCCGAGCTGGGCGCGACGGACGAGTTGGCCGTCACCGTGACGGTGGTGGCGGCGCCGTTGGCGAACCCGCCGACGGTCTGGCCGGGCCTGATCGGCCCGGACTGGCCGGTGCTGGCTCGGTAGGTGTAACTCACCTCGGAGTAGGCCGAGCCGTTGCGTTCCGCAGCGGTGAGCTCACGGAAGTTGATGGTGATGGCCCGACCGGCGCCGCCGGTGTTGGCCTCGGCGGCGCTCACGCCGGAGACCCGGCTGAGCTTGCCGGTGGCGCGGCGCGGCGCGGAGGCCGCGCTGGCGGAGCCCTTGCCTGCCTTGTTTTCGGCCTGCACGGTGAAGGTGTAGGACGCTTCCGAGTTGTTGGCGGTGAAGTTCGCCGTCCGCACGGTGCCGGCCACGGTCTGGGTCTGGTCCGCGCCGCCGCCGCCGCTCATCGTGACGTAGTAGTTCTTGATCGCGTCGCCGTTGGTGTTTGGCTCATCCCAGTCCACCTTGAGCTGGTTGGAGGTGCCGACGGCGGAGGCCACCGACGTCGTCGGCGCGCCCGGGGCGGCCGGGACGCCGGCGGGGTTGTCCTCGGCGGAGTACTGTCCCCAGTCGGAGGGGCCGAGCTCGTTCACGGCCTGGGCGCGTACCTTGTAGCGCACGCCGTTGGTCAGGGCCGGCCAGGTGTAGTTCAGGCCGGTCACGCCGTTCTTCACGGCGACTCCGCTGGCCGGCGGCGGCGAGATCTCCAGGTTGTAGTTCTTCACCGCGGAGCCCTCGGTCTTCGCCGCGGGCCAGGCGATCACCATGTTCTTGTCCCCGGCCTTGACCGTGGGAGCCTCCGGCGGCGAGGGCTTTTCATCCGGCCGGATCTCGTTGGAGGCCGGCGAGGGATCGGATTCCTTCACCTCGTTGGTGGCGGTGACGGTGAAGACGTACTTGACGTCGTTGGTCAGTCCGCTGAGGGTGCACGTGGTGGTGGCGCAATCCTGGCTGAAGCCGTTGCCGGAGCGCACCGTGTACTTGGTGATGGCGGCACCGTTGTCCGACGGCGGCGTCCACTTGAGCACGGCGGTCCGGCTGCGGACGTCCGTTGCGCTCGGCGCGGACGGGGCGTCGGGCTTGTCCCGGACGGTGATCCGGACGCGGCCGTCGGTCTGCCGGGAGAGGTCCCCGGTCTTGTCCATGACGGTGTAGCGGACCACCATCACGCCCTTGAAGCCGCCGGCGGGGGTGACCGTGATGGAGTCCCCGGCCACCGCGGGCTGCCCGGCCGCGGAGCCGGTTTCCACGGTGGCGGCCACGATCCGCAGCGGCGTGTCGGAGAAGGGGTTGAAGTCGTTGGCAAGGACGTTGACGGTCTCCGCCTTGCCGGCGTTGGCCTTCTCCACGACGTCCTCGTTCGCCACCGGCAGTGGCCGGTTTGAGGCCGTGACGGTGGCCGCCACCGTGGCCCGGACAGGATCGGAGCGGCCGTCGGTGACCTTGAGCGGGATGCTGCCCTTCCAGCCCGCGGCCTTGGCGGAGTCTGCGGTGACTTTCAGGGTGGCGCCGGCGAGCGTGGCCTTGAAGCCCTCCGGGAGTGTTCCGTCGAGTTCGAATTTAAGTTTGTCCTGGTCGCCGGCGTCGACGTCCTTGGCCAGGTTGCCCAGTTCCAGGCTCGCGGACTCGGCCTTCGGCACCTCAAGGGTGGCGCCGCTGAACGTCGGCGGGTGGTTGGCGTTCGGGTCCGGGATGACCTTGGTGATGATGCTGAGCGTGGACTTCAGCCCGGCCGGGTCCTCGGGTCCGCTGCCGTCGGTGACCTCGAAGGTGACCGAGCCCCGGCCCACGTAGTCCTTGAGGGCGGCGTAACGCAGCTTACTCCCGTTGCCGGCCACGACGTTGTCCGGCTCGGCGCCCTGGACCTTGACCTTGTCCACCTGGGTGATCCGCGGCGTACGGCCTTCCCTGACGCGGACGTACTCGCCCAGGTCCAGGGTGATTTCCTTGCCGGCCATCACCTCCACGGCCTCGGTCCGGGCCAGGGTGGGGTGCTGTTCACCCTGGCCGGGGACCCAGATGACCGCCGTCGCGCTTTGGCCGTCCACATCGGTGACGGTGTAGGGAACCAGCTGGTCCTTCGGCGCGAGGGCCACCCGGACGGTCCCGTCGCCGGCCACGCGCGCGTTCGGATTGCCGTCCGGCAGGCCGATCTTGAGTTCTGCGGCGACGCCGTCGGGGTCGGCGTCGTTCTTCAGGACCGGGACGTCGACGGCGGACTTGCCGAGGGTCTCCGCCGGGGTGACCACGTCGTCTTTCGCGAGCGGGGCCTTAAGGGTTGCATCCGGGCTGACCCGGACCCGGATCACGGCGCTGCCCTGGGCTTTTTTGTCGTCCTGGATTTTGTAGCTGACGCTCTCGTTGCCCGCGGCGCCCGGCGCTGTGAGCAGCACCTTGCCGCCGTCGGCCGGCTCGACGGCGAGCTCCGGGCGGGCCTCGAAGCCGTTGCGCACCAGGCTGATCGGGTCCCCATCGGGATCCGAGTCGTTCGTGAGGGCGTCGACGGCGATCTTGCGGCCGGGCCGGACGTCCACGGCGTCGTCAACCGCGATCGGCTTCTGGTTATTGATTTCCCGCGGCGCGATGCCGACGATCACGGTGCCGGTGTTTTCGGCGCCGATCCGGTCCCGGACGCGGTAGCTGAAGGTGTCCGTGCCGGCGGCGTTGCCGGCGGCGGTGAATTCGAGGTAGCCGTCCTTGACCACGGCCGTGCCCATTGCGGGGGCCTTGTCCACGCCCGTCAGCTGCACAGAGTCGCCGTCGGTGTCCACACCGTCGAGCGGCACCGGGATGCGGACCGTCATGCCGGCCACCACGCGGGCGGTCAGGTTCTTCGGTTCGGGGCGGGTGTTGCGTTCGTCGTCGCGGGCCCGGATCCGGATGGACACCTGCTGGGAGTCGGATTGTCCGGAGGCGTTGGTGACCTTGTAGATCGCGTAGACCGTCTTCGGCACCTCGCCGGCGATGAAGCGCAGCGTCTGGCCGGCGGTGAAGGTGCGGCCGTCGGCGGCGTCCGGCTTTTGGGCCAGCACCGGTTCGAGGGTGAGCTTGCCGCCGTTGGGGTCGGTGTCGTTCTCCAGCACCGGGATGGTGACGACGTCGCCCGCACGGACGGTTGCCTCGTCGGGTTTGGCCTGCGGCGCCTGCAGCTTGGACGGCGCGGGGACGACCAGGACGGCGATCTCGCCGCTCGCGGAGGACTTGCCGTTGGAGATTGTGTACTTGACGTTGAGCTGGCCCTGGGCGCGGAGGTCGGTGATCCGGACGACGGAGTGGTCCAGGACGGCGACGCTGAGCGGCAGTCCATCGGCGGCGGTCACGGACTGGACCACCAGGACGCCGCCGGAGGGGTCCGAATCGTTGCCGAGGACGTCCACCAGCACGCTGCCGCCGGCCGGCAACAGCGCGGTGTCGCGGACCGCGACCGGTGCTCCGTCGCCGCCGCCGGGGACGACGTCGACCCGGACCAGCTGCTGGGCGCTGGCCGGCCCGTTCGTGACGAGGTAGGAGACGTAGTGTGCGCCGAGGGCGGTGGAGTTGAAGGTGAAGGTCTGCTGGTCGGCGCCCATGGTGGCGGTGGAGTTGCCGTCCGGGGTGGCCTGGGCGAGACGGAGCGCCCCGCCCTGCGGGTCCGAGTCATTTTTGAGCGGGGCGATCACGGTGTCCACGCCGGCGACGGCCACGAGGTGGTCCGCGTTCGCGATCGGCGGCAGGGCTCCTGGCGGGCGCACCTCCACGGTGACCTTGCCTTCGGCCGTGGACCGGCCGTCGGAGACGGTGACGGTGACGGTCTTGCGGCCGGGTTCGGAGCCGGAGTCCTGGAAGCTGAGCAGGCCGTCGGGCCGGACTTTCACCTGGTCGCGGGGGTCGCTGCTTGCAGCGCCGACGACGAACACGTCATCGCCGTCGGGGTCGGTCCAGTCGGTGAGGATGTTCTGGCTGACCGCTTTGCCGGCCTGGACTACGAGTGTGGTGTTCCTGTTCGGTTTCTGCCGCGGGGCGGAGTTCTCCCCGGGCGGGACGATGTTAAGCGTGACGTCGGCGGAGGCGGAGAGGCCGCGGCCGTCGTCGACCGTGTATTTGAACGTTTCCGTACCGGTCTTGTCCGCGCCCACGCTGACCTGGAAGCCGGTGGCGCCGTAGATCGGTGCGAGCAGCCCGGATTTGAGCGGTTCCGGCGACCGGACGGTGAGGATGTCGCCGTCGGGGTCGGTGTCGTTGTCCAGCACGGGAAGGATGGTCGTCTTGCCGGCGCGGACCCCGAAGGTGTCGGCTTTGGCGACCGGCGGGCTGTTGGGTTTGGTGCGGTCCGGCAGGACGGTCTGCTGCACCTCGTCGGCGGAGTCCTTGTCCGCGTCGTCCGAGGTCTGCTGCGGCGGGATGACGTCGTCCCAGTTGTTCACCAGCTGCATGTTCTGGTTCACCAGCCACACATTGCCCGAATTCACATCATTGAGCACCACCACGTCCCGGTTCACCCGGAACACATACGACGGCGACGCGGACGCCTTCGGCACATCCAC
>NZ_JBFRDC010000016.1:0-3341 GCF_052113385.1 Arthrobacter sp. YAF16
GCGTGGGGGAAACGCCCGGTCCCATCCCGAACCCGGAAGCTAAGACCCACAGCGCCGATGGTACTGCACCCGGGAGGGTGTGGGAGAGTAGGTCACCGCCGGACAACCATTACAGCCAGGCCCCGACACACAGTGTCGGGGCCTGAGCCTTTTAACACCCCAAACAGGCATCCGACCCCCCTCCCGCAGATCCAGCCAGCTGACGAAGGCAAGTCCGGATCTATGGGGCGAGCTGGGAGCCTGACGGAAGAGGGCCTTTTTCGTAACCCAGCCGGCGCCGCCAGCATGGTCAGCGGGGAAACTTGCGGCCGTGGAGCCACGCAAGGAGCTCGATTGCGAGGCCGCCGCCGGCCCCGGTTGCCAGAGCTGCGAGCAAAAGCCCGCCTGGTGGCCAGGAGAGAATGAAGAAATCCTGTGCCAAGGGGATGTTGAGCAGAATGACGAGGGCGGCGCACATCGCCGCCAGTACACCGACCCGGCCGGCGTTGAGCGGCCGGGATACCACCGCCAGGATCCAGAGCCCCACCACTGTGAGGGTAAGAACGGAAGCGGAGCGCACCGCTTCCGGCCCCGGCGCTGCCGCCGACGGCGCGATGGCATTGAGCACAAGCAAGGTGGCCGCGACGATGAGCCCGGCCGGCAGCGAGAACCAGAGTGAGCGTCGCAGGAAACCCGGCTTATAGCGACGGGTGTTCGGCATCAGTGCCAGGAAGAAGGCGGGGATGCCGATTGTGAGGCCGTCCGTGAAGGAGAGCTGGCGGGGGAGAAACGGGAACTGCCACTGCAGCAGTCCGAAACTGACGGCGATGGCAATGGAATACGCCGTCTTACTGAGGAAGAGGCTTGAGACCCGCTCGATGTTGGCGATGACGCGCCGACCCTCTGCCAGCACTTCCGGAAGCCGGTCGAAGCGGCCATCGAGGAGGACCAGCCGCGCTACCGCCTTGGTAGCCGGCGCCGCAGAATCCATGGCGATGCCAAGGTCTGCCGTTTTCAGGGCGAGGGCGTCGTTGACCCCGTCCCCGGTCATTGCCACGGTATGTCCAAGCCGTTGCAGGGCAGCGACCATGTCCTTCTTTTGATCAGGGCTGACGCGGCCGAAGACGTTGTTTCCCCCCATCACCTCCTCGAGAAGAAGGGGATCTTCGGGCAGCGAACGTGCGTCGTAGCCTTGGGCCACGTCGAGGCCAACCCGACGCGCGATGGCGGCGACGGTCCGCGGATCGTCGCCGGAGATGATTTTCAACTCCACGCCCTCGGCGCGGAAGAATTCCAGGGTCTCCCGAGCATCGGACCGGGTCTGCTCCCGAAACGTCAGGAGTGCGACCGGCCTGAGACCGTCGGGCAGCGTCGGCGTCTTGCTCGCCCCCGGAGGTGTGTCCGCTCCGGCCAGCAGCAGCGTCCGCAAGCCGGTGCCGGCAAGCTTGCCGGCTTGCTGCAGCACGTCTGCATGGCCTGGCTCCGCTGTCCGGGCCGGTTCGTCGGAGGACCCGGCAGCTGCCCCCGGCGCCGGATCTACGGTGATGCTGTTTCCCGGAGCCAGGATCATTTCCGGCGCCCCGAGAATCCAGGTGGGCGTCGCCCCGTTGCCTCCACCGAAGGTCACCCCGCTCCACTTCCGGGAGGAGGAGAACGGAACGTAGGAGATCGACTGGAATCCGCCGTCGTCCTCGAAAGCGGCGCCGAGGCTCCGCGCCGTGGCGTTTGCCTCGGGCTCAGCGGCAAACCAACCGAGGGCCTGTTGCCAGCCTGGATCCGGCGTTGGCGTCAGCTGGTGAACCGCCTCGAATCTCAGGCCGCCCTCCGTTAGGGTGCCGGTCTTGTCCATGCAGAGGACGTCCACCCTTGCGAGGCCTTCGACCGCAGCGAGTTCCTGAATCAAGACCTTGTGGCTGGCGAGCCTGAGCCCTCCGACGGCGAACGCCACGCTGGTCAGCAGCACGAGGCCCAACGGAACCATTGCGATTACGCTGGCGATGACGCCTACCAAGGCTGTCGTCCAGGTGCCTGTGGCGACGGCATCCTGCCAACCGCCCCGCGCCTGCAGCTCGCCGTTGACCACAAGGATCGCGACAGGCAGGATCGCCCAGGCTATCCAGCGAAGCACACGGTTGAGGCTGTTGCGGATCTCCGAGTTCACCAGGGAGAACCGGCGCGCATCAGCGGTGAGCCGGCTGGCGAACGACTCCGCACCCACCCGCACCACCCGGACTTTGCCGTGCCCGGCCACAATGATGGATCCGGAAAGCACGTCCAACCCGGTGTCTTTGGCCACGGGGTCCGATTCGCCGGTGAGGAGGGATTCGTCCGCCTCGAGTCCGGCGGCTTCGAGCACTGCTGCGTCCGCCGTCACCTGGTCCCCGGCACGCAGTACCAGGACATCATCGCGGACGACATCGGCCGTGGCGATCTCCCGGATCTGGCCGTCGCGCAGCACCCGTGCACGCGGGGCATCCAAAACCGCAAGACGGTCCAGGGACCTTTTGGCCCGGAATTCCTGGACCACGCCGATCACCGCGTTGCCCGCGGCAGCCAGGCCGAACAATGCGTCCTGCCAGCGGCCGAGGAGCAGCAGCACGAGGAAGCTTGAGCCGACAATCGCGTTGAAGAGGGTGAGGACGTTGGCGCGGAAGATCTGCCACAGGCTCCGGCTGGTCTTGTCCGGCACCCGGTTGTCGAGCCCACTCTCGATGCGGGCGGTGACGTCGTGCTGCGAAAGCCCGTTCACAGCCGGGCCGGACACACGCCGACTGAGCGGGACTGCTATCTGGCGCCGGCGTTGTGCCCTCACCCCCTGATGGTATCCGCAGCAGCGGCCTAAGGTGACGGAGCATACAGCTCCCACTGACGACGCCGGGTTGCCGCCCGGGCGACAACGGCGCCGGTGCCGCGCCAGTGCGGAGCCCGTACGACGGCGGTGCGGCGCCGGTTCGGCGAGGTTCCGGGGGCGGCCGCAGGGCACCGCGGCGCAGCCGCGAATCGGGTTTGCGGTTACCGTCGACTGGGTGTATTGTTTTCTAAGTCGCCACGAGGGAGAACAGCGGAAACGCTGGAGGACCGGAGGCGGCCAATCCCCCAAAAATAATTCAAGACCAAGTTCTTTCGGCGGTTCAATCGCTAAAGAATTCTGGTGGGGCTGGTTCGTCTGCTGATGTAGGTCCGGGAAGCCGGATTTGCTTTGGAAGTCGACACCGGGTAAGTTTGAAAAGTTGCTCCGGAGCGATCCTGGACCGTTGGGTTTGGGTGGTGCCGGGTGTGTCTGTTGTTTGAGAACTCAATAGTGTGCCAAGTTTGTTGATACCAATTTTGTATTGAATTGGTTGATTGTGCCGGGCCTGCCA
>NZ_JBFRDC010000017.1:0-1035 GCF_052113385.1 Arthrobacter sp. YAF16
GGCGGGATGACGTCGTCCCAGTTGTTCACCAGCTGCATGTTCTGGTTCACCAGCCACACATTGCCCGAATTCACATCATTGAGCACCACCACGTCCCGGTTCACCCGGAACACATACGACGGCGACGCGGACGCCTTCGGCACATCCACGCTCCTGTCATCGGCATCACTGCCGCAGTCCCGCACATACTTATTCGCCCCCGACCACGCCGCATGCACACAACCACCCAACTGCACCGGCGCCGCCGGAACCCCCTGCCCGCCAAAGGTCACCGTCTTCGCCGCCGAACCATCCAACGGCACCTCAAAAAGCGCCTTCGGCGTCGCCACCGCCACAGCACCCGCCCCGGGACCGGGCTGCTGCAGCTTCGCATCCTTCGCATCCGCCAACGCCAACTCACGCCCGCCCGGCAACAACAACTTCCCGCCGCCCGCGTCCAGCACCACCGGCTGATCCCCCACCACGCTCAACTGGATGCTGCCCGCACCCTTCAACCCCTCCCACGAACTCACCTGCGAATCCGTGACCCGGCCATCAGCATCCACCGCCGTCACCGTCACCTGACCCGACGTCGGATCCGCACTATAAATCCGGTCATCAGCCCCCACCGCCGACACCGTCCCCCGCGCCCCCGACAGCACCGGCTCCGAATTCTCCTCATCAAAACCATTCACCGTCGACGGCGACAACGCCCACACCCGGCCCCGCGCCGCATCCGTCACCGCAATCACCCGCGACCCGAAACTCACCTCCGCCGACCCCGGCAACTTCTTATCCCCGCCCAAACGCATCTGCGCCGCCGACACCTGGTTCAACGTCGAACCCGACGCATCATCAACAAACACCGTCCCGGCATCCTGCAACACATCAAACGTCGTCGACGCCGGCGTCACCGCACCATCCAACACCCGCGACGGATAATTCAACCGCCCCACCGCATTCTTCGCCTTCGACACCACCCACACACCACCATCGTTCAACTCCACCTCAGCAGTCTTAAACCCCGGATAGATGATGGCCCCCGTCACCAACACC
>NZ_JBFRDC010000018.1:0-574 GCF_052113385.1 Arthrobacter sp. YAF16
GGCTGGCAATCGTGGCCGCACTGCCGTTGACGGCGAAGTTCGAGGCTGTCCCGGACAATGTCCAGGGCCCGCCCGTTTCCGCCGTCCCCAGACCGCCGGTGACCGTGCGGGTGAACGTGTCCTGAGCCAGGACACTGCCCGCCGGCGGCGCGGCAACGCTTACCGAATGGCTGACCGTACCCTTGGCGCCGCCGTTATCCGTTACGGTCAGGGTGACCGTATACGTCCCCTCGGCAGCGTAGGTGTGGCTCGCCGTCACCCCGGTCCCGGTCCCGCCGTCACCGAAGTCCCAGGCGTACGAGGCGATCGTGCCGTCCGAGTCCGTTGAACCGGCCCCGTTCACGTTCGCCGTCAACCCGCTCACCCCACTCGTGAACGCCGCAACAGGCGCCACATTCGGCGTCGGCGGCGTGGATCCGGTTCCGCCGGCCCAGAGGTCGTCGAAGCTGACGGTCAACGGGGTCGGCGTTCCGGTGGTGCTGAGGTAGCTGTAGATGCCGATTCCACCGGCGCTCTGCAGCGTGGCCGTGCTGTCGGTTGTGCTCAGTTGCCAGTTCGCCGGTTCCGCGGTGCC
>NZ_JBFRDC010000019.1:0-445 GCF_052113385.1 Arthrobacter sp. YAF16
GCCTCCGCCGTCACCGCGCTCAAACTCACCACCGTCGCCGACGACGGCGTCGTCATCTACGTCAACGGCACCGAAGTCGGCCGCACCCGCATGCCCACCGGCACTGTCACCATCAACACCTACGCCACCGCAGCAATCCCCACCTCCAACGCCAACGCCGCCCCGGTCACCTTCAACGTCCCACTCTCCCTGCTGGTCAACGGAACCAACACCATCGCCGCCGAAACCCACCTGAACTACCACGCCACCAAAGACATCAGCTTCGACCTCACCGCAACAACCACCACCAGCGGTGCCACGGTGAATGCCGCGCCGGTGGCGTCGTTCACCGCCTCGGCCTCCGGTCTGACCGCGGCTTTCGATGCCAGCGCCTCCACCGACGACGCCGGCATCACCGGCTACGGATGGGCCTTCGGAGACGGCAGCACCGGGACCGGGGTATCGG
>NZ_JBFRDC010000020.1:0-369 GCF_052113385.1 Arthrobacter sp. YAF16
GGCGTAGCACATGTAGCCGCCGTAGGAGACGCCGTTGACCGCGAAGCGGTCGGCGTCCAGCGCCGGCTCCTTGGTCAGGGCGTCGAGGAAGGCCCCGATGTCCTTGACCGAGTCCTCGCGCTTGAACGGGCCGTTGTCGAGATTGACGAAGCGCTTGCCGTAGCCCGACGAGCCGCGGACGTTGGGGAAGAACAGCGCCACGCCCAGCTCGTTGACCAGATAGTTGTTGCCGCCGAGGAAGTCGGGGCGGGTCTGGCCTTCGGGGCCACCGTGGATGTCGACGATCAGCGGGCGCTTGCCGGGGAACTTGGCCGGATCGGGCTGATAGAGGAAGCCCGAGACCGTCTCGCCGTCGAAGCTCTTGATCTC